>NZ_JAQQFR010000006.1:0-330887 GCF_046025915.1 Herbaspirillum rhizosphaerae | reverse complement strand
TGAACCGTAACCAATGATGGTCACGTTCTTGTTCTTGATCAGGGACAGGTCTGCGTCTTTGTCGTAAAAAACTTTCATGATTTTTCCTATTAACTAATTTTTAAAATATTAAATGCTGAATTAAATACAGAGAGAGCTACGCAACAATCGGCGTCGATCAGACTTTGAGGATCCGTTCGCCGCGGCCGATACCGGAGCCGCCGGTACGAACAGTCTCAAGAATTGCCGCACGGTCGATCGAGTCGATAAACGCGTCCAGCTTGCCCTTGTTGCCTGTCAATTCGATGGTGTAGGTCTTTTCGGTGACATCAATGATGCGACCGCGGAAGATATCCGCAGTACGCTTCATTTCTTCACGCTCTTTGCCTACGGCACGTACCTTGATCAACATGAGTTCGCGCTCGATATGCGCGCCTTCTGTCAGATCCACGACCTTCACCACCTCGATCAGGCGATTCAGGTGTTTAGTGATTTGTTCAATCACGTCGTCAGAGCCGCTGGTCACGATGGTCATCCGTGACAAGGTGGCGTCTTCGGTAGGTGCAACAGTCAGAGTCTCGATGTTATAGCCACGTGCGGAGAACAAACCCACAACACGGGACAGAGCGCCGGCTTCGTTTTCCAGCAATACAGAAACAATATGGCGCATGATTACAGATCCTCCGAACCCAAGAGCATTTCAGTCAAACCCTTACCAGCCTTGACCATTGGCCAGACGTTTTCGGTTTGATCCGTAATGAAGTTCATGAAGACCAGCTTGTCTTTCATGCCGAACGCTTCTTTAAGCGCACCGTCCACATCGCCCGGTTTTTCGATCTTCATCCCAACGTGGCCATACGATTCGGCCAACTTGGTGAAGTCGGGCAAGGAATCCATGTACGACTCGGAGTAGCGCGAACCGTAATCGATTTGCTGCCACTGGCGAACCATACCGAGGAAACGGTTGTTCAACAGAATGATCTTTGGCGTCAGATGATATTGCTTGCAGGTCGCCAGTTCCTGGATACACATCTGGATCGATGCCTCACCAGTGATGCAAGCAACAGTTGCGTCCGGATTGGCTTTTTGCACGCCCATTGCGTACGGCAAGCCGACGCCCATGGTGCCAAGACCGCCGGAATTGATCCAGCGGCGCGGCTTGTCGAAACCATAATATTGCGCAGCCCACATCTGATGCTGGCCCACATCCGACGTGATGAAAGCGTCACCCTTGGTGATTTCCCACACGTTCTGAATCACGGCCTGCGGCTTGATGAACTCGTCCGAGGTTGCGAACTTCAGGCAGTCGCGCTCGCGCCACTTGTTGATCTGCTTCCACCAGTTGGCGACGGCAGGTGCGTTTGGCTTGGTTTCGGAAGCGTCCAACTGCGACAGCAACTCTTGCAGCACGTCTTTGACGTTGCCAACGATAGGAATGTCGACCTTGACGCGCTTGGAAATCGAAGACGGGTCGATATCGATGTGAATGATCTTGCGGGCATTCGACGCAAAGTGCTTCGGGTTGCCGATCACGCGGTCGTCGAAGCGCGCACCGATGGCGATCATCACATCGCTGTGCTGCATCGCCATGTTGGCTTCATACGTACCGTGCATGCCCGGCATGCCAACGAACTTGTCGCTGGTCGAGCGATAAGCGCCTAGGCCCATCAGCGTGTTCGTGCAAGGAAAACCGAGACGATCCACCAGCTTGTTGAGCTCGGGAGCGGCATTCGCGAGAATCACGCCGCCACCGGTGTAGATCATCGGACGTTCAGCCGTCAGCAACAGCTGCAACGCTTTGCGGATCTGCCCCGAATGGCCTTTATCTACCGGCTTGTACGAACGCATCTCGACAGTTTTTGGATACTCGTAAGCACAGGTGTGCATCGAGATATCTTTCGGAATATCGACCAGCACCGGACCTGGACGGCCCGTTGTGGCGATATAGAATGCTTTTTTCATCGTCGCGGCGAGGTCTTTCACATCCTTCACGAGGAAGTTGTGTTTGACGCAAGGACGCGTGATGCCAACGGTGTCGCACTCCTGGAATGCATCCTGACCGATAGCGGTCGAAGGCACCTGGCCGGAAATCACGATCATCGGGATCGAATCCATGTACGCAGTCGCCAGACCGGTCACCGCATTAGTGACGCCGGGACCGGAGGTCACGATACAGACGCCGACTTTTTCGGAGCTGCGCGAATAGGCATCCGCTGCGTGCACCGCAGCCTGCTCGTGGCGTACCAGAATATGTTGGAATTTATCTTGCTTGAAGATAGCGTCGTAAATATAAAGCACGGCGCCACCGGGATAGCCGAAGACGTGCTCAACGCCCTCTTCAGCCAGGCAACGGACGAGTATCTCCGCGCCGGTGAGGTTTTCTGCACTCATTACTACTTCCTTTCAAGGTCCATTGGAGATTGATCGGATGTTCTCTCCTGACGAAATCGTACTGATCGACCTGCTTCCTCCGGCATCCCTTCTTTGTGCGGTCACGTCATTTCTGCGCCCCAACCGTAGTGAGGTTCAAAATGGCGCTTAGCGCGACTCGTTCAGCCTTGGTGCAAGTACACCGTTACGAATTTCTCGCGCTTGTGGCGCGGGTTAGAACAAACAGCTTTTTAAATAAAGCGCGTCTTTGACAATCGCTACATTATGCGTAGCCACGGTAAAGACCATAGAACTTCATGTTGATGAAGCGGACTGACACGTTAATGCGTCGCATCATTTTGGTCAAGCGAATTTCTTTGAATACATCGGCAAACCGCCCGAAAATTGTGCGTTTCCGATAAACACCACCACAAACAAGGGCTTTTTTGCTAGCATGCGCTCTTGTTACAAATCCGTACATTCCACCAACATGTCGGAAATGCATTCGATTCATCTATTCCCGGCTGCACATCCATAAGCCGCATTGCATGGCAACTGACAAAGAACTCTCCGATTTTCTCGAAAATGTCGAACGCCGCGCCTTCAAACAGGCCGTCTACGCCGTGCGCAAAGATGAAGCCGCACTCGACATCGTTCAGGATGCAATGATCAAGCTGGCCGAGAAATATGGCGACAAGCCGGCCAACGAACTCCCGCTGCTGTTTCAGCGCATCCTGCAAAACACCATTCACGATTTTTTCCGACGGGAAAAAGTCCGAACCACCTGGGTCAGCCTCTTTTCCAGCATCGGCCGCGATACGGAAAATCAGGAAGACTTTGACTTGCTGGAAAGCTATGAAGCGGAAGATGGCACGGAAGCCGCAGAGTCGAGCGCAGATAAAGTCGAACGCGAGCAAACACTCGCCCTAATTGACGCCGAGGTACAAAAACTCCCCACTCGTCAACGCGAAGCTTTCCTCATGCGTTACTGGCAAGACATGGATGTCGCAGAAACAGCTGCCGCGATGGGATGTTCCGAAGGTAGCGTCAAAACCCACTGTTCTCGCGCCACACACGCTCTGGCTCAAGCACTCAGGGCTAAAGGAATCACTTTATGAACAACAAAGAACTACAATTTGCTTATCGGGTAAAGCGAGCTCTGGATGCAAATCTGGAACACTTGCCCGAATCGACCACACAAAGCCTGGCTGAAGCGCGCCGGGTCGCGATTGCCCGCAAGAAAAAAGCCGCTCCGGTCCGTGCCGTCGTGCCGCAATTTGCCTTGGCAGGCGCAATGGGTGGCAGCTTCCGCGAGCCACAATCGTTCGCGTGGCTTGGACGCCTGGGCGTCGCCATCCCATTGCTGGCGGGCGTCATGCTGTTTGCCGGCTTGTATGAGCACGAACATCAGCAACGCATTAGCGAACTGGCGGAAATCGACGCGGGCGTCTTGTCGGACGAGTTGCCGCTGTCGGCTTACCTTGATCATGGCTTCAACGCCTATCTGGCACAGCAAGGCGAATAATTGATGGTGCGTATCCGGACTTCAATGAGCAACGCAACACGCAAGATCCTGAACCTTCCTGTTGCGATTGTCGCCGTGCTTGCCTGTTTGGCTGGTGCTACCGCTCTTGCACAAGCACCCGCTCCGGTATTGGCTCCCGCACCTGCAGCTACGACTACACCATCCACACAGCAACCTACTCCATCGAAGGTAGCAAGAAAACCTGATTCCAAACCGACTTGGGCGGAACTCAATCCAGCGCAACAGCATGCGCTCGCCCCTTTGGCCGGCGAATGGAACAAAATGCCTTTGAACAGGAAGGAAAAATGGCTGGTCATTGGCAATAAATTCGCCTCCATGAATCCCGCTGAGCAAGAGCGTCTGCAAGAGCGCATGCGCGACTGGGTCAAACTGACGCCTGTACAGCGACGTTCCGTGCGTGAAAGCTATACCCGCGCCAAGAAGCTGGATGCCGACAAGAAATCGGCTCAGTGGAAGGAATATCAGCAATTATCGGAAGAACAGAAGAAAAAACTGTCTCAGGCCAAACTGCCAAAGCATGTTGCTGCGTTGCCCGCAACGCAAAGCAAGGCCGCACCGACGATCCAGCTGCCGCAAGAAGCACTCGAACAATCTCGGGCACCGCAGCCTGCTGCCGTCGCCACTCCGGCAGTTCCAGCGCCAATCGCCGTCGAAGCAAAGTAATCCACGCCAGCCCGAACGAAGTAGTTCGAGCCAAAACGTAGAATGTAAAATGCCATGTCCGCGCGAGAACGCCGACATGGCATTTTTTCATGGCGAACACAAATGACGCCGCGTATGATGATCCCCTTTATGCCCTATCCCGCCGGGCACACCGGCGGCTCAACAGCAGGCCAGATTCACCATCAAGAGAAGAGACAGACTTGAGCGCCACATTGCACAGCACCGCGAATCAGACACCTCAGACATTGCCTACACCCTCACTCCGACGCCGCCTGTGCAGCATGCTGTATGAATCCATGCTGCTGTTTGGCGTGCTGTTCATTTCAGCCTGGCTGTTCTCCACCCTGCTTCAGCAACGTCACGCCTTGTATCTGCGTCATGCACTGGAGAGCTGGCTATTCATCGTTCTGGGACTGTATTTCATCTGGTTCTGGACTCATGGCGGCCAAACGCTGGCAATGAAAACCTGGCGTATTCGCGTAGTCGGCAATGACGGCCTGCCCGTCAGCACACTGCGCGCACTTGCGCGCTTCCTGCTGAGCTGGCTGTGGTTCATTCCGGGCCTCGCGCTGGCCTGGGCTTTGGGAGCGCAAAATTGGATGCTGATATGGGTTCCTGTCGCCAACATCATCGTGTGGGCCGGCTTGATCTATCTCGATCCGCAACGCCAGTTCGCCCATGACAGAATCGCTGGCACACGCATCATCGATCTGAATCCTCGCAAAAAGAAACAATAAAGACACGCTGAAACAAAACGGTCACGCAATCCTGTTACGCTAGCCGTTTTGTCCATCTTCACGAGGCCGCCGCTGCATGATCGCCCGCATCGCCAGAACCTTGCTGCTCACCCAATTTGGCGTTGCCATTTTGTTCTACATCCTGCTCGTCAAGCTGCACGTCACCAACGTCCCTCTTGCGATCATTCTCAGCCTTGCCCTGGTTGCCTTGTTTCGCGCGTCCATTACGGCCAACAGCTTCTTCCTGACGTGGCCTTATCGTGCCAAATCCGCCCATACGCCCGAGCTGACCTGGCCGGGCATTTTCAGATTATTCGCAGGTGAGTATTGCGCCACCATGGTGTGTTCGTCCTGGGGTATGCCTTTTCAGCGTTTCGATAAACGCATCTTTACCGATACAACCTCCCTGCCGGTTTTACTGATTCACGGGTATGGCTGCAATAGCGGCTACTGGCACTGGATGAGCAAGGCTCTCTGCGAAGCCCACATCACTCACTATGCCGTCGACATGGAACCGGTATTCGGCAGCATCGACGGCTACGCACCCATTGTGCATGAAGCCGTGCAACGGCTAGTCACCGAAAGCGGGCAGAACAAAATCGTCATCGTCGCCCACAGCATGGGAGGCCTGGCGGCGCGTGCCTATCTTCGAGACCATGGCCACACCAACATCGCCAAGGTCATTACGCTAGGTACGCCACATCATGGCACCACCATCGCAAACTTCGGCATCGGCATTAATTGTGGCGAAATGAATTGGCTCGGGCGCGCAGAAGAAGGCACCAGCAGCGAATGGCTGCACAAATTGGCCGCTACAGAAAATCCTGAAACGCGCGCGGTCATCCTGTCCATTTATTCTCATCACGACAATATCGTATCGCCGCAAATATCCTCTCATTTGCCGGGAGCGGAAAACATCGCCATCAGCGGTATCGGCCACGTCGCCCTGGCATTGGATCCTACTATCCAGGCACTCGTCATCGAAGAAATCCATAAGGCCGACAAATAAAAAAACCCGCATCGGAAAATGCGGGTTTCTTGAACTGCCTCAGCAAGCTATAGAAGCGTACAGAATGTACTGACGCCTCCACCTACCTTCTTGCAGACTTACTTCTTGGCGTCTTTGGCTGCATCCTGAATCTGTTGACCAGCGGCTTCAATCTTCTCGCCGGCCTTTTGTGTCAGATCCTTCGCCTCGTCTTTGGCATTACTCATTGCCTGATCCAGTTTTTGACCGGCTTCACTTGCCTTGTCCTGCGCCTTGTCGGCAGCTACGGCGGCCTGATCACCGGCGTTCTTTACTGCGCTGTCGATTTGCTTGCCCATCGACTCTGCAGGCCCCGGGGTTTCCTCTTTTTTCTGGCAAGCGGAAACTGCAAGAACCACTACTCCAACTGCCAACGCAGCGCCTATTAATTTAGTGAATTTCATATTTACCCTTTCAAAATCAGAATCGTCCGGAAGACGCGTGAAAAACATGCGTGCGGCACGATAGCACGTTGGCGGATCTTGTCCTTCTCAGACACAACAAAACAGTAAAAATATCCCACTTAAACAGGCAAAGTTCGAAGGTCTTGCCGTTACTCCATCAAGGCCAACTCTTCATCCGTAAAACCTGCCGCCCGACGTGCTTTCATATTGAACGGGCCACGCATCACAGGCGCCTTGAACTCAACAGACAAGTTGGCAAACGTTGCAATGGGGTCAAGATCGCGTTGCTTGCACAGCCACCCATACCAGCGGTTACCGATGGCCACATGACCGATCTCGTCGCGCATGATGATGTCGAGAATCTCCGCGGCAGCCTGATCGCCTGCCTGCGCCAGCTTATTGCGTACCGGTGGCGCAGCATCCAGGCCGCGAGCCTCCATCGTGCGTGGCACCAGTGCAATGCGGGCGAGAATGTCGGAGCGAGTTTTCTCGGCCATATCCCACAAGCTGTTATGCGCCGGGAAATCTCCGTAAGCATACCCAAGCACCTGCAAGTGCGCCGCCAGCAACGAAAAGTGGTACGCCTCTTCGCTCGCCACCAGCAGCCAGTCGACGTAAAACGCCTCGGGCATATCCGGAAAGCGCCAGATCACATCCAAGGCCAGATTGATTGCGTTGAACTCAATATGCGCCAGCGCATGAATCATGGTGGCACGCCCCTCTTCCGTGCGCATGGAACGATGCTTCACCAGCAGTGGAGACACCAGCTCGGGACGTGCGGGCCTGCCGGGGATGGTCGCAGCATCGGATGACAAGGCCGCACTACTGCGCAGTACCAGGCGACCGGCATGCCACTCGCTCGCCAACGCCTGGATACCGGCGACCTTCATGGCGCTCTCGGTCTGGATCAGGCAATCCAGTGCTCCCGCCCGTAATTCCGTTGGATTAAAAGGATTGCTGTAATGCAAATCGGCATTCAAAGGAGAGGTCAAAGGTGAATTCATGCAAGCAGCGGTAAAATGGCGGGTTGATGGAACACAGTTTGTCCCAATATGGATGTCTGTGTCCCCGAATAACCGAGGAGACAATTTTATTATGGCAATTTACAAGTTGGAAGAAAACACGCCGGAAATCGCGGAAACCGCCTGGGTGGCCGAGTCGGCTGTAGTAGTCGGCAAGGTCAAGCTCGAAGAGCATGCCAGCGTCTGGTTCAACGTCAGCATTCGCGGCGACAATGAATTAATCACCATCGGTGAAAACAGTAACGTTCAGGAGGGTGCAGTATTGCACACTGACGTCGGCTACCCGATGCACATCGGCAAGAACGTGACTGTCGGCCACCAGGCCATGCTGCATGGCTGCACGATCGGCGAAGGCGCCCTGATCGGCATTCAGGCGATCGTGCTCAACGGCGCCAAGATCGGCAAAAACAGCCTGGTCGGCGCCGGCGCACTGGTTACCGAAGGCAAGGAGTTTCCTGAGAACTCGCTGATCATCGGTTCGCCCGCCAAGGCTGTACGTACGCTGACACCGGAAGACATCGCACGCATGCGTGCCGGCACCGACAGCTACGTTGAACGCGCGCAGTTGTTTAAAACCAGTATCAAACGCATCGCCTGACGCGTCGTTAAAACAAGGCAGACAACACGATGCGGCGTGAGCCGCCTCTCGTGAGCATCACTGAGCAATAGAAAGAAACAATGAAAGATACGCTGCAAAAATTCATGGTTGAAGATGCACCGGTTCGCGGGGAACTGGTAGAGATTTCTGCAACCTGGCAACAGATACTTGCACGCCGCGATTATCCGGTCGCAGTCAAAGCGCTGCTCGGCGAAATGCTGTCGGCAGCGGCGCTGCTGTCGGCCAATCTCAAGTTCAACGGCATGATCGTCATGCAGATTCATGGCGACGGCCCGGTCAAGTTGCTGGTGGTCGAATGCGACTCCGATCTGCGTCTGCGCGCCACGGCAAAACTTGTCGAAGGCCAGGACGTGGCCGACGACGCCACGCTGGAACAGCTCGTCAATGCCAATGGCGAAGGCCGCTTTGTGATCACGCTCGACCCGAAAGACAAGATGCCGGGCCAACAAGCCTACCAGGGCATCGTGCCGCTGGACGGCGACAACGTCGCTACCGTGATCGAAAACTACATGCTGCGCTCTGAGCAGCTTGACACCAAGCTGTGGCTGGCAGCGGACGACAAAGTCGCGCGCGGCGTGTTGTTGCAAAAACTGCCGACACAAGGCGGCAAGAATGCTCCCGTAGAAGAATTGGAAACCTGGAATCGCCTGTCGATGCTCGGCAACACCTTGCGCAAGGAAGAGTTGCTAAGTACTGATATTGAGACTCTGATGCGCCGCTTGTTCTGGGAAGAAACCATCCGCGTTTTCGACCCCGCGCACCCTGAATTTTACTGCTCCTGCTCGCGCGAAAAAGTCGGCAAGATGCTCAAGATGCTGGGGCAGGAAGAAATTGAAGATGCACTGGCGAGCGAAGAAAAACTCGGCATCAGTTGCGAATTCTGCGGCCAGCACTACGAGTTTGACGCGATCGATTGCGCCCATCTGTTTCTGCCGGAAACACCTGCCGATGCCGTGCCGCAAACGGATACCCGTCACTGATATCTCGATGCTGCCGTCCTGACGAAAGTCAGGACCCAGCGTCTTAGTCTTCGCACGATTCAATAGCCATCAAATACGATACCGAGTTCCAGCATTCGCTGGGACGACTGCCCCGATGATTCAAGGATGAGAGTCCATCAACCCTCATCAGATCAGACATCAAACCTGAGCAGGCACCAGCAAGGCCAACTGCGCCGCATCGAGATAGCACCACTCCCCTTCTTCCAGCTCCAACGCATCCAATTGCAAGCCGCCGATGGCAACACGGCGCAAGGCGCTGCAATGATTACCGGCAGCGGCCAACATGCGTTTGACCTGATGGTATTTGCCCTGCTCCAACACGATTTCCAGCAGATGTGTATCGAGTTTGCGGCAAGTCACAGCCGCCAATGGCGCGGGCTCGTCATGCAGCTGCACGCCACCGAGCAATTGCGCTATCAGCTCGTCCGTCACCGCATCGTGCGTGGTTGCGGCATAGACCTTCGGTACATGGCGTTTGGGTGACGATTGCGCATGGATAAATGCGCCGTCATCCGACATCAGCAGCAAGCCGGTAGTGTCATGATCAAGCCGGCCGACCGGCTGCACGTCGCGCCAGGAAAACTGTTCCGGCAAAATCGTCAGCACGCCCGGATGATGGCTGGGCTTGCGTGAGCATTCGAAATTGGCCGGCTTGTTCAGCGCGATATAGACATGTTCCCGATACGTCCATTCTTCATCGAACAGCGTGAAAACCAGGCCTTCGGTATCCGGCGTAAAACGATAATCGTCGACTACTTCGCCGTTGATGACAACCTCGCCATCTTCGATCAATGAACGACAATATTTGCGCGATCCAAAACCTTGCGATTGCAGGATGCGATCCAGACTCAACTTGCTCATTCCTTCGGCTTTCTTTCTTGTTTGGGTGTCAGAATCTGGCGGGCGATACCACGCAGAATATTGACCTCTTCGGTTTCCAATTGGGTACGTGAAAACAGACGTTTCAGACGCGGCATCAGTTTTTTGGGGCTGTCGGGCTTGAGAAATTCAATGGCCACCAGCGCTTCTTCAAGGTGCCGGAACATGCCTTCGATTTCTGCCACCCCGGCCATTTCGCCCTGAAAGCCGATATCGGTCGCCTGTTTGTGATCGCCCAGCTCCGCCATCCGAAACTCATAGGCCAGCACCTGCACCGCCTGCGCCAGATTGAGCGACGAATAGTCAGGATTAGCCGGGATATTGATCAAAACGTTGCATTTCTGCACTAATTCATTCGGCAAACCAAAGCGCTCATTGCCGAAAATCAGGGCAGCCTTCAGGCCGGTGTCGCCGGCGACTTGCTCAGCAATCGCACGCGGCGTCACCACCGGCGGCGAAAACTCGCGCAGGCGGGCGCTGATCGCAGCGGCAAAGTTGCAGTCCTGTAGCGCCTCCTCGATGCTCGACACGATCCGTGCGCCGGACAAGACGTCCTGCGCACCGCTGGCAAACGCTACCGCAGCCTCCTCCTGTACAGCATTGGGGAACCGTGGATTGATCAGCACCAGCTCGCCGAAACCCATGGTCTTGATGGCGCGGGCAGCCGCGCCGATATTGCCTGGACTGCTGGTTTCCACCAACACGAAACGCAGGCGCTTGAAAACAGAATTATCGATTTTGGGCGTGTTCATTTAAAATAGCGGTATTCGCATGTCCAAAAATCTCGTAAGCCCAGCCAAAAAGAGGCTCGGCAATGCCGCTTTGATGTTAAATTGGCAATTTTTAGACGGTGCACCGCTCATTAATTTCATTGTTGTGCAACTTCTCCCGACGGTAACGAAACCGGCGGCGAAGACGCCATTTTAACGGAACCCTCAGGATGCTCATCCCCCCAATGCTCAATACGGCGATTAAGGCTGCCCGCCGCGCCGCCGCCGTCATCAATCGCGCCTCCTTCGACGTCTCCTTGCTCAAGGTCACCAAGAAGCAGCACAACGACTTCGTCACCGAAGTGGACAAGGCAGCGGAAGACGCCATCATTGAGGTCCTGAAGACCGCTTATCCCGATCACGCCATCCTGGCGGAAGAGTCCGGCCCATCGGCCAACCTGCACGACGAAAATGAAAACGTCTGGATCATCGATCCACTCGACGGCACCACCAACTTCATTCACGGCTTTCCACAATACTGCGTCTCGATCGCGCTGCAACAGCGCGGCATCATCACGCAAGCCGTGGTCTACGACCCAACCCGCAACGACTTGTTTACCGCCTCCAAAGGCGCCGGTGCTTACCTGAACGAAAAGCGCATCCGCGTCAGCAAGCGCGACAAGATCGCTGACGGCCTGATCGGTACCGGCTTCCCATTCCGCGACATGGATGGCCTGAACGAATACATGAAGATGTTCAAGATCATGACCGAAAGCTGTGCCGGCCTGCGCCGTCCGGGCGCTGCTGCGCTGGATCTCGCCTATGTCGCCGCCGGTCGTCTCGACGGCTTCTTCGAAAAAGGTTTGAAGCCTTGGGACATCGCCGCCGGTTCGTTGCTGGTGACGGAAGCCGGCGGTCTCGTCGGCACCTTCAAGGGTGAAGCAGATTATCTATACAAGGGCGACGTCCTGGCCGGCAATCCAAAGATTTTCTCGCAGCAAGTCAATTTGCTGTCTGAATTCGCATAAGATTCAAGCTTCAGTTCCGCCTTACGCATCACTCAGTACAATCCGGCCGGAGAGCCGGAGCAGTCACCAAGTCACGCCAGGGAGGCGCTGCGATCCAATTCGATTTGCAGCGCGCTTCCCAGCCACCCAAGGAGACGAGCATGGCAGTCAATCCCATTCCTGAAGGCTATAGCAGCGTAACGCCTTATCTGATCGTTTCCGATACCGCCAGCGCCATTTCGTTTTACGAGAAAGCCTTCGGCGCAACCGAGGTCATGCGTCTCGACGGTCCCCACAATAAAATCTGGCACGCTGAAATTCAGATCGGCAACGCGCGCGTCATGCTCGCCGACGAGTTCATCGAAATGGGCATCCATTGTCCCAAGACGCTCGGCGGTGCCGGCGTCAGCATGCTGATCTACGTTGATGACGTCGACACCATTTTCAGCCGGGCCATTGCCATGGGCGCCGCCAAGTTGCGCGCCGTCCAAGATCAGTTCTACGGCGACCGATCCGGCATGTTGCGCGACCCTTATGGCCATATCTGGTCGATCGCCACGCACAAAGAAGATTTGTCCAACGAAGAGATACGCAGCCGCTCGCAGGCACTGCTCAAGAAGTGCAAACCAACTCCGGCCTAAGCCGTCTGCTCCATGCCATTTGTCACCAGTGCCGGTCGGCGCATCCACTATGAAACCAGCGGCGAAGGCCCTGACCTGCTCCTGCATCACGGCTTCACCAGCAGCTCGCAAGCCTGGCGCTTTTTTGGCTTCACCGAAGTCTTGCAGCAACACTATCGCGTCATCGCCATCGATGCACTCGGCCACGGCCTGAGCGACAAGCCGCACGACACCCACGCTTACACGCTGCGGCAGCGCACCGCAGACGTTGTGACGACACTCGACGATCTTGGCATCGACAAGGTCAACTACTGCGGCTACTCGCTCGGCGGCTGGGTCGGCTATGGCATGGTGCGGTATGCGCCGCATCGCTTGCGGTCGTTGATCCTCGGTGCCGCCCATCCCTACGCCGACACCAGTTGGGATGCGTTTAAAGGACTCGACGGCACCGATCCCGCAGCCTTCATCACTGCCTTTGAATCGGTACTCAATGAAAAAATTTCCGCTGAAGTGAAGATGATGATTCGCGCCAATGATTTGCAGGCGCTGGCAGCAGCAGCGCAACAGCCACGCGCTTCCATGGAAGAATTGCTGCCCTTGATCGATATGCCCTGCCTGATGTTCTGCGGCGACGCCGATGCGCGTCATACAGCAGTGAAACGCTGCACCGAATTGCTGCCCCGCGCCTCATTTGTATCCCTGCCGGGTGTAACGCATTTCGGCGGGCTGATGCAGAGCAAGCTGGTGTTACCGCCGGTGCTGGATTTTCTGGCTGGGCAGTCGGCCTGATTTGCTGAGCAGCTTATTTCAACTCATTTCAACTTATGCACGATACGGCCGGTGACTTCTTCACCGGCTTTTTCATCGATGTCGAATTGTTCGCGCGCACGTTGCAAATCGCCATGATGCCGCTCCGCCCAGTTGTCCAACGCAATCAGCGTCTCGCTTAAGGATTCGCCCAGCGGGCTTAACTCATACTCCACGTGCGGCGCTGCCGTCTCCAGATTGCAGCGCGTCACCAGGCCGTTGCGCTCCAGTTCTTTCAATGTCTGCGTCAGCATCTTTTGCGAGATGCCTTCGATCTTGCGCAGCAAAGCATTGTTGCGCATCGGCCCCGTTGCCAGCGCAGGAAAAATCAGCAAGGCCCATTTGCTGCCGACCAGTTCGAGCGCCTTACGCGATGGACATGCGAGACTGTAAATATCGGTTTGCGGCTCTTCTGCAGAAATGTTGTTTGCTGGCTTCATGGTTACCAAAAAGTACCTACTTGTTGCACTTTCGCCCTTTACCTATGCTGAGTGCCTGTTCAATTGATTCCTTACGGAGAAACAAATGGCTTGGATTTACCTGTCTTTGGCAAGTGTAGTGGAAATTATCATGGCGATCGCGCTCAAGTATGCAAACGGCTGGACGAAACTTACACCCAGTCTGATCGGTGTCGGCGCTGCGGCATGCAGCGTGTTGTTCCTGACGCTCGCAATGCGCAATTTGCCCGCCGGCACGGCGTACGCCATCTGGACCGGCTCCGGTTCTGTGGGTGTCGCAGTGTTGGGCGTCTACCTGTTCAACGATGCGCTGTCGCCATTGCGGCTGCTGTGCATCGCACTGATCATCGGCGGCACCATCGGCTTACGCTTGTTGGATGCATGATCGGTTTGGAGTTAAAGAAAAGGCCGTCACGAGGACGGCCGCTTTCACCAACTTACATAGGGTTATTCAATCAGTCAGCAAACTTGACTGCCGTTCCCTTGGCTTCGATATAACCCCACGTTGTCATGCCGACACCACTCTTGTAGACCACATTCACGATCGCATCGGCCCCCATGGCCGCAGCCTTGTCGGACAAAATGATGTCGACCTGTTCCTTGGTCGGATCACGATGGAAAATCGTCAATTTCTTCACTTCACCCTCGACTGGTCCAAGCTCTTTGTACTTCTTGTCGGACAAGGCGGTCTCGCTGATGATGATCTTGTTGGCGTTCAATAATCCTTTGGTTGACGCAAATGTAGTACTGGTGTCGGTACGATAAGATGCACAACCGGCGATCAGCGCCAACATAGCTACAGTGACAACATACTTCGTGGATTTCCCAATCATTCTTTGACCCCAAATATTGTTGATATTAGTAAGACTTCGGCGATAGCAATCGAGCAGAAAAATCGCCGCTCACATTCTGACACAACAAGCAATTGCACAGAAACGCCTCTTTCCGGACTTCTGCTGTTATACTCCGCCCCGTGCGGCACATTCTCCAGTCAAAGTCCGCTGTCCTCCCGACGTTTCAATCCCGTTTGCCTGCGACTGGCGCCCACTGCGGCGACAGGCCGATATTTTTAAATTCCACTATGTCATTCTCATCTCTCGGTCTTTCCGAGGAAATCGTTCGTGCCGTAACCGAACAGGGCTATACCACGCCAACTCCAATTCAGATGCAAGCTGTACCTGCAGTGCTCGCCGGTGGCGACTTGCTGGCAGGCGCACAAACCGGCACGGGTAAAACCGCCGGTTTCACGCTGCCGCTGCTGCAACGCTTGTCGTCGGTCGAGCGCGTCAAGATCAACGGTCATGTGCCGATCCGCGCACTGATCCTGACTCCGACACGTGAACTGGCTGCACAGGTTGAAGAAAGCGTCCGTCTGTACGGCAAATATCTCCCACTGACTTCCGCTTGCATCTTTGGCGGCGTCGGCATCAATCCGCAAATTCGCCAGCTCAAGCAAGGCGTCGACATTCTGGTTGCAACACCAGGCCGTCTGCTGGATCACATGCAACAGAACACCGTCGACCTGCGCAATATCCAGGTCCTGATTCTGGACGAAGCCGATCGCATGCTCGACATGGGCTTCATCCGTGACATCAAGAAGATTCTCGCGATCCTGCCGAAGAAACGTCAGAACCTGCTGTTCTCGGCGACCTTCTCCGACGAAATCAAAGCACTGGCCGATGGCCTGCTGAATTCACCGGCCATGATCGAAGTCGCTCGTCGCAACTCGACCGTTGAAGTGATCGGCCAAAAAATCCACCCGGTCGACCGCGACAAGAAGCATCCGATGCTGGCGCACCTGATCAACACGCACAAATGGACGCAAGTGCTGGTGTTCACCCGCACCAAACATGGCGCCAACAAGCTGGTCGAACAATTGGAACGCGACGGCATCACCGCCATGGCGATCCACGGCAACAAGAGCCAGGCTGCACGCACCCGCGCGCTGGCTGAGTTCAAGGACGGCAAGCTGCAGGCACTGATCGCCACCGATATCGCAGCACGCGGCATCGACATCGATCAACTGCCGCACGTGGTCAACTATGATCTGCCGAACGTGCCGGAAGACTACGTTCACCGTATCGGCCGTACCGGCCGCGCCGGTGCAACCGGCTCTGCCGTGTCGCTGGTGTGCGTTGACGAGCGCGACATGCTGCACGACATCGAACGCTTCATCAAGCGCGAAATCCCGGTCGAAATCATTCCTGGTTTTGAACCTGATCCAAAGGCGAAGCCGCAACCGATTCAACTGCGCAGCGGTGGTGGTGGCGGTCAACGTCGCCAAGGCGGTGGCGGTGGTCGTGGCGGCAATGCCGGCGGTGGCGGCGGCGGTCGCGCGCAGCAACCGAAAAAACCGAGTACCGGCGCTGGTCAAGGCCAGCAAGCATCGGCCAAGCCGCGTCAAGGCGGCCCTGCCAAGCCACAAGGCCAGGGTCCAGCACAAAACCGCGGACCTGCTGCACGTCCGTCGGCATCGACACATCGCTCCGGTGGTCGCGGCAGGTAAAATAGCTGCTTTCGACTAAACAGCGCGAGGTATCGAAATGGCAGAAATGATCGACGTCATCAAGGCAGATCTCAACAATCCGCGACATGGCGTCGCCATTCTCGACATGCTTGATGCGTATGCATCCGATCTGATGGGCGGCGGCGAAGGCATTACTGACTTCGTCCGCGTTCATCTGATCGATGAATTGCGTAAGCGCCCTTCCGTGCATGTGTTCCTGGCGTTCGATGGCGACACACCGGCCGGATTTGCGAATTGCATCGAAGGCTTTTCCAGCTTCGCCTGCAAGCCGCTGCTCAATATTCATGACTTTGCGGTCGCACCTGCTTATCGCGGACGCGGCATTGCAAAGCAGTTGATGCAAGCCGTTGAAAACTGTGCACGCGAACTCACCTGCTGCAAGATCACGCTGGAAGTATTGGAAGGCAACACGGTCGCTCGCGCACTCTACGCGAGCACGGGGTTCAGCGGATATGAATTGAATCCCGCAACCGGCAAAGCCATCTTCATGCAACGTCCTTTGCAGCATTAAAGAACGTAGAAAAACCTCGGACATCCGGGGCTTTTTTATTTCTGCGTTACGGACACAGAAAAACTTCAGGCTGCCAGTTTCTGCCCGCGCGATTTGCCTGAACTGAGATAGTCGGCAATCGAATCCTGCGTTACCTCTCCCAGATACATTCCGTCCGCATCGATAACCGGCATCCAGCTGGCGCTGTGCTTGTACATCTTCGACAGCACCACGCGCAAATTTTCATCCGGCGTGGCGTTGAGTGTGAATGGCTTGACCTTGTCGCCGCTGACACCTTGCACACCACGAATATCGCGGCGGCTGACGTAGCCGAGAGCGCGATTGTGGTTGTCGGTGATGGTCAGATAGCGCGCATCCTGGTCGTCCATCAACACCATTGCATCCTGCAGCGGCAAACCGGGACGCGCTGTCGCAGGGGTTGTTGCGGCATCGCCTGCGCGCACCAGCAGCAAGCGCTTCAGCGTGTGATCCTGACCGACGAAAGCGCTGACGAAATCATCCTTGGGACGCGCCAGCAAGGTATCCGGATGGTCGAACTGCACCAGCTTGCCCGCGCGGAAAATCGCCACCTGATCGCCCAGCTTGATCGCTTCGTCGATGTCATGGCTGACCATGATCACCGTCTTATTGAGCTGACGCTGCATCTGGAAGAATTCGTTCTGGATCGATTCGCGATTGATCGGATCGACCGCGCCAAACGGCTCGTCCATCAACAGCACCGGTGCATCCGCCGCCAGTGCGCGAATCACGCCGATACGCTGCTGCTGGCCGCCCGACAATTCGCGCGGATAGCGCTTCAAAAATTTCGCCGGATCCAGCGCCACCATGGCCATCAATTCCGTCGCACGATCACGGCAACGCTTCTTGTCCCAACCAAGCAGGCGCGGCACGATGGTGATGTTTTCTTCGATGGTCATGTTTGGGAACAGACCGATCTGCTGGATCACGTAACCGATGTGGCGACGCAAGCTGACTTCATCAATGCCGGTCGTATCTTCGCCGTTCAACAGAACGCGGCCCGAGGTCGGCTTGATCAATCGGTTGATCATTTTCAGCGTCGTGGTTTTGCCGCAACCGGATGGCCCGAGGAAAACGCAAATTTCGCCTTCTGCCACTTTCAGGCTGACGGAATCGACAGCCTTGACGAGGTTGCCGTCTTTTTGCGTATAGGTTTTGCTGAGTTGGTCGAGTTCGATCATTTTTGCAGTCCTTTCGGTGTCAGAAGTCGTTGCAGGCCTTGCAGAAGAATGTCGGCGACAATCGCCAGCAGACTGATGAGTACAGCGCCCACAACCAGTTTTTGCATATTGCTTTGGCTGATCGCGTGCAGGATCAGCACACCCAACCCACCTGCGCCAATCACGGCAGCAATCGCCATCACGCCGATGTTCATCACCACCGCAGTACGTACGCCACCCAGAATCACGGGTACAGCCAGCGGCAGGTCCACCATGCGTAGACGCTGCCAAAAGGTCATGCCGATGCCTATTCCGGCTTCCTGAATACCGCTGTCGATGTTGTCGAGTGCGAGGAAGGTGTTGCGCATGATGGGCAGCAGTGAGTACAGAAACACTGCCGTGATCGCCGGCAAGGGGCCGATGCCGGCGCCGAATTGCGAGAACACCGGGATCATCAGACCGAACAAGGCAATCGACGGCAAGGTCAACACTACAGTGGCCAGGCCGAGCAACGGCGTCGCCAACCAGCGATGCCGCGTGATTGCGATACCCAGCGGCACGCCGATCACGATGGCA
This sequence comes from Herbaspirillum rhizosphaerae, assembly GCF_046025915.1. Lineage (GTDB taxonomy): Bacteria > Pseudomonadota > Gammaproteobacteria > Burkholderiales > Burkholderiaceae_D > Herbaspirillum > Herbaspirillum rhizosphaerae_A. The sequence goes on along the minus strand of NZ_JAQQFR010000006.1, from coordinate 312,246 downwards.
AGACTGACGGCAATGCCGACCAGCTTGAGATGCTGCAACGTCAGAGTGAGGATGTTGTGCCAGTCGCTGGAGAGATATTGAATCAGATTCATGGCAGGCTCCTCAAATCAAACCCTGCTGCTGCAGGAATTCGGTGACGACCTTGCCTACCGGCTCCTGGTCGATATCGACGCGCTTGTTCATCTCGGTCATCTTTTTTGTATCGATGGTGGCGGACAGCGCGTTGAGCTGCCCGGCCAGTTCCGGATTCTGCTCCAGCACTTCTTGCCGCACGACCGGCGTCGCTTTGTAAGGCGCGAAATAACCCTTGTTGTCTTCCAGCAGCTTGAGATTGAAACCCTTGATACGGCCGTCTGATGAATACGTCAGCCCGACATACAATTGCTCGTTACGCAAAGCGGTGTAGACCAGCCCGGGATCCATCTGCTTGACCTCGCTGCGGTCGAGCTGAAAACCGTACAGTTTTTGCATCGGATCGAGGCCATCTGGACGCGACGCAAACTCATAATCGACACCCATCAGGTGCGGCTTGCCACCGGCCTGCTGCTCTTGTGTAATGCGCTGCGCGAGATCTTCCAGCGTATTGATGCCCTGCGCATCGGCCAGTTTTTGCGGCATGGCGAAGGCATAGGTATTGTTCAGCGCGGATTCGTTGAGCCAGATCAGGCCGATCTTTTTGTCGAGCGCTTTGACGCGCTCGTAGGTTTCTTCGGCATTGAGTTTTTCATCGACGTGGTTATAGACAATCAATGAGGTCCCGGTGTACTCCCAAACAATGTCGAGCTGATTGCTTTCCTGCGCCTTGCGCATGAGCGTTGAGCCGAGGCCGTTGCGCAGATCGACGTCGTAGCCTTTGGCACGCAAATATTGCGCCGTCATTTGCGACAGAATCAATTGCTCAGTGAAGTTCTTGCCGCCTACCACCAGATTGGAAGCCTGAGCTTGCGCGGTCGTCAGCGCCATTGTCAGTGTGCCCAACGTCAACGCCAATACGGTGAAGACTCGGCCTAAATATGATTTTTTCATCTTGCGGTTCCCTTTTGTTGTTATGCCAGGCCGCGGCGTGACAGGTACCAGTTGCTCAGCAGACTGACTGTCGCGTCCAGCGCGAGAGCCAGCAAGGCGGTTGCAGCAGCGCCCAGCAGCAGTTGGCCTTGGTTGTTCAGATAGATTCCGGGGAAAATCAGCCCGCCCAGGCTTTCTCCGCCAATCAGCATCGACAAGGGCGCTGTGCCAACGTCAATCACCAGCGCCGTGCGAATACCCCCGACGATGATTGGCAAGGCGTTCGGTAATTCCACACGGAACAGCACCTGATACGGTTTCATACCGATGCCTTTGGCGGCCTCGCGCATAGGCGCCGGCACATTTTTCAAACCCTCAAAGGTGTTGCGCACGATGGGCAGCATGGAAGCCAGCCACAACGCAATGATCGTCGGCCAGTTGCCGATACCGAAGAGCGCCAGCGCCAATGCGAGGACAGCGATCGATGGAATCGTGTTGCCGATGTTGAATATCTGCATGAAATACTCGGCGCGGCCCGCTACTGAAGGTCTGCTAAGCAGGATGCCGGCAGGGATGCCGACCGCCATCGCCAGCAGCATCGACCACGCCACCAATTGCAAATGCTTGCCGGTGTAGTAGATCAGGTCGCTGCGGTATTGAATGATTACGTCCGTCCCGATCCAATGGATCAGACCGGCGATGACGAGCACGGAAACGGCTGCGCCACCGATGACGTTGCGGAAACATCGCGTCATGGTTACCCCCTGTATGGCCGCCATGGTCGAGATCAATGAAATGCCGATATCGATACCGCGACAGCGCGTTTGACTATTTTTCGTGGTTCGCTTGCCCCCACAGGGCAGATCATTTGGATGCGAACCGATGCCGCAAGACGCGGCGATGAAATCGATGGCAGTGAAACAACATGCTGCGCGATCGACAATTTATGCATCCCGGCTTGCATGAAAAATCAGCACACCGGAGAACGAGACAACCCGTAACGGGCCAGGAATTACTTAGTAGTTGAACAAGTTTTGTCGCTGGGACAGGCATGACTATACCCCAACTTCTTAATGAATTTCAAGCATGATATTTAAAATAATCATAACCTTCAGATATTTAGACGTAAAAAAACCGGCTTTTAAACCGGTTTTTATTGTTGAAAGGTAATTTTTCGTCGCTAAGTCAGCGCACATTAGCCTGAATGAACAAGCCTCAACTCCTTACTTCAACGCACCAAACACTTTGCCGATGATGGCGCTGCCGGCTCCGACAGGATCACGGCGAATGGCTTTTTCTTCTTCCCCGATCATGTAGAACAAACCGTCAAGCGAACGCTGTGTGACGTAGCCTTCAACGGTTGATTGCTCACCCGATACCAGACCGGTCTTGGCGACTTGGCCCATGGTGGTGTTGTACTTGGCCGAAAGACCGTTTTGATCGGTGATTTTCTTGACGATGGGGAGAAACTTTTCACCCAGCGGCGTGGCGGTTTTCTGGCGGAAGAAATCGGTCACGGAGGTATCGCCGCCGGAGAGGATATTCTTCGCATCCGTCACCGACATCGACTTGACTGCATTGATCAGCAAAGGCTTGGCGAGAGGTACGGCGGACTCGGCAGCGCGGTTCATCGATACCACCAGATCATCCAGCTTCTGCCCTTGTCCGGTCATCTTCAGCAACGGCATCGCTTGCTGCAAAGGCCCCGGCAATTGAATCTTGACCTTGTCGTTGTTGAGAAAACCATTCTCGACGCCGAGCTTGGAGACGGCAACATTGGCGCCCTTCTCCAACGCCGCTTTCAAACCACTGGTCGCGTCCTGGTTGCTGATATCGGATAGCGAAAAAGCAAAGACCAGCGTGCTACACAAGACGAGGCTCACAGCGATGGAAACGTGTTTGGCTGGCTTGAAAGAAGACTTGAAAGGAATGCGAGACATGGAGGCTCCGTGAAAAATGACCGTGCCATCATAATACGCGCCCTGCCTGCCGGACTATCGGCGAATATCGATTTGAATGTTGATTTATCGGTACTCTACTTGCCGACCGCTGCTTTACCATGCGTCAGCTCGCGCCCGGCATTGTGCGGCAGGCGACGGGTCACCGGCACCGATGCGACCGAGAACAATCCCACCACCAGGAAAGCCGGCCAGAAGTCTGCTTCCACGATCGTGGCATGACCTTGCACATAATTAGAAATCTGCAGCACCAGACCGGCAATCGTCACGCCCATGCCGAGAGACAATTGCTGTACCACGCTGGCAAGACTGGTCGCACGACCGGCATCACGATTGCTGATGTCCGCATAGGCGATCGAGTTGAGGCAAGTGAATTGCAGCGACGGGAAAAAACCGCCAAGCAGCACCGACAGCAGCATCACCAGGTAAGGCGTGTGCGAAGTGAACAAACCGTAGGAAGCAATCGCCATCCCGGCAAACACGGCATTGAACATCAACACCGTACGGAAACCATAGCGGCGCAATACCGTCGACGCCAACGCTTTCATGAACATGGCGCCGAATGCGGAGGCGCAGGTGATCGTCCCAGCTTCAAACGGATTAAGTCCCAAGCCTTCCTGCAGCGCTAGCGGCAACAGAAAAGGCACTGCACCCAAACCGACGCGAAACAAGGAGCCCCCCAGCACACTGGCGCGCAACGTTGGGATCTTCAGCAACCGCAGATCAAGCAAGGGATGTTCGACACGCATCGCGTGACGAAAGTAAAAATACAAGGCGATCGAACCCACCACGCACATGATGATCGGCCACTCTTGCGGGATCAGGTGATTGCCGATCAAAGAGAAGCCCAGCATCGCTACCCCGCCGCCGCACGCCGTCAGCAAGAAACCCTTCATGTCGAGCGGCGCCGCATCAGGCTCACGGAAGTTTTCGATATAGCGGCCGGCCAGATACAGACCGAGAATGCACATCGGAATATTGATCAGGAAAATCCAGCGCCAGTGAAAATAGGTCGTGATGAACCCACCCAGCGGCGGCCCGATTACCGGCCCCAGGAGCGACGGCAAGGTGAGGTAGCTGATCGCTTTGACCAGCTCGGCCTTGGATACCGAACGGACGATGATGATGCGCCCTACCGGCACCATCATCGCGCCGCCGATCCCTTGCAGAAAACGCGCCGCCACGAAGGTGAACAACGTGTTGGACAAGGCGCACAGGATGGAACCCGCCATGAAGGTGATCATCGCCGAACGGAAAATTGTCTTCGCGCCAACCCGGTCTGCCACCCAGCCCGAAATCGGAATAAACACGCCAAGACTGACCACATACGAGGTCAGGGCAAGTTTCAGGGTGATGGGGTCCTGTCCGAGGTCGCGCGCCAGCGCTGGCAAGGAAGTGGCGATGACCGTGACGTCCATGTTTTCCATGAACAACGCACAGCCAACAATAAGCGGAACGATAAGCGAGGGGGACACGTTGATGCGGTACGACAGGAAAGAGTTCGGGCTGTTTCGGCGGGCTTGGCTACTGCTTTACAGGCACCGGCCTCGCTTCTGACAGCCTTCTAAGGTTGAACCAGTTTACACCACTTACGGTTTTAGCGTTGCGGGCAGAAAATTTTACCGACAAATCATCGACATTTTCGCTGAAACACAACAACGCCGGTGGTCGAAATATCAGCAAAAATCAACGAACAGTCAGCGAAAAAAACGACTCGGCGACATGCCGAAATGCTTCTTGAACATCGCCGCGAATGCGCTCTGACTGGTGTAGCCATGGTCGAGTGCCACGTCAATGATTTTGTCTCCGCGGGCGAGATTTTCCAAGGCGAGCAACAACCTTGCCTGCTGTCGCCAATGGCTGAAACGCATACCGGTTTCACGCAGGAACAAGCGGTGAAATGTCCGCGTGGCGATACCCAATTCTTCCGCGTGCGCGTCAATCGTCGCGGTCTCATCCGGTTGCGCCATCAACGCTTCGCAAATCCTGCGCAGACCGGCATCCACAGGCAACGGCAAGTACAGCGGCAATACCGGTACCGACCGCAATTCGTGCACCAGCAGACGCAGCAAATGCCAGTCGCGTGTATCGGCATTCAACTCGGGACCGATACCGACCGCCGCCACGATCAGCTCACGCAACAACGGCGGAATATCCAGCACGCAACTCTGCTGCGGCAGGTTCGGCAGCTCCTGCAGGTTGACGAACACCGTACGCATTTTGACGTCGCCGCGCATGCGCACCTGATGATCGACTTCGGGCTGCAACCAGACGCCGCGCGTCGGCGGAACCACCCAGCGTCCCGCCACCGTCTCCACCACCAGCACGCCTTCGATCGCATACAACAACTGCGCATAGGCATGGCGGTGCGATTCGATCACGTGCCCGTGCGGATAGTCAATCGCCAGCGCCGCAGCAGGCGCGTTGGAATCGATCAGGTGATGGTAATTGGAGGTGTCCATGGGCGCGAACAGGGAAAAAGCAGAAGAAACCAGAAAAGACGAACAGAAAAAACGAACTGTCACTTTTGCGATAAGCAAAGACATGTTAGCACGCGACCGACTTTTCGATTCCAAGCAAGATAGGCGTCATCTTCCGCATCCGATGCGTCTTTTTCTTCCTCGATTTCCCTTGTCGCCGACATACGAGCAACACTAACGAGAACATTCATGCCACTGACTTCCTATCTTTATCCCTTCCTCGCCATCGTACTGTGGGCAGGCAATGTGATTGTGTCGAAAATGGCAGCCTCCGCCATCTCGCCGACGGCGATCACTTTCTATCGCCTGATCCTGGTGCTGCTGCTGATGAGCCCTTTCACCCTGCGGCCGCTGTGGCGCAACCGTGCACAGATCCGCCGTCATTGGTGGCAGCTCGCCCTCTCCGGCCTGCTGGCCATGGCGCTGTTCCAGAGCCTGTCTTATCGCGCTGCGGAAAGCACCACCGCCACCAACATGGCAATCGTCACCGCGCTGATTCCTTTGCTGACGGCACTGCTGAGCGTGATCGTACTCGGTGAAGCCGTTACCATCGGCATGGCCGTGGGCGGCGTGTTGTCATTCAGCGGTTTGCTGTATCTGGTCGGGCATGGCGACATGGGCACCGTATTGCGCGATGGGGTGCATCTGGGCGATGCACTGATGCTGCTGGCGGCCTTGTCCTACGCCTTGTATGGCGTGCTGCTGCGCTTATGGAAGATGAGCGTGCCAGTGTGGCAAGCGGTTTATATGCAAGCCATCGCCGCCCTCGTACTGATGCTGCCGCAATTTGTGTTGCTGCCGGCCGGAACCGCGGCACTCGATGCACACACATTGCCGCTGATCGGCTATTCAGGTATCGGCTCGTCGATTCTGCTGTCCTACCTGTGGATCGAAGGCGTAAAAAAACTCGGGCCGAATCGCTGCAGCATATTCATCAATCTGCTGCCGGTATTGACGGCGCTGTCCGCCATTCTGTGGCTGCATGAATCCATGCATGCCTATCACCTTATCGGTGGCGGCATCAGTCTTATCGGCGTGCTGCTGACGCAAATCGTGCAACGACCGCTGTTCGGTTCGCGCATGAGGTATCGCTGATGCATCATTGATGCCGCATTTACGTCACTGCTTCAGGCCACCTTATCCGCCGTAGCATGCTTCAAGGTTGCGGCGGATTAGCACGTTTTCCGGAACGATTCGTGCTTTTCCCTCCCAAAGAAACAAGACTGCAACAGGCAAGCTGGGTACAATCACCCCGCCATTCGCCTGTTCACACCATCAATCTCAATGTGAGGAAATTGCATGAATATGAGTTCAGAAGTCAGCACTACCGGAACGCCCGGCATGCTTCCCCATGACACGCACAGCAAGACTATTGGCTACCTGCTCTGGATCTTCGGCTTTACGGGGGCGCACCGGTTTTACTACGGTAAACCGATCACCGGCACCATCTGGTTCTTTACGCTGGGATTGCTTGGCATCGGGTGGATCATCGACCTGTTCTTGATCCCCGGAATGGATAAACAAGCCGACCAGCGCTTCAGCGGTGGCAACATCAATTATTCGGTCGCGTGGCTGCTGCTGACCTTCCTCGGTTTCTTCGGGATCCATCGCATGTACATGGGTAAATGGCTCAGCGGCATCATCTGGCTCCTCACCTTTGGCGTGTTCGGTTTTGGCGTGCTGTACGACTTCTGGACGCTCAACACGCAGATCTCGGAGCGTAACCACGCTGCTGGTTTGTCGTCCTGATGGTTAAGTAGTCATTCTTCCCTTACCCGCATAAACACGGCAAATCGTGGAATACCGCTATCGTTGACACCGCGATAGCGGTAGGTCACCAGACTGCCGATTGCAGGCGCATGACGCCGCTGCTCATCCGTCATGCCGCTACCGAGCTTGAAGCGTTTTCCGTCCGGCGTTTCCACCAGCAAGGCGCCCACCATTCCCTGATACTTTCCCTTGCCCGGCACATGGCCGACGACGCGCGCCTCGGTGTCATCATATGGTTTGAATTTCAGCAGATCGTCATTACGCTCAGCACGGTAAAGCGACGTACCGCGATGCAGGACAAGACCTTCGCCGCCTTGCGCAACGATCTTGTCCATCATCGTCTGTAAAGCGTCATGCGTCGGTACCTTGATCTGTTCAACCAGATGTACCCACGGCAAAGCTATCTTTTTCACGGTTACACGCAGTTCCGGCAGACGTTCATCAAAGGGGCCTTTGTGGCCCGGTAAATCAAACACCATGAAACGCATCTGCCGCCACGCTGCATCGTCGGGGCGTTGCTGCCGGACTGTCGATACGGCATGTGAAAACCGTCCACGTCCGGCCCACAACTCGCCATCCATCGGTATCTGCGGCCAGGCTGCGACAAACCAGTCAGGCGCATGAATCACTTCACCGCCACGCGTCAACAACTGGTGTCCATCCCAATAGCCGCGCACACCATCGTATTTTTCACTAACCCAATAATCAGCAAGGACGATGCCCGGTCGATAGACATTGGCCAGCATGACGGGCGCGCGCGCCGCCACGGACTGCCTGGGAAAGGCAGAGAAAAATATAAAGAAGAGGAATGTAAAAACGAGGAAAGAAAACGGACGCGGAATATATCCTGCGAACCGTGCACATGCTTGTGCACGGCAGTACTTCATGTGTTGCATATGAGCTCCTGCGAGCCCTCCCTGTTGATGATGAATTGCCTCTGCCGCGCTTATTCAGAATCCATCTTCAGAGTCTTTTTTTACGCTTTTATTGTTCGGGCTTTTCGACTTTCTCCGGCTTGAATCGTGTCACCAGGAGTTGGTTAATTCTATTGCCTTCGATGTCGACAACTTCAAATTTATAGTCGGCGAACAATGCAAAATCCGTTTTCTTAGGAATTTTTCGCAGCATGTACATAATGAAACCGGCCAATGTTTCGTATCCCATCGGATTCGGATAGTCACTGATGGAAAGTGCATTCATCACCTCGGCCAGCGGCGTCAAACCATCCATAAGCCAGGAGTGCTCATCACGCTTGACGATTTGCTGCTCTTCCGACGACAGGTTCAGCAGATTGCCCATCAACACGCTGGTGACGTCGGTGATGCTGATAATGCCGACCACCAGTGCATATTCGTTGACGACAACGGCGAGGTCTTCGTCAACCGCTTTCATGCGCTCCAGCACTTCCCACAGATTGAGGCTGTCGGGAATCGACAGCGGCACGTGGATCAGCCCCTTGTCGCGCAAGGAAAACTGCTCGCCCTTCAGCAGGCGCTTGAGCACGTCCTTGCTGTCGATGTAGCCGAGCACATCGTCGATATTGTTCTCGCACACGAGAAAGCGTGAGTGCGGATGATCGATGATCTTCTGGCGCAGCATTTCTTCGGTATCGGTAACGAGGAAATAGACGATGCTCTCGCGCTGCGTCATCGCCGAGGGTACGTAACGGCTTTCCAGCTCGAACACGTTTTCGATAAGGTGATGCTCCTGATGCAGCAAGGCACCCGCCTGCGCGCCGGCATCGACGATGGCATGGATTTCATTGGGCGTGATGACGTCATGGCGCACTTGCGGCAAACCGAACATGGTAAAAAATAGCTTAGACAGGCCATTGAACAGCCAGATCAACGGTTTGAATACGCTTTCCAGGAACAGCATCGGGCTGACCAGCATGATCGCCGCGCGCTCAGGCGCCAGCATCGCCAGACGCTTGGGCATCAGGTCGGCAAACAAAATGAAGAAGGATGTCACCAACAGGAAGGAAATCGAGAAGCTCACCGTCTCCAGCCACGGCCCCTGATACACCGTACTCACCGCGCTGACCATGTGCGGCGTCAGCGCCGGCTCGCCGATCACGCCGCCAAGAATGGCGACAGCATTCAGGCCAATTTGCACCACGGTGAAGAAATTACCCGGCTGCGCCTGCAAGGCGAGTACACGCAAGGCATTAGCATCACCCTCCTTGGCGAGCATTTCAAGACGGATTTTGCGCGAGGCGGCGAGAGAAATTTCTGCACAAGACAAAAATGCGCTGATGACCACGAGCAAGAGGATCAGTAAAAAGCTGGCGAAAAAACTCATTTTTCTTATCTCTTGAAGTCACTATGTCCCTATTCTCTCCTGTCGGAGCTGAAAAGTACAATCCGCGGCTTAGCCAGCGGCGCTTTGTTCATGACTCTCAATAGACGTCGCGGCGGTAGCGGCCTTGCTCCGCCATGCTTTCCAGCACATCTTCACCCAGAATCCCGCTCAGCGCCTGCGCCACACCACCCGCCATGCCCTCCAGACTGCCGCAGACGTAGATAGCGGCGCCATCGTCGACCCACTGCAGCAGCAGATGGGCAGCTTCGCGCAGACGGTCTTGCACATAGATGCGCTGTGCCTGATCACGCGAAAAAGCCAGATCCAGACGCTCCAGCATGCCTTGGGCTTGCCACCCCTCGATTTCCGTACGATGGAAGAAATCATGTTGCACGGAACGTTCACCGAATAGCAGCCAGTTGCGGCGACGGCCCAAAGCGATACGTGCCTTCATGTGCGCGCGCAAACCTGCAAGACCAGTGCCGTTGCCGATCAGGATCAGCGGGCAATCGTCGGCCGGAGGATGAAAACTGCGATTCGGCCGTACGCGCAAATCGAGTTCGCCCCGCTCGGCCAGATGCGCCGTGAGCCAGCCGGATCCCAATCCAAGGTGGCCGTCCGGCAGCAGCGTCTGGCGCACCAGCAATTCCAACTGACCATCCTGAGGGAGAGAAGCGATCGAGTATTCGCGATGCGGCAGCGGCTTGAGACTGTCCGCCAGAGCTTGCGCCGTCATCCCCTGCAACGAGGCCAGTTCCTTCGCATCATGCGGCAACAGGCTGCGTGCAAGGACATCGCCCAACGCTTCGCCATACGCGGGCGCGCTGCCATCCAGTTTCAAGGTATCCAGCAAGGCGCGCACTCTGGCAGGATCGTTGCGTGGGCCGATTTCGGCGATATCGCCGGCTTGCCATGACAGTGACTGTTGTACATCGACTGGCTTGAAAGACAAATGAAAAGCCGCACCGCCTGCACTACCGGGATTGAGCAGGCGTCGCTCGGACAAGGTCCAACGCTCGTAGCCGGGCGCGCTCCAGTCGGCCATATCGTTATGTCCACTCAGCACGCCAAGGTGATGCTGCCAGTGACGTAATGCACCCGTATCGCCGTTGTCCACTTCGACCATATCGAACATGGCCTGCGCGCCGTGGTGGCGTAGCCAGGTGTCGAGCGCGTGGCCGAATGCGCAGTACTGCATATAGCTGCGGTCACCGAGAGCCAGCATGCCGTAGTGCAAATCCGGCAGCGTCGCCGCCTGCCCCATGACCTTCCGCGCAAACCCTGCCGCACTGTCGGGAGCGTCGCCTTCACCCGTGGTGCTGACCACGAACAACACGCGCCGCGCCGCTTGCAATTGCGCCAGATCCAGTTGCGCGAGGCTGCAGGCGCGAACCTGCATGCCGGCGTCTTTCAAGGCTTGTGCAGTCTGTTGTGCGATTTGCTCGGCAAAGCCAGTCTGACTGGCGAAGGCGATCAATACCTCTTTTGACGCCTCACCTGACCGGCTTGCGTCACTGTTCTGCCACGCCAACGCCGCCTGCTGCTTGCGGCGATGACCGACGAAAATGACGAAACAGAACACCATGTAGAACAGCAGCACCAACGCGGCCACGAACAAGCGTCCGGCGGCTCCGTCTAGCAATGGTAATTGACCAATGGCCACCGTCGCGCAGATGGCACAAGCCAAACCGACCAGCCCGGGGCCGGGTATGAATTGTGTGAATTGCGTGCGTACAGGTTTGCTCATCCCAGCATCGCCTGCATCGCTGGGGTAAGGCGTTCGCGGAAGCCATTGCCATCGCGGCTGATGAATAACGCCGCCAGGCCGTTATTCAGCGCCAACGTGAGTCCTTCTTCATCGCCGAGCACCATCAATGCCGTGGCCCAGGCATCGGCGGTCATGCAATCGGCATGCAGCACGGCGACGGATGCCAGCGCGTGGACAACGGGCTGCGCCGACCGCGGATCGATAGTGTGCGAGTAGCGGCGATCGCCGTCTTCAAAGTAGCGCCGATAGTCGCCGGAAGTTGCCAGCGCCACGCCATGCAGCGCCGCGATGCTCTGCACCTGTTCATGTGTATCGGATGTCGCGGGAGGATGTTCCATACCGACCCACCACGGTTGACCGTCGGCCTTGATGCCGTGCCCATACAACTCTCCACCGACCTCCACCAGATAGCTAACTACGCCGATGCTGCGCAAATAAGCGGCAACCAGATCGACGCCGTAGCCTTTGGCGATGGAAGAAAAATCCAGATACAGGCCACCCGGTTGCAACAAGGCATGACGGGCGCGATCGATGCGAATGCGCTGCCAGCCACATCGTTGACGTTCGCGTGCGATGGCCGCGTCGTCCGGCCGATCCGCGCGCTTGGGATCGGGGCCGAAGCCCCACAGATTGACCAGCGGGCCGACACTCGGGTCATACGCCCCGCCACTGCGTTCGGCGACCGCAAGCGCGCAATCGAGCACCTTCATAAAATGCTCAGGCAACACATGCCAGCTATCGGCAGCAGCTTGGTTGTAGCGGCTCAGGTCGGAGTCGGCACTCCAGGTACTCATCTGCGCCACGACCAGATCGAGTTGCCGTTGTATGCCTTCCTGTATCACCTCCAGGCTGCGGCCTGCCGGCCGGATCAGCCGGATCGACCAAGACGTCCCCATCGTCAGCCCGGACAGGCTGTCGACAACGGCATCGGCCGGAACGGGATCAGGTTGAGCAAGGGTCAGCGGGATAAAGACGCGATTCATGACGGCACAAACAATTTTTCCGGATAGAGATCAAGGGAACAAAAGATGGCCGTCGAATGACAGCCTGTAAAAACGGCGTTCGCCGCCGGTACGGCGAACGCCTGATACACCTGCAACGACAAGTTATCCGACTGATTTTCCGGACAAGCTTCCATGCGGAAATACACCTCAGAACAAGTTCTTAAGGTGCCAATACTTCCAGCGTAGCGGTGTAATTGGCGCGACGATCAGTGGCCGGTTTCAGGTTTGGCTTGTTGTCTTTGACCGTCGCTTCCATCCAGTACATGCCAGCCGAAGGCCAGGTCACGCTGAACTTGCCGTCAGCATCAGTCGTCGGCGTCATTTCATTGAGCTTGTCGCGATAGCGCGTGCCACCCGGCACCACGGTCACCTTGACGTTGGCGGCAGGCTTGCCGTCGAGCAGCATGCGGAAGCTCGCCGTCTCACCGGCGATCAGATCCGTCGGATGCGTGATCGCCTGCAGCTCCAGACCTGAGCCGCTTGTTTCCAACACTTTTTTGGATGGTTTGCCAGCGGTGACGAAGGTCTCAATGCGGCCTTGCATCTGCGTGATTTGCAGATCCTTGGCATCGGACGGAATTTCCTTTGCCAGCGTCTCGGCGGTACCGCGCCAGCGTTTGGTCTGGCCGGCGGCATCCTTGTAGCTGCCGAATAATCCCATGCTGATGACGGCGATCTTGTAGGTGCCGCTTTGCGTCAGATGCACGTCGAAACTGGTGCGAAATTTTCCGGTGTAGGCATTCTCCGGCTTGACAAACGTACCGTCCGGCGCAGTCACTTGCAAGCCATCCAGTTTCAGCGCAAAACTTTCAAAAAAGAACAGGTCGTTGGACACGGCAGCATCGACCGTGACCCAGGGATCATTGCCCGACAGGACTGTCGATGCCGGCAACAGCCAGGTGCGATGGGCGTTGGCCGACAGCGGCAAGCCAATCGCCAGGGTCATCGCCAGCGCAGCGATTTTGAATGAGCGTTTCATGTCGTTCCTTCCGATTACGGTTTGAAGTCCAGCGTGATGGCGCCAAGTTCGGATTCGCCCTTGCCCTTGGCGCTTTGCCCGGCCTTAGGTGGCCATTGCAGCGGTACCTTGACCACTTCGCGACCGCCCACTTCACGCGCCGCTTCGACCATCAGGATGTAGTCGCCGGCAGGCAATTGCGCCAATGGGCCTTTGTCGCTGCTGAACGTCAGTTGTTGATCGCCCGCAGGACGCGTCGCACCGCTCACGCCATCGACAGGCATATGCACGTCGCGACCGGCACGGCGCCACCATTGACGCAAATCCTTGAGCCACTTCTCACCTTCCTTGTCTTTCTTCTTGGCGTCGTACCAGACTGCGAGCGTCGCCGCGACGCTTTGATCGGGACGCTCAAGCCACACAGCAACATAAGGACGGTGATATTCGGCCACGTTCAATCGCGGGATTTCGACTTTGACATTCATCTCTGCCGCAACCACCGGCAATGAAACCACGCCCATCAGGGCAGCCGACAACGTTGTCGGCAACAGACCAGGAACCAGCACGCGCATATGAATCAACCTCGCTTGTGAAGAGAAAAGAAGAGAAAAACCAAAAAAATCAGTGGATGAAAATGATCGCCAGCAACAGCGGCACCACCAGTCCGAACCCCACCAGCGGCCAGGTCACCGGACGATTACCGGCATGCAGTTGCAGCAGGAACATCCCCGTGATGCAGAACACCAGGCACGCCACCGCAAAGATGTCGATGAACCAGCTCCACGCCGCGCCGGTATTGCGGCCTTTGTGCAAATCGTTGAAATAGGAAACCCAGCCGCGATCGGTTTTTTCATATTCGACCTTGCCGTTGCCGAGGTCGACGCGCAACCAGGCATCGCCACCCGGACGCGGAAGCGAGACGTACAGCTCATCGGCCGACCATTCGCCGGTTTGCTGGTCGACGGCAACCGACAATTGCTTGTCGAGCCAGGTCTTCAGCGCCTTCGGCAAGGCATCCTTGTCCTTGTGTTCTTCTGCAGTCAGTTGCACCAGCAAGTCCTTGGGCAACTGCGCCTGCTTGCTCGTCACCTGCGGATGCGCCTCGATTTGCGCAGAATGATTCAGCGTCAGACCGGTTGCCGCGAACAGCAGCATGGCGATCAGGCAGATAGCCGAACTGATCCAATGCCACTGATGCAAATGCTTGAGCCAAAACGAACGGCGTTGCTGTTTTGGCATGTTTGCGGCGACGGCAGCTTCCCTCATGTTCCACTGATGATGGCCTTGAAGGGCCAATCTAAATAATAATAATTCTCAATTATAACTTCGACAGAAGGAAAAAATGCAGCCTTTCTTCAGGATTTACTTTGCGATACATAAGGCTGCAAGACGATACAGAAGCGCGCTCTCCCCCAACTGCGGCAGAATTTTTGACATTGAATAACATGATGAAAATGACAATTCATGAAACTTGGCTGCAAAAAAATCGCCGCAGCAAATGCCCGGCGATTCTGTTTCATCCATGAAATACGACCCAGGCTGCTGGCAGCTCAGGTCAGACCACCTCAGCGCAGCAGCTCATACGGGCCACCCCGCTCCAGCGCGCGCTGATAGGCTGGACGTCCATGGATGGCTTCGAGATATTTCAGCAGATTCGGATAGTGTCCATCGAGACCACCACGCGAGCGCGCGCCTTCGACCGGAAAGCTCATCTGAATGTCGGCCGCCGAGAAGGTATTGCCGGCAAACCAGGTGCTTTTGGACAGTTCGCCTTCCAGATATTGCAGATGCCGCTTGAGCTGCGGATCGACCATGCGACCCAGCACGCCATTGCAAATCAGGCGCGCGACCGGCCGGATCAGGCCCGGCACCGATTTTGGCAGACGGCTGAAGATCAACTTCATCAGCAACAGCGGCATCGCCGAACCTTCGGCATAGTGCAGCCAGTATCGATAGCGCAGGCGCTCCGGGGTGCCAGGCTCAGGGATGAATTTGCCGTTGCCGTAGCGTTCGACCAGATATTCGACAATCGCACCGGACTCGGCAATCGTCAGGTCGCCGTCGGTAATTACCGGCGATTTACCCAGCGGATGGACGTCGCGCAGCGACTGCGGGGCCAGCATGGTCTTGGGGTCGCGCTGATAAAACTTGATGTCGTACTCAAGCCCCAGTTCTTCCAGCAGCCATAGCACGCGTTGCGAGCGGGAGTTGTTCAGATGATGGACAGTGATCATGTATTGCGCCTTTCTGTAGAATGCGTAGCAGCGCTACTCTAACAGCAGAATAAAGCAGAACAATAAAGTATGGCCCGTACAACCTCTACGCCCCAAGTCCCACTCTACAAAAAATTCGCCGATGAACTGGCGGCGTCCATTCACGCCGGTGTTCTGCAGCCGGGCGAACGCGTGACATCAGTGCGTGCCGCCAGCCAGCAGCACAACGTCAGCGTCACCACGGTCGTACGTGCCTACGAGCTGCTCGAAAGCCGCGGCATCATCGAGAGTCATCCACAATCGGGTTATTTCGTGCGCAAGACGGTTGCCTCGGCGTCCGCGTCCGCAGCCGGCAAGCTGCTGCCGCCCACGCATCCGGCCACCCAGCAGTCGCATGAGGTCGATGTCAGCCGGCTGGTGCTGGCCACGCTGAAGACCATCCAGCAAGACGGCACCATTCCGCTCGGCTCGCCCTATCCGAACCCCGCACTCTTCCCTTCGCAGCGCATCGGTCAGTACGCCAGCCGTATCACGCGCAACAGCGACAGCTTCAGCGTCTTCAACGATCTGCCGCCGGGCCACCCTGACCTGCTGCGCCAGATCGCGCGCCGCTATCTGGAAACCGGCCTCAACGTCGGTCCCGAGGACATCATTATCACTGTCGGTGCGACCGAAGCGATCAATCTCTGCCTGCAAGCCGTGGCCCAGCCCGGCGACACGATCGCGGTGGAGACGCCGACCTTCTATGCCATGCTGCATGCGATCGAACGCATGGGCATGCGCGCCGTCGAGATCCCCACTGATCCGCTGACCGGCATGGATATCGATGCGCTCGAAGCCTTGCTGCAAACCCAGAAGATCGCCGCCTGCATGGTGATGCCGAACTTCCAGAATCCGCTCGGCTCGATGATGCCGGACGCGCACAAGCAGCGACTGGTCGATCTGGCCCATCAATACGATATGCCATTGATCGAGGATGCGGTCTACAGTGAACTGTTCTACGGCGCTGCGCATCCGACCTCGCTCAAGACTTACGACCGCGACGGTCTGGTGCTGCACTGCTCGTCCTTCTCCAAGAGCCTGACCTCGGCGTATCGCGTGGGCTGGGCAATTCCGGGCCGTTACCGCTCTCAGGTGGAGAAGCTGAAATTCCTCAACACACTGGCAACGCCGACGATTCCACAACGCGCGATTGCCGAGTACCTGACGCAAGGCGGCTTCGAACGCCATCTGCGCCGGGTGCGGCGCGGCCTGCTGCAGCAGCGCGATCTGATGCGGCATTTCGTATTGCGATTTTTTCCTGAAGGGACGCGCGTGTCGGAACCGGCGGGCGGTTACATCCTGTGGATCGAACTGCCGCCGCGCGTAGATGCGATGGAGTTGTATCGGCGCTGTCTGGTGCTTGGCATTACGATCGCACCGGGACGCATTTTTGCGGCGACCAATCGCTACAGCCATTACATCCGGCTGAACTACAGCTATACGTGGTCGAAAGAGATTGAAAAAGCCTTGAAGACGATCGCCAAAATCGTCGCCGAACTGAGCTGAAACTTCTCAGCTCAGTTCAGCCATGCAGCTTGAGCCCGGCCACCGTCAGGATCGCGTTGCCAGTACCGTCGTCGTTGACCACGACGATGGCAATCCCCGCCTCTTCCAGCGCCGTCAAAAACCGTCTTAAAGTACTCATGCGCAGTTCGGTGCGCTTGGACAGACGCGCCAGCGACAGCGGCGCCTGACTGCGCTGATACTCCTGGTACAGCGCATCCAGGATGCGGACCAGTTCCGGGGGAAGCAGATCCTGCAACGAATCTTGTGCGTCGTCCATGCAGATGCCCTCGGTTACGCTCTTAAGCAGCCTTCGCGTGCTGTACAGCAGCGCGATGCAGCAGCACAGGAATCGATTTCGACGTTGGCGTGCGTGCCTGATCGGCAAAGCTTTCCAGCGGCACCAGCGGGTTGGTCTCGGGATAGTAGCTGCCGATGCAACCACGCGGGATGTCATATTCCACCAGCAGGAAACCGTCGGCACGGCGTTCGATGCCGTCATCCCAGACGCTGACAACGTCAACCCATTCGCCGTCCTTCAGACCCAGCACATCCAGATCCTGCTTGTTGATGAAAATCACGCGACGCTGGCCGAACACGCCGCGATAACGGTCATCCATGCCGTAGATGGTGGTGTTGTACTGATCGTGCGAACGCGTGGTCATGAGCGTCATCAGCTTCTCGCCGTACATCTTGCGTGCACGATGGATAGGCGTATCCAGCGGAATCGCGTTGACCACGAAATTGGCCTTGCCGGTGCTGGTCTTCCAGACGCGCTCACGCGAGGCGACGCCCAGATGGAAGCCGCCCGGGTTGGCGATGCGCTGGTTGTAATCCTTGAAGGAGTCGTAGACCTTTTCGATGGCGTTGCGGATGCGCGAATAGTCTTCGGCGTACCAGAGCCAGTCGATCCTCTTGCCGTTGTTGCGATGCTTCATTGTGGCTTCGGCAATGTGCGCGACGATGGCGGTTTCCGACATGCAGTTTTCCGATGCCGGTTTGTTGATGCCATAGGAAACGTGCACCATGCTCATCGAATCTTCCACCGTCACGCCTTGCGCGCCGCTGGCTTGCATGTCGATCTCGGTACGGCCCAGCGTCGGCAGGATCAGCGCGTCCTTGCCGTGTACCAGATGGCTGCGGTTGAGCTTGGTCGTGATGTGGACAGTCAGGTTGCACGAACGCATGGCGTCAAACGTGCGCGGCGTATCCGGTGTGGCCATGGCAAAGTTGCCTCCCAGGCCGATGAATACCTTGGTACGGCCTTCCAGCATCGCCATCACGGAGCCGACGGTGTCATTGCCGTGGTGACGCGGTGCCTTGAATTCGAATACCTGTTCCAGACGATCAAGGAAAGCGTCAGTCGGCTTTTCATCGATGCCGACCGTACGGTCACCCTGCACGTTGGAGTGGCCGCGCACCGGGCACAGGCCAGCGCCCGGACGGCCGATATTACCGCGCAGCATCATCATATTGGACAGCAACTGAATCGTGCCGACCGCATGCTTGTGCTGCGTCAGGCCCATGCCCCAGGTGGCGATGACGGCTTTGCCCTTGACGTAGACTTGCGCCAGCTTTTCGATATTTTCGCGCGACACGCCCGACTCGCCGATGATGTCAGTCCAGCTTTCAGCGCGCGCATCTGCGGCAAAAGCGTCAAAACCGGAGGTATGTTCTTCGATGAATTTCACATCGAGAACGCGCTCGGTACCCTTCAGCAAGGCTTCGTCGTCCAGTTCGATAGTGCGCTTGATGACGCCCTTGATCAGCGCCAGATCGCCGCCCAGCGTCGGGTGAATGAACATCGAGCTGATCTGGGTACTGCCCATGGTCAGCATCTCGATTTTGCTTTGCGGATCTGCGAAACGCTCCAGACCACGCTCCTTGAGCGGGTTGATGGCGACAATGGCAACGCCGCGCTTAGAGGCCTCACGCAACTCACCCATCATGCGCGGGTGGTTCGTGGCCGGATTTTGACCGAACAGCAACAAGGTGTCGCACAGGTCGAAGTCATCCAGCAACACGGTGCCCTTGCCCACGCCGACGGTAACCGGCAGGCCGACGCTGGTCGGCTCGTGGCACATGTTGGAACAGTCCGGGAAATTGTTGGTGCCGTATTGGCGGACAAACAACTGGAACAGGAAGGCGGCTTCGTTGCTGGCGCGGCCGGAGACGTAGAAGTCAGCCATGTTCGGGTCAGGCAGCGCATTGAGATGGCGGCCGATCAGATCGAAAGCCTGATCCCAGGCGATCGGCACGTATTTGTCGCTGACGGCGTCGTAGACCATCGGTGCAGTCAGGCGGCCATGATCTTCCAGCTCGTAATCAGACTGCTCCATCAACTCGGCAACAGTGTGTTGCGCGAAGAAATCGTTGGTCACGCGCTTCTTGGTGGCTTCCGCCGCCACCGCCTTGACGCCGTTTTCGCAGAATTCAAAGGTGGAGGTATGCTCGCGGTCCGGCCAGGCGCAGCCGGGGCAGTCGAAGCCATCCGGCTGGTTTTGCGACAGCAGCGTACGCAAGCCCTTGCCGTCAGCCACGTGCTCCTTGACCAGATTCAGCGCCACGTACTTGAGCGCGCCCCAACCGCCTGCGGGGTTGTTATAGGTCTCGATCTTTGCCTTGCCTGCCTTCGCCATTTTTGCTCCACCAATACAATTTCAGATGATAGGGAGTCTACCTGCTGCCGGTAGTCGTGGCGTACACAGTCAAGCAGCTAAAAAAGGAGTACAGCGGAGAAATATTGCATCTTTAAACGCCCTGTCGTCCCAGCGAACGCTGGGACCCAGTGTCGTGAATACGGTCGATACGACGCTGGATCCTGACTTTCGTCAGGACGACAGGTAAAGTGCAGCAAGCCATCCTCAAAGTAACAGGTCGTCGCGGATACAGGCTCTCCAACGACCGGGAGATACTTCCCTCAGCTCTGGCACCGTTGCGGCACAAGCTTCCTGCGCGTACGGGCAGCGCGTACGGAATACGCATCCCGACGGTGGATTGGCCGGGCTGGGCAAGTCACCCTGCAAGGTGCGGCGATTCTTGGCTTGCTCCCGCGCATCCGACTCCGGCTTGGGCGAAGCCGCCAGCAAGGCCTGCGAATACGGATGCAAGGGCTTTTCGAACAAGGCTGACGCCGGCGCGATCTCCATGACTTTGCCCAGATACAGCACCACCACGCGGTCGCAGATGTATTCGACCACGTCCAGATCATGTGAAATGAACAACATCGCTAGATTAAAGCGCTGACGCAGATCCTGCAGCAGATTGATCACCTGCGCCTGAATCGATACATCCAGCGCCGACACCGGCTCGTCAGCGACGATGAAACGCGGCTCCACCGCCAACGCGCGGGCGATGCCGATACGCTGGCGCTGACCACCGGAAAACTCATGCGGATAGCGCACACCGTGTTCGGCGCGCAGCCCCACCAGTTGCAGCAGCTCGGCAATGCGCGTGGCACGCGCTTCACCGCGATGCAGGCCATGCGTATCGAGCGCTTCGCCGATGATGTCGCGTACGCGCTGACGCGGGTTCAGGCTGGCATACGGATCCTGAAAGATGATCTGCATCTCGCGGCGCAAAGCGCGCATGCGCGAAGCCGACAGGTTGGAGATGTCTTCGCCCTGATAACGGATCTCGCCGCCGCTGCTTTCCATCAGGCGCAGCAAGGTACGGCCGACGGTGCTCTTGCCCGAGCCGGATTCGCCGACCAGGCCAAGCACTTCACCCGGCATGATGGAAAAACTGACGTCGTCGACGGCGCGGATAGGCGCGTCTTTTTGCTTGCCGCTGAAGTATTTCTTCAGATGGCGCACTTCGACCAGCGGTGTGATGTTGGTGCCGTTCGTATTCATCGTGCTCATGCCGACTTCCTCAAAATACAGCGGACATTGTGACCGTCATTACCCAGCGTCAGCGATGGCATGGCGACACGGCAGGCATCCGAGGCATGGCTGCAACGCGGTTCAAAAGCGCAGCCCGGCGGTGGCGCCAGCGGACTGGCAACCTGACCGGGAATCGCCGCCAGACGAGGACGCTCACCGGCGACCGCGTGATTCTTGCTGCGCCCCGGCAGGCAATTGAGCAGACCGGCTGTGTAAGGATGCTGCGGGTTGTCAAAAATCTGCGGCACGCTGCCCTGCTCCACCATGCGACCGGCGTACATCACGGCGACGCGGTCGGCGATCTCTGCCACCACGCCGAGGTTGTGGGTGATGAACAAAATGCCGGTGCCGGTTTCGCGCTGCAGTTTTTGCAGCAGCGCCAGAATCTGCGCCTGAATCGTCACGTCCAGTGCCGTGGTCGGCTCATCGGCAATCAGCAGCGATGGATTGCACGACAAGGCCAGGGCGATCATCACGCGTTGGCGCATGCCGCCCGACAACTGATGCGGATACTCGTACAAGCGGCGTGCGGCAGCGGGAATCTCGACCAGCTCCAGCATGCGCTGCGCATGGATCATCGCGTCTTTGTGGCTCTTGCCCAGATGCAGGCGCACACTTTCAGCAATCTGGTCGCCTAGCGTGAAGACCGGATTCAGACTGGTCATCGGCTCCTGAAACACCATCGCGATTTCATTGCCGCGCAACTGGCGCAGGCTGCGTTGCGGCAGGCGCGTCAGGTCGACCGTTTCGCCATCGCGGCGCTTGAAGCGGATGCTGCCGCCAACCACACGGCCGGCATCGGCCGGGATCAAACCCATGATAGATAAACTGGTCACCGACTTGCCGGAACCCGACTCGCCGACTACCGCCAGCGTCTCACCGGCGTTGACGGTGAAGCTCACGCCGTCAACCGACTTTACGGTGCCTTGCTCAGTGAAAAAATGTGTCTGCAGGTTATCGACTTCCAGCAGCGGCGTCCCTTGTTGGACTCTCTGTTCTTGCATGATCTGTACTCTCTTTGCTGGAGGAATTAGAGGCTCTTGCGCAGGCGCGGATCGAGCATGTCGCGCAGGCCGTCGCCGACCATCTGCAGCGACAAGGCCGACAGCACGATGGCGATACCGGGGAACACCACCAGCCAGATCGCCTGCTCGGCATAGGCCTGCCCGGAAGAAATCATCGTGCCCCAGGTCGGCAGCTCAGGCGGCACACCGACGCCGAGGAAAGACAAGCCTGCTTCCGCCAGAATCGCGTAGGCGAAAATAAAAGTACCCTGCACCAGAATCGGCGACAGGATATTGCCCAGCACGTGGAAGAACACAATGCGCACCGTCGACACGCCGAGCGCACGCGCCGCTTCCACAAACAACAGCTCGCGCACCACCAGCGTCGAGGCCCGTACGATACGCGCTACACGGGGCGTATAGACAATCGCCAGCGCCAGCACCACATTGATCAGGGACGAGCCGAGAATCGCCACCAGCGCAATCGCCAGCAAGATGTCGGGGAACGACATCATGGCGTCCACCACACGCATGATGGGTGCATCCATGCGCTTGAAGAAACCGGCGCACAAACCCATCAGCACACCGGCCACCAACGAGATCACCACCACCAGCGCGCCGATGGTCAACGAATAACGGCCGCCGGTCAGCACGCGCGTGAAAATGTCACGGCCGAATTCATCGGTGCCGAACCAATGCGACGCCGACGGCGGTTGCAGCCGCGCCATGATGTCCAGCGCGGAGGAATCGTAAGGAGAAGTCAACGGCACCACGACAGCCAGCACGGCCAGCAGCACCAGGCTGATGACGCCGAACATGACCAGCTTGCGCCGCATGAATTTGGAAAGAAAAGCAAACATGGGAAATCCTGTGATTCTGTTCAAGAGCCGGATCAATACCGGACGCGCGGATCGATCAGCGTGTAGAGCAAATCGATCGCCAGATTGATCAGCACATAGATCACGGCAATCGCCAGCAAGGCACCCTGAATCACCGGATAATCGCGCCGCTGCACTGCCGACACCACCAGATTGCCGACGCCCGGCAAGCCGAACACCGTCTCGGTCACCACCGCGCCGCCAATCATCAGCGCTGCCGTCAGACCAATCACGGTCACCACCGGAATCAAGGCATTGCGCAAGGCGTGACGCAAAATCACGCGGCGCTCGTTCAACCCTTTGGCGCGTGCGGTACGGACGTAGTCATCGGACAGCACGTCGAGCATGGAAGCGCGCGTGAAGCGGATGATCAACGCGGAGTTAAGCACGCCCAGCACCACCGCCGGCAGCAGCAAGTGATGCAGACGATCCCACAGCGGCGCACCTGGATCGCCATAACCCGCCACCGGAAACCAGCCCATCTTGACCGCAAAGAGCTGCATCAGAATCAGGCCAAACCAGAAGCTCGGGATACTGGCACCCAGCATCGCGATACCGGTGAATACCTGATCCACCACGCGCCCGCGCCACACAGCGGAAACGATGCCGCAGGGAATGCCGATCAGACAGGCCAGCGCCACCGCAAAAATCGTCAGAAAGAAAGTCGGCTCGGCACGCGAAGCCAGCGCTTCGGTCACCGGCATCTGTAAGAAAATGGACTGACCGAGATTGCCCTGCGCCAGCTCCTTGAGCCAGAAGCCGAATTGCACCAGCATCGGCTTGTCGAGGCCGTATTGGGCGCGCAGTTTGGCGATGTCGGCCACAGTGGCCTGGTCGCCCAGCATGATCGCAGCCGGATCGCCCGGCGCCAGACGCGTGATGAAAAACACCAGCACGGCGACGATCAGCATGACGATCACCATGCCGGTGAAACGT
Source organism: Herbaspirillum rhizosphaerae (assembly GCF_046025915.1). GTDB lineage: Bacteria > Pseudomonadota > Gammaproteobacteria > Burkholderiales > Burkholderiaceae_D > Herbaspirillum > Herbaspirillum rhizosphaerae_A. Next base: position 288,542 of record NZ_JAQQFR010000006.1, on the reverse strand, counting down.
CCTGAAAGATAACGGAGCATAGACGTGGAATCAGTTAGAAAAAAGTTGCCAGCCAACCAGCTTCATCAAAAATGAAAACGTTTGAATTCAAATTGCAGCAAGTCGATCTGGAATATCACTGTAACGACATCGCCGGGTGAAGGCACGAGATCTGATACAACATCTCCCCTATTCTTGTCGTCCTGACGAAAGTCAGGACCCAGCGTCTTATCGACCGTTTTCAAGACACTGGGTCCCAGCCTTCGCTGGGACGACAGCGATGAATGAAAATGCGTTCAGAGAGATGTCCTTTACCAGCGCATTGTTAAGCAATGCGCCGGGAAGTTGATTGATCAGTTAATTAATCAATCAGCCAGCTTGGTGTTCCAGAAATATGGCCAAGGCATCGGTGTGTAACCTTGCAGCTTGGACGATTTCGCGGTCAGGCTGTTGAAGCTGCCCAGGCGGATATACGGCACTTCGTCGTACACCACGCTTTGCACCTTGCCCCACAACGCACCGCGATGCGCCGGATCCATCTCGTGCGAGAACACGGTGACCGAGACGTCCTTGCCGGCGCTCTTCCAGCCTCCCGGTGCGCCGTCGCTCAGTTGCGGTGGCGACAGTGTAGGCTCGGGCAGGAAAGCCGAATGGGTCATGTAGATATCCCACAGCGCCGGGTCATTGCGGCGCTGGATCAGCGTCGCCCAGTCGACCACTTGCATGTCGACCTTGAAGCCTGCCAGCTTCAGCTCTTCGCCCATCACCAATGCCATGCGGTAGTGAAATTCATACTGCTTGCTGGTCAGGATCTTGACCGGTTCGCCCTTGTAACCGGCCTTGGCGGCGAGGTCGCGGGCTTTGGCTGCATTGGCCTGGTTATACGAAGCCGTACCGTCCATGGAGTAGAACGGTGACCCCTTCGGGAAGTGATTACCCTCCACCGAGAAGAACTTCGGATCGCCGAAACCGGCGGTCATGATTTCCTTCATGTTCAGCGCTGCCTGAATCGCCTGGCGCACGCCCTGCTTTTGCAGCGGGCCTTGCACCGTGTTCAGCACCACATACGGAAAGCCGAACGGCGCAGTGATCACCGGCACGACATTCGGTTTGCCTGCCAGACGCGGCGAGGCTTCTGCCGGCAGCAGATCGGCGAACTGATACTGACCGGAGAGCGAGCCTTCAACACGGGTATTGGGATTCGGCACAGGGATGAAGCGCAGTTCAGACAGCAAAGCTTCACGCTTGCCGGCATAACCGCTGGCCGCTTCCTTGCGCGCGCTGTAGCCGTCAAAGCGGGTCAGCAACACGTATTGGTCTGGCTTGCGTTCCTTGAACTGGTAAGGGCCGGTACCGATGAAGTCCTTCAACGGGTTGACGGCGGACTCCTTCGGCATGATCGCAGCAAAACCGGACGGCAGCGCCAGGTGCGCCAACAAAGGTGCGTAGGCATTCTGCATGTTCAACACGACGGTGTAAGGACCTTTGGCGTCGAGGCTCTTGATCTCTTTCGATACCGCCTTGCCGCGTGGTGCGATATCCATCCAGCGCTTGAGCGAAGCGACGACGTCGTCGGACTTCATCTCTTTGCCGTTGTGGAATTTAACGCCCTTGCGCAGCTCAATGGTGACGGTCTTGCCGTCCGCACTCACCTTCGGCAGGCTCTCAGCCAGCATGGGCTGGATGTTCCACTTGGCGTCAAAGGTATAGAGCGGCTCATAGACGTGCTGCATGATGGTCGCAACCAGATCGGTGGTCGACGCCATCGGATCCAGTGTTTGCGGTTCGGCCACCATCGCCAGATTAGCGACGCCGCCCGGAGCGGCCTGTGCTAGTGGCGATACACTCACCGACAGCAGCACCGCCGCACTTGCCGCACATTGAAATAGCAGACGCCTGCCCTTGTTGAACGACGGTAAAAAAGATCGCACTGTCATCATCCCTCTCCTACATGCCTGCTGGGTTAAAAATCCTGGCCATGCAACGGCGATCGGACGGCTACCGGTTTTCTCAGAACTCCCGGTGAGGCCACATCCGTATTGCGCCGCTTGCTGATGCTTTATTTCTTATTCTTTTGCTGCAACTGCTTGTTCAAATTTTTTGGTAGTTTATATCACGAAGTTTAATGCAGCAATCAGTAAACATCCTAAGAAGGTTGCAAACCCATTACCTATGTAGCATTACAAGAAAAAGAAAGCACTGTTATTTAGTAACACAAATGCTGCACCGCCCCAAAAACAGGCGCACGAAGAACCTCAATCACCAAACAAGGGCGTCACCTGATTGATGCGTCGCGGCGAAAAATTGCAGCAGGAATGCGACCCGGAATGCCGCTGGGGAGCGTGAACGGAGAAAACAAAAATCCTCTCGCGTCACGAGATGGTGCATGGGGTGAAATTGCGCTTTGCAGCAGTCCGACTCAGCGAACCGATCAAAAACACTGGGTGGATTTTTTGCAACAGAATCGGATCGTGGAGACGGAGGGCGTCGCTACAGAGAAAAAGAAGAGAAGGAAGGAACGTCATAACAAGAAGAAGTACAGCGAAGGACAAGATGCTGCACTCCTCGACACTCAGCATCGTGCCCCGTGCAGACGAGAAGCAGTTCAGCTTTCCATCGCCATCAGCTTCTTGCGCAAGACGGTCAGACCATGCCGCAGTTGCGCGATCTCCTCTTCGGAGTTATCGCTCATGGCGAGATCGGTGACCTGATCGACGATCACCTTGGCTTGCCAGAACATCTCGCGTCCGCTCTCCGTAATCTGCACGACCACCGATCGCTTGTCCTGCGCCGACGTGCTCCGCTCAATCCATGCTCGCGCCTCCATTGCATGCAGGATGCGGGTGACGCGCGTGCGTTCGTAGGCCGTCCATTGCGCCAGCTCCTGCATCGTCAACGGCCCCTTGCGCAACACCGCGCTCAGGATCCGGTATTCCGTGGGGAGGATTTCCAGCGGCCGCAAGGCATCCTGCAGCAAGTGATTGCGCCGATACACGACTTGCGTGCACAGGAAGAAAAGATGCGTTTCCAGTTCCGATTGATTTGACTGATCTGACATTTTTTTAATAAACAAGAATTGACGATATCTCTGCAGCGTCCCGACAAGCCGGCAATTACTCTTCCAGCGGCAAGGCCAGGGTTTCCTTGATTTCTTCCATCACGACATAACTCTTTGACTGCGCCGCTCCCGGCAGTTGCAGCAGGATGTCGCCGAGCAGCTTGCGGTATTCCGCCATGCCGCGGATACGCGCCTTGATCAGATAGTCGAAGTCGCCCGACACCAGATGGCATTCCTGCACTTCAGGAATGCGCAACACCTCACGGCGAAACTGCTCGAACATATTGCCCGATTTGTGGTTCAGCGTAATCTCGACAAACACCAGCAGGGTCGCCCCCAGCGTCTCCGGATTGATGCGCGCGTAATAGCCGCTGATGACGCCATCGCGTTCCATACGCTTGACGCGCTCGATGCACGGCGTGATCGACAAGCCGACCTGTTCGCCGAGGTCTTTCATCGAGATGCGGCCGTCCTTTTGCAGGACCGCCAGGATCTTGCGATCCAGCTTGTCCAGAGTGCGTACTGAAAGCTGCTGCGTTCTCATGATTTATTCTCGTTTTTACTAATTAATACACAAACAAAGACTACTTAATTCTCAATATCATAGTTTTAAATTCTAATTAAACACAACTATTTCAGGGAATTACCATGCGTGTCGTTATTTTGGGCAGCGGCGTCATCGGCGTCACCAGTGCTTACTACCTCGCCAAGGCAGGTCATCAGGTCACGGTGCTTGATCGCCAGCCCGGTCCGGCACTCGAAACCAGCTTCGGCAACGCCGGCCAGATCTCGCCCGGCTACGCTTCGCCATGGGCTGCGCCCGGCATTCCGCTCAAGGCCCTGAAGTGGATGTTTGAAGAACACGCTCCACTGGCGATCCGCCTGGACGGCACGCTGCAGCAATTGCGCTGGATGTGGCAAATGCTGCGCAACTGCAATGCCGGCAGCTACGCCGTCAACAAGGAACGCATGGTGCGCCTGGCTGAATACAGCCGCGACTGCTTCCGCGAACTGCGCGCCGACACCGGCATCGATTACGAAGGCCGCCAGCAAGGCACCCTGCAACTATTCCGCACGCAGGAACAGTTCGACGGCGCGCAAAAGGATATCGACGTACTGCGCCAGACCGGCGTGCCCTACGAGCTGCTGACCAGCAATCAGCTCGCCGGCGCCGAACCGGCACTGGCCAAAGTCAGCCACAAACTGACTGGAGGCCTGCGCCTGCCGAACGATGAAACCGGCGACTGCCAGCTGTTCACCACCAAGCTGGCGAAAATGGCCGAGGAACTCGGCGTGCGCTTCCGCTACGGCGTCGATATCGATGCGCTGGCGGTGGCCGGTGGCGAGATTGACGGCGTGGTATGCGGCAAGGAACTGGTCAAGGCCGACAGTTACGTCGTTGCATTGGGTTCGTACTCCACCAACTTCCTGCGCAACATCGTCGACATTCCGGTATATCCGCTCAAGGGTTATTCGATCACCGTGCCAGTGGTCAACGCCGAGGCCGCACCGGTATCGACTATCCTCGACGAAACCTACAAGATCGCCGTCACGCGTTTTGACAACCGCATCCGCGTGGGAGGTATGGCGGAAGTGGTCGGTTTCAACAAGGAGCTCAATCCGAAGCGCCGCGCCACGCTGGAGATGGTCGTCAACGATCTGTTCCCGGGTGCCGGCAATACGGCACAAGCCAGCTTCTGGACCGGCCTGCGTCCAATGACGCCGGACGGTACGCCAGTCGTCGGCGCCACACCGATCAGCAACCTGTTCATCAACAGCGGCCATGGCACGCTGGGCTGGACGATGTCGTGCGGCTCCGGTCAATTGCTGTCGGATCTGATTTCGGGCCGACGCCCTGCTATCGCTTCGGACGATTTGTCGGTGGCGCGTTATATGGGTCAGCAGCAATTCCACGCTACTGCGACTGCCTGATCTATCAGGAAGCTACCGAAAATCAGCAGCAGCGCTACAACCTACCAAGCCGAAGCCTCATGCTTCGGCTTTTTGTTTTTTGCGCGCTGTGGGCATTCGATAGTGTACGAGTGGCCCACGTAGGAAACGTCCCACACGCGCTGTCTGGTTGCGCTGACATTCCTTCCGAAGCAATGCGCCGATAATCAATCCATCGACGGTTGTATCTCACAATTCCCTCCGCCGTTTACGACGAAGACAATATGCCGGAGACTGCATTTCCAAGTCATTACCATGCAGCAAGGCCGCACTTGAACCTTGCTGCCGCCCGTTCGCTTAATGCATGTCATTGACCGCGATGGATTACACGGCACCTCCAGCATTTGTTAAGTCATCCGCAAACGCAAGTTCGCTTGAGGAAAGACCTTCGTATGCATACACAAGTCCATCGCGACGTGGCCTGCTCAGCAAACTCGGGCTCAACTCCGGCTGTGCCGAGTGCAAAGAAAATTGCCCGGGAAAGCGGTCTGCGCTATGTCAACGACGATACACCCGGCATCAGCCGCAAACGCGATCACGGCGATTTCATTTATATCGACAGCGACGGCAAGACCATCCATGACAACACCCTTCTCGCCCGCATCAAGGCGCTTGCGGTGCCGCCCGCATGGGAAGACGTATGGATCTGCCCGTGGGCCAACGGCCATATCCAGGCCACCGGACGCGATGCGCGTCAACGCAAACAATACCGCTATCACGCGCGCTGGCGCATCGTGCGCGATGAAGTCAAATATCAGCGGATGATCAGCTTTGCGAAAGTATTGCCGCAGATCCGTAAATGCCTTGAGCACGATCTCAAGAAACCCGGCCTGAGCAAACAAAAAGTACTCGCGACAGTCATTTATCTCTTGCAAGCCACACTCATGCGCGTCGGCAACGACGAGTACGCGCGCAGCAATCAGTCATTCGGCATGACCACGCTACGCAATCGCCACGTCAAGGTCGATGGCGCCGATGTCAGATTCCATTTTCGCGGCAAGAGCGGTGTGCAGCACACCATCAAACTGCACGATCCCTACATGGTGCGCATCGTGCGCAAGCTGCTCGATTTGCCGGGGCAGGATTTGTTTCAGTATGTTGATGAGGCCGGCGACACGCACAGCATTGGCTCCAGCGACGTCAACGACTACCTGCACGAGATTACGGGCGAGGATTACACCGCCAAGGACTTTCGCACTTGGGCGGGAACCGTGCTGGCAGCACTGGCGCTGAACGAATTTCAGCAATTTGATTCACAGGCCCAGGCGAAGAAAAACATCGTCCAGGCTATTGAGCACGTAGCCATGAAGCTGGGGAATACACCGACCATCTGCCGCAAATGCTATGTGCACCCTGACGTGATTTCTTCGTATCTGGACGGCGTCACGGCCGGCACACTCAAGAAACAGGTGCGCGACAATCTGGTTCACGACCTGCACGCGTTAAGCCCGGAAGAAGCTGCGGTGCTGGCGCTGCTGCAACAACGCTTGCAGGAAGAAGTCAAACCATCGAAATCTCGCAAGCGGTAGAAAAATTCATCGGCAGAAAATAAAAAACCGGTTTTCCATTTGCGTGGAAAGCCGGTTTTTCATGCGCGAGAGAATATAGCGCTAAGCAGCTGCAGGCGCCTTCTCCAGCTTCGGCAGGAAGGCTGCCAGCAAGCCGATCAGCGGCAGGAAAGCGCAGACCTGATACACAAAGAAAATATCGGTCACGTCGGCCAGCTTGCCCAGCAACGCCGCGCCAATACCACCCATGCCGAACGCGAAACCAAAGAACAAACCCGACACGGTGCCGACCTTGCCAGGCATCAGCTCTTGCGCGAACACCAGAATTGCCGAGAAGGCCGACGCCAGGATCATGCCGATGATGACGGTCAATACGCCAGTCCAGAACAGGTTGGCGTATGGCAGCATCAGCGTGAACGGCGCAACACCCAGGATCGATACCCAGATCACCAGCTTGCGCCCGACACGGTCACCGATCGGGCCGCCGACCACGGTGCCAATGGCGACCGCAAACAAGAACACGAACAGATGAATCTGCGCATCCTGCACCGACAGCTGGAATTTGCTGATCAGATAAAACGTGAAGTAGCTCGACAGGCTGGCCATGTAAAAGTACTTGGAAAAAATCAGCAGCAACAGGATGCTGACCGCCTGGATCACTTGCTTGCGTGGCAGTTGAACATAACCGGTGGCCTTCTTCTTCGCCTTGGTCTTGCCAGCCAGTTGCTGGCGTTGATACCAGTGACCGATCTGACGCAGCACGACGATGGCAATCAGCGCCGCAATGGTGAACCACGCGATGCTGCGTTGTCCGCCTGGGATGATGATCCATGCCGCCAGCAAGGGGCCCATCGCGCTACCGGCGTTACCGCCGACCTGGAACAGCGATTGTGCAAGACCATGGCGACCGCCTGATGCCATGCGCGCCACTCGCGAAGCTTCAGGATGGAAGACAGAAGAACCGGTGCCGACCAGCGCAGCAGCAACCAGCAGCACACCAAAATTCGGCGCGACCGACAGCAGCAGCAAACCGCACAAGGTAGAACCCATGCCGATGGCCAGCGAATACGGTTTGGGATGTTTGTCGGTGTAGAGGCCGACCAGAGGTTGCAACAGCGAAGCAGTCACCTGGAATGTCAGGGTGATCAGACCAATCTGGGCAAAGCTCAGATGGAAATTGCCCTTCAACAGCGGATAAATCGCCAGCAGCAGCGATTGAATCATGTCATTGAGGAAGTGCGAAAAACTGATCGCGCCAAGGACGCGGAAACCGGTTTTTTCTGCAGCCTGTTTTTCGGCTGCCTGAGGCATTTCCGGCGGGTTGAGCGCTGTCTCCATGATGGCCTGTTTTATTTTGGATTGGGAAACCCGAAATTTTAGACCTGTTGGTCCGATTTGTCTTTTGACGCCCCATTTTGGACCGCCCTGCCAAAAAGTGTCTTAACCCGCCTTACGAAAAGTCAGGTTGTAGCGACACTGGCCGGTCAGTTCGTGCACGCCCTCCGCCAGCGTGTCGACGCCATGAAAACGCAAACGCGACGGGCCGCCCCACACCACCACGTCGCCACTCTCGAGCCGCATGCGTACCGGCTTGTCAGCGCGCTCGTTGCCGCCGAAGAGGAAGGTCGCCGGCAACCCCAGCGACACCGACACAATCGGCTGCGTCATGTCGCCTTCGTTCTTGTCCTGATGCAGCGACATGCGCGCACCCGGAACATAGCGGTTGATCAGGCAGGCGTCCGGCATGAAGTTGTCGAAGCCTGCTGCATTTGCAGCGGCGACAGCCAACTTGACAAACACGTCCGGCATGGCAGGCCATGGCCGCTGCGACAGCGGATCGTCACGCTGATAGCGATAGCCGCGCCGGTCGGTGACCCAACCGAGTTCACCGCAGTTGCTCATCGCCACCGACATGGTGTAACCGCCCGGTGTCTGCATCTGCCGGAAAGGCGCTTGCGCGGTCACTTGGTCGATAGCCTGCACGAGAACAGCCACCTGCTCGTCGGCAAAGGCCCGCAGCCAAATCGCGCCGTCGTCGATACGTTCGACGGACGGCACGCGCAAGGCAGCGAACAGATCACCGGTCATGACAGAACTTCTCCTTCTCCCTCTTTCTCCAGCAGAGCCTTCTTGCGCTCGACGCCCCAGCGGTAACCCGACAACGAACCGTCCATGCGCACCACGCGATGACATGGGATCAATACGGCGATGGTATTCGACGCACAGGCGCTGGCGACGGCGCGTACTGCAGACGGCTTGCCGATGCGCTGGGCAATGTCGGAATACGTCACGCGCGCGCCGGCCGGGATCTCGCGCAGTGCTTGCCATACGCGTTGCTGGAAAGCCGTGCCGCGTACATCGAGCGGCAGGTTGAGATCGCCTTGCGGCGACTCGATGAAGCCGATCACTTTGGCGATCAGCTTTTCGAATTCGGCATCGCCGCCGATCAGCTCAGCCTGAGGAAATTGATCCTGCAGATCGCGTACCAATTGATCCGGGTCATCCCCCAGCGTAATCGCGCAAACGCCTTTGGCGGTAGTTGCCACCAGAATCGCACCCAGCCAGCACTGCGCGACCGCAAAACGGATCTGCGCACCGCTGCCACCGCTGCGATAGGCGCTAGGCGTCATCCCCAGGCGACCGGTAGATTCTGCATAAAACCGTCCGCTGGAATTGAAGCCGGCGTCATACATGGCATTGGTGACGGTATCGCTCTGCGCCAAGCCCTGACGCAAGCGCTGCGCCCGATGCGCTGCGGCGTAGGCCTTGGGCGTGACGCCGGTCTTGTCTTTGAAAATGCGATGAAAGTGGAAGCGGCTCATACCGGCGATCTGTGCCAAGTCGTCGAGCGAAGGCAACTCCTCTGCCTGCTCGATAGCTCGACAGACTGCGGCAATGGCCTGCGCCTGACGCTCAGCCAGTGCAGCTTCGTTCGGCTTGCAACGTTTGCAGGCGCGAAAGCCGGCTTGTTCTGCCTGTGCCACAGTATCGTAGAAGGCGACGTTTTCGCGGCGCGCCTGACGCGAAGGACACGATGGCCGGCAATAGACGCCAGTGGTGCGTACGGCATAGTAAAAACTACCGTCGGCGGCTTTGTCGCGTTGCGTGACGGCCTGCCAGCGCTGGTCGTCAGGACTGGCGACCAGTTTGGAAACCGGAGCGGATGAAATGGACTTGCTGGTATTCATACTGAACATGATGACACCTTTTAGTTACACGGTCATCGCAGTATGGTCGGCGGGAGGGAGCCTTACACTCCGCCTCTTGCTTTCAAATCCGGTATTGTTTCTCCGGAAAAATCAGGACGAAAACTTGATGCGCTGACGGCTTTGCGCCGGTTGCGTGACGTGATCCAGCGGCAGCACATGCGAGTGCTTGATCTGTTTCATGGTGATGTTGGATTTGACGTTGGTGACGCCGGGCAGGCGCAGCAGACGCGTCATCATGAACTCGGAAAACGCCGCCAGGTCGGGGGCGACGATGCGCAGGATATAATCCGCTTCGCCGGTGATGGAAAAGCACTCCATGATTTCCGGCATGCTCTGCACCGCTTTTTCGAACTGGTCGCCGCGTGTTTCGCCTTGGCGGTCGAGCGTAACGTTGGTGAATGCCGTGACGCCAAGGCCGACGACGGCCGGATCGAGCACCGCGGTATAGCGTTCGATGACATGCGCTTCTTCCAGACGCTGCACGCGCCGGCTGATCTGGGAAGTCGACAGGTGTACTTTCTGGCCGAGGGCGCTGTTGGTGATATGACCGTCGCGCTGCAACTCAGCCAGCAAGGCCAGATCAAACCGATCTACGGTGATAGTGCTCATATCGCCCTCTTTTCCCCATAATATTGAACAATTTGTGCATCATACCGCGACAAATGTGGAAATAACAATCACATTTTGCGTAACTCCTGCAATAAACTGGATTCATACATTACCCAGTACTGAGCTGGTGCAAGGCGCCCACAAGGCACCTGCCCCGCTCCACATTCCAGGAGACCATGATGGGCCAAGCCACGCAGATTACTTCCACCCGCAGCAGCACCGACCTGTTCGACAACCCCATGGGTACCGACGGTTTTGAATTCGTCGAGTACGCCGCACTGGACCCCATGCCGATCGCCGCCGTGCTGGAATCGATGGGATTCTCCGCTGTCGCGCGTCATCGCTCCAAAAACGTGACGCTGTATCGTCAGGGTCAGATCAACTTCATCCTGAATGCGGAGCCGGACAGCAATGCCACTGAATTCGCCAAGGTACATGGCCTCTCGGTCAACGCCATGGCCTTCCGCGTCAAGGATGCGGCTGCGGTCTACAAGCGCGCGCTGGAAATGGGTGCCGAAGGCGTACCGGCCAAGCTCGGCCCGATGGAACTGAACATTCCTGCCATCAAGGGCATCGGTGGCTCGCTGCTGTATCTGGTGGATCGCTATGGCGACCGCGGTTCGATCTACGATATTGATTTTGAGTTCTTCCCCAACGTCGAACGCCATCCGGTCGGTGTCGGCCTGACGTACATCGATCACCTGACGCACAACGTGGTGCGCGGCGCGATGGATAAATGGTCCTCCTTTTACGAGCGCCTGTTCAACTTCCGCGAGATCAAGTATTTCGATATCGAAGGCAAGATGACCGGCCTGAAGTCGCGCGCCATGACCAGTCCTTGCGGCAAGATCCGCATCCCGATCAATGAGAGCGCCGACGACAAGTCGCAGATCGAAGAATTCATCAAGCAGTACAACGGTGAAGGTATCCAGCACATCGCGCTGGGCACAGACGATATCTATCAGACTGTACGCACGCTGTATCAGCGCAAGGTGCCGCTGCAAGACACCATCAACACCTACTACGATCTGGTGGAGCGCCGCATTCCCGGCCACAAGGAAGACCTGGCAGCGCTGCGCGAATTGAAGATTCTGATCGATGGCGCGCCGACCGAAGGCCAGGGCCTGTTGCTGCAGATTTTTACGCAGACGCTGATCGGGCCGATCTTCTTTGAAATCATTCAACGCAAAGGCAATGATGGTTTTGGCGAGGGCAATTTCAAGGCATTGTTCGAATCGATTGAACTGGATCAGATCCGTCGCGGAGTCATCTAAACCTCGTTGATCCGAACGTTTAAATTATCAAAAATGCAATACCAGAGAGGCGTTCCGGGCGATCCGGAACGTCTCTTTATTTTTGTCTGGCCCTAGGGCCTGCTAACAATCAATTTGCGAGATGCGTTCCCGCCAGAAGGGTATGCAGGCAAACCGTACAACGCGGCCAGCGCGCCCTTCGGGCGGGAACCCTTCGGGAACGGCTGCAGGCGTCGCCTGCCGTTGTTGCAGCTCCTTGCCGTAGTGCCGCTACGTCGCGTCGCTGCGCCTAGGCAGTCAACGCCTGCCGCACGTTCGCACTCGCAAATTGATTGTTAACAGGCCCTTAAGAAATCGCAGATAAGGTCGTAAAAGGAGTACTACATCTGCAAGGGAACACCATGCCTGCCAGCGCTCAATTTGGAAAATACGCCGCCAACGCCGCTTCTGCCGTCGTCGAGGATATTTCCGAGCGTATCCAGCTGCTGACCCGCCAGATTCGTGAGCTGCAACAGCAATTGCAACAAATGCTGTCGTCCGTCTCCGAACAAGATCTGAACCAGCTGCGCCAACGTATCCAGGCGCACTATCAGGAAATCTTCCGCCTGGAAAAAGAGAAGGCCCAGAGCCGCAATCGCAGCAGCAGTTATCTCAGTGTCGTGCTGTCGGTTGCCACCAGCAACGCCTGAAGAAGATGCGCTTTTTCGGCGCGGCTTCAACGTCGCCCCACCTATTCCGCTTCACTCTTTCTTGCTCGCCACCAGCGCCGCCATGGCAGCGCCATTCGGCTGTGCGCCGCTGAGCAGACCGTCGACCACACCGGCACGATTTTGCACCGGCTGATTCTGGCTGACCTTCCATTTGCCGACCAGTTTTGTGATCGGAATTTCAATGCCGACGATGGCGCTGATCATCTTCTCGATATAGTCCGGCGGCGCGTCGCCGACTGACCATGGCTGCGCCATTGCAGCTTCATGATGCGTTGTCAGTCTGGTCACCAGCGCGCGCAGCCATTCGGCGTCATCGATGACGCGCAAGGGACCGCTGGCATGCACTACAGCGTAGTTCCAGGTCGGCACGGCTTTGCCGTTTTCTTTCTTGGTTGGGTACCAGGATGGCGAGATGTAGGCATCTGCGCCCTGGAAAACTGCCAGTACTTCGGTCGTCGCCACATAGTCTTTCCAGACCGGATTGGCGCGCGCAACGTGTCCGCGCAAAACGCCATGCTCGCCTTCTTCGGCGCTCAAGATCAGCGGAATATGATTGGCGTCCAGACCGGCCGACGACTGCGTAATCAGTGTCGATAAAGGATAGTCCTGCATCAGGCGATGCAAGACCTGACGGTCGGATTCGGCGAAATGGCTGGGTAGGTACACGTGTTTTCCTCGGTGTGATTAGATTGCTGTAAGCGACTTACTGTAACCGAGCCCGCCGGTTTTTTATAGCGGGCAAAACACTCGACAATGTTGGTCGCTCGTTGTGAAAAATTCGACAACGGGGCCATATCTCATCAATCCCTCATTGCGCACGGCAAGATACTGGGAATCGCGAGGGAAACATAATTAATTTTCAATATCACTAGAAATAATTCTATATATCCGGAATTCGACAAGAAAAACTGGAGTCGCCGAGATGAACAACCGATAAAGCCGGCATGTCACCAGTCTTTGCGAGGACAACATGCAAATTACATCATCAAGAACACTGTCCCAACGGCCTTCTCCAACCGATACTGATCGTGCACGTCAACTTGAGCAGGATCGTCGCAAGTCACAGAGTCTGAAAGCCGAAATCGCTGCTCTTGAGCGATACGCAGCGGACATTGACAAGCAAGAACTGTCACCGGAAAAAGCCAAGCAGCTTCGCGATCAAACTCAGAAAAAGATCGAAAATTTAAAAGCGCAATTGGTAGAAGCAGAAAGCCAGAGTGCAAAAAAATCGTCGCCATCAGAGGCAGACGAAGTTGACAAGAAAAAAATCGTCGGAAAAAACAAGAAGAATGATCCTGCCACCGCTGACGCTGCGGATAGTGACAAGAACGAGAACATCCCGCCTTATTTACCGGGAACGGCGACCGCACAGAAACGCGACGCAAGGAACAAGGACAAATCAGAGATATCCGTATCGGACGAAAAACAAATGGCCGATTTGAACGATCGCTTGCCGGCTGCAGAAAGCCAAGGAACAAGGAGAGGCCGAAAAAATAAATCCGTCGCCCCAAAGCACATCATTGCCGAGGACGTGTATGACGTCAAAGGAAAAACCGTCGCCTCGCAAAAAGGAGTATTCGTGGACACCAAAGTCTAACCGTAAGCCGCTCCCAGCCGGCACGCCAGTATTGTTACGTGCCGGCTGGCTCAACCGCGGGTACAGCTGTCAACGCCTGGCTCTGATGACGAAAATACACTGACTCGGGCTGGTGTCAGATTGCGGTATCCATTAAAAAACGGCGCCTGAAAAAATGCAGGCGCCGTTTTTTTGCGATGGTCGTTATCGAGCTGCGTGATCAGGCATGCCCCAGATACGCCTTGCGCACAGCATCATTGGCAAGCAGGTTGGCGCCGGTGTCGGCCAAGACCACGTGCCCGTTTTCCAGCACATAGCCACGGTCGGCCACACCCAGCGCCTTGTTGGCGTTTTGCTCGACGAGGAACACCGTTACACCGTTGTCGCGGATGGTGCGGATGATGTCGAAGATCTGTGCAATCACCAGCGGCGCCAGACCCAGCGTCGGCTCATCCAGCAACAGCAAACGCGGCTTGCTCATCAGCGCGCGGCCGATCGCCAGCATCTGCTGCTCGCCACCGGACATGGTACCGGCGCGCTGGTTGGTGCGCTCCTTCAGACGAGGGAACAAACCGAAGACGTATTGCACGCCCTCTTCGATTTGCTCATTCGTAGCGAAGAATGCGCCCATCTTGAGATTTTCCAGCACGGTCAGGCTTGGGAAAACGCGACGGCCTTCCGGCGAAATCGCCATGCCCATGCGCATGATTTCATGCGTCGCACGCTGGGTGATGTCCAGGCCTTCAAAGACGATCTTGCCGCTCGATGCGCGCGGCTTGCCGCACAAGGTCATCAGCAAGGTAGTCTTGCCTGCGCCGTTGGCGCCAATCAGCGTGACGATCTCGCCCTGCTGCACATTCAGCGATACGCCATGCAGCGCTTCGATAGCGCCGTAATGGGTATGTACCTGTTCAAACTGCAACATCATTCTTCTCCCAGGTAAGCTTTGATCACACGCTCGTCGTTGCGCACCTGGTCCGGTGTGCCGATGACGATCGGCTTCCCGTGTTCCATCACCAGAATACGATCGGAAATGCCCATGATCAGGCTCATGTCATGTTCGATCAGCAAGACGGCGACGCCGTGTTCGCGGCGCAGCTTGTCGATGAGCTGTTGCAGCTCTTGCTTCTCTTGCGGATTGAGACCGGCTGCGGGCTCGTCCAGCAACAGCAGACGCGGCTTGGTAATCATGCAACGCGCGATTTCAACGCGGCGTTGCAGGCCATACGACAAGGTACCGGCTTCGCGGTTGGCCAACGCGGTCAGGCCGAGCTGGTCGAGCCAGTAGGCGGCACGATCCAGCGCTTCCTTCTCGGCGCGGCGATAGCCGGGCAACTTGAGCAATCCCGACACCAGATTGTTATTGAGCTGATTGTGTTGGGCCACCAGCAGGTTTTCCACCACGGTCAGGGTCTTGAACAAACGGATGTTCTGGAAGGTGCGCACCAGCCCTTGTTGCGCCACGACGTGACTGGGCTTGCGTGCAATCGACGCGCCGGCCAGACTGATGTCGCCGGTGGTCGGCTGATAAAAGCCGCTGATGCAGTTGAAGACCGTGGTCTTGCCGGCGCCGTTGGGGCCGATGATGGCAAAGACTTCCTTGTCCATCACCGACAACGACACGCCGTCGACCGCCAGCAAACCGCCAAAGCGCATCGACAGATCCGAGACCTGCAGCAAAGTAGTATTAGTCGTCACGGGCATCATTTTGGCAACTCCACGTGAGGACGCGTTGCCGGCAACAAGCCCTGCGGACGCCACATCATCATCAACACCATCACCAGACCAAAAATCAGCATGCGGTATTCCGCAAAGCTACGTGCCACTTCCGGCAAAATCGTCAGCAGGATCGCCGCCAGAATCACACCCAGCTGCGAGCCCATGCCACCCAGCACCACAATCGCCAGAATCAATGCCGATTCAATGAAGGTAAAGGACTCCGGATTCACCAGCCCCTGGCGCGCCGCGAAGAAGCTGCCTGCCAGACCCGCAAATGCAGCACCCAGCGTGAACGCCGACAGCTTGATCTTGGTCGGATTGATACCCAGCGAGCGGCAGGCGATTTCATCATCGCGCAGTGCTTCCCACGCGCGTCCCATCGGCATGCGAATCAGACGGCTGGTCACGAAGTACGTGAACAGCACCAGCAGCAAGGCGACGAAATACAGGTAGATCACCATGTGACCACCCTGATACGTCAGGCCGAGCATTTCATGGAAAGTGGTACCGCCTTCAACGCTGGCGCTACGCGCCATTTCGATGCCGAACACGCTTGGCTTCGGAATGCCCGATACGCCATCCGGACCGCCGGTCAACGAGGTCAGGTTGTTGAGCAGCAAGCGAATGATTTCACCAAAGCCCAGAGTCACGATCGCCAGATAATCCCCACGCAAACGCAGCACGGGGAAACCGAGGATGAAGCCGAACAAGGCCGACATACCAGCAGCAATCGGCAGACACTCCCAGAAGGTAAAACCGAAGTACTGATTCAGCAACGCATAGGTGTAACCGCCGACGGCATAGAAACCAACATAGCCAAGATCCAGCAGACCGGCGAACCCGACCACGATGTTCAGGCCGAGACCAAGAATCACGTAAATCAGGGCCAGCGTCACCACGTCAACGTTGCCGCGTGAACCGAAGAACGGCCACACCACGGCAATCGCAAAGAGGATCAGCAAGGCGTACTTCTGTTGACGCGGCTGCAGCTTCGGCAACGCAGGCAGACGTACTCCCTTGGTGCTGCGCGTCAGTGCCGGCTTGATCAGCTGGAACACGAACACCGCCAGCACCGCGATCAGCACCGGCGTCCAGTGCGCCTGCAAGACCACCCGATAGCCTTCGAGCTGCAATTGCAGACCGAGCAGCGGCGTAGTCAGAATGGCGGTCAGAATTGCCGCCGCCACGGCGTTTTTAAATGTTGTAGGCATCAGACTTTCTCCACGTCCGGCTTGCCCAGCAAACCTGTGGGACGGAACAAGAGGATCAAGACCAGCAAGGCGAAAGACACCACATCCTTGTATTCCGCCGGCAGATAACCCGCCGCGAATGTCTCGGCCAGACCCAGCAGCACGCCGCCCAGCATCGCGCCGGGAATGCTGCCGATACCACCCAGCACAGCGGCGGTGAACGCCTTGATGCCGGCGATGAAACCGATGTAAGGATTGAGCTTGCCAATGGTCAGTGCGATCAGCACGCCGCCGACCGCCGCCAGCATCGCGCCCAGCACGAAGGTGAAGGAAATCACGCGGTTGGTATCAATACCGAGCAGATTGGCCATACCCATGTCTTCCGCACAGGCGCGGCAGGCACGGCCCATACGCGAGCGCGCGATGAACAGCGTCAGGCCGACCATCAACAGCAGCGTCACGCCGACGATGATCATGCGCGAATAAGGAATGGTGACGGTAAAGTCGCTGCCCATCTGGAATTCCAGCGCACCGGAAATCAGGACAGGAACCGACATGTCGCGCGAGCCTTGGCCGATCTGTACATAGTTCTGCAGGAAGATCGACATGCCGATTGCCGAGATCAGCGGCACCAGGCGCGGACCGCCGCGCAGCGGACGATAAGCGACACGTTCAACGGTCCAGCCGTACAGGCCGGTGACCACGACGGAGACGATCAACGCAGCGCCGAGCAGCAAGGGCAACGGGTAGCCCGCCTGCACGCCGATGGCGGTAAGCGTCACCAGGCCGACGTAGGAACCGATCATGTAAATTTCGCCGTGGGCAAAATTGATCATGCCGATGATCCCGTAGACCATGGTGTAGCCGATGGCGATCAATGCATAGATCGCACCCAGACTCAGCCCGTTGACGAGCTGCTGGGTTAGTTGTGGGAGCAGTTCATTCATAGGAAACCTGGCAAATATAGATGTGCAAATGCCCCATTCTTACCGCAATGG
Organism: Herbaspirillum rhizosphaerae; assembly: GCF_046025915.1. Taxonomy (GTDB): domain Bacteria; phylum Pseudomonadota; class Gammaproteobacteria; order Burkholderiales; family Burkholderiaceae_D; genus Herbaspirillum; species Herbaspirillum rhizosphaerae_A. The sequence continues at coordinate 270,783 of NZ_JAQQFR010000006.1, read as the reverse complement.
GGCATTTTGCATCGGACGTCAGTATGGACGACTACTGCAAGCCAGAGAAAAAATTACTTGGCTTCAGTCTTCGTTGCGTCTTTGTGCCATGTGAAAACAACAAACTTGAACGACTTCAGATCGCCCTTCTTGTCGTATTCAACCGTGCCGATTGGTGTCTTGAAGGAATTGGCGTGGATGTACGCTGCAACCTTGGTCGGATCAGTCGACTTGGTGGCGGTGATGGCATCGGCAATCACCTTCACACCCGAGTAAGCAGGCATCTGGAACGGGCCGTTAGGATCGCGCTTTTGTGCAGCGAAAGCCTTGACCAGTGCAGCATTGGCAGGATCGGCAGCGAAGTCGGCCGGCAGTGTGACCAGCATGCCTTCGGAAGCAGGACCGGCGATGGCAGTGATGTCCTTGTTGCCGACGCCTTCAGGCCCCATGAACACGGCTTTGACGCCTTGCTCACGCGCCTGACGCATGATCAGACCCATTTCAGGGTGATAGCCACCGAAGTAGACGAAGTCCACGCCTTGCGATTTCAGCTTGGTGATGACGGCGGAGTAGTCGCTGTCGCCGGCGTTCACGCCTTCAAACACGACGACTGGAATCTTTGCCGCTTCCAGACCGGCCTTGACCGAAGTCGCCACGCCTTGACCATAGGATTGCTTGTCATGCAGAACGGCAGCCTTCTTTGGCTTCAGCTTTTCAACCACGTACTTGGCAGCGGCAGGACCTTGCTGGTCGTCGCGGCCGATGGTGCGGAAAATATACTTGTGCGGTTTGGCTTCGGTCAGCTGAGGCGCAGTCGCCGACGGCGTGATCATCACGACGCCTTCGTTTTCATAGATATCGGAAGCCGGGATGGTCGAACCCGAGCAAACGTGACCGATCACGAATTTGATGCCTTGGCTGACGATCTTGTTGGCGACGGCCACGGCTTGCTTCGGCTCACAGGCGTCATCCATCAGGACGGCTTCAAACTTGTTGCCACCAGCGCCGCCGGCTGCATTGATTTGTTCGATTGCAGTCAGTGCACCGGCTTTGACCATGTCACCGTATTGGGCCACGGCGCCAGTCATCGGGCCGGCGATCGCGATCTTCACTGTTTCAGCCTGGGCTGTGCCGGCGAAGGAAACTGCGGATGCGACAACACCAACGGCGATGGCGATTTTTGTCAGGCGGCGGTTCAAAGGGGATACGGATTTCATTGAATTTCCTCCAATATATTTATTCGTTGCAGGCTGTAACCAACAACAACATTGAGCAGACGTTATAGACGTTACGTATGAACAAATACGAACAAAATACGAACAAAGCGCTTCATTTTTACTGATGCTGGCGCTATGGGGCAGGAGTGTAACATTTCCGTCATATACGACAGCTTTTTTTATGCGGATGCCCCCATATTTGCTCTTTTTGCGCATCCCGATAATATTTCACACATCTTTCATTCAAAAAACAAAAAAAATTAATCGATATTTCTATATATGATCTTGTTGCGCTGCACCCCGAGGTTCGCCCGGCATACGCTCGACAGACGCCCGCCAGCGTCCTGCCACCGCGTCCAAAGCAAACAGATACCCTGCTCTTCCAGATGCTCAATCAGGGAAGTGGCTTCTTTATCACTGGCGGGATAGGTCGGCAGAAGTCACAATACCGCACGACAACCCGCCACAGCCCGATGTCTCTTTGAGGGATGCCCTTTTCGCTCCATGATCATTAGCCACTCTTGCATGCTTTTGTTTCTTCGCAAAATCAACAACGTCGCCGGTTCGCTCATCCTCGCAATGACTGCAGGCTTTGCGCTCTACAGCAATCTGACGCCTGCAGCTCATGCTGCGGAGTTGCGGCAGTATCGCTACAACCAGATCAGCATCACGACCTGCCAGATTGATCTGCAACAAGACAACTTGCGCATGTATTGGAAGGATCCGGCCGGAACTATCTTCGGTACCTTTGCCAATCTGCGCGCATGGCTGCGTCCGCAAGGCAAGGATCTGACTTGTGCCACCAACGCCGGCATCTACGACAAAGAACATAAACCGCTTGGCCTCTATATCGAGAACGGCGTCACGCTGCGCAAGCTCAACACGCGCCAGAACGCCTACGGCAACTTTTATCTGCAGCCGAACGGCGTCCTTATCGTGGAAGAAAAACAGGCACGCATTGTCGATACCGCCAGCGTTGACAGCGACCGACCGCGCTGGTTGTCGCAAGCCCTGTACGCCACGCAGTCGGGGCCAATCATGCTGCGCAACGGCGAGATCAATACGGCCTTCGATCCCGGCTCCATCAACCTGTTCGTGCGCAATGCGGTCTGCATCGATCCGTCAAAGAAGGTCGTGCTGGCGATGGCAAGAAATCCCATCACCTTCCACGACTTCGCCCAGTTCCTGCGCGATAAATTGCAATGCGTCGATGCGCTCTACCTCGATGGCAACATCTCGCGCATTTATCCCTCGCTGGAAGCAGACATCGGCCCCTCCTTCGGCGCCATCATCGGTGTGGAAAAGCCGGTCACGCAAAAATAGACCGGCAGAGACGCATTACGCATATCGACATGCAAAATCATTCGTTCGTCCGGAACGAGCGATATGTGAACATCCCGCCTTGCCTTCGCCGGCGTCGTTGCCGGCTTACAGGCACAGACAACCTCGGGAGAAGAAATGCGTCGCTGGTCAATTTCAGTACTGTTCACCGTCCTTGCTCTGAGCGGCACTGCCGTGTCAGCACAAGATAAAACCAAGATCAAAGTGGGAGTTTCGGTCGGCAATTCGGAACAGACATTTGAAGTCGTGAAACGCGTTGCCGCCCGCGACGGCCTCGACATTCAGATCATCACCTTCAGCGATTACCTGCAACCGAATGAAGCACTCGCTGCCGGCGACCTCGACGCCAATGCGTTTCAGCACAAACCTTTCCTCGATAGCCAGATCAAGACGCGCGGTTACAAGCTGGTGCCGGTCGGCCTGACGATCACCGCGCCGCTGGGCATCTATTCAAAGAAATACAAGTCAATTGACCAATTGCCGCAAGGCGCCAGCATCGGTATCCAGAATGACCCATCCAACGGCAATCGCGCCCTGCTGCTATTGCAAAAAGCAGGTCTGATCAAACTCAAACCCGGTGTCGGCGAAAACGGTACCAACGCCACGCCGCTGGATGTTATCGAGAATCCAAAGAAACTGAAACTCGTGGAACTGGATGCCGCACAACTGCCGCGCTCGCTGGATGACCTGGCTGCCGCATCGATCAATAACGATTACGCTTTCAAGGCCGGTCTCTCTCTGCAACGCGACACCATCGCCGTTGAAGATGCTAAAGGCCGTTATGCCAATCTGATCGTGACGCGCGTGGAAGACAAGGACAAGCCTTGGGCGAAGAAACTGGTGAAGGCCTACCAGTCTGACGAAGTACGCAAGTTCATTGAGGCCGAGTTCAAGGGATCACTGGTGCCGGCATTCTGAGCGGCATCATCGGTAGACGACAGAAAATCATGTCGCGCCAGAAGAAAAAAGACCCGCAGCAATGGACTGCGGGTCAAATTCCCTTTCAAGAGGGAGGTTGAAGGAACAGTTCAACCATTTTTAGGATTCCCTCCTCACCACAAAGTTCGCATTTCTTCAAAAACACTTTCAAATTTGCTTCATTGGCTTCATTTGAGGCTGAACGTGAAAACGCCCATCCCGGATTTCTCCGGCATGGGCGTTATTCCACTACCAAACCAATACGAAAAACCTGCGTGCCCGAACTCTTAAGCCCGCACGCGACCTGAAGTGAACCTTAAGGCTTCTTGTCGGTGTTGGTAGCGTTGTCGGCCGGCGGGGTTGCCGGTGGCGCTGCATCTGCAGGTTTTGCATCAGCTGCCGGTGCTGGCGGCGGCGTCATGGCTGGTGGAGTTGGCGTTGCCGGTGCAGGTGTGGCGGCAGACGAATCGCTGGCCGCTGGTGCAGCCGGCGCCTCATCGCGTTTGTTACACCCCGCCAGCAAGGCGGTAAACATGACAGAAGCTAACACTGCGTGACGTACTAACATAGTTCCTCCAATGAGTTATTGAACACAAGTTGAACATAAGTGACTCCATGCACAAATTTAGATGCGCTCAGGTTCAATTGTTCCCGCCCGGCAGGCCGCATCTTGTAGGAGAATGGACATTCTTTGCGTAAGTCTTTGCGACAATCCATTCCAACAATTCCTTCTTCGCTCCCGCATGCCGAATAAACCTTCATTTCTGACCTCAACACTGTTTTTTTGTATTGTTTCTTTAGCACTGCCACTCTTCGCGCATGCCGAGATAACGCCGTTGACAGGCGAGCAATGCGCAACGATGCAACAGAACAAAGTCCTCAGCACAGAAAACCCGGTGAAATGCGAACGCCTGATGCAGGTCTCGTTTGCCTATCAGGATTTTGAAGGACGCCGTCACGATGATGGCCGGCTGGTTGTGCTGGATGTCGTTGCACCGCAAGTGCAAGCAATCTTCAATGCGCTGCTGCAACGCGGCTTCCCGTTGCAAAAGGCAAGATCGTTGGAGGCATATCAGGGCGACGATGAGGCATCGATGTCGGACAACAATACTTCCGCCTTCAATGGCCGCCCGATGACGGGTGGCAGCACCTGGTCGAAGCATGCCTATGGCGTCGCCATCGATATCAACCCACTGCAGAATCCCTATATAAGCAAGGACACCGACAAGCAAGTCGTCGTATTGCCTCCTTCCGCGCGTGGGCAGTACCAATCACGCGTGCCCGTGCGCGCGGGCATGGCCGAAGAGGTGCGGGATATCTTTTTTAGGCACGGGTTCATGATCTGGGGCGGGAATTGGAAGCAACCAATCGACTACCAGCATTTTGAAATCGGCAGCAGAGACTTCATTGCCCACTTGCTGAGTTTGCCGCTGCAACAGGCGCGTCGTGAGTTTTCTTCTTACGCCGCGACGTATGCGACCTGCATGTCTGATAGTGCGATAGCAAATCTGGCAATACGAGGGAAAGCCTGCGCCGGCAAAAGTAAACGCTGAAACCGAAAAAAACGCACGCGTTCAGCGTATTTCAAGCAGAACACGCACCGCTTCACGACGCGCTGCGCCACTCACATCGCCGCGCAGCAAAATCTCGCTGCGTTGCTGCAAATAGTGGCGTGCCGCGGCCTGTTTAAGCGAAGGCAGCGTTTGACTCAGGGTGTCGATCAGCAGAGGCGTCAACCGATCCAGCTCCGGCCGGATATCGCGAGCCAGATCCGGAGGCGCGATAAAACGCTCACGCTTTTCCCTGCGCCACTGCGCATGCAGATCCAACTGAATCAACTTGCCGGCATCGAATTGCGCCTGAAAGAAACGACGCATGAATGCTTTCTCGTCCTCGCTTGCACTTGTCAGCGATGCGCTCAGATCATCCAGAATCTTCTGTTCACGCACCGGATCGTTAATGGGCGCACCGGAATTCCACTTTGACTGGGCGACCATGACAGCGACGTTCAAACGCTGATCCATCAACGTCAACAAACGATCAATCTTTTGCTGGTCGGCGGCAGGTATATCGGTCGGCAGCGACTGGCAGGCCGAGAGCAGCAACGATACTGCCAGCACTTTCCACAGCAAGAGCAGCAAGCTATTTGTTTTATTTGTCTTCATTGGCGTCATTCTGATTTCCATTTAGCTGTCGATATGTTTTGCTCTGCATCGTTATTCTTGTGCTACATGACCAAATAGCTAGTTTCTCATAGCTGCTTTCCCACAGCCAATTCCCACAGCTGTCGGCACTTTAAGACTTTTCCTATATGTCGAACGAGCCGAATTCTCCACAATGCAAGGCATCCGAATCCACTAGCGATGTCCCATGCAAATTGTCTTTCTCATCTGGCCTGTCCTGCTATTGCCCGTTCTGCTGGCATGGCTGACGCGCCCCGGCCAAAGCAGCAATCGGCTCACCACGCCAAGCTTACCGGCAACCACTACGACAGCGACAACCATGACAGCGCCAGCACAGAAAGTTGCCAGCCACAGTCCTGCCCATCGCAAGGAAGCGCAGCGCGCCTCTCTTGAAATGCTGGAACTGGCTGTCGCGCAACGACGCCGTGAATCACCCGCCTATCGCCTGGCAGCACAAATCGCGTATCAGGAAATGCAACAGATGCGTGATGAACCGGAAGAACTTGCCCTGCCATCGTCCCCTAAACAATACATGCCACCGGCGACACACAAGCTCGGCACGCACAACAGTTTTCGCAACACCCATCGGCATCCCCTCGCCCGCCTCGGCTGAATACGCTAGCCTTCTTTGCGTTTGTTAAGAAGAGAAGCTGCCCGGCCATAAACGTAAAGCTGTGTAAGTTATTCCGCACGTCATGAGACGAGCCGTCTTCCTCGCCTATACTGGCCTCGCTGGATCGACACTACAGAATTCGTTTCTTCATCAGAGGGGTGCACCATGACGATCAATACCGTTTCTTCTTCCAATGCAGCGACAGCTGCTCACGCGCAACAAGCTGCCAAACGCAAACCATCGACCGTAGACTTTGCCAAGGTCATGGCCAGTACTGCCGGCGATATCAAGACCGATACCAACACTGCGACAAAACAAGGCAATTCGAGCTCCGTCACGGCAGTTGCTCAAAACGCCGACGGCACCAAGGTCAGCAGTTAAGTCTTCAGTGAGTTGTTTTCGCCGGAAAGTAAAAAAGCCACGTTCGCGTGGCTTTTTTATTGCTGTCGATAGTAAGACGGCGACGCGCATCATAAAAATGATGCCGTGAAATGCAAAAAACCGCTGAGAGCCAAAAGCTATCAACGGTTTTCAACATGTTTGGTTGCGGGGGCAGGATTTGAACCTACGACCTTCGGGTTATGAGCCCGACGAGCTGCCAGACTGCTCCACCCCGCGTCTGAAGAAAAAGATTATATGACATATTCGCGAACTATGCAAACCTATTACTGGAATTCTTTCCCTACTCTGCTTTTATCCGCACCACGCGGACGCACTGAGCTGTAGCAACGCGGCCGCGCGCACCGCCGACGATAAAAGAGTATCCCTACAGACGACAGTGATACACTTCTACCCGCACTTTGCCATGAATCATCTATCACGCGATGGCGCCTGATCGCCGTCGACCATTTCTACAAAAACACGTCGATCGTCTTTTATGAAATTTTGTTCTGAATGCGCTCATCCGGTCTCTCTGCAGATTCCTCCTGATGACAATCGCCCGCGCTTCGTGTGCGGCAATTGCGGTGCCATTCATTATCAAAATCCGAAGATGGTGGTCGGTTCGATCCCAGTCTGGGAACGCGACGGTAAATTGAGCGTGCTGCTGTGCCGCCGCGCCATCGAGCCGCGTCACGGTTACTGGACGCTGCCAGCCGGCTTCATGGAAAACGGCGAAACCACCACCGACGCCGCCACGCGCGAGACCGAAGAAGAAGCCGGTGCGCACATCAAGCTCGGCCCGCTGTTCTCGCTCATCAATGTTCCACATGTGCACCAGGTGCATCTCTTTTACCTGGCTGAGCTACTCGACCTTGATTACGCCGCCGGCACCGAGAGTCTCGAAGTTGCCATGTTCAAGGAAGAAGAAATCCCCTGGTCGGAGATTGCCTTCCCTACCGTCGAATACACACTGCGTTCCTACTTTGCGGATCTGGCCAAGGTGAAGACCGGCGACGGCAGTTTCGGCCTGCATACCGACGATATCCGCAAACGCATGATGCAACCAGACTGAAGAACCACCCATGATTTCCTGGCTGGATGTCGATTCTCCCTTCCCGGATGTCTCCAAGGCGCTGACTGAGCCGGCCGGCTTGCTGGCCGCAGGCGCCGATTTATCGCCGCAACGTCTGCTCAATGCCTATCGCCACGGCATCTTTCCCTGGTTCTCAGAAGGTCAGCCCATCCTGTGGTGGAGCACCGATCCGCGCATGGTGCTGTACACCGACCGCTTCATCATTTCCGATAGCCTCAAAAAAACCCTGCGCAAGATCGAACGCAGCCGTCATACCGACGCCCGCTGGGAGATACGCTTCGACTCGGCTTTCCGTGAAGTGATGCGTGCCTGCGCTGCGCCGCGCAAGGACGATGCCGGCACCTGGATTTCGAAAGATATCGTTGACGGCTATTGCGGGCTGCATCGGGCCGGTTATGCGCATTCATCCGAAGTCTGGCTGGACGGCAAGCTGGTGGGCGGTGCGTATGGCGTATCCATCGGACAGATGTTCTATGGCGAATCGATGTTTGCACGCGTAACCGATGCATCCAAAGTTGCGCTGGCGTATCTGGTGCATTTTCTGCGCCAGCATGGCGTGCAGATGATCGACTGCCAACAGGAAACCCCGCATCTGGCCTCACTGGGCGCGGCACCGATCCACCGCCAGGAATTCCTCAAGCATTTGCGCCAGGCCATCGAAGCGCCGCAGATCACCTTCTGGCATCCGTTGGATCTGTTCACCAAGCCGTAAATGTTGCGTAAAAACCCATTCGGCAGACGCAGTTACTGGTTCGAAAAAGTAGTGTAAATTACTGGTAATCATGACGAATTTGTTACACCGACACTATTGCGGCAAGCACAGCGAATTGATGCCGGCGACTGCAGTACAGGACACCACAGGACGCACATGACGCACCTTAAAGACCTGCCGTTTTCCACGTTGCAGTTTTATGCGACGGCTCCTTATCCATGCAGCTACCTCGATAATCAGCAAGCCCGCTCGCAAGTCGCCACGCCTTCTCATCTGATTAACGCCGATGTCTACTCCGAACTGGTCAAGACCGGTTTTCGGCGCAGCGGCATCTTTACCTACCGCCCCTATTGCGACGGGTGCCAGGCCTGTACGCCGGTGCGCATCAAGACGGCAGAATTTATCCCCAATCGCAGCCAGCGCCGTGCCTGGACTAAGAATCAACAATTGGTGACGCTGGTCACCAACCTGACCTACGCCTACGAACACTACGAGCTTTACCTGCGCTACCAGTCAGTGCGCCACGCCGGTGGCGGCATGGACCAGGACAGCCGCGACCAGTACGCGCAGTTCCTGCTGCAAAGCAAGGTCAATACACGTCTGGTGGAGTTCCGCGAACCCGGCGGTACGCTGCGCATGGTCAGTATCATTGACGTGCTCGATGACGGATTGTCGTCGGTCTATACCTTCTACGATCCGGATGTCGAAGGCTCTTCCTACGGCACCTACAACGTCCTGTGGCAGATCGAACAAGCCCGCCAACTGGGCATTCCCTACGTCTATCTGGGCTATTGGATCAAGGAAAGCGCCAAGATGGCGTACAAAACCAACTTCAGGCCGCTGGAAGCATTGCAGAACGGCAATTGGGGTGAATTACCCTGATCCCGGAATCAATGCTGCGACCATCTTGCTGCGCCCATTTTCAGCGGAAAACCACTCCGGACACGTTAAAATAGCGGCACTTTTCCCTCTAGCCGACCCATCGTGTCCGATAAATTCCTCTACGCCCTTGCCCGTCCGCTGCTGTTCTCCCTCGACGCAGAATCCGCTCACCACCTGACCTTGCCCGCCCTGCGCCGCGCTGCTGCGCTCGGCCTGACCGGCTTCATCAGCAAACCTGCCGCCGATCCGCGTACCGTGATGGGCATTTCCTTCCCCAATCCGGTCGGTCTGGCCGCCGGCCTGGACAAGGACGGTTCATACATCGACGGTCTGGCCGCGCTCGGCTTCGGCTCAATTGAAATCGGTACGGTCACACCGCGCGCGCAGCCGGGCAATCCGAAGCCGCGCATGTTCCGCCTGCCGGCCGCACATGCGATCATCAACCGCATGGGCTTCAACAATGGCGGCGTCGACGCTTTCGTCGCCAACGTACAAGGCTCGCGCTTCTATCAGGGCAAGCAAGGCGTGCTGGGCCTGAACATCGGCAAGAACGCCGACACCCCGATCGAACGCGCCGCCGACGATTACCTGCACTGCCTCGAAAAAGTCTATCCCTACGCCAGCTATGTGACCGTCAACATCTCCTCACCCAACACCAAGAACCTGCGCCAGCTGCAAGGTGCCTCCGAGCTGGACGCCCTGCTGTCGCAACTCAAGGAAGCCCAGTTGCGCCTGGCCGACAAGCACAAGCGCTATGTCCCGGTCGCATTGAAGATTGCACCGGACATCGACGCGGAACAGATCAAGAACATCGCCGACGCGCTGCTGCGTCACAAGCTCGACGGCGTCATCGCCACCAACACCACCATCACGCGCGATGCCGTCAAAGGCTTGCAGCATGGCGAAGAAGCCGGCGGCCTGTCGGGTGCACCAGTGTTTGAGTTGTCGAATCAGGTAGTGCGCGGTCTCAAGGCAGAACTGGGCGATGCGCTGCCGATCATCGGCGTGGGCGGCATCCTCAGCGGCAGCAACGCCAAGGCCAAGATGCAAGCCGGCGCGTCGCTCGTGCAGTTGTATTCCGGTCTGATCTATCGCGGCCCCGCACTGGTCAAGGAATGTGCGGACGCACTGCGCTAAGCGGTCGAACTGATCGAATCAACTGACGTAAAAAAACCGCCATTGCATTTGCGTGCAATGGCGGTTTTTTATAGATGACGCGATAGTCTCATCAACATCAGCCGTCGTCCCAGCGAACGCTGGGATCCAGTGTCGTGACAGTGCAGGCAAAGAGCGCATAAGCCAACAACTACAAAGACGCTGGGTCCCGACTTTCGTCAGGACGACGGCGGATGCGCCTGGCGTTATAACACCTTGCGCAGGAAATCGCGGGTACGGTCATTCTTCGGCTCACCCAACACTTGCTGCGGCGGGCCCTCTTCCATGATCACGCCCTGATCAATGAACAGCACACGATCTGACACTTCGCGCGCAAAACCCATCTCGTGCGTGACCACGACCATGGTCATGCCTTCTTCGGCCAGCGTCTTCATCACGGTCAAGACTTCGCCTACCAGCTCAGGATCGAGTGCGGAAGTCGGTTCGTCGAACAACATGACCTTCGGCTCCATCGCCAGCGCGCGAGCAATCGCCACACGCTGTTGCTGGCCGCCCGACAGCTGATTCGGGAAGGCGTCGATCTTGTCCAGCAAGCCGACTTTCTGCAGCAGCTTCTCCGCCACCAGCACTGCTTCACGGCGCGATAACTTCTTCACTTGCATCGGCGCCATGATCAGGTTTTCCAGCACCGACATGTGCGGGAACAGGTTGAAGCGCTGGAACACCATACCCAGGCTGGCGCGCAGCGTATTCAGATCGACCTTGGGATCGTTGACCTTGACGCCGTCGATGAAGATCTCGCCGTCAGTCGCTTCTTCCAGGCCATTGAGGCAACGCAGGAAGGTGCTCTTGCCGGAGCCAGAAGGGCCGATCACGCACACCACTTCGCTCTCTTTGATCTCGCAGTCGATGCCGCGCAGGATATGCGCTTGGCCGTACTGCTTTTGCAATTGCTTGACGCTGATCATCGTGCATCTCCTTTGCCGTAGCGGGTTTCGAGGTGACGGACAAATGCCGACAGCAGCAAGGTAATCGCCCAGTAGACCAATGAAATCGTCAGGTACGGTTCCCAGTAACGCGCATACGCGCCGGAGACCGTGCGTGCGGCATATGCCAGTTCCGCCAGGCCGATGGCCGAGGCCAGCGACGAATCCTTGACGATGGCGATCGCGTTATTGCCCAGTGGCGGCAGCATGCGGCGGAACGCCTGCGGCAACACCACCTTGCGCAGCGTCTGCATGTAGGTCATGCCGAGCGAGCGCGACGCTTCACTCTGCCCGCGATCAATTGACTGGATGCCGGCGCGAAAAATCTCCGACACATACGCGCCCGAGTTCAGCGTAATGGCCAGCACCGCAGAGGCAAACGCGCCATATTGCGAGCGGATTTCACGCGCGATATCGCCGCTCAGAATCAGGCCGCCGCTCGGATTGATCAGCATCGGCATCAGCGCGAAATGGATCAAGAGGATCTGCACGAACAACGGTGTACCGCGCAGGAAACTGACGTAAAAACGCACCGGTAACTGCACCGCGTAACGCAGGAAATATTTCCAGAAACCGTGGCGTGCTTCAGCCAGCCGACCGACGCCCAACGCCAGGCCCCAGCAAGTGCCGGAGATCACGCAAATAAACGCGACCTTGATGGTCATCCACGTGCCCTCGACAAACAGGGGCAGGTACTCGCCGATGATTTCCCATTGAAAGAAAGAATTCATGAATGCAATCCGGGTAAAAATCTGCCCACGGTCTACAGAGAGAACGTGGGCATGGGGAAAACGTACTTAAGTGCGGATTGTCAGCTTATTGGAGTGGCAGTGTCGGCACGTTGGCGTCGAACCATTCCTTGTAGATTTTGGCGTAAGTGCCGTCGGCAACGATCTTCTTCAGACCGGCATTGATCTTGTCTTGCAGTTCCTTGTTGCCTTTTTTCACTGCGATACCGAAGTATTGACGGGTGAACTTGGCATCACCGACCACCTTGAATTGTTTTTCAGGATGGCTCTTGATGTAGAACTTGATCACACCGACGTCGCCGATGGCCGCATCAACGCCACCGCGATACAACTCTTCCAGCATCAGCGGCGTATTGTCGAAACGGTGGATGGCGGTGCTGGACTTGCCGACTTCTTCGGACAGGATGATATCGCCTGCGGTTGAATTGACCACGCCGACTTGCAGCTTCTTCAGGTCAGCCAGTGCAGCGACTTTGGAGCCGGAACCAGTGATGATGACTTGCTCAGCCGGGAAGTATGGCAGCGAGAAGTCGACCATCTGGGCGCGCTTTTCAGTGATGGTGATGCCGGAGATGATGATGTCGCGGTCGCCTTGGCCCAGAGTGGCAAAAATGCCTTCCCATGGTGTGCTGACCAGCTTGATCTGGAAGCCGGATGCCTTGGCGATAGCCTTGATGATGTCAATGTCGAAACCGACCAGTTCCTTCTTCGGCGTTTCGAATTCAAATGGACGGTAAGTGCCGCCGGCGCCGACGACGTAAGTCTGGTCGGCTGCCTGAGCTGCAGTGGCGGACAGTGTCAGCGCCAGAACGCTGCTGGCGAGCACGACAAATTTCTTGAACGACATTGTTTTCTCCCTGAGGTGAAGCGGTAGTGAAGCTTTTTGTTGATGAAACATGCCAAATCGATGGCACTGGTAAAAATGAAACTCACAGAATTCTTTGCTGCGACGATGATTTTCCGGTCGGCATCGACTCGCATTTGCGCAAATTGCCGGAAGTCATCCCGGGCGCATGCCGGGCGCGTCGAGCGCGCGAAACCCGACATGATCCGGCGTATGCTTCGATCCGTCAACTGACAAATTGTCGCTTTTTTATCGAATAAGTGTCGATTTGCCAAACAAACTCTCTACCAGCTCAACAACCAGCTCCGCCGTCTGATTGCGCACGTCGCACGCGGGATTGAGCTCCATCACATCCAGCGACGCGAGACGACCTGTATCGGCAATCATCTCCATGCAAAGCTGTGTTTCGCGGTAAGTCGGCCCGCCTGGCACGGCGGTGCCCACTCCCGGCGCCACCGCCGGATCAAGGAAGTCGATGTCAAAGCTGACGTGCAAATGGGTGTCGGCATCGATGCCGGACAGCGCCTGCTCCATCGTTACTCGCATGCCATGCTCGTCAATATGGCGCATGTCGTAGACCCGCAAACCAAGCTCGTGCAGGTGCTGCTTTTCTTCCCTATCGACACTGCGGATACCGATCTGGCGAATTGCATCCGGCTGCAGCGCCGGCACCTTGCCGCCGATGCTTGTCAGTTGATCAGGGCCAATGCCGAGCAAACTGGTGACCGGCATGCCGTGGATATTGCCGGTCGGCGTCGAGGTATTGGTATTGGCGTCGGCATGCGCATCCAGCCACAACACCAGCAGCTTCTTGCCTTGCTCGCGGCAATACTGCGCAACTGCCGCAATCGACCCGATGGCCAGCGCGTGATCACCACCCAATAGCACCGGCAACTGCCCCTGCTGCAAGGTCGCGTGCACAGCCTCATGCACACTGCGGTTCCAGGCCACGACTTGTTCCAGATGACGGAAACCGTCAACAGGCCCTTGTTGCGGATTGGCCGGACCGCTCAGGTCGCCGCCGTCCGTCACATTGAGGCCGTGCTGTTGCAAAGCCTGCTGAAGATTGGCCACCCGCAGGGCTTCTGGCCCCATCGATGCGCCACGACGACCGGCGCCGATGTCGGTAGGTGCGCCAATCAGTCTGAGTTGTTTCATGTGGTTTCCTTAACAATTTAGGCAAGTGAGACAAGTGAAGCGGATAAATCAAATCGTGAGTACATTGCCCGACGGGTCAGAACATCATGCATGCAGCAAAGCCGCTTTCTGCAGCACGTCCAGCACAACCGGCTTGCCGCCAAGGGCCACGCCGTACAAATTCTTGGGATCGGCCAGTTCAGGCACCAGGTCGATGGATTGCGCATCGTCATCGCCCACTTGCTCGTCGAGATAGCGCAGGGCGGAAAAATCTTCCAGAGCAAAGCCAACTGAATCGAACACCGTCACCTCGGTATCGCTGCCGCGCCCCGCCGCTGCGCCCGACAACACCAGCCACAGCTCGGTCACGGCAAAATCGGCCGGCATCTGCTGCAATTCTCCTTCGATACGCGATTGCGGCTCAAACTCCACAATCACGCGCGCTTTGCTCAATACATCGCGATGCAACTCGGTCTTGCCGGGGCAATCGCCGCCGACGGCGTTGAGATGCATACCGGCCTCGATCATGTCCGGCGTGACGATGACGGCATTGCGCTTGTCCGCCGTCACGGTCGTGACGATATCGGCGCCGCGCACCGCTTCAGCAGCACTTCCAGCACGCACGATGCGCAAGTCCGGATAGGCGCCGAGATTGCGGCACAGCTTGTCGGTCGCTGCGGGATCGACGTCAAACACGCGCAGCTCTTCAATACCCAGCAGGCAATGAAAAGCAATCGCCTGAAACTCGCTCTGCGCGCCGTTGCCGATCAGCGCCATCACGCGGCTGTTGCGACGCGCCATATGCTTGGCCGCCAGCACCGACGTCGCTGCGGTGCGCAACGCAGTCGTCAGGGTCAGCTCGCTCAAGAGGCGCGGATAACCGCTGTCCACGTCGGCAAGCACCCCGAATGCCGTTACCGTGAGCAAACCATGCGAAGTGTTCTTGGGATGGCCGTTGACGTACTTGAATGAATACAGCTTTCCGTCCGAAATCGGCATCAACTCAATCACGCCAAGCGTCGAATGACTCGCCGTCCGCGCAGTTTTGTCGAACTGTTGCCAGCGCAAGTAGTCTGCTTTGATATAGCCCGTCAGCGCATCAATGACGCCTTCCACTGAGCGGTTGGCCACAAAAGACTGCAATTCCCGGGTTCCGATGTACTTGACCATGATGATCAGCGTTACTGCGCGCCGCCGTTGTTTCAATGAAAGAAATTTTACAGATGAACATTGGAAATTTGCTTTCTTTATCCTATAAATAAAGAGATAGTTATGCAGCTTTATTTCATTACAAGG
The DNA here is from genome assembly GCF_046025915.1 of Herbaspirillum rhizosphaerae. Lineage (GTDB taxonomy): Bacteria > Pseudomonadota > Gammaproteobacteria > Burkholderiales > Burkholderiaceae_D > Herbaspirillum > Herbaspirillum rhizosphaerae_A. Next base: position 255,336 of record NZ_JAQQFR010000006.1, on the reverse strand, counting down.
AGATTCCATGGATAAACTCGACGTCAAGATCCTCGAATTGCTGCAAAACGACGGTCGTATGAGCAATGTCGACATCTCGGAAAACATCCACTTATCGCCGCCGCAATGCTTGCGCCGCGTGCGCGTGCTGGAAGAACAAGGGGTGATTCGCCGGTATGCGGCATTGGTTTCGCCCCCTGCGGTGGGACTGGACGTCACGGCTTTTGTGGCGTTGTCGCTCGACCGCGCCCAGTTCAAGCAGGTGCGCGAGGTGGAAAGCGTGATCCGGGCGTTTCCGGAAATCATCGAGTGCTACACGATTTCCGGCGATTTCGACTATCTGCTCAAGGTGGTATCGCACGACCTCAAGAGCCTGTCGCACTTTTTGACCGACCGTCTGATGCAAGTGCCAGGCGTGGCCGGCCTGCGCTCAATGATTTGCCTTGAAGAAGTCAAACCGCATTCGGGCTTGCCGATTACGCTGGAGGATCGTTGAGCGCTTCTGCGGGGAGATAAGAAGTTTGCTGCGCCACAAAGCCGTCAAAAGCCTGTAGCAGCGGCAGATATTTGTCTTCGTCGTTTTCCAGTTGCGCCAGCGCATGGCAGGCGGCTTCCAGCGTCGACAACTGATCGGCGCGATGTGCCTTGCGGATCCGGTATTGCGACGCCGGCGGATCAATCAGCGGCAGGCGCGGCAGTTGTTGCAACAGAGGATTCAGGTACAGCATCTTGCGGCTCTTGCGCCAGGTCGCGTCAAGGATGACCAGTCGCAAGCGCGTCGGCACGGATAACTCTGGCAACGCTTGCGCGCGTGATTCGCGTGGTTCGCCCGGTGTGTCCGGATACAGGAGCACCGGTCGCACCTGCTCACCTCCGACATCGGCATACAGCAACCGACGCAAGGTCTCTTCCTCAAATTGCTCACCGTTGACCAGCTCGCTGCCGTCCAGACTGAGATGCAGCAAACGTCCGCTCCCTTTGGCCTGATGGATTTCCAGCGGATGCTGCAAAATCAGCACCTGCGCTAACGGCGCCAGGGCCCTGATCCAAGCACAAATACAACTGCTCTGCGCACGCAGACAACGCAAGCACATCGCTCGTTTCGGATTCAGACCGGTGCTCATGACTTGGCGCTCATGATGCGATGTATTCCTGCAAGCCCTCAACCAGGGCGTCGAAGGTCACGCTCACGCGTGCGCTGTTACGCAGATCCTCGTGCATCGTCACCCAGGTATCAAGCTGCATGGAAAACTGTTTGGGGAGCAAGCGCACCAGATCCCTATTGCGCCTGGCCAGCGGTACCTGGCAAATGCCGATGCCATAGCCTGCACGGATCATCGCCAGTTGCGCCAGATCGCTGTCGGTACGTAATGAAAAATGACTGCGCCGCATGATCGCCACATCCCTGGCGGCATTGCGGACGAAGGCGGTTTCCTTGTCGAACCCGACCAGCGTGTGTTCCGTCAACTGATCCATGTTCTTTGGCGTGCCATGTTGTGCAAGGTAATCCTTGTGCGCATGAAAACCAAGTTCAATCGCGCCGGCGCGACGCGTGACCAGCACCTCCTGCGTCGGCCGCAGCATGCGCACGGCGATGTCGGCTTCACGCCGCAGCAAGTCTTCGACACGATTCGACAAGGCCAGCTCGACCACTAACTCCGGATGCGTCCGTTTCAGCTTGACCAGAATCGGCGGCAGGATTTCCGCGCCCACTACTTCACTTGCCGTAATACGGACAGTGCCGCGTACTGACGCGTCCTTGCCGCCGTGGGCCGATGCCGCGCGCATCAGGGCCGCCGTGGTTGAGGCCAGACTTTCCGCGTATGGCTGCAAGCTCAGCGCCGCTTCCGTCGGCATGAAGCCATGTTGCGAACGCGTAAACAAAGCGAAGCCCACAGCCTGCTCCAGCGCATCCACGTGGCGCCCGATCGTCGGTTGCGTCAGTCCGAGCGAACGTGCAGCCGCCGAGAGCGAACCCTCGGTCAGTACCGCGAGAAAGGAACGATAAAGCTCCCAACCGGGATCGGCAGTGATTTGTTTAGCCATACAAATAAGTATAGCACCTCACTTATTTTCAACAATTCCATTTAGCCCGCATTTATCCGACACTGGCTTCATCAGATCTCGCGATCAACCTTCAACCACGGAGCAAATCATGAACAATGAAACGACGACGACAAAGACCGCCCTGGTGCTCGGCGCCACCGGCGGCATTGGGGGCGAAATGGCGCGCAAGCTGCAGGCGCGCGGCTGGCAAGTACGCGCTCTGCATCGCAACGCCGCCGAAGTTGCCGCCCGCCCCGGCATGCAAAAGTACAATTGGATCGCAGGCGACGCCATGCAGCGCGCGGACGTGGTTGCGGCGGCACGCGACGTCGACCTGATCGTCCACGCAGTCAATCCGCCGGGATACCAACGCTGGGCCGAGCTGGTGCTGCCCATGATAGCCAACAGCATCGCCGCCGCGCAGGATTTTGGAGCACGTATTTTGCTGCCCGGCACCGTCTACAACTACGGGCCGGATGCTCTGCCGAACCTGAGCGAAGACTCGGCACAGCGCCCGGTCACCCGCAAAGGTGCGATCCGCGTCGAGCTGGAGCGCCGTTTGCAAGCCGCCGCCGGCGACAATGTCCGCAGCCTGGTCGTCCGAGCCGGTGATTTCTTCGGCCCGCGTTCGGGCAACAACTGGTTTTCGCAATGTCTGGTCAAGCCGGGCAAGATGCCGACGTCAATCTCTAATCCCGGGAAGCAAGGACTCGGCCATCAGTGGACTTATCTGCCGGATCTGTCCGAGACCATGATGCGACTAATCGAACGAGAGGAAGCGCTGGAGACGTTTGCGACCTTCCAGATGCACGGGCACTGGGATGCCGACGGCATGCAGATGATCAACGCCATCCGCCGCGTGGTCGGCAACCCCGCGTTGCCATTGCGCAGCTTTCCATGGTGGCTGCTGGCTCCGGCCTCGCCTTTTGTGCCGCTGTTCAAAGAAATGAAAGAGATGCGCTACCTATGGCAACAGCCGGTGCGCATGAGCAATCAACGCCTGCTGCAGGTACTGGGTGAAGAGCCGCATACGCCACTGGATGAGGCGGTGCGCACGACGCTTGAAGGTCTGGGTTGCCTGCCTGCGTCCAGACTGCGTAGTGCAGCGACAATCTGAGCACATAAAAAAACCGCCTTCATTGGAAATTCGAAGGCGGTTTTGATTGAGCAGAACAGTGCCAACCTAACGTCAATGCGTGGTCGGCTCGTTCAATGCCGCAACGATATCGGCGCGCTTGAGTTCCGGCGCGAATTGCAGGATGAAGTCGTAGGTGTAGGCACGCAGATACGCGCCGCGACGTACCGCCAGACGTGTGATGTTCTGCGCAAATAAATGCGATGCCTCAATCGCTTCCAGACCGTGATGCTTGCCCTGCTCGATCGCCATCGATGCCACGATGCCGACGCCCAGGCCCAGCGCGACGTATTGCTGAATCACGTCTGAATCCATGGCGGTAAGCACGATATCCTTCTCGATGCCGGCCTTGCGGAAGGCATCGTCGATGTGACCACGGCCGGTGAAGCCGACGTCATAGGTAATCAGCGAATGCGCAGCCAACTCTTCCAGCGTGATCGGATGCTTGAGCAACAACAGCGGATGTCCTTGCGGCACGACGATGACGTGATTCCAGGTATAGCAAGGGAAAGAAACCAGATCCTTGAATTGGCTCAGACCTTCCGTCGCGATGCCGACGTCGGCCTTGCCGGACATGACCCACTCTGCGATATGTTCCGGCGCACTCTGCTGGAGCGCAATCCGCACTTGCGGAAACGCCGCACGGAAAGCCTGCACCACGCGTGGCAGTACATAACGGGCCTGCGTGTGTGTAGTCGCAATGGTCAGCGTACCGCTCTGTTCGCCGGCGTATTCCTGACTGGCCTGGCGCAGATTTTCCGCTTCCAGCAAGAGACGTTCGATGATGTGCAAGATGCCCTTGCCCGGCTCGGTCAGACCGATCAGGCGCTTGCCGTTGCGCTCGAAAATTTCGACGCCGAGTTCTTCTTCCAGCTCGCGAATCTGGCGGCTCACACCAGGTTGCGACGTGAACAGCACGTTGGCGACTTCAGTCAGGTTGAAGCCGCAACGTGCGGCTTCGCGGATGGAACGCAGTTGCTGGAAATTCATCGTGCATCCTTATTCTGTGCAGCCCCGGTAGAGGCCGCGTTGTCGACGAAGACATGGAGGCGGCGCGGTCGCACCACCAGTGTTTCGCCATCTTTCAGATTCAATTGTGCAAAACGCTCGTTGGAAATAACGGCTTCGATTATTTCCGAATTATCGTCACGCTCCAGCTCCAGTTGCGCCAGCGGGCCAATGGCGTGCGAGCGCCTGAGCTGAGCAACGATACCTTCGGCGCCGGGCGAATAACGATCCACCTCCAGGTCATGCGGACGCACGTAGCCGATGCCTTTTTCATCCTGTGCCTGCGCGTGATCCGGTGCATCAAAGGTAACGCCGCCGGCTTCCAGCACCCCCTCGTGCACGCGGCCGTGGAACAGGTTCACGTTGCCGAGGAAGCCGTAGACAAACGGCGACGCCGGGTGGTTGTAGACCTCGCTTGGCGAACCGATCTGTTCGACGTTGCCCTTGTTCATCAGTACGATCTGGTCGGCGACTTCCAACGCTTCTTCCTGATCGTGGGTGACGAAAATACTGGTGACATGCAGCTCGTCATGCAGACGGCGCAACCAGCGGCGCAGCTCCTTGCGTACCTTGGCGTCGAGCGCGCCGAATGGCTCATCCAGCAGCAGCACGCGTGGTTCCACCGCCAATGCACGCGCCAGGGCAATACGCTGGCGCTGACCACCGGACAGTTGCGGCGGATAGCGATCGGCCAGCCAGTCCAACTGCACCAGTTCCAGCAGGCTGGTGACCTTTTCACGAATCAGCGCTTCCGATGGACGCTGATTGCGCGGTTTGACGCGCAGGCCGAAGGCGATGTTTTCGAACACCGTCATATGCTTGAACAAGGCATAGTGCTGAAAAACGAAACCGACCTGGCGCTCACGCACGTGGCGGGCCGACGCATCGTCGCCGTCCAGCAGCACCTGACCGGAATCAGGCGACTCCAGACCGGCGATGATGCGCAGCAGCGTGGTCTTACCACAGCCGGAGGGGCCTAACAAAGCGGTCAGTTCGCCCGCAGGGAAATTCAGCGAAACGTTGTTCAGCGCGACAAAATTTCCGAAACGCTTATTGATGTCTTTTACTTCGATGCTCATGGCCTGTTCCTAATCTTTTATTCCAGATCTGCGCCGGGATGGGCGACGTGTGCGGTCAACTGCTTGTGCAGACGCCACTCGATAAAGCTCTTGATCGCCAGCGTCACCAGCGCAAGGAAAGCCAACAGCGACGCCACCGCAAACGCACCGACGATATTGAATTCGTTGTAGAGAATTTCCACCTGCAGCGGGATGGTGTTGGTCTCGCCGCGGATATGACCCGACACCACCGACACTGCGCCGAACTCGCCCATCGCACGGGCATTACACAGGATCACGCCGTACAGCAGCCCCCACTTGATGTTCGGCAAGGTGACGTGCCAGAAGGTCTTCCATCCGGAGGCGCCCAGTACCAGCGCAGCCTCTTCTTCTTCGCTGCCCTGCGACTGCATCAGCGGAATCAGCTCACGCGCCACGAAGGGGAAAGTCACAAACACTGTCGCCAGCACAATTCCCGGCACGGCAAACAGGATCTTGATGTCATGCTCGCGCAGCCACGGACCGAAATAGCCCTGTAGGCCGAACAGCAGCACGTAGATCAGGCCGGAGATCACCGGCGACACCGAGAACGGCAGGTCGATCAGCGTCAGCAGGATGTTCTTGCCGCGGAACTCGAACTTGGCGATCGACCATGCCGCCGCCACGCCGAACACCAGATTCAGCGGCACGGCGATGGCGGCGGTCAGCAGGGTCAGCTTGATGGCCGACCAGGCGTCCGGTTCGATGATGTTGTCGATGTAGACGTCCCAGCCTTTTTTCAGGCCTTCATAGAATACGGCGACCAGCGGTACGAACAGGAACAGCGTCAAGAAGGCGAAGGCGATCCCGATCAACAGCAGGCGCACCCATAACGGTTCCAATGTGGCGGCCGGCGTGTAGGCGGGTTCGCCGCGCGGTGCTACCGCCGGGGATGCGGTAATGCCAGGAGTAATGACGGCGCTCATGTCAGACTTTCTCGGCCTGGCCGCGCTTGCGAACCCAGGCTTGCAACAGGTTGATGGTCAGCAGCAAGGCAAAGGACACGATCAGCATCACCACGGCAATGGCGGTTGCGCCGGTGTAGTCGTATTGCTCAAGCTTGGTAATGATGAACAGTGGCGTGATCTCGGACACCATCGGCATGTTGCCGGCGATGAAAACCACCGATCCGTATTCGCCTGTGGCGCGGGCAAACGCCAGCGCGAAGCCGGTCAACAAAGCGGGAAAGACGGTAGGAAAAATCACCCGGGCGAAGGTTTGCAAACGCGAAGCGCCGAGGCTGGCGGCAGCTTCTTCGAGTTCGCGTTCCGCATCTTCCAGCACCGGTTGTCCGGTGCGGACGACAAAAGGCAATCCAATGAAGGTCAACGCTACCAAGACGCCCAACGGGGTGAAGGCAACCTTGATACCGAGCGGGGCGAGATAGCGGCCGATCCAGCCGTTCTGCGAATACAGCGTCGTCAATGCAATGCCCGCCACTGCGGTCGGCAAGGCAAACGGCAAATCGACCAATGCGTCGATGATGCGCTTGCCCGGGAATTTATAGCGCACCAATACCCATGCCACGATGCCGCCAAAAATCACGTTCAGCAGCGCCGCCAATAACGAGGCGCCAAATGTCAGGCGATACGACGCCATCACGCGCGGCGACGTCACAGCGCTGACGAAGGCATCCCAGGTCATGGTGAAAGTCTTGAGGAACACCGCCGACAAGGGGATCAGGACGATCAGCGTCAGATAGAACAGCGTAAAACCGAGCGACAGGCGAAAGCCCGGCAACACTCGGAACGGCGCTTTATTAATAACTGGTAAGGCGATTGGCACAGTCACGCTTGCACTTCCTTCTTCTTTTGCGCCGGTGTCAGACCGATTTTGGGGTGACACAACGGCATCTCTTATTACAAATACGACTAATGAGGGCCGATATTCGCATCGCATTGTTATAAAGAGAACGAATTTTTTTGCATGTTTATAGAAAGATTACGTATATAGAAAACCGCAAAAACAACTTGAGTTGCGCAAAACTGGCGCCCCCTCTTTCCTCGGGAAGCGGCTTCAGCTATAGTCATCCGACGACTGACCACATACAAAATTAAAAATTGGTCAACCACTTAAGACAGCAAGAAATGAGCTTTCAATTGCCTTACAAGCCGCACCCACAGGCACTTTGGCAAACCACAAAATAAATCGGCCAGACCATATTGCAATATTGGTCAGGCCAACCTAGAATGGCCTGACCAATTTTTCGCGACCTTTAGAAAAGCACGCCATGCTCAAAGTCGTCACTGCTCTCGCCGAACTCAGCGCCCCCGAAACGCGGCTTTACCGCGTGGTCGCCGATCGCATCCAGGCATTCATCCGCGATGAGCAGATTCACGCCGGCGAGCGCCTGCCCTCGGAGCGTGATCTGGCCGCGCAGCTCAAGGTCAGCCGCGCATCGGTCCGCGAAGCACTGATTGCGCTGGAACTGACCGGCGTGATCGAAGTACGCGGCGGTTCCGGAATTTATGTGATCGAGAAGAAAGGCGCAGCGCCGGCCATCCAGGAAATCGGCCCCGGCCCTTTCGAGATCCTGTCGGCACGCTGCATGATCGAAGGCGAAGTTGCCGCGATTGCCGCGCGCATGGCCACCGATGGCGCACTCGATGCAATCCTGCGCGCGCTCAACGACATGGAGCGCTTCTATCACGACCGCCCCAACAACGAAGAAGCCGACCGCACCTTCCACCTGTCGATTGCCCGCGCCACCGGCAACAGCGCCCTGGTCAGCGTGATCGAGAATCTGTGGGATCAGCGCGGCCGCCTGTGGATCAAAATGGAAGAGCACTTCCACACCGAAGAATTGCGCCAGCAAACGCTGGTTGACCATCGCCGCATCCTTGAGGCCATCGTCGACCGCGATCCGGAAGGTGCCCGCAAGGCGATGCATGCCCATCTCGAACGCGTGACCACGGAGTTCTCGCGCGGCTGGGGCGGCGGCAAGGCTTATATGCCGCATCACCCGGAGTAAGGATAGAAGCGACACCGGATACAACGTAACCGCGACATCAACGCAACGACGTCCGCCAGAGGCCAGGGTACCCAACCCGACAGAGCCGAGGATGCCGAAAGCGATAAAGACAGACATTGGAAATCAGGAGACGACATGCCATTGCTGCACCCAGACCGATTATTTCCCGCTGATCCGGACACGCGTACCATTGCGCGCCGTCTATATAAAGAGATCAAGGATGCCCCTATCGTCAGCCCGCACGGTCACACCGATCCGAGCTGGTTTGCCGACAACGCCGCCTTCCCCAATCCTTCCGCCCTGCTGATCCAGCCGGATCACTATGTGTTTCGCATGCTGTTCAGCCAGGGCGTCAAGCTGGAAGACCTCGGCATCCCAACACACCACGGCAGTGCGGTCGAAACCGATCCGCGCCGTATCTGGCGTCTGGTTGCCAAGCATTGGCCACTGTTTCGCGGCACGCCGTCCGCCATGTGGCTGGATCATGTATTCCAGGAAGTATTCGGCCTGGAAGAAGGCCTGAGCGTCGCCAATGCCGATAGTCTCTATGATCATATCGACGCCTGCCTCCAGCGTCCCGAGTTTCGTCCGCGCGCGCTGTTCGAGCGCTTCAACATTGAAGTCATCGCCACCACCGAGTCGCCGCTCGATCCGCTGGCCCATCACGGCAAGCTGAAAAACGATCCATGGCAAACTGCCAAAGGCCGTCCACGTGTGGTCACCGCCTATCGTCCCGATCCGGTAATCGATCCGGACTTTGAAGGCTTCGCCGCCAACGTTGCCCGCTTCGGCGAGCTGACCGGCGAAAACACCCGCACCTGGGAAGGCTATCTGAACGCGCACCGCAATCGCCGCGCCTTCTTCAAGGAACACGGCGCGACCTCGACCGATCACGGCCATCCGAGCGCACGTACCGCCGACTTGCCGCTGGCCGAATGCAAAGTACTGTTCGACAAGGCGCTCTCGGGCAAGATCAGCCGCGATGAGGCTGAATTGTTCCGCGCGCAGATGCTGACCGAGATGGCGGCGATGAGTATTGACGACGGCCTCGTGATGCAGATCCATCCCGGCTCCTGGCGCAGCCATAGCCCGACGATGCTGGCACGCTTCGGCCGCGACAAGGGATTCGACATTCCGATGCAGACCGAATATGTCGGTGCGCTCAAGCCGCTGCTCGACCGCTTCGGTCTCGATCCGCGTCTGTCCATCATTCTCTTCACGCTGGACGAAACCAGTTACTCACGGGAACTGGCGCCGCTGGCCGGTGTGTATCCGGCACTCAAGCTTGGCCCGGCATGGTGGTTCTTCGATGCGCCGGAAGGCATGCGCCGTTTCCGCGAACTGACGACCGAAACCGCCGGCTTCGCCAACACGGTCGGCTTCAACGACGACACCCGCGCCTTCCTGTCGATCCCAGCGCGCCACGACGTCAGCCGCCGTATCGATTGCGGCTATCTGGCGCGACTGGTCGCCGAACATCGCCTGAAGGAAGACGAAGCGCTGGAACTGGCGCATGACCTGACATACCGATTGGCCAAACAGGCTTATCGCTTGTAACCGTTTTTTGAAAGAGAAGCACACCAGCAAAATAGCAATAAGCAATAAGCAATAAGCAATAAGCAATAAATAGTACGGATTGAAGATGCATCAGAACGTTATAAGACGTCCGCGTTATCCCGATACCTAATATCTATTCCAAGGAGGAGACAGTAATGAAACAGGTTTTGAACACCTTGCACAAAGCGACCCGTCGCACCGTCATGGCAGCCGCCATCGGCTTGGGCCTGGCCGCAATGGTCGGCAGCCCTGCAGCACATGCGCAGGCAGCCGTCACCATCAACGTGGTCGACGTCGCCGGTTCGCTGGCTTTGCTGCAAGACGCCATCGAGTCGTACAAGACCACGCATCCCAACGTCAAATTCACCTTCACCAAAGCGCCCGCGCCTGAGCTGCCAAGCAAGCTCAAGGCGATGCAAAACGCCAAGCGCAGCGACATTGATCTGGTCCTCGGCGGCACCGATATCCTGGCAGCCGGCATCGAGCAGAACCTGTGGGTGACACTGCTGCCGGAAAACAATGCCAAGTTCGCACCGCTGACCGATAACTATCTGCCGGAAGTGAAGAAGATGCAGGAACTGGCGCATAACCAGGGTCTCGCCGTCGCCTTCATGCCTGCCGGTCCGCTGCTGGAATACAACCCGGACAAGGTCAAGCAAGTACCGACCACGCCACAGGAATTGCTGGCATGGTGCAAAGCCAATCCGAACAAGCTGATCTATGCGCGTCCAGCCAACTCCGGCCCCGGCCGTACTTTCCTGATGGGCTTGCCTTACCTGCTCGGCGACAAGGATCCGAAAGATCCGGTCAAGGGCTGGGATAAGACCTGGGCTTATCTGAAAGACCTGAACACCTGCATCGAGTACTACCCGGGCGGCACAGGCGCCGTGATGAAAGAACTCGGCGAAGGTTCGCGCGACATGACCGTCACCGTGACCGGCTGGGATATCAACCCACGTGCGTTGGGCGTGGTGCCGAAAGAGTTCAAGGTCGGCGCCTTCAAGAACATGACCTGGGTCAACGACACGCATTACATGATCGTGCCGAAGGGTCTGGCTCCCGCCAAGCAAGCCGTGGTGCTGGACGTGATGGCCTATCTGCTGCAACCGAAGCAACAGGCGCAGACCTATGACAAGGGTTACTTCTATCCTGGCCCTGCAATCAAGAACGTGCCGGTAACGATGGCGCCGCAAGCCAGCCAGGACACACTGAAAGAATTCGGCCGCGCCGAGTACGCAGACTGGATCGCCAAGTTCCCGCACGTGCAACCGCTGGATGCGCAGGTAATGGTGAAAGCATTCCGTATCTGGGATGAGCAAGTCGGCGCTCAAAAATTCAAATAAGCAAACGCAGCAGAAAAAAGCAGAGACAAGCCGGGTGGCAACAAGATCTTCCACGCCACCCGGCTCATTACGATCAATAAGAGGCAAGCATGAAACCTGACTTCAAGACATTGCGACTGGATCGCGTTACACGTCGCTTTGGCGGCACCGGAAAAACTACCGAAGCGCAGCAAGTCGCAGCAGTCGCAGCACTTGATGGTTTGCAAATGGATATTGCGCGCGGTGAATTCATCGCCCTGCTCGGCCCTTCGGGCTGCGGCAAATCGACCGCGCTGAACTGTATCGCCGGCCTGCTGCCGCTGTCGGACGGCGGCATCTACCTTGACGATCACCGTATCGATACCTTGCCGCCTGAACAGCGCGGCTTCGGCATGGTGTTCCAGAACTACGCCCTGTTCCCGCACATGACGGTGGCCAAGAATGTCGGCTTCGGCCTGTTGATGCGCGGCGTACCTGCCGCCGAAATCCAGACCCGCGTCAAACGCGCCCTCGATCTGGTGCAACTGGCGCAACACATGAACAAGCTGCCCGGCCAGTTGTCCGGCGGCCAGCAGCAACGCGTGGCGATCGCCCGCGCCATCGTCATTGAACCGCCGCTGATTCTGATGGATGAACCGCTGTCCAACCTCGACGCCAAACTGCGTCTGGAAATGCGCTCCGAGATCCGTCGCATCCACGGTGAACTCGGCCGCACCACGCTCTACGTCACCCACGATCAGGATGAAGCGCTGTCGCTGGCCGACCGCATCGTCGTCATGAAAGACGGCAAGGTACAGCAGATCGGCACGCCGCCGGAAGTCTACGGTCAGCCCTCGAATCTGGCAGTCGCACGCTTCATGGGCTATCGCAATGAGCTGGTGTTGGATGTGGTCGGTCAGGATGCGCAGACCGTCACCTTGGCCGGCCCCGGCGTCAATCTGGTCGGCATTCCGAAGATGCGCCTGAACGGCCGTGCCGCCGTATCGATCCGACCGGAAGAATTCAGCATCTGCGCCGATGGCACCACGCCGGGCAACAGCATCAGCGCACGCGTGGAGTCGGTCGAATACTATGGCCGCGAATCGCTGTTCATGCTGCGCACGCAAGACAACACGCGTCTCTATGTCCGCGCGGAAGGCAAAGCCTCCCCGGGCGAAACCATCCGCGTGTCCGTCCCGGCCGACCGCGTACTGGCTTATTCTTTTGAGCAGGTGGCATGATGCTGATGTCTTCACAAACAGCCGGTTCGCGCTGGCGCGATCCCGCCATGTGGATGGCCGCGCCGGCGGTGATCTTCATGCTGGCGGTATTCGTCTATCCGTTCATTCACGGTTTGATCCTGTCGTTCCAGCCGTTGGAAGGCGGCATGCTGTCGAACTACATCAAGTTCTTCAGCACCGACAATCTGTGGATGACCATCGGCGTGACACTCAAGCTGGCCTTGCCGGCAACGCTGATCAACATCCTGATCGCCGTGCCCGTGGCCTATCGCTTGCGCCACAAGACGCCGTATCAAAAGATCGCCACCACCATCCTTGTGATCCCGATCACGCTGGGTACGGTGCTGATCGCCGAAGGCATGCTGACCTACTTCGGCCCCAAGGGCTGGTTCGCGCAGATCCTGCAGACGCTGCACATCTACGAAGGCGCGATCCGCCTGACGCATAACTATGCAGGTGTGGTGATCTCGCTGGTGATCTCGGGCTTTCCATTCGCCTTTTTGCTGATCCTGTCGTACATCACCGGCATCGATCCGGTGCTGCCGCGTGCTGCTGCGACGCTGGGCGCGACACCTTTCAATCAGTTTCGTTATGTGATCTTCCCGCTGATCTTGCCGGGTCTGGCGATGGCGTTCTGCCTGTCGTTCGTGCAGGCGTTCTCGGTATTTCCCTCGGCGGTGCTGCTGGGTTCACCTGCCGGTGCGACACGCGTGATTTCGATTGCGGCGTACGAAGCGGCGTTCGAGAACTATGACTATTCCATGGCGTCGGCAGTCGCGATGATCATGGGTGCGGTGCAACTGGGCGTGGTGGTGATCGTGCTCGGCGCACGCAATCTGTTCTATCGCGGTCCGGTCACCGGAGGCAAGGGTTAATTATGAATCAAGCAACGACAACTTCTCCCATGATGACTTCACAATCGATCTCACGGCAGCCCGCACCGAAGCGCCGCACCCACTGGGCCAGTCGCGCCTGGAGCGGGCTGGTGGTCGGCCTGATGACCTTCTTTCTGATCAATGTCGGCCTGATGATCGCCTCGGTCGCCACCAATTCGGTTGCCAAGCGCTGGCTCGGCACCTGGCTGCCAAGCGGCTGGACGCTGGAATGGTATTCCGCCGCCTGGCAGGAATTCCAGCTCGGCGATGTGCTGCTGGTAACGATGCAGGTTGTGCTGGCGGTGGTGGTGCTGTCGATCCTGATCGGCGTGCCGGCGGCGTACACCTTGGCGCGCCGCAATTTCCGCGGCAAGAAACTGCTGACCGGTTTGTTCCTGCTACCGCTGATGATCCCACCGATCACTTACGGTATTCCGCTGGCGACGTTGATGTATGAATTGCATCTGGCAGGCACGCTGCCCGGTGTGATCATCGCCAACCTGCTGCCGGCCTTGCCGTTCGTGATTCTGGTAATGACGCCCTTCATTGAGCAGATCGATCCGAATCTGGAATCGGCTGCACGCGTATTCGGCGCCCGCACCTTCACGATGTTCCGCCATGTGCTGGTGCCGCTGCTGGCACCGGGCATTCTGGCCGCCTCGCTACTGGTGCTGGTGCGCACGATCGCGATGTTCGAGCTGACCTTCCTGACCGCAGGCGCGGATACGCAAACGCTGGTGGTGGCGCTGTATTACTCGGTGTTTGCCGCAGGCGTGCGCGCTTCGCAATCGATCGATGCCATGGCGATGGTCTACATGATCGTCACGCTGATCTGGCTGCTGATCGCGATGCGCTTTGTCAGCCCGACACAGCTGGTGTCCCGCGTCAAAGAACATCCGCAAAACTGACGCAGGAAGAAAATGAAGCTGAACAAGCAAACGCTGGCGCAAGCGAGCAAGCAGGCGACCCTGCCGACCTACGACAGAACCGCCCTGCTGCCCGGCATCGTGCATCTGGGACTAGGCGCCTTCCACCGCGCGCATCAGGCGGTCTATACCGACACGGTGCTGGCGGAAGGCGACCTGCGCTGGGGCATCGTCGGCGTGTCGCTACGCAGCCCCGATACCCGCGATGCGCTGGCGCCGCAGGACAATCTCTATACGCTGGGGATCAGAGGCGAAGGCGAACAACTGCGCATCATCGGTTCCATCATCGATACGCTGGTCGCGCCGGAATCGCCTGCCACCGTGCTGGCGGCCATGAGCCATCCGCATTGCCATATCGTCAGCCTCACTGTGACGGAAAAAGGCTATTGCCACGATCCGGCGACCAACACGCTGCGCTTCGATCATCCCGATATTGCGCACGACCTGGCGCATACCGACGCACCGCGCTCAGCCATCGGCTTCATCGTGCGTGCGCTGGAAAAACGCCGCGATGCCGGGTTGCCGCCATTCACTGTACTTTCCTGCGACAACCTGCCGTCCAACGGCAATACCTCCCGCGCGCTGGTGTTGGCGTTTGCCGAGCGTATCGATACGGAATTGTCGAAATGGATCTCGCAGCATGGCGCGTTCCCCAACTCGATGGTGGATCGTATCGTGCCAAAAACCACGGATGAAGACCGCACCGCCATCACCGCCCGACTCACGGTCGACGACGCTTGGCCGGTCGTGACCGAACCGTTCTCGCAATGGGTGATCGAAGACCGTTTCGCAGGCCCGCGTCCGGCATGGGAACAGGCTGGCGCCACCATGGTCGACGAAGCAGAACCGTACGAACATGCCAAGCTGCGCATGCTCAACGGCAGCCACTCCAGCCTCGCCTATCTGGGTTCGCTGGCGGGTTATGTCACGGTCGATCAGGCGATCCGCGATGATGGTTTGCGCGGCTTCATCGAACGCATGATGACGGAAGAAATCGCACCGACCTTGCAGCGTCCGGGATTGGATGACTACCGTGACGAACTGGTGGCACGCTTTCGCAACCCGGCGTTGAAGCATCGCCTGCAGCAGATCGCCATGGATGGATCGCAGAAATTGCCGCAGCGTTTGCTCGGCACGATACGCGCACGCCTGGATGCCGGTCTGCCCTGCGAGCGCCTGTGTTTTGCGGTAGCCGGCTGGATGCGCTATCTGCGCGCGGAAGATGAAGCTGGACGGGCGTATCCGATTTCGGATCCGCTTGCTGACACCTTACAGGCGGCAGCCGGTATCACGGACATCAGTCAGCGCGTCGATGCGCTGCTGGCGATTGAAGCGGTGTTCGGCAACGATCTCGCCATGCGGATTGAGTTTGTCTCCGTGGTGAAAGGCTTCCTGCGCAGGATCGAAGAGGAAGGCGTGTTGCAAGCATTAGGGAAAATCGATGCAAAAAATGTTCACGATTTCCTGAGTAGTCCCACAAAGAATGTCTGAGTGGAGGATTAAACACAGGCGCGCCAAAAAACTGCTTGCCGGCGCGCCTATCTAATTTTTCGCTCCCCTCTCAGCACGCGAATACCCGTCGGGGCTGGATAATCTGTTCGTGCGGCGTTAAGGGTCTATGTCACGACGTGTTGTTATGGCAAGAATACAACACGCGGCACCAGATACCCACCGCCTTCGCGTAGAGTCTCCGTCTGCGTGGCGACAAAGACACTACACAATGCTCCCGCGTCGCTGTCCTTTTGTACGGGGAAGATCGACTGACCATTGGCATCTAGCGTCAACAACGTGGCTTCTTTGTCGGTGAAGGCGCTTTCACGCTGTATATCTTCCATGTCTCCCAAACGACCATTGAAACGAGCAGCCTCTGCCTGCTTTACCAACGCCGCCTTATCATCCAGAATCTTTTGCAGCTCAGGATTCTGCGCCTTGGCCTTCTCAAAGTTCTGCCAGGCCTGATAGTTGTAGCTATCTTCTCGCGACGGCGGCTTGGTCTGCCATGTGTGCAGTTTCTCTACTTTCTCTTCTGCGCTGACGTAACCACCTAGATAGAAACCAGCCAGCGAATCGTGCACCTGTTCTTCCAGCAAGGCGATGCCATCGGCCTTGGACTGGCCCCGTTGTTCTTCGAATACCTGGAGCGCCAGCGCTTCCCTGTCGTCGGGTGCTTGGCGCATATCCGCGCGCAGTAACTGCTCGCGGTTGGCGATGTGACTGTGGCCCGGTGCAAAGAATTTGATTTCATCGCCGTTGTCTCGGTACATCCTTGGACGGCCACCCTTGGCACGCTCACGCAGCAGCTCCATGTCTCCCTTGAACAGATCGTCGTAGCTGACCATGTCTTGCTGCTCTTGGGGAGTGGCATGCTGGCAGGCCGGCAGTTGCGCCATGCGGCCTAGCCAGTGATAGCGAAAACGGTAGTACATCCGCATGTGTTCGCGTACTTGACTCTCATACGTTCCGGCGAAATCTCCAGCAGCCATGTAGGCGTTCCAGTTGGCAGCTAGTTCGGGACTGAGGGCATAGTCGGCCTGTAGATCCGAAGACATCTGGCGATAGGTCACCAAGGGCACACCTGCCAGACGCGCAATTTTATGCATATGCAACAGCGGCACCTGCGACACCATCTGCCCGACGCTCATTCCTCGTCCTTGCTCTCTGGGGCAATAGCCACCACCGACATCCGCATGCACGCCGGGATACAGTACTTCCTGCACGTTGTTGCCCTGCACGCGTGTGACGGGAAAGTTCATGCGCTGTTCATGCGCGGCAATGTAGTGCACCGTCTGTTTGACCAGTGATGGAAGTGGCGTCAAAGTCTCTGCCGCCCAGCTGAAGTGGCCGTCGATGAAACGGAACGGCGTGGTTTGCGCCGTCGAATGCGGCAGGCCGACCGAGGCGACCGAGTCGAACAGGCCGAGGAAGTTGATCTCGATGGGCATACCCGCGAGCGTGGATTTCTCTTCCAGTGCGGCGTGCAGCCAGTAGCAGAAACTGCGCGCTTCAATCGCCCCGCGTGAAAAACCAAATACGGCCACGCGAATGAGGGGAATACGCGGCTGGAGAATGATGTCGCGCTGGGCTTTTAGCTTGTCGTTCAATTCATCGCGCAATTGCATGAACCAGCGTTTGCGGCGCTCGTGCTGGGGGTAGTCCTTGTCGTAGTTGCTTTCGACGTCGCGGGTGTAGCTTTTTAGTTTCGCTGTAATTTCAGGTGGTGAAAACAGTGGTCTATCGCTGTTAAAAGCGCGATGAACGGCATTATAGATCTCTAGAATTCCGTACAAAATCCGCGCTTGCCCACCTTTGCCCATGGCCTTGCCTTCCTGTGTTTCTTTCCACTCCTGATTTTCAGGAAAGCGGGTGCCGACACCGGGGATATAGAAACGGAAGCAGTCCATATCGTCCAGAAAACCTTCGCCCCTGACGTCCTTGTGCGCATTGAACAGCTTGACGACATTGGTATGTTCCTGCTTGGGCTCATCCCGATACTTGTTGTTACTGGTGCCGTCGAAGAACAGACCAATTCTGACCATCGACTGGCAGGAAGGCATCCTCTGACCGTTGGGTTTGTAGACGGGAGGCTCTCTGAGCAGATCGGCCAAGGCCCACTCTTGCTGCTCCGTGGTCATCATTTCTTGTGCAGCGTTGTCCGCGATCGTCGGCGAAGCTGAATAAATTGGTGCGCTCATGACTATTGTTCCTCCGGTGGCGGGACGGTGGCATTGGCTGGTATAGGATGTTTTAGGCTTTCTGGGTAGGGCAGTGCGGATACAACGCGCACTTGATCTCCCGGGAAAAAGTGAACATAGATCGTCCCCACCTCGTCATACCGCATGATATTGGTCGTCTTTTCCACCCATTCCCGTCCATTGGGTTTCCAGCGCACCTTGACTTTCATTCCCGGAAACCACGTCTTGGGCAGGGCGTAGCCGGCGGCGATGATGCCACCGCAGTTAGTGCCTCCAGCTTCACGACCTCCCAACCGACTGCTTGATGCAGGTTCCTCAATGTAAAAGGAATGGATATAGCCGGTGCCGTGTGTCACACAAGAAACCGAGACATATTCCCTTGGTATGGGCACATACGATATCGTGTCAGCCCTCTCCTGTACGGCCGGCAAAGGCGTATTGCAGGCAGTCAATGCAGAGATGCTTGCGAATAGTAGTAGTAGAAGTAGTAATTTTTTAATCGTCATCGTTGTTTTCCTTAGAACGTATTCCCTGAGAAAAGTACAACCTGCCAATCTCCGCGAAGATAAGGGCGTTGTAAACACACACTCAGCTGCAGGCTCAATAAAACCAGGAAAATTCGTCAAATATGGAGAGTGTATTTCTGCCTGCTATCGGGAAAATTTGTCGTTAGCAGGATTCAAAAATATGTTTGTAATTGTCCTTGGCAGCAGAACATGCACGCTCTATATGAGCGATATGATCCCTAAGGAATTTGAAGAGATTGTCTACGTGCTTGAAGAGGCGAAGAAGCGCACGAGGTCAGATACAGTAAATTTTATGAGTAGCTCTGCCAGGTGTTCTATATGCAACTCACCGGCTGCCCGCGGAAAATGTCTTGTCAAAAACTGTTCGCCCCGGCGGTCTCGGCATGTGGAAAAGGGGCTTGAAAAATAAGATGGATAACGCACGTGAGAGGCTCGTGGGGCAACGCCAGCTTGCAATTTTCCGGTCAAGAATTCTTGAGCATGCCATTCACAGACCATCACCACGTTCTTAGGCAGACGCACGCACCCGGCTCTTCGCTTCCGCCGTCTCCTTCACCGGCGGCAGGCCGAACATCCTGCCGTATTCCCGCGTGAACTGCGGCACGCTTTCATATCCAACTGCAAACGCGGCACTGCTCGCGCTCACGCCCTCCGACAACATCAACCGCCTCGCCTCGATCAGACGCAACTGTTTTTGAAATTGCAACGGCGATAGCGAAGTCACGCTGCGGAAGTGTTGATGAAACGACGACGGGCTCATCCCCGCCACGGCTGCCAGATGCTCCACCGGCAATGACTGTGCAAATCCGCTTCTCAGCACCTCAACCGCACGTGCGACCCGGCGCGCCTGACTGTCCGGCCATCCAAGATTACGAATCGCCGCACCGTGCTTGCCGGCCAAGAGCCAGTAATGAAACTCCCGCACCAGTTGCGCATGCAACACCGGCAGCGAGGCCGGACGATCAAGCAAGCGCATCAGCCGCAACGCTGCATCAGACACTTCGCTATCGGTTGGATCGACACGCATCGGCCACGCGCCGTCTTCCTTGACGACATCCATCTGCATCGCCAGATCAGCGATGACCGCCGGGTCCAGCTCCATCACCAGCGACAGATAAGGTGCGGCAAGGCTTGCACGCGTGATCTGACTGACCGTCGGCACATCCGCCGTGATCAGCAG
This sequence comes from Herbaspirillum rhizosphaerae, assembly GCF_046025915.1. Classification (GTDB taxonomy): domain Bacteria; phylum Pseudomonadota; class Gammaproteobacteria; order Burkholderiales; family Burkholderiaceae_D; genus Herbaspirillum; species Herbaspirillum rhizosphaerae_A. The sequence continues at coordinate 235,801 of NZ_JAQQFR010000006.1, read as the reverse complement.
TGAGTCACCGGCGGAAAACGAAAAAGCCTGCGCGCCCATCGTGACATGCTTGCTTCCCTGCAAGACAAGACAAATCAATGGCCGCGAAATCGCATACAGAAGATCACTGACCTCGGTTGCACGCACGATCGTCAACCCCGCAATGGGCGTCTGCGCCAGCCCGATCCTGTCGGCATGGGACTCGGCATAGCGATGCACGGTAGTGAGTAAAGTGGTCATGCTGCAAGCCTACCTCGTCGCAGCCGAACGCGCATCCCATTTGGAGGATTAGGCAAGGAACGTCGAGTTTCCGGTAACCACGCGCCCTGCCCGGATCCGATACTGCGGCTTCCCATCCACGCAGCATCTCATCAGCAAGGAAGCGCATCATGTCTAAAATCACCCTCGTCACCGGCGCCAGCCGTGGCTTAGGCCGCAACACCGCATTGAGCATCGCACGCCACGGCGGCGACGTTATCGTAACCTACCAAAGCCGCAGCGAAGATGCCCAAGCCGTCGTCGCCGAGATCCAGTCCATGGGATGCAAGGCAGCCGCCCTCCAGCTCGACACCGGCAACGTCTCCACCTTCGACGCCTTCGCCGACCGCCTGCGCGGCACGCTGCACGAAACCTGGTCGCGCGATACCGTTGACCACATCGTCAACAACGCCGGCCATGGCGACTACGCCCTGCTCGGCCAAACCACCGAAGCCCAGTTCGACGGCCTGGTCAACGTCCACTTCAAGGGTGTCTACTTCCTGACCCAGACCCTGCTGCCCCTGATTGCAGATGGCGGCCGCATCGTCAACCTGTCGTCGGGCCTGACCCGCACCTCCTTCCCCGGCTACGCCGCCTATGCAGCGGCCAAAGGCGCGGTAGAAGTACTCACCCGTTACATGGCCAAAGAACTCGGCCCACGCGGCATTGCCGTCAACACAGTCGCGCCCGGCGCCATCGAAACCGACTTCGGCGGCGGCGCCGTACGCGACAACCCGGACGTCAACAAACTGTTTGCAGGAATGACCGCACTAGGTCGCGTCGGCCTACCGGACGACATCGGGCCGATGATCGCGAGTTTGCTGTCGGAAGACAATCGCTGGGTGACCGCACAGCGGATTGAAGTGTCGGGTGGTCAGGGGATTTGAGTTGTTGCGGATAGCTCCAAATCCGTCGTCCCCGATAACGCTGGTATCCAGTGACGTTAGCGCATCAATCAACAGTTATAACGAAGCTGGGTTCCAACTTTCGTTGGAACGACGGAGGAAATAAGGCCAGGCAAACGAAAACCATCGCAGCACCCTGGCGATGCGAAGCGAGCCAGTCTCGAAGTCCGCTTGAGAGTAGCCGGTGACGGCGGGTGCAAATCGGAAAAAGAAGGGAAAAATGTCTGAGCGAAGCGAGTTGTTTTCCCTTCCCGATTTGTGCCTGCCGACGCCGGGAACCCTCGAAGAGGGCTACGACCCAGCGGCCGCCTTCTTTTGCTTACTTTTCTTGGCGGAGCAAGAAAAGTGAGCGGCTGCCGGGCCGCCCCCGGCAAAGGTTGATCGAAGAAAGAAAAGAATCAATGACAGAAGAAGGAAACAGGAACAACTCAACCAGAAGTGGAAGCAGAAGCTGATCTATAGAAAGGTAAAGAACGAGCAACCAACCTCCCCAACACCCCCTGCCCCTCAACCCAATCCCCCAACCCCGACTCCGAATTGATATGCCCCACCTCCCCGGCATAAACAAACTCACTCCCCCACACGCCTGCCCAGTGCTGCGCCCGCTCAGCAGTCATCCAGGGATCATCCCCACTCCCCACCACAATCGACGGAAACGGCAACGCCACCTGAACGGAATCCGCTACAGCAAACTTGACCGGATCCGCCGGCGCCACCAGCAAAGCGCCCGCAATCAACCCGGCATCAGCAGCAGCCCGATACACCGTAGTAAGACAACCAAAGCTATGTGCAACAATCAGCGTCGGCCGCGCATCGCGCTGCAAAACATCCAGCAAGCGCTGCGACCACACCGGCAAATCCGGCGTATCCCAGCGGTCTTGCTCGACGCGTTCAAAGGAAGGATAAAGACGCTGCCAGCGCGACTGCCAATGCTCCGGCCCGCTGCCGTGCAATCCTGGGACGACCAGCACACGAAAATCAGCAAGACGCGGCGAACTGCTCCGATGCGCTTTGCCACTCTCCGATTGCACTGCTGCCGTCTCGCTCATATCAGGCCACCTTGATGTCGGAATGCGTGGTCGCCGAATGATGTCCGACCGGCAATGCCAGCGTCGATTTCGGTGTATCCCACAGATAGCCCTGAGCATACACCGGCAGCGCAAGAGCTTGCCCGAACGCCTGCAGTTTGATGAATACATCCGGATTTTCAACACGCTTGAAGACGACCCGGATATCTTGCTCACCGGCGATGCGCAAGAGCTTCTCCGTGCTTTGCTCATCGACAATTTCACGCGCATCGACCTTGATCAGATCCGGCTTGACCTTATCCAGCAAAGCCAATGCGTCGCGTGCATCGGCAGCACTGATGCCGAGCCTGAATCCATTGCGCCGGTAATTGTCCAGCACATAGTTCAGCAGCCAACTCTGATTCTGCGTGATCACAGGCATTTGCAGAATGATCTGCTCATGCGGCAACTCCAGCATGTTGAGAATGCGCCGGAAGGCAATACCGTGATTGCTGTCGACCGCTGCCAACAGACGCGCATGCACACTCAGATGGAGACTGACATTGTCCTCAACCTGGCGATAAAAATTGATGGAATGCAGCATGCGGCACAAACGATCCAGTTCGACCGATTCGTCATCGCTGGCGGCCTGATCGAGCAGACGCCACAAGTGCAAGCCGCTGTCGTCTTCCGAATAGCTGCGCGCGAATCCTTCGTGCGCGACGATAGCGGCGTCAGCGGTCGTCTTGCTGCCAAACGCTCGTATCGGTTGGAAGGCGGACGTCAGCGTTGTATTGAAATACTTGCCTTGCGCCCGCCCGTCCGCATCCAGCCACACCCTGGACTCTTCCCTGACGGAGCCGTTGAGACGAGCAAGATATTTTTCCAGGGCTTGATACTTCATCAATGGCTCCAATGCAATATGAGCGGCTAACAAAACGCCGCTGTCGGCGTTGCTTCTCCTAGCCGTACTTTCGTACTGTCTTCGTCGGCGCGCCTTGCCATCGGCGCTTTGTTAGCCGCTCTAAAGATGCAGCCAGAATCAGAGCTTGGCGATCGATACTTCGGTCGCCTTGACCAGTGCAACGACTTCGCTGCCGATCACCAGGCCAAGGTCTTTGACCGAGCGTGTGGTGATGACGGAGGTAACGATACCGGCTGGTGTCTCGACATCGACTTCGGAGACAACGGATCCCTCGATGATGGCTTTTACTTTGCCCTTGAATTGGTTACGGACGTTGATGGCTTGAATGGTCATGCTTTGCTCCTTGAGGGACTGCGGTTAAAAAATGAAAATGCGATAAATCAAATGGCCCACTGCACCTGGCTGACGCTCTTTTGCAATGAGATATCGCCGAGCGTGCTGTCCGGCGCACTGGCCGGATGTTGCAGCACACGCGACAGAATGGCTTCTTCGATCTGGGCGAACACGAGGTTGCCGCGTGCACGCGGACGTGGCAGATCGATGGTCTGATCGAGCGTGATACGACCATCTTCGATCAGCACGACACGGTCCGCCAGCGCGATCGCTTCCTGCACATCGTGGGTCACCAGCACGGCGGTGAAGCCGCGCTTTTGCCACAGCGATTCGATCAGTTGCTGCATCTCGATACGTGTGAGCGCATCCAGCGCGCCCAGGGGTTCATCGAGGAGCAACAGTTCCGGATCGTGCACCAGTGCGCGGGCCAAGGCCACGCGTTGACGCTGGCCGCCGGACAACACGGCCGGCCACTCGCCGCCGCGCTCTTCCAGACCGACCTGGCGCAAGGCTTGTGCCGCCGACGCCAGCGCCGATTTCGGCAAGCCGAGCGCGACGTTATTCAGTACGCGCTTCCACGGCAACAGGCGCGAATCCTGGAACATGATGCGCGTCTCAGGTTGATGCCCGTCCTCAGCAAAGGCAATGTCGCCGCTGGTGGCAGTTTCCAGCTTGGCGATCAGGCGCAGCAAGGTGCTCTTGCCGCAACCGCTGCGACCGACGATGGCGACGAACTCGCCCGGCTTGACGTCGAGTTCAACCGACTTCAGCACTTCGCGGCCGCCGTAGGATTTGGACAGCGCCCTGGCCAGGACTCGAACCCCGCGCACCCCACGCACTTGGCGTTCAGCGGTGTTTTTTACTTCAGTCGTTTCCACGTGATTGTTTTGCATCATGTCACCCTCTTTCATTGGTAACCCGGATGCCAACGCAACCAGAATTTTTCCAGACCGCGCGCCAGTACATCGGCCAGCTTGCCCAGCAAGGCGTAGAGCAGGATGCCGACCAGCACGACATCAGTCTGCAGGAACTCACGTGCATTCATGGTCATGTAACCGATGCCTGCCTGGGCCGAAATCGTTTCTGCCACGATCAGCAGTACCCATACCAGGCCCAGCGCAAAACGCACGCCGACCAGAATCGATGGCAAGGCGCCCGGCAGGATCACATCGCGGTACAGCGGCCAGCCGGACAAGCCATAACTCTTGGCCATCTCGATCAGGCCTTTGTCGACCGAGCGGATACCATGAAAAGTGTTGAGATAGATCGGAAAAAACACACCGATAGACACCAGAAACAGCTTCGACATTTCATCAATACCGAACCACAGGATCACCAGCGGAATCAGCGCCAGCGCAGGAATATTGCGCACCATCTGCAAGGTGGTATCGAGCAAGGTTTCGGCCTGACGGAAGGTACCGGTCAACAGACCGAGCAACAAACCCAACCCGCCACCGACCGCAAAACCGGATGCCGCACGACCGGTGCTCACACCCAGATGAACCCACAGTTCACCCGTCACTGCGAGATGCCAGGCTGCACGCAATACGGCGAACGGTTCCGGCAAGATACGGCTGGACAACCAGCCCGCCTGCGCGGCGATTTGCCAGAAGACGATCAGTCCGACCGGCAAAGCCCACGACGCCAGTTGCTTGCCGCCGAAACTGTCACCGCGTTCGGTCTTGCGTACCGATTTAGCTGGTGCGGAGACTGTCGCTGCCACCGCCACCGCATCCGGCACGCCTGAACTTGTGATGCCTGCACTCATGTCGATTCCTTAGCTTTCGGAGACGCGAAGTTCTTGCGACTCTTTATTGGCTGCCGTTTTGGCTGCCGTTGCCTTGGGCGCCGACGGCACGTGGGTGTTGGCCACAATTTCACCGAAAGGACCGGTGATGTTGAAGCCCGGCAGATCTTCTTTCTGCTTGCGTGGCAACAGCGGGAACACCAGTTCTGCAAAACGGTAGGACTCTTCCAGATGCGGGTAGCCCGACAAGATAAAGGTGTCGACGCCCAGATCGGCGTATTCCTTCATGCGCGCGGCCACCGTCGGGCCATCGCCGACCAGCGCCGTACCGGCGCCGCCGCGCACCAGACCGACGCCAGCCCACAGATTCGGACTGACTTCGAGCTTGTCGCGCCTGCCGCCATGCAGCGCAGCCATGCGACGCTGCCCCTCCGAGTCCATCTTGGCGAACGACTTCTGCGCTTTTTCGATGGTCTCGTCGTCGAGCTTGCTGATCAGTTCATCCGCGGCGCGCCAGGCGGCTTCGTTGGTTTCGCGCACGATGACGTGGAAGCGAATGCCGAAGCGCAGCTTGCGGCCGGCCTTTTCGGCGCGGGCGCGCACCTTGGCAATTTTTTCCGCCACGGCTGCTGGTGGTTCACCCCAGGTCAGATACACGTCGACTTGCTCTGCCGCCAGGTCGATGGCTTCGTCCGACGAGCCGCCAAAATATAGTGGCGGATACGGTGTCTGGATCGGCGGATAAATAGCCTTCGCGCCCTTGACACTCAGATGCTTTCCTTCAAAATTGGTCTCTTCACCGGTGTGGGTCTTGGTCAACACTTCACGCCAGATCTTCAGGAATTCGTCAGAGATTTCGTAGCGTTCCTTATGGGTGCCGAAGATACCGTCACTCTCTTGTTCCGCCGGATCGCCGCCGGTGACGACATTGACCAGCAGACGTCCACCGGACAGACGGTCGAAGGTTGCCGCCATGCGTGCGGACAAAGTCGGCGCGCTCAGGCCTGGACGCACTGCGACCAGAAATTTGAGTTGTTTGGTTTCTGCAATCAGGCTCGACGCCGTCACCCAGGCGTCTTCACAGGATCGCCCCGTCGGCAGCAGCACGCCGTCATAGCCGAGAGTATCAGCGGCAACGGCGACCTGTTTCAGATAGTCGTGGCTGACGCGACGGCCGCCTTCCGAAGTGCCGAGATAACGGCTGTCGCCATGGGTGGGAAGAAACCAGAAAACGTTCATTGCAGACTCCAATCAGTAAATTCGTATTTGCACCACGCTCCGAAGAGCGCGGTACACGGATGCTGTTACTTCAGCACCGCTTCCTTGACGTTCAGTTTTTTCGGGATCAGCTTCAGCTCGAAGAAGGCATCGGCGATGCGTTGCTGCTCTTCCAGCACCTTGGCGTCGACCGGCTTGAAGATGTGCTCGTAGCGCTTCAGGCTGACTTCGATCACGTCGGCGTCCAGACCTTGAATCGGTGCCAGCTGTGCTGCTGCTTCTTTGGTGTTGGCGCGGATCCATTGACCTTCTTTGGTAATTTCTTCCAACAGGACTTTGAGGATCTCGCCGTTCTTTTCAGCAAACGGACGTGCGCTCAGGAAGAACTGGTGGTGGCTGACTGCGCCGACACCTGTAGCCAGACGGCGTGCACCGATTTGCTTTTCGGCGGCGGCCTGGAACGGATCCCAGATTGCCCACGCATCAACAGCGCCTTTTTCAAATGCAGCGCGCGCATCGGCGGGCGCCAGGTAGACCGGCTGGATATCGCTGTATGTGAGACCGGCTTTCTTCAACAAGGCGACGACCAGCCAATGCACGTCGGAACCTTTGTTGAAGGCAATCTTCTTACCCTTGAGTTCGGCGACGGTTTTGATCGGGGAATCCTTTTGCACCAGCAAGCCTTCGGCATTCGGTGTCGGGATTTCATAGGCGGTGTAGACAAAGTTGGCGCCCGCTGCCTGTGCGAATACCGGCGGAGCTTCGCCGACATAGCCGAAGTCGACCGAACCAACGTTCAATGCTTCTAGCAGTTGCGGACCTGCGGTGAATTCGGCCCACTTCACTTCCACGCCTTGCGCTTGCAGACGTTTTCCCAATGCGCCGTGCGCCTTGAGCAGCACCAATGTGCTGGCGGCTTTTTGATAGCCAATGCGCAAGACAGGCTTGGACTGTGCCGAGGCGACATTGCCGAAGCCAACAGCAGTTACAGCGACGGTCAAGGCCGAAAACAGGCTAAGAACGCGGCGTCTGGAAAAATATTGTTGTGTGCTCATGTTGTTTCCCGAATGTTTTTTTGGCGTAACAAGATCCCTCCGCGTTGCTATGCATGTCGCGGATAGTGGAATGTTCTGGTTAAAAGTGAAGCGCTGAGTATTGCTGAATGATGAGTGCTAAATGCTGCGTCTAAACGCTACATCGGATCTGCGAAAACGGAACGTCGGTGAATTCTCCCGGTGCGGTCTTGTGCAGAGCAATCAGGCTGCTCGACAGTTGTTCGACGCCTTCCTGGACACGCGCAATGATCGGCGCATCGAGCACCAGGCCATCCTGATCCGACCACACCACCTGCGCTTCCGTTGCGTAGATGCTTGGCAAGACATGCTTGGGATTCAACGACGACAACACCGGACGCAACGCATAGTCGAGCGCCAGCATGTGTGACTGACTACCACCGGTCGCCAGCGGCAACACCAGTTTGTTGGTCAGGCCGAATTGCGGCAGCAAGTCGAGGAAGGCTTTCAGCGCGCCGCTGTACGCTGCTTTATAGACGGGCGTTGCGACGACAACAGCGGAAGCTTCTTCGACACGGGCCAACGCAGCCTTGATTTCAGGATCGTTGAAATCGGCACGGATCAGCGCCTGTCCCGGCAAGTCGCGTACATCCAGTTTGGAATAGCGATGTCCCAAGGCCGCCAGCTTGTCGCCGACATGATGCAGCAAGCGCGTGGAACGGGATGGTGCGGAGGGACTACCGGCCAGCAAAAGAATCGTCATGGTGAAAGCTCTAAGGGTGAATCTCGGTGAAGACTCCGGAAGCCGTTGTCAGGCTTCCGGATTCATGCGTAGCTGAAGTACGGTAGCTGAAGTACTTCTTAATTACTCCTGCATTACTTCTTATTCGGCACGTACAACTGATCGAAGCTGCCACCGTCAGAGAAGTGATCCTTCTGGGCTTTTTGCCAGCCGCCGAAAGTATTGTCGACCGTGATCAGGTTGACCTTCGGATATTGCGAAGCGTACTTCGCAGCGATCTTCGGATTGATCGGACGGTAGTAGTTCTTGGCGATGATTTCCTGACCTTCGTCGGAATATAGGTGCTTCAGATATTCTTCTGCGACCTTGCGTGTGCCGCGACGATCAACGACTTTGTCGACGACTGCGACAGGCGGCTCAGCCAGGATGGAGATCGATGGTGTGATAACGTCGAACTTGTCCGGGCCCCATTCCTTGAGCGAGATCAGCGCTTCGTTTTCCCATGCCAGCAGGACGTCGCCGAGGCCGCGTTCAACGAAGCTGATGGTAGCGCCGCGTGCGCCAGAATCCAGCACCGGCACGTTCTTGAACAGTTTGGAGATGTAGTCGCGTGCTGCGGCGTCATTGCCGCCCTTCTTCAATGCGTAGGCCCATGCCGCAAGGTAATTCCAGCGTGCGCCGCCGGAAGTCTTCGGATTCGGCGTGATCACCGACACGCCCGGCTTGATCAGATCGTCCCAGTCCTTGATGTGCTTTGGATTGCCCTTGCGCACCAGGAACACGATGGTCGAGGTGTACGGCGAGCTGTTGTGCTCGAGGCGCTTTTGCCAGTCAGCCGGCAGCAGCTTGGCTTTTTCGGAGATTTCATCGATATCGTAAGCCAGCGCCAATGTGACGACGTCAGCATCGATACCGTCAATGACCGAGCGGCCTTGCTTGCCCGAACCACCGTGGGATGCCTTGATGGTCACGTTATCGCCGGTCTTGGCTTTCCAGTACTTGGCGAAGGCCTTGTTGTAGTCCGCGTAGAGTTCGCGAGTCGGGTCGTAGGATACGTTCAGCAACGAGATATCTGCGGCGTGCGCCAGCGGCACGACCTGCGAAAACAAGGCTGCCACCGCAACCGACTTGATAAACTTTTTCAACATGATCTGCATCCCTCTTGGTTCAGTTTTGTTCTGGAGGTCACAGATTAATGAGTGGGCAAGAAAAAACGAACGAATACTTTCTTCTCTCAATATGCGAAAAACAGATATGCAATAGCAACGCCGCTGAATATAGACGCCGCCTGTTCATATCAAATTCGTATAAGGGAATCACTGGCAGCAATATAGCGTTTGGGCGTGGTATCGCGACCTATCGCCGAATCAATGTTCGACCGTTTCTTTCGATCTGCGCTGTCGAAACGACCTCAGTTGCTTTCACTTGTATATATAAATGCCGTTTCATTTTGATGCCAGTAGAACTACTGGAAGCGCCTTGGAAAGCCCGGAAAAATGCCTCGTCTTAGCGCACCGCCTTCTTCTCTTTTTCACAATGTGGTATAAAGAACCTATTGCAATGCATCAAACACTGATATGAAAAAAGAAGCCCAAGACGAGACAGGCGCGATATCGATTCAGGTCATTGAGCGCATGGTATCTCTGCTGGACGCTCTGGCAATGTATCCGGATCCGGTCAGCCTGAAGGAATTGTCGGCTGCGACAAAGCTGCACCCCTCGACCGCTCACCGCATCCTCAACGATCTGGTGGTGAAGCGTTTCGTCGACCGTTCCGAGCCTGGCTCATATCGCCTTGGCATGCGCCTGCTGGAGCTGGGCAATATCGTCAAGAGCCGCCTGAGCGTCCGTGAAGCGGCACTCGACTTCATGCGCGCCCTGCACCGCAAGACGCATCAAACAATCAACTTATCGGTCCGTCAGAGCGATGAGATCGTGTACATCGACCGTTCTTTCTCCGAACGCTCAGGCATGCAAGTGGTGCGCGCCATTGGTGGCCGTGCGCCATTGCATCTGACATCGACCGGCAAGCTGTTCCTGTCGATTGACGATCCCAAGGCAGTACGCGCTTATGCGACCCGTACCGGGCTGGCCGGACACAACAAAAATTCGATCACCGATCTCAGCAAGCTGGAACGCGAACTGAGCATGGTGCGTGCGCTTGGCTACGCGCGCGACAATGAAGAACTGGAACTGGGTGTGCGCTGCATGGCAGCCGGCATCCGCGACGACTCCGGCAAGCTGGTTGCAGGCCTCTCGATCTCAGCGCCGGCAGACCGCCTGCAGGAAGACTGGGTGGAAGATCTGATCACGACTGCGGCGCAGATTTCTTCTGCGCTGGGTTTTGTGAGTCAGCAGGATGGCGCAGCTTAATCACATGATTTAGCCTGGAAACAGGCGATAAAAAAGGCGAACCTCAGTTCGCCTTTTTTATTTGTTCGGCTATCTCGCATATCCGAGATAGCCGACTTGATCTGAAATCAACCTTCGTCAGCACGTCCGCCACGCAGATTCACGCGGGTCAGATTTTGCGGGCCTTGTTCGGACAGCCATTTGCGCATGCGCGCAGCATCGCCGACGTGCGACAGCTTGCCCTTGGAATCAAGGAACACCATCACAACCGAACGGCCTTCGATCTTGGTCAGCATGACCAGGCAATGGCCCGCTTCGTTGATGTAACCTGTTTTTTGCAGACCGATATCCCAATCCTTGCTGGCAACCAGACGATTGGAGCTGGCGTATTGCAGAGCGTGGCCGCTAGGTTCGACCATGTACTTGGCATCAGTCGAGTATTGGCGAATGACTGGATAGTTGTAAGCAGCGACCACCAGTTTGGCGAGGTCACGTGCGCTGGCAACGTTGTTGCTGGACAGGCCGGTCGAATCGACGTAGTGCGTATCCATCATGCCCAGCGAGCGTGCCTTGGCGTTCATCGCGGCAACGAATGCCGGGAGACCGCCCGGATAGTTGCGGCCCAGTGCTGATGCCGCGCGGTTTTCGGAGCTCATCAGCGCGATGTGCAGCATATCGTCGCGCGACAGTTGCGCACCGACGCGCAGACGGGAGCTGCTGTGCTTTTGACGATCGACGTCGTCATCGGTGACGGTCAATGTCTCTTCCATATTCTGGCGCGCTTCAACCACGACCAGCGATGTCATCAGCTTGGTAACCGAAGCGATCGGCAAGGCAACGGAGGAATTCTTTTCAAACAGAACTTGCGAACTCGCCTGGTCGATCACCAGTGCAACGTTGGAACGCAGTGCCAACGGATCTTGTGTCAGGTTCAGTCCGGCCATGTCACCGGCAGTCATGACTGGAGGAACGACCGGCACGGTCGGCATCGCGGACACGCGCTGATAAACGACGCGGCGCTTGCCGTGTACGTAAGCAACTTTTTTGACGAGTTTTTCGCGGTGATCGAGGGATGCTTGAGGGGCGGCGCGCTTGGGAGCAGCTTGTCGTCTGACGACGGCTTTCTTGACTACGGTCTTTTTAGCTGCAGTTTTCTTGGTATTGGCCGACGTTTGGGCCTGTGCGGGAGAAATGCCGGCCACCACGAAAAGTAGCGTAGTAACGACAGCTAGCGCAGATTTAAGCATTGGTGAACCTCCCCCTGATTGATACATACAAGAAACTGTTGGCAGTGTAGCAAATCAAGGAAAAATCGCAAGATAATTAGGTAGTTAGCGCAACTATTTAAACAACTTTCTTCAACAATGCGCTTTTTTTTACTTTTTAGAAACCTACGCGACTTTTTTCTGTGTCGCGATACCCCTGTAATTTGCTATAACCAGACCCGCCAGTACAAAAATAAAACCCAAAGCATGATACCAGTGTAACGTCTCCCCGAGGCACGCCATCGCGATAACAGACGCAAATACCGGCACCAGATGAACGCATTGAGATGCCCTGACGGAACCGATACGGTCTATGCCGTAATTGCATACCAGTGTTGCGAGAATGCTGGGAAACACTGCCAGATAAAAAACACCGATCAAACTGCTTTGATTGAGCGGTATAACGAACGCCCGCCCGCCTCCGTTGACGAGCATCAGAAAAGTTAATGCGATCAGTCCGATCACCCCCGTCACCCACAGATAAGCAAAGCTCGGCAAAGCGCGCGGACGTCGCGGCAACAGCAGTAAATAGAGACTCCACATCACCATCGCTACCAGCATCCAGCCGTCGCCGCGATTGAGTTGAAAATCTGCCAGACCGCCGAACGAACCGTGACTGATAATCATCGCCACGCCATAGAGAGAAACGATCACGCCGGCCAGCTCCATGCGTCCCGGACGACGCCGATGCAGCAATACCGACAGCAGCAGTGTCCAGACTGGAATTGAGGAATTGAGCAAGGCGGCGTTAGTCGCGCTGGTGAAGTGCAAGGCACCAAAAATGAGAGCGTTGTACAAGCCCGTGCCGAGTAAGGCCAACAAGGTCAGCAGCGGCAGCGCAGCTCGGATTGCCTGCCAATGGCGCACTACGTCGCGCAGCACAAACGGCGCCAGGATCACAAGGATCAACACCCAGCGCCAAAATGCCAGTGCCATCGGAGCAACTTGCTGATTGAGCGCTTTGCCGACCAGCATATTGCCGGCCCAGAACAGCGCTGCCGTGGCGAGCGCCAGAACGGCGAGGAAGCTGGATGAGCTGGATGAGCGCGGAGCTTTCATAGGCTGGCAGAGACTGGCGTGAGAAGAAATCCCGCAAGCTTAAGCGCCGCCTCATCCTTGGTCTAATATATTATTGAGACAGATTTGAGTCGCAGTTTATATTATTTACCAAACGTCACTTTTTGATCGCTTCGATCAACACGGTATCGATGTCGAAAGAGTAATCCTCGCCGACATGGAAATAATCCCGCACCTCGGCAGGGGCAGCACGCCACAAGGATTGAATCGCGGTGATGTGTTCGGGCGAAGTACGCATGCGCGCCACCCACGAAGCAAACTCCAGCGTGAGCTTCCAGCTCTTGGAGAACTCCACTTGCAAACCAGTCTGAGCAATCAGCTTCTTCCACGACGACATGCTGACGTTGCGCACATGCGAGGTATCGCGCAACAGTTCGATCGCCTGCACGTAGGTGTCGGCCAACACGTCTGCGGGCGCAGCAGTGTCGATCACGATGAAACGACCGCCCTGCTTCAGTACCCGCGCAGCTTCTTTCAAGGCTTTCGGCAAATTACGCCAGTGATGCGCGCTGAAACGTGTACAGACGACATCAAAGCTTGCATCGGCAAACGGCAGACTGTCGGCGCTGCCTTGCTGGATTTCGATATTTGGCAACTTGCGGTCTTCTGCCGCGATACGCACGACTTCCAGCATCTGCGCCGACAAGTCATAAGCAACCACTTGTGTCGCAAACGGCGCGACGGCAAAGCTGGCATGGCCACCACCACAACCCAGATCCAGCACGCGCGCTTGTGGATAGGCCGCAGCGTAAGCTGCGAGATCTTGCAGATCTGCGCCTTGGGCGTGGACGGCACTGGTCAGATACGACGCTGCGGTGGTACCGAATTGTTCTGAGATCACTTGGTTATGGCTACGCATTCCTGGCTCCTGATGGGAAAGAGAGTTAATAACAACGGCTGGGAAGTGCTAGTCTAGCGATCTTCTATTCTGGTACAAGTTCAGTGTTTATACTATTATCAAAACCAATAGTCTTGATGGACTGACTACTACCCTGACGCCTCACGCCGCCCTATCCGCACACCATGCAAAACGACGACATCAAACGCAAAGCACTCGGCGAATTCATCAAGTCACAGCGCGAGCAAACCTCGCCCGCGCTGGCCGGCCTCAGTCATTTGTCGCATGGCACTCGCCGCCGTACGCCGGGCTTGCGTCGTGAAGAAGTGGCACAACTGTGTGGCATCAGCGTGACCTGGTACACCTGGATAGAACAAGGACGAACCGACTCGATATCACCACAAGCCTTGTCGCGTATTGCCGACGCCTTGCACCTGCCGCGCGCCAAGCGTACCTATCTGTTTGAGTTGGCGGAAAAGAAAGATCCCGTGCATCAGGACGACCATGCGGAAATCGTGGCACCGGAAATCCTGGATGTGGTGCGCAATTTTCGCCAGCCTGCTTACGTGCTGGATCGCTATTGGAATGCGCTGGCCTGCAATGTTCCGGCAAAGAATTTATTCACGGGTTGGCTGAGCCCCAAAAGTGAACACAGCAACCTTCTCTATTTCACCTTTTGCACATCAGCGTCGCAGGGATTGATCACGGATTGGGAGCAACGGGCCCGCCGTCTTGTTGGCGAATTTCGTGCTGATTGTGGACAGTATCTGGACGATCCCCAGATCAAGCAGATGATTGAAGAACTCTCTTCACGCAGCAGTCTTTTTAAGCGCGCGTGGAGTTTGCAGGACGTAGTCGAACGTGAAGGCGGCGAGCGTTTATTCCAACATCCTGTGCGCGGGGCGTTGAAATATCAGCAAGTGAATTTTCGTGTGGCAAACCGGCCGGACCTCAAACTGATTACGCTGATGCCGGCCTGACTCTGCAATGCTTCAGGTTCGCCTCATTTCCTGACGACGAAGGCGACACCGATCACGGCCACCACCATGCCGGCAATACCCACCATGCTGAATGCCTCGCCAAACATTAGCCAGGCCATCACCGCTGTCGTCGGTGGCGTCAGATAAAGCAGGCTGGTAACTTGCGTCGCCGCGCTGCTACGGATCAAGGCGAACAAGAGGAAGATCGCACCGATCGACAAAGCAAAAATCGACCACAGCAAGGCGCCGATGAAATGCGACGTCCACGTGACCGTATGCAGGTCAAGACTGAAATCCTCTACGAAAATCGCGAACGGCAACAACACCAGCGCAGAGGCAAAGAATTGAATGATGGTGCCGGTACGCAAATCGAAATGCGCGCAAAACCGTTTTTGATACAAGGTACCGATCGTGATGGTTACCAGCGCCATCACGCATAACCAGATCGCCGTCCATGACAGGCCGATCAGTGAAATCTTGTTGGCGACCACCAAGCCGACGCCACACAGGCCCAGTCCCAGCCCCAACCACTGCCGCCCTTTGACGCGCTCACCGACGAACGGCGCAGCAAAAGCCGTCAGCACCGGCTGCAAGCCCACGATCAATGCACTGAGTCCGGCGGGCATGCCCAGCTTGATCGCCGTCCAGACGCCACCCAGATAAGCCGCATGCAGAAGGATGCCGGAGATTGCGATATGCACAGCCTGCTTGCCGCGCGGCCATGGCGCACGCAACACCCACACCAACGGCAGCAAGAACAACAACACGCCAATGAAGCGCAGTATCAAAAATGTCAACGGAGGTGCGTAAGGCAGCCCGAACTTGGCGACAATGAAGCCCGTGCTCCAGATCAGTACAAATGCCAGCGGCACAAGATTGAGCAACTGAGGATGCCAGGAACGATTTTCCTGTTTAGGATCGGACTGGTTACCGGTGGTGACGCGAATCATGATTGTCCAAAACGACTGCCTGGTGTCTCCGCCGGATCGCACCGTATGATGGGCCTCAAGTCATGAGGTCGGCACAGCGCGATCAACGCCAGTCGGCAGCATATCGACTGGCAAGCGTAATTGTTTGTATGTGAACGGCGACGGTGTCTTCGATGTTTTTTCCGTAACCGCCCGCCATCGTAACCGCGATCGGAATTTTTTGCTGGCGACCCAGTTCGAACACCAGTTTGTCGCGCTCGGCGAGGCCTGCCAGACTCAGCTTCATGCGACCAAGCCGGTCGCCCTCATGCGGATCGGCCCCCGCCAGATAAATGATCAATTGCGGATCAAAACGCACCATCAATTGACTCAATGCGTCTTGCAAGGTCGATAGATATTGCGCATCGGTGGCACCGTCCGGCAAAGCGACATCGAGATCACTTTGTTCTTTCTCGAAGGGATAGTTGCGCTCGCCATGCAATGACAAAGTAAAAACGGAATCGTCATTGGCAAGAATCGATGCGGTGCCATTACCCTGATGCACATCGAGATCGACGATCGCGACGCGAGACACGCGACGCTCGGCCTGCATCAGACGCGATGCCACGGCGGCATCGTTGAACACGCAAAACCCGGCACCATGATCTGCATAGGCGTGATGGGTACCGCCGGCAAGATTGACGGCGACGCCCTGCTCTATTGCGCTGCGACATGCGGCGATAGTCGCACCCGCCGACCGCCGGGAGCGCTCGACCATTTCAGGAGACCAGGGAAAGCCGATTTCTTTTTGCGCATGGTCGGATAACTGACCACGCGACACCAACTCAACATACTTCGGATGATGAGCAAGCGCGAGCACGCCATCGCTGGCAGCCACCGCTTCATGGAATTCCAGATCAGGTACAGCACTGGCCGCCCCCTCACGAATCATGCGGTATTTCACCATCGGGAAGCGATGACCGGCCGGTAGCGGCAGCACAAAATGGTCACTATAAAACGCTCTCAAAACAGCCTTCTTTCTCTCAAAAAAACCGACGCGGAAGTATGTATGTTGGCGTAAAAAAACAGCTGACAATCTTTTTAAAAATCGCCGACAAAAAATATTGACTTGTAAGTATTTTCACCTAAAATCCTAATTGTGCACCGCACAAATTCAGTTTCCAACAATACGTGTGCATGTTCCCTGAACCCTTCATTCTATTTTTAATCGAACCAAAGGACCACGAATATGACGACTCTCGCCGACCAATTTTCCGCCGCTACCAAAGCGAACTTCGAAGCTCAAATCGCACTGTTCAACCAGTTCGCAAGCAAAACTTTCGAGGGCGTCGAAAAGCTGGTGGATCTGAATTTGAAAGCCACAAAATCTTCCCTGGAAGAAACGCATGATGCAGTTCAAAAACTGCTGACCGCCAAGGATGCCCAGGAATTCTTTTCGTTGTCAGGTGCACAAGCCCAGCCGAGCGTGGAAAAAGGCATCGCTTATGGTCGCCACGTCGCCGGCATCTTCTCCAGCACCCAGGCCGAACTGACCAAGACAGCCGAAGCCCAGTTGGCGGAAGTCAATCGCAAGGTGATTTCGATCATTGACGAAGCGTCGAAGAATGCACCTGCCGGTACAGAAGGCGCCATCTCTTTCGTCAAGACAGCGATTGGTAATTTCAATGCAGGCTATGAGCAGCTCACCAAGAGCGCGAAGCAAGCCGCTGAAGCGATGGAATCCAATGTGACGACTGCGGTTGACCAGTTATCGCAAGCAACCGTAAAAGCAACAAGCCGCGGCTCGAAAAAATAATTTGAGCAACAACCCAACCCGGGCGGACAGAATTGGATATGATGACTGTTCTGCCCGGTTGCTTCATCACGTTGACACAGTTGTAACGCTGCAAGATTCCCTGAGTTTCACGCAACGACGCTTGTGCAAGACACGAATTCAGCAAAGAGGCGCACCCCGTTTTACCCGTAGCGCCTCAGAGCAATCTTTGTCTCCTCGGTATCTGATTTTCCTCCTAAGATACCGTTTCTGATGCCTCGGTGAGCCGGGGCATTTTTTTGCCCGTTCGACTCAGCCCTCCTGCCCGCTCCGCTGCCTCTTATTTCGATATCGTTTATTTGCTGTTCTGCTGATAGTCCGCATTCAGCTTGCGCAGCCCGTCTTCCATCTTGCGGAATGCATCTTCCACCTGCGACGGCTCGCCCTTGACGCCAAGATCGATATGGCGGCGCGTCTGTTCGTCGCCGACGTGCGGCAGGCTAAATACTTTTACTAGCGGATATTCCGCTTCGATCGCTTCCATCAGCGGCGTAATCGTGGACTCCGGCATTTCATAAACCAGCACCGATTTTTCCGCCCAGGCCAGACGGTGAAACAAATGCGCATAGCGCGTATCGAGCACCCATTCGAACATCGGCCACGCCATCACAGGAAAACCGGGCGCAAAATAATGCGCACCTTCGCCGCTGACATTGGGGACGAAGAAGCCGGGAATCTTGTTGTAAGGATTCGGAATGATTGAGGAGCCGACAGGAAACTCACCCATCTTCAGACGATGCAGGTTTTCCGGCGCATCGTAGACAGGTGTAATGCCGGCTTCCCGCGCGGTGTCCGCTATACGCTCCTGGATTTTTACCTTGGCGTCGGGATGCAGTTCCAGCGAGACACCCAAAGCTGCTGCGGCGCATTGGCGCGTATGGTCATCCGGCGTGGCGCCGATACCGCCGGTACAAAAGACGATATCTTCGCTGGCGAAGGTTCTCTTCAATGTCGCGGTAATCCGCTCCGGGTCGTCGCCGAGATATTCCACCCAGGCCAGTTGCAGGCCCCGTGCGGTGAGCAGTTCAAGTACTTTGGGGAAATGCTTGTCGACGCGTTTTCCAGACAGGATTTCGTCGCCGATGATGATGAGTCCGATAGCCATATGTATCCGTTCACTCCTGCAGGTGGTAACCCGGAATTATGCCCTGATCCGAAAAATCAGGCTGGACGATCTCTAGTTTTGGATTTCCAGCACATCAACCGCTGCAGGATTACCGGCGCGCAGCTTGCTCAAGGCCTCCAGGCAATAGTACTGGAACCACAAGCCGGTAAAGACGAACACCAGTACATACAGCCAGATAGCACCGGCGGCCAAAATAGGGAAAAAGATCACCGACAGTGCACCGCCCAGCCACAGTAAAGTTGGCGCAGCGCCCATGGTGCCGGCGATCGCACCCACCAACAGCAAAGGCCAGCGATGCTCATGCAGTATGGCGCGCCGCTCGGCAGGCGTCGCATAATCAGCCAGTGTGTCGTAGGCCATCACACGATAAGTCAGCCAGCCCCACAGCACCGGATGAATCACGAAGGCCAGCGGCGGAAAAATGGCGATCGGCAGCGTAATGATCCACGCAAAAACAAATACGGCGAAACACCACAGCGAGGTCCAGATACTGCCCCACCACGAGCCGCCGTGGCGCTGCTCGAGATGCGGATAGTGGCGACTGCCGACATGGCGCGCAATCGCAGGCACTGCCCACAATCCGACAAACACCAGCGCAGTCAGAATCATCAGCGGCAGCAAGGCCCACATCGCGATCAACGGGACGATGACCGTTTTCAGCGCCCCCATATTGAACCAGTTGAGTATTGAGCCGGCCACGCCGAAGCCGTTATGCCCGACAAAATAATCCTGCAGCCAGTCGATCATCGGCTGCAATCCCCACCACAAGGCGATGCCCCAGATCAGGATGGACAAGGCAAAGGGAAGCACGGTCAGCAACAGCATCCTGATGTGCAGCTGCGACAACAGCGCCCGACCGAATGAGGTTGCAAACAGGCGCATCAGCGGGCAGCCTTGCGAGAGAATTCGACAATGCGCTTCAGGCCCAGCCACTGTTGCGCCCAGAAACCGCGCCCGTAATTGCGTCCTTTACCAGCGGGAGGCGGCAATTGATCGCGCACACCGGTCATGGCAAACGCCTCACCAAAATGCGTCGTGCGGAAGATGACGTCCCAGATCGGGAACAGCACCGCAAAATTATGTCCACCGAGCGAATTCTTGCCACGGCTTTCATGGCCGATGCCGATGGCGTGATGCAGGCGATGAAAACGCGGCGACACCAGCAGGTATTCACCGATACGGCCAAAATGAATACGCACATTGGCATGCTGCAAACTTTGCAACATGCGCGATGCCGATACCAGCAGAATATATTGCCCCGGCTGCACGCCGATCGCCAACGCGACCAATCCCATGAGCACGTCCCTCACCAAGTCGTCGAGCAGGTGATTGCGGTCGTCACTCCAGAGGTTCATGTTTTCCTGGCTATGATGCAAGCTGTGCAAAGCCCACAACCAGCGAAAACCATGCTGAGCGCGGTGATACCAGTAGTCGCAAAAATCCAGCACGATCAGGTAGAACAGGAAACTGACCAAGGCCTGGTCGGTCACGCCGGGCCAGACGTCGTCAAGATTAAAGGTGCCCCACCCTTCCCAATGCAAAAATTCGCTGATGTAGGACATCGCTGGATCGAGCAGGAAGAAGACAATAATGGAAAACGCGCCGAGGCGATGCAAGGCGGTATAGATGAAATCGTTCCAGCGGGCGCGCTTGTCCAAGATTGGGTGGACGGGAATCATGGATTCCAGCGGGCGCAGGATGATGAACAGCACGGCCAGCTCGCACACACCGACCAGAAACCATTCGGTGCCGGTAAATGCCTCTTCAACGAATTCACCCAAGCCAAGTGCAAACACTGCGGGCTGAACGAACGTCTCGAACAGCCATCCTTGTGCCGTGGCGAACAAATCTGAAAAAATTTGGATCAGGTGCATCATGAGTCACTCAGTAATTCAATACGTAATTCGTTGCCTGGCTAACTATCCGTATCAGAGTGTATTCACTTGATCACGGCGGTCTGTTGCTTGCTGAGGGCAGCCTGGTAAGCAGGATGGTCGCGTAACGTCGCAAAACAATAGCCCTTTTGCTCCAGTCCGGAAATCAACGGCTCCAACACAGCCGGAGCCCATGGATCCTTGCGTGACCAGATGCCAAGATGCGCCATCACAATGTCGCCGTCCTTGAGTTTTTGCAAGGCTTTTTGCAGCAGCATGGCATTCGGCCATTTGTCGCTCGGCAGCTCATCACCGGAGAAACCCGCTTCTGCCCAGGCAACATGAGAATAACCGCAAGCACGGCCTGCTGCGAGCAATTGCGGCGTCAGCTTGCCGCCCGGTGCGCGCCACAGATGATCCAGTTTGGCTCCGGTCAGCTCGGTGAAACGGTCTGCAACCCGTTGTAGTTCGCTGCAATACTGAGCTGCGGTCCAGACTTCTTTCTTGCCGGCTTGTGCGCCGAACTGCGGCTTGACCTCGATACGGCCATCCGGCAAATCGCGCTGGACATACACGTGATCGAAAGTATGCGTGCCAAAAGCATGCCCTTCCGCCACCCGGGACTTCCAGTAAGGTGCCCAGGCCGGGTCCAGCGTGTAATCGCCGTGTATGGTTTTTTCGTTGGCGAGGAAAAAAGTCGCCTTGATGTGATGCTTCTTGAGCGTCTGGGCGATGTAATCCGCATGCGACTGGCTGCCGGTATCAAAGGTCAGATAAATCGTGCCTTTGCAAGAAGCGACATTATCGGTCGCAGCTTGCGCTGGCCAGATTGCAGCGCCTGCAGCGACTGTGGCAGCCAGCGCGGCGATCTTGCGCAAGCGAGACGGCAACACTGGCAGCGAAGTCCGCATCAGAGGTCGGGAGCCCGATTGAAGAAATAAATACCGTGCGGCGAACGGCCGACCGGAATGACTTTCATGACCTTCTTGCTGGCGAGATCGATGACCGCCACTTTCTTGATCCAGCGCAGAGTTACCCACATGGTCTTGCCGTCTTCAGTGATTTCCATGCAATCCGGACCGCCTGGCACTTGAATATTGCCGACGTTTTCCAGAGTTTGCAGGTCAATGACGTTGATCGTGTTGGAGACGCGATTGGAGACATAGACATAGCGCTTGTCGCCATGGGCGCGGAAGTTATGCGCGCCCTCGCCGGTACGAATCGTCTTGACTGTCTTTTGAGTACGCCAGTCAATGACCTGGACGTAATCCTTACCCATGATGCCAACCAACAAATACTTGTTGTCAGGCGTCATGAAAATACCGGCAGGCAATTTGCCGACCGGCATGGTCCATTTGACCTGCTGGGTGGCCAGATCAATAGCGCTGATTTCGTTGCTGCCTTGCTGGGTGATGAAGGCAGTCGTGCTGGCGGCATCGAAAGCGATATGGCTTGGCGTTTTTGCCAGGCGGACACGCTTGGCCAATTCCAGATCGCGGCCATCATAGCGATAGACGTCGACGCGATCCAGACGCAGGCCGTTGGCGATAAACCACTTCTGGTCTGGCGAGAAGCCAATTTGATATGGATCAATGATGCCGCGCAACTGGCGTTGAATTTCGCCCGTCTTCGGATCGAGGAAAATCAGTTGATTGCCGGTGGCGCTGGCGACGATCAGGGACTTGTTGTCCGGAGTCGCCATCAGGTGATGCGGCTCCTTGCCGACGGAAAATGTGTTGATTTCCTTATAAGTCGACTGATCAAGCAGGGTCACGGTCGCGTCGCCGGAATTAAGAACGACGACGACGTTCGCATATGCCGGAGCAGCAAGCAGCATGCACAGCGACAGCACCAAGGAGAAGAACCGGGAAACCCGGGAAAGTCGGGCAAAACTATGCAGCATGAAGAACTTTACTTAAAAATTTGCGATCTTATCGTGCGAAACATCGGTGAAAAGCACGCCCCAGGGCACATAACGCCTCTGATGCCGATTCGGCTGACACGAGAGATGTTGAACACTATGTTTTGGTTTACACTGCGACCAACCCCGTTCAGTAACGCAGCATCTAGATGCGCAGAACACAGGGAGATCGGGCCTTTCAAAGGTCTTACCTCCCGAACGCGCGGCGAAAAAAACAGCTAATCAATTGCCTCAAAATGGCATAAACGTACTCTTTGAAAGGATAAAAATGTCTACTATCGCTACCTCCTCTGGACTGCAATACGAAGAAATCCAGGTTGGCACAGGCGACGAAGCCAAAGCGGGAAACCATGTCAGCGTGCACTACACCGGCTGGTTGCAAAATCCGGATGGCAGCGCCGGCAGCAAATTTGATTCCAGTAAAGACCGCAACGATCCATTTGCGTTCCCTTTGGGTGCAGGTCATGTGATCAAGGGCTGGGACGAAGGCGTTCAGGGCATGAAAGTCGGCGGTATCCGCAAGCTGATCATTCCAGCCTCGCTGGGTTACGGCGCACGCGGCGCCGGTGGCGTCATCCCGCCGAACGCAACGCTGATTTTTGAAGTCGAACTGCTGGCTGTCTGAGGCCGTTTAGCCTTATTCCCTATTGAAGGAGAAGACGATGAGTCTGCAGGAACAATTTGAGCAAACAGTAGCGGAATCCAAGAACCTGTCGGAACGCCCTGACAACATGACGCTACTGAAGATGTACGGTCTGTACAAACAAGGCAGCAGCGGCGATGTGCAAGGTGAACGTCCAGGCATGACGGATTTTGTGGCGCGCGCCAAGTGGGATGCATGGGCCGCCATCAAGGGTCTGCCGCAAGAAGAAGCGCAACAGCAATACATCGACCTGATCGCTGACCTGAAGGGTTGAACTCAGGGGCTGAATGCAGCCCTTCCGGTTTCAACCTATTCAGGAGAAGCACAATAAAAAACCCGCCTCGGCGGGTTTTTTATTGATCAAACAGCAACATCAATCGACACAAATCAACGTTTCGGCTGAACATCGCGATTCAGCAGATTGGGCGGTGTCTTGCCCGACAAGGCGGCGATCAGATTATCCGCCGCACAATTGGCCATCGCCAGCCGGGTTGGCGTCGAGGCGCTGGCGATATGCGGCGTCAGCACCACGTTCGACAGACCGAGGAAACCCGGATTGAAAGCAGGTTCGTTTTCAAATACGTCCAGTCCGGCTGCGGCAATCTTCTTGTCGCGTAACGCCGTAATCAGGGCCGCATCGTCAACAATGCCGCCACGCGCCAGATTGATCAGCGTCGCCTGCGGCTTCATCAATGCAATATCGGCAGCCTTGATGGTGTGATGCGATTCTTTCGAATACGGCAACACGAGGATCACGTGATCAGCCGTACTCAGCAATTCTTCCTTGCCGACATAACGAGCCTTGTTGGCGCGAGCTTCCAGTTCCGGCGACAGCTGTGAGCGGTTGTGATAAATCACGTTCATGTCGAAACCCATCGAGCGGCGGGCAATCGCCTGACCAATACGTCCCATGCCGATGATGCCCAGCGTCGAGCCATGCACATCAGGGCCGGTGAAGCTGTCGTAGCTCCATTTTTTCCAATGGCCGGCCCGCAGCCAGTGTTCGGATTCAGTCACTCGGCGCGCCGTCGCCATCAACAAGGCCCAGCCAAAATCAGCGGTGGTTTCGTTGAGTACGTCTGGTGTATTAGTGGCTTGCACACCTGCCTGCGTAGCCGCAGCAACATCGATATTGTTGTAGCCGACGGCCATATTGCAGACCGCTTTCAATTGCGGATTGGCGGCGAACAAGGCCGCCGTTACCGGCTCGCTGGGCGTGGAAAACAGGCCGTCTTTTCCGCGCACTTTTTCCATTAACTCATCGGCGGTGAAGATGCGATCTTCCTGATTCGATTCGACGTCGAAATGTTGCGCCAAGCGCTCCAGCACTTCAGGAAACACTGCGCGGGCTACAAAAATCTTAGGTTTCATGCTTGTCTCTTTTTATCGTTAAACAAAGAAGATGAAGGTCATCACAATGAACAGCGGCATCAGGATTGCCAGCGACCACACCATGTAGCCGAAGAACGATGGCATCTTGATGCCGCGATCTTCGGCAATGGCCTTGACCATCATGTTGGGCGCATTGCCGATATAGCTGTTGGCACCCATGAACACCGCGCCGGCCGAGATCGCCGCCAAGGTCGACGAAAGCGTCGTCATCAAGGTTTTGGCGTCGCCTGAGGCCGTATTGAAAAAGACCAGATAAGTCGGGGCATTATCGAGGAAAGACGACAACAGACCGGTAATCCAGAAGTACATTGCGTTGACAGGCTGACCATCAGCCCCCGTCACGGCACGCACGACTGCGCCAAAGGCACCCGCCTCCCCCGCTTTAAGCATGGCAATGACGGGAATGATGGTAATGAAAATGCCAGCAAACAATTTCGCCACTTCGGCAATCGGTCCCCAGGCAAAGTCATTTCCTTCTCGCGCCGATTTCGGCGTCGCCCACAGCGAAATCAATATCACCGCAACCAAAGCTATATCGCGCAAAATATTCTGCAATTCGACGGGCGTCCCCATGATGGAGAACTCCACACCCGACTTCCAGAAACCACTCATGAGAACCAGGCCGATGACCACCAGCAGCAAGACGAAATTGATCTTTCCTTCGAAACGGATCCGCGAATCCGGCGTCGGATCGAGCGCCGGCGGCAGCTCTTCTTCCTTGTTCAGATAGTAATGCCGATCCAGAAGATAAAAGATCACCAGCAAGGAGATGCAGACGAACAGCGTCTCCGGAAAAATGTGCTGCATGGTCCAGAAGAAATCCACGCCCTTCAAAAAACCGAGGAACAGCGGCGGATCGCCCAGCGGCGTCAAGGAACCGCCCGCGTTGGCTACGAGGAAAATGAAGAAGACGACGATGTGCACGGCATGTTTGCGATTGTCGTTGGCGCGAATCAGCGGCCGAATCAGCAGCATCGATGCGCCCGTCGTCCCCATGAAACTGGCCAGCACGGTGCCCAAGGCAAGCAGACCGGTATTGAGTGCCGGCGTGCCGTGCAGATTACCGCGCACGCAGATACCACCGGCTACGACAAACAATGCCGTCAGCAAGGCGATGAAAGGAATATATTCCGCCAACAAGGCATGTACCGTCCCTGCCACTGCCGCGTAACCACCGAATGCCAGCGCGAAAGGGAGCAAAAATGCCGCACCCCACGCCAAGGCGATCTTGCCGAAATGATGATGCCAAAAATGCGCGAACAACAGCGGCCCGAGAGCAATCGACAACAGCAGACCAATGAAGGGAATTCCCCACAACGCAGACAAGGTACTGCCATCAAGATCGGCCGCAAAAGCCAGGTTGGGAAGCAGCAAGGCAAGGGCCAGCGAGGCCGAGGTTGTGAGGAGTTTTTTATGCAATTTTGGCCCTATAGAGTCGAGGAAATCCGTTCGAGAAATCCGAATCAATCGAGGGCACACTATACCAGCAAGACCGGCCCGGATGGCCGGAATCGGCTTGCTTTAAAATATTTCAACTCGCGCAAGTTTCTAGCAAAATTGCGCCTGATGCAGGCAATTATTTGATCTCGAACACTTGCCGCAAATACTTCACATACGCCTCGTCATCGCACATATTCTTGGCTGGCGTGTCGGACAATTTGGCGACCGGCTGGCCGTTACAGCGCACCATTTTCATCACAACCTGAAGCGGCGTATAGCCGAGGTCGTTGGTCAGATTGGTGCCGACACCAAATGCCACTTTCGCGCGATCCTTGAAGCGCAGATACAGCGAAACCACTTTGTCGAAATCGAGGCCGTCCGAGAACACCAGGACCTTGCTCTTGGCGTCGACGCGGTTGTTGTTGTAGTGATCCAGCAAGCGCTCACCCCATTCGAAGGGGTCACCGGAATCGTGGCGCGCACCATCGAACAGCTTGCAGAAATACATGTCGAAATCACGCAGGAAAGCGTCCATGCCGTAGACGTCCGACAAGGCGATGCCGAGGTCGCCGCGATACTCGCGCGCCCACATTTCAAAACCGTAAATCTGAGAATCACGCAGACGCGGCCCCAAGGCCTGGCAGGCTTGGAGATACTCATGCGCCATGGTGCCCAGCGGCGTCAGATCATGCTGCATCGCGAACTGCACGTTGGAGGTACCGGCGAAATGGCTACCCATCTTGTCTTTCATCGCCAGGATCACTTCTGCATGCCAGCTGCGCGAGAAGCGACGACGCGTGCCGTAATCAGCGATCTTGCAGCCTTCGAGCAAAGGGTTGTCCGTCAGCAGCGCAATCTTGTCGCGCAGACGCGTACGACCGGTTTCGTAGTCGGGTGCACGCTGCGTCGCGCGGAAATACACTTCGTTGACAATCGCCAGCACCGGTACCTCGAACAGGATCGTGTGCAGCCATGGCCCTTTGACCTGGATGTCGATCTCACCATTGTTGAGAGGCGACGGCGTGACGCTGATGTATTTTTCGTTGAGGTGGAAGAGATCGAGAAAGTCGACGAAGTCGCTTTTGATGAAGCGAAAACTACGCAGATAAGCCAGTTCCGACTCCTGAAAACGCAAGCGGCATAGCGCGGCGATTTCGGCCTTGATCTCATCGATGTAGGGTGTCAGGTCAACATCGTCATTGCGACATTTGAATCGGTATTCGACCTGGGCACCGGGAAAATGATGCAATACGACCTGCATCATGGTGAATTTATACAGATCGGTATCGAGCAAAGAAGAAATAATCATGGGACCTGGCGACGCACCACCATGTGTGCGATAGAGGATACAAGGGGCACTATCTTACCTTGGAACGCGTAGAAGTTGCCCCGCCTGTGTGCATGGTTTATTTTCATGCACATCAGGCACGATACGAGCATTCCGCGATGTTGCCGGCAACACCAGCCGAGAACCTCGTTATTGAGACTTTCGCTGCAGCTAATGCCGGCAACCTTTATCGCATTGCCGAAGCTGGACGACGGCCTTTGACGTAGGTTTCGTCGGGCATGTAGCGTGTACCGTCCAGATAGCGCCAGTCGCTCGACGGACTACGACTATCCTTGTAACCCAGCGTACCGACAAAAGCGCCCATGCTGGATTGCTGATCCTGGCTACGGAACACGATAGGGCCGACCGGGCTGTCCATGCTCAGACCACGCATGGCAATCACGAGTTTGTCCGAGTCAGTCGAACCGGCCTTCTTGATACCGCCAACAAGCGCCATGATGGTGCTGTAACCAAAGATGGCAGCCTGATGCGGCTTTTCGTTATAGCGCTTCAGATAGGCTTCGCGAAAGCGCTGGTGCTCCGCCGTGGCGATCTGATCCGTGGGATAGCCCAGCACGACCCAGTTTCGTATCGCCTCGTATTGCGCCTGCATATCACCCAGCGCCTCACCGGCGGACATCGAGTACACCGTGCTGGAGGCAAACAAACCCTGACGGCTCCCCTCTTCCACGAATTGCTGCAGATCTGTGCCGAAAGTCACGTTGAAAATCGCATCCGGACGCGCCTGACGCAACGCTTTCACCGCATCGGCAGCCTTCAGCTTGCCCAGTGCCGGCCATTGTTCGGCGACGAATTCGACGTCGGGACGGCGTTCTTTGAGCAGCAACTTGAAGTTGGAAACAGCGCTCTGGCCGTATTCATAGTTGGGCGCAATGACGGCCCAGCGGCGAACCGGCAGCTTGGCGGCGGCTTCGGCGAGCATCGCGGCCTGCATGTAGGTCGATGGACGCAAACGAAACGTGTAGCGATTGCCCTTATCCAGCGTAATCGCATCCGACAGGGCGTCGCCGACGAGGAACAGCTTCTTTTCCGACGCAGCAACCCGGGACACGGCCAGCGCCACATTCGACAGCATGGAGCCGCTCAGCACGTCCACCTTGTCGGTCTTGACCAATTGTTCGGCATGTTTGACCGCTTCATCAGGCATCCCAGTGTCGTCACGCGAAATCAACTCGATATTGCGCCCCAACACGCCGCCCGCAGCGTTGACCTCCGCCACAGCCAGTTCCGCGCCGTTATGGTACGACTGGCTGGATTGCGGCACACCGCTGTAGCTGTTGATTTCGCCGATGCGGATATTTTGTGCTTGCGCAATTGCCGTCAGCATGAACAGGCAGGCTGCAACAAGGCTTGTCGGGCTGGTCAGGCGGCCGAGTAGTACTTTTCTTTTTGTTTGTCCGGCGTGCACTTTTAAACCTGTCCTTTGACGAATGAATATTTCATATTTACTTATACGTAATCTGTATAAGCCTCATTTGTGAGAAAAGTTGAATTGCCTTAAAATACAAGGCTTTCCAGCCGGTTACCTAGGAATTGTTGCTTCAGTCACGGATTTGCACCGAGTCTGCCTGAAAACGCACAACAATCAGCGAAAGCTGCGGCAACAATACATACGCAAATTGATCGCTACCTAATCGCGACACATTGCGCGCCATATTGCCACTAAATCCGGCTGAGTTTGACATCGGTTTTAAAGAAATTTTACAGATAGGACTGTTATGACCCACGTTGTGACCGACTCCTGCATCCGCTGCCGTTATACGGACTGCGTTGATGTATGCCCGGTTGATTGCTTCCGCGAAGGCCCGAATTTTCTCGCCATTGATCCGGACGAGTGCATCGACTGCGCCGTTTGCGTCGCAGAATGCCCGGTCAACGCGATCTATGCGGAAGAAGACGTCCCGGCCGATCAGCAAGAATTCATCAAGCTCAATGAGCAACTGGCGCGCAACTGGCCTTCCATTACCAAGACCAAAGCCCCTCTGGCCGAAGCCGAGGAATGGAAAGACGCCAAGAACAAACTGGAGTTCCTGCAACGCTAAGCGCCGCAACAGTCAAATGCTGGTGCTGGATACCTCCACCAGCAATTGACTGCAACGAACACAGCCTTCACCTCTAGCCATATAGCCAAGATCGGGAATGCACAGGCAGTAGCACCATGCCGCGCGAACCTGCCTTGGCCGATAGCCAATTGAGTCTGGAAACACCTCTCAACTGAAACGGGAATTGGATTTTTTATGGACAACTTCAAGATTGCGGCCGCTGACGCCGGCAAAACAACGCCGATCGAAACCGATGCCGTCATCGTCGGCGCAGGCCCTGTCGGCCTGTTCCAGGTATTTGAACTGGGCTTGCTGGAAATCAAGGCGCACGTTATCGACTCGCTCGCCAATGTCGGCGGCCAATGCGTCGAACTGTATCCGGACAAGCCGATCTACGACATTCCAGCCGTACCTGTCTGCACCGGCCAGGAACTGACCGACAACCTGCTCAAGCAGATCGAGCCGTTTGATCCGATTTTCCATCTGGGCCAGGAAGTCACCGTCGTGCAAAAGCGCGAAGACGGCCGCTTTGACCTGGAAACATCCGCAGGTACCAAATTCATCACCAAGACCATCTTCATCGCAGCCGGCGTGGGTTCGTTCCAGCCTCGCACCTTGAAGGTTGACGGTATCGAAGCCTTCGACGGCTCGCAACTGTTCTATCGCGTCAAGGATCCTGCACAGTTTGAAGGCAAGAACATTGTCATCTGCGGCGGCGGCGACTCCGCACTGGACTGGGCACTGAACTTCGTCGGCAAGGCTGAATCCGTCGTGCTGCTGCACCGTCGCGAAGAATTCCGCGCGGCGCCTGCATCGGTTGCCAAGATGAAGGAACTGTGCGAACAGTACGAAATGCAATTCCTGGTTGGGCAGGCTACCGGTTTTGAAGCCAAGGACGGCAAGCTGTCCGAGATCAAAGTCACCGGCGCCGATGGCGTGACCCGCCGCCTGCCGCTGGACATGCTGCTGGTGTTCTTCGGTTTGTCGCCAAAACTGGGCCCGATCGCTGAATGGGGCCTGGATATTGAGCGCAAACAATTGAAAGTGGTCGACACCGAAAAATTCGAAACCAACGTTCCGGGCATCTTCGCGGTTGGCGACATTAATACCTACCCAGGCAAGAAAAAGCTGATCCTGTCGGGCTTCCACGAAGCTGCACTGGCAGCCTTCGGCGCGGCGCCGTACATCTTCCCTGAAAAGAAGATCCACATGCAATACACGACAACGTCGCCGAAACTGCACAAAATCCTCGGCGTGGAAACGCCAGTTTTCGACTGATCTGCGCAACATTGCGGATCAGGTCGGCCTGAAGAAAAAGCTCCTCTCCTTCCGGACAGGGGCTTTTTTCTTGCATGCCCCTCCCCATATAGCCCGAGAAAAGACATACTAATGCCAATAATGTCGATATAAATCGTTGAATAAAAAGTCTTTATTTAATCAACAACCTGAAAATTGTTTGTCAACATTTGGTGTTTTTATCATGGCCCCAGCAAGGACGGCGAAGGGCGAACCGTGGTAAAATATTGCATTGCAACATAGCAAGTTTTTGTAGTCTGAACGGCACACAATGCCGTTATGGATATATCAGCCAGCTTCATGCGTAATATGTGTAAAGGTTAGCCATGCTTTATCAACTTCACGAATTAAATCGCACCTTTCTCAATCCCCTGATGCAATGGGCGGAAACTTCAGCAAAACTCTTCTCTGATCCAGTTTCTCCATTCGCGCATACGCCCTTCGCACAACGCATTGCCGCCGGTTACGAACTGCTCTACCGCCTTGGCAAAGACTACGAAAAACCCGAATTCCAGATTGAATCGACCGAAATCAACGGCAAGACCGTCGAGATCATCGAAAAAGTTGCTGAAACAAAACCATTCTGCCGCCTGATCCACTTCCGCAAGGATCTGGACGCCAAGCAACTGGCCGCACTGAAGCAACCGACCGTTCTGCTCGTTGCACCGCTGTCCGGCCACCACTCAACGCTACTGCGCGACACCGTACGCGGCTTGCTCCCTGACCATGACGTCTACATCACCGACTGGACCGATGCTCGCATGGTGCCGCAGGACAAAGGCTCTTTCCACCTGCACGACTACGTCTACTACATACAAGACTTTATTCGCACGCTGGGTCCGGATGTCCACGTGATCTCAGTCTGTCAGCCGACCGTGCCGGTACTGGCTGCGATTGCACTGATGTCCAGCGCCAACGATCCCAAGCTGCCCAAGAGCATGACCATGATGGGCGGCCCGATCGACGCCCGCAAATCGCCGACCGCCGTCAACGATCTGGCGACCGAAAAGCCATTCAGCTGGTTTGAAAACACCGTCATCTACAGTGTGCCGCCGAACTACCCCGGCTTTGGCCGCAAGGTCTATCCCGGCTTCCTGCAGCACGCCGGCTTTGTCGCCATGAACCCGCGCCGCCATGCCGAAAGCCACTGGGACTTCTACATGCATCTGCGCGACGGCGACGACGAGTCCGCGGAAAGCCATCGCAAGTTCTACGACGAGTACAACGCCGTGCTGGACATGCCTGCCGAGTTTTACCTGGAAACCATCAAGATCGTGTTCCAGGACTTTGACCTGCCGAAAGGCACATGGGAGATCGACGGCAAAACCGTGCGCCCGCAAGACATCAAGTCTGTTGCCCTCTTCACCATCGAAGGTGAGCTGGACGATATCTCCGGCTCTGGCCAGACGCAGGCGGCGCAAGACTTGTGTTCGTCGATTCCAAAATCTCGCAAACAGCACTTCACTGCACCGAAGTGTGGCCATTACGGGATTTTCTCGGGGCGCCGCTGGCGTGAAACGATCTGTCCAAAAATCGGCGAATTCATCCAAGCGAATTCCTGAAACCGGACGGTTTGAACAAAAAGCCTTTGCCGGCTCAAACCGGCAAAGGCTTTTTTATTGTCAGGCGATTTCCCACGCCAGGCCGGTTTCCCGGATAATACGGCTCCAAATCCTTGTATCGTCCTCGACGCTGCTTACCACTACTGCAATTTCCACTGCCAACGCTACGCATTCACCGTGTCTTCTTCCGCTGTCCTGTCACTCGCCGACCAGATCGAAAACCTGCTGCCGCAAACCCAATGCAGCAAGTGCGGCTATCCTGCCTGCCGTCCCTATGCAGAAGCCATCGCCGAAGGCAGCGCCTCCTACAATCAATGTCCGCCAGGTGGTGCCGAGGGCATCGCTCGCCTCGCCCAATTGCTGGAGCGCCCGTTATTGCCACTTAATCCGGCCAATGGCATTGAGCGCAGCCGTACCCGCGCCGTCATTGATGAGGCGATTTGCATCGGCTGCACGCTGTGCATCCAGGCCTGCCCTGTCGACGCCATCGTCGGCGCAGCGAAACAATTGCATACCGTACTGACCGACGCCTGTACCGGCTGTGACCTGTGTGTCGCGCCCTGCCCGGTCGACTGCATCGCCATGATCGAGGTGACGCCTGGCAAAACCGGCTGGGACGCATGGTCGCAAGAGCAGGCCGACACCGCACGAGCGCAGCACGATTTCCGCAGCTTCCGGCTGCGCCGCGAGAAAGAAGAAAACGACGCCCGCCTCGCCGCCAAGGCTGCTGCGAAACTGAAAGAAGTAGAATCGGCGAGTGCTTTGTCGCCGGAAGAAAAAGCCGAACAAGACCGCAAGAAAGCCATCATCCAGGCCGCCATCGAACGCGCACGCCTGAAGAAGGAACAAGCAGCAGCGACTGGCGACAATCCCAGCGCTAAACCACATTGAACAGCCAAGCCACCAGCCAGCCATGAACAGCGAAAAGCGCCGCGAAATTTTCACCCGCCTGCGTCAGGCCAACCCTACCCCGACCACCGAGCTGGAATACACGACGCCGTTCGAGTTGCTGATCGCCGTGCTGCTGTCGGCACAAGCCACCGACGTATCGGTCAACAAGGCCACGCGCAAGCTCTATCCTGTCGCCAATACGCCCGCCAAGATCTATAAACTCGGCGTGGATGAACTGATTCCTTATATCCAGACGATCGGCCTATTCCGTACCAAGGCAAAGAACGTGATCGAGACTTGCCGCATCCTGCTGGAGCAGCACGGCGGCGAAGTCCCGCAGACACGTGAAGAACTGGAGGCACTGCCCGGCGTAGGCCGCAAGACTGCCAACGTGGTGCTGAATACCGCGTTCGGTCATCCAACTATTGCCGTCGACACGCATATTTTCCGCGTCTCCAACCGTACCGGCATCGCGCCAGGCAAAGACGTGGATGAAGTTGAACGCAAGCTGATGAAATTCGTCGCGCCCGAGTTTTTGCAGGACGCCCACCACTGGCTGATCCTGCATGGCCGCTACACCTGCATCGCGCGCAAGCCGCAATGCTGGAACTGCATCATTGCTGACTTGTGCGAGTTCAAGCAAAAAACACCGCTGCCGCAAAAAGGCGTCTAAGAACCTGTACAGTCAGGTTTGCGCCCAAGATGTCAGGTATGCCTTGCTCAAACGACTGCCACGTATAACCGGTGCCGGCGCAGAATACTGCGCTCTTCGCCCAAGCCCTCTTTGCTTCACTCCAACGCCTGAACCGCCTTTTTTCATCACGGTATTTTCGTAAATTATTGAGATCGTAGATACGTTCTCAGTAATACGGCCTAAACGATCACTGAAACTCAATCGTGTAGGTGACGGAAGTCGTGACAGCGCCCGCTGTTGCCGTGCCAGTAGCCACGTATTGAGCCAGATACGTCAGATTGGCGTTACCGCTGGCGATGGGAACATAAGTCGAGTTTTGTGCACCGGATGCGGCACCGACATTGATGTCCGTACCCGCGGCTGTTGCCAGGCCGACTTGCACGTTGCCCGCACCACCACCCGCGATGTTCAGGCGACCTGTTGCCGTATCGACGTTAGGACCGGCTTCGAAGAAGGCACGGGCGCTGCCGCTGCCTGCGGTGCAACCTGTCAGGGCGATGGTGAAAGGTGTTGCACCTGCCTTGGAGCCAGCCGTTGCGAGGGAAGCTGCCGGCACTTTGGGCAGTGTCACGGTGAAGTTCGCAGTACCGCCGTTGATGGTGCAGGTCTGAGCAGTCACAGTGCCACTGATGGTGATGGTGCCGTCGGAAGCGAAGGCCGCAGCAGGAGCCAGAGCAGCGATAGCCAGGAACGAAGCGATGATCGATTTTTGCATAATATTCCCCAAGAAAGTTAAGTAGATGTCTGTCGTTGATTCGGTGTTTTGCTGCGTTTGCTTCTCACCACAAGACGAATCTTACGGATTAACTATCCGGACAAATATAAGAAAACTCTCAAAAAACATCGATGTAGAAATCCCGCACAAAGATGACCGTCATCTGAATTTTCCAGGGACAAACACCACATCAAGAAATGCCGGGGCCGGATGTCAGATGTCGTCGAAGCAAGGTGTCTGTTATGAAGAGCGCGGGATGCCACACTTCGGATGTGGCATAACAACAGTGCTTTCTGCAGGAACCATCGTACTTTCCCCATGAAACCCTTCTCCTGTGGCCGGCATCTCGCGGCACATTGCAGCACGGCATCAGCGAGGCCAATTCCGCCTGCTGGTATTGACTGCCCCAATTCTCCTTAAAACAGTCCTCTCTCTTCGCTGCTCCTCTGCTCTTTCGTAAAGCGCTGCACATCTTTCTTTTGCGGATCAAATCACCTCTCTTTATTGAATCGTCATTCGTCGAGTTCTTGGTCGTAACAGTTCTTCGTTTTGAGAGTTTTCCTATATTTTCAGCGACCATCAATCCGTAACATGTGTCCTGTGGTTGAGAACAAAACGCAGCAAAACACCGAATTCAAACAGACACCTATTTAATAAATTTCCTAGAGAACATCATGCAAAAATCGATCCTCAAAGCCCTGTTGACTATCGCTACTCTGGCCCCTCTGGCGTCCTTCGCTGCAGATGGCACCATCACTTTCAGCGGCAGCATCACTGCTCAGACCTGCACTATCAACGGTGGCACACCTAACCTCGCCGTTACCCTGCCGAAGATTTCCGCTACTGCACTGGCCGTTGCCGGCGCCAAGGCAGGTGCAACGCCTTTCACCATCGCTCTGACGGGTTGCACTCCGGCCAGCGGCAACGTCCGCGCCTTTTTTGAAGTCGGCGCGAATGTCGACACTGCGACCGGTCGTCTGAAGAACACCGGTACCGCAACGAATGTGCAAATTGGCCTGACAAATGTTGATGGCAGCAATATCGCAGTCGGTGCTGCCTCCGGCGCGCAAGGCACTACTTATGTGCCAATCTCGAGCGGCAACGCCAACCTGACTTACATGGCGCAATATGTAGCAACAGGTGCCGCAACCTCTGGCACGGTCACAACCAGCGTGACTTACACCATCGAGTTTCAATGATCGCTTGAACTGAGCGGCTCAGGTTGAGTAGGCAGAACGACAGCTTAGAAAATGATGGCTCATGAAGCAAGGCGATCAAGATCCAATGACCAGAAATGTTGAGTCAGGCTGAATGAAATGATGCGCAGGTGATGAAGTAGTTGATGTACCGCAGCGGGAATATCACTCAACGAAGAATAATCAAGAGGAGATCACTGCTCAATTACGCGCTAAGCGTGTTTGATCACCCCCACTGCCAGCGACCTAGTTCACACTACCAGAAATGATTTTACGCACCACCCAACTCTGATCCTGCACTTCGTAAATGGTAAAAGCAGGATTGATAAGATCTCCTTCATGGTTGAATGAAATCGTCCCTGTCATCCCGACAAAGCGAATGTCGTGCAGCACCTCCGCCACCTTCTTCGGATCGATCGAGTTGGCCTGGCGCATGGCGGCAATCAACACCTGCGCAGCATCGTAAGCAAACGGTGCATACAAATCGATATTGCTGTCGAATTTCTGCATATAGCTCTTCTCAAAATTCTTCCAGCCTGGCAGCTTGTCCATCGGCAGTCCCGGCTCCACCACGATGCTGCCATTGCCGTCCGCTCCTGCAGCTCTCAAAAACGGCAAGCCGACTGTACCGCTTGCGCCAAGGAAACGAATCTGCAGCTTGCGTCGCTTGATGGCCCGCGCCAACGTCGAGGCTTGCAGATCGAGGCCACCGAATAGCACTGCGTCAGGATGCAGCCTCTCCGTATCCACCAGCACGGCATTGAAATCCGAGGTCTTGTCGCTGACGGTATGCGCCCCCACGATCTGCGCTCCGAGTTCCTTGGCAGTACGACTGAATTGCTCAACGAAACCGCGCCCGAACGGCGTACCGTCGTCGACCACAACAACGCGTCTGGTTTGCAGAACCTTCACGGCGTAGTCGGCGGTATAGCTGCCGGCGTTACTGTTGTTGCCGATGGTGCGAAAGGTCGCGCGATTGCCTTGCTGGGTATAGAGCGTACTCATCGTCGCCGGCGATATCTGGATCACGCCGGCGGCGTTATAGATGGGTGCCGCTGCAAGACTGGCGGCGCTGTTCCAGTGCCCAATCACACCGATCACACCAGTTTTGGAGAGGTAACGGGCGATGAATTCTGCCGTGCGAGGATTGGTGCGATCATCCTGCAGCAGCAATTGCAACTGCACAGACTTGCCCTGGATCTGCAAGCCGCGCTTGTTGGCTTCATCGACGGCCATTTGGGCGGCGTTTGCCATGCTCTTGCCGACACCTGATGACGTACCGCTCAGCGGTCCGGCGTAACCAATGAGTACGGTCTGCGTTTCCTTGCCGGCTTTTTCTACTTTTTCTGCCCTGTCTGTTTTCAGCGAAGCAAGCGTGTCCGGACTCGCTGCAAGGCAAAGTGCACATACCAACGAAACCAGCTGCGAAGGCAGACTCCAGGTGCAAAACCGGTGCTTCATGATCGGCGTCCCTTTCCGAAATGTGGCGATGTGTCCTCGCCATCTGCACTCATATTACCGCACGACAACTCAAGCCTGCATATTTTGGTGCAATGAAGTATGACAGCCTGAGGAAGTCCCTGCATCCCGACCCTGCGGCGGGAAGAGTTCGGTGATAAGACGTACAATGATGGCTTTACGCCGTCCTAGCAGCCGCAATGTTCAACCCAAGCCAGCACGATGTACGCCGCTTCTTTTGTGAAGCCTTCCGCAAACATCGCGAAAATCAAATCCTGACCCCGCTCGAAGCCATCGCTCGCGACTGGATCATCCAGCATCCCGAGTACGACGACGAACTGATCGATGTCGAGCGCGCGCTGGAAGCCGACTACTCGGTCGAGCAAGGCCAGACCAACCCCTTCCTGCATTTGTCGATGCATCTGTCGATCAGCGAGCAGATTTCCATCGATCAGCCTCCCGGCATCCGTAAAGCTTTCCAGGCCTTGGCACAGCGCAAGGGGTCCGAACACGAAGCCCAGCACGAAATCATGGAATGCCTGGGCGAAGTCATCTGGAACTCCCAGCGCAGCGGCTTGCCGCCTGACAGCGCCGCCTATATCGAAAGCATCCGGCGCCGTTGAACTTGCAGTCTGCTCCCTACAGATGACACGCAAATGACGCGCCCATGAAAAAAGCCACGGCATGCCGTGGCTTTTTATTGCAGGCCAGAGAAGTTGGCGACGTCAATGACGTCAACTTCGCCAGCTTTGCCTTTACTTTTCCAGCACCAGCGAACCCGGCAGGCTATGCAGATAAGCTGCGATGTCCTGGATGTCCTTGTCGGTCAGCGCCTTGGCCTGGCCCGACATGATGGCATTGGTGCGGCCATTCATGCCGTCATTGCCGCGGCGATAAGCCACCAGCGCATGTTGCAGATAGTCCTGATGCTGGCCGGCCAGCTTCGGATAGGATGGGTCGATCGGCGAGTTGAAATCCTTGCCGTGGCAGGACGCGCAGTTGTATTTCTCGGTCAGCAGCTTGCCGGATTCAGCATTGCCGGCAGCCACCGCACTCAGGGAAACAACGAAAGAAGCGGCGAAAACCGCCAAAGTCATGATCTTTTTCATCTCGTGCTTCCCTTATTTTTGCTGTGAGTAGTAAGCAGCCAGCTCGGCGATATCCTTGTCGGACAAGCTACCGGCGATACCCTGCATGGACGGATGCTTACGCTCGCCTTTTTGATAGGCTTTCAGCGCATTTTCGATATATTTTGCGGATTGGCCGCCCAGCATGGGGACCTGATAGACCTCGGGGAAGGTCGCTTTATATCCTGGAATGCCGTGGCAACCGATGCACATCGACACATTGACCTTACCGGTGTTACCTGCAAGATCGACGGCCGAGGCCGCGCTGGCAACACCCGCGAATGCGAGCAGTACGAATAGTTTTTTCATATTGGCAGGGGTAAATAAAATCAAACTAAGGCACAAACTAAGTCGAAAACGACACTGTTCGAAGCTGGTCCCACAGGTTTGGCTATACATTATTGGCTCAACCATTTCGGCTTAAGCATTCTCGCCCGTCCCCTGCGATGCCAAAAAACCGGTTGATTTTACCCCAACAGCGCCCTGAGTCAAACTGTCAGGGCGCTCCAAATTACAACATCCTCCCGCTTACGATTCTCTTATTGCAGTGCTTCAGCGCTCTTCTTCCGTTTCCGATTCGCTGGGAACAGGCTTGGCAGAAGCCGTCGCGGCTTTTTCAGGGAAGAAAAAACTCAAGGGCGAAGCCGTAAATCGTCGCAGCACAGCACGAAAAACGACACGTCGTATCCTCGCCGGAATATCACGTGCGCGCAAAGCCAGCGCCATGGCACTGGCAAACGCCACACCGACGTTGAGGACGCCGATCAATACGATGCCGCTGACAGCCAGCCAAAACGGTGGCGTCGACATGACGCCCCAACCCAGACTTGCGGACGCAGCCACCAGCGTACCGGTCGCCAGCGTGACATGGCGAACATCGAGCGGCAGGCCGAAAAACTGTGCCACGACCGGCGTCATCCCCAGCAAAACACCCAAGGAGACGTTCCCGGCAATGGTTGCCACATGACGCTCCAGCCACGCCGCCCAGCGCGCAGCACGGGTCGGGCCCAGCGCATGCACCAGCCGGCGCTGATGCGCCAGCGCCTCGCGCAGACGACGCAGGGCGAACCAATTGTCGGCAAACCCTGCCACCAGACTGGACAGCCACAGCAAAATCCCGGTGAACGCCGCATACAAAGGCGTAGGACCAATCAGCGACAGATCGTGCATGGCACGAGCCGCCTTGTCCGGATTCATCAATGCCGTACCCGACGCCAGCATGAACCCGGCCGTGATCAGCAACATGGTCGGAATCACTGCCGTCAGGTTGCCGAAGATCGCCGCTGCCTGCGAGCGCAGCAGCATCGCCGTCTCGCCCAGCAAGGCGCGCAGGCCATCGACCGTATCCAGCTCTCCCATCTTGGCTGCCAGCGCCGGTGCGGTCACTGCCGGCTGTTTGGTCGCCAGCACGCCACCAATGGCGGCAATCACAAGGAAACTGATCGCGTAGTTGATTGAAGCAAATGCACCTTCAAAGAAATTCGCCAGCCCCAGCTTGCCAAGCGCAATTTTCATCAGCACGGTAAAGGCTGTGACGACACCACCCAGGCAGGCTGCTTTGACCATCGCACGATAACCGGAGCGATCGCGCGCAATGTAATGTTCGCCATGGTCAGCGCTGCGCTCAACCATCTTGCGCGCCAACAACGCGAAGCTGCGGCGCACCAGGCTGCGCACCGATGAGCGGCTGTGATGCGCGGCAATCAGATCAGCCAGCAGCAGTTGCACGCGTCCGGCACTTCCACCCGCTCCTGGGCCGGGCTCGCGCCACGTCGCCGAGCGCACATCGATCAATCGCCCCATGCGCGTAAGCTGCGCACGCATGCGTTCAATACGGTAGACCAGGCTTACGGACACGCCATATTCATCCAGATGCGCGTAGATGCGGTCGGTCTGTGCCTGGCACACGGCGATCAGCATGCGCGCACTGCGCAATGCGCCTTCATCGTTCGGACTGGCGCGCAGATAGGCTTCCATCTCTCGCCGCAAGGCCATGAAAGGCGTTGCCTGCAAAGGCATCTTCGGCTCCAGCCGTTGGCGAAACGCCGGACTGATGCCGTCAGCGACGACCACGGTGGTCAGGTACGTCAAGGCTTCTTCGATCTGCTGCCAGTAGGCGTGAGAGATGCCGTCGTCGGCAGCCAGCTTCCAGAGACGCTCTTGCTGATCCTGATCGAGTTCAAGCAGCCACTCGGCATCTTCCGGATCAGGAAACATGGCCGCAAACAAAGTCGGCAATTCGCTCGGCGACAAGTGGCGCGGCAGCACCATCTTGAAGGCGCGCTCAGTCAGCTCACTGAAAAACGCCGA
This sequence comes from Herbaspirillum rhizosphaerae, assembly GCF_046025915.1. Lineage (GTDB taxonomy): Bacteria > Pseudomonadota > Gammaproteobacteria > Burkholderiales > Burkholderiaceae_D > Herbaspirillum > Herbaspirillum rhizosphaerae_A. The sequence continues at coordinate 195,386 of NZ_JAQQFR010000006.1, read as the reverse complement.
TTCGTGTGGCAGACCCGTGACCGAAAACAACTCCGGCCCGCTCGCCTCACGCAACGTCTTTTGCAGGCAATTCTGCACCAGCCGGCGCACATCGCGATGCTCATCCAGCCAATCGAGCATGGCGCGCACGCGCTGATGCCTGACGCGGCGACGTCCTTCCGCATCGAGCAGCGAAACTTTCGGCTGATGGCGCAGCCATTCGGCGACGTCGATCATCCAGTTGGCGCGGTCGTGCCAGACTGCGTCGATGTCCGCCCGCCGCATCAATGCTTCCAGCTGCGGCGCATAATCAATGTGATGTTCATAACGCGCTTGCTGACCATAGCGAAAACGTCGCCAGATCACGCGTATTTTAAGAAAAAGAAACTTCATGCCTCACTCTGTTTTTATGAGGGAAAAGGATCCCGACTTACCCGTCAGGCAAGTCAGAACCTCGTAACTACAATATTTGGGGATGAAAAGCGTGAATTCAATCGAATAACGGGGAAAATGGCTGTGAATCTTTTTACCTTATACTCAGATTTATTTTCGTCCTGATGACATCCCGCCATGCGACAAGAAACACGTTTTGAAGGTTCCTCCAGTTACGTTGCCACCGATGACCTGAAACTGGCCGTCAACGCCGCGCTGACCCTGCAACGCCCGCTGCTGATCAAAGGCGAGCCCGGCACCGGCAAGACCATGCTGGCCGAAGAAGTTGCTGCGGCGCTCAATCGTCCGCTGCTGCAATGGCACATCAAATCAACCACCAAGGCACAGCAGGGTTTATACGAGTACGACGCCGTATCGAGATTACGCGACTCCCAGCTTGGCGACGAACGCGTCAAGAACATCCACAACTACATCCTCAAAGGCGTATTGTGGCAAGCCTTTAGCGCGGACGAGCCGCAAGTCCTGCTGATCGATGAGATCGACAAAGCTGACATCGAATTCCCCAACGACTTGCTGCGCGAGATCGACAGGATGGAATTCTATGTCTACGAAACGCGCGAGATGGTGCGCGCAAAGCACCGGCCGCTGGTCATCATCACCTCGAACAATGAGAAGGAATTACCGGACGCTTTCCTGCGCCGCTGCTTCTTCCACTACATCAAGTTTCCTGACAAGGACACGATGCAGCAAATCGTCGACGTGCACTTCCCCGATCTCAAACGCGATCTGCTGGCGCAGGCGCTGCAAACTTTCTACGAAGTGCGCGATATTCCCGGCCTGAAGAAAAAACCGTCGACGTCGGAACTGATCGACTGGCTCAAGCTGTTGCTGGCCGAAGATATTCCGGCGGAAACCTTGCACAGCAAGGATGGCAAAGCTGCCATTCCGCCGTTGCATGGTGCATTACTGAAGAATGAACAAGATGTGCACCTGTTCGAGCGTCTGGTGTTCATGTCGCGCAACAATCGCTAGGCAACCACGCAATCAGAAAATAAGAAATCGAGAAGAAGCAGATAAATCGTCATCCACTGTCGCCACCCCTGGGAGTCCACCATGCAGTTCTTGCACCCGATCACGCTCAAAGGCCAGTACGCCACGCTTGAACCGCTGTCGCTCGACCATCACGATGCGCTGATCGCTGCGGTATCGGACGGCAAGCTGTGGAAGCTCTGGTACACCTCGATTCCCAAGCCGGAAAACATGCGCGCCGAAATCGAACGCCGCCTCAAGCTGCAAGAACAAGGCTCGATGCTGCCCTTCGTCACACGGCGCCATGACACCGGTGGATTGTGCGGAATGACGACTTACATGAACGCCGACCCGATACATCGCCGCGTCGAGATCGGCTCAACCTGGACTGCCGCCAGCGCCCAGCGCACCGGTATCAACACCGAGTGCAAGCTGATGCTGATGACCCACGCCTTCGAAACATTGCATTGCATCGCCGTGGAGTTCCGCACGCATTGGCTGAACCAGCAATCGCGCGCAGCCATCCTGCGGCTTGGCGCGAAACAGGACGGCATCCTGCGCAATCATCAGCGCGCACCTGACGGCTCGCTGCGCGACACGGTGGTATTTTCGGTTATCGAATCCGAATGGCCTGCGGTCAAGCGCCATCTGCAGTTCAAGCTTGGACATTGATTCAGATTCAACTATTTACTTATGCTGATCGACTTCTTTTTTACGCTCAAAGACGCACGGATTCCGGTCTCCATCAAAGAGTTCCTGATCCTGCTTGAGGCCATGCAAAAGAACGTCATCTCGCCGGCTATCGATGACTTCTACTATCTCTCGCGCATCACGTTAGTCAAAGACGAAGCCAATTACGACAAATTCGATAAAGCCTTTGGCAGCTACTTCAAAGGCATAGAAACGATCTTCGAAAAGAATCCCGAGATTCCGCTCGACTGGTTGATGAAACGCATGCAGCGCGAACTCACGCCGGAACAAAAAGCGGCACTGGAAAAGTTCGGCTATGACAAGCTGATGGATCGGCTCAAGGAGTTGCTCAAAGAGCAGCACGAACGTCACGAAGGCGGCAACAAGTGGATCGGCACAGGAGGCAGCTCACCGTTCGGCAACAGTGGCTACAACCCGGAAGGCATCCGCATCGGCGGCGAGAGCAAGAACCGCAGCGCCGTGAAGGTGTGGGATGAACGAACCTACAAGGACTACGACAGCGAGCGTGAGCTCGGCACACGCAACATCAAGGTCGCACTGCGCCGCCTGCGCAAGTTTGCACGCGATGGCGCCGAGGAAGAGCTGGCGCTGGACGACACCATTCGCGCCACGGCCAACAATGCCGGTTACCTCGACATCAAGATGCAGCCGGAGCGGCGCAACAACATCAAGGTGATGATGCTGTTCGACGTCGGCGGTTCGATGGATGATCACATCGCGCGTACCGAAGAATTGTTCTCCGCAGCCAAGACCGAATTCAAGAACATGGAGTTCTTCTACTTCCACAACTGCGTGTACGACTACGTATGGAAGAATAATCGCCGCCGCCATGCAGAACGTTTCCCGACCTGGGATCTGCTGCACAAGTACTCAGCGGACACCAAACTGATCTTCGTCGGCGACGCGACCATGAGCCCCTACGAAATCGTCCAACCCGGCGGCTCGGTTGAATACAACAACGCCGAGGCCGGAGCAGTCTGGCTGCAGCGCTTCACGAGCACTTTCAGCAATTTTGCCTGGCTCAATCCGGAACCCGAAGGCTTGTGGCAATACCGGCAATCGATCGCCATCATCCAGCAATTGATGAGTCAGCGCATGTTTCCGCTGACCATTGATGGGCTGGAACGCGCGATGCGATTGCTCAGCAAATAGTCATCGTCAAACTTAAGCGGCTACCGGCGTATAGCCGGCCTCTTTGATAGCCTCGGCAAATTCCGCCGCGGCCACGCCACTGTCGATATTGACCAGCTTCTCCGCAACCTTAACGTCAACCTTGGCGTTGGCGTCCACTTCTTTCACGGCACGCGTAATAGCGCTCGCACAGTGGTTGCAAGTCATATCCTGAACGTTGAATGTCAGCATGATGTTTTCCTTTTTTCAGTTAGTGAGAATTGATGAGGGCAGCTTAAACCTTGCCACAAGGGCAAGGTCAAGCGCACATTCTCAACAATCGTGTCAAAATAGGCCTTGACCTTACCATGATGGGAAGGATCATGCTGAGTCCATGATCAAACCGTCAATGAGACCATCATGTCTACTATCTCTACTCCCCTGGCTTCACACCACTTGCAAGAACTGACCCTCGCCGTCGAAGGCATGACCTGCGCCTCCTGCGTCGGCCGTGTGGAAAAGGCCTTGCGCGCCGTACCCTCGGTGCGTGACGTCAGCGTCAATCTGGCGACTGAATTGGCCACCGTACAAGCTGAACCCGGCGTGCATGCCGACCAGTTGATCGCCGCCGTCCACAAGGCCGGCTATGACGTTAAACAAGAAGAGATCACACTCGACATCAACGGCATGAGCTGTGCCTCGTGCGTTGGCCGTGTCGAGAAAGCACTCTACAAAGTTCCAGGCGTCAGCGAGGTCTCCGTCAATCTTGCCAGCGAAAAGGCCACGCTGACCACCACCAGCGCAGTGTCCGTCGATACCTTGATCGCCGCCGTCGAACGCGCCGGCTACAACGCCGCGCTGCCGTCCATCGCGCAAACCGAACCTGCGCGCCCTGCTTTGCCGACTTGGTGGCCGGTCGCGGTTGCAGCGGCATTGACAGCGCCGCTGATGCTGCCGATGCTGTTGATGCCCTTTGGCACCGAGTGGCAATTGCCCGGCGTCTGGCAACTACTGCTGGCAACGCCGGTGCAGTTCTGGCTGGGCGCACGTTTTTATCGTGCCGGCTGGCGCGCCGTCAAAGCACATACCGGCAACATGGATCTGCTGGTGGCGCTCGGCACCAGCGCCGCTTATGGCTTGTCGCTATATCAGTTGTTCAATCAATTCATGAACACCCACGGCGGGCATCATGTGTCGCACTTTTACTTCGAAGCATCGGCGGCCGTGATCACGCTGGTGTTGCTCGGTAAATGGCTGGAAACGCGCGCCAAGCGCCAGACCGCTGACGCCATCCGTGCACTCAACGCGTTGCGGCCCGACAAAGCCACATTAAGGCGCAACGGCGTCGACAGCGACGTTGCGCTGTCCTCCATCCGCATCGGCGACCAGGTCGTTGTGCGCCCCGGGGAACGCGTAGCCGTCGACGGTATCGTGCAAGAAGGTCTTAGCCATCTGGATGAATCCATGCTCACCGGCGAAAGCCTGCCCATGGAAAAACAGCCCGGCGACAAAGTCACCGCCGGTGCCATCAACGGTGACGGCCTGTTATTGGTCAACACCACCGCGATCGGTGCCGAAACAGTCCTGGCACGCATCATCCGTATGGTTGAACATGCGCAAGCCGCCAAGGCCCCGATCCAGCGTCTGGTCGATCAGGTCAGTGCCGTGTTTGTTCCCGTGGTACTGGTATTGGCGCTGCTGACGCTGATCGGCTGGGGCCTCATCGGTGGCGATTGGGAGCAAGCGCTGCTCAATGCGGTGGCGGTACTCGTGATCGCCTGCCCGTGCGCGCTCGGTCTGGCGACACCGACTGCGATCATGGCCGGCACAGGCGTGGCGGCGCGCTACGGCATTCTGATCAAGGATGCGGAAGCACTCGAAATCGCCCATCGCATCGGCGTTGTCGCCTTCGACAAGACCGGCACGCTGACCGAAGGCAAACCAGTGCTGGCAGCGCTGCAGGCGATTGACCACGATGACGACAAGCTGCTCGGCATTGCAGCAGCCTTGCAGCGCCACAGCGAACATCCACTTGCCCATGCCGTTATGGATGCCGCTCGCGGCAAAGACCTTACCCCGACCGATGCCAGCGACAGCAAGGCCGTTCCCGGACGCGGCACACAAGCGCTGATTGATAGTCACCTCACCTATCTCGGTAGTGCGCGCTGGATGCAGGAACTCGGTGCGACGCCCGATAGTCAGCCAGAACTCCATGCGCTAGCAAAACAATTGGAACAGCAAGGCCGCACCATCTCGTGGCTGGCGCAAGCCGATACACATAATCGAGTGACGCTATTGGGCCTGCTAGCCTTCGGCGACACTATCAAGAGCAATGCACGGCAAGCCATTGAGCGCCTGCATCACTTGCACATCCGCACGGTCATGCTGAGCGGCGACAATCAAGGCGCGGCGGCACACGTGGCAAAAGAACTCGGTCTCGACGACTTCCGCGCCAACGTCTTACCGGCAGACAAAGCGCAAGCCATTACCGACTTGCGCCAAAACAATCAAAGCGGCCAGCATGGCCAGCGCATTGCCATGGTCGGCGACGGCATCAACGATGCGCCGGCGCTGGCGGCGGCCGATGTCGGCATTGCCATGTCCACCGGCACCGACGTCGCCATGCAGGCAGCCGGCATTACGCTCATGCGTGGTGATCCTGCGCTGGTGGCCGATGCAATCGACATCTCGCGCCGCACCTATAACAAAATCCGCCAGAACCTGTTTTGGGCCTTCATCTACAACATCGTCGGTATTCCGCTGGCGGCATTCGGCCTGCTGAACCCGATGATCGCCGGTGCGGCAATGGCGATATCGAGCGTCAGCGTCGTGAGCAATGCCCTGCTGCTGAAGCGCTGGCAGCCACAAGATAAAAAAGGCCGCAAAGGAGAATCAACATGAGCATGAACATCGGCGACGCCGCACAAGCCTCCGGCGTATCGGCAAAAATGATTCGTCACTATGAAGAGATCGGTCTGGTGCCCAAGGTGGCGCGCACCGACGCCGGCTATCGCATTTACAGCGAGCGCGACGTGCATCTGTTGCGCTTTATCCGGCAAGCCCGCGTACTCGGCTTTTCGATGAAACAGATTGCCGATCTGATGGGCCTGTGGCTGGATCAATCACGCCCGAGCCGCAAGGTCAAACAGCTGGCGAATGAGCATATTGCCGAGCTGGACGCGAAGATCCATGAACTGCAGGCGATGAAGTCGACGCTGCAACATCTTGCGCATGATTGTCATGGCGACAACCGTCCGGACTGCCCGATACTTGACGCACTTGGCGCAACGCTTCCCAGCGCGAACGCGACGTGATGTAATGGCGTAATCAGTCTCGGTAACAAAACAAGAATCGATCATCATGATAAAAACCGATCTTCCCGAAATCATCCGCTGGGGCATCATCGGCTGCGGCGACGTCACCGAACGCAAGAGCGGCCCGGCCTTTCAAAAGACGCCCGGATTCGCGCTACATGCCGTCATGCGCCGCGATGCAGAAAAAGCAGCCGATTATGCGCAGCGCCACGGCGTCGCCAAACATTACAGCGACGCCGACGCGCTGATCGCAGATCCGGACATTGACGCCGTCTACATCGCCACACCGCCCGACACACACCTGCATTACGCACTCAAAGTCGCAGCAGCGAACAAACCCTGCTGCATCGAAAAGCCGATGGCGCCAAGTTACGACGACTGCCTGACGATCTGTGCCGCTTTCGAAACGCTGAACCTGCCCTTGTTCGTCGCCTACTACCGGCGTTCATTACCGCGCTTTGCGCAGATCAAGAGCTGGATCAACGAAGGCAAGATAGGAACCGCACGACACGTCAGTTGGCAATTCAGCCGCACGCCTTCGCTCACCGACCTGGGCCGCGAGGCCAACTGGCGTACCGACGCCAGGATTGCGCCGGGCGGCTACTTCGACGATCTGGCCAGTCACGGACTGAATCTGTTCGCGCATTATTTCGGCGACATGCTGGAAGCGTCAGGCTCCAGCACCAATCAACAAGGACTGTATTCCGCCAAAGACGCGGTGAGCGCGAGCTGGCTGCACGCTTCCGGCGTGACCGGCAGCGGCAGCTGGAATTTTGGCAGCTTCGAGCGCGTTGACCATGTTGAGATCACCGGCAGCGAAGGAAAGATTGTTTTTTCTATTTTTGGCGATGTACCGCTGACGCTGACCAATGCTGGCGGCACACAGCAACTGGATATTGCGCACCCCGAAAATATCCAGCTCTACCACGTGCGCAAGATGCACGAACATTTACGCGGCACCGGCAAACATCCATCGAACGGACGTTCGGCGGCGCATACGAGCTGGGCAATGGACAGCATTCTGGGCAATCTCTCTTAACGCCACAGGCACAGCACGCTGCAATAAGCTTGCTCATGGCAAAACGGCTCGCGGCATAGTCCCCGCGAGCCGTTTTACTATGTTTTATATTCCTGACCGTCGGCGTACTCGATATTTCCTCATCGCGGTACGCTCTCCATCGACATCCAGTAATCCGGCGTCAATGAGACATTGCAAACGAGAACTCAGAAAAATATCGCTCAATGCATTGCGGGGATTTGACCGCACCATCGCAGCCCCCACCACCGCCGAAGCGATTTCCCATTGATCTGAACAAGACGCCAGCAACAGATCGTCATGCACGTTCAAATCGCGAAAATGCAAACATCCGATGTCATCGCATTCGCGCAACATCTCCGCCCGCGCCGAGATGCCAGCGAATTCCTGTGCCCACGTCCGACGCTGGACTTCAGAAATTTTCACCGCATTCGCAGCAAATTCTCTCAGCCGCTCCGGTGGCCAGACGGCCGTCGAATGCAGCCCTTCTTCGTGCGCAGGAACACTGACTGCCAACAGTGGATGCTCCACATCGGCCAGCCAATAACATGCCATCCGTAAAAAAACATATTCGGCCCCACTGCCACTGTGCCAGATATACACAGGGCATCCTGGCTGTTGGGCTAGTGCCGTGTGCAATTCGCGCCAGGGTGTGAAACAGTCCGACGTAGACTTCCAGTATTCGTCGTCGTAGCCGCCCCCGATGTCCCGCCAGAAAGCATCTCTTGCGCTTTCGTCGCCAAGCGGCCCCAGTCCATAGTCGTCCAGTGCACAAAATACTTGGGCATGAGGAAAGGCCATGCGCATTGATCCGCCAGTGCTGGCGGGACTAACCAGATGAAATTCTGTCACGACCGTCCTTATCGAATAGGGGATGTGGAACGTCGTTAGAAATGACACAGGGGATAGAGTTCGTCGAAAGAAGTTTGGAAAAGCTGCTAAATGTACGACGTCCCGCCTAATGACATCCGCTGCCGTGACTGCCCAGATTGACCGGCTTGCTGTCGTCACTCATATTGGCAAGCCCCTGCAAGATGCCGCAATCCTTGACCGCCTGCGCGCTGTCGCATTGCGCCCGCAAGCTCTTCAATTGCGTTTGCAATTTCTTCAATTCGCTGATGCGTTGGGCAACGTGACCTATATGTTTGTCCAGCAAGGCATTGACCTCGCCACAGTTGTCTTCCGGCGCATCGCGGAATTGCAACAGGCTGCGCACTTCGTCGAGCGTCATATCAAGCGAACGGCAGTGGCGAATGAATTGCAGGCGCTCAACGTGACCATCGCCATACAAGCGGTAGTTGCCTTGCGAACGCGTCGGTTGCGGCAACAAAGCCTCACGCTCGTAATAACGGATAGTTTCCACCGGACAATCGGTGCGTGCCGCCAGTTCGCCTATCTTCAGGTTGTCCATCGAGTGCTCCTTTGTATTTGCATAACCGCCCTGCAAGCAGGGTCATTAAAGGCTTGACCCTGTAGTTGGTTTAGGGTTTTTAATATACAGCAAGCCTAGGGCCTGCTATCAAGTAATTTGCGAATGCGAACGCGCGGCAGGCGTTGACTGCCTAGGCGCGGCGACGCGGCGTAGCGGTGCTACGGCAAGGAGTCGCAACAACGGCAGGCGACGCCTGCAGCCGTTCCCGAAGGGTTTCAACCAGAAGGCGCGCTGGCGGCGTTGCATGGCTTACAGGTGGGCCTACCACCTGTTACGCCACGCGCCTTGCCAACACGCCTTCTGGTTGAAACGCATCTCGCAAATTACTTGATAACAGGCCCTAATATTCTGCATATCAGGAGCACGCATGTCCAATTGCTGTAACCACGATCACGGCCATCAACATGGCAAAAACCATGACCATCAACATGATCATGGCCATGAACACAATCATGACCACGCGCATGATCATGGCGAAGCCGTGTCTACCGTCGACAACATCAAGCCGAGCAGCCTGACAGATTCCGAGGAAGCCGTTTTCTTCATCCAGAAGATGGATTGTCCGACCGAGGAAAAGCTGATCCGCGAACGCCTGTCCAACATGGATGGCATCGCCGCGATGCAGTTCAACCTGATTCAGCGCGAACTGACGGTGCAACATCGCCTGCCCTCGGTGGAACCCATCGTGACCACGCTCGCTGCGCTCGACATGCTGCCCAAGGTCAAGAGCGATACGCTCGACGCGACAGTCGGTATCGATGATGACGATCACAGCGCGTCCTACGCCATTCCAAAACGCAAATGGCTGATGGTCGGCGTCGCTGCCGTTGCCGCGCTCGCGTCGGAAGTCATCGCCTGGACCACCGGCAACGACCGCTCGCTCAGCGTCATCGCATTGGCATTGTTCGCGATTGCCGTCGGCGGCGTCGACACACTGAAAAAAGGCTGGATCGCGCTACGCCATCTGTCGCTGAACATGAATTTCCTGATGTCGCTGGCCGTCATCGGCGCGGCCATTATCGGCCAATGGCCGGAGGCGGCGGTGGTCATCGTCCTGTTCACGCTGGCCGAAATGATCGAATCGCTGTCGCTGGATCGGGCGCGCAATGCCATCGCCGGATTGATGGCCATGTCGCCGGATCAGGCCACGGTGTTGCAGGGTGGCGATTGGGTCAACGTCTCCGCCAAACAAGTGGCATTGAATACTGAGGTGCGCGTCAAGCCGGGTGAACGCATCCCGCTTGACGGCGTCGTCACCAATGGTCAACCCGCCATCAATCAAGCGCCGATTACCGGTGAAAGCATGCCGGTCGCCAAGCAGTCAGGTGATCAGGTGTTTGCCGGCACCATCAACGGCAATACCGCCTTCGACTATCGCGTCACCGCCGTGCAAAGCGAATCAACGCTATCACGCATCGTAAAAAGCGTGCAGCAGGCACAAGGTCAGCGCGCGCCGACGCAGCGCTTCGTCGATCAGTTTGCGCGCTATTACATTCCCGCCGTGGTAGCGGTGGCCGTGCTGGTGGCAGTGTTGCCACCGCTGCTGTTCAACGCACCGTTCTATCCATGGCTGTATAAGGCGCTGGTATTGCTGGTGATCGCCTGCCCTTGTGCACTGGTGATTTCCACGCCCGTGACCATCGTCAGCGGACTGGCTGCGGCGGCGCGCCACGGCATCCTGATCAAGGGTGGCGTCTATCTGGAACAAGGCCGTTTGCTCAAGGCATTGGCACTCGACAAAACCGGCACCATCACGCACGGGAAACCCGTCGTCACTGACGTACAACGCTTGTCCGACGGCGATGAGGCAAACCTGCTCACGCATGCCGCCAGCCTCGCCCTGCGCTCTGATCATCCGGTGTCGGCGGCGATTGTGGCGTTCTGGAAAACGCAGCAGGCCGATGCGATCGCAAAAGACGTCAGCGACTTTGAAGCGCTGACCGGACGCGGCGTGAAAGGCAACATCGGTAATAGCGCGTTTTATCTCGGCAATCATCGCTTGGTGCACGAACTCGGCATGTGCAGCCCGGCGCTGGAAGAACGTTTGCTGGCGCTGGAAAAGCAAGGCAAGACGACAACCATCCTGTGCCGCGACGGCAAGGCGGAGTTGCTCCTGGCGGTCGCCGATACGGTGCGCGACAGCAGCCGCGATGCGATTGCCCAATTGAAAACACTCGGCGTCAGCGTCACCATGCTGACCGGCGACAACGCCCATACCGCGCGCGCCATTGCTGACATCGTGCAACTCGACGATGCGCGTGGAGATCAACTGCCGGAAGACAAACTCAACGCCATCGGCGACATGATCGAGAAACACGCTTACGTCGGCATGGTCGGCGACGGCATCAATGATGCACCCGCATTGGCACGTGCGCAGATCGGTTTCGCCATGGGCGCTGCAGGTACCGATACCGCACTGGAAACTGCCGACGTCGCGCTGATGGATGACGATCTGCGCAAGATTCCCGACTTTATCCGCCTGAGCAAAAAGACCCATCGCGTGCTGATGCAAAACATCACGATTGCGCTCGGCATCAAGGCAGTTTTCCTCGTCCTCGCGCTGACCGGTGAAAGCTCCCTGTGGATGGCCGTATTCGCCGACATGGGCGCGAGCCTGATCGTTGTCTTCAACGGCCTGCGGCTGGTGCGTTCGCTTTAACTCGCCCTACCACTCCGGTTGCGCCGAACCCAAGGGCGCAGCCGGCCGATCCCATGACATGCTTGTACTGCCAATCTTGACTGCACCGTGCAGGCGTTGTGCCGGCCCCCAGAAGGTCTGTTCAATTGCCGGCGCCAGATCGTCCTTGTTTTCCGGCACCAGGATTTCATCAACCTGCTGTCCCGAACCCGTCACCAGCAATTGCGCCATGCGTGCCAGCGAAGTGCGCACCTCCATGCCCTTCCCGGTCTTCAGCCTTTGCGTCAGTCCACGGATGGCTGCCGTCGCCATGAGATAGCCGGTAGCGTGATCGAGCGCCTGCACCGGCAGCGGTGTCGGCCTGTCACGTCCGAGCTGGCGCATGCCTGCCTCGGCAATGCCGCTGCTCATTTGCACCAGGCTGTCGAAACCACGGCGCGTCTTCCACGGGCCGCTCCAACCGTAAGCATCGAGACTGACATCAACCAGTGCGGGATTAATGCGGCGACGGTTTTCCGCATCGAAGCCCATGCCAGCCAGTGCATCCGAGCGATAGCCATGCACCAGCACATCAGCCTGCGCCAGCAACTGCGTAAAGATTTCCTGTCCCAGCGACGTGCGTAAATCCAACCGCGCACAGCGCTTACCCGGCACCATGTCCGGGATCACGCCGGGTTCGTCCCAGCTTGCCGGATCAATGCGCAACACGTCGGCCCCGAACCCGGCCATGAAACGCGTTGCCGTCGGTCCCGCCAGCACGCGCGTCAGATCCAGCACGCGAATGCCTTGCAAAGGACGTTGTCTGCCGATGGTCCAGTCAGGTTTGGCCGCCGCCGGCCCATCAACGATGTGCAACAAGGGTTCGCTGTTGACTGCCATGCCTTGCGGATGAGCGCGCCACTGATCCGTTGTGCGCATGACCGCCGCGCAACCGCCTTGGGCGACCACGGCAATTTCCAACTCCTCCGCCGACCAGCCGGCCACGGCCGCTGCGACCGCTGCACGATCCACCGTTGCATCCAGCACGGTCAATGCTGCCGCCCTGTGATGCGGCGCATTGGTGTGCAGACGTATCCAACCGTCGGCAGCCTGATAGTCGCCCGCGACCGCATCCCACAAAGCCGGAGGCTCCCAACCCTGTGGCCGTATTGAAGTCCCGAACCAGAATGAGGCCAGCCGACGGTCGGCATGTACTTCGGCGAGATCGTTGCCGGCGGCATGGAGTAATTCGGCAACGGCGAGACCTGCGGCACCCATTGCACCGACCGCAAGGTCAGTCACCGCAAAGATTGACGGCAAGCTGCCACTGTCGGTCAGTTGTACTTGTTCGAGATAATGGCGCTCGCCCTTGGCAGCCAGCCAGATTTCACGCAGAAAGCCGCGTGCGCTTGCTTCGGAAATAGCAGACAAAGTGGACATACCGGACCTCGCATCGTGAAGATAAATGAAGATGACTGAAGCATATTCCGCTCGTTTTAATTGTCAATATTGATTAATATAATCAATATAAGCCGCCCTTTTTTATTCGACACCATGCCTACTTACCTGAGTTCCGCCGAAGCTGCCGCTGCGCTCGGCGTGTCGCGCCAGACCTTGTATGCCTACGTCAGCCGTGGCCTGCTGACCGCTCAATCCGACAATAAGGTGCGCGAAAGCCGTTACCTCGAAGAAGAAGTCAAACGTCTCGCCACGCAACGCACACGCGGACGCAAACCGAAAGAAGTCGCCAAAGCCACGCTCAGTTGGGGATTACCAGTCCTGGAATCCGCTATTACGCTGATCGAAGACGGCCAGCTCTACTATCGCGGCCACGATGCGGTCACTCTTGCAGCAACAAAAAGCGTGGAAGACGTCGCCGCTCTGCTGTGGAATTGCAGCGCGAAGCAGGCATTCGCGTCCACCGAGGTACCAGTCCACGCCGCTTATACCGGCATGCTCAAACACTTCAGCGAACGCCGCGCCGAAGACTCGCTGCTACCGCTGTTCACCATCGCCAGCGACGATGCCGCCACCGCCGCCTGGCAAACTTCTCCAGAGCGCATAGCCGAAGGCTGCGGCGTACTCCTGCGCCTGCTCGCCGCCAGCTTGCTCAGCACACGGCCAAGCGCCGCTCCGATCCACGAACAATGCGCCAAAGCGTGGAAGCTCGACGAGCAAGGTACCGCACTGGTGCGCATGGCGCTGATCCTGTGCGCCGATCACGAACTCAATGCCTCCAGCTTCACGGCGCGTTGCGTAGCCTCCACCGGCACCAGCTTGCGCGCCTCGGCGATTGCCGGACTGGCAGCGCTCACCGGCGGCAAGCACGGCGGCACGACGGCGCGCGTTGAAGCGATGTTTGATGAAATTGATATTCAAGCCGGCAGCAGAAATATTGCCGACAAAATGCAGCAGCGCCTGACACGCGGCGAAGACCTGCCGGGCTTCGGCCACCACCTGTATCCCGATGGCGACCTGCGCGCCATCGCCTTGCTCGAAAATATCCTGCCGCAGCATCCAGCCTGGCAGGAAATGACCAAGGCGGCCCATGCCCTGATCGGCCATCATCCCTCAGTTGATTTTGCATTGGTCGCCGTACGACGGCATTTGAAGTTACCGGTCGGCGCGGCGTTCGGCCTGTTTGCGCTGGGACGCGGCATGGGATGGATCGCGCAGGCGCTGGAGCAGCGCGCCACCGGCGAACTGATCCGGCCACGCGCGGCTTACACCGGGCCGCGCCCGCTTTCTTCCCCCACGAATCTCGTACAGCGCCTCGCAAAATAACGAGGCCATTTCAAGCAGTGCTACACTACGGCTCATGACTTCGCGCGTAAAAATCTTCCTGCTCTGGCTGCTGGCCTTTGCGATTCCCGTTCAGGGATTCGCTGCCGCGGTGCAGATGGGTTGCGCGCCTTCGCAGCTGAGGCCGGCAATCCATGAGGTCGCCGCCCCCTCACCAGCCGCCTCACTGCATGAGCATTCCGGTCATGACATGCATGCGATGCACACCATGGATGACGCGAGCATCACTGCGCAAGCCGACTCCGGCCCGGCCGCTGATCACTCAATGCCACATCAGCACAAAGCATCCGCCGCTTCGTGCAGTTCCTGCAGCGTTTGCACCATCGGCGCCATCCTGCCGCTGGCGCTGGACAAACTCATCAACCTGCCCGTCTCGGCGGACATCCACGTCGCCATGGCACAACATGGTTTCGTCGGCTATACGCCGGAAAATCCCGAACGTCCCCCTTCACTGCCCGTGTAATCACTGAAGCTGCCTGAGTCGAGGAAGTTGGTATTGCTCGGCCTGCATCTTCTTGCAACCGTTCCGGCGTTTAACTCCCGCCGGTGAACTCTTCGTTTGCACGAGGCTTACATGAATACATTTCCCCCTTTGCGAAAACTCGCGCCGCCGCTGCTCGCCCTTGTGCTGAGCGGCTGTGCGAGCTTCAGCGCCGACGGCGGCTTTGACGCCGTCAACCAGACCGCACAGCAGCGGCTTAATAAACAAACCGGTTGGAGCCGTTCCGAACAGGACGCCGACGGCGTGACACAACGCGTGCGCGCCATGCTATCCAAATCTCTTAGCGTCGATGACGCCGTGCAGATCGCCTTGCTCAACAATCGCGAGTTGCAAGCGTCCTACAGTGAACTCGGCATTGCTGAAGCCGATCTGGTGCAAGCCGGACGACTGCCCAATCCCGGCTTCAGCTTCGGCCGCACGCACACCGGCGACGACATCAAGATCGACCGCAGTCTGACGCTGTCGGTGATGAGTTTGCTGACCATGCCGGCGGCTTCGCGCATCGAAGCACGCCGCTTCGAACAGACCAAGCTGAAACTAGCCGACGTCATGCTGCGAACTGCCGCAATGACCCGTAAGGCCTACTACCAAAGCATCGCGGCAACGCAGAGCGTGCGCTACCAAGAGCAGGTTCGCGAGGCCGCGGAAGTCGCACATGAACTGGCCGCCCGCATGGCGAAGCAGGGCAATTTTTCGCAACTGGATGTAGCACGCGAACGCGCCTTTTATCTGGAGACTTCTACGCAACTGACGCGCGTTCGCACACAGGCGATGCAAGAAAACGAAAACCTCATGCGCCTGCTTGGCCTGCGCAAACAAGATGGCATGTTGCAATTACCCTCTCGCCTGCCCGATTTACCCAAGAGCGCCATCACGCTCGACAACAGCGAACAAGTCGCCATGGAACAGCGGCTCGACGTGCAATCGGCAAAGCTGGAAGTCTCTGCGCTGCAAGGCTCGCTCGGTCTGACCAAAACCACGCGCTTCATCAACGTGCTCGATCTTGGCTACGTCCGCAATGCAGAAAGCGGCAAGCCTGCCGAAATCGGCTATCAGGCCAGCATCGAGATTCCCTTGTTCGACTGGGGCGGTGCCCGCGTCGCCAAGGCCGAGGCAATCTACATGCAGGCCGTGCATCGTCTCGCTGCCACTGCAGTGCAAGCACAGTCGGAAGTACGCAGCGCCTATGCCGTGCAACAGCATGCCTACCTGCTGGCGCGCCAATATCAGGACGAAGTGGTACCACTGCGCAAACGCATCTCCGACGAATACCTGCTGCGCTACAACGGCATGCTGGCGAGTGTGTTCGAACTGCTGGCCGATGCACGCGAACAAGCCAATGCCGTCAACGCCGCCATTGATGCCGCACGCGATTACTGGATCGCCGACAGCGACTTGCAACTGGCGCTGGGCGGGCCAACGTCAAACCTCTCCATGACGACATCGGCACAGAACAAGACTGAAGGAAAAATCCATGAGTAATTCCAGCAACACACTAAGCCGGCGCGCCTTCCTGCAAGGCTCTGCGCTAGCCGTCGGCGCGACTGCCGTCACACGCATCGGCGCCGCATCGTTGCCCGAAGCTGTCACGCAAAACAGCGCCGGCACGCAAGCACCGCTGACGCCGCCCAATGGCCGCCCCTATCATCCTGTCGTCACGCTCAACGGCTGGTCGCTGCCCTGGCGGATGAACAACGGCGTCAAGGAATTCCACCTCGTCGCCGAGCCGGTGGTACGTGAAATCGCACCAGGTATGAAGGCAAACCTGTGGGGTTACAACGGTCAAAGTCCCGGCCCGACGATCGAAGTCGTCGAAGGCGATCGCGTTCGCATCTTCGTCACCAACAAGCTGCCCGAACAAACCTCCGTACATTGGCACGGACAGCGCCTGCCCAACGGCATGGATGGCGTGACCGGCCTGACACAGCCGGGTATCCCGCCGGGCAAGACTTTCGTCTACGAGTTCACCGCACGGCGCGCCGGTACCTTCATGTACCACCCGCATGCGGATGAAATGGTGCAGATGGCGATGGGCATGATGGGATTCTGGATCACGCATCCCAAAGACCCGAACTTTATGCGTGTAGATCGCGATTTCGTCTTCCTGCTCAATGCCTACGACATCGATCCCGGTGCCGCCACGCCCAAGGTCAACACCATGCTCGACTTCAATCTGTGGACCTGGAACAGCCGGGTCTTCCCCGGTATCGATCCGCTACCGGTGCGGCAAAACGACCGCGTGCGCATCCGCGTCGGCAACCTGACGATGACCAATCATCCTATCCATCTGCACGGTCACGAATTCGTCGTCACCGGTACCGACGGCGGCTGGACATCACCGGCTTCACGCTGGCCCGAAGTCAGCACCGACATCGCCGTCGGCCAGATGCGCGCCATTGAATTCGATGCCACCGAAGAAGGCGACTGGGCGCTGCATTGCCACAAGGCGCACCACACCATGAACGCCATGGGCCACAACGTGCCGACCATGATCGGCGTCGACCAGCGCGATCTGGCGAAGAAGATCAACAAGCTCATACCCGACTACATGGTGATGGGTGATAAAGGCGGTTCCATGGGCG
The DNA here is from genome assembly GCF_046025915.1 of Herbaspirillum rhizosphaerae. Lineage (GTDB taxonomy): Bacteria > Pseudomonadota > Gammaproteobacteria > Burkholderiales > Burkholderiaceae_D > Herbaspirillum > Herbaspirillum rhizosphaerae_A. The sequence goes on along the minus strand of NZ_JAQQFR010000006.1, from coordinate 177,879 downwards.
AGATGGAAATGCCGCTACCCGACAACACGTTGCCGATGATGGGAGGCAGCGGTCCTTACGGATCGCTGGAAATGGGAGGCATGTTCAGCGTCGTGAAAGTGCGCAAGAACCTGGCACGCGACGATTACCGCGATCCCGGCTGGTACAAAGCACCTCCCGGCACGGTCGCCTACGAATGGCGCGGCACCGAACAACCGTCAACTTTTGCACCCGATAAAAAAGCCGGCACGGACGGCAATGCCGTCAACGTTACCCGACGCAATCATCCACACTGATCAAGGAAAAAACCATGAAACATACGTACACACAAAATCTGTTCATCACCGCCCTGCTGGCCGCAGTCTCGTTCCATGCAGGTGCACAAACCATGGGAAGCACGTCGCACCATCACGCTGAACATACAGACGATATGGTCGGCCAGCCTGGCGTCGCAGGCAAAGTTACGCGCACCATCAAAGTCGACATGAGCGACAACATGCGCTTCACGCCGGAAAAACTGCAGGTGAAAGCCGGCGACACGATTCGATTTGTCGTCAGCAATAGCGGCAAGATCAAACATGAAATGGTCTTTGGCACCGATGCGCAACTGAAATCCCACTACGCCGCGATGCTGAAAAATCCGGAGATGGAACACGCCGACGACAACCAGATCAGCCTGGCCCCCGGCAAGAGCGGTGAGCTGATCTGGCAGTTCACACAAGCCGGCACTGCCAATTTCGCCTGTCTGCAGCCCGGCCATTACGACGCCGGCATGAAAGGCAACGTCACCGTCGCCACTGCTAATGCCGCTGGCGACGCGCACAAACACTGAGACCAATCCGTTATCAAGAAAGGAAAAATATGAAAACTGCTTTCGTCAGCACCATCTTGCTTGCCGCTGCATCTTCAGCGATGTCGGTGCCTCTGTTCGCAGCGGCGCAAGACCTGAAACCAGATACGATGCACCATCCAATGCCTGCCGCGGTGCAGAGCAATGTAGCCCCAAAAGTCAACGGTGAAATCCGCAAGATCGATACCGATGCCGGCAAGATCACGATTCGTCACGGTGAGATCCCCAATCTGGAAATGCCACCCATGACCATGGTGTTCCGTGTCGCTTCGCCCGATATGCTCAGTACGGTAAAAGGCGGCGATCAGGTGCTCTTCACTGCGGAGAAGAGTAACGGCGCACTGACCGTCACCAGTATCGAGCTTCTTCCTCAGAAGTAAGACTGACGACAGCAATTCGGGCTATCATCGGTCGATGAACATGAGGACGGCGGCAGACCACGTCGCCGTCCTTTACAACAACGACAGGAGACCCCATGAGCGTCCACATCATCGACACCACGCCCGAGGCCTACGGCTACCCGCTGCTGATCAAGCAGTTGCTTCACTCATCGCTGGCGACCGCGCCCGATCAGGAAATCGTCTACGGTATCGCCAACCAGCGCCGCCATACTTATACCGATCTGTACGAACGCATACAGCGTCTGGGCAACATGCTGCGCGAGCTGGGTCTGCAACCCGGCAATACCGTCGCCGTGATGGACTGGGACAGCCATCGTTATCTGGAATGCTTCTTCGCCATTCCGATGCTTGGCTATGTGCTGCAAACCGTCAACGTACGCCTGTCGCCGGAACAGATTGCTTATACCCTGAACCATGCCCAGGCCGACGTGCTGCTGGTCAACTCCGACTTCATGCCGGTGCTCAAGCAGATCCGCGGCGAACTGACCACGCTCACGCGCTGTGTATTGATCACCGATGACAACACACCTGCACCACGCGGCCCCGGCTTCGCCGGCGAATATGAAGAATTGCTGGCACAGGCCTCGCCCAAATGCGACTTCCCCGACTTCAATGAGAACGCGCGCGCCACCACCTTCTATACGACCGGCACCACAGGCATGCCCAAGGGCGTCTACTTCAGCCATCGTCAGTTGGTACTGCATACATTGGCGGTAACCGCCGGACTGGCGCTGGCACCGCAACAAGGACGCCTGCATCGCGACGATGTCTATATGCCGCTGACGCCAATGTTCCATGTGCACGCCTGGGGTCTTCCTTACGTAGCGACCATGGCCGGACTCAAGCAGGTCTATCCCGGCCGCTACGTCCCCGACACTATCCTCAAGCTGATTGAGACCGAAAAAGTCACCTTCTCGCATTGTGTGCCAACCATCCTGCACATGGTGCTGAGCGCCCCCACAGCAAAAGATGTCGACCTGTCGAAATGGAAAATGATCATCGGCGGCTCCGCCATGACCAGCGCTCTGGCGCAGACGGCACGCGAGCGCGGCATTGACGTCTTCACCGGTTACGGCATGTCGGAGACCTGCCCCATCCTGTCACTGGCGCATGTGCCGACGGCAGAGCTGGGTACGGAGCAAGACCTTGCCACACGCGTGAAAACCGGCCGCCCGCTACCGCTGGTTACCTTACGTACGGTCGACGGCGACATGAACGATTGTCCGCACGATGGCAAGAGCACTGGTGAAGTCGTAGTGCGCGCACCCTGGCTCACGCAAGGCTACCTGCACAATCCGGAAGCGTCGAAAGACTTGTGGGAAGGCGGCTGGCTGCATACGGAAGACATCGGCAACATCGATTCGCGCGGCTATCTGCAAGTCACTGATCGCATCAAGGATGTGATCAAGACCGGCGGCGAATGGGTGTCGTCACTGGAAATCGAAGAGATCATCGCGCGTCATCCGGCAGTGGCGGAAACGGCGGTCATCGGCATCAAAGACGCCAAATGGGGCGAGCGCCCGGTGGCCCTGGTAGTGCTCAAAGCCGGTCAGGCTGCCGAGGTCACCGTTGACGATATTCGCAAGCTGGTATTGGCCGCAGCCGAAGACGGCCTGATCTCAAAATACGGCGTACCGGATCGCATTGAGTTCGTCAGCGAGCTGGCGCGCACCAGCGTCGGCAAACTCAACAAACGCGTGATGCGCGAACAATATCCTGGCTAAAAAAAACCTGCCTCGATTCCGGATCTTTATTTCCGGAATCGAGGCAGGTGTTCAGCGTAAGTTGATGTACTGAGTTGTACTGAATTGCACTGAGCCGGCTCAGTCGTCTTTCGCTATTACGCGATTCTTGCCCTGCTGTTTGGCCTTGTACAGACGCTTGTCAGCCAGACGGATCAAATCGCTCTGCGTCTGATCGTCTTTCGGAATCATGGTCGCAACGCCAACGCTGACGGTCAGCCATTCGCCGGTCGTCGAATGCGCGTGACCGATATGCAGTGCTTCCACCATTTCACGCAGCTTGTCGCCGGCGGCTACAGCCCCGACTTCATCGGTGCTCGGCAGGATCACAGCGAACTCTTCGCCGCCAAAACGCGCGCTCAGATCCGATGAGCGCACCGCGCTTGATTCCATCGCCCGTGCAACGCTCTTCAACACCTGATCGCCGGCCACGTGGCCGTAGTTGTCGTTGTACAGTTTGAAATTATCGACGTCGATCAGCAGCAGCGAAATCTCTTGCTGCACGCGCTTGGCGCGCTTCCACTCAGCATTGAGGTAGTCATCGAAATAACGGCGGTTGGCGATACTTGTCAGCCCGTCGGTATTGGTCAGGCGCTGCAACTCAAAATTGGTCTTCTGCAATTGCTGTTGGCTCTCGCGCAATGCACGATAGGCGGCATCGCGTTGCAGTTGATTATTGTACGAACGCGAATGGTAGCGAATGCGCGCAATCAGTTCAATACTGTCCGGCAGCTTCACCATGTAGTCGTTGACGCCGGTGGCAAAGGCATCGCGCTTGATCAGGGCATCTTCCTTGCTCGACAATACGATGATCGGAATATCCATCGTCAGCGGATTGGTTCGGTATTGCCTGACCAGCGTCAAACCGTCGACACCCGGCATGACCAGATCCTGCAGGATCACGGTAGGCTGGGTTTTCTCGGCGACACGCACGGCATCTTCAGCACGCGGACAATAGTGAAAATCGATGTCGGATTCGCTCAGCAAAGCACGGCGAATTGCCTCACCGACCATCGCCTGATCATCCACCAGCAACACCATGATCTTGTAATCCGCCGGCGGCAGCTGTATGCCCAGCTCGCTGTCGTCGCTATTGTTAAGAGTCGGTGACTCCATGTTGTCGTTCCTTTGCATTACGTAAATTGACTGACCAATGCCTTGGCGATAGCGCCGAGAGGCAAAATTTCGGTGGCGGCGTCCAGTGCGGCGGCGGCTTTCGGCATGCCGTACACGGAACTGCTTTGTCGATCCTGCGCGATGGTGTGGTAGCCCGCATCGCGAAGAGCCTTGAGACCGATGGCGCCATCGCGCCCCATGCCGGTCAGCAATACCCCCACAGCCTGACCGCGCCACTGCCGGACCACGCTATGAAAAAACACATCAATCGAGGGATGGTAGACATCCTCCGGCGACTCCGGCATGTAGCCGAGGCTGTCGCGATTTCGGAACAACAGATGCTGGTTGGTGCCGGCCATGATCACGGTACCGGATTGCGGCCGGTCGCCTTCTTGCGCCACGCGCACTTTCAATCCGGTTTGCTGCTGCAACCACGCTGCCATGCCGCCCGCAAAACCAGGATCGATATGCTGGACGATCACCACCGCAGCTGGGAAATCCTTGGGTAGTTCACGCAATATCGACGCCAATGCGCCGGGGCCGCCCGCGGATGCGCCAATGGCCACCAACTTGTTGGAAGCGCCTGTCGGCGCTGCGTCGCCCGCCAGTATCGATGGCTTGGCAGCGCTCCGCTCGCGCTGCGGTGTCACCTTCGCTGGAGCGGGCTTGTGCTCCATGCGGCCGATGCGCGCGATCTTGTCCATCAGCACCGCCGAACCCTGGCGCCAGTCGCTGCCACTACCGGATAAGGCCGGCGTATCAACAGCATCAAGCGCGCCGTAACCGAGCGCCTGATACACCTTATCAGCGCAGGCGCCGATATCGGCAGTCACGATCAGAATGGGGCACGGGGTCTTCTGCATGATGCGGCGTGTCGCTTCGACGCCGTCGAGATGCGGCATGACAATGTCCATCAGGACGATGTCCGGCAATTGCCAGGCGCACAACTCCACTGCCTGAGCACCATCCTGAGCTACCCATAACAGCTGATGCTCCGGCCAATCGGCCAGTACCCGCCGCAAGATTTCCACCACCATGGGTACGTCGTTGACGATTGCAATCTTCACGTCAGGCCGCTCCGATCAAATCCACCACGGCCTGCAACAGGGTCTCGTCGTGGAAACTGCTCTTGGTGAAATAATGATCCGCGCCGGCTTCCAGCCCGCGCTGGCGATCTTCTTCCCGGTCCTTGTACGACACGATCATCACCGGCAAGGTACGCAAATGCGGTGCTTGCCGGATCAGCGTAACCAGCTCGATACCATCCATGCGCGGCATGTCGATGTCGGTAATGACCAGGTCGAATTGTTCGGTACGAACCGCATTCCAGCCATCCATGCCATCGACCGCCACGGTGACCTGATAGCCGCGATTAGTCAGTAGCTTGCGCTCCAGTTCGCGTACGGTCAGCGAGTCGTCCACCACCAGCACTTTCTTGCGCGCCGCACCCGCGTCTTCGCTGGCGGCCTGACGAACGTTCTCCAACTGACCGGAGACGCTCAGCTTCTCGACCGAGCGCAGCATGTCGGCGACGTCAAGGATCAACACCGGCGCACCATCTTCCATCAAGGCACCGGCTTGCACGTTAGGGATTTTGCCGAGGCGTGAATCAAGCGCCTGCACGACGAGCATGCGCTCACCCAGGAAGCGATCGACTGCCAGGCCATAGGTATTTTCGTTGTCGCCGATGACTACCACCATGACCGATTCGCCCTTGGCGCGCAACTCGCCCTTTTGCAAAATCTGATGTGCGCTGACAAGGCCGATCTGGCGGCCTTCAAAATGAAAATGCTGATAGCCTTCGAGTATATCCAACTGATCGCGTTGCAACTCCAGCGTACGATTGACGTAAGCCAGCGGAAAAGCATAGGGTTCGTTGTCGATACTGACCAGCAGACTGCGGATCACCGACAAGGTGAGCGGCAACTGCATTTGAAAACGCGTGCCCTGCCCCGCGGTGCTTGTAATGCGCACGGTGCCGCGCACTTGCTTGAGCATGTCGGCCACTACATCGAGACCGACACCTCGACCGGAAATCTCGGTGACGGTGTCACGCAGACTAAAACCCGGTAGCAGCAGAAAATCGAGCAGCTCCGACTCGCTCAGACGCGCCACGATCTCTTCGGTGGACAGCTTGCGACTGACGATGTTTTGCTTGAGACGCTCAAGATCAATACCGGCGCCATCGTCGATGACGTTCACCTGCAGCATGCCGGCGCTATGCCGGGCTTCCAGCGTGATCTTGCCCTGCTCCGGCTTGCCGGCCTGCGCGCGCTGCGTTGGCGATTCGATGCCATGGTCGACCGCATTGCGCAGCAGATGACCAATGGGCGCATCGAGTTTTTCCAGAATGTCGCGATCGATCTGGGTGGCGTTGCCGACGATTTCCAGTCGCACCGATTTACCCAGCGTATGTCCGACATCGCGCACCATGCGCGCATAGTTGCCCGACCCGACGCCGGTGCCGTCGGCAAACGGACGCATGCGACAAGCCAATGCCTCTTCATACAGGCGTTGCGACAGATTGACGGAATGGCGGTCGAACATTTCCAGCTCGGCCAGTTGATCGCCGACCATATGCTGAGATTGCAGCATCAGTGTGCGCACTTCCGCCAGCGCCACTTGCGTGGCCTCATCGCTGCCGGTCATCTTTTGCTGCAACAGATCCAGCGCCTGCGCGGCATCGCGCTGCAAGCGCTTCAGGCGGAGCATCGAGGCAGCAAATGGTTTCAGACGGCGCGACTCGACCAGCGACTCTCCGCTCAGACTCAGCAGACGGTCGAGGTTGTCGGCACTCACGCGTACCGAGCGCACGCCGTTGGGTGAGGCGGAATCGCGTTGTTCACGCTGCTCTCGCCCATCGTTCTGCGCGACCGGCACAGCCCTCTCTGCAGATGCTGCAGATGCTGTAGGCGCTGTAGGTTGAGCTGATTCTGTAGTTGCTGCTATTGCAGTAGCCGGAGGTGCTATTTCGTCGTCGCTGACGTCCGCCATCGCGGTACTGAGCGCGAGCATGAAGGTGTCGATCTCCACCTTGCCGGCATGCTCGCCCCAGGTCTCATCGTCTCCCGGCGCGTTGGCGATACGCGTCAGCAGATCGACACCTTTGAACAGCGCATCGATTTGTTTGCGCCGCAGACGCAGTTTGTCCTGTTGTGCCAGTACGAAGCAGTCTTCCATCACGTGGGCGACGTTGACGCCTGCATTGAGGCTGATAATGCGGGCCGCGCCCTTGAGCGAATGCGCCGCGCGCATGCATGCTTCCAAGGGCTCCAGCAAAGCTTCGCGGTCGCTGTGATCGCTCTGGCGCTCCAGCTCCAGAAGACCGGCGTTAAGTACTTCCACCTGGCTTTCCACTTCATGCCGGAACAACTCCAGCATGGTCATCTGCCGAATATCGGTCGAACTCATGTCAGGCTCCGATTCAAGGCATAGAACAACAGGCCGCAATCGAGCAAGCCTACTTTCTTGTCGCGCCAGCCGATCACTGCCTGGGTATAAGCAGAGCCGGTTTGAGCGATAGTGGACGGCGGCAACTGCGCGGCATCGGCCGCATAGGCATGCACACCCGATACTTCATTGACGGGAAACGCAAGAATCTGTTCTTCATGCGACACCACCAGCAGGCGCTGACCGGCATGAGCAGCGATGCCGTTGCTGCCACTGCCACTGCCACCGTTGCCACCAATGCCACCAATGCCAAGCATGCGTCCCAGCGATACACAAATCTTGAGCGCGCCGCGAATATTGGTCAGCCCCAGCACCGACTGGTTGGCCTGATGCGGCAGGGAATGAATCGCGCGCGCTTCAATCACTTCAACAATGACGGTCGTCGGAAGGCCCAGCCATTCTTCACCGACACGAAACACCAGCATCGATGCCGTCGCGTCCCCACGGCCGCGCCTGAGCATATTGTCCACATCGCCTTGATCGCCGCCGGACTGCAATGGCATCTCATCTGTCTGACGAAAACCTGCCGCCGAGACGGGTCTGTCCAGCAAAGCCGAAGCGGCTGTGGCAAAGGTCGGGCAATTCAGGCAGCGGAAATAGTCTTTGAGCTTGGGACAGCTGTTGTCGCCACGCACGCCGATGCGATTCCAACAGTCGTCAACGGCGACTTCCACGGTGGGCATCGTTTGCAAAACATCAGACATGCGGCTGCTCCTCGTTGCCCTTCGTCAGTTGTACACGTTCGGCACGCTGCTGCAGACGCTGTGCCCCGGCGACATCGCCCTGCGCCGCCAGCAAGGCGGACAAATGCAACAAGGCCTCGCGATGATCAGGTTGCAGATAAATGGCCTTGCGGTACAACTGCAAGGCGGTCGCTGTGTCCTGCCGCGCGTCGTTGATCAGGCCTTGCAGATAATAGGCGTCAACGGATGGACCGGCGGCACGCAGGTGCTGTTCGCACAGGAATTCCGCTTCTGCCAGCTCGCCACGATCGGCGCAGACACGTGCGCGCACGAGCAAGTCATCTTGCGCCGGAGCAGATATTTTCTCGATGGCCGGCCTGGTGACCGGCAATGGTGCAACGGTTTTGCTGCGCTCCCGTATTACAGGTGTCGGTGTCAGTGCCGGCATCCACGCGGGTGTAGCCGGTTTCGCAAACGCTGGAGACAAAGGCATCTCCCCTGCTTTTGCCGTCGTCACCGATTTGCGGCGAAAACCAAAAGTCAAAGGAATGCCGATCGATTCGACATGCGGGCGCAGCATGATGCCCGCTTCGGCAGGGCCGACAAAAATACAACCGTCCTGGCCGAGCAAACGCTCCAGCACTTTGACGGCCTGCGCCTGCACATCGCGATCAAAATAGATCAGCACGTTGCGACAAAAAATGAAATCGTAGGGTGCTTCGCTCGCCAGAAAATCGCCGGCCAGCATATTGCCATGACGAAAACTGACTTGGCGGCGCACTTCTTCCGACAAGGCCGATGCCGTATTGTCGAAGGGGGAAAAATGCTGGTCGCGATATTCCAGCTGCTTGCCGCGGAAAGAGTTGCGACCGTAAATGCTGCGCTGAGCAATCGACAACGAGCGTTTGCAGATATCGATGCCGTCAACCCGGAACTGCCCCGCGGGCACACCCGCATCCAGCAGCGCCATGGCAATGGAATACGGCTCTTCGCCGGTCGAGCATGGCAGACTCAGAATCCGTACGTGAGCGTTGGGCGAGCGCACGATCTTGTCACGCGCCAGGCGCGCCACGGAGAGAATCGCTTCACGATCGCGGAAGAACCAGGTTTCAGGCACAACCACCAGTTCGATCAGTTCCTGCAGCTCGCCTACGCCCGACTGCAAGGTATGCAGATAGCCGTAGATGTCGTTTTGGGCAAGCTGGCTCATGCGCTCACGCACACCGCGCTCGATCAGCGAGCTGCCGACTGCGGCAACATCCAGCCCCATGTGCTGCTTGAGCATGGAGGCAATCTGCTCAATCACCTGAGCATTGGCTGAGCCATTGCCGAGGCCATGATTGCCATGATTGAGGCTGTTTATCTGCGCGCTCATGCCCGGCTCTCTTCCGGGAACAGCAAGGCTTGCGCCGCTTCGTCCAGCATATCTGCGACCTTGACCCACTGGATCAATTCGCCTTGATGCCGCATGACCGGACCGAGGTAACGCGCATTTTCGTGCAGCAGTCCGGATGCAGTGAAGTCCTCAGCGTCGCAGCGCAGCGTATCGGTGGCTTTTTCAACGATCAGGCCGAGCAACTGCGGCTCTTGCCCTGCGGGGGTGTAATGCACCAGCACCAGACGTGTACTCAAGCGCTCTGCCGCCGGTCTGCCGATTGCCAGCATGCTGACATCCAGCACCGGCACATTGCGGCCGTCATAGCTGAAAATGCCACGCACCCACGCCGGCACATCCGGCACCTGCTTGCATAACGCAGGGGCTAATACCACGGCGACCTGGCTGGTATCCAGGGCGTAGCGATCATTGCCAATCTGAAAAATCAAAAAGAGCATGCTCAGACTCGTGCTGTGCGTGTTGCAGTCATTCCTGTCTTTACCATCAGGCCGATACCTTGAAACGGGAAACGCCGTTGCGCAAACCGTTGGATACCAGATTCAGTTCGTCGATGGCCTGACTTGATTGCTGCAGCGATTCAACGGTCTGCTGAGCGGCTTCGCTCAGTTGCAGCAGCGCCTGATTGATTTGCTCGGCGCTGTTGGCCTGTGCCTGCATGCCTTCGTTGACCATCTGGAAGCGCGGCGCCAGCGCCTGCACTTGCGCAATGATCTGCGACAGTTGCGTGCCGACCTGCTGGACTTCGGACATGCCGCGACGCACCTGATCGGAGAACTTGTCCATCCCCATGACGCCGGCGGCGACTGCCGACTGGATTTCCTTGACCATCAGTTCGATGTCGTAAGTGGCAACTGCAGTCTGATCAGCAAGACGGCGAATTTCAGTCGCGACGACTGAGAAGCCACGGCCGTATTCACCGGCTTTTTCGGCTTCGATGGCGGCGTTGAGCGAGAGCAGATTGGTCTGGTCGGCGACCTTGGTGATGGTGGTGACAACCTGATTGATGTTGCCGGCTTTCTCGTTGAGGATCGCCAGCTTGCCGCTGACCGAACCGGCCGCGTCCATGACGTCGTGCATCGTCTCTTCCATGCGCGTCAGACCGCCTTGACCGCTGCCTGCCAGTGTCGCCGCCTGTTCTGAGACCAGCGAGACTTCGTTCATGGTGCGCACCAGATCACGCGAGGTGGCGAAAATTTCACGCGAGGTGACGCCGATCTCTGTCGTCGTCGCCGCAGTTTCAGCAGCAGTGGCCTGCTGTTGCTTGGAGGTGGCCGCGATTTCGGTCACCGAGGTCGAGACCTGAGCCGAAGATTTTTGTGCCTGCCCCACCAGCGCGGTCAGCTCATCCGTCATGCGGTTAAATCCTGCGGCCAGATGCGAGAACTCATCGCGGCGCTCAAAGTACAAGCGCTGCGAAAAATCGCCGGCACGCATGACGTCGAGGATTCCCATCAGGCGTTCCATCGGGCCGGTAATCGCGCGCAGCAGGAAATAACCGCACACGACCGCCGCCGCCACCGCTGCAATCACGGAGATCAGCATGCTGGTCTTGGCTTGCGTCACAGCGTCGGTAATGCGCTGGGCGGAATCGTCGGAAATGGTCTTGTTGATCTCCACCATCTTTTGCGTCAGGGCGTAACCCGTACGCCAGGCTGGGCGCAGTTGCTCGGCAATGATTTTGTTGACGGCAGGACTCGGACTGGACAGATCCATCTTCAGGATATCTTGCTGAATCTGGCGATAGGCCATGCGCGCCTGCTTGAACTGGTCGAACAGTGTACGGTCGCGTGTGGTGTAGATGGTCTTGTCGTACTCTTCCTGCAAATGATTCAGGCGCTCGCTGTTGGCGCGCAACAGGGCGATGTCGGCCTGACGTGCGGCGTCGCTTTCGTCAACCTGAGCAATCTGCTGGCCCAGCAGCAGGTTCTCGTACCAGGCGGCGTTGATCATGGTGCTGTAGTACAAACCCGGCGTGGAGTCCTGCCGCAGGCTTGTCGCCTCGTCATCGATCTTCGCCAGGCGCGTGGAAGCCACTACCGCCATGATGACCATCAGGATCAGGATGACCGCAAAACTGCTGAGTAGTCGCTGTTTGATCGTCCAATTTTTCATACTGAGCGGGCTTTCCTGAAGAAGAGATGCGGTGCAACGGCACGAGCAGCGCAAAGCTGCGTAGAGCTGCGTGAGGCGAAATTTATTTTGCAAAAATATCGATAAAACGCGAGATTCTTGCTCCACCGGCATTATGGCCGAATCGTTGCCGTATTGCCATACGTGAAAACAGCGGATTCCCGCGTGGAGCCTGCTTTTTGGCCAAAAATAGAGGGCATGCCCCGACCCGCGGCCGAAACCCGGCGCAAACCCGCAAAAAACTCAGGCCGCAGACGCAAAAACGCCGGCGGCAGAAAGGATCTGCGCCGGCGTTGGAAAACTCACTCTATCTCCACCTCTGGCTTACACCAAAGGGCTTGAATCATGGAGCCTGAATCAGTTGAAAATGACCGTTTTGTGACCGTTAAGCAGGATGCGGTGTTCTGTAAACCATTTCACCGCACGCGCCAGCACCACGGATTCAATATCACGACCGATGGCGGTCAAGGTATCCGGCCCCATCGAATGATCGACACGCTCCACGCCCTGCTCAATGATCGGGCCTTCGTCCAGATCGCTGGTGACAAAGTGGGCCGTGGCGCCGATCAGCTTCACGCCGCGGTCATGCGCCTGATAGTAAGGCTTGGCACCCTTGAAGCTCGGCAGGAAGGAATGGTGGATGTTGATGGCGCGACCTTTGAGCGCAGCACACATGGACGGCGACAAGATCTGCATGTAACGCGCCAACACCACCAGATCGATCTGGTTGGCTTCAACGATTTCAAGGATGCGCGCTTCTTGCGCCAGTTTGGCGTCTTCCGAGGCACCGGCTGCCAGTGGCAGGTGATGAAACGGAATGTTGTAGCTCGCCGCCAATTGATAGAAATCAGTGTGATTGGACACGATCGCCGGAATCTCGACCGGCAACAGGCCGCTCTTGTAGCGGAACAGCAGATCGTTGAGACAGTGACCGATCTTCGACACCATCAGCATAACGCGTGGCTTGGCGGCGGCGTCGTGCAGTTCCCAATCCATGTTGAGCAAGCCGCCCAACACAGCGAAATCGGCCCGCAGCGCTTCGTCGGTGACGCTGGTGTCTTCCGAAGAAAAATGCACGCGCATGAAGAACAGCTTCGATTGCGCATCGCCGAACTGCGCCGAATCAATGATGTTGCAGCCGTGATCGGCGAGAAAACCCGACACGCGATGCACGATGCCGCGCTGGTCGAGACAGGAAATGGTAAGAATGTATTCCGGGTGGGTCATAGTCAATCTTAAAAACACAGCCGTCCGCTGCTCCGTACCTTACCGGGATGTTTCCCGAGTGCAGTAAAAAAGCATATCGAAGGACGAAAAAGCGCTATTGTCGCATGCCCGGCGCACGCGCACAAAGCCCCCGCCTGCCCCACAGGCGGATCGGAAAGGTAAAAACGAGGCCCAACGAGGAAAATGGAGACGCGCAAAAAAGCTGCTCCCGCCCCGGATACGCCTTGAAATGGAGTGTCAAGGCAGCACGAAGCAGGCAGCGATTTTCGCCGCGCAAACATGCCCTTGCCCCGTGCGCAGCAATAAAACCGTCCGGACGCCGCCCGGAAGGCTTCATTTGCGGTGACAAGAACAAACACCGCTGCTGCTACAAACAACGGCGATGCGTTTCCGCGAGACAGACGCAGCTACCGGCACAGCGACATGCACACCGATCAGTGTGCTAATCCACGCCTGACTGAGGCTCTCCGTGGTTCAGGCCCTGAGGCCCTGGCTGAATTACGCGGTTTTAGCTTGCAAAAGTTCGCGCTGCTCCGCTGCGCCGCCAACCTGCACGTCGCCGCTGAGCTGGCCGCCCTCTTCAATGACCAGTTTGCCGTAACGGATTTTGCCCGAAACCCGGCCGCTGGAATAAATAACCAGCTTTTGACGCACGGTCAGATCGCCGTCGAAATCGCCGCGAATTTCTGCCAGATCGATTTCCGCCGAGCCCTTAAAAGCACCCTTCTCTGCGATCTGAATCACACGCGAGTCCATCGTCGCTTCAACACGGCCTTCAACAACCAGCGTGTCGCAGTCATTGATTTCCACGCCCTTCAGTTTGATGTTGGGACCGACGATCAGCTTGCTGCCCATTTCGCCGGAGCCGGAGCTCGATTGGGAGCCGGTAGAAGAAGATGGTGTGTTGGTCATATTGTTCGTCTTGGACACATTGGATACGCCCGGTTGCGTCAAATTGTTACTGGCGCTGAAAGGGGAATTTGGCGAATTGGTCTCTTTTTTGCCAAAGAGAGTTTCTGAGCGAAGCATGGTATCTCCTGAAGATAAATGTGCGGTGCAAGACGTGGCACTGATAAAACGAATCGGCGATGCGTTCATCCAATTTTTCAATCGCGATGAACATCTCCGCCGCGGAGGGCGAGATCGCTGAAAAGCTGATGCCGACTGATGTTGAAGGACACGAGCTGTGCAATGATCTCAGCGTTTCGGCACATCAATAAATAGAAAGTTCACGAGAATTTTGTAACAGTGAAATGAGATCGCAAATATTTTCCGCGTGTGCGCGCATCACATTTTCGCGCTGCGAATTTTTTGCGCTGAGCTAACTGTGTCTGCTATTTTTCGACGACGTTTATTACTGCGAATGTCTGCGCCTTCATCGCGCAACACGTCTCGCAAACGTAGAGAGGCAACCGTACTGATCGAGCATACGTCACCCCAATTTGCGCGGCACTTTACGTCTTCAACCGGCGATTCATTCAGCGCATCCATTCGTCGTATTTAACTACTCGCGACTGCTTCCCGATGTGATCATTCGAAGTCAATACGGCGATATGAAGCAATGCAAGTGCTGTTACATTTTTTTGAGAAAGGATCGCGACCGACGAACTCGCGCCGCGCCCAAAAATGTAACCGGACGCGCTTGACTTTTTTAAGGCCGCAAGAGATTCTTTGGCGCACTCTGAGGGATCAATCAACTTCAAAAACAAACGGATGGGGAACACATGAGCGACACTTTCGACCAACCCGGCCAGCCCGACTTCCCTGCCAGCCCGAATTTTTCCGCACCACCTGCACCACCTGCACCACCTGCGCAGGCTCCCGTGGAGGCATTTTCTTTCAGCGGACGCGGGTCCGAATACTTCCGCATCTGGATCGTCAACCTGCTGCTGTCGGTCGTCACGCTGGGGATTTATTCCGCCTGGGCCAAGGTACGGCGGCTGCGTTATTTTTATGACAACACCACGGTCGCAGGCACCAGCTTTGAATATCACGGCAACCCGATGGCGATTCTCAAGGGTCGCATCATCACTGTCGTGCTGCTGTTCGGCTATCAGTTTGCGTTCAAGCTCAACGCCCTGATTGGCTTGCTGGTGCTGATCGCCTTCATGGTGGCGATGCCTTGGCTGATCTGGCGCAGCTTGCAGTTCAAGCTCTATAACACCAGCTATCGCGGTATCCGCTTCGGTTTTCGCGGGAACGCTGCCGGTGCCTACAAAGTGTATTTGTGGCTGCCGCTGCTGACTTTCTTCACGCTGTATTTACTGACACCATTTACACACCAGCGTATCAAACGCTTTCAACATACTGAGTCGCGCTTCGGCGCCAGCCATTTTTCTTTCGATGGGTCGGTGGGCGCATTTTACAAAACCTATCTGATCGGCTTCGGCATTTACCTTGCCGGCTTCGTTGCCATTTTGCTCACGATCGGTGCGAGCGCTTATCCCTTCGTGGGCGATCAATCGTTCGGCGCCGGACATGTCTTTTCGTTCGTGCTGGTGATTCTGGCGCTGTACGCCTGGACTTTCCTGATGTATCCGCTGTTTCTGACGCTGATGCAAAACCTGATCTGGAATCACACCAAGCTTGGCGAACACGGTTTTCGCAGCGAGATGCGCTGGGGCCGCATGATGTTCATCGCCTTTACCAATATCATCGGCATCGTTTGCACATTGGGCTTGTACACGCCCTTCGCTCAGATTCGTGCGCTGCGCTATCGGGTGGAATCGATGAGCCTGCATCCTGCAGGCAGCCTGGATGACTTCATCGCTGACAACGAACCATCCGGTTCGGCCATGGGCGAAGGCATGACGGACTTGCTCGATTTTGATTTGTCGCTATGACGACAGCAGTCGCCGCTTTTTATTTCGACGGTAAAACCTCACGCCGCCACGCCGTCACGCTGGAGGTGATTGACGGCATGGCGCGTATTTACAGTAGCCATGAGAGCTCTGGCGATACAGCCCCTATGGAGCGCGTGTGCCCGATCACACAGTTGAGGGTATCCGAACGGCTCAGTCGGGCCGCGCGCAAGGTGACCTATCCAGATGGTGCCTATCTGGAAATCCAGGATCAGGCAGCGTTCGCCGTCTTACTGGAGAGCACCAGCCATCGCGACTCGTTGGTGGTGCGTATGCAGCAGAACTGGCGCGCGACGTTGGCGGCTGCGGCCGCGCTGATCGTGCTGCTGATCGTGAGTTACCTCTACCTGCTGCCGGCTGCCTCCGGTGTGATTGCGCGCTCGTTACCGATCAGCGTGGAACAGCGTATCGGCGAAGGTGCACTGGACTTCCTCGATAAACATATCCTGGCTCCGACGGCGCTGCCCAGCGCGCAACGGGCAGCAATCACGGCGCGCTTCAAGACGCTGACGGCTTCGATGGATGCGGTTGAGCCCATACCGCCGTACGAGATCGTCTTCCGCAAGAGCCGCATCGGCCCCAACGCCTTTGCCTTGCCTTCCGGCCAGATCGTGCTGACCGACGAGATCGTGACCATGCTCAACGACGACGATGCTGTGATGGGCGTGCTGGCGCACGAACTGGGCCATCTGCAGCGGCGCCATCTGATGCGCAGGCTGATCCAGAGCTCGGCCATCGGCGCGGCGGCAACGGTGCTGTTCGGCGATGTTTCTGCGGTGATCGCCAACATACCAACCGTCTTGCTGGACATGAAGTATTCGCGCGATGTCGAACGTGAAGCCGACGACTATGCCATCGCTCTATTCAAGGCCAATGGCATGAGCCGTCAAAAGCTGGCCTATGTATTTGAAAAGCTGGGAGAGAAAGAAGCCGGTGGAGGCGGCGTACCGCCCTATCTGTCCAGCCACCCCGCCAGCGCCGAACGGGTGGAACGCATCCTGAACGCGCGATAACCTGATCTATCAGATTGAGCAGCGACAGTTGTAACGATCACCGTCGCTGCCCCGCCCGAATCTGTTGAACTCAGGCCGGCACCTGATCCAGAAAGCCGGTTACGCTGCGCAGCCGTCCCTCCTCCAGCACCGCGAAGTCGGTTCCCTTGACCATTGCTTCTTCACCATCGAGACCCAGCGCCCAGGAAAAACGCAGATGGTCGCCATGGAAATCCGGCTCACCGATGCGGCTAAAACGAAAGGCCGGGAAGCGTTCATGCACTGCCGCTACCAGTTGCGAGATACCAGCATGGCCATCGCCTTGCATCAATGGATCGCGGTAGCTGGCGTCGGCGGTCCAGATTTCGGCAATCAGGCCGGCGCGGCGTACAGCGTCGGTTTCGTTCCAGACCGCAATGTATAGATCCACGAGATTGTTCATTTGTTCGCCAGTGGCGGTTGCCGAAGTTGAGTGGCTTGAATGCGTTGTACTGATTGAATTTGCCATGCTGAGCTCCATAAAAATTAAGAAGAAAGCGAAAAGTGTGACCGCTGTCCGGCACGTCCTGCAGTACGGCAAGCGCAACGTCAGGCACATCATTGCGCAGGGCCTGATGCCGGACAATTACCTCGGAGGTAATGTGATCTGCAGCATCGATACGCTATGATCGACGCATGATCACGACACCTACGCTCTCACCTTCCTCCTCGCCTGCGCGGTCGGTCAGCGACATGTTGCGCGACTGGCGCCTGCGCCGTCGCATGAGCCAGCTCGATCTGGCCTGTGAGGCTGAAATTTCGACGCGCCATCTGAGTTTTCTCGAAACCGGGCGCTCGCAAGCCAGTCGTGAAATGCTGCTGCGCCTCGCAGAGCGATTGGAAATACCTTTGCGCGAACGCAATGCCTTGCTGATGGCCGGCGGCTTCGCCCCGCTGTTTCCGGAACGGGCACTGCATGACCCCGCTTTGCTGGCGGCACGCAAGGCGATCGACCAGATCCTCACCGGACATGAGCCGTTTCCTGCTTTGGCGGTCGACCGTCACTGGAATCTGGTTTCTGCCAATCGCATCATTCCTCTTTTGCTGGCGGGTGTTGAACCTGCGCTGCTGGAAGCACCAGTCAATGTCATGCGCCTGACGTTGCATCCGCAAGGACTGGCGCCCCGTATTGCCAACTTTGCAGAATGGCGGCAGCACATGCTGGATCGTCTGCGCCAGCAAATTGCCTTAAGCGCCGATCCCGTCCTGATCGATCTGAACAAGGAGTTGCACGCCTATCCGACGCCCGGCCACGATGTGCCTTCAAATGAACAGGCGCTCTCGCCCTACGCCGCCGTGGCCGTGCCTTTTCAACTGAAGACAGAATACGGCCTGCTGTCATTTTTCAGCACGACAACAATTTTCGGTACGCCGGTCGACATCACCTTGTCCGAACTGGCGATGGAATGCTTCTTCCCCGCCGATATGGAAACCTCGGCAGCGCTGCAGCGACTGCTGCCGTAGCTCACAAAAATTTCCATACGGCATCATCGACGCTTGCATGCAACGTACGGCTACCGTAGTTCTACGCGCCCTCCATATTTGAGAAGATCCATCTTTACATTTCGCACATGTGTGCTAAATTACGTCCCATGGATACCGTCATTCCCCGTACCGCCAAAAGCGAACTCACCCTGGCAGCCATCGTCGACACCGCCCTTGATATGGCGCAAAACGAAGGCCTTGAAGCCTTGTCGCTGGGCGAAGTCGCCAAGCGCCTGAACATCAGCAAGAGTGGTGTCTTCTCGCGAGTCGGTTCGCGCGAGGCCTTGCAACAAGCGGTACTGGATGAATTCGACCGGCGTTTCGTTGAAGAAATTTTCAAACCGGCCATGTCCTTGCCACGTGGGCTGCCGCGCCTGAACGCGATGATTCGCAACTGGCTGCAGCGCACGAGCAATGAGGTCGGTTGCCTCTATATCGCGGGTGCCTTTGAATATGACGACGTCGACAACCCGATGCGCGATCGTATCAAGCAAAACATCCTGCAATGGCGCGGCATGCTGCATCGGACGGTAGAACAAGCCTTGGAAGAAGGCCAATTGCGTCCGGATACCGATCCGGAACAATTGGTATTCGAACTGTATTGCCTGATGGTCGGGCTGATGCACGATGCGCGCTTCCTGCGTGATCCCAAGGCGCTGGAGCGCGTGCGGACGGCGTATGAACGCTTGATTTCAACCTACCGCAGCTTTAATTATCACGGTTGATTTCGCATCTAGTTCTATCCGAGGGCAAGCTTTACAGATTCGGCCGGTTTGTTTTTCAGACAAAAATTCGTTTTTGCATTTTTTTAAATTAATTTCGCACTATCGTGCTAAATAGGGAGAGCATCATGTTGGTTACTATCGGCGTCATCACTTTGCCCATCGGGGCGTCACTCTTGTTCCAACTGCTGCAAACCATCAAGCTGGTGCCAAATCAGAATGAAGACTTCGTTTTCATCTGACACAACGCCCGAACGGAACAGACGCATAGGAAAAAGAACCGAAAACTTGCTGCCAGCCCGCCCCCCACAGCGCGCCGACAAGTTACAGGTAAGCAGGTGTAAAACGCCGTGAACTGAGCGCTCAACGGGAACAATATGTGGCCATGCCACTCCATATCGTGATTCAATGATCGCTGAGCTGTGCACGACGCCTGTAGCGCAACTCCCGTTGTATGAGCCCCTTCATGACGCCACCTTTTTAGCCTGCCGATGTCCACGCCCGAACCAACGCTGTCCGCTGAAATATTCCCCGATCGCCAACTCTCCAGCCTCTCTTGCATGCTGGCGCTGCTCATTGCCGTCATCAGCTGGTTTGCACTGAGCGCCCAGACCGACATCACTATCGACCGTGTGCTGGTGCGCGGCATGACCGTACTGGATGGCGTGGAGCGTTTGACGAGTTACCTGACCAATCTGACGATCTTGCTCAGCGCCGTCAGCTTTTCTGCATTGGCCCTGCGCAACAGCAATCCGATCAGCAGCTTCTTCCGCAAGCCGCAAGTCATCACGGCGGTGGTCGCCTATATGATTTTTGTCGGCATCGCTTATAACGTGTTGCTACGCCAGCTGTGGCAGCCGACCGGCTTTCGCGCCCTGGTCAATGAAAGCCTGCATACGGTGACACCGCTACTGTCGATGGTGTACTGGATTTTTTTCGTACCGCGCTTCCAGCCAAGTCTGAAGAAAAGCCTGCTGTGGCTGATTTATCCAATGTCCTATCTGTTCATCACCTTGTGGCGTGGCGGCATGTCCGGTTTCTATCCCTACCCGTTCATCAATGTGAATGAACTCGGCTATCCGCACGTTCTGCTCAATGCAACAGGATTGGTGGCCGGCTTTCTGGTGCTGATGGGCTTGCTGATCTTTATCAACGAATCCGGCAAGACCCTGCTGCTGCGACGTTGACTCGCCCGGCACGGCTATCTATCGCCGGCAACACAAACATTGCCGAATCGCAATTTCCGTGACCGCACGAAATAATCAACAGGCTTCGCATCATGCCGGCGGCACCTCGTCCACCGCCTCATTCCAAACGGTATGTAAAAAAATGTTATGAAAAGTTGGCGCAGGAGCCGTTTCTTTCTCAAGTTGTGACATATGCGACCGATATAGGCTGTAGACAGACTGCACTTCCTTATTGGAGCATGACCATTTCTCTCACCTATATGCCTGATCCCGCTACAGGCAGACGCCGCAACCCTGCAACCCATGACGCCATCCTTGACGCCACGTGTGTCCTGCTGGATGAAATCGGGTTCGACAAGCTTTCTCTGGAAGGCGTGGCTGCGCGTGCAGGTGTCGGCAAGGCGACGATTTATCGCTGGTGGCCCAACAAGAGTTCGCTGGCGATGGAAGCCTTGCTGCGCGAAGTCGGCCCTACCGTGGCCTTTCCGGAAACAGAATCGGCCCGCCATGACGTCGAGAACCAGATCCGCAAACTGGCCAAGCTTTACCGTGGCAAGACCGGTCGCGTCGTATGTGAAATGATCGGCCTGTCGCAATTCGACGCAGAAACCATGCGTCTCTTCAATGACAACTTCCTCGACCCACGTCGCAGTGCCGCAAAACAAGTCTTGTTGCGCGGTATTAAAAACGGTGAGTTCAAGGAAGATCTCGACTTCGATGTTGTTTTCGACCTGCTTTACGGCCCGATTATTCAGCGCATGCTGATGCGTCATGCCGGTATCGACGAGCGTCATATCGACTTGCACGTTGCCCTCGTGCTCGACGGTATCTCTCACGCAAAACCAAAAACCGAATTAATTTAACAACATTCTCGTAAGTTTTGTTGCGTAGTAGGAATTTTGCACCTAAAATCCAAGACGAAACGTATCGTCTTGTTTTTCCTATTGCATAACAAACTTATCTGTCCACGTTGCTGCGAATGCTATTTGCTGGCAATAACAAGGATGGATCTGTCACATCAGCGAGAACCGTAAATGCCTTGTCACCGTTTGGCTGCTTCCGGTCAGCCAGAGAACCGCATGCATTTGTGCAGTACGGCCCCGTCGTCGCGGATAATTTCGCGCGTCGTTTCGCACTCTCTTTCGTCGGCTCCTTCACTCGTATTTTCGCTGATGCCTTCTGCGCGCGGTCGCTTGACCATTTGCAGTGACGTGTCACGACGCTTGTCCGTCAGAAGGCACGTAGCCGTTCGCCATGGCCCGGGCACCCTGATATCCGCACGAATGCTGCCATGATGTGATCCCACGCAATAGCGCTGTGAAGAAATAAGAAACCAAACAAATTCAACCAAGCCAGTTTGCAAATGCGGGGGCACTATGCAAAACGATGTCGCAAATCATACCGTCAATCTGAACCATCATCACGGCGATCGCGATGAGCGGAATGATCACCACAACGCGCTATGCAGCGCCAACGCCGGATCTTGCCGTGTGGCGGTACATCGCACATGGTTCTTCTGGAGTTTTATCCTGATCCCCGTGCTGGTGATTCTCGGCTGGTCGCAATACGTCTCGGTCAAAGGCCCCGTCCCCTGGCTGGGTCTCGGCAACATGCAGCAGGCCGAGCACTGGAGCGATTGGATGCGCTATTACGTCTGGCTGCAACTCGTGTGGCTGCCGGCCAACATGATGATCTTCCTCATCTGGTGCGCCCTCGGCGTCAGGATCTGGAACTGCAGGAGACTGTCGCGTGGCCAGT
This sequence comes from Herbaspirillum rhizosphaerae, assembly GCF_046025915.1. Lineage (GTDB taxonomy): Bacteria > Pseudomonadota > Gammaproteobacteria > Burkholderiales > Burkholderiaceae_D > Herbaspirillum > Herbaspirillum rhizosphaerae_A. The sequence continues at coordinate 155,861 of NZ_JAQQFR010000006.1, read as the reverse complement.
GCAATTGAGTTCAGTCGCCGTCATCCGCGCATGTCACATTCACGACATCGGCGATAGCCGATATCAGTGACTATCCGATTCAAGGCGGGTTCACTGCCGCAGTTTTCGCCGAACTCCTTGCCGCGACTATCGTGCCAATCGCGTTGTAGATTGTCACCGCGAAAAACACAATTCACGACCACGATGCGGACAGTACATCCGCCCATTTGTGCCTACCAAACGGTAGCGACAATCATCTCTCTTTATGATGCGCAGAATCGTATAAACCGTACGAACGTTTCTATATAATCATTTACCAATATCAAATCTGCCCGGTGCAGATCAATAAAAACAAAATGGATTAAAGAATCACATCGACCGGGCCGATCACGCATTATGTGCATTCACATCACAACGAGATATCACTCTATAAGCAGACGACAGTGAAGAAGCGTTTACTCAAAGTCATCAGCATTCTCTCGTGGCCTGTTGGCTGCCTGCTTCTTGCCATGTTGATGTGGTCCCTGCTGCTATCCCGGCTCAGCGACCGGGAAGCCGAAATCGGCAAAACAGCAGTTCAAGAGGCACGCGCACATTCCAAATCGTATGCAGATCAGTTGGCCCGTTCGGTTTCTCAGGTTGACCAGATCACGCTCAATCTCAAGTACTACTGGACCTATACCAACGGGAACCTAAGTGTAGAAGACCAGCAACGACAAGGTCTCTATCCGACGTCCGCTTTGTTGTATGCCACGATTTCCGATCGTGACGGTATATTGAAAACCAGTTCGCTGCCGCTGAAAGATCTGGTCAGCGTGGCAGAGCGCGATTATTTCGTCACGCACAAATCACATCCGAACAGTGGATTGCTCATCAGCAACCCATCCGTCGGTTTGCGTTCGCAACGCACGCTGATTCGTTTTTCTCGCCGCCTCGATACCGCAGACGGGACTTTCGATGGTCTGGTGATGGTGGCGGTGGAACCGGCCTTCCTCGCACCCTCGCAGGATGAATCCGCCATCGGCAAAAACGATTTCATGGCACTGTTCAAGCAGGATGGCACCGCGCTGGTATCGCGTACAACCGAAGCGACTATCGCCCAGCAAAACATCTTCAAATCCCTGCCTGCATTGTCGGGCGATAGCGGCGTCAGCGTCATGCCGGGCTCTGCCTTCAACGACGGAGAAGAGCGCATCGTTTCCTGGTATGCCCTGCACGACTATCCCCTGCTTGCCGTGACCGGCATGTCGACCAAAGATATCTACGCATCCTTCCGCGAGCGCGCAAACGATTACACCGTCATCGCAACGGCATGTTCGGTTTTCCTCGCGTTGTGCGCATTGGTCGGCACGCTGCTGTCGCTGCGTCTTGCCATTCGCAAGAGCGAAGCCGAAAAAGCCCGTGAAGCCTACGGCGTTGTCACCGAAGGCGGCAATGACGGCTTCTACATGTGGCGCGCGGTGCGCAACAAGGCAGGCACCGTGATCGACTTTGAAGTGCTCGATTGCAATGAACGTGGCGCGACGGTCTTCGGCAAGAACAAGGCTGAGTTCATTGGCAGCTACATGTCGCGACACTATTCCCCGGCATATTTCGTCAAGCTGCTGCCGACATTTCAGAAAGCCATGGAGGTCGGTCTCTACGAAGACGAGTACATGATCCCCGACGACAGCCCGCTGAAGTCGACCTGGCTGTATCGCAAGATGGTGCGCAACAAGCTAGGCCTCGTGATTACCGTGCGCGACATCAGCGAAGCCAAAGCACATGAGCTGGCCCTGCTCGAACAGATCAATACAGACGAACTGACCGGTCTGCACAACCGGCACTGGGTTATCGATCATCTGCACAAAGTGCTCAATGATGCCGCCAGCGAACGACGCGGCTTTGCAGTGCTGTTCCTCGATCTGGATGACTTCAAGAACATCAATGACACCATGGGTCACTCCAGTGGCGACATGCTCTTGCAATCAGTCACGCAGCGCCTGCAAGAACTGCTCGCCGCGAATGCGGTCGCATCGGAACTCGACAATCCGCGCCCTTTATCACCGATGAAAAACGAACTGGTTCGTTTCAGCGGTGACGCGTTCACGATCATCCAGCAACAAAGCGGGAGCGTCGAAGATGCCGCTCAGCTCGCAGAAAGCATTTTGCAGGCATTCTCCCGCCCGATCATGCTGTCCAACCAGAGCATATTGCAAGTCAGTCTGTCGATCGGCATCAGCATGTATCCGCGCGATGGCGACAGTGTCGATGCCTTGCTCAAACATGCCGACACTGCCATGCACGCTGCCAAATCGGATGGCAAAAAACGCTTCCGTTTTTATCAGCCGCAATTGTCTGAACGCCTGCAGATAAAACTGGAAAATGAAAACGCCCTGCGCCTGGCAATTGAACGCGATGAGTTTATCCTGCACTTCCAACCACGCGTGAACACGGCGACTGGTGAATTCTGCAGTATGGAGGCACTCGCGCGCTGGCAGCACCCCGTACGTGGCATGGTGTCGCCGCTGGAGTTTATTCCGGTGGCAGAAGAAACCGGTCTGATCCTCAAACTCGGCGAGTTGATCATTCGCAAGGCCTGCGCCCAACTGGCGCAATGGAAGGCGGAAGGATTGCCTGCATTGCCGACGTCGGTCAATGTCTCTTCGCGTCAGCTCAACCAGGGCAATCTCAATACCATCATCGCCACGGCACTCAGGGATTACGCCATCGATCCGGCACAAATAGAGATCGAGCTGACCGAATCCTGCATGATGGCCGACACGCTTGAAATCGCTGAAGAACTGGCGTCGTTCCAGGAGCTGGGGATCAAATTATTGGTCGACGATTTCGGCACCGGTTATTCATCGCTGTCGCAGTTACAGCGCCTCGATCTCGACGTACTGAAAGTCGACAAGGCCTTCACTGCCGAGCTGGGCGTACGGGCTGAAGGTGAAGTCTTCTTCAACGCGATCGTCTCCATGGCACATGCCCTGCATATGACCGTCGTGGCGGAAGGCGTGGAAACCGTGCAGCAACTGCAACTGCTGCAAGCGCTCGGCTGCGATGAGGTGCAAGGCTATTACATCTCGCACCCGCTGCCGGCGGCGGAGATCCCGGGATTGATGCGTCGCCGCTATCTGTTCCCTGTCTCTCCGCTCACACCTGCCTGATTGTTATTTCGCTTCGACCAGCACTGCCTTGCTGGCATCGGCCGGCTGATTGCCTTCCATCACGATGATGCGGCTGGAGCCGGTTGTTGCAACCGGCGACGCGCCGGGCGCTGCAGGTTCCCGCAACGGCCCGATGGCGGTACCGTTGGCGACACCCTTGGCATCGGTAAGGAAGCGCGCCACCGGTGCCGACTGGCCGTCCAGATAGACACTGTAGGTGGTCTGCGGCTTGAGCTTGAACAGCGAGACTTCCAGCGCATCGATGACGCCCAGATTACGCGACACGACAAAGCCGCGCGCCGGTTCCGCAGACTGTACTACCGCCTGCAGGCGAATGTTCAGCGGATCGCTATTGACACGCGGCACCAGATTGCTCGTACCGCCATCCGCGCCCACCACATGCGACAGATACACCAACGCTTGCGGCGCTTGCCCGCCGCCGACATGTGCGATCACCTTGTTGCTGGCCGGGTCGATGACTTCAACGCCATCACCGTTTTCCAATCCCACATAAATGCGGCTGCTGTCATCGGAAGTCCATATCCCGTGCGGTAATGCGCCGGTCGGAATAGTCGCCACCAGCTTCGCCACCTTGTCGGTGGTGAATACCTTGACCACGTTCTCGCCACCGATCGTCACATACGCCAGCACCTTGCCATCGACCTTGGCGAAGGACAAATGGTTGGTGATGAAGCCGGTATCGATGACGCCGGTCACTTCCATCGTTTTGGTATCGATGCGGGTGACCTTGCCGACATCCTTATGTGTCATCCAGATTTCCTTGTAATCCGGCGTGAATTGCAGGAAAGGTGAAAACGGGCTGACTACGTCGATCTTCTTGATCACTTGATGCGACTTGACATCGATCACATCAACTTGCGGCGTGAAGCTCGATACCGCGAACGCCAGTTTTCCATCCGGCATGAACTGCACCATGCCCGGACCGACCCCGGTCTGGATACGGCGCGTTTCCTTAAAGCTGACCGGATCGATAACCGAGATGTAATCTTCGCCGCGCACCACTACCCACACTTCCTTGCCATCGGCGCTGAAGAAACCTTCATGCGGCGAACGGCCGACATAGGTGATGCCCTTGACTTGATTGGTCGCCGTATCGATGAAGGTCACCGAGTTGGAACCGTTGGACACCACCAGCAAGGTCTTATGATCCGGTGAGAAGCCCATGCCGTGCACATTGATCTGTCCCTTGTACAGCGGCGACAGCACATCGGGACGCGGATTGCCAAGGCGGATTTGACCGACCAGCGTGTTGGTAGCCGGGTTGATGACGGTCACGGTGTTGCTGTTCTGGTCGGCGGTATAAACGCGATCCTGCGCCGATGGCAGCGCCCACGCCGCCTGAGCAAACAATACGGACACCGCGCTGGCGATGAGAGAGATTTTTTTCATATCGATGTTGTCCCTGGTGTTGGTGTAAAAAAATTCAAAAAACGACTGCGTAAAACTTATTTATTTGTCTTGTCTGACTTGCCGGTCTTGTCAGCGTGACGCTGGAGCCATGCCTGCATGACGCGGATTTCGTTTTGCTGTTCGGTGATGATGCCCAGCGCGAGATTGCGGATTTCCGGATCGTCGGAATACAGCAGCACTGCTTTGGCCATATCCACTGCGCCCTGGTGATGCGGCATCATCATGGTGATGAAGTCGTGCTCTGCGTTGTCATTCATCGGCGCGTGCGTCATGCCGTGATCCATGACGGCCATGGCGTCATCCATCAAACCGGAAAACGGTTTTGCGGTACTGGCGATGAAGACTGGTGGTGCATCTTTAGCAGTGGTGGTAGCAGCAGCCGGTTCTGCACCATGATGATGGTGCATTCCCTGCATGCCTTGCATATCCTGCATTTCCTGGGCGATGGCGTTGCCGCTGGTGCATAAAAAAACCGCAGCCATGACCACCGAACCGGCTATCACAGCTGCTGCAGCGACATGGCGGTGTGGACGCACAAAACGGTTCACTGCCGTCAGTGTTGTTTGCATTAAAACCTCCTCTTTTTCTGTTGATCGCATCAATACGGCGCGCCACAGGTAAATCAACCTGTAAGCAGCACATACGATCAGTCTAGAAGCCGAGCGGAGTTAAACGGATGACAAAGCGGTGACAAATTTGTCATGCTTCCGCCCGAATGGACGGAAGCAATCAGAACAAATTAATTGCGGAAGACAGTGACCGGCGCGGCGCGATAGTCGGAGGGGTACATCTGTTTGAAATTTTCGATCTTGGGCAGATCGTAACGTGCAATATAGCCCTGCTGCGGATGCAGTGTGGCGAAGTCCTGATGGTAGTCTTCAGCAGGATAGAACGCCGCAGGCTGCAGTGGCGTCAATTGCGTAACGATGCGCGCCGGGTAGACTTTCGCCGCATCAAGCTGGGCGATATAGTCAGTTGCAATACGCTTCTGATCGTCGCTCTGATAGAAGATCGCGGAGCGATATTGCGTGCCCATATCCGGCCCCTGACGATTGAGCTGCGTGGGGTCATGCACAACGGAAAAATAGATCTGCAAAATCTTTCCGTACGAAATCTTGCGCGGATCAAAAGTTACCTTGACCGACTCGGCATGTCCGGTGGAGCCGGAACCGACCATGTCGTAATGCGCATTCTCCTTGCTGCCACCGGCGTAGCCCGACACGGCGCTGGTCACGCCAAGCGTGTGCTGAAACACCGCCTGCACACCCCAGAAGCAACCGCCCGCGAGAACTACGGTTTCGGTTGTTGCGGTGGAAGCTGCCGGGGCACTTTTTGGTGCCGGAATCTTGAATGCGGATTCCGCTGCCTGCGACAACGGGATCTGCATCGTCATTGCGGCTGCCGCCAGCATCACCGGCAAGCCGAATTTCTTAAAATGCGCTTTCATCATTTACTCTCTTTCACTAAACCCACACCGGCGTCACGCCGGGAAAACAATTGCGTCAGTTGCTGACGATTTTTTTGCGACAAGATACGCATCAGCAGCAAAGCAGCCACGATAGTCGTGAACAGGATCGGCTGCGCCAGCAAATTCTTGCCTGCCTTGACCCACCAGAAATGCAGCACACCCAGCGGCACGATGACGTAGGTCAGACGATGCAGCCATTGCCAACGCTTGCCGCCGAGACGGCGCACCATGGCATTGGTACTGGTAATCGCCAACGGAATCAGCAATGCAAAAGCCAGCACGCCGATGGTGATGAAAGGACGCTTGACGATGTCCTTCCACATTTCCTGAAAATCGAAGAAATGATCGAGCCAGAAGAAGATCGTGAAATGCAGAAACACATAGAAGAACGCATACAAGCCCAGCATGCGGCGCAGGCGCACCAGCCAGTTCCATCCCGTCAGCCGGCGCAGCGGCGTGACCGCCAGCGTGATCGTCAAGAAGTACAAGGCCCAGTCACCGGTATTGCGCGTGATGAACTCGATCGGATTGGCGCCGAGCTTGTCCAGGAAAACGAACAGCACCAGACGCGCCAAAGGCAACAAGGCCAGTACGAACAAGACGTTGCGCAGGTATAAAACCTGCCTCGTCGAGAGATTTTTCAATGCGTTCAGTGCGTTCATCTTCCTACCCTGCTTAAAAATACTTCTTGAGATCCATGCCGGTGTACAAACCTGCAACGTCGTTGTAACCGTTGAACATCAAGGTCTTGCGCTTGCGGGCGAAGAAACCGTCTTCACCGATACGACGCTCAGTCGCCTGCGACCAGCGTGGATGATCGACTTCAGGATTGACGTTGGAATAGAACCCGTATTCCCGCGCGGCGTACATATTCCAGGCGGTCTTCGGTTGTTCCTTGAGGAAGCGGATCTTGACGATGGATTTGGCCGATTTGAAACCGTATTTCCATGGCACCACCACACGTACCGGTGCGCCGTTCTGATTCGGCAGCACTTCGCCATACATACCCAATGTCAGCAAGGTCAGCGGATGATTCGCTTCATCCATGCGCAAACCTTCGGTGTACGGCCATTGCAAAATCGGATCGGACAAGCCCGGCATCTGCTTCTTGTCGGCCAGGGTAACGAATTCGATGTACTTGGCGTTGCCGGTCGGATCGGCCTTCTTGATCAGCGCCGACAGTGAATAGCCGATCCAAGGAATCACCATCGACCAGCCCTCCACACAGCGCAGACGATAAATACGTTCTTCCAGCGGAGCCAGTTTGGTCAAGGCATCCAGATCCAGCGTGAAGGGCTTTTTCACTTCGCCTTCGATGCTGACGGTCCAGGGATTGGTCTTGAGCGTCCCTGCGGTTTTAGCCGGATCAGACTTGTCGGTACCGAATTCGTAGTAGTTGTTGTAGGTAGTCGCATCCTGATAGGCCGTCGGCTTTTCCATCACGGCATACGAACTGTTGAGCTTGGCTGCCAGCTTGCGCGCGGTGGCGGACTGGGCAAACGCGTTGCCCGATCCGATCAGACCCATGCCGCTGCCGGCGATGGCGCCTGCGGCCATCTTCGCGATGAACGCGCGGCGCGAGGCAAAAACTTCCTGCGGTGTGATCTCTGAAGCAAGAGGAATATCGATCTGGTCGGGACGGATTTTGATCAGCATGGCGTTTTCCTGAAATAATGAATGGGTTCGGTCTGTTGCCCTGAGGCACCTTGGATGAATAAATACCGCGACAAACAAGCGTTCACTGAAGGTAAATCATATCGCGGAAGGCAAAAGACTTTTCTCGCACGATCATCCTAGGGCATGCGCAGTGTCATCAACATGGCATTTTGATGACAAATTTGTCATCGTTCAGGCCATGGCGAGTTGTTAGAATGCCTCCATGAAAGGCGCATCCGCAACTATTCAGCAATTGTCGCAGCGCCGCAGCAACACCGTAGCAACACTCACCTGGAATTCCGTATGGCCATCCTTGTCATCGAAGACGACCCCAAAACCGGCGACTACCTCAAAAAAGGGTTGCGCGAATCCGGCTATACGGTCGATCTGGCGCGCAACGGCACCGATGGCCTGCACATGGCGATGGAACAGGAGTACGACCTGGTTGTGCTGGATGTCATGCTGCCCGGCACCGACGGCTGGCAAGTCATGAGCGCCCTGCGTGCCAAACGCGACCTGCCGGTCATCTTTCTCACGGCACGCGATCAGGTGGATGACCGCATCCGCGGGCTGGAACTGGGTGCTGACGACTATCTCGTCAAACCCTTTTCTTTCACTGAACTGGTGTTGCGTATCCGCACATTATTACGCCGTGGCGTCACGCGCGATGCAGAGGTGTATCAGGTCGCCGATCTGCAGCTGGATCACGTACGTCACAAGGTAACGCGGCAAGGCGTCAATATCGTGCTGACCAACAAGGAGTTCCTGCTGCTGCATCTGCTGATCAAGCGCCGTGGTGAAGCCTTGTCACGCTCGGTGATCGCTTCGCAAGTCTGGGACATGAATTTCGACAGCGACACCAACGTCGTCGACGTTGCCGTCAAACGGCTCCGTGCGAAGATCGACGCCCCTTTCGAAAAGAAACTGATCCATACCGTGCGCAGCATCGGCTACATGTTCTCGGAAACACCATGAAAGCATCAGCATGAAACCATGGCGTTCCTGGACGCTGGCCTTCCGCGTCAGCGCCCTTTTCGCGCTGATCGCCTGCCTGGTCGTCACCGGCCTGGGAATGTACCTCTACAACTCGGCACGGCAGTCGTTGGAAATTCGCGCCGATTACACGCTGATCGGCCGCGTCGAACATTTCCGCAACCTCCTGCACGATCTCTACAACGTCGAACAGATGGAACAGCGTCCGGCGCTGTTTGAAAGCATGCTCGGCAACGAGCAGGATGTACGCATTTTTCGCCGTCAGGGCGAGGCGCCTTTCATCAACATCAATCCCGACAACCTGACGCCACCACCCATGGCGCCTGTCGCAATCGGCATGCCGCTGGCAATCACGTCGCTGCACGACGGCATGCGTGCCGACGGCGTGCGCGTGCGCTGGGTAGCCGCGCTGGCCGACGTCGGCAATCACAACGATACGGTGGAAATCGTCGCCGCCTACGTCATGACGCAAGAGTCGCGCATGATGACGGTGTATCTGTGGCGCGTGATCGCGGCGGTGGCCTTGACGGTATTGCTGACCGCAGTGCTGGGCTTTGCCGTATTGCGCCGCGACCTGATGCCGCTCACACGCATGAGCAGGCGCGCGGCTGAAATCACGCCGACCAATCTGAGCACCCGGCTGCGCGAAGAAGACGCACCGGCTGAATTGCGTCAGCTTGCCAGTGCCTTGAACGCCATGCTTGATCGCCTGGAAAACGGCTACGAACATCTGTCGCAATTCTCCGCCGATCTGGCGCATGAGATCCGCACGCCGGTCAACATCCTCATGGGCCAGACACAAGTCACGCTGGGCAAGCGCCGCAACACTGAAGAATATGAACAGCTGCTGGAATCCAATCTTGAAGAACTGACGCGCCTGTCGCGCATCATTGAAAACATCCTGTTCCTGGCGCAGGCGGACCACGCCGATCTCACCGTCGACCGCACGCCAATTGCACTGGCAGATGAACTGCATAAGATCGCCGATTATTTTGAAGGCGTCGCCGCCGAGCGCGACATGCATTTTGAAGTCAGCGCCAATCAGGGTGTCGCCTGCCGCGCCAATCTCATCATGTGGCGGCGCGCGGTCAGCAACCTGGTGGTCAACGCCGTGCGCTATGGTGAAGAAGGCACTGCGATTCGCATCAAGGTGCAAAGCAGCGCTGACGGCGTCGTCATCGCCGTAGAAAATCGCGGCGCTGCCATGACGCAGCAGCAGATGGAACGCATGTTCGACCGCTTCTATCGCGGCGACAAATCACGCAGCGAATACACCGAGTCCAACGGGCTTGGTCTGGCTATCGTCAAGGCCATCATGACGCTGCATCGCGGGACGGCTGCGGTGGCGTGCACCGGTGATGGATGGATCAGCTTCAGTCTGTTTTTTCCAGACCGTCAAGACTGATTAATTTTTGCCAGCGTGGAGGTCAAAGCCTGACGCACGCGGCCGACAAGCTCGTCCCAATCATCAGCGATCGCCTGACGGAACAAGCTGGCTGACGGATACCAAGGGCTATCGCTGCGCCCCAGGAACCAGCGCCAGTCAGCGGCTTTCGACAACATGACCCATACCGGCACGCCAAGCGCTCCGGCCAGATGGATGGCCGCTGTATCAACACCGATGACCAGATCCAGATTCGCCACCAGTGCAGCGGTGTCATCAAATGCACGGAGTTGTGGTGCCGGCCAGAGGATGCATGGATTGGCTTGCAGAAAAGCTTCGTCACTCTGGCGGATTTCTGGTTGCAGCAGGATGAATTCGATGTCCTCACTCACGGCAAGCAGCGGAGCAAAAGCTTCAAGCGGAATCGAACGGCGGCGGTCGTTGTGATTGCCTGCATTGCCGGAGCAAACGATGCCGATGCGCATGACATGCTGGTGTTTTTTTTGCGTCAGCGAAACCTGCCATTGCGCCTGCTTCGACGTATCCGCTTGCAGATACGCAGAGCGGGACGGAATCGTTTCCAGCGTGGTGCTGAACACACCAGGCAAACTCATCAGCGGCAATTGCAAATCCACGCGCGGAATGGCGTCCCCGACTGCGATGACTTGAATGCGGCCGCTGGAGGCCAGCGTCTCCATGAGTGCCGTCAATGTTGCTGGGACTTCCAGTACCACCAATGCACCGAGTTCTACGACTTGCTGTGCGTAGCGGCAAAAGTGAATGGTGTCGCCCAGGCCCTGCTCCGCCCACAACAAAATCGTCTTGCCCTCGACCTCGTCTGATCCGTTCCAGCGGGGGATGTCCTGATGCCGTGCCGGATCGGCAAGCTCACCCTGCCAGCGTGACTCGTACAACGGCCACGCACTGTCAAGCCTGCCCAAGGTCAGACTGGTCAGCGCCAGATTGACATTGGAATCTGCATCGCCAGGTTGTAGTGCAAGCGCCTTTTCGCTGCAGGCGATGGATTCTTCATACCGGCACAGACGGCTCAACACGGCCGCCCGGCATGCCCATGCATCAGCAGCATTCGGTGCGGCCGACAGAAGTTGATCGATACACAGCAATGCATCCTCGTTGCGATGCAGACGATAGAGCGTCAATGCCAGATCGAGGCGATATTGCAGGTTGTCAGGCGCCAGCGAAATCGCCTGCTGGATGCTGTGCAAGGCGTCGGCATGGCGTTGCAGTCGCCCGAGCGCTACCGCATGGCGATACCAGATCTCTACGTTTTGCGGCGCCAGACGTAAGGCATGTTCCAGCGTCTGCAAGGCTTCGTCGTTGCGCTGAGCATCCTGCAGCAGCAAAGCTGCGGCGACGTAAATGTCGGCATGCTGCACGCCGGAGGCGATCAGTTGCAGATATAGGCTTAACGCTTCAGTACGTCGACCGGCGTCATAGAAAACACGTCCGAGTTTGTAGCTGACTGCCAGATCGCCGGGCTGGAGTGCCAGCGCGCGGACATACCAGTCGATCGCCTGTTCGTGCAGACCGAGACCGGCAGCCACCGCACCGGACAAATGCAGCAGATTGAAATCGGCAGCGCCCAGCGTGAGCGGTTGCAGAATGGCGTGCGCGGCTTCCAGCTTGCCGTGCTGGAAATACAGATAGGCTTGGGCAATGGCGTCGTTATTCATGCGCCGGATGTTAACATGCGCGCGCGTTTCGGTGCTGCCGCGTCGCCGGCTTTAGGGGCCAGTGACCTGCTCTTTCGGGGTGGCAGTTGAAGCCAAAGCTGATCCCGACCGCGATCCGTATCTGTTGGCATACACCCAGGTAAATTCCGCCCCCAGCAAAAAAATCTGTGCCGAGTAGTAGATCCACGCCAGCAATAACGCGAACGAACCGGCTGCGCCGAAACCTGATGTCATGCTGGTGCGGCCGAGATAGAGACCGATCAGGTATTTGCCAATGATGAACAGCAGTGTGGTCGCAATGGCGCCGGTGCGCACGTCATGCCATGACAGACTCACGCGCGGCATGTATTTGTAAATGACCGAAAACAGTCCCGTAAAGACAAGGAAGGAAATCACGAAATTGAGAATTTGCAGCAGGATTTCCCAGCCGATGAACCAACTGCCCCACCATTTTCCCAATGCCGCCAGGCCGGCGCTGGCGACCAGCGAGATTGTCAGCATGAACCCCAGCCCCAAGATTAGTCCGAACGACAACAAACGCTTGCGTATCAGGGGCATGATGCCGCTCTCCCTCGGCACTGCCGGCACGCGCCAAATGCGGTCGAGTGCGCTTTGCAACTCGGCAAACACAGCGGTGGCACCAATCACCAGCGTCACAATGCCGAGGCCGGCAGCAATGATGCCGTCGCGCGGCTCACTGACTGATTTGAGCAAACCCTGTACCGCCATCGCGCCTTCAATCCCCACGATGCCCTGAATCTGGCCGACGATTTCGCCCTGTGCGGCGTCGTGACCAAAAATCATCCCGGCGACGGCAATCGCAATCACCAGCATCGGCGCCAGCGAAAAAATCGTGTAATACGCAATCGCCGCCCCCATGCTGGGCGCAAAGTCATCCAGCCACGCGGTGATCGCGCCCTTGCTCAATTGCCAGGCTTGCTGGAGGCGACTTTCGTTGGGCAGCTTGCGCACGAAACGGCGCTTGGTTGGGTTGTGCAGACTTTGATCCATGGTGCTTCTCTCCAAATCTTCCAATTTTTTAAATACAGATAAGAGTCGGAGTGCATTTTTTGCCTTTTTATCCTTCCAAAAATTCAAGAAATCCTGTTTATCGCGATTTATCACTGATCGCATCGAGACAAATCGCTTCGCATTGCCGATAAATCCCTTTCTTATGATCTGGCGCAAAGCTGTGCGTGCACCTTTGCGCAATAGTCCAATTGTCTAAATTTTCGCATTGCCGTATATTTCAGTAATTACTGAAAATTCAAGAATTAATGGAACCTAATACACTCAGCCCCCTGATGCAACGCTTCATCCTTCACTTCGGCGAAATGGGCAGCCGCTGGGGCATCAATCGCACCGTCGGACAGATATACGCCCTGCTCTATGTACAGGCTAAACCGCTCAATGCCGACGAAATCGCCGAATATCTGAGCTTTTCGCGCTCAAATGTCAGCATGGGTCTGAAAGAGCTGCAATCCTGGCGGCTGGTCAAATTGCTCCACCAGCCCGGTGATCGCCGCGAGTATTTCGAGCCGCCCAAGGATATTTGGGACATTTTCAAGGCTTTGCTGGAAGAGCGCCGTCGCCGCGAAATCGAGCCGACGCTGTCGATGCTGCGCGACGCGCTGCTGGAAACCCCGGCCAATCCCGATGACAAGCACGCGCAAAAACGCATGCGTGAGATGTACGACCTGATCGAGCTTTCCAGTTCCTGGTTCGACGACGTCCAGCGTCTGTCACCGGAGACGCTGTCTTCGCTGATGAAGATGGGCTCAAAGATCAAGAAATTGCTGGACGTCAAAGATAAATTCCGCTTTAGTAGCGATAAAACCGGCAGCAAGACCGGCAAGGACGCAACTGAAGAAGAGTTTTCCGAATCTCCCAAGAAGGAGTGAAGAATGTCCAGGCCCTCATGGTTGTTCCGTATTCATCATCTGTCCCGCCTGCCCCGTCTCACGCAATTGCCGCTCGGCGCGGAAATCGCGCTCATCCTGGTGGTCAAGATTGCGATCCTGACCGTGCTGGCAAAAACTTTTTTTTCTGAACCACAAGCCAAAAAGATGCGCATGCCCACCGAGCAGGTGGAGCAGCATCTGCTGGCGCCGGCGCCTGCTTCTGCCCCAACAATAACGACAAGCGCCGTCTCCACATTACCATCCACTTCCGAGGTCACCCATGCTTCCCATTGACGAGGTCGTCAGTCTGTCGCGGCTGCAGTTTGCCGTGACGGCGTTGTATCACTTCCTGTTTGTTCCGCTTACCCTGGGCCTGTCCTGGATTCTGGTCATCATGGAGGCTGTTTATGTCATGACCGGCAGCCCGATCTATAAGGACATGACCCGCTTTTGGGGCAAACTGTTCGGCATCAACTTCGCCATGGGCGTGGCTACCGGCATCACGCTGGAGTTCCAGTTCGGCACCAACTGGTCGTATTACTCCCACTACGTCGGCGACATCTTCGGCACGCCGCTGGCGATCGAGGGCATGGCGGCGTTCTTCCTTGAATCGACCTTCGTCGGCCTGTTCTTCTTTGGCTGGGATCGCCTGTCTCGCGTCAAGCATCTGATGGTGACCTTCCTGGTGGCACTGGGCTCCAGCCTTTCGGCGCTGTGGATTCTGATCGCCAACGGCTGGATGAACAATCCGGTCGGCGCGGAATTCAATTTTGAAACCATGCGCATGGAACTGGTCAGCATGACCGATGTAATCTTCAATCCGGTAGCGCAGGTGAAGTTCGTGCACACCGTGGCGGCGGGTTATGTAACGGCGTCGATGTTCGTGCTGGGCGTATCGGCTTACTACCTGCTCAAGGCGCGCGACACGCAATTCGCCTTGCGCTCGTTTGCCGTTGCCGCCGGTTTCGGCCTGGCGTCGACGCTGTCGGTAATCGTGCTCGGCGACGAATCCGGTTACACCGCAGGCGAAGTCAACAAGGTCAAGCTAGCCGCCATCGAAGCCGAATGGGAAACCCATCCGGCCCCTGCCGGCATCACGATATTCGGCATGCCCGACAGCAAAAACGAACGCACCGACTACGCATTCAAAGTCCCTTACGTATTGGGCCTGATTGCGACGCGCTCGACCGACACACAGGTGGTTGGCATCAAGGATCTAAAGAAGGAACACGAAGTCCGCATCCGCAACGGCATGCTCGCCTACGCTGCGCTGACGCGACTGAAGTCCGGCGACAAATCGCCTGCTGCACGCGCCGAGTTCGACAAGCTCAAGCAGGATCTCGGCTATGGTTTACTGCTTAAGAAGTACACGCCGAACGTGATCGACGCCACACCGCAGCAGATCGCCAAAGCCGTCGACGACACTATTCCAAATGTCGCGCCGCTGTTCTGGTCGTTCCGCGGCATGGTGGCGCTGGGTATGCTGTTCCTGTTCATCTTCGCGACCTCGTTCTACTTCCTGATCCGCAAACAGCTCGCGCCGCAACGCTGGTTGCTGCGTCTGGCGGTGTTCAGCATTCCACTGCCGTGGATCGCCGCAGAGCTGGGCTGGATCGTTGCCGAATACGGCCGTCAGCCATGGACGATTGCCGGCATCCTGCCTACGCATCTGTCGGCCTCGACCTTGCAGCCGTCGAGCCTGTACTTCAGCCTGGCCGGATTCATCCTGTTCTATACCTTCCTGCTGGTGGTTGAAATGGTGCTGATGGTGAAGTACGCCAAGCGCGGCCCGAGCAGCCTGCACACCGGCAAGTATCACTGGGAGCTGCTGGACAAGAAGCCGGCCGCCCCGTCAAAAATGCCTCCGCGTCCGCCGCTGCCGAAACCAACCCGCTGATTGCAGAAGAACACCCAAGGAAACAATCATGATCTTCGATTACGAAACTTTAAAAATCATCTGGTGGGCATTCGTCGGCGTGCTGATCATCGGCTTTGCCCTGACCGACGGCTTCGACTTTGGCGTGGGCATGATGCTGCCCTTCGTCGGCAAAACCGATGCCGAACGCCGTGTGCTGATCAACTCCATCGGCCCGACCTGGGAAGGCAATCAGACCTGGTTCATCACCGCCGGCGGCGCCACCTTTGCGGCGTGGCCGCTGGTGTATGCGACGGCATTTTCGGGCTTTTATATTGCGCTGATGGTGCTGCTGTTTTCACTGTTCTTCCGCCCGGTCGGCTTTGACTATCGCAGCAAGGTTGCCGACCCGCGCTGGCGCAATGCCTGGGACTGGGGTCTGTTCGTGGGCGGTATCGTCCCACCGCTGATCTGCGGCGTGGCTTTCGGTAATCTGCTGCTGGGCGTGCCTTTCCACTACGACGACACCATGCGGGTGGAATACACGGGCAACTTCTTCCAATTGCTTAATCCCTTCGGTCTGCTGGCCGGCCTGTTGAGCGTGGCGATGCTGCTGACACATGGTGCAACCTTCGCCATGGTGAAGACCGAAGCCGAGATCGCCGCACGTGTTCGCAAGATCGCCATCTACGCCTCGCTGGCAACACTGGCGCTATTCGTGATCGGTGGTTACTGGGTGGCGCGCGGCATCGACGGATACAGCATCACCTCCATGCCGAGCGCGAACTCCGCCTTCATGCCGCTGGCGAAGACGGTGGAAATCACCTCGGGTGCCTGGATGGACAACTACGAGCGTTGGCCTGAGACCAAGGCGATTCCTATTGCCGCCATCGTGGCATTGCTGTTGGTCGCTGCGTTCGGCGCATGGCGCAAGGCACGTCTGGCCTTCATTTGCAGCGGCATCGCCGTGGCGGGCATCATCCTGACGGCAGCGACTGCGATGTTCCCGTTCATCATGCCGTCATCACTGGATCCACGCAGCAGCCTCACCGTCTGGGATGCCGTGTCGAGCCAGAAAACGCTGGGCATCATGTTCTGGCTGGTGCTGTTCTTCCTGCCGCTGATCATTTTGTACACCGCCTGGGTGTATCGCGTGATGCGGGGCAAAGTGACGCTCAAGCACATTGCCGACAACGAACACACCGCTTATTAACAACCTGAGTAACCGATTAACTGATTCAGAGAAGGAAAACATCATGTGGTATTTCGCCTGGATACTCGGCGTCGGCCTGGCACTGGCCTTCGGCATCATCAACGTCATGTGGCTCGAAGCCAACTACGCTTTCGGCCGCCGCAACGAGGATGAAACCAACGAGCGCTTTGCGTCTGCCAACGCCAAAGCCGAACTCGCCAGAAAACGTCCCGGCCCCGCCCCTAGTTCTGGTCCTGGCACTCGTCCTGGCCCCGGTACAAAGTGAGGCCATCATGAGCGCTGTCTCTGCATGCTCATCCCATTCGGCGCGCCTGGTCGCCACCGATCCGGCGCTGTTGCAAGCGCTGGCCGGTGCCGACTTTGCGGATACTTTTCGTATCGCATTGACCGACGAGCAAGGCCGCTTGTCGGCCGGCGAGCTGACACGTCAAATGTTCAGCCGCACGCCGGAATGGGTGTCGCTGCTGCTGGCAACCCGCAATCGCGTGGTCGCACTGTTTGGCTTGAAGCAAGCCGACTTGCACATCGACGGCGATGCTTCATCGAGACCGACATCGGTCGCCGGGTTTCCTGTGGTGACGCAAAGTGAAGATCAGGTGCAGCTTGGTTTTGACGATAAGCATCTGGATTTTCGGATCTGGGTGCGGCGTGAGCCTGGCACCTCTGAGTTGTCGGCACAGTTGACGGTGACGACGGTCGTACGCACCAATCAATGGCTGGGACGCGCTTACCTGGCCGTGATCATGCCGTTTCACCGTCGTATCGTGCCTACGATGCTGAACCGTTTGACCCGCTGACGCCACGCCACCGTTTTTCATAGTCGACAGTCCTGAAATGCTCGACCAGGAAATCGATAAAAACACGCACCTTGCCCGGCAGATGCCGCCGGTTTTGATAGGCGATATTGATCGCCAGCAGCGGCAGCTCCCAATCCGGCATGATCTTGATCAAGCTCCCCGCTTCGATGTCGTCATGCACGATGTAGCTCGGCTGCACCAGAATGCCGAGACCGTCGAGCGCAGCCGCACGCAGGATTTGCCCATCGTTGGCTTCCAGCAGTTGTCGCACGCGTACATTCGTGGTCTTGCCCTTACGCGTGAATCGCAGCTCGTTCATATTGTTGGCATGGGTGTAGAGCAGCAGCTTGTGGGTCGCCAGTTGATCCGGCGTAGTGGGCGTGCCGTGTTGCTGCAGGTAAGCTGGTGAGGCTGCCAGCACACGCGGTGTGCTGGCCAGCTTGCGTACCGTGATTGCCGAATCCGGTTCAAATTCACGCGTGCGAATGGCGATATCAATACCACTTTCAATCAGATCGAAGTAGCGATTGGCTGCGACAATCTGCACCTCGATGTCGGGATAGCGCCGTGTGAACTCCGGCAGCAAGGGCGTGATGTGCTTCAGGCAGAACGAGAGCGAAGCGGTAATGCGCAAGGTGCCGCTGGCGGCAACATTGGTGGCGTTGACAGCGGCTTCAGCGTCGCTGATCTCGGCCAGCACGGCCTTGCAGCTACGGCAAAAATGTTCGCCGGCCTCCGTCAGCATGAGGCGGCGTGTATTGCGTTCGATCAGCCGTGTGCCCAGGCGCTGTTCCAGTGAAGCGAGGTAGCGGCTTGCCGTGGCGTTGGAAATATCCATCTGCTCGGCCGCCTTGGAGAGACTGCCGAGTTCTGCGGTATTGACGAACAATTCGTATTCGGTCCAGCGATCCATGATGAGGTCTTTGCACTTGGATTGGCGATCTCAGTCTCGCACTCAGTTTTTCATTAAATGAAAATAAGAATTTCAAATAAGGCATTCTTTTTCATTATTTGATCAACTATATTACCCAAAAAACCATGAGGTAATAATGAAAGTGAGACACATCGTGATGTGGGATGTCGCCGGCACGCGCGGCAGCCCCGAGCACGCAGCCAATCTGGCTACGCTAAAACAGGCCTTCGAGACGCTCGCGGACAGCGGCGCGATTCCCGGTTTGCTCAAGCTGGAGATCGGCATCGATTACAGCGCCGTGGACTACGCATGCGACGTGGTCTTGCTGAGCGAATTCGAGAGTCCCGAGGCGCTGGCCGTCTATCAGCAGCATCCGGCTCACATGGCGGCCAAGCAGCAGATAGGCGAGATCCGCGTCGCGCGGCATCAGGTCGACTACTACTTCAACTAGCCCGTGTAGAGTAGCGCAGTAGCGAATCCCCCCTGCCTTGAACGGACGGCATCATGACCCAGAACCAAACGCAAACCTTTACCTATAACGCGGCGCCGGCGCGCATCTTGTTTGGCGCTGGCCGCGCTGCGGAAATTGCCGACGAACTGCGCCGCCTCGAATGCCGCCGCGCACTGATTTTGTCGACGCCGGCACAGCAGCAACTGGCGGAACAAATCGCGCAGCAGCTCGGCGAACTCTACGGCGGCAGCTTCACCGAAGCAGTCATGCACACACCGGTGGCCGTCACTGAAAAAGCCCTCGCCTATCTGCAGGCGCAGCAATGCGACAGCATCGTGGCGCTGGGCGGTGGCTCCACCATCGGCTTGGGCAAAGCACTGTCCTTGCGCACGGATCTGCCGCAAGTGGTGCTGCCAACCACTTATGCGGGATCGGAAGTAACCGCCATCCTGGGCCAGACCGAAAATGGCATCAAGACCACGCAGCGCTCGCCGCGCATTTTGCCTGAAGTAGTGATCTACGACGTCAACCTGACCTTGACACTACCACCCGCCTTGTCCGCCACCAGCGGCATGAACGCGCTGGCGCATGCAGTCGAAGCCTTGTATGCCAAGGATGCTAACCCGATCGTCTCGCTGATGGCGGCTGAGGGCATACGGGCATTGGCGCGCAGTCTGCCGCGCGTGGTCGCGCATCCTGATGACCTTGCCGCCCGCAGCGACGCGCAATACGGCGCCTGGTTGTGCGGCACTTGTCTGGGGGCAGTCGGTATGGCCCTGCATCACAAGATTTGCCACGTGCTTGGCGGCACCTTTGATTTGCCGCATGCCCCCACCCACACCGTCATGCTGCCGCATGCGCTTGCCTACAACGCGCCGGCGGCGCCGCAAGCGATGCGTGTGATCGCCGATGCACTCGGCACTGACGATGCCGTACGCGGCATGTATGCGCTGGCACAGCAATTGGATACGCCGCTGGCCTTGCGCGATATCGGCATGCCGGGAAGCGGCGTCGCACGCGCAGCAGAACTGGTCATGCAAGATGCTTACTGGAATCCACGCCCGCTGGAGCAGCAAGCCATTGCCGCCATGCTGGCGCGCGCGTGGGCCGGTGAGACACCAGCCAGTTGAGTTGAACCAAGAAGAACCAAGCCGAATTGAATTGCGGTGACAGGAAGAGACAATGCGAAATTTCGACGAAAACAATATCACCCGCGCCGTACTGGAGCGACTGCAAAACTCCGTCTCGCCACGTACGCGCCAGATCAGTGAGGCGGTGGTTCGCCATCTGCACGCACTGATTCAAGAAATCGAACCAAGTCAGCAAGAGTGGCTGGCGGCGATCGAGTTTCTCACCGCGACAGGACAGATGTGCAGCGACACGCGCCAGGAATTCATTCTACTGTCCGACACACTGGGCGCATCGATGCTGGTCGACGCCATCAACCACCGTCATCCAGGCGAGGCGACGCAAACCACGGTACTAGGCCCGTTTTATGTCGAGAACGCCAAGCAACATGCACTGGGCGACATGATCTCGCACGATGCCGATGGCGCGCCATTGCTGGTCGAAGGCAGCGTTGCAGCGCTCGATGGAACACCCATCGCCGGTGCGGTCGTTGATGTCTGGCATTCGGACAGCGACGGCTACTACGATGTACAGCGCCAAGATGGTCTGCAACATCTGAGCGACCGTGCGCGCTTCGTCACCGACAGCGACGGCCGGTTCTGGTTTCGCTCGATCGTGCCGGCGTTTTACCCGATTCCCAACGATGGTCCGGTCGGCAAGATGCTGGATGCGCAAGGCCGCCATCCTTATCGGCCGGCACATGTGCATTTCATGATCAGCGCACCGGGCTGCGACACACTGGTGACACACCTGTTCCTGGCTGATGATCCCTACCTCGATTCAGACGTGGTGTTCGGCGTCAAAGACGCCTTGATCTGCAAGCTGGAAGCACAAGCGGCAGGCATCACCGCACGCGGCAATGCGATTGCCGCTGCAACGGCAGCTTTGCGTTACGACTTCAGGCTGGCACCGGCTTGATCGGGATTTGATCGGTACGCAGTCGATACCTGATGCATTTCAGATGACGATACATCCTTACGATCGCATCAACAAAAAACGCCCTTCTATGAAGGTAATGCCGTTCAGTTAAGCTCAATCAGGTTCAGTTTTTGAAGCTAAAAGAGCCGTAAAACCAAGAAAAACGCCGCTTCGAATTACTTCGCAGCGGCGTTTTTTGTCTTAACTGAACAGCATTACCTTCTATGAAGGGCGTTTTTTTACATCCAACGATGCAACCAGCTAACGAATGGTTTATACCAGTGTCAGTGTGACGTTGATGTTGCCGCGTGTTGCGTTCGAATAGGGGCAAACTTGGTGTGCCTTTTCGATCAGCGATTGTGCAACAGCGCGGTCCAGGCCTGGCAGGGAAATGGCCAGCGCTGCTTCGATGCCGAAGCCGCCTGGGATGGTGCCGATGCCGACTGTGCCGGTGATGCTGGCATCCGCTGGAATCGCAACCTTTTCCTGACCACCGACAAACTTCAGTGCGCCCAGGAAGCAAGCCGAATAGCCGGCTGCGAACAGTTGCTCAGGATTGGTGCCTGCGCCGCCGGCGCCGCCCAGTTCCTTCGGTGTGGTCAGCTTGATATCCAGAATGCCGTCGGACGACTTAGCCGTACCTTCACGGCCGCCGGTTGCAGTTGCAGTTGCTTGGTAGAGTGCTTTTTCGATTTTCATTTTGATTCCTTTCGAGTGGTATGAAGAATGATGCAGGGGAAGCATCGATTAAATTACATAGGGAACTGCAAATAAATTTTAAACAATAAAATTGTTAACAATATAAATAATATGTATAAAAACTCACTTCTGCTACTTACCGATTGCTGTCACTTTTATAACGACAGCATGGGTGAAACGATCAACCTGTACGACTAATCTTCTGCGCCATCCAGCAAGCCCTTGCGCAGGACTTTAAGCTCTTCTCGCAGATTAGCAACCTGTTCGAGCGGTGGCAAGGAGCACATGAGTCGCTGCGGAACGGCGATTGCCCGTTTGCGCAGAGCACGGCCTTCCTGGCTCAGGCGCACCACCACGCGGCGCTCGTCTTCCACATCACGGGCACGATGCAGCAAACCCATCGTTTCCATGCGCTTGAGCAAAGGTGTCAGGGTGCCCGAATCGAGGAACAGCTTGCCGCCCAGATCGGAAACCGTGACTTCGTCCTTTTCCCACAAGACCAGCATCACGAGATATTGCGGATACGTCAGATCGATGTCTTTCAGTATCTTCTTGTACACCTTGGTCATCGCCAGCGACGCCGAGTACATGGCGAAGCACAATTGATTTTCAAGCATGAGTGCCTGATCAATCGCTGCTGCCTGTGTCGTCGATGTGTTTGCGTTTGCCATGGATTGAATAATACATAGTCAAAAATTAAATTGCAAGCAATTTAAATGAAAATCTGCACTGATTTAAAAATACAACAAACTTGCGAAGATGCAAGTTTGCCTTTGAATCAGCCTGTTTCAATACACCACCAACGCCAGTCAACGTTCAAAGCGTTGCTCCACCATCTCCTTGCCCCACTGCGCACCCGGCCATTCTTCCTTGAGCTGAAAGCCGTAGCCTTCATACAGACGGCGTGCCGCATCAAGTCCCCTGAAGGTCCATAGCTGGATGGAGGCAAACTCCTGCGCATCGCAAAATACCATGGCGGCATCCATCAGACGGCGTCCTACCCCTGCCCCACGCAAACCATCGTCGACGATGAACCAGCGCAGGTGCGCTTTGTTGTCGCCCAGATCCTGGCCATCTATGGCGACCGAGCCGACAATTCGCTCCCCTTGCAACGCCAACCATAGCCCGTTGCGCGCATGCTCAAGACGAGGAGCAAATTCCGCCAGTCCTGCCGCCACCTTGCTTTCGAAATAACTGCCGAAGCCCACGCTGCGCGCATAAAACATCGCATGCATCTGCACGATTCGGCCGATCACTCCGGTGTGATAACCGGCAACGATGCGAATGTCATCGGCTTGCACGATCGCCTCGCCCGACCGGCGCGCCTCCAGCGCTTGGGCATACACGCTCAGTCCCTGGGCCACAGCCTGCTGCTGATCTGCATTCAGTTGCTCCAGTGCGCCAACGACCTGTTTGCGACCAAACGACTGGACGGCGGTTAGTGTACGGCGGCCTTGAGGCGTCAGCGCCAGCCATTTGACGCGGCCGTCAACGTCGCTGGCCTGCTCCTGCAATTCGCCGGCCTCCACCAGCTTGCGCACCATACGGCTGACGCTGGATTTTTCCAGGCCGAGGAATTCGGCAAGCTGTGCGGCACTCATCGACTTGCGTGCGCCGATCTCGATAATCGCATGGACTGCGGACGGCGGATAGTCGGTCGCCGCCAGTGTGGATTGCATGAAGCCCAGCTCGCGCACCATCCGGCGCGAAGCGGTACGGATGCCGTCGACGAAAGAAAAATCTACTGAGGAGTCCGCTTTTTGCATGTTTTCCATTCCTTTTCAATATAGTTGTATTATACAACTATAAATCCAAAAATCATCACGCTAGAAATGCCTCTCATCAGGAGAAACCACATGGAAACGATGCCGAAAAAGGAATCCAACGCCAGTCCGCACAACATGGCCGGGAAGGTTGTTCTGGTGACAGGCGGCGGTAGCGGCATCGGCCGTGCCGCAGCGATTCGCATGGCGCAGGCGGGGGCAAGCGCCGTGGTGATTGCAGGCCGGCGTCAATCAGAGGGAGAAGCCGTAGCCGCCGAATGCCTCGCCGCCGGCGCACAGAGCTGCTACGTACAAACCGACGTGACACAGGAAAACGACGTCCAGCGGCTGATCGACACTGTCCTGACACGCTTCGGACGCCTGGATGCGGCCTTCAACAACGCCGGCCGCCAGGAACGGCGCGCATCTCTGCACGCACAGGAATCCGGCATTTACGACGCCGTCTTCGACGCCAACGTCCGTGCCGTATTTTTGTGCATGAAATATCAATTGCCGCCCATGCTGGCGCGCGGCAACGGCAGCATCGTCATCAACACGTCTGTCAGCGGTGTACGCAATCCCAATCCCGGACTGGCGCTCTACTCCGCCTCCAAGGCCGCCACCATCTCTCTGATGAAATCGGCAGCCATGGAATACGCACCCCAAGGCATCCGCATCAACGCGATTGCTCCGGGCCGGGTAGTCACCGACATGATGCTGGCATCAGGCATTGCCGACATGTCCGCAGTGGCGGCGGGCTTGCCACTCAAACGCATGGGACAACCTGAGGAAGTCGCCGAAGCCGTGCTCTGGCTACTATCGGATGCAGCATCTTATGTTGTCGGTCATGTGCTGGCCGCGGATGGAGGATTCCTCGCGTCATGAACGCCTACGGCCAGTGTGCGCCCGCATGTACAAGCCCTCGCTCGACGCCGCGAATCCCCTGTATCATGCGTGGCTGCACGATAACGGTCGAAAAAATGCCGACTATTGCCTGCCATCCGCATACCGAACACTCCAGAAATGCATTCGAAAATATCCTCGCAGTCGTCTCTCGACATCTCGTTCGCCATCTTCTGCAAGGTGGTCGACAACTTCGGCGACATTGGCATCTGCTGGCGGCTGTCGCGGCAACTGGCGCACGAACATGGCGTTGCCGTCACTTTGTGGGTTGACGATCTGGCGAGCTTCAAGCGGATCTGCCCCGACGTCGACAGCAATGCCGATGTGCAAAATGTACTGGGCATCACCGTGCGACACTGGCGCGATCAACATGGCGTCTTTGCCGCCGACGACGTTGCCGACATCGTTATTGAATTCTTCGCCTGTGATATCCCGCCTGGCTACATCAAGGCGATGTCCGAATGCACTCCGCGTCCGGCGTGGCTGAATCTGGAAGGCTTGACGGCCGAAACCTGGGTGGAAGGCTGCCATATGCTGCCTTCGCCACATCCGCAATTGCCGCTGACGAAGTACTTCTTCTTTCCCGGTTTCAACAAGCGCACCGGCGGCCTGCAAGTGGAATCGGACCTGATTGCAGAACGTGAAGCTTTTCTGGCTGATCCTGTCGCTGCTGCCGATTTTCTTGCGCGGCTCGGCGTGACCGTCACAGAAATGGCCGCGCTCAAGATGTCGCTTTTCTGCTATCCGCAAGCACCTATCTCGGACTTGTTTGCGGCGTGGCAAGCGAACACAAGCGAGCGGGACGTTTTGTGCCTGGTGCCGGAAGGCGTCGGCGGTGATGCCGTGACGGACTTTCTCGGCCAGCCCGTGACTGCGGGTGCGCATGCCACGCGCGGTAGATTGACCGTGCGCGTCATTCCCTTTGTGCCGCAACCCGACTACGACAAATTGCTATGGGCCTGCGACGTCAATTTTGTACGCGGCGAAGACTCCTTCGTCCGCGCGCAATGGGCCGCAAAGCCTTTTATCTGGCATATCTATCCACAAGACGAGAACCTGCATCACGTCAAACTGAAGGCTTTCCTGAAAACCTGCACGGCGGCAACAGAGAGCCTGACCGCACTGGCATTGGCATGGAATGGCGCTGCGGCAGAAGCGGTCAACGTCGCTGCGCTGTGGCACAACCTGGAAGCTGACCTGCCAAACATTGCCAGCCTGTCCACGGATTGGGAGCAGGTGTTGCTGGCAAACGGCGATTTGGCGACGAATTTGCTGAAGTTTGTAGAAACAGTTCCACCGAGAGTCTGAAGCGCCAGAAAATTAGGTTAAAATATAGGGCTAATTTTTAAGCATCAATGCATTAACAATTTAATCGTACGTGGGCTTGCGGTGTTTTTTTGCCAGTAGGCTACAGAAGATTTTTACGCAACCTACTTTTTACGTATATTCGCTATGAAATTTGCAAAAGAAATTCGCGTCGGCAACATCATTATGGTTGATAGCAAGCCAATGATCGTCCTGCGCTCTGACGTCAACGGTTCGAGCCGCACTGGTTTC
The DNA here is from genome assembly GCF_046025915.1 of Herbaspirillum rhizosphaerae. GTDB lineage: Bacteria > Pseudomonadota > Gammaproteobacteria > Burkholderiales > Burkholderiaceae_D > Herbaspirillum > Herbaspirillum rhizosphaerae_A. The sequence goes on along the minus strand of NZ_JAQQFR010000006.1, from coordinate 130,006 downwards.
ACTTACAAGTGGAAGATGAAGAACCTGCTGACCAACAGCCCACAAGAAAACGTTTTCCGCGGCGACGACAAGTTCGAAGTGGTCGTGCTGGACAAGAAGGAAGTGACTTACTCCTACTTCGCTGATCCGCTGTACGTGTTCATGGATTCCGAATACAACCAGTACGAAATCGAAGGCGAAAACCTGGGCGACGCACTGGGTTACCTGAAGGACGGCATGACATGCGAAGCGGTCTTCTATGACGGCAAGGCAATCTCGGTCGAACTGCCGACAACTATCGTTCGTCAGGTTATCTACTCGGAACCGGCAGTCAAGGGCAACACTTCGGGCAACGTCCTGAAGGAAGCCAAGATCGAAAACGCGATCGAAGCAAATCAGATCGTCGTGATGGTTCCGCTGTTCGTCAGCCAGGATGACCAGATCGAAATCGACACACGCACCAACGAATACAAGAAGGTTGTTCGTAACTGATTCTAGTTATTCAGAAGTGCATATAAAAACGCCGCGTTCTTCGCGGCGTTTTTTATTTCTCGGACATTCGCCCAAATATCAGAATCCCCTCCTCCCTGCCGTTTTCCATCCGCCCCTTCCCCCGACGTTACCTGGCACTGCACTACAGAATACATCTAATAAAAATATAGTTGCATTGCGAATTAAATTGCCGTATCGTTGATTCATGTTTGATCACTGCCTCTATTTCAATACCGCAGCATTGTCCCGCCGGCTTGAGCGTGAGTGGGCGGAAGCCTTCGCGCCGTTTGGCCTGACTGCACCGCAGGGCTTCATGCTCAGGGCCATTATCGACAGGCCCGGGATGCTGCAGAGCGAATTGGCGGCAGAGCTTGCCATCGCACGCTCGACCACCACGCGCGCCTTAGACACGCTGGAACAAAAAGGCCTCCTTGAACGCCGTCGTACAGAAGGAGATGGCCGGGAGATATCGGTTTATCCGACTGCTGCCGGCACAGAAATCAAAGTGCCATTGAATGCTTCTGCAGGCGGCGCAGCAGAGAAGATAAGAAAGATTCTGGGCAAGGAAGAATTTGCCGATGCAGTCCTGAAAATCAGAGATGTGCGCGCTGCGCTGGAGTGATTTTTACTCCTTATGCCGGCGCCTATTTTTTAGCCAATATAGTTGCATTGCTAATTACTTGCGCCCAACAAATACGCGTACCACAGCCCATCGGCAAAGACCCATTTGATTCACCCCCACTTCCATTTTCAACACCAGGAGAAAACCATGTTCGCCATGCAATACGGATTTGACGTTACCGATGCGGAAGCCGTCAGGCAACGCGTCAAAGAAATCGGCAGCCGATTTGATCAGCTTCCGGGACTCTATACAAAAGCCTTTTTGGTCGCGGACGCCATCGATGGAAGTCCGGCGCGCTACACGCCGTTCTATATCTGGAATGAATTAAGTGGCATGAGCGACTTCCTGCTGTCGGATGCCTTTCGCGCGGTGATTGCCAAGTATGGCCGCCCGGTCGTACAGCGCTGGAACAAGATCGCCTTCTTCAAAGGACAGGCGGCGACGCAAACGCCGGTACTGGCGATTCAGCAATTCATTGATATCCCTGAAGACGTCGATCTGGCGCAACTGTGCGAGTTGCAAGCGACCGATGCCGAAGCGATGACGCATGAACATGGTCTGCACTCCGTCTTTCTCGGGCTGGACACCAATGCGTGGAAATTAATGAGGATATCGCTGTGGCATGTGGCACCGGTATCTTCCCACCAAGGGAAAAGTTTTGAAGTGGCGCATCTTTCGGCACCGGGCATGGCATGAGTCGGAAAACCAAATAAGGCAAAAAGGCAGATCAACCTGCATCTGCCTGCAATCTATTCCAGCCCTTTTACCTGCGCCAGATGGCGGGCGGCCTTGCCGCCTTCGCTGGCCCAGAACTCCTTGTCAGCAGCATGAATGCGTACTGCTGAATTCTCCATGTGCCGCAATGCCGCCGCACGCGCCGCATCGGCATCGCCATCAGTAATGGCCTGCGCAATTACGGCATGCTCATCACGCACCTGCTGCCGAAAATCTTCGCGCCGCGCTTCGTTGATACGCGCCACGCGGATCGCCGCCTGCAAAAACTGGCTCAGAAATTCCAGCAACGAGGTATAGAGCGGATTGTGCGCCGCCTCGGATATAGCCGCATGGAAAGCGAAATCTTCCTGCACGCCATCCCTGCCCTCGTGCACCGCTTTGTCGATGCTCTTCAGCGCCTGCTGAATGCGCAGGTTCTGCGCCTTGGTGCGCCGCTGAGCCGCCAGCGCGGCCATCTCGCCCTCCACGCCGCGCCGCAACTCAATCACGCGCAACACCGCCTGAATCGAGTCCTGTACATCGATATCGAGGCGAAACGGCGTGGCGTTGTTTGGCGCCAGAACGACAGTGCCGCTGCCTCTGCGCGACCCGACCAGCCCTTCCGATTTGAGCCGCGAGATGGCTTCGCGAATCACAGTACGGCTAACCTGAAAACGCTCGGTCAACTCATTCTCCGACGGCATGCGCTCGCCGGGCGCAAAATCGCCCTGACGGATCTGGTCGTACAAGGTCGTGGTAACGCGGTCGGCCAGCGTACCCTTGGCCGAAACCAGACTGGTGGGCAGCGGCATGTTGAGATTAGTTTTTGAGAGCTGAGTATTTTTCATGTTGATTGACATGATACCGCTTTCTTTTTACACTGACCGCAAAGTTGTATGACAACTTTAAGATTTCACTTAACTAACAAAACCGTTCAGGGCCTTCCTGCAGGACCATGAGCGGGTTTCAGGAGAACATCACATGCATATCGTTATTACCGGCGGCGCTGGATTTCTGGGTAGCCGTCTGGCGCGTCAATTGCTCAAGCGCGGTCAACTGACCGGCAGCGACGGCAAGCAGCAAACCATCAGCCGCATCACCCTGCTCGACGTGGTCGCTGCACAAGGTTTCGACGATGCGCGCATTGAGTCTGTGGTCGGTGATATCGCCGATGCCGCCGTGATCGAGCGCGTCATCAACAAGGACACGCAGTCGATCTTCCATCTGGCAGCCATCGTCAGCGGCCACGCCGAAGCCGATTTCGAACTCGGCATGAAGATCAACTTCGACGCCACCCGCATCATCCTGGAACGCGCCCGCGCGCTCGGCACAAAACCGCGTCTGGTGTTCACCAGCTCAGTCGCTGTGTTCGGGGGCGAACTACCGGCACAAGTTCCGGACAACGCCCTGCTGATGCCGCAAAGCTCCTACGGCGCGCAAAAGGTCATGGGCGAATTGCTGGTCAATGATTACAGCCGCAAAGGCTTTATCGACGGCCGCGCGCTGCGCATGCCGACTATTTCCGTGCGTCCCGGCGCACCGAACAAGGCGGCATCGAGCTTCGCCAGCGGCATCATCCGCGAACCGCTGAACGGTCAGCCTTCGGTGTGCCCGGTCAGCCCTGACACGCGCATGTGGTTGATGTCGCCACGCAAAGCAATCGATAACCTGATCCATGGTCACGAAATCAACGGCGCCGATCTGGGCCTGGCACGCTTCCTCAGCATCGACGGCTTGTCGGTCAGCGTGCGTCAGATGGTCGATGCACTGGAACAAGTCGCCGGTGCCGACGTGGTCAAGCTGATCGAATGGAAAGAAGACGAAGCCATCAAGCGCATTGTCAACTCCTGGCCTGGCAACTTTGAAGCGAAACGCGCAAAGGCATTGGGCTTCACCGCCGACAGCGACTTCGCCAGCATCGTGAAAGCGCATATTGAAGATGAAGTGAAGAAGTAATTTTCCACATTCATTTTCCAAGAAAAAACGGCGTCCGCAATGACGCCGTTTTTCTTTTCTGCGCACACCATCTATATGTACAAAAAAAGCGCGGATATCACTAAGGACATCCGCGCCAGATGATACCAACGGAGACCGCGCAACCGTGTCGACTCCCCCGCCACGGCGCGCAGCTAAACAGCAACTACCAACTACAACTCCCTGCTACTTCGCCTTCGCCAGCATGTTGAACACGCTGGAAAAATCCAAGCCGCCCGCACCTGATTTGCTGTGGATGTCGTAGAGGTTGCGCGCCAGCGAACCCATCGGCACGCTGCTGCCCGTAGCCAGTGCGTTCTCTACCGCCAACCCCAGATCCTTCAGCATCAGGTCGACGCCGAAACCTCCGGCATAGCCCTTCGACGCCGGCGCCGTTTCCATCACGCCGGGGCAAGGGTTATAGACCTCCAGCGTCCAGTTGCGGCCAGAGCTCTTGGACATCACTTCCGACAGGACTTTGGGGTCCATGCCGTTAGCGATGCCGAGACGAATTGCTTCCGAGGTGCCGATCATCAGGATGCCCAGCAGCATATTGTTGCAGACCTTGACGGTCTGGCCGCTGCCGCTGCCGCCTGCGTGATAGATCGCCTTGCCCATCTTTTCCAGATAAGGCCTGGCGAGACCGAAGCCGTCGTCGGTGCCGCCGACCATGAAGGTCAGCGTGCCCGCCGTTGCGCCGCCGGTGCCACCGGAGACCGGCGCATCCAGCATGGTGAAGCCCTTCTCAAGCGCTGCGGCGGCGACCTTGCGGGCGCTTTCCGGTGCGATGGTCGAGCAGTCGATCAGCAAGGTGCCCGGCTTGATGTTGGCCAGGATACCCTTGTCGCCGAGATAGATGGATTCCACATGCTTGCTCGCCGGCAGCATGGTAATCACCACCTTGGCTTTGGTGACCGCAGCCATGGCATCGGCTTCGGTCACGCCACCGGTTTCGACCAGTTTGTCGACACTGGCTTTGACGAGGTCGTGGCCGCTAACCGAATATCCCGCCTTGACGAGATTTTGCGCCATCGGCAAACCCATGTTACCCAGACCAATGAAAGCGATATCGGCGCTCATGTTGTTCTCCTTTTTCTCTGAGTGGATGCGGATTACTTCAGCGAAATCGTGGTATTGACCTGACCGGCTTCTTCATCCGGCGCATACCAGCGCGCTGTCACGGTCTTGGTTTGCGTCCAGAACAGCACGGCTTGTTTGCCGTTCGGGCCCAGATCGCCGAGCTTGGAAGCGCGCGAACCGGTGAAGCTGAAATACGCGACAGGTACTGGAATCGGCACGTTGATGCCGACCTGACCGACGTCGATTTCGTTCTGGAACTTGCGTGCAGCCCAGCCCGACGATGTGAAGATCGAAGTACCGTTGCCGTTCGGATTGGCGTTGATGAAGGCGATCGCTTCGTCCAGGGTTTCGACTTCGACGATGCACATCGCTGGTCCGAAGATTTCCTGTTCGTAAATGTCCATGCCTGCCTTGACGCCAGTGAAGACAGTCGGACCGACAAAGTTGCCTGCTTCATTACCGGCGACCTTGCAATTGCGACCATCCAGCAGCAGCTTGGCGCCCTGCTCCACGCCGATGCCGATCAGACGTTCGACGCGCTCTTTCGCGGCTTTGGAAACCAGCGGGCCGACATCGGCCTTGCGATCACTGCCTGGACCGACCTTCATGGCCTTGGAACGCTCGACGATTTCCGGAATCCATTCTTTGGTCTTACCGACCAGCACCACCACGGAGTTGGCCATGCAACGCTGACCCGCTGCACCGAATGCTGCGCCGAGCAAGTTGTTGATGGCTTGATCCTTCGGTGCATCAGGCAGCACGATACAGTGGTTCTTTGCACCCATCATGCATTGCGCGCGCTTGCCTGCTTCGCTGGCACGACGATAAACGTGCGTACCGACATGGGTCGAACCGATGAAGGACACGGCCTTGATATCGGGATGGTCACAGATCATGTTGGCAACGTCAGGGCCGCCATGCACGACGTTCAGCACGCCTGGTGGCAGACCGGCCTTGTTGGCCAGTTCGACCAGGAACAGCGATGATGTCGGATCCTGTTCGGATGGTTTCAGCACGAAGGTATTGCCGCAGGCAACCGAGATCGGGAACATGAAGCAAGGCAGCATCACCGGGAAGTTGAACGCGGTGATACCTGCGCCCACGCCGATTGGCTGATGAATGGTGTAGACGTCGACACCACCGGCCACGTTCTCGGCCAGTTCACCCAGTTGCAGCGAGGTGATCGAGCAGGCGTGCTCGACGACTTCCAGACCGCGCATGACTTCGCCTTCGGCGTCCGGCAAGGTTTTGCCGTGCTCGCGCGTGATCAGTTCGGCCAACGGTGCGATATTGTCGCGCAGCAGTTGCTGGAACTTGAGCATGATGCGCATGCGTTGCGCCAGCGAGGTGTTGCGCCAGGTCTTGAAGGCTTCTTTGGCGTTGGCGACGGCACGATCGACTTCTTCTTTAGTCGCAAACGGCACGCGCGCGACGACTTCCTGCGTGGCCGGATTGATCACGTCACGCCATTCTTTGGAAGTCGACTGGACATGTTCGCCGTTGATGTAGAGGGGAACGTTAGGAATGTTGGCTTGGCTCATGATGCGTTTTCCATAGTGATGAAGTAGAAACCGAAAGCCATGTCGGAGATGACAGACAATGTTGAAACACGACTCTCGGGAAATCTTGAATCTCTGCTTGAACTAACTTACTTGACCAGCGGGCAAGCGGCATCCATAGGACGGAAAGCCTGCTGTGCCGGAATGGTCGACAACAATTTCAGATAATCCCAAGGCGCCTTGGATTCGGCCGGCGACTTGACCTGGTACAGATACATGTCATGGATCACGCGGCCGTCAGGACGGATGGACGCATTGCGCATGACGACGTCGCTGATTGGAATCTCACGCATCTTTTGCGAGACGACCTTCCAGTCCGACGTCTTCGCTGCGGCGCGCGCCTTCAGGAAGTGATACACGCTGGAATACACGCCGGCCTGCACCATGGTCGGTTTGTTGTTCTTGAATTGCGCTTCAAAACGCTTGGAGAAGCCGCGTGTCTGTTCGTCGTAATCCCAGTAGAAGCCATCGGTGTAGACCAGGCCTTGGGCCGCATCGAGGCCCAACGCATGGACGTCGGACAGGAACACCAGCAGCGCGACCAAGCGTTGATCCTTGCCGCCCACGGCGAATGAGCGCGCCTGCTTGATCGCATTGACGACGTCGGTGCCGCCGTCAGCCAGGCCGATCACCTGGGCCTTGGAAGCCTGCGCCTGCAGCAGGAAGGACGAAAAGTCGGAAGCGTTCAGCGGGTGGCGCACCGAACCCAGCACGGTGCCGCCGTTGGCCTTGACGACGTCGGAAGCGTCCTTCTCCAGCGAATGGCCAAAGGCATAATCAACGGTTACGAAATACCACGACTTGTTACCCAGCTTGGTCAGCGCAGCAGCTGCACCGGCCGCTTGCGAATAGGTGTCGAACATCCAGTGGAAGCCGTTCGTCGCGCACTCAGCGGTGGTCAGCGCGCCGGTTGCCGGGCCGCTGTACATGGCGATGCCGCCTTTTTCCTTGATCAGTTTCTGCACCGCCAGCGCCACCGACGAATTGGTCAGATCGGCAATCGCCTCGACCTTGTCGCGGTCCAGCCATTCACGCGCACGTGTGACGCCGACGTCAGGCTTGTTCTGATTGTCAGCCGAGAGCACTTCAATTTTCATGCCCTTGCATTCGGCCTTGAGGCAATCCTCGATCGCCAGCTTGGCGGCGACTACCGAGCCCTGACCACCCATGGCGGAATACGGGCCGGACATGTCGGTCAGGATGCCGATTTTGACGGTGTCGGAATTTTGCGCCTGAACGGCGGCGGAAATACAGGTCAGGGAAAGCGCAGCCATTGCCAGGGCGGCACGGATGTTTTTTTGCATGGAGTCTCCTCGTTATATGTTTTTTTATGAAATTGCTCTGTGGCGATTTCGAGACTCATTTTGCATGTGCGTTAATATCGTTACAATAACCAATAATTCAAAAGGCTTTTGCATAATTGCAAAACACCTGCAACAAAGCAGATCGAAGTGCTGAATGGAGACAACATGCTGGACTGGGATAACCTCCGCGTATTTCTGGAACTCACGCGCAGTCAGGGATTGGTCGATGCCGCCAAGAAACTTGGCATCGATCACTCGACCGTGTCGCGCCGCATCAAACGCTTTGAAGAACAAGTCGGCAGCCAGCTGTTCGACCGCAACAACCACGGCTACAGTCTGACCGCCGATGGCTACCGCCTGGTCGAATACGCCGAAAAGATCGAAAGCACCGTCTATGCCGCCTCCGAAGAACTGGGCGGCCACAACCGCCTGCTGTCGGGCCAGGTGCGGCTGGGGGCGACGGAGGGCTTCGGCACCTTTGTACTGGCGCCGCATATCGCCCACTTCTGCGCGCGCAATCCGCATATCTCGGTCGATATGCTGCCGATGCCGCGCTTCGTCAATTTGTCAAAACGCGAAGCCGACATCAGCGTTACCATCGAGCGGCCTGTCAGCGGTAATTACGTTGTCACGAAACTGGCGGACTATGCACTGAAGCTCTACGCCACACCGGCCTATCTGGCAAATCACTCCGCCATCGGCAAGGTCGCCGATCTGGAACGCCACAACTTCATCGGCTATATCGACGACCTGGTATTCAGCGAAGAGCTGCGCTACAAGGAAAACATCGCGCCGGAAGCCTTCCGCGCCTTTCGCAGTACCAGCGTCATCGCACAATACACGGCGGCGCGCAGCGGTCAGGCACTGGCGATCCTGCCCTGCTTCCTGGCGCAGCAATCGGATGAGTTAGTGCCGGTACTGCCGAATGAAGTGGAAATCATGCGTTCGTTCTGGCTTGTCGCGGCCAGCGAGCAACGACATGTGGCGCGGGTATCGGCACTGTGGAGTTATTTGCGCGACTGCATGGAGCCGAACAAGGAATTTTTAATGGGGAAGTCGCGTCAGATGACGTGGATCAAATAAGAACGCGCTATCAGCGCGCAAGCTACGGAAGTGAAACACCCCAACCGGGCCATCCGGCCCGCAACCAAGGAGATCAGCATGGCAGCAAAGAAGATTTTATTGTTGACCGGCGACTTTGCCGAAGATTACGAAACCATGGTGCCTTTCCAGGCGCTGCAAATGGTCGGTCACACCGTGCACGCCGTCTGCCCCGGCAAGAAAGCCGGCGACAAGATCAAGACCGCCATTCATGACTTTGAAGGCGATCAGACTTACACAGAAAAACCAGGTCATCAGTTCGCCCTCAACGCCAGTTTCGATGATGTGGATCCTGCCAAATACGACGCCATCGTCATCGCCGGTGGCCGTGCGCCGGAATATCTGCGCCTGAACGACAAGGTGATTGCCATCGTGCGTCATTTCGCGGAAGCGAAGAAGCCGATCGCCGCCGTATGCCATGGCGCGCAGTTGCTGGCTGCTGCAGGTGTGATTGAAGGCAAGAAGATCTCGGCCTATCCGGCCTGCGCTCCGGAGGTCAAACTGGCTGGCGGTCACTATGCGGATATTGCAGTCGACAGCGCCGTCACCGATGGCAATTTCGTGACGTCGCCTGCTTGGCCGGGACACCCGGAATGGCTGGCGCAATTCCTCAAAGTGCTGGGAACCGAGATCAAGCTCTAGGATTTCGGTGCGATAAAAAAGCCGCCGTCTGTAATGGACGGCGGCTTTTTCTTTTTGACGCCAGCAAAGATGCCCGGTCAGTGTTTGGCAATCCAGCCGGGCTGTGTCTTTTCGAGGAAAGCACGCAACCCTTCCTTTCCCTCTTCCGAAGCACGCAGATCTGCGATCACTCCCGTGGTGTAGTCGCGCAGCGCCGGCGTGCACGGCAACGGATTTTCCGCTTGCGCCAGCTCCTTGGCGCGGCGCATGGCTTGCGGACCGTTAGCCAGCAGCGTGGCGATGATCTGCTCGGTCTTTGCATCCAGCTCAGTCGCCAGCACCACTTCATGCACGAGGTCAATGGCGGCGGCGCGAATTGCAGAGAAGCGCTCTGCCGAAACGAAATAACGGCGCGCCTGAGAGACGCCGATCTTGGCGATCACATACGGACTGATGACGGCGGGAGCAAGACCAAGCTTGACTTCGGATAAGGCGAAAAAAGCGTTGTCGCTGGCGATGGCGATATCGCAGCAAGCCACAAGGCCAACGCCGCCGCCCATGACCGTGCCCTGGATTTTGGCGACAGTCGGACAAGGAAAATTGTTCAGGCCTTCCATCAGTGCCGACAACTGATGCGCATCCTTGATGTTGTCCTCACGCGAGGCATCCGCCATGCGGCGCATCCAGCCGAGATCGGCGCCGGCAGAAAAAGATTTGCCGGTTGAAGCAAGTACCAGGGCTTTGACTTGCGGATTGTCTCTGGCCTGCGCAATCAGATTGATCAGATGCGCGATCAGCAGGTCGTCGAAGGCATTGTGGACTTCGGGTCGATTCAGGGTGATGGTTGCTACCCCGCGCGCGTCGATGACGAGATCGGCGGCTTGGCTCATGGTGTGCTCCTTGGGTGTCGGTTCTTCGGTGCGCCTTGGGCGTCTGGTTTTGGTGCTGCTATCGATAGATAGTAAAAGAAAAATGGGATTGGTGGAATTTGAGGAGGGAGATTAGCGGGAAATGGGGGGATGGGTTGTCTTTGGGAGGACAAAGTTTGGGGTTGGGTGGAGATGCACCGCAAAAAATTTGGCTGGAGAAATTGGTGGGTTGATGAATTGATGTACTTCATCATTCTGCCCTCTTCCTGTCTGTCGTTCTCGCGAACGCGAGAATCCAGTGGCGTTGCTGGTGATGGATGATTGCGACGTCGCGTTTTAGCGTGTGTGGAGCGATGTTTTTGGCTGATGGCGTTGACTCGCTACCGCGTTTTCTCGGACGCCTGTTTCGCCCGCTTTGCGGGCGCGCTGCTGGTTCCGGCTTCGCTGGAACATCGCTGCTTTCTTTGCTGGACTGATTGCTGCGCGGGTCCGACCTCAGCTTCGTCCGCGTTGCGGACGTGTTCGTTTCGGCTTTGCAGAAACATTGCTGTTTGTTCTTGGAATTTATTTTTTCGGTGCGGGCCCGCCCGCCGGCTAACGAACGCTGCGCGTCCGAGGATTCGCCTACCTTCGGCAGGCCGCGGTTTCGCTGGTAAGCGAAACCCTTCGAATCCCCCGCGTGATGTGCGCAGGCACATCACTTGGTGACGCAAAAACAAAAACGCCCGCAGAAGCGGGCGTTTTATGTTTTGGCGTCCCCAGGGGGATTCGAACCCCCGTACTCACCGTGAAAGGGTGATGTCCTAGGCCTCTAGACGATGGGGACAATTGTCCGGTTGCAGTAATTCAGTTAGTACTCGATAACGCTGGCGTCCCCAGGGGGATTCGAACCCCCGTACTCACCGTGAAAGGGTGATGTCCTAGGCCTCTAGACGATGGGGACGTTGTGTTGTCCCGCAGCTGTTACCTTACTACCGACTGTGTGGCATCACAGTTTATTACTAGCATTTACTCTACTACTTTTACCACTCAGTTAATACTGAGCCGCTGGTGGAGGTAAGCGGGATCGAACCGCTGACCTCTTGCATGCCATGCAAGCGCTCTCCCAGCTGAGCTATACCCCCTTGCGAAGAAGCGAGATTATGCAACATGCATTGGTAAATAGCAAGAGGGTTTTCTGAAAAACCCTCTTCTTTATTACAAATAGTTTTGCAAACGCGCCAGCACGACCTCGCGGCCGAATAATTCCAACACTGCATCAATCGCCGGGGTCTGCAACTGACCGGCAACGATCAGACGCAAAGGCATCGCCAGCAATGGCATCTTCAGCGTATGCGCAGCCAGCACTTCTTTGATCATCGCGCCCAGCGCCGCCTTGTTCCACTCGACTGTCGCGCAGCGTGCTGCGAAGTCTTGCAGCGCCGGCTTGATGGCGTCGGTGATGTGTTGCGTGACCAGTGCAGCATCAGGCGCAGGCTGGCGATAGAACATCATGACGGCTGGAGCCAGTTCATTGACGGTGTTGGCACGCTCTTTGAGCAACGCGATGGTCTGCGCCAGTGCCGGTGCGCCGTCGAATTGCGCACCATCTTTTTCCAGCAACGGACGCACCAGCGCAGCGAGGCGCTCGTTGTCCGCCAGCTTGATGTAGTGGTTGTTCAGCCACGCCAGTTTTTCCGGATTGAATTGCGCCGGCGATTTCGACAGATGGTCGAGGTCGAACCATTCGCAGAACTGTTCCATCGAGAAAATTTCTTCGTCGCCATGGCTCCAGCCCAGACGAGCCAGATAGTTGAGCATGGCTTCCGGCAAAAAACCTTGCGCCGGGTAATCCATCACGCTGACTGCGCCGTGACGCTTGGACAGCTTTTCGCCGTCGGCGCCGAGAATCATCGGTACGTGACCGTACAGCGGCAGCGTGCCACCGAGCGCTTTCAGAATGTTGATCTGGCGTGGCGTGTTGTTGACGTGATCATCACCGCGAATCACGTGGGTGATTTTCATATCCCAGTCATCGACCACGACGCAGAAGTTATAGGTTGGCGTGCCATCCGGACGCGCGATCACCAGGTCATCCATCTCGCGATTGGAAATGGTGATCGGGCCTTTGACCACGTCGTCCCAGGTCACGTCGCCATCGAGCGGATTGCGGAAGCGCACCACCGGCTTGCGGCCTTCCGGGATTTCCGGCAAGGTCTTGCCGCGCTCAGGACGCCAGGTACCGTCGTAACGCGGCTTCTCGCCCGCGGCGCGTTGACGCTCGCGCATGGCTTCGACTTCTTCCGGCGAGGAATAGCAGTAGTAAGCCGTGCCTTGTTGCAGCATGTGCGCCACGACTTCGCGGTAGCGCTCCATGCGCTTCATCTGATAGAACGGGCCTTCGTCATGCTCCAGACCGAGCCACTGCATGCCGTCGATGATGGCCTGCACCGCTTCCGGAGTGGAACGCTCCAGGTCGGTGTCTTCGATACGCAAGATGAAGGTGCCGCCGAAACGACGTGCATAGGCCCACGAGAACAAGGCCGTACGCGCGCCACCCAAGTGGAGATAGCCAGTCGGGCTGGGGGCGAAACGGGTACGAACCGGCGTGTGTACGGATTCGGTGGCAGGAGCAGTCTGGTCTGTGGATGTCATGATAAATAAAAACGGCCTTGGAACGCCAAAGCCGTTGTCAGTCTGATCGGAAAGCCGTCATTTTACCGCGTCGGGCGCAGTCATGGAATCATGCCGCGCACCAACCGCGATTTACTTGACGGTGATATTGATGGTCTTGCTCATGGCCGGGCCATAGGACTGATGCGCACCGTCGCCGAATTGCATGGTCAGCTTGTACTTGCCCGGCGGCAGCGTGATCTTGGCTTCGGTCTGGCCTTTGCCGTAATGCAGGTGCGTTTCGTCCATCGGAATCGGCGCCCCCTTCGGGATCGGGCCGGTGTTGATCAGCAGATGATGATGGCCGGTGTTGGGCGTCATGTCGCCCAGCGGCTTGATCTCCATACCGGAGACGGCGAACTTGACGTCGAACGGACTGGTGACGGTGGCGCCGTCCATCGGCGCAGTGAAGGAAACGGACGGCTCTGCCGCCTGCGCCAGCGATGCCGTCGATGCTGCCGATACCTGCAACACAGCCGAACAGAACAAGGTTTGAATCAAACGCGATGCCAGGGGTGTCATTACATGTCTCCTCAATACACTACATTGGTCAAATACAACGGCGACGAAAAAGACAGAACACAGACAGAACACGCAAACAACACCCGCAGGCTTGGCCAGGCATGAGCGACGTCAGTCGTTCTGGATCACGATGCTCGGGAATTTGCTGGTCATGTCCTTGGCTTTTTCCGCCACTTTGACAGCGACCTTGCGCGCAATGTTCTTGTAAATTTCTGCAACCGGTCCGTTCGGGTCGGCCACGACGGTCGGACGGCCCGAGTCGGTCTGTTCGCGGATCGTCATCGTCAGCGGCAAGGCGCCCAGGAAATCGACGTTGAAGTCGGCGCACATCTTCTCGCCGCCGCCGGTGCCGAAGATTGCTTCAGCATGGCCGCAGTTGGAGCAGATATGCGTACTCATGTTCTCGACGATACCGAGGATGGGAATACCGACCTTTTCAAACATCTTCAAACCCTTGCGCGCATCCAGCAAGGCGATGTCCTGCGGTGTGGTCACGATCACTGCGCCGGTGACAGGCACCTTTTGCGACAGCGTCAATTGCACGTCGCCGGTGCCCGGCGGCATGTCGACGATCAGATAATCCAGATCGCGCCAGTTGGTTTGGTCGAGCAACTGCTGCAAGGCTTGCGTGACAATCGGGCCGCGCCATACCATCGGCTCGTCCGGATCGATCATGAAACCGATCGAAGACACTTGCAGGCCGTGGTTTTCCAGCGGCTCCATGGTTTTACCGTCCTTGGTTTCCGGCTTGGCGTCGATGCCCAGCATCATCGGCTGCGACGGGCCATAGATGTCGGCGTCCAGAATCCCGACGCGCGCGCCTTCAGCTGCCAGCGCCAGCGCCAGATTAGCCGCGGTGGTCGACTTGCCGACGCCGCCTTTGCCGGACGCCACGGCAATAATGTTCTTGACGTTGGACTTGAGTTTGATGCCGCGCTGCACGGCGTGCGCGACGATCTTGAAATAGACGTTGGCCTTGACCGAACCGACACCCGCCACACCCTGCACGGCGGCCTCGGCGGCGCTGCGGATCAGTTCGATCTGGCTGTTGGCGGGATAGCCCAACTCGACGTCGAAGGCGACATTGGCGCCATCGAGCTGGATGTTCTTGATCGACTTTCCTGCGACCAGATCCTTGCCGGTGTTGGGGTCGACGACCTGGGAAAGCGCTGTTTTGACGACTTCTGGGGTGATGCTCATTACCTCTCCTTGATAGACCGGCTGATGGTCCAGCCTTAATGCACCCGCAAGTCTAAACTAATCGGGCCACTGCCACAGGCAGATCGGCAAAGCATCGCCGGCACAAAATTGCCATTAAGACATCAAACCACTACTCCGGCGACCATGCTTTGCACCCTGTTTGTCCATCAACCCTGCGCCAAAGGCCCTGTGACTGCTAAAATGACCCTCTTTTCTCCATTACCCACCCAGTAAGCATTGCCAATGAGCACTTCATCGCCACGCCAACTTTTCGTTACCACCGCCCTTCCCTACGCCAACGGCGCGTTCCACATCGGCCACATCATGGAATACATCCAGGCCGACATCTGGGTCCGGTTCCAACGAATGCAGGGCCATGAAGTCCATTTCGTCGGCGCTGACGATGCCCACGGCGCACCGATCATGATCGCGGCTGAAAAAGCCGGCGTGACGCCGCAGCAGTTCGTCGCCAACATCGCGGCCGGACGCAAGCAATACCTGGATGGCTTCCACATCGCCTTCGACAACTGGAGCTCGACCGACAGCGAAGAAAACCATCAACTCTCGCAAGATATCTACCGCGCGCTGCGCGACGATGCCAAGCTGATCACGACCAAGACGATCGACCAGTTCTTTGACCCGGTCAAAAGCATGTTCCTGCCGGATCGCTACATCAAGGGCGAATGCCCGAAGTGCGGCACCAAGGACCAGTACGGCGACTCCTGTGAAAACTGCAGTGCCGTGTATGCACCGACCGACCTGAAGAATCCGTACTCGACCCTGTCCGGCGCAACGCCCGTGATGAAGTCGTCGGAACATTTCTTCTTCAAGCTGTCCGATCCGAAATGCGTTGCCTTCCTGCGCGAATGGGCACTCGACAACAACCGTCTGCAACCGGAAGTGGCCAACAAATGCCGCGAATGGCTGGACGGCGAGAGCGGTCTGGGCGATTGGGATATCAGCCGCGACGCGCCCTACTTCGGTATCGAAATTCCCGATGCGCCGGGCAAGTATTTCTACGTCTGGCTGGATGCGCCGATCGGCTACCTGGCTTCGCTGAAGAATTATTTCGGCAAAACAGGCCGCGACTTCGACGCTTTCATGGCCGACGACAAGACCGAGCAGTACCACTTCATCGGCAAGGACATCACCTACTTCCACACGCTGTTCTGGCCTGCAATGCTGAAGTTTGCCGGCCGCAAGACGCCGAACAATGTGTTCGCGCACGGCTTCATCACCGTCAGCGGCGAGAAGATGTCGAAGTCGCGCGGCACCGGCATCTCGCCATTGCGCTACCTAGACATCGGCATGAATCCGGAATGGCTGCGCTATTACATCGCCGCCAAGTTGAACGCCAAGGTAGAAGACGTCGACTTCAATCCGGACGACTTCGTTGCACGCGTCAATGCCGACCTGATCGGCAAGTACGTCAACATCGCCAGCCGTGCGGCGGGCTTCATCGCCAAACGCTTCGACGGCAAGCTGTCGACTGCGTGGGCGACTGCCGACGACGCATTCTTGTCCAAGCTGCGTGGCATTGCTCCTGAAATTTTGGCGCTGTACGAACAACGCGAATACGGCAAAGCCCTGCGCGCGATCATGGAGCAAGCCGACGTGATCAACGCCTACGTCGACGCCAACAAACCATGGGAACTGGCCAAGGACACCGCCAAGGACGCCCAACTGCACGAAGTCTGCAGCCGCCTGCTTGAGGCCTTCCGCATCCTGACCGTCTACCTGAAACCGGTGCTGCCGCAACTGGCAGCACAAGTTGAAGGATTCCTCAATGTCGCACCGTTCTCCTGGGCTGATGTGCAAACTGCGCTGCCTGACGGTCACGTCATCAACACTTACGCTCACTTGATGCAACGCGTCGATCCGAAGATGCTGGATGCGCTGTTCGATGCGCCCGAAGCGGCGGCTACTCCAGCAACTGGCGCTCCCGTAGAGACCGCCGATGCCGGCATCGAAGATCTGGCGCCTGAAATCAGCATCGATGATTTTGCCAAGATCGATCTGCGCATTGCCAAGATCGTGAACTGCGAAGCAGTCGAAGGTTCGACCAAGCTGCTGCGCCTGACACTGGACGCCGGCGAAGGTCGCATGCGCAATGTCTTCTCCGGCATCGCTTCGGCTTACAAACCGGAAGAGCTGGTCGGCAAACTGACCGTAATGGTTGCCAACCTGGCACCGCGCAAGATGAAGTTCGGCATCTCCGAAGGCATGGTGCTGGCCGCCTCCGCCAAGGATGAAAAGGCAAAACCGGGCATCTACGTGCTGAACCCATGGCCAGGTGCCGAGCCTGGCATGCGCGTTCGTTAATCCTGACTATCGCACTCCATGGCAGACATTGACCTTTTGATTCGTGAAGCGACCGTCGACGACGCCGAGCTGATCGCGGAAATCACGCGTGGCAGCTGGGCCAATAAGGTGGCACCAAGCTCCAGCGGCCACCGAGAAGATCCGAAACGCGTTGCCGAAGACTTGCAGCGTGGCGGCGGTTTTGTACTGCTGCGCGACAACACCCCGGCGGGATCGGTGCGTTGGCTGCCGCTGGATACCGAACTCGACGTTTGGGAAATCCTCCGCATGGGCATCTTGCCGAGCTATCGCGGCGAGCGCCTGTCGCAGCACTTGATGGAAGCCTTGATCCACCGTGCGCTGGCCGCCGACATCGGTGAACTCCGCCTGGCAGTCAGAACCGACCAGGAACAATTGCTCGACGTCTACGCCGCCTTCGGTTTTGAAATCGCCCCGGAACTGGAATACACCCGCGCCAATCCGATGGAACCTTCTCCTATCGTGATGCGTCGCTGGCTGCGCAACTGATTCCCTGAATCAGACGCGCCTCTAAACCGTTGTCGACCGGCATCTGCCGGCAGACAACGGTTTTTTTACGTCTGAATGCATCCGCCTGCATCCACATTCCGTTTCCCCATGTCATCGTTGACATCGCTCGTCACGTAGAGATGCGACACCCGGCTGCGTTCGCTGCTTGATTTCTCCTGGAAGTTGGATTATTGTACAAACGTTCAACATCAATGATCATTTGTCCAAATTGAAAATATGGCAACAGCAGATCGTCAGAGCATCGCGCATTCCGCCGTTCGCGTAGCACGCCTGTATTACTTCCAGAACATGACAACAGCCGCCATCGCGGAAGAGATGGGCACCTCGCGCGCCACCGTGTCGCGGCTGCTGTCCTACGCCATGGAAAACGGTCTGGTCGAAATCCGCGTACATGATCCGCTGGAGTTGTCAGGCAATCTGGAAGCGGCGATAAAGAAACACTATGCACTGCGCTCGATCCAGGTCGTGCCTGTTCCGGTCTCGGCCAACGAACGTGAAAGCATGCAACGCGTTGCCGCACATACAGCGGCCTATCTGAATTCGCTGGTTTTGCCGTCGACCGTCATCGGCCTGGCCTGGGGTAATACCGTCGCCGCCATCGCAGACAATCTGGTGCCAAAACATGTGCACGGTGTCGCAGTGGTTCAATTGAACGGCTCTGGCGCCGGCGCCAACATCGTCAACACCTTCGGCGAATCCATCGTCTCTCGCTTCGCACAGAATTACGGCGCGCAGGCGCATAGCTTTCCTGTGCCGGCCTTTTTCGACTACGCCGACACGCGGAACGCCCTCTGGCGCGAACGCAGCATCAAAGCCATCCGCACCTTGCAAAGCAGCGCCTCAATTTTGCTCTTCAGTATCGGCGCCGCAGAAACCGGCAGCCACATCCACACCGGCGGCTACCTCGACAAGCAGGACCAGCAAGACATTCTGAAGGATGGCGTGATTGGCGACATCGCGACAGTATTCTTCCGCGAAGACGGCAGTTGGAAAGACGTCGCGTTGAACGCGCGCAGCAGCGGCCCGGATCTGGATCGCTTCCAGCGTGCGCCTCACTCCATCTGCGTGGTGTGCGGCAAGGGCAAGATTCCCGGCCTGCGCGCAGCGCTGCAGGGTGGCTACATCAACGAGCTGGTGATTGATGAACCGACCGCCAGATTGCTGGTGGAAGAACTGGAACAGCAAGAAGAAGCAGTGGCAACAGATACAGCAACCAACACCGCACCAAACAACAAAACCAACCGCAAGCGAGCAAAGCAATGACCTCACTGACTCCTATAGCCAGTTCGGAAACCTACGATCTCCTCATCATCGGCGGCGGCATCAATGGCGCCGGTGTGGCGCGCGACGCTGCCGGTCGTGGCCTCAAAGTCGCCTTGTGCGAACAGAACGATTTCGCCGGCGCCACCTCCTCAGCCAGCACCAAGCTGATTCACGGCGGCCTGCGCTATCTTGAATATTACGAATTCCGCCTGGTCGCCGAAGCGCTGGCCGAGCGTGAACACCTGCTCAACATCGCACCTCACATTGCGTGGCCACTGCGCTTTGTCATGCCGCACGTCAAAGGCCTGCGCCCACGCTGGATGATCCGTCTCGGCTTGTGGATGTACGACCATATAGGCGGCCGAATCACGCTGCCGCATTCGCAAAGCATCGGGCTCGACCGTATGGGTGCACCCAGCGGCCTGCGCGCCGACATCACCCGTGGCTTCGCTTATTCCGACGCCTGGGTCGACGATGCCCGCCTGGTGATTCTGAATTTGCAAAGCGCGCAGGAGCATGGCGCGGACATCTTTGCCCGCACCCGCCTGGCCGGTGCCAAACGCAATAACGGTGTCTGGCAATGCGAACTGGAAAACAGCATCAGCGGTGCCCGCCAAAGTGTCACCGCGCGCGCCATCGTCAATACCGCCGGTCCGTGGGTTGCGAAGATGGATCAATTGCTCAATCCTTCTTCACAAGGCAGCAAGCATGCCGCAGTCAAGCTGGTGCGTGGCAGCCATATCATCGTGCCGCGCCTGTTTGAAGGCGAACATGCCTACATTCTGCAAAATGACGACAAGCGCATCGTCTTCATGATTCCATACGAAGACAAATTCACGCTGATCGGCACCACCGACGTCCCGCAAGAAAATATGGACAACGGCGCCAAGATCAGCACGGAAGAAGAAGCCTACCTGCTGCGCGCCGTCAACCAGTATCTTGCCAAACCAATCGGCAACGCCGACATCGTCTGGCGCTATGCCGGCGTGCGTCCGTTATTCGACGACGAGTCAGACAACCCCTCGGCCGTCACGCGCGATTACACCTTGGTGTTGCAAGACGCAGAGAACACGCCTTGTGTGTCCGTCTACGGCGGCAAGATCACAACTTATCGTCGCCTCGCTGAATCGGTCTTGGAAAAGCTGGCCCCCTGGACCAAGACGCGCCGCGGTTCGTGGAGCAATCAGGAAGCCCTTCCCGGCGGCAAGTTCAAGCGCGCCGACCGTGCGCAGGAACTGGATTACCTGAAAAAGAAGTACGCCCAGCTCGACACGCATTTCCTGACACGCCTCTTCGGCCGCCACGGACGCAACGCGCATGTGATCCTGAAAGAGGCACAAACGCCGGCCGAACTCGGCCTCGATTTTGGTGGTGGACTGGTGCAGCGCGAAGTCGACTATCTGATCACGCATGAGTGGGCTTATCAGCCGGACGATGTCCTGTGGCGCCGCACCAAGTGTGGCCTGCACATGACCGAGCAACAGCGCGCCGAATTTTCCGTCTGGTTCAACGAACGCTGCGCGCGCCGGAGCTGACATGCAACCTTTGAGTCAATTGCCGCGTACGCAAGCCAGAGAAGTCCGGACGGTCTTTACCGACATCGACGACACGCTCACCACAGACGGCAAGCTCAGCGCCCAGGCGTATGAGGCGCTGGAGTCGTTGCAACGCAGCGGTCTGCGTGTCATCCCCGTGACCGGACGTCCTGCGGGATGGTGCGATCACATCGCGCGCATGTGGCCGGTTGACGGCGTCATCGGCGAGAACGGCGCACTGTATATGTGGCACGACAACATAACCGGCAAGCTGCATACGCGCCATCTGCTGGAAGAAAACATCCGGCGCGAAAATACGGCGCGCCTTGCTGCAGTGCGCGAAAAAATTCTGCGCGAAGTCCCGGGCTGCGCGGTCGCTTCGGACCAGTTCTGCCGCCAGTACGATTTGGCCATTGATTTCTGCGAAGACGTCCCTCCTTTGGAACTTGATGTAATCGATTGCATCGTAAGGATTATGGAAGATGCTGGCATGACTGCCAAAATCAGCTCGATTCACGTCAATGGCTGGTTCGGCGATTACGACAAACTCAGCATGGCGCGCCTGATGATGCAGGAGCGCTACGACATCAATCTGGACGACGACACCGAACGCCATCGTTGCGTGTTCGCGGGTGACTCGCCCAACGATGCGCCAATGTTCGCCTATTTCCCGCTTTCAGTGGGCGTGGCCAACGTGCTTGATTTTGCCGACCGACTGCCGCATCCGCCTCGCTTCATCACGCACCAACCCAGCGGTGCCGGATTTGCCGAACTGACTCAACATTTGCTGGAGCCATGACCACCTTACTCAACCTGCTCTCTGCATTGGCCTTGCTGGTCTGGGGCACCCACATCGTGCGCACCGACGTGCTGCGCGTGTACGGCGCGCAGCTACGCCGCATCCTGAGCACCAGTATCAAACGCCGCAGCCTAGCCTTCCTGGCCGGCGTCGGCGTGACAAGCCTGGTGCAGAGCAGTAATGCTACCGCCGTGATCGTCTGCTCTTTTGTTGCGCAAGGATTGGTCAGCCTGACACCAGCACTGACGATCATGCTCGGTGCGGATGTCGGCACGGCGTTGATGACGGGCGTGTTGAGTTTCGATTTGTCGTGGATTTCTCCACTGCTGATTTTCGGTGGTGTGGTGGTGTATCTGTCGCGCCGTCACACCTCGATCGGACGTATGGCGCGCGCCGTGATCGGTCTTGGCCTGATCCTGCTGGCGCTGGAAATGATCACTGCCGCGACGCGTCCGATGATCCAGGGCGCGGGCATCAAGGTGCTGTTCTCGACGCTGACCGGCGACATCATTCTTGATGCGCTGATCGGCGCCGTGTTTGCCATGCTGACCTACTCCAGCCTTGCCGCAGTGCTGCTGGCAGCGACATTGGCGACATCCGGCATCATTTCGCTGAAGGTGGCGTTGTGCCTGGTCATCGGCGCCAATCTGGGCAGCGGCATCCTGGCCTTGCTGACGGCAGCCAGCCAGAATGTGGCCGGGCGACGTGTGGCGCTGGGCAGCATGCTGTTCCGGCTCTCCGGCGCGATCGTGGTGCTGCCCTTCATCAATTATCTGGAAGTATGGATCAGTCTGCTGACCAAAGACTTGCGCTTCGGCGTGGTCGCTTTCCACGTGATTTACAACACCGTGCGTTGCGGACTGCTGTTACCGCTGGTCGATCCGATGGCGCGTCTTTGTACGCGTCTGCTACCGGAGTTGCATAAGGACGACGACGCTACCATCGCCGCGCGTCATCTTGATCCGGCTGCCATCGATACACCATCGCTCGCCCTGGCAAACGCGTCGCGTGAAGTGCTGCGTATTGGCGATCTGATTGAAAAGATGCTGCTGAGCTTGCTGCCCGTCATCCGCAACAATGATCAATTGCGTGCACAGCAAATCCGCAAACTTGACGACGACGTCGACAAACTCTACACGGCTGTGAAGATGTATCTGGCACGGGTGTCGCGTGAAGAGCTGAACGACAAGGAAGTGCGCCGCTGGACCGATATCGTCACGCTGACCATCAATCTGGAACAGGCCGGCGACATCATCGAACGTATCGTCAAGGGAATTGAGAGCAAGAAGATCGCGCCACAACGCACCTTCTCCGACGCCGGCATGACGGAAGTCTGCGAAATGCACACGCGTCTGGTGGCGAGCTTGCAGTTGGGCCTGTCCGTCTTCCTTGATGGCGACCTGAAGAGCGCGCAAAAACTGTTGGTCGAGAAAGAAGCTTTCCGCGATCTCGAACGCGCTTATTCAAAGACTCATCTTATTCGCCTGGCTGGTGAGACCCAGCAAAGCATCGAAACCAGCTCGCTGCATCTGGATCTGATCAGCGACATGCGCCGGATGCATTCGCTGTTTTGCTCGACCGCCTATGCAGTGCTGGACGAGGCAGGCATGCTACGTAAAAGCCGTATGAACATCGGCGACGATCCGGTGGTGGTGCAAGCCCGGCAGGAATTCGGCGATTACTCGCATCCGCCCTGATTGCCCGGGCATGCGAACTTGATCCGTATGATCAGTGCCCGGAAATCTCTGAAATCGACATCCGCACGACCTTGCCGGTCTGCATGTCGAAATGGACATTGAACAAGCGCTCTTCGTGGACGTGCAGGTATTTCCAGTCCCACACTTCCTCCTGCTTGCGGGAAAACGGCACCACGGTGCGTGGACGGCCGAGCATGTTGCGCACTTCGTCGCGGGTCATGCCCTTTTGCACCTTATCGAAGTTTTCGTCCGTCAACACCTGTTGATAATCTGATAATTTTCCATCAGCGCTGATACGGAACATCCAGGTGCGGACTCCCTGCGGCCCTTTCGGGTATTCCAAAATCCGTTCACCGCTCTCCTCGCGCACGCTGTCGGGCTGTCCCATGACGCCACGTACGTCCGCCTCGGTCGAGACACCTTTATTCAACTTATCCAAGCCAAACTCCTGTATGGGATTGCCATTGCGATCACATCCCAGCGCCAGCAGCGCCGCGCAAGCGGCCATGCACCACGCCAATACCCTGTTTCTCATCGTTGCCATCTTTGCGCCTGTCATCCTATTAGGGCTTCAAGACAGGGTAGAATAGCGCCTATTACCCAGTTAATAAGAATTTCAGGAAAAATCATGCCACTCTTCAAACTTTTCAAATCCTACGAATCCGAAGCGACTAAATTCATCGCCGAACTCAAGGAAAAGAATCCGAAACTGGAAGAGCAACAACGCGCCGGCCGCGCCCTGCTGTGGGACAAGGCTCCGTTGGATCTGGACAAGACCGCACGCGAAAAAGAATCCCGCGTCCAGCAACAGCCTTACGTCTATCAAAATCACTAATTCGTCAGCATGATCGAAAACGCCGGGAGTCAAGGTAATCAATCCTCCGACGCAGCAGAACTAACGGTAGCGGGCCAGCCGGACACGACGCCGGATGTGGTCGATGGCGTTGCTTTCGCCAAGCTGTACGGCGAGCCGCTGTTCAAGCTGCCGACAGACCTGTACATCCCCCCCGATGCACTCGAAGTGTTCCTGGAAGCGTTCCAGGGTCCGCTGGATCTGTTGCTGTATCTGATCCGCAAGCAAAACTTCAATATTCTCGACATCCCGATGGCGCAGGTGACCCTGCAATATCTGGAATACGTGGAACAGATCCGCAAGCACAACCTCGAACTGGCCGCAGAATACCTGCTCATGGCAGCGATGTTGATCGAGATCAAATCGCGCATGCTGCTGCCGGTTAAGAAGGCCGACACCGGCGATGAGGCGGAAGATCCACGCGCCGAGCTGGTGCGCCGCCTGCTTGAGTACGAGCAAATGAAACTGGCTGCGCAAGAACTCGACTCGCTGCCGCAAGTCGGCCGCGATTATGTGCGCACTCAGGTGTATGTCGAACAAACCGTGGTGACCCGCTGGCCGGACGTCAATCTCGACGATCTCCAGTCTGTCTGGGCCGACATCATGCGTCGTGCAAAACTGACTGCCCACCATCACATCAGCCGTGAAGAACTGTCGGTGCGCGAGCACATGACCGGTATTCTGCGTCGTCTGCAATCGGCGCGCTTTGTCGAGTTCGCCGACTTGTTCGACCCGATGCGCGGCGTACCGGTGGTCGTGGTCAACTTCATCGCCCTGCTCGAACTGGCCAAGGAAACGCTGATCGAGATCACCCAGGCCGAAGCCTTTGCACCGATTTACGTGCGGCTGTCGTATTCTCCGAGCTGATTTTTCAGCGCGCTGAATCTGGCTCCTAGTTCTGGTATCTGCCCAGCCTGCCTCCGTACCCTACTCAAAGAAACACAACATGAAAATCATCTCGTCCATCGAAGAACTGCGCGATCAACTGCGTGGCCAGTTGCGCACAGCATTCGTCCCGACCATGGGTAATCTGCATGAGGGCCATCTGTCGTTGATGCGCCTTGCACGCACACATGGTGATCCGGTGGTGGCATCGATTTTCGTGAACCGTTTGCAGTTCGGACCAAACGAAGATTTCGACAAATATCCACGCACTTTTCAGGCAGATATCGATAAGCTGGAAAAAGAAGGCGTCTACGTCTTGTTCGCGCCGACCGAAAAAGATCTCTATCCGGAACCACAGGAATATCGCGTCCAACCGCCGGATGACCTTGGCAACATCCTCGAAGGCGAATTCCGTCCTGGCTTCTTCACTGGTGTGACGACAGTAGTGCTCAAGCTGTTCTCCTGTGTGCAGCCGCGCGTTGCCGTCTTCGGCAAGAAGGATTATCAACAGTTGATGATCGTGCGCAATATGGCGCGCCAGTTCGCCCTGCCGACCGAAATCATCGCCGCCGAAACCTGGCGAGCGGATGATGGCCTGGCGCTGTCGTCGCGCAACGGTTATCTCTCGACCGACGAGCGCGCCGAAGCACCGGCGCTTTACAAAGTACTCAATCAGGTTGCCGACGAAGTACGTGGCGGCCATCTCGACGTGCTTCAGCTTGAGCGCAAAGCCATGGATGCATTGGCCCAGCGCGGCTGGCAGCCGGACTATATCTCGATCCGCAAGCGCATGGATCTGCAAGCGCCGTCGGCCGAGGATCTGGCGCAAGGTGAAAAACTGGTCGTCGTCGCCGCTGCAAAACTCGGCAAGACACGCCTGATCGACAATCTGGAAATCTGATGCGGCGTTGGCTCGCAGCGACGCTGATACCCCTGTTCTGCGTCAGCAGCGCTGCAACCAATATCGCATCTGCGACCGGCATCACCGTCAAGGACGATTACGGCAACGACGTCCATCTCGAACGCCCCGCCCGTCGTATCGTCAGTTTGTCGCCGCACACCACGGAGTTGCTCTACGCCGCCGGTGCCGGGCCATATGTGGTAGGCGTCAGCCACTACAGCAACTATCCTTCGGAAGCGCTGCAAGTCGCATCAGTCGGCCGCATCAGCGCCGTCGACATTGAAAAAATCCTCACCCTTAAACCCGATCTGATCGTTGCCTGGCACAGCGGCAATGCGGCAGCGCAATTGCAGAAATTGCGCTCGTTCGGCTTACCCGTATTTGAAAGCCAGCCGGCAGACTATGCAACAATTGCGACCTCGCTTGAACGACTTGCAATGCTCAGCGGAACGGAGAGCAAAGGCAGCAAGGCAGCCGCTGATTTCCGCGCACGCTGGCAAGCCCTGACCAGGACATACCGCGACCGGCAACCGGTCAGCGTGTTCTATCAAATCTGGGGACAGCCCTTGATGACGCTCAATGGGCGGCATATGGTGTCGACCGTATTGCGCACTTGCGGCGGCAGCAACATCTTTGCAGAGCTGCCGCAACTGGCTCCGCACGTCAGTCTGGAAGCGGTGATTGCAGCCGATCCCGATGCCATTCTCGCGCCCGACGACGCCAAAGATCATCCGCTGGACGACTGGCGCCGTTTTGGCAAAATGAAAGCAGTAAGCGCCAACACCCTCTTCACCGTCAATGCAGACTGGCTTAACCGGCCGGGACCGCGCATTCTCGATGCGACGGAACAAGTCTGTGAATTTTTGGACCAAGTCCGAACCAAACGTTCGGCGAAATCAGCCCCATCCCCCCTATCTACTAAGCCCGCCCGATAAGCACCGGCTTCACGTCGGCAAAATCCGCAACACCATCCATCACGCTCGAAAAGCATCCTACTTTTCAGCATCTCTCGAATTTATTCTAGATTTTCCAAATAAAAATATTTTCAAATTGACAAGTTTATGCGGCATTGCATAGGATCGATTTCAGCTTTTGCGTAGCGTCTCTCATTGTCCGTTGGCAGGACGGTCAATGTTCTTCCATTGCGGCACTCCGGAGATGATCCATGAAAACATCCAATCTGAAAATCGGCGTACGCCTGTATCTGGGTTTCGGCGCGCTAGCCGCTTTGCTCGTGATAATCATCGCGATTGCCTACCTCAACTTCTTTCGCCTCAAAGAAGCGAACGACTGGAACGAGCACAGCCATACAGTGCTTGCTACCGTCGATGGCAGCTTGCTATCCCTGATCAACATGGAAACCGGACAGCGCGGTTTCGCCCTGACCGGCAAAGAGGCATCCCTGGAACCACTTACCGCCGGGCAGCAATCCTTCAACAAGGAAATCGCGCGCGCCAAGGATCTGACCAGTGACAACCCTCAGCAGCAGGAACGAATCAGCAAACTGATCGATCTCCAACGTCAATGGATGGACACCGCTGTGACGCCATCCATCGCCATGCGCCGCGAAAACGCGGAAAGCAGCATCGCAAAAGTCATCGGTTTTGAGCAGGCAGCAAAAGGCAGGACGTTGATGGATAACATGCGGCAGATTTTCAGCGACATCAAAACCGCAGAAACCAGTTTGATGAATAGTCGGTCGCAAGCCGTCAGCTCACTCACATCGACCACTACGGCGACACTGCTCACAGGTGGCGTCATCGGCGTATTGGCCGCCATGATTCTGGCTTACTGGCTCAATCGCAATATCACGCGCCCTCTGGCTGCTGCAGTCAGGATCGCACAAACCGTTGCGGCCGGCGATTTGACCTCTTCGATCCCGCCGTCGGGTAAGGATGAAACCGGTCAGTTGCTGCGTGCCCTCAAGGACATGAACGACAATCTTCTCAAGATTGTCGGCGAAGTCCGCCAGAGCACCGAAACGATCGCCACCGCATCAGGCCAGATTGCGCAGGGAAATCTGGATCTCTCCAATCGAACCGAACAACAGGCCGGCTCGCTGGCGGAAACTGCGGCATCGACCCGGGAGCTGACGTCAACCGTCAAAAGCAACGCCGAAAACTCTGAAGAGGCCAGCCGCCTGGCGAGCTCTGCTTCCGACATTGCCATTCGCGGCGGCGCCGTCGTCGCCCAGGTCATTGAGACCATGAACTCAATCAACACCTCCGCACGCAAAATCGTCGACATCATCAGTGTGATTGACGGTATCGCTTTTCAGACCAATATCCTCGCGCTGAATGCGGCCGTGGAAGCTGCGCGCGCCGGTGAGCAGGGTCGCGGATTCGCTGTCGTGGCGTCGGAGGTGCGTAGTCTGGCGCAACGCTCGGCTACGGCGGCCAAAGAAATCAAAGGCCTGATTGATGATTCGGTGGAAAAGGTCGCGTCCGGCAGCAAGCTGGTTGAACAAGCCGGCGCTACCATGAATGAAGTGGTTGACAGTGTACGCAGCGTCACCGGCATCGTGTCTGAAATTTCAGCCGCCAGCAAGGAGCAAAGCAGCGGCATCGAACAGGTCAACAACACCATCGGGCAGATGGATGAAGTCACACAGCAAAATGCGGCGCTGGTGGAAGAAGCCGCCGCAGCAGCCAAATCGCTGGAAGACCAGGCCCAGAATCTGTCGCGTGTGGTCAGTGTCTTCAAGCTGACCGAACAGTCCGGCCTCGCAGATCCCTTACACAAACCCGTGTTGCGTCACAAGCCCTCGACAGTCGCAAGCACGAGCATGAAGCATCTGCCGGCCAAATCACAATCGCAGCCTGCGCAACTGACGCACAGGCCACAAGCTTCGGCTACATCCGACGGCAATGACTGGGAAACATTCTAGTTAAGTCGAGATGCACATTGACACACTCAGAACGGGGAAAACCACTTTCCCTGTTCTGAAGAAATGACATTGAAGCGGCAACCAAACGCGGCTTGCAGCAGTTCCGGCTGCAGCACATCGTCAACCGCACCACTCCACCATCGCTGTGGTCCGATCAGGATGATATGTGTCGCAAACCGCGCCGCCAGATTGATGTCGTGCATGCTGGCGACAACGGCATGCTTGTCGTCTGCCAATCCCCGCAATAATCGCAGGAGCATCTGCTGAGAGGCGACGTCCTGATGCGAGGCCGGCTCATCAAGCAGATACAGTTGCGGGGCTTGCAGCATCAACGTGGCGATCGCAATACGTTGACGCTCGCCGCCGGATAACTGCGTGACATCGGCATCGGCGCAGGACGCCATGCCAAGCCTATCCAACGCCGCGAGCGTGGTCCGTCGATCCGCCTCGTCAGGCCATCCCCAACCAGGGCGATACGGATGCAAACCTGCCATCACGTAATCGATCACGCTGCATGAAAAAGCGTCGAATTGCTGTTGTGCCACCATACCTCGCCATCGCGCGAGTTGCTGCGGAGTCGATACGGCAATGTCGCCATCAGGAGAGCGAATACATCCTCCCTCCGGTGACAACAAGCCTGCCACCGCATGCAGCAGCGTACTTTTTCCAATGCCATTCTTACCCAATACGCACCAAAATTCGCCGGCACGCACCTGCCAATTGAAATCCGCTAGCAAGGTCGTTCCACCATTGCGCAGCGTCAGTCTATCGGCATGAAGTAAGACATCCGCGACCTTACCGGCAATCATGTCGGTCTTGGTTCCTTGGGGTACTGTCGTCATCATGTGCGGCTCCTCGACAGCAACCACAGAAATAACGGTACGCCGATCAGAGCAGTGATGACGCCTACAGGCAATTGTGTGGGTGAAACCACCGTGCGTGCAGCGAGATCGGCCAGCGTCAGTCCTGCACCTCCAGCCAGCGCCGCCGCCGGCAACAAGACGCGTTGGTCGTTGCCGATCAACAAACGCAAACCATGCGGCACCACCAGACCGACAAAGCCGATCGTACCGGCCATCGTGACCGCCGCTGCAGTGGCCAGCGATGCTGCGCACAAGGTAGCTACGCGCAAGCGCACGACAGGCACGCCCAGCAACTGCGCAAAACTCTCACCGCGCGCCAACAAATTCAGCCGCGGCGCATTCCATATCGACCACAGCAAAACTGCCAAAGCGATCAGCGCGGCAATCGGTAGAAATCGACTGTCTTCAAGATCGCCCATGAGCCAGAACACCATGCCACGCAATTGCGTGTCTGCCGCCAACGTCAGCACCAGTGTTATCACCGCGCCAAATCCCGCTGCAAGCATGACCCCGGTCAGGAGCAATCGATGACCCGCCGCCATCGGCGATAGCGGCAAACGACGCAGAGACTTGCCAACCAGTCCGAACAACAAGACGACCGCGACACCCGCCCCCAGCACTGCGCCGACAGCCGCGATATGTTGGCGCGGCAGGCCGATGGAAGCCGCCATCAGCATCGCCAATAAAGCACCTGCAGCAGAGCCGCCGGAGACGCCAAGCACGTATGGTTCTGCCAAGGGGTTGCGTAACAAGACCTGCATCAATGCGCCAGCCATCGCCAGCAACGCGCCGACGGTGAATGCCGTAAGCGCACGCGGCACACGCAAGGCCAGCAGCATGGCGATATTGTCCGGGTCGCCATTCAGGCGCAGGCAACCGGTGCTGCCGCAGAGACCTGCGAAGATGAGTACTATCCCGGCGAGTACCGTCAGGGAAATTAGCAGCAGGATTGCACGGCGCATGAAGTCCTTTGAAGTCGACGGTCTGCTTTAGAAGTCGTAACGTGCGGTGAATTTTACTGCACGCCCGCTATCCGGATAGATGCCGCTGGCGCAACCAAAAGCCTGCGAGAAATAGTCCTTGCCGGTCAGATTGCTACCTGTGAGCGCGAACTCCCACGCACTTACGCGTACAGCGTAACGCGCGTCGAACGTCGTGTACGACGGCATGCGGGCATTGCAGGTATTGCTGAAGTCGCTGCCGTAGCGTTGGGAATCGGCCCACAACACACCAACGTTGACAGTCTGGTTTCCATAATTCCAGTTCAGGCGAGCGGATGCGGTGTTCTTCGGCACCAGCACCATTTCCTTGCCGGCATTGGGGCCACCGGTGAAGGTGGCGACGACATGCTGGAAGTTGGCTTTCAGACTGAAGTCTTGATTCAGACGCGCGCTGGCTTCCAATTCGACGCCCTGACGTTTGGTCGGGTCCAGATTAACATTGGCGCCGAATGCGCCAACAGTCGGATCAAAAAACAACTCGTCCTTGAGACGATGGCGAAACCACTTGAGCGTGGCGTTGTTGTTCGCCTCGCCCAGCGTCGCGCCGAACTCCAGATCGTGCGATGTTTGCGGCTTGAGAATTTGTCCTGTGGCCAAGGCAGTGAACCCATTTTCATCCGCAGTCGGCAAACGATAACTTTGCCCTGTCTTTCCGAAGATGCGCATGGACGGCGCGACCGCGTGGCTCAATTGCGCATCCCAGGCGTTGACTCCCTGCCCCTTGTCATAGCCGCCGGTGACACTCTTCTTGTCGAATACTTCACGGCGTACGCCGAGCGCGATGCGCGTGTTCCCGGCGATCTGCAATTCGTCGCGCACATAAGCAGCGCGCGCGGCCTGCGAAGCATCGCTGCTACCGTTGATGTTGCCGATCTGCCATTCGGAATAATCGATTCCCGTGACCACTTCGTTCTTCAACAACCGGCCTTCAGCAACGTGGCGCACGCGCGGTGAGAACTGCGTGGTGCGGCTGTGCACTTCGGTGACGGCAGCGCCACCATAGCTGGAGCGCGAAATTTTCTCGCGATGCGACAGCTCTGCGGCAAGATCAAATGTGCCCAACTTGCGCTCGAAGAAGGCGGTGATGCGATCACTGTCATAAGAACCATAGTCCTTCGGATTGACGGTCTGACGTGGATTGGCAAGAAACTGCGCCATCGACAGCGAGCCTGGCAAACCATAGTTGGCGCGCGCCAGATCAATGCGCAGTCCAAAGCGCCCTTGATTGGAAAACCATTGCGCTGTACCGCTGAAATTTTCCTGATCGCTATTGTTGTTGTCGCGATAGTTGTCGGCACGCTGTTTGCTGTAAGCAGCATTGAGTGCAAAGCCGTCCCATCCCTTTGCGACGCTGGCCCGTCCGCTGCGCAGGCCGTAGCTGCCTACCTCACCGATCACCGTGCCATGAATAGCATCCGTCGTCGGTCGCTTTGTAATGATCTGGATCGTGCCGCCGGTCGCGCCGTCGCCATACAACACACTGCTGCCACCGCGAATGATTTCAATACGCTCGACGCTGTCGATGGGCACCGACGATAACAAGGCGGTAGACAATTCGTTTTCCGAAAGGCGCACGCCGTCGATCAGGATCACCATGTTCTGATCGCCGTTGCTGCCGAACCCGCGCATGTCGAGTGCATGGTCTCCCGGCCCGGCCAGACTTTGACGTCCATACACACCGCCGAGTTTGCGGATGGCTTCGTTGACGTTGTCGATGCCGGCGTTACGGATGTCATCGGCGCTGATGACGGTGGCGCCGATCGGACTGAATGCAGGGTCGTTGGGAAAGCGCGAAGCGATCACGACAACCGGTTCTAAGTTTGAACCGGTGGCACTCTGCGTTGATGTTTGTGCCGTAGCACTTTGAACGTATAAGGTGGCGGAAGCCACAATGGCGGGCCCAGCGACAACGCGCCAAGACAAAGCGAAATGTTTCATGATCTGTTTCTGCTATGCATCTCCAGCCTGCCTCCCCGCAAGCCGGATTGAATTTGAAGGTATTACCCTTCCCCTGTCTGGCCGGTATCCGGGCTACACGCTGGCATAAATGGCCAAAAAAACAACGGCCGTGCCGACTACCACACCTTCCCATGCATACTGACTATGCTTTGAACAGCGTCAGGACGAGGACGAGCACAGTGGCGAACCATGGCAGTTTGCTATCGATCACGACAGCGCTTGTTTACCGTTGCGGGGGCAGCGTACGTTGGCGGGCCGACAATATTTGAACGGTCTTTCCGCGCCGTACTTCCCGTTTAACTAGCTGGACGAGGGGCGCACATGCGCCAGCGAGCACCAAAACGGCGCAATTGTATGCGGCAACGCCACGTCCGGCAATCTGTCGTGACAAACGAAGCACCCTTGCAGTAAGATTGTCTGCAAACAAACGTCGTCGTTATAACGTCATTGAAATGGGGAATTTTCATCGCTTTTTAGCCGATGGAGCTGCTTGACAGGGACTTATAATCCGTTCAACAAATAGCAGAAGTCTGCCTCGACCGAGGCATCACGCGGGGAATTCAGCAACAGAACACATCCGGTACAGCAAGCGAGTGCAACGGTCAGGTTGCTACAGGTTTGTTTTTCCTGGCCGATATGCATAGACGACATGAATTGCCTGAGCCATCTGTCAGAACAGGAGCCTCTATCACCGAACCATCTCGTCGTAATCCCATGTAATTCAGTTGTGACAGATTGTCTGCATCTGCGGCAGAAGCAAATAACGCATCAAATTTGTATGGAGAAAAGAAGATCATGAGTGACGATGTTGATTTAGAGGCACTATTCGACGAGATTTCAGCGCAAACGCTGCCTGCTGCTACGGCAGCAGCAGAACCGGCGCCCTCCGCGAGCCCGGCTGCATCGCTAGAAGATCAGTCCGACAAACCCATGTACGAACGTCTGGGCGGCATTGTCCGCCTGCTGCACGATTCGATGCGGGAGCTTGGCTATGACCGTTCCCTGTCTGATGTCGCATCGCAGATCGGCGATGCACAAGGCCGCCTGGAACACGTTGCGACACTGACCGAACAAGCCGCCAACAAGGTCTTGAACACGATCGATGCCGGCATGCCAGCCCAGGATGCGCTAGCCAGTAAAGCCAAGGATATCGACGACCGCTGGGCGCGCCTGTTCGCCGGCCAGATGAATATCGATGAATTCAAGAATCTGGCGACTGACTCCAAAAAGTTTTCTTCCGCCGTCATCGAAGCTACCGAGGTCGAAAAAGCCCGCATGCTGGAAATCATGATGGCGCAGGACTTTCAGGACATCACCGGTCAACTGATCAAGAAGATTGTCGGCATCACCGCCATCGCCGAGCGCGAACTGGCACAACTGCTGCGCGACAACGCACCGCCGGAAGTCAAAGCGGCGATGGAAAAACCACCAGAACTGCTTAACGGGCCTTCCGCTCCCGGCTCCGCCATGGTGCAAAATGATGTGGACGACTTACTCGATAGCCTGGGGTTCTAATGGATGACGAAATGCTCAAGGATTTTGTCGTCGAGGCATTGGACCTCGCGACTAACGTTGAAGAGCATCTGCTGACTCTTGAACGGCATCCTGACGACCTGGAAATTCTCAATGCGGTTTTCCGAGCCTTCCACACCATCAAAGGTGGGGCTGGCTTCGTCAATCTGCCGGCCATGGTATCGGCCTGTCACTTGACGGAAAACCTGTTCGATGCACTGCGTAACGGTAAAGCACCGGTCACGCCGTTGGCGATCGAGGCAGCGCTGCAAGCCAGCGGTTTTGTCGCCGATCAGCTCACGGAGCTGGCCAACGGTGCCGATCCTGCGAGCCTCGCATCGATGCCGCAAGATCTGGAAGACATCCTGACGCAGGCCATTGAGGGCAACGCGGCAGCGCCTGTTGCTGCGACGCCTGCTCCAGCGACAGCTCCGGCTCCGGCTTCTGCTCCGGCAGCAGCTTCGGCAACATCGTCTGCGGTCTCGACGCCTTCCGCCAATGGCGGCGCCAGTGTTCTTGGCGCAGATGGATCATTGGACTGGAACGCGTTGTATCAGGCGGTTTCCGGCGGTGTCGACAATGCCTCTGCCGGTAGTACTCCGGTAGTTGCAGCAGCTACCGTCGCGGCTGATGTGCCTTCTGAAGCAGCCGGCACCGAAGCTGCCGCCTCCGGCCATCCAAAATCGCTGCCTTCGGCAACGCCGAAAGCAGCTGCACCCGCTGCGGCGCCTGCCCGTCGTGCAACCGACAATCAACCTGGCGGCGGCAAAGAAGAAAGCATCCGTATCGATGCCGGCAAGCTCGATGCATTGCTGGAAGTTGCAGGTGAATCCGTACAGGCCGCCAATCAGGCTGCCGTGTTGCTGGAAAAGCTGCAACAGTTCAAGTTCGAAGGCACCGCCGCTTCGCTGATGTCGACGCTCGCCGAAACTCTGGGCCGTGCTTCGCGCTACTCCAGCGAACTGCAACGCGCCACACTGTCAACGCGCATGCAGCCGGTCGGCCGTCTGTTCCAAAAATTCCCACGACTGGTGCGCGAACTGGCCAAGGATCTGGGCAAAGACGTTGATCTGGCGATCTCCGGTGCAGAAACCGAAGTGGACCGCGTGGTCGTGGACAGCCTCTACGATCCACTGGTTCACATGCTGCGCAACTCACTCGACCACGGTATTGAAACCGACCGTGGTGCTGCCGGCAAGCCGAACAAGGCAACCATTTCGCTGAAGGCATGGCAAGAAGCCAGCAGCGTCATGATTGAAATCTTTGACGACGGCAAGGGCATGGATCCCGATTTCCTGCGCAAGAAGGCAATCGGCAAGGGTCTGATCGGCGAACACGAAGCACAAAGTCATGACGAAGCGCTGCAACTGGTTTTCCTGCCGGGCTTCTCGACCAAGGAAGTGGCGTCGAGCGTATCCGGCCGCGGCGTCGGCATGGACGTGGTGAAAACTGCGGTGGAAAAACACCGTGGCACAATCCGCATCGATTCCACACTGGGCGTCGGTACCCGCTTCTCTATCCGTTTGCCGATTGAATTGTCGATCATCCCGACCATGCTGGTGCGTACCGCCGGTGCCGCGCTGGCATTGCCGATGGCAGTCGTGGAACGTGTGGTGGAATTGCCAGCCGAGTTCGACGAAGTCGGTGGTGCGCCGGTGCTGCGCGATCAGGGTCGACCATTGCCGGTGCACTCGCTGGCTGGCGTGCTTGGCTATGAACCCGGTAGCGAACGCGTCGGCATCGTCATGGCTGTGCCGCATCCGTATATCCTCGGCGTCGAAGCCGTGGAAGGCACCGCTGATCTGGTGATCAAACCATTGACCGCAATCCAAACCAACGGCATCACCGGTACCGCGCGCTCTGCGGAAGGTGAGCTGGTGTTGGTGGTCGGCCTGTCCTTCCTGCTGGAAGGCTGTCGCGCCGCTACCAAGGCAGTTGCGCAGGTCTGATACTCTGACTGACTAGCAAGGTCAGACTGAGCAGTAAGCCAGGAAGCAAATAAAAAAGCTGAGCCCGTTCGCGGTCTCAGCTTTTTTTATGAATCAAGCTAATGCATCAATGATGCGGCTGCGCGTAACGCTCCGACAACGCTTCATACAAGGGCGGCGCAAAGAAACGCGACACACGGCTCGCCAGCAAGGCGGTCGCCATCAATGAAATCACCAGCGCGTGGCCGTTGATCATTTCCATCACGATCACAAACGCGGTGATCGGCGATTGCGTCACTGCCGCCAGATAGCCCACCATCGCCAGCGCAATGAGCATCGACAGCGAGGTATGCTCAAACACCATGTGCAGCAGATTGCCAAAACCGGCACCGATCGACAGCGATGGTGCGAAGATGCCTCCCGGAATACCCGGCAAATAAGACCCCACCATCGACACCATTTTGGCGAGTGGATACCACGCCGACAATTGCGTCTGGTCGGTGAGCACGCCCTTGGCTTCAGCGTATCCGCTGCCGAAGGTCATGCCACCGGCGCAGATGCCGACAATTGCCACGACCAGACCGCACAATGCACCGAATACAACCGGGCGCTCTGCCCGCAAGGTACGCAAAGGCGCGGGGATCCATTTATGGGTATTGAGCAGCAACCAGCAAAAGATACCGCCTGCCACGCCCATCAACACGCCGCTGACGACCACCGCGACGATCAGCTCGCGTGCGCTGTCGCCGCCGGCATTGATCGTGCCGAAATAGGTGTAGTTGCCGTTCAATCCTAACGCCACGATACCAGCAAAGATAATCGTAGTGATGACGATGCCACTGGCGCGCTGCTCGAAATTGCGTGACAGCTCTTCAATTGCGAAAACGATACCGGCCAAGGGTGTATTGAACGCGGCCGACAAACCCGCGGCTGCACCAGCGAGAATCAGGCGTTTTTCCAGCAAGGCACTGGGACGCGGATAAAAGCGGCGCATCTGGAACATCAGCGCCGCGCCAACCTGCACGGTCGGCCCTTCGCGCCCGATGGTGAAACCCCCAAGAATACCGAGGAAGGACACACCGATCTTACCGGCAAGGATCTTCAAGGACAGGAGCTTGGGCGCACGCTTGGCATGCAGCTCGCCCTCTTCGCCCAGCGAGGCGATGACCTGCGGAATACCACTGCCTTCCGCCCCCTGAAAAAAACGTCGCGTCAGCCATACGCACAAGGCGCTCATGGCGGGTGTCAGGATCAGCGGCAGCCATTCGTGACTGCGCTGCATCGAGCGGAACATCGTAAAGCCGAAATCAATCAGCCACGCATACATCACCGCCACCAAACCGACCAGCACCGCGCCCGTCCAGAGAATTCCGTATTGCAGCCAGAGACGGCGTACACGCCGCAGAGTATGGCCATGCAGGCCGGTAAGCATTCGCATCATTGCATCAGTTCCAGATCATCGGCCGGCACCCACACCAGCCGATGTAGTCAAAATTCATCAGAGTTCGTACATATCCTTCTCACCTTCCATCACTTGCGCAATCAATTTGCGATTCAGCGTTGGGGCGAGCAATTCGATGAAGGTGTAAACATAGCTGCGCAGGTAGGCGCCTTGCTTCAACGCCACGCGTGACACATTGGTGCCGAACAAATGGCCGGCAGGAATCGACCGCAATCCGCGATCACGCTCGGCGTCAAAGGCCATTCCGGCGATGATGCCCACGCCCATACCGAGTTCGACATAGGTCTTGATAACGTCGGCGTCGATGGCTTCCAGCACGATGTCCGGCTTCAGATCGCGCAAAGAAAAGGCGTGGTCAATCTTGCTGCGGCCGCTGAAGGCGGCATCGTAGGTGATCAACGGATAGCTGGCGATTTCTTCAAGCGACAAGTTTTTCGACTTCAGCAAGGGATGATCGGCAGATACGACGACGACATGCTCCCATTGATAACATGGCAAAGAGACAAGTCCTTCACCCGAGGCTAACGCTTCGGTCGCGATGGCAATGTCGGCCTGATCATTGCGCACCATCTCGGTGATCTGCTTTGGATTGCCTTGCAGCAACGACAACCTGACCTTGGGATATTTTTGCGTGAACGCCTGCACCACCTTCGGCAGCGAATAGCGCGCCTGGGTATGCGTGGTGGCGATAGTGAAACTGCCGCTGTCGTGGGCAGCGAATTCCTTGCCGATGCGCTTCAGGCCGTCGACTTCCTGCATGATCAGCTCAACCGAGCGCAACACCGCGCGCCCCGGCTCGGTCAGGCCGCGGATACGCTTACCGTGCCGCGTGAAGATGTCAACGCCAAGTTCTTC
This sequence comes from Herbaspirillum rhizosphaerae, assembly GCF_046025915.1. Taxonomy (GTDB): domain Bacteria; phylum Pseudomonadota; class Gammaproteobacteria; order Burkholderiales; family Burkholderiaceae_D; genus Herbaspirillum; species Herbaspirillum rhizosphaerae_A. The sequence goes on along the minus strand of NZ_JAQQFR010000006.1, from coordinate 92,067 downwards.
TTCCAGCTCAATGATTGCCTTTGAGACACCCGGCTGCGAGGTGTACAACGCCTTGGCGGCTTCGGTGAGGTTGTAGTTTTGCCTTACCGCCTCCCTGACGAAGCGGAATTGATGCAGATTCATGACCCGTCCTTCTGTATGTTCGGAACCCGCTTAAGTCCGCAACAAGAGGTCTCATGGCCTCGCAGGAAGACTTTCAACAGGTTTTTCAGCGACTGTATTTGTATATGCCGAATGTGCATATAAGCAAATAAATAGTAAGTAGTTTGGTTTAGGGCCTAAGTTTATTACGATTCGACCCGTTATAGACGAGGTGTTATGACTGTTTCTTATGTAGTCAGCGGATTTGCTGTGGGATTGCTGGTCGGATTGACCGGTGTCGGTGGCGGCTCGCTGATGACGCCCTTACTGACGTTGCTGTTCGGCATCCACCCCAGCGTGGCGGTCGGCACAGACCTGGCCTTTGCTTCGGCGACGAAGACGGCCGGAACGTTTGCGCATCGTTTCAAAGGTACTGTGCGTTGGGATATCGTGCGTCGCCTGTCCTACGGCGCGCTGCCCGCCGCCGTGGTAACGACGCTGCTGCTGAAGCACTTCGGCGCGGTCAGTAATGAGATCGGTCAGGTCATCCGCTATTCCATCGCCATTTCCGTTTTGCTCACGGTGATTGCTTTGCTGTTTAAGGGTAAACTTCAGGCATGGCTGAATGCCCATCCTGACCGCCAGTTGCAAGGTCGTCAACTTGCTAATGCCACCATGCTTTCAGGTGCTGTGCTTGGTGCACTGGTAACGATTTCGTCGATTGGCGCCGGTGCTGTCGGCGCCACTCTTCTGGTGCTGCTTTATCCGCGTTTGTCGCCCGCTGAGATTGCCGGCACCGATATCGCTTATGCGGTACCGCTGACGGCCATCGCTGCATTCGGCCATTGGTGGCTGGGTTCGATTGATTGGAGCCTGCTGGGCGCTTTGTTGCTGGGTTCGGTGCCAGGCATCACCATCGGTTCGCTCGCTGCGCGTGCGGTGCCGGAGAAATTTTTGCGCGGCCTGCTGGCAGTTACGCTGACGAGCGTTGCCCTGAAGCTGGTTTTTTAAGTTACAGGCCTTTATTTTTTTAATCACACGGAATCTCGACTGCAAGATTTCGACAAGACGTTAACAGGGACCACAAGATGTACCGCTATGACCAATACGATCATCTGATCGTCAAAGAGCGAGTTGCACAGTATCGAGACCAAGTGCGCCGCCGCCTCTCCGATGAACTGATCGAGGATGAATTCCGCATCCTGCGCCTGCAGAACGGCCTGTACTTGCAACGCCACGCCTACATGCTGCGTATCGCGGTTCCCTACGGTCTGCTGGCATCGCGCCAGGTTCGCATGTTTGCCCATATCGCGCGCAAATACGATCGTGGCTACGGCCACTTCACCACCCGCCAGAACATCCAGTTCAACTGGATCAAGCTGGAAGATTCGCCGGACATCCTGGCCGAACTTGCCACGGTTGAAATGCATGCCATCCAGACCTCCGGCAACTGCATCCGCAACACGACTTCGGACGAACTGGCCGGCGTCGCTGCCGACGAGATCGTCGATCCGCGTCCTTACGCCGAACTGATCCGCGAGTGGAGCACCTTCCACCCCGAGTTCGCTTACCTGCCGCGTAAATTCAAGATCGCCATCAGCGGTTCCGAGCAAGACCGCGCTGCGACTGCCGTGCACGACATTGGTTTGCACGTGATCAAGAATGAAGCAGGCGAAGTCGGTTTCCGCGTGCTGGTCGGCGGCGGCATGGGACGCACACCAATCCTCGGTAGCCAGATCCGCGACTTCCTGCCATGGAAGCACGCGATGTCTTACCTGGAAGCGATCCTGCGCGTGTACAACCAGTACGGTCGCCGCGACAACATCTACAAGGCCCGCATCAAGATCCTGGTCAAGGCCATCGGCCCTGAAGAATTTGCACGCCAGGTCGAAGAAGAATGGCAGCACATCAAGGACGGTCCTTCGACACTGACCGAAGAAGAACTGCAACGCGTCGCGAACTACTTCACCGAGCCTGCCTACGAAACGCTACCGGCGACTGACGCCGAATACGAACGCCTGAAGGCTGAAGACAAGGGCTTCGCCAACTGGATCAAGCGCAACGTCAAGGAACACAAGGTCCCCGGCTACGCCGCTGCGATCCTGTCGCTGAAGAAAACCGGCGTGCCGCCGGGCGACATCACCGCCGACCAACTGGACTTCGTTGCCGATCTGGCAGACCGCTACAGCTTCTCCGAACTGCGCGTCACGCACGAGCAGAATCTGGTGCTGGCCGACGTCAAGAAAAGCGAACTGTACGCGCTGTGGAAAGAAGCCAAGGCGCACGGCTTGGCCACGCCAAACATCGGCCTGCTGACCGACATCATCTGCTGCCCTGGCGGTGACTTCTGCTCGCTGGCCAATGCCAAATCGATCCCGATCGCACAAGCCATTGCAGAACGTTTCGACAATATCGACTTCCAGCACGACATCGGCGACATCGAACTGAACATCTCGGGCTGCATCAACGCCTGCGGCCACCACCACGTCGGCAACATCGGCATTCTGGGTGTCGACAAGGATGGCGCCGAGTGGTACCAGGTTTCGCTGGGCGGTGCGCAAGGTAATACGTCGAGCATCGGCAAGATCATCGGCCCGTCGTTCTCGGCGCATCAGATGCCGACCGTGATCGACCGCCTGCTGCAGGTCTATGTCAAACAACGCATCGAAGACGAACGTTTCATCGACACCGTGCGCCGCGTCGGCGTCACGCCGTTCAAGGATTTCGTCTATGCAACCCCGATCAAAGCTGATCATGTCACTGGAGAAGACGTCTGTGCCTAATCTGATTAAAGACAAAGTCGTCATCAGCGATGACTGGACCGTACTGCGCCTGACCGAAGGCGAAACGCCGGAAGGCGTCGCCGTCCCTGAAGGCAAGATCATCGTGCCGCTGAAGGTATGGCAGGCGCAACGCGCGGCGCTGCAAGGCCGCAAGGAACTCGGCGTCTGGTTCGCCAGCGACGAGCGTCCGGAAGAACTGAAAGATGATTTGGCGCCATTCCAGGTCATCGCCGTGGACTTCCCGAAGTTCGCCGATGGCCGCGGCTATTCCATCGCCTATAACCTGCGCGCCCGCCTCGGCTACACCGGCGAATTGCGCGCTGTCGGCGATGTGCTGCGCGACCAGTTGTTCTACATGCAGCGCGTGGGCTTCAACGCCTTCGCCGTGCGTGCCGACAAGGATATCCACGATGCATTGAAGGGCCTGACCGATTTTTCGGAAAAGTACCAGACCTCGTGGGATGAGAAGAACCCGTTGTTCCGTCGCGCCAAACGCGAGACGGTTGTCACCCGCGATTGATTCCAGCATCAAGGGAAGAAAGTAACGCCATGTCCGAACAAGCTTTGCAAGACCTGATTGCCGCCACCCGCGTCACGCTGGAAAAGATCGCCGCCGAATATACCCCGGCCGTGTTCGCCTCCAGCATGGCTGCGGAGGACATGGTGCTGACCGACATGATCCTGCGCAACAAGCTGCAGGACAAGATCGGCATCTTTACGCTGGAAACCGGCCGCCTGCACAAAGAGACACTGGGCATGCTCGACCGCATCAAGGAAACCTACGACTACGACGTCACGCCGTATCGTCCGGAACCTGCCGCCGTCGAACAATACGTCAGCCAGAACGGACTCAACGCTTTCTACGACAGCGTCGAGATGCGCAAGGAATGCTGCCGCATCCGCAAGATCGAGCCGCTCAACCGCGCGCTGGCCGGCAACAAATCCTGGATCACCGGCCAACGCCGTGCGCAATCGGTGACACGCGCTGCACTCGACGTGCAAGAGGACGATCCGTCACACGGCATGGCCAAGTTCAATCCGCTGGCCGACTGGTCGGAAGAAGACGTCTGGCAATACATCCGCGACAACAAGGTGCCCTACAACCCGCTGCACGATCAGGGTTATCCGTCGATCGGCTGTGAGCCTTGTACCCGCGCGATCCAGCCGGGCGAAGATGTACGCGCCGGCCGCTGGTGGTGGGAAAACCCCGACTCCAAAGAGTGCGGCCTGCACGTAGTGGACGGCAAGCTGATCCGCATCAAATCGCAAACCGCGCCTGCCTGATTTCCTTTCGCCGCAACTACTTTCACCGATGCGCAGCCTTGCCGCCATCGCAGATTTCGACTTGATATTCGACTTGAACCAAAGGTCATCGTATGAACACAGCAGTTGAACAACTTTTCCTGGATAACGCCAGCAGCCGCCATCTGGACTGGCTGGAATCGGAAGCCATCCACATCATGCGCGAAGTTGCGGCCGAGTGCAGCAACCCTGCCCTGCTGTTCTCCGGCGGCAAGGATTCCGTGGTGCTGCTGCGTATCGCCGAGAAGGCGTTCCGCCCCGGCAAATTTCCATTCCCGCTGGTGCACATCGACACGGGCCACAACTTCCCGGAAGTCATTTCCTTCCGCGACCAGCGCGCCGCTGAACTGGGTGAAAAGCTGGTGGTGCGTTCAGTCGAAGATTCGATCAAGCGCGGCACAGTGCGTCTGCGCAACCCGCTGACCGATTCACGCAATGCAGCACAAGCCGTGACGCTGCTGGAAACGATTGAAGAATTCAAGTTCGACGCCTGTATCGGTGGCGCACGCCGCGACGAAGAAAAAGCCCGCGCCAAGGAACGTATTTTTTCCTTCCGCGACGAGTTCGGCCAATGGAATCCGAAGGCACAACGTCCTGAACTATGGGACCTGTACAACACACGTGTCCATCCGGGCGAAAACATGCGCGTGTTCCCGATCTCCAACTGGACCGAGCTCGACGTCTGGCAATACATCGCCCGCGAAAAACTGGCGCTGCCGCCAATCTACTTTGCGCATGAGCGCCAGGTGATCCCGCGCAACGGCCTGCTGGTGCCGCTGACCGACCTGACACCGGCCAAGGACGGCGAAACCGTAGAGAACCGTATCGTGCGCTTCCGCACCGTGGGAGACATTTCGTGCACCTGCCCGGTGGCATCCGATGCCGCTTCCGTGGAAGCCATCATCGCTGAAACCGCCGTCACCCAGATCACCGAACGCGGCGCGACGCGCATGGATGACCAGACCTCCGAAGCGTCGATGGAGAAACGTAAAAAAGAAGGATATTTCTGATGAATGCCACTGTTGCCGAAAAAGACTTGAATACTACGTCCCATGAACGTGGCCTGCTGCGCTTCATCACCGCCGGTTCGGTGGATGATGGCAAGAGCACGCTAATCGGCCGCCTGCTGTTCGACAGCAAGGGCATCTTCGCCGACCAGCTCGCCTCCATCTCGCGCGCCAAGCACAAGCGCACCGTGGGCGACACCATCGATCTGTCACTGCTGACCGACGGTCTGGAAGCTGAGCGCGAACAAGGCATCACCATCGACGTGGCCTACCGCTATTTCGCCACGCCCAAGCGCAAGTTCATCATCGCCGATACGCCAGGCCACGAGCAGTACACCCGTAACATGGTGACCGGCGCCTCGACCGCCGATGCGGTGATCATTCTGATCGACGTTTCCAAGGTCAAACTGGGCGACGACGGCAGCGTTGAATTGCTGACACAAACTAAGCGCCACTCGACCATCGCTCACCTGCTGCAAATCCAGCACGTCGTGGTCGCGGTCAACAAGATGGATCTGGTGAACTATGACCAGACCGTGTACGACCGCATCGTCGGCGCGTATCAGGAGTTCGCGGCGCAACTCGGCCTGAAGGACGTACGTCCGATTCCGCTGTCGGCGCTGGCGGGCGACAACGTTGTGACCGCCGGCGACAACTTGTCGTGGTACAAAGGCCCGACGCTGATCGAACTTCTGGAATCGCTGTCGGTGTACGAAGATGCACACGAAGAGCCGTTCCGTTTCCCGGTACAACTTGTGGCGCGCCACAACGGCCACGAAGCCAACGATTTCCGTGGCTACATGGGCCGTATCGAAGCTGGCAAAGTCAGCAAAGGCGACAAATTACTGGTGCAACCAAGCGGCCAGACCGCGACGGTCAAAGATATCCTGACACTGGACGGTTCGCTGCAATCGGCATCGGCCGGGCAATCGGTGACGATTCTACTGGACGAATATCTGGACATTTCGCGCGGCGACATGCTGGCCTCGGCGGAAAATGCGCCGACACTGCTCAAGACCGTCAACGCCGATCTGTGCTGGCTGTCGGAAGACGCGCTCGATCCACGCCGTAAATACTGGCTCAAGCACACCACCAAGCAGGTCGCGGCGCGCGTGTCCAAGGTTGATACCTTGCTTGATATCAACACACAGGAACGTCATCCGGCCGAATCGCTCAAGCTCAATGACATTGCCCGTGTATCGATCAACGTGCAGCAAGCCATTGCTGTCGACAGCTACGACACCATCCGCGCGACCGGCGCCTTCATCCTGATCGACGAAGTCACGCATCAAACGGTTGCCGCTGGCATGATCCGTCTGGATGCCTGATAATCGCTGCTGTGGCGTTTCACCCTAAATTTCACCCGAAATGACGGGCTGGAACGCACAGCAGCCGGTATGTGCCGGGCTGCGATTCTTATTATTTTCAGCATGAGCTCAGCCCCAGCCAATTCAGCCAACGCGCCAACGCCTCCTCTTTCCGCGACACCCATCGGCAAGGTTTATCTGATCGGCGCCGGTCCCGGTGCTGCAGATCTGATTACAGTGCGTGGCGCGCGTCTGCTTGCCCTGGCGGATGTCGTGTTGCACGATGCGCTGGTCACCGAAGAAATGCTCGAATTATGCCCGCAAGCCGTCAAGATCTCTGTCGGCAAACGCAGTGGCCAGCGCTCTACGGCGCAACAAGTCATCAATGAACGCCTGATTGAATGTGCACACCAGTATCGTATGGTGGTGCGCCTGAAAGGCGGCGACCCGATGCTGTTCGGCCGCGCCGACGAAGAATTGCGCGCCCTCGACAGCCAAAACATTCCTTACGAAATTGTTCCCGGCATCACTGCCGCGCTGGCGGCAGCATCGTCCGCGCAACGCCCCCTGACCAAACGCGGGATCGCGCGCAGCGTGTCGCTGTTCACCTCCAGCACGGCGCCGGATGAGCCGACCGAATTCATCATGCCCAACGGCGATACGCTGGTGCAGTACATGGGCGGCCGTGAAGCGACGGCAACGGCCCAGCGTTTGCTGTCCCTCGGCTATGCCCGGACGACGCCGGTGGTGGTGGTGGAAAATTGCAGCCGCGACAACGAGCGTATCCTTGATCTGGAACTCGGCACGCTGGAACAAGGCCTGACTCAGTGCAGCGGCCCGGTGCTCGTCATGATTGGCGAAGCGCTGGCGAATCGCGGCTGAACCGCGGCTGAATTGCGGCCGAGCCACCTTGCAACAACGCTTATTTTTCTGAGCACATCGCATGCACCTGCTACACGACTCCAGCGCCCCGGCCGCAGCGCCGATTAGTTTCGACGATTTTCTCAAGGTCGATATTCGCATCGGCACGATCCTCTCTGCCGAAGCCTTCCCTGAAGCCCGCAAACCAGCCTACAAGCTGAAGATTGACTTCGGCCCTACGCTCGGCATCAAACAAAGCAGCGCGCAGATCACGACGCACTATCAGCTTGATCAATTGGTGGGCAAGCAGGTGGCGGCCGTGGTCAACTTTCCGCCACGACAAATCGGCAAGTTCATGTCGGAAGTATTAACGCTGGGATTCCCCGACGCACAAGGAGAAGTGGTGTTGTTCGCACCTGATCAGGCTGTGCCTGACGGTTCGCGCTTATTTTGAACTACTGATACTCGCGACACAGTAGTTCGCCAACGCCTGCAGCACGCCGGCATCTTCACCGGCCGCTTCTGTCACCTGAAATTGAATACCCGGATGGGCTTGCCGCAACTGATCGATCAACGTCGGCAAATCACGCCGGACGTGTCCGCCCTGGCCCAAAAACACCGGTACGATCGTCACCTGCTGCGCACCATCGGCAATCTGCTGCGCCGCCAGTTGCGGCAAGTCAGGTGTCATCAACTCCAGAAAAGCCAACTCGACCGCCACGTCCGGTAGACTCACCTGCGTCAGTGCGCGCAAGCGGCGAAACGGTTCCGCCCAATTGGGATCACGGGCGCCGTGGGCGAAAAGAATTAGCGATTTTTTCATGAGAGTGTATTGTGAACTAGCGCCGCTCAACCCAACGTAACGCGACGATTGCCATGAGCATGAACAAGGTGCTTGGCAATGCCGCCGTCAATAGCGCGGGCCAGCTGTTGAGCAAGCCAAGATGTGAGAACAGATTGTTGATCAGCTGAAAACTGACACCGATCATGATGCCGGTAAAGATCTTCAGGCTGACGCCGCCGGCACGGAAATGCAAATACGCAAACGGCAAGGCCAGCGCCATCATCACGAAGATCGACAGCGGATACACAACCTTCTTCCAGAAAGCGATTTCGTAGCGCTCGGTGCGTTGGTTATTGGCTTCCAGATGCTTGGTGTAGGCACGCAAATCGTAAGCCGACATGCGATCAGGATCGGCAAACAGCACCGACAGAATCTCCGGTGTCACCTCGGAGATGAAGGTCGTCGTCTTGTTTTTGCTGGTCGTGATTGGCGACGTGATAGCGCTGGCTTTGTCATTGGCGATGAAGGTCGTCTTCTGCACATCGGTCAGTTGCCACTTGTGCTCACCCAAATAGTCGCCGCGGGCAGCCACGATCATGTCGGACATGTGGAAGTCCTTGTCCAGCTCATAGATCTTCACGCCTTCCAGCATGCCCTCAGGAGTCATGCGTTGAATATTCAGAAAGCGCGTGCCGATGACGTTGCCGTCCAACCCATTGTCTTTGATCACGTCCTTGGCCCACAGGCCGGAGCGGAATTGTTGCGACAGCGAAGAGCCTTGCGCCTGCAGTTTAAGCTTCTCGCCAAACTCGGTCGTTTTCGGCGCAACCAGCTCACCGAACAAAATCGTGAAGATGGCAAAGCCAAATCCGATCTTCGCCAGCGCCTTGGCGGTCATGCGTGTCGACATGCTGGACACGCGCATGATGGTGAACTCGGAGTTGGCGGCGAATTGCGCCAACGCGTAGATGGTGCCAATCAGCACCGCTGTCGGCATCAGTTCATAGACATTCCCGGGCAAACCCATCGCGACATACAGCAAGGCGGTTTGCAGCTGATAGCCATTGCGGCCGACAGCTTCCAGTTGCCCCATCAGTTCAAAGAAAGCAAACAGCGCCAAAAAAGCCGCCAGGGCAAATGCCACCGAGCGTACGATCTCGGCGGTGATATAACGTTGTAAGACTCTCATCAGCCCTGCCGTTTCAGAGTAAGCGCACGGCGCATGCCGGACCACAAGACGGCCGGATGATAACGACTGTTGACCTTCAGTCGCCAGAAGAACAACCCGACCACAATCAGCGCCACCACCAGATGCGGCGGCCACCATCCCAGCATGAATGAGATGCGGCTTTGCGCCACCGATGATTGGAATACACTGACGGTATTGCTATAGACAACGAACAGCAGCAGCGCGACTAACAGGCCGATGGAACGACCCGCGCGAGGATTGACAAACGAAAGTGGAATCGCAAGCAGGATCAGTGTTAACGACATCAGCGGCAATGCCAGGCGCCAGAGCATCTCGGCACGACTGAAATTATTGTTTAGTGCGAGCAATTCCCAGCTTTGCAATGCACGCACCGATTTTTCACCAATCGAGGCCTGGGATTGACCGCCGACTAACAGGCCGTAACGTTCGAATTCAACCATCTGGAAGTCGGGCTGTGTCGGTACGCCGTCATAGCGCCGGCCTTTGCTCATGACGACGAATTTTTCACCGTCTTTATCAACTTCCATCTCACCTTCTTTGGCAACCACAATGCTATTCTTGCCGTCGCGGAATGTGTTGACGAAAACATTCTTGACCTTGCTGGCATCGCCGGAAATACCTTCAACGAAGAAGATCCGGTTGGCAGTTGCCGACTCCTGGAATTTACCGGGCGAGACACGGGCGATGTCTTCGCGTTTCTCAAAGCGTTCGCGGAACTGCGCGCTTTGCTGGTTGGCCCAAGGTGTCGCCACGAAACTGAGAATGCCCGTGAGCAGAATGATCGGCCAGCCGAAACGCAGCACCGGCTTGATCCAGCGCGTCAGGCTCAGGCCACAGGCGAACCAGACCACCATTTCGGAATCTTGATAACTACGGGTGACCACCAGCAGCACCGAGATAAAACCGGTGAGAATCAGAATGATGGGCATGTAGTTCAGTGCCTGGAAGCCGATCAGCGCAAGCACGTCCTGCGAGTTGACTTGTCCACCGGCCGCCTGGCCGAGGATCTTGATCAACATCACAGTGAGGATGATGGTAAATAGCGTTGTGAACACTGCGCCGGCGGTGCTCATCAATTCGCGTCGAAGAGCGCGCTCAAAAATCATTCGGGCTTATAATCACAAGGGTCAATGAAGCAGAAAACGAAGCAGAATGCGTAGTAGATACTGCAAACGATGTAGCAAAATCAGGAAGCAAACAGCAAACTAAGGACAAGCGATGGACTTTAGCATAAAAACATTGGACGCAAAAACCTCCGTCACCGCCGCCAAGACCGGCACACTCGTGATTGGCGTCTTTGAAAACCGCAAGCTGACTCCAGCTGCGCAAGCATTGGATACGATGGGCGCGATCACCAACGCGCTCAAATCCGGCGACATCACCGGCAAACCCGGCTCCACTTTACTGTTGCGCGGCCTGACCGGCGTTGCCGCCGAACGCGTGTTGCTGGTCGGCCTGGGTGCTGATGACGACATCGTCGAAAAAAGTTTCTCCGCCGCAACACAAGCGACCGTGCGCGCACTGACAACCGTCGGCGCCAACGATGCACTGGTTGCACTGCCGCTGGACAAAATCAAGGGCCGCGACATTGCCTGGGCCATTCGCGCTTTGGTGCTGGCCGCACGCGACAACAATTATCGCTCTGACGCGATGAAGAGCAAAAAAGATCCCGTCCCGACCGGCGTGAAGAAAATCGCCATCGGTGTCTCCACAGCGGCAACAGCCGCTGCCAAAGCTGGCCTGGCCGAAGCGGTAGCGCTGGCCAACGGCATGGAACTGAGCAAGGATCTGGCGAACCTGCCGGGCAATATCTGCACGCCGACCTATCTCGCCAACACGGCAAAGAAACTGGCCAAGGAATACAAGCTGGGCGTCGAAGTGCTCGACCGCAAGCAACTGGAAGCACTCAAGATGGGCAGCTTCCTGTCGGTCACCAATGGCAGCGACGAACCACCAAAGTTCATCGTCCTCAAGCACATGGGCGGCAAAACCAAGGAAGCCCCGACCGTATTGGTCGGCAAGGGCATCACCTTCGACACCGGCGGTATTTCGCTCAAGCCGGGTGCAGCCATGGATGAAATGAAGTACGACATGTGCGGTGCCGCTTCCGTGCTGGGCACCTTCCGCGCCATCGCCGAGCTGCAACTGAAGCTCAACGTCATCGGCGTCATCCCTACCTGCGAAAACATGCCTTCCGGCAGCGCTACCAAGCCAGGCGATATCGTGACCTCGATGTCGGGTCAGACCATTGAAGTGTTGAATACCGATGCTGAAGGCCGCCTGATCCTGTGCGATGCGCTGACTTATGTTGAACGCTTCAAACCAGCCGTCGTGGTCGACATCGCCACGCTGACAGGCGCTTGTGTGGTGGCACTGGGTCATCACAACTCAGGCCTGTTCACACGCGAAGACGACGCACATGATGCGCTCGCCAACGAGTTGCTGGCAGCCGGCAAGACCAGCGGCGACACAGCATGGCGCATGCCTATCCAGGACGTCTATCAGGAACAGTTGAAATCAAACTTCGCTGACATCGCCAACATCGGCGGCCAACCGGCCGGCAGCGTCACCGCGGCATGCTTCCTGGAACGCTTCACCAAGAAGTACACCTGGGCGCATCTGGACATCGCCGGCACCGCATGGCGCGGTGGCGCGACCAAGGGCGCCAGTGGCCGCCCTGTCCCGCTGCTGACCACCTTCTTGCTGAATCAAGCCAAGAAGGCACAAAAAGCACGCGCGTAAATCTACGGAGGGAGTTTTAACGCGATTCAAGGAGGCTTATCCAGCCTGGTTAAGCCCCCCTCCACAGCACGAAAAGCCGTCATCTTCAACGATGACGGCTTTTTTATTTTCGCTAGCGCGTGAACAACGACGCCAGCAACATGCCGCCGCATAGCACTCCCGGTGTCACCGCGAAATACACATGCCATGACATCGCAAGATGGTCCCTTCGGCTACGACGAAACCATGACGCCAGTACAGTCACCGACAACAACACGGGAATCGCCGCCAAAAGGATATTCAGAGCATCCCGATACGCCTGCAAACTCACTGGCTGTGCAAAACTGAACAAGCAATTCACGACGTCGCTGCCGGCCTGCAAAGCATCAAGAGCGAAAACATTCGTCACACTCATCACGTTGATGACAACAAACATAAGCAAATGCATCGGGATCGACAAGGCAATGAGAAGCAGACATTCAGATGCACGCAGCGGAACCTCCGCATAAGCATCACCGGCAAGTTTGCGAGCGAGACGGCGATTACCTTCCCACAGCGCGACAATCGGCAGATACAGAATTCCAAACAATGCTGTCGCACCGAAAAAAGTCTCTCCGAGACTGCCCTTGTCTTTCCACATCAGCCAGTCCTGCATTAAGACAAAAGCGCTCAGCCCAACCCCCAGTCGCCACCATTGACGGCGTATGTATTGCCAGTAAAACGTCGCGGGCAATATCACCACCGTCGCAGCAAAGAGAAATGACTGCGCAATCACGGACGTACCCGCTGCGCCCACTGTCTTGCACGATGCGGAGAGAAGAAAAGACATGAAAGGACTGGAAAGAGGATTTTGATCAGGAGCGGCGCCAACTTGTCGCTGCTCGCGAATCGCAGGCACAGCAAAGGCATGCAGGCGGCAGCAATTTGTCCTGCGAGGAAGTCCGTGAGGCGAAATCAACCGTCACCGCGCTTCTCCAGCAACTCTGGCCAGAGCTTGCCCCAATCGTCCGGGAATAGCATCTTGCGGGTAATAGCGCCCAGAGACTCTGCCTCGATGCAAACAGCAATCAGCGGAGAGCAAGCGCGATTGCCATAGCCAATCTGGCGCAAGTAATCAAACGATGTGCCGCAACGCTGCGCCAGCTGGCTACGCTTTTCTGCAGAGAGAGAATTGAGATATGCAATCAGTGTCATATTGATAATTTAGCATTTGCTACAGACAAGTCAAGCAAAAGCTAATTTACCAAATGCTAAATTTGCGTTCAAATGCCGTCATGGATATGCACGAACATCGACGCAACAGGCTACAGGCTCTCATTGAGGATAACTACGGCGGTGACCGCAAAACCTTCTGCGATGCCAGTGAGATGAGCGAGTCGCGTCTGGCGCAACTGCTTTCCGCATCGTACCGGGACGGCCAGGGCTTCGGCGAAAAAGCAGCGCGCAGCCTGGAAGGCAGACTGGGACTGAGTTTCCTCTATTTCGACCTTCTCGCGACTGGTGAAAGCGCTGCTCAGGAGCTCTATCAACAGCACGCCAGAACGGATGCCAGGACGGACGAATCAATTCGCATCCTCCAGGTCAAATTAAAATTGACTGCAGGTTCGGCCCGCTTCAAATCTGAGGAAGTGGATCCAACGCTCTGTGTATGGCGATTTTCGAAGAGCTGGTTCAAAGAGCGACATTTGTCCGCCGACAAACTGCTGGCGATCAGTGTGACGGGCTCCAGCATGGCCCCGGCCTTGAAAGACGGCGACGTCGTTGTCGTCAATACCGCGGACACTCAAGTCAAGGACAATGCCGTCTACCTGATCAACTATCAGGGCGAGGCCGTGGTCAGGCGTATGGCGCTGGATTTCGGCCGATGGTATTTGAGCTCGGACAACATAAGCCGCAAACAATATCAACGCCAGGAATTCAATGACAAGAAAGATGTCGTCATCGGTCGCGTCATCCTGATGGCCAGCGAACAGATCTGACGCTCAGGCTAAGTAGCCGGGCATGTCTGCCCTCCTTGACTGACGGGCATATACCGCAAACTCCCGGCCCAAAACAGCAGCGCCAGCAAGCTCACGCCGGCCCCCAATAACGAGACACCAAGCCATCCCCACGCCGCAAATGCCGCCGTCGACACGATCGCTCCGGCACCGCTTCCCACAGCATAAAAGATCATGTAGCACGCTACCATCCGGCTGTGAGCCCCCGTATTCGCGCGAAAAATCATGCTTTGATTAGTAACATGAATCGCCTGTGCGGCAAGATCCAACATGAGCACACCTGCCGCCAGCAACCACAGACTCTGCGATAGCAAAGCCAGAGGCAGCCAGGATCCCAACAGAAGTAGCAATGCCATACCACTGGTCCACTGCCCCTTTCCACCGTCCGCGAGTTTGCCTGCTCTTGCGGCGCCAAGGGTGCCGACAACGCCGATCAGGCCGAAAGCGCCAATGGCGGTATGCGATAGCGAATAAGGCGGCATGCGCAACGGCAGCACCAGCGCGCTCCAAAAGATATTCATTACGGCGAACATCAGCATCGCGATCACGCCGCGTATCTGCAGCACACGATCACGCCACATCAATTGCACCATCGATGCAAGCAATTGAAAATAGGAGAGGCGCGCGTTCGCTGATCCACCATGAACCTGATTGCCATGCTCGCCATGTTTGGGCAGGCGGCCGTACAGCAATACCAACAGCATCGCCGCCAATGCCGCAGAGACGAAATAGACCATGCGCCAACCAGCGATATCAGCGACAAATCCAGCCATGGTACGCGCCAGCAATAACCCTATCACCACGCCCGCCTGCGCGGTACCGACCACTCTGCCGCGCTCGTCGGGAGCTGCAAGCGTCGCGGCATAGGCAATCAATCCCTGCGTCATGGCCGTACCCAGCATGCCGACCAACAGCATCCCTGCCAACAGCGCAGCGGGAGACGATGCGGTTGCAACACCGGCCAGCGCCGCCAGCAGCAAGAGAAGCTGCGTCAGTGTGAGGCGCCGCCGATCCAGCAAATCGCCAAGCGGTACAACCAGAATCAGTGCCAGCGCAGAACCAATCTGCGTTGCTGTAACGACCACACCGACCGTCGCCTGGGTAAAGCCGAATTCTGCGGCCAACGCATCCAGCAGTGGCTGGGCGTAATACACATTGGCGACGCTGACACCGCATGCGATGGCAAACAACAGCACCATGGCGCGTGGCATGGCTGACACTACCGGCGTGAAGACATCGTCTGCTGCCCCATTCCGCGTCACTTCATGCTTCGCCAACAGCGTCCCGGCGGCAACGCCGCCAGATCGATCCACACTGCCAAGCCCCTTGTTTTCGGCCATCCGCCGCCCCCTTTTTATGTTTCGCTGATTCAGCGTGAAGCTGAGTTTTGAAGCCAATTTCAAAACAACATCAAAGTAGTTTTAAATTGAAACCAGTTGAAGTGTAGGTCAGTGAGTTCTAAAATGCAACCATTGGTCATGCACGAGGAAGCAGCAAAACGATGGCAAAGCGGAAAAGTCTGAAGAGCGATCCCTGTCCGGTGGCGCGATCCATCGATGTCGTCGGCGACCGCTGGGCGCTGCTGATTATTCGCGATGCCTTCGATGGCATGCGACGATTCGGTGAGTTTCAAAAAAGTCTGGGCGTCGCCAAGAACATCCTTTCCACGCGCCTGCGCGACCTGGTTGATGCCGACATCATGACCGTCGTACCAGCCTCGGACGGCAGCGCCTATCAGGAATACATCCTCACGCAAAAAGGCAAGGAACTGTTTTCAGTCGTGCTGTGTCTGCGTCAATGGGGTGAAGGCCATCTGTTCAAAAAAGGCGAGTCCTGCGCACCGATGGTGGAGCGCACCAGCGGCAAACCCGTCCCCAAGATAAAATTGCATACCAGCGACGGCAAGCCGTTGAAGCCCGAAGATACGGTCATCAAGAAAAAAGCCGGGGCGCATTGACGTTGATACCGGCATGAATTCAAGCGATCCGCCCTGCTGCCGGCAAGACAAACCAGTCGTCCCGGGTGGCAAAGCAATACTGAAAAGAACAAAACAAACGAACCGGCCCTTCCGGCTCCACTTACTTGAAAGTGAACAATGAACAAAACTTTGCTCTGCACGCTGCTCCTGTCGTTTGCCGGCCATGCGTGCGCGCAGCAAGCTACCCCTGATGCTGATTTTCCCGATCATCTGACGGGCGACATCGGCCCAGGCGTGTTCCGCCTGGAGCGCAACATCCTCGGCAAGAGCGACAAGACGTCCGTACTGCCTTACGCCTATTTCGACTACAAGCGTTTCTTCGCGCGTCTGGATACCTTCGGGTTCAAAACCGTGAAGATGGGCGCCGGCTATCTTGAACTGGCTGCGCGCGTCAACTTTGATCACATGGATGCAGAGCGTGGGCTGAACCGCCGCTCCAACTCCATCCCTATCGGCATCGGCACCCTGCAAGAAACGCGTTTCGGCGCTTTCTTCCTTAACGCCTTCTATGACGTCAACAAATCCAATGGCACCCTGCTGGAAGCCATCTACGCGGCACAGGTCGACATCGGCCGCGCGCATATCTATCCGCAAGTGGGCATTGAACGCCGCAGCAGCGCCTACAACGACTACTTCTACGGCGTCACGGCCTCCGAATCCGCCGCCAGCGGTTTCCGCCAATATCACGCCGGCGCATCGACCACGCCTATGCTCGGCCTGACCATAGAAATGCCGATCGCCGAAAACTGGGTAGGCAACATCACCTTCCGCCGCAAGTGGCTGGGCAACGGCATTGCTAATAGCCCCATCGTCAATCACAGCACCGAGAACATGGGGCTGGTCGCGATCAACTATCACTTCAAATAATCCGCTGCGCGATGTGGATGCAACGTGTTTCCTCCCATCGCTGCATCTGTCCGAGAGCCGTCATTGCACTTCTGGCGGCCTTGCTCTGGAACATGCCGATGACCGCGTTCGCAGCGTCGCCCGTTACGGTCTATTTCCCTTCCGGGGATGGTACCGAACTGGTGGGTTACCTGTTCCAGCCGCCCGGCAACAGCAACGCACTCCATCCTGCCATCGTCATGCTGCATGGACGTGGTGGCCCCTACTCCAGCAATGTCAATGCAAAATGCTCACATGTCGGGCGCGATGTCTCGTCGCCCTGCCATGCAGGCACGCTATCGCAGCGACACAAGATGTGGGGGGAATACTGGGCCAACCACGGCTACCTCGCCTTGCACGTAGACAGCTTCGGTCCGCGTGATCGCGCGCACGGCTACGGTCGCAATTCACATGACCTGCCCGAACGCCAGGCGGTCAACGAAATGACGGTACGCCCTCTCGACGCCGAAGGCGCTCTCGCCTACCTGGCGAACCGCAATGATGTACGCAAAGATCACATCATGCTGCAAGGCTGGTCCAATGGTGGCAGCACGGCGCTCAATGTGATGTATCGCCAGGCGCAAGGACTTTCATCGGCCGCACCTTTGCGCTTTCGCGCCGCACTGGTGCTTTATCCCGGCTGCGGCTCACGTTCAATCCTGACGCGGCGCTATCGCAGCGATACCGATGTTTGGATTTTTCTTGCAGAAAAAGATGAAGAGGTTTCTCCCCGCAATTGCCTCAGCATCATGCCGTCCAATGATCCGGCAAATCTGGTCAACGTCATCGCATATCCCGGCGCAACGCATGACTTCGATGATCCTGGTCGGTCTCGCCAATCCGTCGCAGAGAACCGTGCGGCGAAAGAAGATGTCATGCAACGCGCCGCTTCTCTGCTTGAGGCCCTACCCTTGACGACTCAGCCATCTCACGAGAAAAGTGACTGACTACTCCTTTGCAGGACAGGATCGCAAGCGAATGGGGTAATATCCCACTTCATTATTTTTACCGCTCACTGTTTCTTGCAGGCGCATAGTGCTCAAGAAACTTTTTGTACAAAGGCTTAGTTTGCTCATGAAGATTGCCACCTGGAACGTTAACTCTCTGAAGGTTCGTCTGCCTCAGGTACTGCAATGGCTGGGCGACAATCCCATCGACGTGCTGTGCCTGCAAGAAACCAAACTGACCGACGACAAGTTTCCTCTTGCCGAAATCAATGCGGCCGGCTATCAGGTCGTCTATACCGGTCAAAAAACTTACAACGGCGTTGCCATCCTGTCGCGCCATCCGATCCATGACGTAGTCAAGAACAATCCCCTTTTCGAAGATGAACAGCAGCGCATCATCGCCGCGACCATCGAAGGTGTCCGCTTTGTTTGTGCGTACATCCCGAATGGGCAGGCACCGGATTCGGAAAAATTCCAGTACAAGCTGAAATGGCTGGCTGCCCTGCACGAATGGCTGGCGCAAGAGCAGTTGCAGCACCCCAAGCTGGCCCTGCTTGGCGACTACAACATCGCACCGGAAGATCGCGACGTGCACGATCCAGCCGCTTGGGTCGGTCAGAATCTGGTATCGGAACCGGAACGCGCCGCGTTTCAGCATTTGCAAAAGATGGGCTTCACCGATGCGTTCCGCATGTTTGAGCAACCAGAGAAACTCTTCAGTTGGTGGGACTATCGCCAGATGGGTTTCCGCCTCAACAAGGGCATGCGCATCGACCATATCCTGTTGACCGCGCCGCTGGCTGCACAATGTACTGCTTGCGTGATCGATAAGGTGCCGCGCAAGTGGGAACAGCCGTCGGATCACACGCCGGTTATTGCGACGCTGGAATAGTGCCCGTCACAAGATCCATGGATGACAAACTTGCGCAGAAAAAAGCTCACCTTGGTGAGCTTTTTTACATTCACACAGATAGCGGCACCAGAGTTCTCTCATGACGCCGGATGCAATACATCACCACTAACGTGAATAATCCTCCGAAGGCCATGCACGCCGCCAAAAACAACATGGGGGCAATCGTACTGCCGGTGCTTTCGCGAATCATCGGCACGACATTCTGCGCAATAAAGCCACCCAGGTTGCCGATGGAGTTGATCGCAGCGATACCTGCCGCTGCACTCGCGCCGGTCAAAAAGCGGCCGGGCAAGGTCCAGAAACATGGCAAGACGGTAAAGCTGCACGCTGCTGCCAGACAGAGCATGGCGAACTTTACGAAGGGATTGCCGAAGTACACGCTACCGATCAGACAAACTGCACCGAACAAGGCCGGAAACAGAATATTGCGGATAGGATCTTCCGTGCGTCCCGGTTTACGCGGCACCCACCATAAGACCAGCGTCACGAGCACCCATGGAATCATATTGATAAAGCCATTGAGCGTATTGCCGACGCCAAAACTCTTGACAATAGTAGGCAGCCAATAGCTCAGCCCGTAAGAAGACAGCGGAAAAAAGATCAGGAAGAACGCCAGCAACAACACCCGATAATCGAGCAAAGTCTTGAAAGGATTAGCGTGGCCACTCTCGCCCGTTTGCTCCAACTCTTTCTGCTCGCGTGCGAGCCGTCTTTGCAACCAGCCGCGCTCTTCCGGATTAAGAAAACTTGCTTGCTCAGGTGAGGCCGGAAGACAATAAAAAACGACGAACGCCAGTGCCACCGCAGGTAATCCGGTAAAGATAAACGTCAACTGCCAACCCTGCATGCCGAACAAACCGTCCAGATCAAGCAACGCGCCGCCAATCGGTGCACCAATCATATTGGCGATACTGCTACCGATCAAAAAGTAACCAATCATGCGACTGCGATGTTTTTGCGGAAACCACAATGTCAGGTAATACAGCACACCCGGGTAAAAGCCCGCCTCCGTCGCACCCAGCAAAAAGCGCAAGATGTAGAACATCGTCGCATTCTGTGTATATGCCAGCGCCAGTGTCACCAGCCCCCATGAAAACATGATGCGTGCAAACCAGATGCGTGCGCCAACCTTGTGCAAGATCACATTGCTGGGGACTTCAAATAGCAGATAACCGATAAAAAACAAGGAAGCACCCAAACCATAGGATGCTTCGCTCAGTCCCAGACTGGCGACCATTTGCAGCTTGGCATAGCTTACGTTCTGACGATCTATGTAAGCGACCAGATATAACAATCCCAGAAACGGCATCAGTTTCCAGGCCATTTTGTCGATCAGTTTTTGCTCGTCGATGGCAATGTGCACAGATATCTCCTTATCATTTTTCGATTGCTGCTGATCGCACATGCCTGCTCTCGATACGAGAGAACATGATGCGATGTGAGCATCGGAAAATATCACGGCACATTGCACTTTTTACGCGTAGACCACATAGCATCAGCATCTCTGTGCAATCAGTCTGGATATACAGAGATTTTACGAATCGTCTCCCGATAGAATGCTGAAAACAACGATTACGGATACGATCCTGAAGCCATCAAGGTATTACATCAGATCCAGACATCGTTCTGCCGCGTCCTGTCGCTTTCTTCATTGCCGGTGTTGACCACACCCCGCGGTTCGACCAACAGCACTTTGGCCTCTTTTTCCGCATAAGGCTTATGCTGCACGCCCTTGGGAATGACGAACATTTCACCAGCCGAGAGATGCACGGCGCCATCGCGAAAATCGATGCGCAGTTCGCCCTCCAATACGATAAACACCTCATCGGTATCGGCATGGTCATGCCAGATGAAGTCGCCTTGCAGTTTGGCCAGCTTGAACTGATAGTCGTTCATTTCGGCGATAACGCGTTGCGACCATTGTTCGCTGAACAGACTCAGCTTCTGACTGAAATTAATGGCCTTGTAGTCACGTAGAGAATTCGAGGGAGATGCGATATTGAGGGACATGTTTTGCTCCTGTGTCGATAACAAGGAGCGAGATTACGCAGTCTGCTTCGCGCGGTCTTGAACGATTGTGCAACTTTCAGGCAAAGCGCTTCATTTGACCGGTTGCACCATGCGCAGCCAACGTGCCGGAGCAATGCCGTAGGTCTTGGTAAACAATCGCGTCATATGGCTTTGATCCGCAAAACCCGTCATGGCAGCCACGGTCACAAGCGACTTCCCTTGCGTCATCAGGCGGCGTGCCATATCCAGACGACGCATACTCAGGTAGCGATAAGGACTGGTTCCAAAGAAGCTGCGAAAGTCGCGTGTCAGGCTCCAGCGATCGCGACCGCATGCCTGTGCCAGTTCATCCAGCGTGAGCGTGCGATCCAGTGACGCATGAATGTATTCGCGCGCCTGCTGCGCGGCATGGAAATCAGCGGCGTGACGGCGTGGCCGCTTGCCGGAAACCGCGTCCATCGCAGCAGCCAGCTCAAAGATACCGTCATCCTGCTGCAACGGTTCGACATTACCATCCATTTGCTCCAACAGATTTCTGAGGGCATGGAACATGCGCGGATCGGTCGAGATACCGCCTTCGATATAGGGCAAAGCGACGCCACCCAGCGCGTCCTGCAGCACCGAAGGTTCGACGTACAACATGCGATAACGAAAACCTACCTCGGTGCCGGCCTGCCCGTCATGCGGCTCGTCGGGATACAGCGCCATCGTGTTGCCCGGCAAACTGTTGCGCAGGGATTTCTTGTACTGGAAAGATTGCACACCCGCCATCGTGATGCCGAGCGCGTAGGTGTCGTGGCGATGCATGGCGTAGCCGCTGCCATGGAAGAAGGCTTCAATGCGTTCGACACCGGACGACTGCGTGCGCAGTATCCAGTCTTTGCCTTGATCCTGTTTTTCCATGAATGCTCCTGCCAACACTGATTTACTACCTTATTGCTGCCTTATTGCTGCCTTGTTGCTGCCCTATTCTTTGTTCTTCTTGACCAACTGCTTTTCGAATGCAACGTCGAGCTTGCTGATGCGCTTCGGCTTTTGCGGGCCATAGGCATTGACGAAGGCGACAAATTCGTCGAGCGGCAAAGGTTCGCTCAATTTTTCGACCGGATTGCCGGCCGTGCGCTGCACCAGGAAGAACAGTTCACTCGAGGTGCGCACCATGGAATATTGTTTCGTCTCTGCGCGGGCGTTTAGCCGTTCAATGGCGCCGGTGGCTCTGGTGGATCTCATGTGCCTCCTCCTTACAGGATCAATTGCCAGTAGGCGACGTCGATCCATTGATTGTGCTTCTGGCCAACTTCGGTGAAATGCGCGACTTTGACGAAGCCCATCTTTTCATGCAAGGCAACGCTGCCGGCATTCGGCTGGGCAATACCACCCATCACCGCATGTACGCCCAGTTCTTTCAACTGCGCAAACAGAGCGCCATACAGTTTGGACCCGATACCCTTGCCGCCACTGCCCTGTGCCATGTAAACCGAGCTTTCGACAGAATGCTGATACGCCTTGCGTGCCTTCCATTTGGTGGCATAGGCATAACCAAGGATACGCCCGTCTTCTTCATACACCAGCCAAGGAAATTGCGAAGATATCTCGGTAATACGGCCTTCCATCTCGGTCACGGAGACGGCTTCCAGCTCAAAGCTGATGACGGTGTTCAGGACGTAGTAGTTGTAAATTTCGCAAATAGCGGCGGCATCGGCGACAGTAGCCGGGCGAATCGAAAAGCTCATGGAAGATGGCGTGGAGGAAAATTTGATAACACGTAGTGTAACCAAATTGCGGACGTCTGGCTCATCAGGAATCGTTAAGGAGATTCGAGAAGATTCGCCAGACGCCCAGGCGGCCTTAGCTCTGCAGCGCCGCCTTGATCTGCTGCAACGAACTAGGATCTTCGATGGTCGTCAGATCTCCCGGATCCCGGCCTTCACAAATTGCCTGTATCGACCGGCGCAGCAGCTTGCCGGATCGCGTCTTCGGCAGCAGGCTGACAAAGTACACGCGCGATGGCCGACCGACGGCGCCGATCTGCTTGTCAACCACGCGCATGATTTCCGCTTCCAGCGCCTGACGGCCCTCCGGTGTAGCGACACCATCGGCTTTCTTGGGGATCACAAAGGCAATCGCGACCTGCCCTTTCAGCTTGTCTTCAACGCCGACCACAGCCACTTCGGAGACGTTGGCATGACTGGAAATACTTTCCTCGATTTCACGTGTACCAAGCCGATGACCGGCGACATTGATCACGTCATCGGTACGGCCGAGAATGAAATAGTAACCGTCTTCGTCGCGAATGCCCCAGTCAAAGGTTGAATACACCTGCTTCGGGAAGTTGGACCAATAGGTATTGACGAAACGCGCGTCGTCGCGATACACGGTCTGCATGCAGCCAGGTGGCAACGGCCCTTCGATTACCACCACGCCCTTCTCATTAGGACCGCACAGCTCCCCGGTGGATTCGTTCATGATGTGCATCTTGTAGCCATACAGCGGCACGCCGGGGCTACCCAGCCGCGTGGGCTTGTCGTCGACGCCCTTGGCGATCGACAGAATCGGCCAGCCACTTTCGGTCTGCCAGTAGTTGTCGATCACCGGCACGCCCAGCGAAGTGGAAATCCAGTTCGATGTTGTCTCATCCAGCGGTTCCCCGGCAAGGTACAAACTTTTGAGCGAGGACAAGTCGTATTTGCTCATGAATTCCGGCGGATGTTTTTTCAGCACGCGGATTGCCGTCGGCGAAGAAAACATGCGCGTGACCTTGTACTTGTCCACCAGACTCCACCATATACCGGCGTCCGGTGTTTCTCCAGGCAACACCGGCAATCCTTCATAGAGAATTGTCGCCATGCCGGCCATCAACGGTCCGTACACAATGTACGAGTGACCGACCACCCAGCCGATATCGGAAGTGCAGAAATACGTCTCGCCGGGATTACCGCAGAACACATGCTGCATCGATGCAGTCAGCGCCACTGCGTAGCCGCCGACGTCGCGCTGCACGCCCTTCGGCTTGCCGGTGGTACCGGATGTGTAGAGGATGTAGGACGGCTCGTTCGACTCCAGCCAGACCACCGGGACTTGCGCATCCAGATGCTGCGCCCGCGCGGCGGCATAGTCGATATCGCGTCCATCAGTGCGCGCCATCTCCGCCAAGCCACGATCCACCAGCAGCACGTGCGCCGGCTTGTGTTGCGCCAGCCGGATTGCCTCATCGAGCAAGCCTTTGTAAGGCACCACTCTGCCGCCACGAGATCCGGCGTCGGCGGACACGATCAAGGTCGGCTGCGCATCGTCGATACGCGTCGCCAGACTGTTGGAAGCAAAACCGCCGAACACCACCGAATGCACAGCACCGATCCGCGCACACGCCAACATTGCAAACACCGCCTCGGCGATCATCGGCATGTATATCAGCACGCGGTCACCCCGTTGCACACCGAGGGCTTGCATGGTCGCCGCCATGGCGTTGACTTCGCGATGCAACTCGCGAAAGCTATACGTCTTTTCAGTATTGGTTTCCGTCGAAACGGCGATCAATGCCGCCTGGTCGCCACGTTGCGCCAGATGCCGGTCAATGGCGTTGTGACACAGATTAGTCTCACCGCCGACAAACCAGCGTGCAAACGGCGGCCGCGAATAGTCGAGTGTTTTGCTGAATGGTGTATGCCAGTCGACGCGCCGGGCTTCGTTCGCCCAGAAGGTGTTGGGATCGTCGACAGACTGCTGATAAAACGATGCGAAACTCATGATGTCTCCTCATGGCAATCGGATAAGCAATGACGTGATAGGGATGTCATTGCACAGTGAGTGCGGCGTCTTTGCGCTGCATCTTCTTTCTGTGTTGTGTGCTGTGGTGCATTGATGTTTACAGTGACAGCGCTTGCTTACGCCCAGCTTAATTGAGGCGTTTTTCTTCGCAAAATCCGTCACTTCAAATCATTCTTCCAAGACGAAAAAAAGGATGCGCGAGCACCCTTTTTTTAATCATCGGATGACACACGAATTACCTGCACATCGGCAAGCAATCGGCGTCAAAAAATAATCAGCGATTCTTGCAATCATTCGCGAGCTGCTGGCCGATCTTCGAATTCAGCAACATCGACTTCGATGGGATCTGAATCCAGACCAGGCCATCGCCCTTGTCTTCAAAACGCAGCGCGCCGGTGGATGTCGAGACCGGCGTCATTTTGTAGGTGCTGCCTTTCCATACCAAGTTCACGTTATTGGATGCGTCGACCTTGACTTCCACCTTGTTCCCCATCTCGCAGGAAAAAGTACCGGTCGCCAATCGCCCGGCCCACGCAGGATTCACAGCAGCTGCAACCGGTTGCAACGGCGCCGGCACCGGTTTGGTTTCGGTCAGCGGCACATTTTCAGATGCGCAGGCGGCCAGCAAGATGGACAGAGTCAGTACGGAAGCACGTTGCAAAAAAGTCATGTTTTAATCCAGTGCAGGGTGAAAAGAGAATGTGGACGGCATCTTACCAACTTTCGTTCCCTTGTTCCGCTTTCCTGCCACTGCATTGCAACATGCTGCCCGTCATTGCTACCCTTAGAACGCGTCGCCGGGAACACGTACCCAGCCTTCCATCAACACGCGTGCGCTGCGGCTCATGATGGCCTTCGTGACGTTCCATTCGCCGTCGATCAATTTTGCTTCTGCGCCAACGCGCAGCGTGCCGGAGGGATGTCCGAAACGCACAGCCGTCCGTTCACCGCCACCTGCTGCGAGATTGACCAGCGTGCCGGGAATCGCCGCTGCGGTGCCGATGGCGACTGCGGCCGTGCCCATCATGGCGTGATGCAACTTGCCCATGGACATTGCGCGTACCAACAGGTCGACATCGCCGGCGGCGACCTTCTTGCCGCTGGATGCAGTGTAGTCGCGCGGCTTGGCGACGAAGGCGACCTTCGGCGTGTGCTGGCGTTTGACAGCTTCATCCACATGCTTGATCAGCCCCATGCGCACGGCGCCGTAGGCACGGATGGTCTCGAACATTGCCAGCGCTTTGGGATCGCTGTTAATGGCGTCCTGCAACTCAGCGCCGGTGTAGCCGATATCTTCCGCATTCAGAAAAATCGCCGGGATACCGGCATTGATCATGGTCGCCTTGAAGGTGCCTACACCCGGTACTTCCAGATCGTCGACTAGATTGCCGGTCGGAAACATCGAGCCTCCCGCGTCACCATCGCCCTCATCCGCCGGATCAAGGAATTCAAGCTGTACTTCAGCCGCAGGAAAGGTCACGCCGTCGAGTTCGAAGTCGCCGGTCTCTTGCACCTGACCGTCGGTGATCGTCACGTGCGCGATGATGGTCTTGCTGATATTGGCTTGCCATATACGTACGGTGCAGGTGCCGTTGATCGGTACGCGATCAGGATCGATCAGACCGTTGCTGATGGCAAACGGCCCCACTGCTGCGGACAGGTTGCCGCAGTTGCCGCTCCAGTCGACAAAAGCGCTGTCGATCGCCACCTGGCCGAACAGATAGTCGACGTCATGACCGGGACGGCTGGACTTGGACAGGATGACGGTTTTGCTGGTGCTGGACGTTGCACCGCCCATACCGTCAATCTGCTTGCCGTACGGATCGGGACTGCCGATGACGCGCATCAGCAAGGCGTCGCGTGCGGCGCCCGGCTGCTGTGCCGATGCCGGCAAGTCCTGCAGGCGAAAGAACACGCCTTTGCTGGTGCCGCCACGGATGTAGGTGGCGGGGATTTTGATTTGCGGTACGTGGTTCATATGCATGTGTCCTGTTTGTGACCTTAAGCTGCTTTGACCGTCGACGCCAAAAAGTCTTGCGCGAACCGTTGCAGCACGCCGCCCGCTTCGTAGATCGACACTTCTTCTGCGGTATCCAGACGGCATGTCATCAGCACTTCGACGCGCTCGCCGTTCTTGCGTGTGATGACCAATGTCAGATCAGCGCGTGGTGTGCGCTTGCCGATCACGTCAAAGGTTTCAGTACCGTCAATGCCCAGCGTCTTGCGCGTCACCCCTGGTTTGAACTCCAGCGGCAACACGCCCATGCCGATCAGATTGGTGCGGTGGATGCGTTCGAAGCCTTCGGCTGCGATCACTTCCACACCTGCCAGACGCACGCCCTTGGCCGCCCAGTCACGCGACGAACCTTGCCCGTAGTCGGCGCCGGCGACGATGATCAGCGGCTGCTTGCGGTTCATGTAAGTTTCGATGGCTTCCCACATGCGCATGACCTGGCCTTCCGGTTCGACGCGGGCCAGCGAGCCCTTCTTGACTTCACCGTTGACGACTGCCATTTCGTTGACCAGCTGCGGGTTGGCGAAGGTGGCGCGCAATGCCGTCAAATGGTCGCCGCGATGGGTGGCGTAAGAATTAAAGTCTTCTTCCGGCAAGCCCATTTTGGTCAGGTATTCGCCGGCTGCGGAATCGGCCAGAATGGCGTTGGACGGCGACAAGTGGTCAGTCGTGATGTTGTCCGGCAGCACTGCCAGTGCGCGCATGCCGGTCATGGTGCGCTCGCCTGCCAACGCACCTTCCCAATACGGAGGACGGCGGATATAGGTGCTCTGCGGACGCCAGTTATACAGCGGGCTGACCTTCTCCCCGTTGTCAGCCTGCACGGCAAACATCGGCGTATAGACATTGCGGAACTGCTGCGGCTTGACCGAGGACTTGACCACGGCGTCGATCTCTTCATCCGTCGGCCAGATATCCTTGAGACGGATTTCCTTGCCGTCGACCACGGCCAGCACGTCTTTCTCGATATCGAAGCGAATGGTGCCGGCGATCGCGTAGGCCACCACCAGCGGCGGCGATGCCAGGAAAGCTTGCTTGGCGTAAGGATGAATACGGCCGTCGAAGTTACGATTGCCGGACAACACGGCGGTTGTGTAAAGATCGCGGTCGACGATTTCTTTCTGGATGACCGGATCGAGCGCACCCGACATGCCGTTGCAAGTGGTGCAGGCAAAGGCGACGATGCCGAAACCCAGCTTCTCCAGCTCGGTGCCCAGACCGGCTTCATCAAGATAAAGTTCGACGGTCTTCGATCCCGGCGCCAGCGAAGACTTGACCCATGGCTTGCGCGTGAGGCCGAGCTTGTTGGCATTGCGCGCCAGCAGACCGGCGGCGATCACGTTGCGCGGATTGCTGGTGTTGGTGCAGCTGGTGATGGCGGCGATGATAACCGCGCCATCAGGCATCAGGCCTTCGGCTTCCTGTGCTTGCGCCTTGTCGAGATCGACGGCGATGCCGCGTTCGGCCAGCGCCGACACCGGCAAGCGGCGATGCGGATTGGACGGGCCGGCCAGCGTACGAACCACGGTCGACAGATCGAACTTCAGCGTACGCTCGTATTGCGCAGACGCCAGGCTGTCAGCCCACAGGCCGGCTTCCTTGGCATAGATTTCCACCAGCTTGACCTGCTCGTCTTCACGGCCGGTGAGCTTGAGGTAGTCGATGGTTTGCTGGTCGATGAAAAACATCGCAGCAGTCGCGCCGTATTCCGGTGCCATGTTGGAGATCGTGGCACGATCGCCCAGCGTCAAGGCAGAAGCGCCTTCGCCGCGGAATTCCAGATAAGCGCCAACCACTTTTTCCTTGCGCAGAAACTCAGTCAGCGACAACACGACGTCAGTAGCCGTGATCCCGGGCTGTGGCTTGCCGGAGAGTTCAACGCCGATGATTTCGGGCAGACGCATCCACGATGCGCGGCCGAGCATGACGTTCTCTGCTTCCAGACCGCCAACACCAACGGCGATCACGCCCAGCGCGTCGACGTGCGGTGTGTGGCTATCGGTGCCGACGCATGTATCCGGATAGGCCAGACCGTTTTCGTTATGAATGACCGGCGACATTTTTTCGAGATTGATCTGGTGCATGATGCCGTTGCCGGGCTGGATGACGTTGATGTTTTCAAACGCCTTCTTGGTCCAGTTGATGAAATGGAAGCGGTCTTCGTTGCGGCGATCTTCGATGGCGCGATTCTTTTCAAACGCCTGCGGATCAAAGCCGCCGCACTCCACTGCCAGCGAGTGATCGACGATCAGTTGCACCGGTACCACCGGGTTCACCTTGGCGGGGTCACCGCCCTGATCGGCAATCGCGTCGCGCAGACCTGCGAGGTCGACCAGTGCAGTCTGGCCGAGAATATCGTGGCACACCACGCGGGCGGGAAACCACGGAAAGTCGAGTTCACGCTTGCATTCGATGATCTGCTTCAGGCAATCGACGAGGATACTCGGATCGCAGCGGCGCACCAGGTTTTCTGCGTGCACGCGCGAGGTATAAGGCAAGGTGTTCCAGGCGCCTGGCTTGATCGATTCAACCGCGGCACGGGCGTCGAAGTATTCCAGCTTGGTGCCAGGTAAAGGTTTGCGGTTTGCGGTATTCATGGCTCGGTCCCGAGAAAAACTTTAGGTAAGAGTGGCAGCCTGCGCACCATTTCATATTGGCGCGGCAGGCTGCAGATGTTGCGTATGTGTTGCTTAGCGTATTGCTTATTTGCGCTTGCTGATCGGCACAAACTTCAGATCTTCCGGACCGACGTAGTTGGCCGATGGACGAATGATCTTGTTGTCGATGCGTTGCTCAATGATGTGCGCCGCCCAGCCCGAAGTACGCGCAATCACGAACAGCGGCGTGAACATCGCTGTCGGCACACCCATCATGTGGTACGACACGGCCGAGAACCAGTCGAGGTTGGGGAACATTTTCTTGATGTCCCACATGACGGTTTCAAGGCGCTCGGCGATATCGAACATCTTGAGCGAACCGGCGTCCTTGGACAGCTTGCGCGCGACTTCCTTGATCACTTTGTTGCGCGGATCCGAGATCGTATAGACCGGATGGCCGAAGCCGATCACGACCTCCTTGTTCTCGACACGGCGCTTGATGTCTGCCTCGGCTTCGTCGGGATTGTCGTAGCGCTTCTGGATTTCGAACGCGACTTCATTGGCGCCACCGTGCTTGGGGCCGCGCAGCGCACCGATGCCGCCGGTGATAGCCGAGTACATGTCGGATCCGGTGCCGGCGATGACGCGGCTGGCAAAGGTGGATGCATTGAATTCGTGTTCTGCGTACAGAATCAGCGAAGTGTGCATCGCCTTTTCCCACAGCTCGGACGGCTTTTCGCCGTGCAGCAAGTGCAGGAAGTGACCACCGATGGATTCATCGTCGGTTTCCACTTCGATGCGGTTGCCGTTGTGGCTGTAGTGATACCAGTACAGCAGCATCGAACCCAGCGACGCCATCAGGCGGTCGGCGATGTCGCGCGCGCCTGGGGTGTTGTGGTCGTCTTTCTCCGGCAGCACACAGCCCAGTGCGGACACGCCGGTGCGCATCACGTCCATCGGGTGCGAGGCCGCAGGCAGCCATTCCAGCGCCGCCTTGACGTTGGCCGGCAGGCCGCGCAATGCTTTCAGTTTGGCCTTGTAGGCTTTCAGTTCTGCTGCGGTCGGCAGTTTGCCGTGTACCAGCAAGTGGGCGATTTCTTCGAACTCGCAGCTGTCGGCGACGTCAAGAATGTCGTAGCCGCGGTAGTGCAAATCGTTGCCGGTCTTGCCGACGGTACACAGTGCCGTGTTACCTGCAGTGACGCCGGACAGGGCGACGGATTTTTTCGGTTTGAAGCCTGGTGTCGGTGCGTCTTTTTGTTCGCTCATCAAATCCTCCTGAAGGGTTGTATGGGGTTGGATTGCTATCTGTTCTTACTTGTTCTTTTGCTGCGCGAACAAGGCATCCAGTTTTTGTTCGAAAGCGTGGTAGCCGATACGGTCATACAGTTCCATGCGGGTCTGCATGGTGTCGACCACATTCTTTTGCGTGCCGTCGCGGCGAATCGCGGTATAGACGTTTTCTGCAGCCTTGTTCATCGCGCGGAAGGCTGACAGTGGATACAGCACGATCCCAACGTCGGCGCTCTTGAGTTCGTCCACGGTGAACAGCGGTGTCGAACCGAACTCTGTGATGTTGGCAAGAATAGGTACTTTCACTGCCGCAGCGAATTGCTTGTACATCGGCAGATCGGTAATGGCTTCCGGGAAAATCATGTCGGCACCAGCCTCAACGCAGGCAACAGCCCGCTCGATAGCCGCGTCCAGACCTTCCACTGCGAGCGCATCGGTACGCGCCATGATGACGAAGTTGTCGTCGGTGCGCGCATCAACGGCGGCCTTGATACGATCAACCATTTCCTGCTTGCTGACGATTTCCTTGCCGGGACGATGGCCGCAGCGCTTGGCGCCGACCTGATCTTCGATGTGGATAGCGGCAGCGCCGAACTTGATCATCGACTTGACGGTGCGCGCCACATTGAATGCGGAAGAACCGAAGCCGGTGTCAACATCAACCAGCAGCGGTAAATCGCACACGTCAGTGATGCGGCGCACGTCAGTCAGGACATCGTCGAGATTTGAGATACCCAGATCAGGCAAACCCAGCGAGCCGGCAGCAACGCCTCCACCCGACAGATAGATGGCCTTGAAGCCGGCACGTTTGGCGAGCAAGGCGTGGTTGGCGTTGATGGCGCCGATGACTTGCAGTGGGGATTCTTCTTGAACGGCTTTGCGGAATGCGGCGCCGGCGGATTGGATGGCCATGTGTTCACCTCGGTTGTGTTTGCATGCGCTGCGGGGTTTCGAAACTTCAAGTGTTTCATCCGCAGCTACTGCGCCCTTCATTGCAATCACCATGCCACCGCCTGTCACATTTCGAACTTGCTCCTGATCTCATAGGAGAAAAGCCATAAGAACATGCAAAATCAACCACTTACGAACTAGTTATTTCTCTGACAATGGAGCACTAACGCATCTTGAAACGTTTCATTTCGTGTTACATTTGAAACACTGAAACATGCATATGAAACAAAAGATATGAAACACCCTCGCCCTCAGCATCGGGATCAGAGCGACAAACCCGTCATCTGGACAGTCTCCGTGTCGCGCCTGGTCGAATTGTTCCGCGACATCACGTTGGAGTTCGACGATCAGGCAGATATCGAGCCGATCCCACTCGGCTTTGAAGACGCGGTACGCCATATTCGCGAACGCCTCGCTACCGAGCATTGCGATGCCGTGATCGCTGCGGGTTCCAACGGCGCTTATCTGAAGAGCCGCTTGTCGGTGCCGGTGATCATCGCCAAAGCCAGCGGCTTCGATGTAATGCAGGCACTGGCCAAGGCGCGCAAGATTTCTCCCGATATCGGCATGATCACGTATCAGGAAACCATGCCATCACTGGTCGACTTCCAGAGCACCTTCGGCCTGAACATCGTGCAGCGCACCTACGCCACCGAAGAAGATGCTCGCTCGCAAATCAACGAACTGAAAGCTGCCGGCATCAAGGCCATCGTTGGCGCCGGCCTGATCACCGGTCTGGCGCAGGAGGCAGGACTGGCGGGCATCTTCGTCTACTCCGCCGCCAGCATTCGCCAGGCTTTTGACGATGCGCTGGAACTGGCTCGCCTGACGCAGTTGGAGTCGACACGCGGACGTATCCTGCCGGTCGCCGACACCTTGCGCGCACGGCATCACCTCAACGATCTACGCGGCGACTCTGCGGCGATGGAATCGGTGCGCCAGTCGATCACGCTATTTGCCAAATCTCCCGCCACGGTATTAATCCAGGGCGAAACCGGTACTGGCAAAGAATTGGCGGCACAAGCTATTCACCGTGCACATCCGCAAATGCAAGGTAAGGTGCAAGCACATCATCCTTTCGTCGCGGTCAACTGCGGTGCGCTGGCGGAGTCGTTGCTGGAGTCGGAACTGTTCGGTTACGAAGAAGGCGCGTTCACCGGATCGCGCCGCGGCGGTCGCGCCGGTTTGTTCGAAGCGGCGCATCGCGGCACCCTCTTTCTCGATGAAATCGGTGAGATGCCCTTGCCTTTGCAAACACGTTTGCTGCGCGTGCTGGAAGAACGTGAAGTCGTACGCGTCGGCGGCACGCGGCCGATCTCCGTCAATGTTCGCATCATCAGTGCGACGCATTGCGACCTCGACAGCCGCGTCAAGGAAGGACGCTTCCGTGCCGACCTGTTCTATCGGCTGAGCGTGTTGCGCATGACCTTGCCACCGCTGCGCGAGCGTCCCGACGATCTGGCGCCGCTGGCGGAGTGGTGCCTGAAGAACGCGCTCGCGGCGATGGACATTCGCCCACATGCCAATCTGCACGCCGAGATTTTGCGTTGCACACCGCTGCTGGCTCGTCATGACTGGCCCGGCAATGTCCGTGAACTACGCAACATGATGGAGCGGCTTGCCTTGTTCCTCGCGGCCGAACCTTTGCAGGCATTGACACCGAACCTGATCGCGCGCGTGGCACCGGAAATTGTGAGCGATGACGTATCGACAATGCGCACTGCAGCATTTCCAGCTGCCAAACAACTCAGCACGGAGGTGGACGAATCTCTGGAAGATGTACTCGCACGCTTCGACGGCAATCGTGCTGCGACAGCAAAATATCTCGGTATCAGTCGCACGACTTTATGGCGCAAACTGGGCGAAAAAACTTAAGCCGATTTTGCATTTCAGGTATGTATTACACATCGGATCGCCGGCCATTTGAGACCTGTCGTTGATTCACCGGTGAATCAACGACAGAAGCAATCGCGCTCATTCCCGCAGAATAAGAATCGCATCACGGCACGACTCAAATGCGTGATTGACAGCCTCTCTCCCCTCCACGTATTCTCGCTCGGTTGCCTATAGACATCGGCATATCGGGGATAGTGCGCATATTGTTTTAAGCATTCCGCTCATCGGAATCCTGGCAAACAATCCCCGACTAAAACAGCACCCCTCAACAATCTCACCAACGGGAGAACGCATGAATAATAAGAGTTCTGCAGCAACCGGCAATGATGCGTCAGTCAAGCTTCATCCACAAACGTGGCGAGCAGTTATCTCGTCTTCTATCGGCAATGCGTTGGAATGGTTTGACGTCCTGATTTACGGCGCGTTTGCCGTGATCATCGCCAAGCTGTTTTTCCCGACCGACAATGAAACGGTCTCGCTGCTGGTGACCTTTGCAACGTTCGGCGTCTCGTTCTTCATGCGTCCGCTCGGTGCGGTTATTCTCGGCGCATATTCCGATCGCGTTGGACGTAAGGCGGCATTGTCGCTGTCGATCGTGCTGATGACTATCGGCACCGCGATGATCGCGTTCATGCCGACCTACTCCAGCATCGGTCTTTGGGCGCCTGCAGGTATCGTTCTGGCGCGCCTGATCCAGGGCTTCTCGGCGGGCGGTGAATTCGGCAGCTCGACGGCATTTCTGGTGGAACACGCACCGCATCGCCGCGGCTTCTTCTCCAGCTGGCAGGTTGCCAGCCAGGGTCTGAGCCTGTTGATGGCAGCCGCTTTCGGCGCCGGTCTGAACGGCTGGCTGACGCCGGAACAGTTGTACTCCTGGGGCTGGCGTTTGCCTTTCCTGTTCGGTCTGCTGATCGGCCCTGCCGGTTTCTACATCCGTCGCCACCTGGAAGAGTCGCCTGAGTTCGCTGTTGCAGAACGCACCGAGACACCGTTGCGCGACACCTTCACTACCCAAAAGATGCGCCTGCTGATCGGTACCGGCAGCGTGATCATGGCGACCGTGTCGGTTTATCTGTCGCTGTACATGCCGACCTACGCCATCAAGCAACTGGGCATGCCGGCATGGTCGTCCTACGCGGCAACACTGGTGTCGGGTCTGATCATGATGCTGGCGTCACCGCTGGTGGGTGAACTGTCGGATAAACATGGCCGCACGCCGTTCATGATTGCCAGCAGCCTGGCCTTTGTTGTGCTGACCTATCCGATGTTCGTATTTCTGACTGGTTCGCCAAGCTTCATCAATCTGCTGTTGCTGCAAATCGTGATCGGTATTCTGATGACAATGTACTTTGCGTCGATGCCGGCATTGCTGTCGGATATCTTCCCGGTGCAGACGCGCGGTACAGGCATGTCGCTGAGCTATAACATCGCTGTGATGCTGTTTGGCGGTTTTGCCGGCCTGATCATTACCTGGCTGATTCAGACCACCGGCAACAAGCTGTCGGTCAGCTATTTCGTGATCTTCGGCGCTGCGTTGAGCTTGATCGCTTCGGCATCGGCACGTTATGTTTTGAAACTGCGCTGATCTTAGTACTGCGTCCGGCTCAGGTCGGACGCAAGTAAAGTTGGACGTAAAAAAAGGGCCGGATTCATCAACGAATCCGGCCCTTTTCATTTTGTTGTTCATCGTACGGTTTGCATTCTTTGCGAGGCATATCCGTGACGATGTTTGCTTCCCTACCCCTCTACCGCTACTGCTCTCCCACTTCCCTTAACTTGTGCTTGTACTTTTGCTTGACCATCAGTCGTCTTCAGCGCCGCCGATGCCGAGCTCCTGAATCTTGCGCGTGATCGTATTGCGGCCGATACCCAGGCGCACAGCTGCGTCGTTCTTGCGGCCGTGAGTATGCTTGAGCGCGATCTTGATCAAGGCCGCTTCAAACTGGCGACCGAGGATGTCCATGACTTCCGGACGTTCTTCCGCCAGCATTTGCGCGGCTTCGGTTTCCAGCAGACTGATCCAGTTGCGATCAGCACCACCGAAGTCACCGTCGACATTCGCCGCTGCCGCGCCACCATGCGACTCCATCGCAGGTGCGGACGATGGCGCAGCCTGTGACGATACCGGCTGGAAGTTACTGCTGCGTTCTTCGATAAGATCCTGCGGCAAGTCCTTGACTTCAACTGTCTGCCCCGGCGCCATGACGGTGATCCAGTTGCACAGGTTTTCCAACTGGCGCACGTTGCCCGGCAATTCCAGCTGCGACAAAAACTGCATCGCTTGCGGCGACAGACGCTTGGCTTCGACGCCGAGCTGACGCGCGCTTTGTGTGAGGAAGTGACGCGCCAGGATCGGCACGTCTTCGCGACGCTCACGCAGACTCGGCAAGCGCAAACGGATCACGTTGAGGCGGTGATACAAGTCTTCGCGGAACAAGCCTTCGCGTACGCGATGCTCCAGATTCTGGTGCGTCGCTGCGATGACGCGGACATTGGCCTTCAAGGATTGATGGCCGCCGACGCGATAGAAATGTCCGTCCGACAGCACACGCAACAAACGCGTTTGCAGATCGAGCGGCATGTCGCCGATTTCATCGAGGAACAGCGTGCCGCCTTCGGCCTGCTCAAAACGGCCTCGGCGCATAGCTTGTGCACCGGTGAAGGCGCCGCGCTCATGGCCGAACAGTTCCGACTCCAGCAAGTCCTTCGGAATCGCCGCCGTGTTCAGTGCGACGAAAGGCTGTGCAGCGCGCGGGCTGTGCTTGTGCAAGGCGCGTGCGACCAGTTCTTTACCGGAACCCGATTCGCCGGTAATGAGCACCGTCACGTTCGATTGCGACAGGCGGCCGATGGCGCGGAAGACATCTTGCATCGCCGGTGCCTGGCCGAGGATTTCCGGCGCGTCTGCAGACGATTGCTCGACTGCGGTTTCACGCAGGCTTTCTTCCAGCGCACGACGAATCAGTTCAACGGCTTTGTCGACATCGAAAGGCTTGGCCAGATATTCGAAAGCACCACCCTGGAACGCCGACACTGCCGAGTCGAGATCCGAGAAGGCGGTGATGATGATGACCGGAATGCCGGGATGCTTGGCTTTGATGGTCTGGAGCAGCTCCAGACCGGATGCGCCAGGCATGCGGATATCGGAAACCAATACTTGCGGCGTGCCGGTCTGCAATGCTTGCATCGCATCACGCGCGCTGGAAAAACTTTGTGTGGCGAGATTTTCTCGCGCGAGGGCTTTTTCCAATACCCAGCGTATCGATTCGTCGTCGTCAACAATCCAGATCGGTTTCATAGTCTTATCTTTTCCTGCTTTGGTAGCGTGTAATAGACAGCATCAAAGGCATATGCCGGTGTTGCATTTGCTTCAGTCCCCACCTTCCCGACCAGTAAAAAACCGTGATCAGGGAAGCGGGATCAAAATTCTGAAATCCGTATATCCCGGCCGGCTTTCACATTCGATTACGCCCATATGTTGCTGCACGAATGTTTGCGCCAACGTCAGTCCCAAACCGCTACCTCCTTCCCGCCCAGAAACCAGCGGGTAAAAAATACGGTCCTGGATGTCTGGTGAGATACCGGGGCCATTGTCGATGATATGCAAGTCTAGTGCCAGCCGGTAACGGACCTTGGCCAGCGTCACTTGACGCGCAACTCGCGTTGCCAAAACCAGCTCGGCGTCGCCCGCGCGAATGCGATCGGCAAGTGCTTGCGCAGCGTTATGAACAATGTTGAGCAAGGCCTGGATCAACTGTTCCTTATCGCCCCGGAATTCGGGAATCGACAAGTCATAGTCGCGGCGAATGGTCAGACCATTCGGGAACTCGGCGAGGATGAGGCTGCGCACACGTTCGCAGACTTCATGAATGTTAACGTCGCCAACGATATGCGGCCGGCGGTGCGGCGCCAGCAGCCTGTCCACCAGCGTCTGCAGGCGGTCGGCTTCCTTGATGATGACCTGGGTGTATTCGCGCAACTCTTTCAGATGACGCTCAGGTAACTCCAGTTCCAGCAGTTGCGCCGCGCCACGAATACCGCCCAGCGGATTCTTGATCTCGTGCGCAAGATTGCGGATGAGTTCTTTGTTGGCCTGACTCTGATCGAGCAGACGCTCTTCCCGATCCAGCTTGAGTTGCTGGACGTTTTCACGCAGCTCCAGCAAGACCGGCGTGGCGGCACTGTCGAGCGCGGTAACGATCGTATGGACTTGCAAGGGCTCGCGTCCCATGCGCTCCAAAACGAGGTCCAGCCGTTTGTCGGCAAACTGATGGGCGACGGCCTGATAGAACAGCGTGGCGAGTTCTTTTCCATTGAGGAAAAGCTCGCTCAGCTTTTGTTGGGAAAGCACCTTGAAGGAGCTCTCCAGCAGATTTTCGGCAGCGGCATTGGCATAGACGATGCCGCCGTTTGCGTCGAGGATGATGACTGCTGACGCCAGCAGATCAAGTCCATCCAGTGAAGGTAGCGTTGTTTTCATGCGTTCCGGTTAAAGCTTGTGTAATGCTTGTGAAATGCCTGTGACAGACAACCAACAATCGAACCAGTCATACAAAGGTGATTGTCAGCTTCTCTTCAGCTAAGCAAGATTTGGGCAAGCCTGCGACGACGCTGCATTTCTGACGAACGCAATGAAGAACGCGTTCATTAACGTACGTTAGCAAGCTCTCGCTTGAGCGCCGCGATATTGCGTTCCGATCGTGCAATATCGTCTTTCATCCCGGCGACGCGCTCCTGATATTTGGCATAGTTGCGCTCGTCGCCACGACGTTCCGGCTCGCCATTATTGAAGTCCGCCCTTAAACCCGTCAGCTTCTTTTCTTCCGCATGCAATTCATCCTGCAACAGCAGCTTGCGATCGCTGTCGCGCGACTTCTGCGCGTTGGTATCGACCTTGGGGAAAGTAGCAGTTGCTGCCGCTCCTGTTGCCCCGCCCTGCATCGCACGCTTTGGCTGCGATACTGCTGTCGGCAAACCTGGCAATTCGACTTTGCGGCAACCCTTGGTCGTCCCGGTATTCTTGTATTCTTTAGCACCGTTTTCATCGGTGCAGACGTACACGTCATTTTGCGCCTGTGCGTCGCCCAGACAAGCCGCGCACAACAACACGCCCACTGCGAGAAACTTCATTTTCCGGCGTCCACTTATCGAAATGCCGATTAGTGTATGACAACACATCTCCAGTCTCGATAAGCCATAAAAAAAGGGAAGCAAGCTTCCCTTTTTTATCAATACAAAATCGACGATTACAGCGAGTAGTACATGTCGAATTCGATTGGGTGTGTCGTCATGCGATAGCGTTGCACTTCCTGGCCCTTCAGGTCCAGATAGGCATCGATCATGCTGTCAGTGAAGACGCCGCCACGTGTCAGGAACTCGCGATCCTTGTTCAGTGCGTCCAGAGCTTCTTCCAACGATGCGCACACTGTTGGGATCAGCTTGTCTTCTTCTGGTGGCAGATGGTACAGATCCTTCGAAGCTGCTTCGCCTGGATGGATCTTGTTTTGCACGCCGTCCAGACCTGCCATCAGCAGAGCCGAGAAGCACAGGTATGGGTTCGCCAGTGGATCCGGGAAACGTGTTTCGATACGACGACCCTTAGGATTCGCAACGTGTGGAATACGGATCGATGCGGAACGGTTACGTGCCGAGTAAGCCAGCTTGACCGGTGCTTCGAAACCTGGAACCAGACGCTTGTACGAGTTTGTACCTGGGTTGGTGATCGCGTTCAGCGCCTTGGCATGCTTGATGATACCGCCGATGTAGAACAGCGCGAATTCAGACAGGCCAGCATAGCCGTCGCCTGCGAACAGGTTCTTGCCGTCTTTCCAGACCGATTGGTGAACGTGCATACCCGAGCCGTTGTCGCCGACCAGTGGCTTAGGCATGAAGGTCGCTGTCTTACCGTAGGTGTGAGCAACGTTCCAGATCACATACTTCAGTGTTTGTGTCCAGTCAGCGCGCTCAACCAGTGTCGAGAACTTGGTGCCCAGTTCGTTTTGACCTGCGCCGGCCACTTCGTGGTGGTGCACTTCAACTGGAATGCCCAGGGATTCGAGGATCAGGGACATTTCCGAACGCATGTCCTGGAAGCTGTCGACTGGTGGCACTGGGAAGTAGCCGCCCTTGACGACTGGACGATGGCCGGTGTTGCCGCCTTCGAGCTTGGCGCCGGAGCTCCACGATGCTTCTTCGGATTCGATCTTGACGAAAGAACCGGACATGTCCGCGCCCCAACGTACGCCGTCGAAAATGAAGAATTCTGGCTCAGGACCGAAGTAGGCTGTGTCGCCCAGGCCCGAGGACTTCAGGTACGCTTCAGCGCGCTTGGCGATGGAACGTGGGTCACGGTCGTAACCCTTGCCGTCGGATGGCTCGATCACGTCACATTGCATGAACAATGTGGTTTCTTCCATGAACGGGTCGATATTGGCAGTATTTGGATCAGGGATCAGCAACATGTCCGAAGCTTCGATACCCTTCCAGCCGGCGATCGACGAACCGTCGAATGCGTGACCGGATTCAAACTTGTCGATGTCGAAATGGGAAACAGGAACCGTTACGTGCTGCTCTTTACCCCGGGTGTCGGCAAAACGGAAATCAACAAACTTGACTTCATTGTCTTTCACCAACTTCAAAACCTCTGCGGCCGTCCTTGCCATGCGAATCTCCTAAAACGAGGAAGTAGTATAAATTTGTACAATTTGGGTGATGAGCCGACTACGTGCGACTTGATGTGTGCAGCAAATACAACAGATAGTGCGCCAGAACTCAGGCGGGAATGATAGCAGATTCCATGCCATCAACTGCCTTGTGTTGATGCTTATGGCATATTTTAGGGAGTTATTGGAGGACAGGCGTTTCCGAGCAGTGCATGGACGTCTTTTGATTGAATCATTATGGTGCAAATTTAATTAAATGCACCAATTAAAAACATTTTTTACGTATTGCACCATTGCAGTGCCATTGGTTTGATAAATCGTTCTATTTAGCAACTTTTAAAATTTTCTTATTAATTTAACAGGAAGCACCATGAGCTCAAGCAACGACATTTTTTCTTCTGCCAAACAACGTGCCCAAACCGGTCAGTTCCCTTACGCGGGAGCTGTAACACCACAAGAAGCATGGTCATTGCTTCAAGGCAATAACACGGTCAAGCTGGTTGACGTCCGCACCAAGGCCGAACGCGATTGGATCGGCCAGGTAACATTGCCGGCTGAGCAGCACCTGGCGGTGCAATGGAACCTGTATCCGGAAGGCACGCCAAATCCGCAATTCCTGGAACAACTTGCAGCAGTGGCCGACAAAGACGCCGTGCTGCTCTTTCTATGCCGCTCCGGTGTGCGCTCGCGTCATGCCGCCAAGCTTGCGACCGAAAATGGCTACACGCAGTGCTACGATATTCTGGAAGGCTTCGAAGGCAACAAGGACAGCGCAGGTCACCGCAAGACCATAGAAGGCTGGTGCAAGGCTGGATTGCCATGGGCAGGCGCTTGAACAGGGCTGCGGCATTAGCGATCGTTCCGCTGGACTGGCGACTGGCTTGATGAAGCTGGAAGTACGGCGGAATCGGCGGGCCGCCGAAAAAACTGAAGCAGTATGCGCGAGGATTTACCGTCGAATGCTTGAGGGCGCTATTCAGCGTGATTGAGCTGTGCTGGGCATCTGTACCTCCATGTACATGTATTCAGCTCAGTTCAAATCAAACGGCTTGCAGTTGCTGCTTCAAGATAGCCAGCTCGGCATTCAGTTCGGAAAATGGTGCTGTCTTATGTACGGCGATTGCTTCGATACGCACAAGCGTCTCAACGATCTGCGATGCGCCCATCGTCAATGCAGCGCCCTTCATCCGATGCGCCATGCGTCCCACACCCATGGCATCGGCTTGCGTAAGCAAGGTCTGCATGGTGCTGAAGTCTTCCTGAGAAGTCGAACGAAACAACGATTGCAGATCGACACTCTTTGCTTCATCTGCAGTCGTCACAGGATGCGAAACAGTTTCGACATCACACCAAAGCGACAATATTTTCGTCAGCTCATCCACCGGAAGAGGCTTGCTCAACACACCGTCCATGCCGCTGTCCATACACATTTGCATATGAGCTGCATCGGTTTCCGCCGAGATGGCAATGATCGGCGTATGCGCACTTTCCTCTTGCCGTTCACGCTTGCGCACCTGCCTTGCCACGTCGTAACCACTCATATCGGGCATCTGACAATCGAGTAGAACGAGATCAAACTCGATCTTTGACATCGCTTCCAAACCGGACGTGCCGTCATTGGCCGTCGCCACACTGCATCCCAACTTCTTCAGTTGCTTTTCAATGACGACACGGCTGGTGGCGGAGTCATCAACGACGAGAATCAATGGTTTGGGAGTCGACGAAATGGTGGTCATGATGCGCCTTATAAATCCTGAAGCTGATGCTGTATCTTGAACAATTCATTGTCGTTGCGTACGCCAAGCTTTCGGAATGCCGCCTGCTTTTGACCACTGATGGTCTTGACGCTGCGAGCGAATTTTTCAGCGATCTGCGTCACACTCATCCCTTCAAGGCAACAGCGCAAGACCTCTCTTTCGCGAGGAGACAATTCGGTGTGATCAGTCAGGGAGTCACCTGCCCCCGACAAATCATCTTCCTGCGTATTGTTGTTGGACAGCATGGAGGAAATCTCGGCTGCCATCAGCGGATTGAGATGCACCCGCCCAACGGATACTGAACGCACCGCGGCAATCAGCTCCGACAACTCCTGCTCCTTACCGACGAATCCCCGTGCGCCCGCTCTCATGGCCAGCGCGACCGTTGCGGGGTTGTAATGGGAAGATGACACAATGATTTTGCTGCCAGGGAAACGCACCTTCAAGGCGCGAATCAGATTCAGCCCGTCAATGTCGTTGACACTCAAAGAATAGTCAATCAATAGAATGTCCGCAGGAGAAGCACGCAGTGCGGACATCATGTCTTTGCTGGTCGCATAAGCACCGACCACCTCAAAGTCAGACTCTTCCTTCAGTCGCGCTGCAAGCCCATGCCTGACGACAGCATGATCATCCAGCAACGCGATGCGAATTGCATTTGTTCCTGCCCATGCCATCATGACGTCCTTTCACGAGCACCCATTTAAGCAGCAAAACCGATAAAGATCGGCATCGATGGCTTGCTTCGCTTGGATCCCATCACGACAACATTCGGGCCCGCGACCAAACGAATCATGGTCAAGTGTATCAAAGATAGTAAAAATGCAATAGCAAGTTCACGCATCTACGAGACCGTTGTTAAATAGCTGCGCAGCACCGACAGTACTCAAAAATTCTTCCTGTTGCATTGGTTTGGCAATCGCTCCTTGTCCATACAGGCACCCCATTGCGGCCAGCACCTCCATCTGTCGCGCGTTCTCAATGCCTTCCGCTGTGACTTTGAGATTGAGTCGACTGGCGATATCGATGATCGACTCAACCATCACGCGACACTGCGCCTGACGCAGAAACTGGCGGACGAAATGACCGTCTATGCGGATTTCGGTGAAAGGCATCTGCGATAACAGCTTCATGGTCGAAATCCCCGAGCCGAAATCATCAATGGACAGGCCAAATCCACGCAGACGCAAGCGATTGAGCGAAGCCGCCAGCTGCAAGGCCTGTTGCGGCGGCTCTTCCTCCGAAATGCCGACGACGAGAAGCGAGGGAGGTATTTCATGCCGCTGAATGCGTTCGTAGAGATAGTCGGCGATCTCCGGCGCCTCCAATGTTGTGGCGGAAGCCTTCACACAGATGGGCATGCTGCAACCGAGTTTTTCCAATTTTTCCAGCGTCTTCAGTGCATGATTGAATGTGCGGTAAAACAACATCAATCCGAGTCCCTGCTTCTCAATCAGCTCCATGAACTGGCTTGGCGATAAGCCACTGAATTTGGGATGACTCCAACGCACCAGTGCATCGGCTCCAGTAACCATCTTCGTTTTCAGAGAAATGTGTGGCTGGTACCAGACCTCAAATTCGCTGGT
Source organism: Herbaspirillum rhizosphaerae (assembly GCF_046025915.1). Classification (GTDB taxonomy): domain Bacteria; phylum Pseudomonadota; class Gammaproteobacteria; order Burkholderiales; family Burkholderiaceae_D; genus Herbaspirillum; species Herbaspirillum rhizosphaerae_A. Next base: position 48,757 of record NZ_JAQQFR010000006.1, on the reverse strand, counting down.
ATCGCAAATTGCCCGCAAAATATCATCTTCATTGATGACATCTTCAAAAAAAACCCGAGTCGATTTTGGAGTCTTTTGCGGCACAACACTACGCGCATTCAATATGGCCAGAACGGCCTCGATGGCGGCGCTCAAATCCACCGAGGTCACCGGCTTGGCGAGCGTATCAACAAAAGGAAATCCGGCCGATCGCGCCATCTGCAGATGCGACTCCAACAGATCGCCGTCATGCGTACTCATCCAGATCAGCATGGGAAGATCTCTGCTGCGCATTGGCAATGCCGTTTGCGCCAACACAAATTGCGAGCCGTCCATGTTAGGCATGCCGATATCGCAAAATATCAAATCGGCTGCGCGCTCTCTGAGCGTAGCCGTTGCGTCGAGGCCATCCGCCGCATCCCGAATATCGATGGCGCCAAGCTCCTTAATTCTTGCAGCGATGAAGGCGCGCTGAAGAGGTTCGTCTTCGACGATCAAGATAGATAGATCAGCAATAGTTCTCATAGTCGCTCCAACGTGGTGGCGCTTGTTGCAGCGCATTACATAGCTCATTTCAAGGAGGCATTCTGACGGCCCTGTCAGTAAGCGTAAATGAGAATCTTCTTAATTTCAGTCTTCGTTTTTTGATAAATAACGAAAGAATTTCAGGACGCCTTCAGGGAAAGAATTCAGTCGAGGAAAATCAATATTTTTACTAAATTTTATTCCGCGGATAAATGGGATTTCACGTTAAGAGTGAAATTCCATTTCAAAAACTGCTTCATAAAGTCCACAAGAATTTTGAACAGAAACACATTCACGATAAAGAAAATAACCGAGAGTATTTTCTTTTTCAGATATGCATATCTGCGGCTCGATATCCGAGATCATTTCCATTGATCGCTCGAGCGACAGCATTTTGTCAGGCTTGTTTCGTCCCTTACACTTTATTACAGCGAGAGGAAACGAGGATGTACATACTGGAGGTCATCCCCTCTTTTCCGCAAAGTGATCATGCAAACCTCGCTCAGAAATGGCTTGATCGGATTGCTGGCATTGTGTCTGTGCAGCATTGCATCTGCGCAAGCGCTGACCTCGCAGGAAAAAGCCCTGCATGTCCTCAATCGCCTAGCCTATGGACCGCGCCCCGGGGATGTCGCCGCGGTGGAAAAAATGGGCGTGCAACGCTATATCGAGGCGCAACTTGACCCCGACCATATTCGCTTCCCGGCAGACTTGCAGGCGAGACTCGATGGCTTGCCAACTTACAATCTGAACGCGTCACAGCTCTATATCCAATATGGTCCGCCCTCCTTCCCTGCCAACACGGCAACGCCGGAAGAAAAAAATGCCGCACGTCAGCGCGCCGCCAAAGAGATCACGCCGGCCAGTCATTTAGCCCGCCTGTGGATGGCAACGGAGAGTCCACGCCAGTTGCAAGAGGTGATGACCGAATTCTGGTTTAACCACTTCAATGTTTTTGAAGGAAAAGAATGGGTTCGCTACTGGAATGCAGACTACGAAAAGAATGCTATTCGACCCAATGCTCTCGGCAATTTCCGCCAGCTGCTGGGCGCCGTCGCGCATCATCCTGCGATGCTGTATTACCTCGACAACTGGCTCAGCAGCGGCGCCAATACGCCTCAGGCAAAGGGCCGCTTCAAAGGACTCAACGAAAACTATGCACGCGAGCTGATGGAGCTGCATACGCTGGGCGTCAACGGCGGCTATAGCCAGGCCGACGTGATTTCTCTGGCGCGCATCCTCAGCGGCTGGACCATCGCTGTGCGCGAGATGAAAGATGATGCAGACGATGCCACCTTCATTTTCCGCCCAGGGCGTCACGATACGGGCGACAAGCAATTCCTCGGCAGAGTCATTCCACGCGGCGGCCAGCAAGAAGGTGAAGTCGCGCTCGACATGCTGGCGCGCCATCCTGCCACGGCGCGGTTCATCTCGACCAAGCTGGCGCAGTACTTTGTCTCCGACCAGCCCGATCCGGAACTGGTCAATCAACTGTCGCAGCGCTTCCTCGCCACCAATGGCGATATCAAATCGGTGCTGCGCGTCTTGTTCGACAGTCCGCAATTCTGGGCGCGCAAGAATTATCAAAGTCAGTTCAAGACGCCCTATCAGTACGTCATCTCGTCCCTGCGCGCGACTGCAACGCCAGTGGTCAACGGCAAACCCGTCAGCGGCGTTCTAAACCAATTCGGGATGCCTTTGTATGGCTGGCTGACTCCGGAGGGTTACAAGTATTCGGAAGAAGCCTGGCTCAATCCTGATGCACTGTTGCGGCGGATCAATTTCGTCAACGGCCTGAGCAACGGCAAATCGCCGATTGCTCGCCCCGAAGGCACGCAACCATCACCCGATGTCGTCCCCGTCGATCCGGTGCAATTACTACAAACGCTGTCGCCGACGCTGAGCCAGGAAAACGTGACGACGATCTCGTCATCACCCGCGAACTTGCAGGTCGGCCTGATTCTGGGCAGCCCTGCATTCATGAAACGTTAGGACCATCATGAACCGTCGTGAATTCATTCGTTACATGGGCATTGCCGGCGGCAGCGCCATTGTCATTCCCATCGGCCTGTCCGGCTGCGCCGTAGCACCGGTCGGCCAACCATCCGCAGCAACATCCTCATCCGGCAACGCCCCGCTCGCTTACGGCACGCCGAAGCAACGTGCCCACGCCAACGGCGACGGTACGCCACGCATGGTTGTCGTCTTCCTGCGTGGCGCCGTCGACGGTCTCAATGTGGTGGTGCCGCATGGCGACCGCGAGTACTACCAGGCGCGCTCCAGCATCGCCGTGGCGCGTCCCGGACAGAACAATGGTGCGATCGACCTCACCGGCTATTTCGGCCTGCATCCGTCATTGCGACCCTTGATGCCCTATTGGGAAAACGGCCAGCTGGCTTTCGTGCACGCGTCGGGGTCACCGGACGGTTCTCGCTCGCACTTCGAAGCGCAGGACTACATGGAAACCGGTACGCCCGGCCAGCACAACACCCGCGACGGCTGGATGAATCGCCTGCAAGGCCAGTTGCCGCGCTCCGATTCGCCGGTACAAGCGTTGACGTTGGGCGAATCGACACCACGCATCCTCAGCGGCCGGCAAGTCGTCGCCAACATGCCGACCGGCCGCGACGCCGCTCGCCAGACATTGATCGATCAGCCCAAGGTCAATCAGGCCTACGGTGCGATGTACGCAGACAACGATGCTCTGGGCAAGGCTTACCGCGACGGCATCGCGGCACGCAAAGAGCTGATGGCGGAAATGAGCAGCAACGAGCAGCGCATGGCCAACAACGGTGCGCCTTTGCCGAATGGCTTGTCCATCGATACGGCCCGCCTGGGTCGCCTGATGCGCGGCGATCCAAAGATTCGCCTGGGTTTTCTTGCAGTCGGTGGCTGGGATACCCATGCCAATCAGGGCAATGGCGCCGGTCAGCTGGCAAATCGCCTGGCGCCGCTGGCGACCGGATTGGCAACGCTGGCGCAGGAGCTTGGCCCGGCGTTCAATGACACGGTGATCGTGGTGGTTTCAGAATTCGGCCGCACCTTCCGTGAAAACGGCAACGGCGGCACCGATCACGGCCATGGCAACGTCATGTGGCTACTCGGCGGCAATGTGCGTGGACACACCATTTACGGTCAATGGCCGGGGCTGAACAAGGCAGAACTCAATGAAGGACGCGATCTGGCGATCACAACTGATTTCCGCGCGGTGATGTCGACACTGGCAGAAAAACACATGCGTATCCCGGATAGCGCCATGCAACAGATCTTTCCGCAATACACGACGGGCATGCAGCACGTATCGAATATTCTGGTGTGATTGCAGGTACAGATAGCAACATGATGGGCATAAAAAAAGGAGCGGTCTACGCTCCTTTTTTTTACGTCCACAGGCTGCAACGCTGCTGCGACTTACTCGGCTTCTTCGATCCATGCTGCCTGAATCGCTTCCAGAATCTTCTCTCCGGAGCGATTGGCATCGTCATCAAAATCATCCAGTTCCATCACCCAGCGATGCAAATCGGTGAACCGTATGGTCTTGGGATCGGTGTCAGGAAACTTGTCGTTAAGCTCTTCAGCGATACGCTGAATGTCGGTCCATTTCATGGCTGCCTCGCTAATGTTGATCAGTCACCCACGCCAGCCGTAAGCCCTCAGCTGAATCAGTGATTCTCGCTGGCGTGATTGATGGTGTACTTCGGAATTTCGACGACCAGATCGTCGTCGCCCAGCACCACCTGACACGACAGGCGTGAATTCGCTTCCAGACCCCAGGCCATGTCGAGCAAATCTTCTTCTTTGTCGGTCGGGTCATCCAGCGTGTCAAAACCTTCGCGGATCACCACATGGCAAGTGGTACAGGCACAGGACTTCTCGCAGGCGTGTTCGATATCGACATCGCTATCGAGCATGGCGTCGCACAGAGTCTTGCCGACCGGTGCGTCGATGACTGCGCCATCAGGGCAAAAAGTGGGGTGTGGGAGTATGACGATTTGTGGCACGGTATTAACCTCTATCTTTACGAAACTTCATCCAATTTCTTGCCGGCCAGCGCGGCGTGAACGCTGCGGTCCATACGGCGGGCAGCGAATTCTTCAGTGCCATGCGCCAGCGCTTCCACTGCCGCCTTGATCGCCAGATGATCATCACCCTGCGCCTTCTCGCGCACGACTTCGATCAATGCGGCGACGTCGATGCGCTCTTGCTCATTCAGCAAGGCACTGTCGACATTCAGCGCCGACTCCGTCGCCAGAATGATGCGCTCGGCTTCGACCTGCTCTTCGCGCAAGGCGCGGCGCTTCATGTCTTCATCGGCCGACTGGAAGGAATCCTGCAGCATGCGCGCGACGTCATCATCCTCCAAACCGTACGAAGGCTTGACGGTGATCGCCGCTTCCACGCCCGAGGTCATTTCGCGTGCAGACACTGACAGCAAACCGTCGGCATCAACCTGATAGGTAACACGGATACGTGCCGCGCCTGCTGCCATGGGCGGAATGCCGCGCAGCTCGAAACGCGCCAGTGAGCGGCAGTCGGCGACAAGCTCACGCTCGCCCTGCACCACCTGAATCGCCATCGCGGTCTGACCATCTTTGAAGGTCGTGAACTCCTGTGCGCGTGCGCATGGAATGGTCGAATTACGTGGAATAACTTTTTCTGCCAGGCCGCCCATGGTCTCGATACCGAGCGACAAAGGGATCACATCCAGCAGCAACCAATCATCACCCGCGGCACGATTGCCCGCCAGCAGATTGGCCTGCACGGCGGCACCCAATGCCACGACTTTGTCCGGATCGATATTGGCCAATGGTGTAGTCTGGAAGAATTCGCCGACGGCTTTGCGCACATGCGGCATACGTGTCGCACCGCCGACCAGCACCACGCCGTCGACGTCGTCCACGGACAGATTCGCGTCGCGCAGTGCCTTGCGGCATGGCGTGATGGTCTTGGCGACCAGATGCTGAGTAAGCGCAGTGAACTCTTCCGCCGTAATAGACAGATGTACTTCTTCACCCGAATTCAGGGCCGCATCGATTTGCGTGTAAGCCTTGGAGGACAGCAGCTCTTTCACCTCGCGCGCCTTCACTAGCAGAATGCGCGTGTCTTCGTCCGACAAGGGAGCCAACTGCGCTTGTTCGCAAATCCAGCAGAACAGGCGCTGATCAAAATCGTCGCCGCCCAGTGCGGAATCTCCACCTGTCGACAAGACTTCAAACACGCCCTTGGTCAGCTTGAGGATGGAAATATCGAAGGTGCCGCCGCCCAGATCGTAGACCGCGAACGTACCTTCCGAGCCATTGTCGAGGCCGTAAGCAATCGCAGCTGCAGTCGGTTCATTGAGCAAACGCAGGACATTGAGACCGGCAAGTTGTGCCGCATCCTTGGTTGCCTGGCGCTGTGCATCATCGAAGTAAGCAGGCACGGTAATCACCGCGCCGACCAGGTCGTCGCCCAGCGCATCTTCCGCAGTCTGACGCAAGGTCGCCAGAATCTGCGCCGAAATCTCGACCGGACTCTTCACACCGGCAACTGTTTTCAGTTGCACCATGCCTGGCGCATCCTGAAAATCGTAAGGCAGGTTTTCGACGTAAGCGATGTCTTTCAGGCCACGGCCCATGAAGCGCTTGACCGAAACGATCGTGTTCTTCGGATCAGTGGTTTGTGCAGCTTGTGCTTTGTAGCCGATATTGGCATGGCCATTAGGCAGGTAACGCACTACCGATGGCAACAGGCTGTGGCCCTCTTCGTCGTTGAGGACTTCAGGGATGCTGTTACGCACAGTGGCGACCAGCGAATTGGTGGTGCCGAGATCGATGCCTACCGCTAGCCGATGCTGATGCGGTGCGGTGGACATGCCCGGTTCGGAAATTTGGAGAAGAGCCATAGTCGATTTATTCCGGCAAGGCGATGCGGATACCCAGTCCCACAAACGCACAGCCGGCAAGCCTGTTCAAATAGAGAGCGGCACGCGCCTGACGCTTGAAATACGCGCCGACGATGCCGGAGAAAAACGCAATCGCGCTGAAAATTGCCAGCGCCTGAAGAATGAACACCACTGCCAGCAACAGCATCTGCCAGGCCACATGACCGGCGTGCACGTTGACGAATTGCGGCAGGAAGGCGATAAAAAACAGCGTCACCTTGGGATTGAGAATATTGGCGATTACGCTTTGCCAGTAAATGCGCGACAGGCTGACCGGCGTCATGGTCGCATCCAGTGACATCGACGCAGCAGAGCGCAAGGTGCGGACGCCGAGATAGACCAGATACGCCGCGCCCGCGTATTGCAGGGCGTGATAAGCGGCCGGATACGCCTTGATGATGGCGGCAAAGCCGAGCACTGCCAGCAAGGTATGAAAGAACAATCCAGAAGCAAAACCGAGTGCTGCAACCAGACCGGCCTTACGCCCCTGCGCGATGCCGCGTGTGAGTACGTAAATATTGTCCGGTCCAGGAGCAAGGGTCAGCATCATGGCAGCAATCAGAAACAGGAACACGTCAGGCATAGCGCATCAACCTTCGATCAGGGCGAAGGTATTGCCGATCTCTTCGCCGAATTTTTCAAGGAACATCAGTTGGCGCACCAGTTGGGCGGCACCAGTGAAGTCATTCGCGTCGAGCAGCGTTTCGATACGGGCGACGGTGTCTTTCTTCCCGCTGCGCAAGGCACCATCAAGCTGCTCGAGCGCGTCGATATTCTTGCCTGCACGCGCATCGTCGAGCTCTTCACGCCATTCCATTTGCTGCATCAGGAATGCCGGCGGCATGGACGTATTGGATTCAGTTTGAAGATCGACGCCATTAAGCTCGCACAGATAGGAGGCGCGCTTGAGGGGATTTTTGAGCGTCTGGTAGGCTTCGTTGGCGCGTGTGGCCCATTGCATGGCAACGCGCTTCTCGGCGCCGGTCGCATTGGCAAACTTGTCCGGATGCGCCTGATTCTGCACGCCATGGTACGCCTTTTCCAACGCAGTCTGATCGACGGCAAAGCGTTGCGGCAATTGGAAAAGTGCGAAGTGATTTTGCATACGTTGTGCAAAGATTGTTCAGATGAACAAAAAATAAAAAGCCTGTTCGGACTTCAACAGGCTTGGCAGAACTACTCTTCAGAGGCTATCGCTGAACGATACAACGCGATTCTGGCTAAGCACTAGACATGTGATCAGTTTCAATCGCCGCCGTGATGTCGCACATCGCTGTGCCGACATCGCGGTGGTGATCATGAGATCAGATACGGAAGCTTTCGCCGCAACCGCATTCGTCCTTCATGTTCGGATTCTGGAACTTGAAGCCTTCGTTCAGGCCTTCACGCGCAAAATCCAATTCAGTGCCGTCGATGTACGGCAAGCTCTTGGGATCCACATAGACGCGAATGCCGCGCGATTCAAACATCTGATCTTCTGGTGTTTCTTCGTCCACATATTCCAGCTTGTAAGCCAGACCGGAGCAGCCGGTTGTGCGCACGCCAAGGCGCAAGCCGAGACCTTTGCCGCGACGTTCCATGTAGCGGCTGATGTGTTTTGCAGCTTTTTCAGTCAGTGTGATTGCCATGATGCCTGCCCTCTTTCGCTTCGCTTGCGACTTGAATTAAGCCGCAGCCTTTTGCTCAACGCTGCCGTGCTTGGCTTTGTAGTCTTGCACCGCAGCCTTGATGGCGTCTTCTGCCAGGATGGAGCAGTGGATCTTCACCGGCGGCAACGCCAGTTCTTCAGCGATCTGGGTGTTCTTGATCGACAAGGCTTGATCCAATGTCTTGCCCTTGACCCATTCAGTCACCAGCGACGACGAAGCAATCGCCGAACCGCAACCGTAGGTTTTGAACTTGGCGTCCTGAATCACGCCGTCAGCGCCGACCTTGATTTGCAACTTCATGACGTCGCCGCAAGCGGGCGCGCCGACCATACCCGTGCCTACGGTCTCGTCGCCCTTTTCGAAGGCGCCGACGTTACGTGGGTTTTCGTAGTGATCGAGTACTTTTTCCGAGTAAGACATTTTGATGCTCCTTGATGAGGTCGCCCCTGCGTTCTATATGGGGGCGGTTTTCATTTTCGCGATATTAGTGTGCAGCCCATTGGATCGTGCTGATGTCGATCCCGTCCTTGTACATATCCCACAGCGGCGACAATTCGCGCAGCTTACCGACTTTGCTCTTGATCAGATCAATGGTGAAGTCGATATCTTCTTCGGTTGTGAAACGGCCGATGGTAAAACGAATCGAGCTATGCGCCAGTTCGTCGCTGCGGCCCAGGGCGCGCAACACATACGACGGTTCCAGGCTGGCCGAGGTGCAAGCCGAGCCGGACGAGACCGCGATGTCCTTGATCGCCATGATCAGGGATTCGCCTTCGACGTAGTTGAAGCTGACGTTCAGGTTGTGCGGCACACGGTGTTCCATGTCGCCGTTGATATAGGTTTCTTCGATCTCTTGCAAACCCTTGGCCAGACGATCGCGCATGGCGCGAATGTGGGCCAGTTCGGTTTCCATTTCTTCGCGGGCGATGCGGAAGGCTTCGCCCATGCCGACGATCTGGTGCGTTGCCAGTGTGCCGGAACGCAGACCGCGCTCGTGACCACCGCCGTGGATCTGCGCTTCGATACGCACACGTGGTTTGCGGCGAACGTACAGCGCGCCGATACCCTTGGGACCGTAAGTCTTGTGCGCCGAGAAGCTCATCAGGTCGACTTTCCAGTTTTCCAGATCGATCTTGACCTTGCCGGTTGCCTGCGCAGCGTCGCAGTGGAAAATGATGCCCTTAGAACGGCAGAATTCGCCGATTTCAGGCACAGGCTGGATAACACCGATTTCGTTGTTGACCAGCATGACCGAGATCAGGATGGTGTCGGGACGCACGGCTGCGGCGATTTGCTCGACAGTTACCAGACCATTGTCTTGCGGTTGCAGGTAAGTCGCCTCGAAACCTTGGCGCTCCAGTTCGCGGAAAGTATCCAGCACAGCCTTGTGCTCGGTCTTGACCGTGATGATGTGCTTACCCTTGGTCTTGTAGAACTGCGCAGCACCCTTGATTGCCAGGTTGTTGCTTTCGGTCGCGCCGGAAGTCCAGATGATTTCGCGCGAATCCGCGTTGACCAATTTGGCGACTTCTTCGCGTGCATCTTCCACGGCCTTCTCTGCGGTCCAGCCATACATGTGGCTGCGCGACGCAGGATTACCGAACTGCTCGCGCAGGTACGGAATCATCTTGTCGGCCACGCGCGGGTCGACCGGCGTGGTTGCCGAGTAATCCAGATAAATTGGAAAATGCGGCGCCTTGATGGTGTCCAACAGGCTTTTTTCCAGAGGTGCATTCATTTTGTTCTAGCTCCAATCAAACCGCTGCGTGAGGGCGGTGCATGACAACCACGCTTTGTTCAGTGCCGAGAGTTCTGTGTTCCGGCTGCTTCTGTTCTTTCTGGTGCTGCTGGTCAACCAGGTCTTGCAAGGAGACCGAGTCGAGATATTCGACCATCTTTTCATTCAGCGTCGACCACAGGTCGTGCGTCATGCAGCGCGTGCCACCGGGGTGGGTGACGCTATGGCAATTTTCCTTGCCGCCGCATTGCGTTGCATCCAGGGGTTCATCGACGGCGATGATGATGTCGGCAACCGACACATCACCTGCTTTGCGCGCCAGGTTGTAACCGCCGCCGGGTCCGCGCACGGACTCAACGATCTGGTGGCGTCGCAATTTGCCGAACAACTGCTCCAGATATGATAAAGAAATTTCCTGCCTCTCGCTGATGGCGGACAACGTGACGGGTCCATTGCCATGGCGCAACGCCAAGTCAATCATTGCTGTCACAGCAAAACGGCCTTTAGTAGTTAATCGCATGAAATCTCGACTCCAGAAACAGTTTTCAGAACCACTCCCTGAATTCCCGAATATTTACGTCAAGTATATCAAACTTGAGTAATCTTGTCAGGTACTGCAAAACCCGCAGAAACCTCACCCGATCAAGATCGCCGGAGCACGACAATTACTGTATATTTATACAGTACACGTATTTCGAAACTTGCTCATGTCCGCGCCTCTTCCTCAAAGTATTCACGCCTCGCTCTGGCTCGCTTCACAGCTTGCCCGCAGCACGGTGCGCGGACTCGATACCGGATTTGATGCGCTGTCTAAAGAGCTCCCCGGGCAAGGCTGGCCGACCGGCGCGCTGATCGACTTGCTGCTGCCGCAACCCGGCGTCGGCGAACTGCGCCTGCTGGGTCCGGCACTCCAATCCCTGTCGCCGCGCCGCATCGCATTGGTGCAGACGCCGCATGCACCGCAAGCCATCGGCTGGCGCCAGATCGGTGTCGACGCCGCGCGGCTGCTGTCGGTGCGTGCCGCCACCAGCGCCGATGCCGCCTGGGCCGCTGAACAGATATTGAAATCCGGCAGTTGCGCCGCGCTGCTGTTCTGGCAGCGGCACATGCGCAAGGACAGCCTGCGCCGCTTGCATCTGGCGGCGCAAACCGGCAGCACCCTGTTCGTCATGCTGCGTCCGCTCAGTTGTGCGCAGGATGCTTCGCCGGCCCCACTACGTTTGTCGCTGGCAGCCGCAGCCGGCGGCATTGAAGTCAGTTTCGTCAAACGCCGCGGACCGCAGCGTGACACGCCCTTGTTTATTTCTTTGCCCTCTCTGAATCTTTTGCATCATGCGCCTGTGGATCGCCGTACATCTGCCCCTGCTGTCGTTGGAAGTGTTTCATCCGAACTGGTCGGATGAAGTCTCTGCCGTCGTGCTGGAGCACACCCGCGTCATGGCGGCTTCGCAATGCGCCTGCGAAGCCGGCGTGCGTATCGGCATGCGCCGCGGCGGCGTGCTGGCGCTGCTCCCCAAAGCGCTTATGCACGAGCGCGCTTCCGATCGCGAGGCACAGACATTGTTCGGCACCGCCATCGCCTTGCTGCAATACACCCCGCAGGCCAGCTTCGCGGAAGAATCCACCATCCTGCTCGACATCGGCGCCAGTCTGAGCCTGTTCGGCGGCATCCGCGTTTTATGTCGCCGCGTGCGCGCCACCGTCCGGCAACTCGGTCTGAGCGCCGTCATCAGTTGCGCACCGACTGCCAACGGCGCCGCTTTACTCGCCCGACACACCGGCGCCCGGACGTTGAAACAACATCGCCTGCACCGGCATCTCGGCCGCCTGCCGGTCGCTACATTACCGGCAGCGCTGCCTTATCTCGACTGGCTCTCCGGCATCGGCTGCCGCACGCTGGCCGACCTGCGCCGCCTGCCGCGCGCCGGTTTGCAACGGCGCGGCGACACGCACATGCTGGATGCACTAGACTGCGCCTATGGCGATGCACCGGAATTGCACGCCTGGCTCGAAGTGCCGCCCAGCTTTCGGCAACGCATTGAATTAAGCGAACGCATCGAACACGCTGACGCCGCCCAATACACCGTCCAGGCCCTGCTCACTCAACTCTGCGGCTGGCTGACGGCGCGCCATCTGGCCGTCACGCAAGTTCGTGTCCAACTTGAACACGAACGCGGCCGCCAGGCAGTCGCTCCCACGACCATCGAACTCATGCTGGCCGAACCGACCTGGCAAGACGCGCACCTGATCAGGCTGCTTAAAGAACGCCTGGCGCGGCTGGAAATTACCGCCCCCATCATCGCCGTCGTGCTGGAAGCGGCGCAAACCGAACCCATGGCGCCGGCCAGCGACAATCTGTTTCCCGAACCCGGAGGCTCGCCGGAAGACCACAAGCGCCTGATAGAACTGCTGGTCGCGCGACTGGGTGCGGATAATGTCTTGCACGCCGCCCCGCTCGCCGACTACCGGCCGGAACAAGCCAATCGATGGTGTTCCGTCATGGATGCCGCCGCTCCGCTGCAAGAGCGTCCGTTGCCGCCGCGCCCTACATGGCTGCTGGATAAACCGATTGCCTTGACCATGCGCCAGCATCGTCCCTATTACGGTTCGCGCCTGCGCCCCGTCTCGCCGCCGGAACGTATCGAAGCAGGCTGGTGGAACGGCGACCTGGTGACACGCGACTATTACATTGCCGAAGGAGCCGATCACTGCCTTTACTGGATTTATCGCGAGCGCATTGGGGATGTCGACGGTGTCGAACCGCATTGGTATTTGCACGGCATGTTTGGATGATGCGAGAAAAAATCATGTCCGACACCTCATCCATTCCTGACTACGCCGAACTGTTCTGCCTGTCCAATTTCAGCTTTCTGGAGGGCGCCTCGCACGCGGAAGAACTCGCCGCGCGCGCCGTGCAACTCGGCTACACCGCGCTTGCCGTCACCGATGAATGCTCGCTGGCCGGCGTGGTGCGCGCGCATATGGAAGCAAAAAAAGCGGACCTCAAACTCATCATCGGCTCCTGCTTTCGCATCGAATGGGAAACCGGAAAACCGCCCATGACCCTGATCGCACTGGCCCGGAATCGGGAAGGCTACGGCAACCTGTCCGAACTGATCACACTCGGCCGCACACGCGCCGACAAGGGCAGCTATCGTATCGACATCAATGATTTTTCGGCGCCACAGGTATCGCACGCACATCTGCGCGGTCTGCCCGATTGCCTGCTGATCCTGGCACCGCATTATCCTGCCGATGCAACTATGCTGGAACAGCAAGCTGCCTGGTTGGCGCGCACCTTCCCGCAGCGCGCCTGGCTTGGACTAACGCAGCTGTATCGCCCTTACGATCAACTGCATCGCGGTGTTATTCAAGAAGCCGCCACCCGCCACGACCTGCCGGTCACCGCCATCGGCGAGGTCAACATGCACGTGCGTTCACGCAAATTCCTGCAAGACACGCTGACGGCAATACGTCTTGGCAAGGCGGTCGGCGACTGCGGCTACGAGCTCGCGCCCAATGCGGAACAGCATCTTCGTTCACGCCTGCGGCTGGCGAATATTTTTTCTGCAGCGGCACTCGCCGAAACACTTCGCATCGCGGCTCAATGCACCTTCAAACTTGACGAACTGCGCTACGAATATCCCGAAGAACTGGTTCCCGAAGGCCAGACGCCCGCCGGCTATCTGCGTCAGGAAGTATTTCTCGGCGCGCACCTGCGCTACCCCTCCGGCATCCCGCAAAAAGTCACCGATCAGATCGAGCACGAACTCACACTGATCAACGACATGGCCTACGAGCCTTACTTCCTCACGGTCTACGACATCGTACGCTTTGCCAAAGACAACGGCATCCTGCGTCAGGGGCGAGGTTCGGCCGCGAACTCCGTGGTTTGCTACTGCCTCGGTGTGACCGAAGTCGACCCGACGCGCTCGGTCATGCTGTTCGAACGCTTCATCAGCAAGGAGCGCGGCGAACCGCCGGACATCGACGTCGATTTCGAACACCAGCGGCGTGAAGAAGTCATCCAATACATCTATCGCAAATACGGCCGCATGCGCGCCGCCATCGCCGCCGCCGTCCACACCTACCGTCCGCGCGGCGTGCTGCGCGACGTCGGCAAAGCGCTGGGAGTCGACGCCTCCATTGTCGACAAGGTTGCCAAGTCGCATCAATGGTTCGACGACCGCTACAACATGATGCAGCGTTTCGCCGAATGCGGCCTCGATCCGGAATCTCCCATTGCCCATCAATGGGCCATCCTGTCCTTGCAACTGATGAACTTCCCGCGCCATCTGTCGCAGCACAGCGGCGGCTTCGTCATCGCACGCGACAAGCTCTCGCGCCTGGTGCCGATTGAAAACGCCGCCATGCCCGACCGCTCGGTCATCCAGTGGGACAAGGACGATCTCGAATCACTCGGTCTGCTCAAGGTGGATGTGCTGGCGCTGGGCATGCTGTCAGCCTTGCGCCGCGCGCTGGAACTGGTCGCCAAACGGCGCGGGAATGTCTTCCGCATGCAAGACATTCCCGCCGAAGATCCCGTTACCTATGACATGATCTGCAAGGCCGACACCATCGGCGTCTTCCAGATCGAAAGCCGCGCGCAGATGAGCATGCTGCCGCGCCTGAAGCCGCGAGAGTTCTACGACCTTGTCGTGCAAGTCGCCATCGTCCGCCCCGGACCGATTCAGGGCGGCATGGTGCATCCCTTCTTACGCCGCCGCCAAGGACTGGAACCGGAAACCTATCCCAAGGAAATCCTGCGGCAAGCTTTGGAACGCACGCGCGGCGTGCCCATCTTTCAGGAACAAGTGATGCAGATCGCCGTGCTCGCCGCTGGTTTCACACCGGGCGAAGCAGATGATTTGCGACGCGCCATGGCCGCGTGGAAACGCAAAGGCGGACTGGAAAAGCACGAACACAAACTGGTGCAAGGCATGCTTGATCGCGGCTATGAAAAAGATTTTGCCAATGCCATCTTCAAACAGATCAAAGGTTTCGGCGAATATGGCTTCCCCGAAAGCCATGCAGCCAGCTTCGCCATCCTTGCCTACGCCAGCAGTTGGCTCAAATGCCACGAGCCGGAAGCTTTCCTCTGCTCGCTGCTCAACAGCCAGCCCATGGGTTTCTATTCACCGTCGCAACTGATCCAGGACGCGCGCCGTCACGGCGTACGCGTGCTGCCGGCCGACGTCATGCACAGCAACTGGGACAGCACGCTGGAAAACTTCGATCCCGCACACCCCGACATCCGTCCTGCCGTGCGGCTCGGCCTGTCCCTGCTCGGCAGCATGAAAGAAGAAGCCGCCTTGCGCATCGAACGTGCGCGCCATGAAGAGACGTTTTCCGACTTGCAAGACCTGGCCCGCCGCGCCCGGCTCGACAAACACACCCTGCAGGCACTCGCCGCCGGCAACGCACTGGTCGCACTCAGCGGCCATCGCCGCGAAGCCTTGTGGCAAGCGCTCGATGCCGCCCCAGCCAAAGATCTGCTGCATACAGCCCCCTCACGCGAAGAGATCCTGCGCCTGCCGGCGCCGTCCGAAGCAGAAGACATCGTCGCCGATTACCGCAGCGCCGGCCTGACGCTCAAACGCCATCCGCTCGCCTTGCTGCGTCCCATACTGACCAAGCATAAGTTCCTGCCGCACGACGTCATGACGACCTTTCAGGACGGCCAGTTCGCGCGCGGCTGCGGCATTGTCACGGTACGCCAGCGTCCCGGCACCGCCAAGGGCGTGCTGTTCATCACCATCGAAGACGAAACCGGCTCCACCAACGTCATCCTCTGGCCCTCGCTGGTGGAAAAGCAGCGCAACGAAGTCCTCAACGCCTCCCTGCTCGGCGTCTACGGCATCTGGCAAACCCACGCGGGCGTGCAGCATCTGGTGGCAAAACGCTTAGTGGATATGTCCCATCTGCTGGGTGAAATCCACGTCGGCAGCCGGGATTTCTGCTGAACCCGTCGGAAAAAGCCAAAAAATCTCTTCAAACCCTGTCGCAACGCGGCTCCAAGGCCATTTAAGTCCGCATCAAGGGTACGAAACCCAGTCATCCTCTGGTAAGATGTCTCATATCTTTTTGCAGGCCCGCCGCGTTCATCCGAATGCGGTTCCGTGCGAAGTACTTCATACATATCGACCTATAAAAATGGAAGTTAACGAGACCCCCAGCCCGCTGATGCGCCCACGCAAGAAGACCCAGAGCCTGTCTCAGGAAGTGGTTGGCGCGATTTCTGAAATGATCTCCAGCGGCGCCATCAAGCCGGGAGAGAAACTGCCGACCGAGTCCGAAATCATGCTCACCCAGGGCGTCAGCCGCACCGTGGTGCGCGAAGCGATTTCGCGTCTGCAGGCTGCCGGACTGGTGGAAACACGGCATGGCATCGGCACCTTCGTGCTGGAGGCGCAAAAGGCCGGCAACATCAATATCGATCCGGCCACCATCACCACGATGAAGGATCTGCTGGCGCTGCTGGAACTGCGCATCAGCCTGGAAACCGAAACCGCCGGTCTGGCCGCCGCACGCCGCACCGACGCGCAATTGCTGGAAATCCGCCAGGCGCTCGACGCCTTCCACGAGAACCTGAAAAAGGGCAACGACACCGTCGGCCCCGACTTCCGCTTCCACTTCCAGATCGCCACCGCCACCGGCAACCGCTATTTCATTGAGATCCTGAGCCACCTCGGCGCCGGCGTGATTCCGCGCAAACGCCTGAACACGGCTGAACTGGCACGCGACCCGCAAGCCAGCTACCTGGACCGTGTGCAGCGTGAGCACGAAGACATCTACGAAGCCATCGCCCGCCGCGACACCGAAGCGGCGCGCGCGGCCATGCGCAACCACCTGACCAATAGCCGCGAGCGCCTGCGCCGTGCGCAGGAAGCAGCCGAGTCGGCGGCAGATGCACAAAAGGCGTCGGAGCCATCGGCTACCTGACAGCGCAGCAACGCAACGACGTATTCCTGAATTGCCCTGCACGATCGCAACAAACTGATAACGCACCTCAGCCCAGAACCACGCTAGAACCAGGCAAATCAACACAAAATCCAACGTAACGTCAGTCGGCAGTAAAAACTGCTGGCTTTCTCTTAATTCATGTTGTACGATGACTGATATCTTAAGACGCTTAAGAACAAGTTCCATCCAGAAGCGCTGACTATGTTCGGAATTTGTGATCAAGCGCGACGGCATTTTTAACTTCATCACCTGGCACCTACTGACATGTACACACCACAAGACCTGAAACAGATTCTTTCCGCCGGCCTGCTCTCCTTCCCGCTGACCGACTTCGACGAGCAAGGCGACTTCCGTCCAAAGACCTATATCGAACGTCTGGAATGGTTAGCCCCTTACGGCGCCAGCGCGCTGTTCGCAGCCGGTGGTACAGGTGAGTTCTTCTCGCTGGTGCCGGGCGAATACTCGGACATCATCCGCACTGCGGTGGAAACCTGCAAAGGCAAGGTGCCTATCATCGCCGGCGCCGGTGGCGCTACCCGCGCTGCGATCGCTTACGCACAAGAAGCCGAACGCCTGGGTGCACACGGCATCCTGCTGATGCCACATTACCTGACAGAAGCCAGCCAGGACGGTATCGCCGACCACGTTGAAGCCGTCTGCAAATCGGTCAAGTTCGGCGTCATCATTTACAACCGTGGCGTCTGCAAGCTCAACGCCGACATGCTGGAACGCCTGGCCGAGCGCTGCCCTAACCTGATCGGTTTCAAGGACGGCGTCGGTGAAATCGAATCCATGGTCACGATTCGCCGCCGTCTGGGCGATCGCTTCACCTATCTCGGCGGCCTGCCGACTGCGGAAGTCTACGCAGCTGCTTACAAGGCGCTGGGCGTGCCGGTCTACTCGTCGGCCGTGTTCAACTTCATCCCGAAGACAGCGATGGACTTCTACCACGCCATCGCCAAGGAAGACCACGCCACCGTCGGCAAGCTGATCGACGAATTCTTCCTGCCATACCTGGCTATCCGCAATCGCAAGGCCGGCTATGCAGTGAGTATCGTCAAGGCCGGCGCCAAGGTTGTCGGTCACGATGCAGGCCCGGTCCGCACACCGCTGACCGCTTGCACCGAAGCCGAGCACGAAGAACTGGCCGCGCTGATCAAGCGTCTGGGACCTCAGTAATTGAAGCGCCGAAATTGCACGACACAATAACTAACTAAACCTCTCGACTGACCGCCGGATTCGTCCCGCGGTCAGTTTTGGCTTCCACATCCAGGAGAAATCGATGACTCAATTCGCGAACTACATCAACGGTGAATGGCTGCAAGGCGCCAGCATCAACAAGAACGTCAACCCGTCTGACCTGACCGACATCATCGGCGAGTACGCACAAGCCGACGCAGCACAAGCCGACATCGCCATCGCCGCAGCGCACGCCGCTTTCCCTGCATGGAGCGTCGGCAATATCCAGGCGCGTTCCGACGCACTGGACAAGATCGGCTCTGAAATTCTGGCGCGCAAGGAAGAACTCGGCCGTCTGCTGTCACGTGAAGAAGGCAAGACCCTGGCCGAAGGTATCGGCGAAGCGGGCCGCGCCGGCAATATTTTCAAATTCTTCGCTGCCGAAGTGCTGCGTATCCAGGGCCAGAAACTGGCATCCGTGCGTCCCGGCATGGACATCGAAATCACCCGTGAACCGGTCGGTGTAGTCGGCATCATCGCACCATGGAATTTCCCGATGGCAATCCCCGCATGGAAGATTGCACCGGCACTGGCCTACGGCAACACCGTCGTCTTCAAGCCGGCTGAACTGGTGCCTGGCAGCGCGTGGGCGATTGCCGACATCATCAGCCGCTCCGGTATCCCGGCCGGCGTGTTCAATCTCGTGATGGGCCGTGGTTCGGTGGTCGGCCAGCGCTTCATCGACGACCGTCGCGTCACCGCCCTGACCTTCACCGGTTCGGTCTCGACCGGCGCACGCGTGGCGCAAGGCTGCGTCGCCCGCATGGCAAAGTTCCAGCTCGAAATGGGCGGCAAGAATCCGCTGGTTGTCCTGAACGATGCCGACCTGAACGTCGCCGTCACGGCAGCCGTACAAGGCGCGTTCTTCTCGACCGGCCAGCGCTGCACCGCCTCGAGCCGTATCATCGTCGAAAAAGACATCTACCCGCGCTTCATCGAAGCTGCACGCAACCAACTGGCCGGCCTGAAGATCGGTCACGCGCTGACTGCCGACACCAACATCGGCCCGGTCGTCGATCAATCGCAACTAGACCAGAACCTGTCGTACGTGGAAATCGGCAAGCAGGAAGGTGCACGCCTGGCCTTCGGCGGTGAGCGCGTCAAGCGCGACACCGATGGCTTCTACATGACGCCTGCGCTGTTCGCCGACTGCAACAACGACATGCGCATCTCGCGTGAAGAAATCTTCGGACCGGTCGCATCCGTGATCCCCGCCGACAATTACGAACACGCGCTGCAACTGGCCAACGACACCGAGTTCGGCCTGTCGTCGGGCATCTGCACCACCTCGCTGAAGTACGCCACCCATTTCAAGCGCAATGCGCAAGCAGGCATGGTGATGGTCAACACGGCAACTGCCGGCGTCGATTATCACGTCCCGTTTGGCGGCCGCAAGGCATCGAGCTTCGGCCCGCGCGAGCAAGGCGCTTACGCAGCCGAGTTCTACACCACCGTGAAGACCTCGTACACCGCCGCGTAATTTTGCCGGCGATGCCACGTAAAGAACCCTGACCTCATCAGGTATCCACAGCCGCCGGTAACGGCGGTTTCCAGCGTCGGAGCGTATGCTCCGGCGCTTTTTTTATGCGGGTTCGAAAGATAAAAAAGGGGATGTAAAAAAGCCGTCGTCCTGACGAAAGTCAGGACCCAGCGTCTTGTTGACCTCAGTCACGACATTGGATCCCAGCGTTCGCTGGGACGACGGCGATAGATGAAAAATCTCTCAATTGAACAACGCCAACGA
Organism: Herbaspirillum rhizosphaerae; assembly: GCF_046025915.1. Classification (GTDB taxonomy): domain Bacteria; phylum Pseudomonadota; class Gammaproteobacteria; order Burkholderiales; family Burkholderiaceae_D; genus Herbaspirillum; species Herbaspirillum rhizosphaerae_A. The sequence goes on along the minus strand of NZ_JAQQFR010000006.1, from coordinate 28,997 downwards.
TATGGCGCGCTGTTCAGTTTGGTTGCTACTGAATCAAAACTGTTCCCAGTCGCCGTCGGAAACAGGTGACGACAACTTCGGGGTAACTTTCGATGTAGCGATTGCATTCGATGCAGGCTTGGCCAAGGTCGGTTTAGTTGGCGTAGGCGCTGCAGCCATTGCCTTCGGCGCAGAAACAGATACCGCCCTCGGACGCACCGCCGGTGCAAGCACCTGTGCGTTGGCATCAATACGGAAAATGCTGACGGCATCGGCCAGCGTTACCGCCTGCGTCTGCAAGGATTGCGCAGCGGCGGCGGCTTCTTCCACCAGCGCGGCATTTTGCTGAGTCACTTCGTCCATCTGCGTGATGGCATTGTTGACCTGACCGATACCGTCGCTCTGCTCGCGGCTGGCCGAGCTGATCTCGCCGACGATGTCGGTGACGCGGCGCACGCTCTCGACCACTTCGCTCATGGTCTTGCCGGCATGCTCAACCAGGCGGCTGCCGGAGTCGACTTTCTCTACCGAGTCGGTAATCAATCCTTTGATCTCTTTCGCGGCAGCGGCAGAACGCTGCGCCAGGCTGCGCACTTCTGATGCCACGACTGCGAAGCCACGTCCCTGCTCGCCGGCGCGCGCGGCTTCAACCGCAGCGTTCAGGGCGAGGATGTTGGTCTGGAAAGCGATACCGTCGATCACGCTGATAATGTCGACGATCTTCTTGGAGGATTCGTTGATCGCATTCATGGTGTCGACCACCTGCGCCACCACTTCGCCGCCCTTGACTGCGGTCTCGGATGCGGAATGGGCAAGTTGGTTGGCTTGCTGGGCGTTTTCGGCATTCTGCTTCACGGTGCCGGTCAATTGCTCCATCGATGCCGCAGTCTCTTCCAGCGAACTGGCTTGTGTTTCAGTACGCGCCGATAAGTCGAGATTGCCGGCGGCGATTTCCTGTGCGCCGGTATTGATGATGTCGGTACTGCTGCGCACGCGCGAGACGGTGTCGAGCAAACCTTGTTGCATGCTGCGGATGGAGGCAAACAAGCGGCCGATTTCATTGCGGCCCGGATCGGCGATTTTCATGGTGAGGTCACCATTGGCAACCTGATCCAGCAAGGTGACGGCGCGATTGAGCGGCGTCAACACAATACCGCGCAAGACGAAGTGCACAGTCAGCACCAGCGCCAAGGCAGCGATCAGACCGATCACCACCAGCCAGACGACCATGTTGTACTCGCGCTCGCGCTGAGCGACGATGTCTTCCGACAGATCCTTGGTGAGTTTCTGGAATTTTTCCAGCAATGTCGAGAAGCTGGCGCCCTTGGCAGTGATGTCGCGGCCGTTGATCTCGGCGTAGGCGGCGGTATCGTTATTGCGCAAGGCGTCGGCAGCCTTGTTCAATACACCCGACAACTGCTTGCCGGCGTCGACCAGATCGGCTTTAAGTTTATCGTCCTGTCCTTTGAAGGCAGGAGCCTTGTCGAATTCATCGAGCAGTTTGAGCGTACGGTCATAGCTGGTCTGTGCGCTCTTCAATGCCGAACTCTTCACCTCCTGATCGTTCTGCTCTTTCAACGCGCTGTAGGCGCGGGTCAATGCCGCCCGCGTGCGCGTGGTGTCCTTGTATGCGTCGTTGATGGTCAAGGCACGCGCGGTGACGTCGTGCACCATGACGGTCGATTCGTTCGCACGTCCCAGCGCAAAGATGCCGACAGCAGCGCCCAGTGCGATCATGGCGGCGAATAGCGCCAATGCGCCCATGAGGCTGAAACGAACGGTGATATTTCGCATTCCCTGCTCCTGATTATTTTGATTATGTTGATTCCACGAGGCTGCGACTGATCCGCCGACGTGCCTTTGCCATCTTAAAACAAGCTTGAAATGACAGCCCGCTTTTATGCATCATTTTTGCGAAAAATCAATGACAACGTTGCCGAATCGGCAATTTTGCACGTTCAACGAAAAATCCCCCGCATAACATCGCGGGGGATTATCGAGAACCCATGCTGTGAGGCAAGTCGGCTAAGCCCGGCAACTCAGGGGAAGTGGACGATCTCCACCCAGTTAGGATTCTTGCCCAGCTCGTAGTGCTGCAAGGGGGTCAGCGCACCGGTTTTCTGATTGATGGCGTAACTGGTCAGGCCATTGGATTTTTGGCCGACAGCCAGCAGATACCTGCCTTGCGGATCGATGTTGAAACCACGCGGCTGGGTCTCGGTCGGCACATTGCCGATCAGCGTCAGCACACCGGTCTTGGCATTGACGCGATAAGCGGCCAAGGTGCTCGACGTACGTTCGGACGCATACAGGAAGCGGCCATTCGGTGTCAGATGGATATCGGCGGCAGCCGGCGCATCGCCTTTGAATCCGGCTGGCACTGCCGAGACGGTGCCTTGCAAGGTCAGCGTACCGTGCGCTGCATCGTAAGCGTAGGTGTTGACCGTGCCATCGAGTTCATTGGTCGAGAACACGTAACGCAAATTTGGATGGAACACGAAATGGCGTGGGCCGGCGCCTGCCTTGGTAGCGACCGACGGAGGCGTGTTCGGTGTCAGTGTGCCGGTGGCGGCATCAAACTTGAATTGCAGGATGACGTCGCTGCCTAGATTGGAAGCAAAGACGAACTTGTTTTTCGGATCGCTGCCCACTGCGTGGGCATTCTTGCCGGTGTTGATCACGGTAGCAGGCTGCTGCACCAGACCGGTGGCGCTGATCGGATTGACCGAAATCTTGTGGCCGGTATAGGACGCCGCAAACAGGAAGCGGCCTGTCTTGTCGGTCGCCAGATTGGCCATGTTGTCGGCCAGCGGCACGGTGGACAGCGCCTTGAGTTTGCCGCTTTGCTGGTCTACCGCAAAGGTGGTCACCGAATAAGGCTGCGAGCGCAGCGAAGCATACAGACGCGTGTGATCAGGACTGAACGCCAGCGGCATCACGGTGCCGCCGGTCTGCACTTGCTCGACCGGCGTGACGCTGCCGTCCTTGTTCAATCGCATGACATAGATATCTTTGCTGTCGGCATTGGACACGTACACCATCGTCGCAGCGTTGACGCCGGCACAGACTGAACCGCTCAAGATTGCTGCTACGCCCAACTTCAGCGCGAAATTCATGACTCTCATGCTTCCTCCTTAGGGTAAAGAATGCCCCTGCCCTGCGATGAGCAATCGACGAGAGGCTTGTTGATTTTGTTATGTACAGCTGCGGAACGTGAATCAGGTAATCGGCGCCGGGTTGAACAGCGTCAGCGCATTGTGCAGCTTCCACTTCTCGGCCCAGGTCTGCTTGCGGCCGCTGGCGACATCCAGCATCAGTTGGAACAGCTCCCAGCCGACGTCGGCAATCGTCGCTTCACCGCTGGCAATGGTGCCGGCGTTGACGTCCATCAAGTCATGCCAACGACGCGCCAGATCATTGCGCGTGGCAACCTTGATCACTGGTACCGCAGCCAGACCGTAAGGCGTACCGCGGCCGGTGGTAAAGATATGCAGGTTCATGCCGGCAGCCAGTTGCAAGGTGCCGCAGACGAAATCGCTGGCTGGTGTAGCGGCGTAGATCAAACCCTTTTGCTTGAGCTTGTCGCCGGGAGCCAGCACGCCTGAGATCGGGCTGCTGCCCGACTTGACGATGGAGCCCATGGCCTTCTCGACGATATTGGCGAGACCGCCCTTCTTGTTGCCGGGGGTGGTATTCGCGCTGCGGTCGACGCCGCCCTTTTTGAGGTAATTGTCGTACCAGTCCATCTCGCGAATCATCGCTTGTGCAACGTCTGCATTGATAGCGCGCGAAGTCAGTTGATCGATGCCGTCACGCACCTCCGTCACTTCCGAAAACATCACGGCAGCGCCTGCACGCACCAGCAGATCAGTCGCAAAACCTACTGCCGGATTGGCCGTCACACCCGAGAAAGCATCGCTGCCGCCACACTGCACGCCGACCACCAGATCAGATGCCGGGCAAGTCACGCGGCGGCGCTTGTCCAGTTCTTTCAGGCGCGCTTCAGCCATGTGCAGGATGGAGTCGATCATCGAGTTGAAGCCGACATGTTCCGAATCCTGCAAACAGACGACGTAAGGCTCGCCCTCCTTGTGGATGGGGATGATGCTTTCCGGCAGCAAGCGGTTCGGCTGCAGCTTTTCACAGCCGAGGCTGACCACCATCGCCTGACCACCGAAGTTGGGGTTCAGGCTGATATTACGCAAGGTGCGGATCGGTATGTCGGCGTTGGGTGCATCGATGGCGACGCCGCAGCCGTAGGTGTGTTCCAGTGCGACCACGTCTTCAACATTGGGATACTTCGGCAGCAGATCCTGGCGGATGCGCTTGACCGCATGCTCGACCACCCCCGCCACGCACTGCACGGTGGTCGTGATCGCCAGCAGATTGCGTGTACCGACAGAACCGTCGGCATTGCGATAGCCTTCGAAGGTATAGCCTTCCAGCGGCACGGAAGCCAGCGCCGGAGCCTTGCGCGTGGCAATCGGCAGGTTGTCCAGCTCGCGTGCCGGCGGCAAGGTTACCACCGATTCTTCGATCCAGCTGCCCTTGGCTATATCGCGCGCGGCATAGCCGATGGCGACGTCGTAACGGATGATGGCTTCGCCCTGGGGAATATCGCGCAAAGCGATCTTGTGTCCTTGCGGCACCTGGCTGATCAGCGTCAGGCCGTCCGGAAAAACTGTCCCGGCGGGCAGGCCGCGGTCATTGACGACGATGGCGACATTGTCGTTCTCGTGCATCAAAATATAACGCGGCGTGTTGACGTTGGTACTGGCTTCGCTGTGTGTTTCGGTACTCATGGCTATTCCCATCTGCTGCAACTTATTACAAGATAAAACGACAAGATCAAAGCGGCTTCAGTTCAACACGCTTGATTTCCTTGACGATGACCAGATAGCTGATCACGGTCACCAGCGCATTGGCGCCGACGAACACCAGTGCACCCGAGAACGAACCGGTTTCTTTCAGGATATAGCCGATCACGATCGGTGTCGTGATGCCGGCGATATTGCCGAAGGTGTTGAACAGACCGCCCGACAAACCAACGATTTCCTTCGGTGCGGTATCCGCCACAACAGCCCAGCCGAGTGCGCCGACGCCCTTGCCGAAGAAAGCCACGGCCATGATGCCGACCACCAGCCATTGCGCATCGACGTAGTTGCACAGGATCATCGTGGTCGACAGCAGCATGCCGCCGACAATAGGAATCTTGCGGGACATGGTGACGCTGTTGCCGCGCTTGATCAGACGATCCGAAATCAGGCCGCCGACGACACCGCCGATGAAACCGCACACCGCGGGAATCGACGCGACGAAACCCGCCTTCAGGATCGACATGCCACGCTCTTGCACCAGGTACACCGGGAACCAGGTCAGGAAGAAATAGGTAATCGTGTTGATGCAGTACTGGCCGATGTACACACCCAGCAGCATGCGATTGCTCAGCAATTGCTTGATGTAGCCCCACTTGGCCTTGCCGTCGTCGGTGCCGGCGGCCGCTTTCGGCTTGGCCTGATCCATATCCACCAGACCACCGCCCTGCTCGATGTGCTCCAGCTCGGCCTTGTTGATCATTGGGTGATCTTTGGGGCTGTGAATGACCTTGATCCAGATGAAGGTCATCAAGATGCCGAATGCGCCCATGACGGTGAACACGTGGTGCCAGCCATAGACATGCGTGATCCAGCCCATCAGCGGGGTGAACAACACCGCAGCAAAATACTGCGCCGAGTTGAAGATCGCCGACGCGGTACCGCGTTCCGCCGTTGGGAACCAAGATGCCACGATACGGCCGTTCGCCGGGAACGACGGCGCCTCCGCCAGACCGACCATGAACCGCAACAGGAACAGCAGCACCACCGCTGCGGCCGTCCCGAACCAGGTAACGCCGCCCTGCAGCAGTGTGAAGAAGGACCACAGGAAAATGCTCAGTGCATAAATCTTCTTGGAACCGAAACGGTCAAGCAGCCAGCCGCCCGGCAGTTGTGCCAGCACATAGGCCCAACTGAACGCCGAGAAGATGTAACCCATCATCACCGGGTCGAGGCCGAGTTCGGACTTCATCGACGTGCCGGCAATCGACAGCGTGGCGCGATCCGCGTAGTTGACCGTCGTCACCACGAACAGCATGAACAGAATCAGATAACGAACATGGCTTGCTTTTGCGCCTGCGCGCACGGAGGCGCCTACCTTTGCGCCGACTTGATCAATACTCACGGACTATCTCCCGACCGGTACCGCGCTTCGGCCGACGTGCGAGGAGACGAAGACGAATAATCCGGATGCCAAAGGCTGATGCGCCGAGGGCGGTCTCCTGCTTATTGTCTTGCGGCGCGCAACAGGCTTGCAGCAGCAGTAATTATTATTAAAGGACTGTCATGCGACCGATTTGTTATCAGTCGTCATACAACATGAAGCGGAGTATAAACACGCCAATTTCATTTTGCAAACGAATTATCGAGGACAAATTAAAAAACCCGCAAAGCCTTATCCATAGCGGATTACAAGCCAACAAGAAAGTATGTGAAACCGCACTTTCTTTTGTAATTTCAGGACGTGAAAAACGGCCTTCTGCCACACAAAAATCGGGCTTTTTACAGCGTGATAGTAATGATGTTGTCTGATGATTTATAAGGAACGATCGGCGTACAACGACGGCTTCGCCCATGAAAAAAGCCGTCACCTGACGATGACGGCTTTCCCCGATTCAGATTGTTCAGACGAAAGGCGAACTGCCCTCCTCCTCTGAACGAACTGAATGGATGACGACTTACTTCGGCAACAACTGACCGCGAATCTCGCCACCCGGATGTACTGCGCTATGCACGTTGACGTACAGACCGCCAGCCATATAAGCAGCGTATTGCTCATCGGTGAATTTGGCGCCTGCCGGTACGGTCCAGCCGTTATCGCCGTTCTTGGTCAACCCAACCAGCACCGGACCATTGGCGCCGGCGGCACCGGTATGGATATGCGCCATCTTGCCCTCGATGCCCGTGGTCGTGATGCTGCCGCTCACCGTCTTGTCGGCGGCCACGCTGATGCTGCCGGTGCCGCTGGCAGTGGATGGATTGGCAGGCACTTCATTGCTACTCTTGAGTTCGACGCTGACGGTTTGCGCCATTGCCGATGCACCGGTCAACAGCATCGCTGTCAACAACGCTGCCTTGATATTTTGTGTCTTGATCATGATGTTCTCCTTAGTTTTTATCTCGGTTGAATCTCAGTCATTACATCTTGGAAAACCGCCAACGCAGTGTAGAACACAAACGATTCAGACGCTTGCCAGCGCCGCTTTGACGCGTTCCGGCGTGAACGGCACGGTGCGCAAGCGAATACCCACCGCATCCCAGACCGCATTCGCCAAGGCCGCCGTCACCGGAGAAGCAGCAGCCTCCCCGCCTCCCAGCGGCGGCATGGTTGGCCGGTCGATCAGGTCGATGCGCACCTCCGGCATCGCCGGGAAAGTCAAGATGGGATAACTTGCCCAATCGACGTTTTGCACCCGGCGCGTGTCGAAGCGGATCTCTTCAAACAAGCTGCGCGAGATGGTCTGCAAGATGCTGCCTTCCACCTGGGCGCGCAAGCCGTCGGGATTGATGATCAGTCCGCAATCATGCGCACACGCGACGCGCAGCACACGGATCTCACCACTGGCACGATTGACTTCAACTTCCATTGCCATGGCAACGTAGGTCTCGTTGTGCTTGTAGTGCGAATAGGCGATGCCGCGTCCGCGTTGATTGGTTTTACTTCCCGCGCTGGCGCTGGCGGCACGCGCTTCCCAACCGAACAGCGATGCCGTGCGTCTGATCACTTCCGCACCCCGTGCATCCTTGAGCGATTGCAAACGGAACGCCAGCGGATCGATACCAGCTTTGGCCGCGAGTTCGTCAGTCATGCACTCGACGGCAAAGATGTTGGCGATCTTGCCCGGCGCGCGGATGTTGGCCGGACGCAAAGGCGCGCTGTCGTGCCAGTGCACGCCGACCGAAACATTGGCAACCTCGTACGGCGGATCGCCGTTCTGCGTAATCAGGCCGGTCGAGATTCCCTTAGGTTGCGGCATGCCTGCAGTCTGCGGCGCCAGCAAGGGCACTGTCGGTAGACTCGCGGTTGCGCGCGGCAACCACATCTCGGTACGCCAGGCCGCGATCGTGTTGTCGGGGCCGAGCACCGCTTCCAGCGTCAGCGCCTGCGGCGGACCTTTGGGATCGAAACCGTGTTCGTCCTGACGCGACCACTGCACCCGCACCGGCTTGCCCAGCGCTTTTGACATCAGCGCGGCATCGGCCGCAGCATCGTCATGCCCATTCATGCCATAGCAACCGGCGCCGTCGACGTAGACCAACCGCACGGCCTCATTCGGCAAACCCAGCATTTGTGCATAAGCGGGACGATAGCGATGGGTGCCCTGCGAGGCGGTATAGATCGTGGCTTGCTTGGCGCCAACATCAGCCACCGCGCACGACGGCCCGATGGAGCCGTGCGTTTGCGCCGGCCAGTAATAACTGGCGCTCAGCTTGCCGGATGCTGCCTGCAATGCGGCAGCGGCGTTACCTTTGTTGACCAGCGTTTCTTCACCGTCGAAAGGACCGCTACGCAGCCATTGCTCGACCTTGTCATGTCCCATCAGCTTGCCGGTGTCGTTCCAGACCACCTTTAATGCAGCGGCAGCCTGTATCGCATCCCATTCGTCGGGCGCTGCAACGGCAAGAAAGTCGCCGATGCGTACAATCTTCACGCCGGGAAATTTCTTCACCGACGATTCATCCACCGAGATGATCTGCGCGCCCTCACCCGCCGGACGAAGTACACGACCATGCAGCATTCCCGGCAACTTCACGTCATGAACATAGGTATGCGTGCCGGTTACTTTGGCCGGCACGTCGGGACGCAACAGCGGTTTGCCGACGACGCGATAAGCGGTCGGATTGTTCAGCGGCGCCTTGGCATCCAGCTTGAGGTTGAAGCGCTTGCCACCGACCAGCTCGGCGTAGCTCACGCCACCACCACCGCCGCTCTTGGGCCGCACCACGCCATCCTGCACCATCAGTTCGGATGGTTGTTTCTGCAAACGCTCTGCCGCCATGGTAATGAGCGCCTCGCGCGCCGTCGCGGCAGCCTGGCGAATCTGTACGCCGCCACGCATGATGCCGGTGCTGCCGGCAGTCGGGCCCTGATCGGGTGTGAGCGCGGTATCGCCTTCGATCATCTCGATCTTGTCGACGCTGATGCCCAACTCTTCCGCGGCCATCTGGCGAATCGCAATGCGCAAGCCCTGACCCAGATCGACCTTGCCGGAAAACAGCGTCACCGTACCGTCCTGATGAATGGCAATAAAACCATCCACAGCGCTGACGTCCAGCGTCTTGTCCAACAACGCGTGGGGCTGCGCGTTGCCGCGCTTGTCGCGTAACACCTGCTCGGTTGCGCGCGCAGACAGCGGCAGCGCCAGCGTCACCACCAGCGCACCGCCCGCCTTGAGCAGTTGGCGCCGGCTCATTTGGAGATCGAATGGCGCGTTCATGCCGGTGTCCTCCCGGAGGCACGCATCACCGCGCGCACAATGCGCACATGCGTGCCGCAGCGGCAGAGATTCGCTGACAAGGCGTCTTTGATTTCGGTTTCGCTCGGTTTAGGATTGGAGGCCAGCAAGGCGGCGCTGGTCATGACCATGCCATTGGCGCAATAGCCGCACTGGGCGGCCTGCTCGGCGATGAATGCCGCTTGTACCGGATGCGGCTTGTCGGGTGTGCCGAGACCTTCGATAGTGGTGATGGATTTGCCGGCAACCGCCGACAAGGGCGTAATGCAACTGCGCAGCGGCGTCTTGTCGAGCAAGACCGTACATGCGCCACACTGCCCCAGACCGCAACCGAACTTGGGTCCGGTCAGGCCAATGGTGTTGCGCAGCGCATAAAGCAGAGGTTGTTCAGGATCGCGGACATCAACGGAACGGCGCGTTCCGTTGACGATGAAAGAGATGGTAGGCATGACGCTCTCCGGGTCTGTGAAGCGGTCTGTGAAGCGATCTGTGAAACGTTGAGGACAAATCTGTTGTTGGACTTATTTTCACTTGCACACCTGTAGCGCGATGGATTCTAGCATGCTGGCGGAATCCTCTCCGCGACCGTCCACACGCCATTTTCATGAACGTAGAACTGCCGAGAGCAACTGTCAAAGCGACACCTGCCATGGCCAAAAGCGCCAAAGCAGATAGAGATCCAACAATGAAAAACGGCTGTGATTACGCGAATCAGCAGCCGTTCAATGATGGCGAAATGTCCGGAGATATATCAGCGCTTTTTCTTGCGACGCTCGCCATACTTCTGCACGGCGGCACGTTCTTCGCTGGTGATTTCCAGCATGTCGGCATAGACCAAATCGACGGCCTGTTCATAGGACAAGGATTTGTCGAGCTCCATTTTTTCCGTGAGCAGCGCGTTTGATTTTTTCAGATTGCCGTCGCAGATATCGTGGATGAAATTCAGCTTGCGCTGGAAGTCGGAGACTGGTTTTTCAAAATTTGGTGATTTGCCGTAGCGCAGCCATATCAACGCCGCGCCGAACAGCCCCGCACCTGTCCCGATCAAAAGGTTTTGCATGCACTTCTCCAGCCGAGTGGTTAATCATTGTTATAACTCGTCACTGCAAGTGCGCAATGTCTTGCGCACCCTCTTCACTTGCTATTGTGCTTGGATCCCCCCAAGACGCTTGACCGGGCGTCTCATGTTTCAAAAAAACTTATCCCGGACAGCCGATATTAAGCGGCATTTTTCAGCGCTTCGCAACAAATCTTTACAACATACCAAGACGACTTGAAGAAGCGCGCCAGTAAAGGGTTTCACGTCAGCAAGGAGTCAGTTTTTTGTCAGGAAAGTGATGGTTTTTACCTTGCTTTTCGGCAATCAAATTCGACTCTCTGCATCGCAGACTCACGCCAACCACATGCTTGATTGATCGCAACTGAATGATCACAACTGAATCTGTAGGTTGCTACACGGCATGGTGTAGTACGACGCGTTTTTCCGCATTGGTCTAAGATCATGGCCTCGCCTGCTGGCGTGCATCAACTATTCCGAGAATCAAGGAGAGACATCCATGACCTACCTGGCCTCAAGCACCCGCTACGAAACCATGCAATACCGCAACTGCGGACGCAGCGGCCTGAAATTGCCGCTACTGTCACTGGGCATGTGGCACAACTTCGGCGATACCAGTTCGCTGGCGAACCAGCGTGAAATGCTACGCACCGCTTTCGACCTGGGTATCACCCACTTCGACCTGGCCAACAACTATGGCCCGCCGTACGGCAGCGCAGAAGCCAACTTCGGCCACCTGTTCAAACAGGATTTTCAGCCGTATCGCGATGAGCTGATCATCTCGACCAAGGCCGGCTGGGATATGTGGCCCGGCCCTTACGGCCAGGGCGGCGGCTCGCGCAAGTACGTGCTGGCAAGCCTGGACCAGAGCCTTAAGCGCATGAATCTCGACTATGTCGATATCTTCTATTCGCACCGCTTTGATCCGGACACCCCACTGGAAGAAACCATGGGCGCGCTGGCGACCGCTGTGCAGCAAGGCAAGGCGCTGTATGTGGGCGTGTCGTCGTACTCGCCGGAAAAGACCAAGGAAGCCGCTGCGTTGCTCAAGGAGTGGAAAATCCCCTGCCTGATCCATCAACCGTCGTACAACATGTTCAACCGCTGGATCGAGCAAGGCCTGCTCGATGAACTGGAGCGCCAGGGCATGGGGTGCATTACCTTCACCGCACTGGCGCAAGGCCTGCTGAGCGACAAGTATCTCAACGGTATTCCGGAAGATGCGCGCGTCAACCGTGCCGGCGGCGGCTCGCTCAAGGGCGATCATCTGAGTGATGAAAACCTGGCGCGCGTGCGCGTGCTCAATGACATCGCCAAGGCGCGCGGCCAGACGCTGGCACAGATGGCGCTGGCCTGGGTGCTGCGTGATCCGCGCGTGACGTCGACACTGATCGGCGCCAGCAGCAGCAAGCAGATCCGCGAAAACGTGGCGGCGCTGGACAAGCTGAGCTTCACCGCACAAGAACTGGCGGCGATCGACGAGCAGGCAAAAGACGGTCACCTCAATTTGTGGGAAGTGTCGTCACGCCATAAATAAACATTGAAAATGATCGGCATATCCTGGTCTTGCCGTTCTTGCCGGCACAGCAAAAACCGCCGCAGAAAGAAATTTCTGCGGCGGTTTTTCTTTTTCTGCGATCGCAAGAAGTCAGGTCAGCGTGCGTATCGAATTGCTGATCGCACGTCCACACTCCAGTACAAGCGGCCCCAGACGCTTCTCCGCTTCTTCCTGCGTCCAGCGACTGGTCGGCGCTACCACGTGCACGGCCGCCACCGGCATGCCTTGATTGTTGAGGATGGGCGAGGCAATCGTCATGTCGCCGAGGAAGAGTTCTTCCACATTGCAGGCGTAGCCCTTTTCACGAATTGTCTCCAGCACTTGCAGGATCTCGTTGATGTCGGTGCGCGTATGTTGCGTGCGCACGATCAGCTCGGTGGCTTGCAACTGGGCGCGCGCTTCATCAGGCGGCAAGGCGCTCAGATACGAACGACCCGAGGCCGTGCAATACATGGGAATACGGCTGCCGATGGGCATGTGGATGGGAATGAATTTGCTGCTCACGAAGCGCGCCACATAGACCATCTCCTGATCATAGGGCTCGGTCAGATTGACGGTCTCGCCGGTGATGTTCGCCAGCTCGGACAGGAAAGGATTAGCGACGTCGACGAGGATATCGGCGGCGAGATAGTTGTAGCCCACTTCCATGACCTTGGGCGTCAGTTGATAACGCCGTGTCTGCGAATGCTTGCGCACATACCCCAGCGCTTCGAGCGTGTAGATCATGCGTTGGGCAGAACTCTTGGTGATGGACGTCGCCTCCGCCACTTCAGCCAGCGTCATCGTGCGGCGCTGTGCGCTGAAGGCACGCAATACCGCTAGCCCCTTCTCCAGGGACTGGTTGAACAACAGATCCGAACCCTCACGCGGTTCTTTGATGTCCGTCTCGCTCATGGCAAACCTCTTGATGGCTATTTTTGGTGATGGATGACCAACGTAGGCACATTATAAATCGTATCGAATATCGATACAATAATATCTATTGACGATATTTAAAATGCGAATATACTTATTTTCGTCGCGTTTATTGATGTTCATTCCGTCAAACCCGGTCGCCCGCCGATCACGGCCGGACTCATACCAAAAGGGAAATGTATGAAACCGTTCACCGCTCTCCGCAAACATCTGCTCCACGCCGCCCTCATGTTTGCCGCCGTCTCCGCCTTTTCTGCACCATCTACCGTCCTCGCACAAAGCTCTTACACCGTCGGCGCAACGTCGACCGGTGTGCCGTTCACTTTTCTCGATATCAAGACCAACAAGTTGCAAGGCATGATGGTCGACACCGTGACCGCCGTCGGCAAGAACGCCGGCTTCATCGTCAACGTGCAACAGACGCCTTTTGCAGCGCTGATCCCTTCGCTGACTTCCAACAAGATCGACATCATCGCCGCCGCCATGCTCAAAACCGCAGCACGCGCGCAGATCGTGGACTTCAGCGATCCGGTCTATTCGTATGGCGAGGGATTGTTCGTCAACGCTGAAGACAAGCACGTCTACAAATCGCTGGATGATCTGAAGGATCAGATCGTCGGCGCACAGGTTGGCACCGTGTTTGTTGACGCGCTCAACAAGAAAGGCGGCTTCAAGGAAGTGCGCGTCTATGACTCCATCGCCGACATGATGCGCGACGTCGGCCTGGGCCGCATCAAGGCCGGCTTCGGCGATCGTCCTATCGTGGCGTATCAGCTGTCGCAGGGTGCCAATCCGCAAGTACGCCTGGTCAAGGAATATCAATCGACACTGATGGGCGACGTCTGCCTGGTGGTGCGCAAGGGCGAGACGCAATTGCTGGAACGCCTGAACAAGGCCATCGCAACGGCGAAGGCTGACGGTACGATTGCACGTATCGTGCAGCAGTGGAATCTCAACTAAGCATCCTCTCTTCGCCAGACTGCCGGCCACACGGTCGCGCAGTCTTCGGCGGAACCTCCCTTCTTTAATGCCGGTTTTTATCTCCGCGAAAACGCCATGCTTATCCAGAACATGCTCGATTTCCTGCCCATCCTGCTGCGTGGCGCATGGGTGACCATCGAGGTCACGATTTACGCTTTCATCCTGAGCTCGGTGATCGGCCTCGCCTTTGCGCTGATGAAACTCTCGCGCTGGAAGCCGCTGGCAATCACCGCCGCGACCATCATCAATATCATTCGCGGGCTGCCAATCATCGTGCAGCTGTTCTACATCTATTTCGTGCTGCCTGAATTCGGCATCCAGCTGAGCGCCTTCCAGGCCGGCGTGATCGGACTCGGGATTGCCTACTCCGCCTATCAGGCGGAAAACTTCCGTGCCGGCATCGAAGCCGTCGACGTCGGTCAGATTGAGGCGGCACAATCGATCGGCATGAAAAATCCCATGATCATGCGCCGCGTGGTGTTGCCGCAGGCGTTTCGCATCGCCCTGCCACCCTACGGCAATACACTGGTGATGATGCTCAAGGATTCATCGCTGGTGTCGACAATCACCGTGCTGGAAATGACACGCGCCGGGCAGATGATCGCTTCCTCCACCTTCCAGAACATGACGGTCTACACCATGGTCGCGATCTTGTATCTGCTGCTGAGCCTGCCGCTGGTGTACATCATCCGACGTCTGGAAATCCTTACCGGCAAAGGAAAAGCCAAATGATCGAGGTCAAGCAGATTCATAAATGTTTCGGCAAGCATGAAGTATTGAAAGGCGTGTCGCTGCAAGTTGCACAAGGTGAAGTCGTCTGCCTGATCGGCCCGTCCGGTTCGGGCAAGTCCACGGTGCTCCGCTGCATCAACGGACTGGAAACTTACGAAGCCGGCGAGATTCTCATCAACGGACAACGTGTCGACAGCATGTCCCCATCCATCCATCAACTGCGCACACGAGTCGGCATGGTGTTCCAGCGCTTTAATCTTTTCCCGCATCGCACCGTGCTGGAGAACGTGGTCGAAGGCCCGATCTTTGTCAACAGGATCGCACCGGACGTCGCGAAAAAATCCGCCATGGCGCTGCTGGAAAAAGTCGGCCTGGCGCAACGCGCCGATTCTTACCCCAGCCAGTTGTCCGGCGGCCAGCAACAGCGCGTGGCGATTGCCCGTGCACTGGCGATGCAGCCGCAGGCGATCCTGTTTGATGAGCCGACTTCTGCGCTCGATCCCGAACTGGTCGGCGAAGTACTGGCCGTCATGCGCACGCTGGCAGCCGACGGCATGACCATGATCGTGGTCACGCATGAGATGGGTTTCGCCAAAGAAGTGGCCGACCGTGTCTGCTTTTTGCATAGTGGCACCATCGTCGAAGAAGGTCCGGCCAAGGATGTACTTGGCGCACCTCAACACGCACGCACCAAGGATTTTCTGCGTCGCATTCTGGCGCCGCAAGTAGGAGAACAAGGCGGTCATCAGGGAATGGTGGTGACACCATGAGCAAATCCTTGCATCAATCTCTGGCTGGCGCGGCGCTGCCGCCTTCACTCTGGGCTGCCACCGCAACGGAAGCCGCACCAACACCGCCCTGCACCGAATCAAAAACCGTCGACGTCGCCATCATCGGCGGCGGCTACACCGGTTTGTCCGCCGCATTGCATCTGTCTGAAGCCGGCGTGAAGGTTTGCGTGCTGGAAGCCAGCGAGCCCGGCTGGGGTGCTTCCGGGCGTAACGGCGGCCAGGTGATTCCCGGACTCAAATACGACCCCGATCAGTTGCGCGTGATGTTCGGCTCCGCCAAAGCGGAAGGCCTGATCGACACCATAGGCAAAGCCGCCGATACCGTGTTCGACCTGATCGCACGTCACAACATTGACTGCGATGCCGTGCGCAACGGCTGGATCCAGCCGGCGCATTCAGCAGCCGTCATGCCCACGCTGGAAAAACGTGCGGCGCAATGGGCCGAACGCGGTGCACCGATTGAGTTGCTGGATCGTGACGCGGTCGCGCGCCGCATCGGCACCTCTGCATATGTCGGCGCCTGGGTTGATCGCCGCGCAGGCAGTATCCATCCGCTGAAATATTGCCGCGGGCTGGCACGTGCGGCATTGGCACAAGGTGCAACTATTCATGGCCGTACACCTGTCATCAAACTGGAGCGCCAGGGACAACGCTGGCTGCTGCATACCGAGCAAGGCGCCATCATCACCGCCGAGCGCGTCATCATCGCCACCAATGGCTACACCGGTTCGCTGTGGCCGCAATTGAAGCAATCCGTGATTGCCGCCAACAGCTTCATCGTCGCGACACGTCCGCTACCTGCAGCCTTGGGCGACAGTATTCTGGGAAACAAGGAAGTGGTGTCCGATTCACGGCGGCTATTGCTGTACTACCGCCGCGATGCCGAGGGCCGTTTACTCATGGGCGGGCGGGGGCCCTTTCCTGATCCGCAAGGACCGCAGGACTTTGCGCATCTGGAGCGTTCGCTGGCGCTGCTGTTTCCGCAACTGGCGGACGTTGAATATGAATATCGCTGGGCTGGCCGCGTGGCGATCACGCGCGACTTCCTGCCGCATGTCCACGAACCGGCCGCCGGGCTAACGATCGCCCTCGGCTACAACGGCCGTGGTATTGCCATGGCCAGCACCATGGGGCGCTGCCTGGCGCAACGCCTCACAGGCGACGGTACTGCATCAGCAAGTTTCCCGTTTCCGATCAGCACGATACAGCCGATTCCTTTTCATGGACTTCAGCGTTTTTATATCGCTGCCGGCGTGGCCTACTACAGCATTCTCGACAAGCTGTCGTAAGCGAACGACTCTTCGTCAACACCGGCAAGCGCAATGCTTGCCGGTTCGCTTTGGCCGATATATTCAGCTTATTTCAACGCCGCCGTAACCGATGCCGTCCACGCCGTCGTCGGACGACCAATCAAGGCCGAGAGTTGTCGTCCTTCGTCAAACAACGCGCCCTTGGAGGCCGCCGTATCCGAATTGGATAACAGAGCTGCAACAACTTCCGGCAAGCCGAAACCAACCAGTGCAGCCTTGTAATCCGCTTCCGGGATATTGCGATATTCCACCGACTTGCCGGACTGACGGGATACTTCCGCAGCCAGTTCGGCCAGCGTGTAAGCGCTGTCGCCGGCCAACTCATAAATCTTGCCGGCATGCCCTTCACCTGCCAGCACTACTGCAGCAGCCTCGGCATAATCGTTGCGCGCTGCAGACGAGATGCGGCCTTCACCGGCACTGCCGTAGATGGCGCCTTGCGCTACCGCACCCGGCACGCCGACGGTGTAGTTCTCGGTATACCAGCCGTTGCGCAAGATGGCCGCAGGCACGCCGCTGTCTTTGATGGCTTGCTCGGTCTCCCAATGCTCGGCAGCCAGTCCCAGTGACGAGGTGTCCGCGCGCAGGACGCTGGTGTAGGCCAGCAATTGCACCTTGGCGCGCTTGGCGGCATCGATAACGGCACGATGCTGAGCGAGACGCGCGCCGATTTCATTCGACGAGATCAGCAAGACCTTAGTGGCACCTTGAAACGCCGCATCAAGGCTGGCAGCGTCGGTATAGTCGGCGCGGCGCACCTGTACACCCAAGGCCGCGACATCGCCGGCTTTTTCAGGGCTGCGCACGGCGGCGACGATCTGGCCAGCGGAGACGGTTTTCAACAATGCTGCGATGACGAGACGGCCCAGTTGGCCGGCAGCTCCGGTAACGACGATCATGACGATTTCCTATTCAATAAAAATGGAGATTACGGGGAAAGAAATCGCAGATTACCGGATGTACTAACTTTTAGTAAGTACACACAAAAAGGTTAGTGTAAAATAATCGCATGAATACACGAGATCCCCTTCCAGGCGCGCTTGACGACCACGTTTCGCTCAAAGAACGGCTGCGCCGCGGCGAGCTGTTTTCCGGCGATTGCCCGTCGCGCGGCGTCCTCAAGCACATCACCAGCCGCTGGGGCGTGCTGATCCTGGTGGCGTTGCTGGCCGGCACGCATCGTTTCAGCGACCTGCGCCGCAAAATCGGCGGCATCAGCGAAAAAATGCTCGCGCAGACCCTGCAAGATCTCGAAGGAGACGGCCTGGTGATCCGCAAGTCCTATGATGTAGTGCCGCCCCATGTGGACTACACCTTGTCGCCACTGGGACTGGAAGCGGCGCAACGCGTGGAAGCGCTGACGGATTGGATAGAATCAAGCTTGCCGCGGATTATGGAAATACGGGAAGAGATACAAAGGACTTAGGGCAAGCACACGCCAGTTCTGCACATAACAAGAAACCGCATCGGCGTCTCGCCTGGTGCGGTTTTTTATTTCAGTAACAACGTCGTAGATGAAATAAATCTCTGCGAAAGAGTATTGCCTTCAGAACATTGTCAAATTTGTGGAAAAAAGACAAATTGGGTCCATTCCGCGACATCAAAATCAAAGGCCTGCGCAGCGCTTGCCTCCTCCTGCACATCAAAACAGAAGCTTGTTCCATGGCTATGTGAGATAGGCTTCAAATAGCAACAATTGCTGTCCATGCATAATTTTGAGTTGTATTATTAGCCATTGCGTCGTGGTGGCAAATGCCAGGCAAAATTTTCAATCAACGAGGGGGAAACACTCATGTCGGAAACAAAAAAATATCGTCTGGTGACGCGTAGCGATTTTGATGGATTGGTGTGCGCGGTGCTGTTGAAGCACCTGAACATGATCGACGAAATCCTGTTCGTGCATCCAAAAGACATGCAGGACGGAAAAATCGCCATCAGCGACAACGACATCACCACCAACCTGCCGTTCGTACCGGGCGTGCATATCGCCTTCGATCACCATCTGTCGGAAACCATCCGCAATACCGGTGAGCGCAAGAATCACGTGATCCATCCCGACGCGCCATCGGCCGCGCGCGTGGTGTACGACTACTACGGCGCTGAAAAAGCTTTCCCCGCATCGTGGGGCGAAATGATGGCCGCCGTCGACAAGGGCGACGCCGCACGCTTCAACGAGCAGGAAGTGCTCAATCCGGAAGGCTGGGATCTGCTCAACTTCCTGATGGATGCCCGCACCGGCCTCGGCCGTTTCCGCGACTTCCGCATCTCCAACTACAACCTGATGATGGATCTGATCGAACTGTGCAAAACGCACACCATCGATCAGATCATGGCTTCACCCGACGTCAAGGAACGCAAGGATCTGTACTTCGAGCACGCAGAAAAGTGCAAGGATCAAATCCGCCGCTGCGCTACCGTGCACAAAAACCTGGTCGTCCTGGACCTGCGCAACGAAGAAGTCATCTTCGCCGGCAACCGCTTCATCATCTACGCCCTGTTCCCGCAAACGAACATCTCCATCCACGTGCTGTGGGGTCTGAAGAACCAGAACACCGTCTTCGCCACCGGCAAATCGATCCTCAACCGTACGTCGAAGACCAACATCGGCGCGCTGATGCTGGAATACGGTGGCGGTGGACATGAGAATGCGGGTACTTGCCAGGTAGAGAACGACAAGGCGGAAGAAGTGTTGAAGGTGCTGATTTCGCGCATTAACGCGGATGGTTAAAAGCCCCGTGCGCTCGCATTGAAAACGCGAACGCATCGGCATCAGGCAGTACGAAAAGAAAGCTCCCTTGTGGAGCTTTTTTGTTGCACCTTCCAGCAATGGGGAATAGCTGGACTGGCGCAAACAAATAAGCAGCCAAAATTCAGCATCGGTCTCCATATTGCGCCCTTCCCGCCGAATCCGACAGGATGACCGGAATTCACGTACACTCAGGACAATTACCAGTAACAAGTTACGCTGATCAACTAAGCTAGCCAGTTACACCAACGCGACAACCAAATCGCTCTCTGAATCGCCCCGCCTACCCAGGTGCTCTCACGGTGATTCAACTTGCATCGAACCCAGCCATCCTGCGTGTGACTTGGAGCACACAAACCTGGATTCAGCTCTTTCCGCACTTCCCCCATGACCGCTCTCTGCGCACAACGGCGTAGTCGGCGGCGTTTATACGCTTGTACGAAATGCACCTTCGACGCTATTGCGACCGAAGGCGTCGGCGTTCGTACACGCAGGATGAAAGACGTGAATCGTGAACCAAGACCAGACACTAATCGAAGAAGAACTCCCGCTGCGCGCCGAACTGTTCAGCGCCCAGCAAATGGAACAGCATGGCCGGGTACTGGCCAATGCACACAAGCTTGATCCGGTTTACGGCCCCGACAAGTTGCTGGCACGACTGGCCGACAATGAAGCCACCATCATCGATGCCTGCACCAGCCTGACTGCAGCGATCAAGGCCGGGCGCCAGGTCACGCCTGCCGCGGAATGGCTGCTGGACAATTTCTATCTGATCGAAGAACAGATCCGTACCGCCAAACGCCATCTCCCCAAAAATTACAGCAAGGAATTGCCACGTCTGCTGCACGGCCATTCTGCCGGCAGTCCGCGTGTCTACGACATTGCGCTGGAAACGATCTCGCACGGCGACGGCCGGGTCGATCCGGAAAGCCTGAGCCGCTTCGTGGTGGCGTATCAGCAGACAACAACGCTCAATCTGGGCGAGCTGTGGGCGATTCCCATCATGCTGCGGCTGGCACTGATCGAAAATCTGCGACGCGTTGCGGCACGCCTGTCGGCGACACGCATCAATCGCAACCTTGCACATTTCTGGGCCGACGACATGCTCGAAGTGGCCGAGAAGAATCCCAGCAACCTGATCCTGCTGGTGGCCGATATGGCGCGCTCCGCGCCACCGATGGAGAGTTCATTCGTCGCCGAGCTGGTGCGCCGCCTGCAAGGTCAAAGCCCAACACTTACCTTGCCGCTGACGTGGCTGGCCCAACGCCTGGCCGCATCCGGCACCACCATCGAACACTTGGTTCAGCAGGAAAGCCAGCATCAGGCCGCCGACCAGGTTTCCATCAGCAATAGCATCGGCTCGCTGCGCTTCCTGACCAGTATGGACTGGCGCGAATTCGTCGAGACCATGAGCACTGTTGACCACATTTTGCGCGAAGACCCCAGCGATACCTACGCACGCATGGACTTTGCGACACGTGATCGCTACCGTCATGTCGTCGAAAAAATATCGCGCGAAGGCGCGTTGTCCGAGACCGAAGTCGCACGTGAGGCCATTGCGATGGCACAGACTGCAGCGACGCAGATCGACAGAGGCGATCGCCGCGCGCACGTTGGTTATTACCTTATCGGCCAGGGTCTGGAAGCATTGCAGACGGTCGCGACCCAGCACGTTCCACTACGCGCAAAATTGGCACGAATGGCGAAGGCGCGCCCGATGACGATGTACCTCGGCACCATATTTACGATCACCGCATTGGCGACCTGGTGGGTGCTGGCTGAAGTGCATCATGAATACCGTGGCAGCGCAGATCAATGGTATCCGTTGTGGCTAGCCTTGCTGGGATTGTTAATCGCGCTGCCTGCCAGCCAGCTGGCGCAATCTGTCGTCAACTGGCTGGTACCCATGCTGACGCCGCCACGACTATTACCTAGAATGGACTTATCCGGTGGCATTCCACCTGAATGCCATACCCTCGTCGTGGTGCCGACCTTGCTCAGCACGACCGCCGGCGCTGAGGCTCTGGTCGATGCGCTGGAAGTACGCTTTCTCGCCAATCAAGACGCCAATCTGCGCTTTTGTCTGCTGACCGATTTCGCCGACGCCACTAGCGAGAGCATGCCCGAAGATGCTCCCCTGCTGACGTTTTCTACCCAGCTGATGGCCGAGCTCAATATCAAATATCCGCGTGCGGGCGGCGACAGCTTCTTGCTCCTGCATCGCCCACGCCGCTGGAATCCGGCGCAAGCGACGTGGATGGCCTACGAGCGCAAGCGCGGCAAACTAGGAGATCTCAATGCCTTCCTGCGAGGGAGCAGCCACGATGCTTTCAGCGCCGTCGTCGGTGACACTACCGGCCTCGTAAACACACGTTACGTCATCACGCTCGACACCGACACCGAACTGCCACGCGACGCGGCCCGCCAGTTTGTCGCAACGATGTCGCATCCACTGAATCGTCCCGTCTACGACGCAGCGCAGAAAAAAATCAGCGACGGCTACGGCATTTTGCAGCCGCGCATCGCGGTCAGTTCCCCCAGCGCCCAGGCTTCTCGCTATGAGTTGCTGTACGGCGGCGAGACGGGTATCGATCCATATACCCGCACCGTCTCCGATGTGTATCAGGATCTGTTCGGCGAAGGCTCGTTCATCGGCAAGGGGATCTACGACGTCGACGCGTTCGAACAAGTATTGCAGGAACGCATGCCTGAAAACCGTATTCTCAGTCACGACCTGCTGGAAGGCTGTTACGCGCGCGCAGGCCTGATCAGCGACGTGCAGTTATACGAGCAATACCCGTCACGCTACAGTGCCGACGTCAGCCGACGCCATCGCTGGATTCGCGGCGACTGGCAGATTGCCGCCTGGTTATGGCCACGCGTACCAATGAACCGCGACGCAAAAGGAAAGCTTCACTACGAAAAGACACCTCTGTCGGCCTTGTCGCGCTGGAAGCTGTTCGACAATTTGCGCCGCAGCCTGGTTGCGCCGGCGCTGACACTGGCGACACTGGGTGGCTGGATTCTGTTGCCTAAGGCATGGCTCTGGACGGGTCTGGTACTGGTTGTATCGCTGACGCCTGCCTTGTGCTCGCTGTTGCTCAATCTGCTGAAAAAATCCGGCGAGATTCGCCTGCAGCAACACATCTCGGCATCGCTGTCAGCGCTCGGCGCTCAGCTGGTGCACGCCGGTCTGGCCATCAGCCTGCTGCCTTATGAGAGCTGGTACCACCTGGATGCCATCCTGCGTACGCAATGGCGTCTGCACATCTCAGGCAAACGCCTGCTGGAGTGGAACAGCTCCAGCGAGGTCAATGCACGCGCCGGTAATCGGCTGCGTTCTTACTACGCGGCGATGTGGCAGTCACCGCTGCTGGCGCTGGCCGTGGCGCTGTATCTCGATTTGCGTCACCCCGTCGCGCTGGCTGCTGCCGCACCAATCCTGATTCTGTGGTGGCTCGCACCGGTTATCGTGTTCCGCATCAGCCAGCCGATCACGCAGCGCGCACCGCATCTGAGCGATACCCAGCAGACTTATCTGAATTCGCTGGCGCGCAAGACCTGGCTCTTCTTTGAGACCTATGTCGGCCCGGCCGATAACTGGCTGCCTCCCGACAACATGCAGGAGCATCCTGTGGAAGTGCTGGCGCGACGCACTTCCCCGACCAATATCGGACTGTCGCTGTTGGCCAATCTGACGGCGTATGATTTTGGCTACATCCCCGGCGGCCAACTATTGGAACGCACCCGCAACACCTTTCAGACCATGTCCGCGCTGGAGCGGTATCAGGGTCATTTCTACAACTGGTACGACACGCAATATCTCCACCCACTGCCGCCGGCCTATGTCTCAACCGTCGACAGCGGCAACCTTGCCGGTCATTTGCTCACCTTGCTGCCGGGGTTGCAGGCATTGGCCGATGCGCCGGTGCTGCATCCGAATCTGTTTCCCGGACTCCGCTCAGCCTATGTGATTCTCGACGAGCTGTCGCATAACTTGCCGCTCCCTGAGGCGCAACAACTGTCGCCGCTATTCGGGCGCGAATTGCTGGCGGCATGCGCAACACCCCCCTCATCAATGAGTGATGCTTGCACAGTACTCGACGGCCTGCTTCGCCACCTGGCCGATTTTTCACGTGGCCTGAATCAGGGAAACAGCGCGCAGATTGCTGGCGCTGCCGCCTCAGCTATTACACCCAACGCGCCACCCGACAAATATCTGCAACGGCTGAGTCAGCTCCGCCAATGGGAACGCGCGATCTCCAGTCAATGCCGCGAGGCGCTGGCAGAACTGCATGCGCTGGCGCCGTGGCTACGCACCAATCACTTCAAACGCTGCAGCGACAATCTTCCATCGCTCGCGGCTGTTCTCAATGGCGCGCTCACGCTGCGCCAGATTGCCCAACTGCCTACGTTGTCTCTTCCTGTGCAAACTTCAGACAGCGATAGCGACGAAAACAAGGTCGCGCTGACAGCCTTGCAAGGCTTGCTCAAAGAAGGCAGCGATCTGGCGGCCTCGCGTCTTGCTGCAATCGACATGCTGGTGATGCAAGCAGCAGAATTCTCGCGCATGGAATACCGTTTTCTGTACGACCCGGCGACTCATCTTCTGGCAATTGGCTACAACGTTACTGATCGCCGGCGCGACACCGGTTTCTACGACTTGCTGGCATCGGAAGCGCGACTGGCGACCTTCGTCGGTATCGCGCAAGGGCAACTGCCGCAAGACAGTTGGTTTGCGCTGGGCCGACGACTCACCATCGCCGGCGGCGAACCTATTCTGCTGTCGTGGAGCGGTTCGATGTTTGAATACCTCATGCCCTTGCTGGTCATGCCGACGTTCACCGGTACTTTGCTCGATCAAACCTATCGTTCGGTTGTCGAAAGGCAGATCAGCTACGGTGCGCAGCGCGGCGTATTCTGGGGCATGTCCGAGTCGGGTTATCACAGCTTCGACGCCAGTCTGAATTATCAATACCGAACCTTCGGCGTGCCGGGCCTGGGCTTCAAGCGTGGCCTGGGCGATGATCTGGTGATTGCCCCCTACGCCTCAATGATGGCGCTGATGGTGGCGCCGGAGCAAGCTTGCAATAACTTGCAGGAGATGAGTACCGCCGGATTCGAAGGCGTGTTCGGCATGTACGAAGCGATCGACTACACACCGTCGCGCCTGCCGCGTGGTCAAAGCAACGCCGTGATCCGCTCGTTCATGGCGCATCATCAGGGCATGGGCTTTTTAGCCTTGGCTTACCTGCTGCTGGATCGGCCGATGCAACGCCGCTTCGAATCCTATCCCTTGTTTCAGGCCACCATGTCGCTGCTGCATGAGCGCGTTCCCAAGGCCGGCGCCAATTATTCCAGCGCATCAGAACTGGCTGACGTGCGCATCGCCGCCGGTGATCAGGATCAGCAGATCCGTGTGGTGCGTCGCCCCGATCCGCGCACGCCGGAAGTACAACTGCTCTCCAACGGCCGCTATCACGTGATGATCACCAGTGCGGGCGGTGGTTATAGCCGCTGGAACGACATCGCCGTCACACGCTGGCGCGAAGACACCACGCGCGATCACTGGGGCAGCTTCTGCTATGTGCGCGACATCCGGGAAGATGAATTCTGGTCGACGGCCTATCAACCGAGTCTGACGACGCCGACGCATTACGAGGTCATTTTTTCCGAAGGCCGTGCCGAGTTCAGGCGCAACGACCGTGATATCGAGATGCATACCGAAATCGTGGTCTCGCCCGAAGACGACATTGAACTGCGCCGTACCAAGATCACCAATCGTTCGCGCTCGACGCGCACACTGGAAATCACCAGCTACGCGGAAGTCGTGCTCGCACCGGCAGCTGCCGACGCCATGCATCCGGCGTTCAGCAACCTGTTCGTCCAGACCGAGATCGACATGCAGCGTGGCGCCATCCTGTGCACACGCCGACCGCGTTCGGCCAACGAAAACGTGCCGTGGATGTTCCATCTGATGGCGGTGCACGGCGCCGAGGCTGACGCGGCCTCTTACGAAACCGACCGCATGCAGTTTCTCGGTCGCGGCAACACGCCCGCCACGCCGCAAGTCATGGGCCAGGTCGGTCCATTGTCGAACAGCGCAGGTTCGGTACTCGATCCGATCATGTCGATCCGTCGCCGCATCACGCTTGAAACGGAGCAATCCGTCACCATCGATATGGTGACCGGCGTCGCTGCCAGCCGCGATATCTGTGAAGAGCTGATCGGCAAATATCAGGATCGCCATCTGGCCGACCGCGTCATGGAACTGGCATGGACCCACAATCAGGTGGTGCTGCGCCAACTCAATGCCAGCGAGGCAGACGCTCAGCTCTACGGCCGTCTGGCCAACTCGGTGGTCTATGCCAATCCTTTGCTGCGCGCCGAAGCCAGCATTCTGGCGCGCAACCGGCGCGGCCAGTCGGCGTTATGGAGCTACGCAATATCGGGAGATCTGCCCATCGTTCTGGTACAGATCCGCGACATGGTCAACATCGAGCTGGTGCGCCAATTGGTACAGGCCCATGCTTACTGGCGATCCAAGGGACTTGCCGTCGATCTGGTCATCTGGAACGAAGATCACGCCGGCTATCGGCAAGTACTGCAAGAACAGATTCTGAATCTGATCTCTTCCGTCACCGGCGCGCATACGATCGACCGCCCGGGTGGCATCTTTGTGCGCCTGCTGGATCAGATCTCCGACGAAGACCGCATCCTGTTCCAGTCGGTCGCACGCGTGATTCTGAAAGACACCAGCGGCACGCTGGCCGAACAAGTCGCTCGCCGCGATGCCCCGGAAGTAAAAATGCCGCTGCTGTCGCCCAAGACAGGCCCGGTATCGGATGTCGACATTGCTTTGCCGTCGGCACAGATTGCCACTCCACCGCTGCTATTGCTGGAGAACGGCACGGGCGGCTTCAGTGCCGATGGGCGGGAATATCTGATCACCACCGGCGAAGATCGCTATACGCCGGCGCCGTGGAGCAACGTCATCGCCAACGCACAGTTCGGCAGCGTGGTGTCGGAAAGCGGCCAGGCCTATAGCTGGGCCGAGAACGCACACGAATTCCGCCTGACCCCGTGGGCCAACGATCCCGTCAGTGACGGCGGTGGCGAAGCTTTCTATCTGCGTGATGAACATAGCGGTGCAAGCTGGTCGCCGACACCATTGCCGCGACGCGGCAGCGGCGATTATCTGACACGCCACGGCTTCGGCTACAGCGTGTTCGAGCATAGCGAAGCAGGCATTTTTTCCGTGCTGACCATGTTTGTTGCACTCGATGCGCCGGTGAAATACATGGTGCTGCGTGTACGCAACGACTCCCGGATGCAACGCCAGTTGTCTGCCACCGGCTATGTCGAATGGGTGCTGGGCGACTTGCGCGCCAAGACCGCGATGCATGTGAACAGTGAAGCCGACACCACCACTGGCGCGCTATTGGCAAGCAATCACTACAACACCGAGTTCCCGCAACGCGTCGCCTTCTTCGACCTGGACGCCACAACAAAGACGGTCACTTGCGATCGCAATGAGTTCATCGGACGCAATCGTTCTCTGCAAAATCCTGTCGCGATGGAACGGCAACGCTTGTCCGGCAAGATCGGTGCCGGCTTCGATCCCTGCGCCGCGATACAGACGGTGTTTGACCTGGCTCCCGGGCAAGAGCGCGAACTGGTGTTCATGCTGGGCCTCTGCGATACCCGCCATGCCGATACCAGCGCACTGATCCTTGCCCATCGCGGCGCTGCCACTGCGCGCACAGCATTGCAATCGGTCAAGGACTACTGGCAGCACACGCTGGGCACGATTCAGGTCAACACGCCGGAGCCTGCACTGGACGTACTGGCCAATGGCTGGCTGCTCTACCAGACGCTGGCTTGCCGCATGTGGGCACGCAGCGGCTACTATCAATCGGGCGGCGCGTTTGGCTTCCGTGATCAGTTGCAGGACAGCATGGCGCTGGTCTATAGCGAACCTGCACTGGTACGCAACCACTTGCTGCTGTGTGCTGCGCATCAGTTCGTCGAAGGCGACGTCCAGCATTGGTGGCATCCGCCCACCGATCGCGGCGTACGCACGCATTGCTCGGACGACTACCTGTGGCTGCCGCTGGCGGTACATCGCTATGTCACGATCACCGGTGATGTCTCTGTGCTGAGCGAGACAGTAAGCTTCCTCCAGGGCCGTGCTGTCGGTCCGGAAGAAGATTCTTACTACGACCTTCCCCAACGCTCGGCCGAGAGCGCAAGCCTCTATCAGCATTGCGTGCGCGCAATCCGGCACGGACTGCAGTTCGGCCAGCATGGCTTGTCTCTGATAGGCTCATGCGACTGGAACGATGGCATGGACAAGGTCGGCGAGCATGGCAAGGGAGAAAGCGTCTGGCTCAGCTTCTTCTTCTACGAAGTCATGATGCGCTTCGCCGATGTCGCAACGCTGCATCAGGATCAGGAATTTGCCGCTGGTTGCCGTGAACATGCGCAGACCTTGCAAAAGCACATCGAACAAAACGGCTGGGACGGCAACTGGTATCTGCGCGCCTACTTCGATGATGGCAGTCCGCTCGGCTCTGCCGCCAACGTTGAATGCCAGATCGACTCCATTTCACAAAGCTGGGCGGTACTGTCGGGCGCCGGCGATTCTGGTCGCGTACAGCAGGCAATGCAGTCGGTGCGGCAACGCCTGGTGCGCGATGAGGACAAGTTGATTCAACTGCTCGATCCGCCATTCGACCACTCCGATCAAAACCCCGGCTACATCCGCGGTTATGTTCCCGGCGTACGCGAAAACGGGGGGCAATATACGCACGCAGCGATCTGGACAATCATGGCATTTGCGCGTATGGGCGATCACCAGTCTGCATGGCAATTGGTGCGCATGATCAACCCCATCAATCACACCCGCAACGCTGAGGAAATCGCCAACTACAAGGTAGAACCTTACGTGATCGCAGCAGACGTCTACGCCGTGACACCGCATACCGGTCGTGGCGGCTGGACGTGGTACACCGGCTCAGCCGGCTGGATGTACCGCCTGCTCGTCGAATCCTTGCTGGGCTTGCACATCGAAGACAACAAACTGACCATCGACGCGTGCATCCCTCCCGAATGGAACGGCTATGGCATCGACTATCGCTACGGTGAAACCCGTTATCGGATAGCCATCACACTCGGGCAGGTGATGGAAAACACAGCAAGGACGGAGACAGACAACGAACCAGGGACTGCAGGCCGATTCAGGCTCGACGGCATTGACGTGCCTGAGACGTTTGTGACGCTGGTAGACGATCACGAGGAGCATCAGATCGACGTCATGCTGTCTCGCTGACGGGGTCGTATCGTTTATGTCAGACATAGACAAAAAAGGCTCCCGAT
>NZ_JAQQFR010000005.1:0-383751 GCF_046025915.1 Herbaspirillum rhizosphaerae | reverse complement strand
GTGCTTCAGATGAACCGTGAATCGTTACAGCGAACGCGCCAGGCGAATACCGCTGTACTGCCAGCATGCCGTCGCCGGAAAAAAGTTGCGATAGCTGACGCGAGAATGTCCCAACGGCGTCGCGCCGGATGAGCCGCGCAAGACGTATTGATTGACCATGAACTTGCCATTGTACTCACCGACGGCACCGTCAGGAATCGCATAGCCCGGATAAGGCGCATAGCTGCTCGACGTCCACTGCCATGCCGTGCCGAAAAATTGTCGCCCCTCGTTGCCGAGCGCACCGGCGGCGTATTCCCACTCCGCCTCGGTCGGCAAACGTGCACCGGCCCAGCGTGCATAAGCATCAGCCTCGTAGTAGGACAAGTGCAGCATCGCCGCATGCGGATCCAGCGGCAACATGCCGTGTAAGGTGAACTCTTGCCATCCGCCGTCGTCCTGACGATGCCAGTACAACGGGTGTTTGATACCGTTGCTGCTGCGCCAGTCCCATCCAGCCGACAGCCAGTAAGCTGGATTATCATAGCCGCCCTGCTCCACAAACATCAGGTATTCGATATTGCTGATCAGGCGCGAACCGATGGCAAATGCTTCAACAAATTGGCGATGCGACGGCAGCTCATTATCGAAACAAAATCCTCCATGCCGATAACCTATCTCCACGACACCGGCGTCGAAGGTATTCCACTCCAGTTCAGTCTGCACCGGCATGGCCTGCAAGGCGCGCGGCAGATAAGCCGGCTTGAGCGGATTGAGCGACAGCAGATGTTTGACGTCGGTCAGCATCAGCTCCTGATGCTGTTGCTCATGCTGCATGCCCAGCTCCAGCAAGCGCAGACAATTCTCATCGCAAACATCGGATAACAGCAACGCTTGCATGCGCAGATCGATGTTGGAACGATAGGCGCGAATCTCGGCCAGCGACGGACGTGTCAGCATGCCGCGCTGCGGACGTGGATGCTTGTCGCCGACGCCTTCATAGTAAGAATTGAACAAGACCCGGAACGCCGGATGAAACGGCGAAAAATCAGGTTCGTAGCTTTCTAGAATGAAGGTCTCAAAGAACCAGCTGGTATGCGCCAGATGCCATTTGACCGGGCTGGCATCAGGCATCGACTGCGCGCTGCAATCTTCATCGGACAACGGCGTGGCGAGGATCATCGAGTATTCGCGCGTACGCAAAAAGTCATCGACGATGGCTGCGTTCGTTGCGGCCAGTGCGGCCGTTTCGTTATGCATGCTGCTTATCTCCCTGTGCAGATGTTATGCATCTTTTTTGCCGCTCACACCGGCCGCGCGTAACAGAGCATGAACCACTTCTGCGGATCGAACCACATCTTGGCCTGGCCGAACCCGGCTTGGCGCAACAAATCGTTGAAGCCGTCGGGCGTAAATTTATAACTGTTCTCAGAATGGATACGCTCGCCTTGGCGGAATTTTCTCCCGCCTCCGCACCATGTCACGGTGACATCGCGGCGTGCTTCCAAATGCATTTCGATACGCGACAACTCGGGATTGAAGAAACCGCGATGCTGCCAGTCATCAACCACGAAATCGCTGCCCAGCAAACGATTGACGTGCAACAGCGCATTGCGGTTGAATGCCGCAGTCACGCCCAGTGCATCGTCGTAGGCCGCATCCAATACCGCCTTTTCCTTGACCAGATCGATGCCGAGCAACACCCCGCCCGCTTCGCCCAGTTGCAGGCCATGGCGCATGCGGCGCAGGAACTGCAGTGCTTCTTCCGGCGCGAAGTTGCCGAGCGATGATCCTGGATAAAAGAACAGACGATTTTCACGTCCGACCGTCGAAGGCAATTGCAGCGAGGTCGAAAAATCCATCGCGATTTCCTGCATTGGTATCGCAGGGAATTTTTGCCGCAAACCGTTCACGGCCTCGCGCAGGAATTCCGTCGAGATATCGATGGGCACATATTGACGCGGCTGCAAGGAAGGAAACAGGCGCGCTGCCTTAGCGCAATTGCCGGCGCCCAGGTCGATCATGGTCACGCCTTTGCCCACGGTAGCGGCAATATCCTCGGCATGCTGATCGAAAATCTGCGCTTCGGTACGGGTCGGGTAGTACTCCGGCAGCGCGCAAATCGCTTCGAACAAGGTGGAGCCGAGCGCGTCGTAAAAGTATTTAGGAGAAATGCTGGCGGTTTCAGCCGTCAGTCCGTCATGCAATTCACCTCGTATCGGGCAATTCTCCGTCCAATCGTCCTGCATGTCCTGCGACAATCGTTGAGCCAATTTTGCTCTCCTTGTTGTAACCGCATGATGTAACGGCACAATGTAACCGCACAATATAACAACTGCATGAACGCAATCGGCACGGTATGCAAGCATGCAATACACTAGACCGCGTTTAGTAAGTACTAGCCACCGAATATTGAGCGCACATGGCGCATTTCAAGGGGTCAATCTGTTGTCAGATTGAATAGTTGAGGAATGCATATACTTATGCATTCTATCGACTTGCAATCACCAATGTGGTTCACCGCACGATAAAAATTCTGACATTCAGCCTATAAGTTGCTTCATCAACATCACAAATCTTGCCAACATGTCATCAAGCGTCAAACCTGAACCAGCCAAAGGCAGCATCAAAACTCTGATCGGCCTGCTCCCCTTCCTGCAACCTTACAAGCGTCAATTCATGCTGGCCGGCCTGGCGCTCATCGTCGCCGCAGCAGCGACACTGGCGATTCCGTACGCCTTCCGGCAAATGATCGATCTCGGTTTCGGCAAAAGCGGCATCGGTGGCGGTAGCGCTGATGCCGCTGCAAGCACGCTGCACATCGATCTGTATTTTCTTGCACTGTTCGGCGTAGCCTGCATCCTCGGCGTGGCGACAGCGGCACGGTTTTATATGGTGTCGTGGCTGGGCGAGCGCGTAACGGCGGATCTGCGCAGCGCCGTCTACGCGCATGTGGTCACGCAAAGCCCGCAATTCTTTGAAACCACCAAAACCGGTGAAGTGCTGTCACGCCTGACCACCGACACGACGCTGATCCAGACACTGGTCGGCACCAGCATTTCAATGGCGCTACGCAA
This sequence comes from Herbaspirillum rhizosphaerae, assembly GCF_046025915.1. GTDB lineage: Bacteria > Pseudomonadota > Gammaproteobacteria > Burkholderiales > Burkholderiaceae_D > Herbaspirillum > Herbaspirillum rhizosphaerae_A. Next base: position 380,695 of record NZ_JAQQFR010000005.1, on the reverse strand, counting down.
CGGACTGCTGTTCATCGGCGGCATGGTCATGTTGTTCATCACCAGTGTCAAGCTGTCGTCCATCATCATCGTGATGCTGGCGGCCGTCGTGCTGCCGATCGTGTTTTACGGTCGCCGCGTGCGCAAGCTCTCGCGCGAATCGCAAGATCGCGTCGCCGATGCCTCCGCGCTGGCCGGCGAGATTCTCAATGCCATGCCGACGGTACAAGCCTTCACGCATGAAGAGATCGAAGCCAAACGTTTCGGCACATCGGTGGAGCGCGCTTTTCATACCGCCATGCAACGCATCCGGGCGCGTTCCGTGCTGACGATGATGGCGATCCTTCTGGTCTTCGGCGCGATTGTGTTCGTGCTGTGGTTGGGTGCGCATGCCGTCGTTCAAGGCAGCATGAGCGGCGGCCAGCTCGGTCAGTTCATCCTGTACGCATCGCTGGTGGCCGGCTCCATCGGCGCCTTGTCGGAAGTGCTGGGCGACACGCAACGCGCAGCAGGCGCCACCGAGCGCCTGCTCGATCTGCTGACCGCAAAATCACCGGTGCAATCGGTGTTGCTGCCTGAAACGCTGCCACCGCGCACAGCGAATGGCGCAGCGCTGCACATGGAAGACGTCGTCTTCCACTATCCGTCTCGTCCAGACAGCAGCGCGCTGATGCATCTGTCGCTCGATATCAGACCGGGCGAAACCATCGCCATCGTCGGCCCGTCCGGCGCCGGCAAGACCACGCTGTTCCAGTTGCTGCTGCGCTTCTACGATCCGCAGCAAGGCACGATCAAACTGGATGGCGTTGATATCAAGTTTCTTTCCCTGCAAACTCTGCGCGGCGCCATTGGCATCGTGCCGCAGGACACCATCGTTTTTTCCGAGAATGCCTTGGAGAACATCCGCTTTGGCCGCGCCGACGCCAACGACGAGGAAGTCATTGCTGCAGCGAAGATGGCGGCGGCGCATGAGTTCATCGAGCGCCTGCCACAAGGCTACCAATCCTTCCTGGGTGAACGCGGTGTGCGTCTGTCCGGCGGTCAGCGCCAGCGCATCGCGATTGCGCGCGCGCTGCTGAAGAATCCCCCGCTGCTCTTGCTGGACGAAGCCACCAGTGCGCTCGACGCCGAATCCGAACGTCTGGTGCAATCTGCACTGGAAGCCGCCATGATCGGCCGCACCACGCTGGTCATCGCACATCGTCTGGCGACCGTGCAACGCGCCGACCGTATCATCGTGCTGGAACACGGCCGCATCGTAGAGACTGGCACCCATGCTTCGCTGATTGCGCAGAACGGTCTTTACGCCAGTCTGGCTGCACTGCAGTTCAATACCGACTAAATGCTGAAATCATGCGCCGTCTGGAAGACACGTGAAGAATCCGGCGGCGCCAAACGCGATTTCACAAAATAAAATAGACTTCTGGTTTCACCGAACAACCACTTCCCTCTACTTCCCACTTGCGAGCGCGCCATCTATCTCACGTGCGCAGCAAACAAACAGGAGCTTCCGATGAGCAGCAAATTATTCTCCCCGCTGAAGTTGCGCGAACTGACTCTGCCGAACCGCATTGCCGTCTCCCCGATGTGCCAATACTCGGCACAGGACGGTTTCGTCAATGACTGGCATCTGGTTCATCTGGGCAGCCGCGCCGTGGGCGGCGCCGGTCTGGTGATCGTGGAAGCGGCCGGCATTCTGGCCGAGGGCCGCATCACACCGGAAGACGTCGGCATCTGGAAAGACGACCACATTGAACCGCTGCGCCGCATTACCCGCTTCATCGAAGCGCAGGGTTCTTTCGCAGGCATCCAACTGGCGCATGCCGGCCGCAAAGCCAGTGCCTGGCGTCCATGGGCCGGCAAGGTCGGCACCGTACCTGCGGCAGAAGGCGGTTGGGATACCGTAGGCCCGTCGGCTATTCCTTTCGACGCCACCTTCAAAGCACCTGTGGAACTGAGCGTGGAAGCCATCGCGCAACGCGTGCAAGCTTTTGCCGATGCCGCACAACGCGCCTTCAAGGCCGGCTTCAAGGTCGTTGAGGTGCACGCCGCACACGGCTACTTGCTGCATGAATTCCTCTCGCCGCTGAGCAATCAACGTACTGACCAATACGGTGGTTCACTGGAAAACCGTGCGCGCTTCTTGCTGGAAGCTGTCACTGCCGTACGCAAAGTCTGGCCGGCAGAACTGCCGCTCTTCGTCCGTTTATCGGCAACCGATTGGACTGAGGGCGGCTGGAATCCCGACGAGACGGTTGCGGTTTCAAGCATGCTGCGCGACCTCGGCGTCGATCTGGTCGACGTCTCCAGCGGCGGTAACGTAGCGACAGCGACGATTCCCACCGGACCCGGCTATCAGACTGCCTTTGCCGCGCGAGTAAAGAGCGAAGCCAAGATCGCCACCGGCACCGTCGGCATGATCACCGATGCCATTCAGGCGGAACATGTTCTGCGCACCGAGCAAGCCGATCTCGTGCTGCTGGCGCGTGAACTGCTGCGCGATCCTTACTGGCCGCTGCGCGCCGCCGATGCGCTCAAGGAAAACGTCGCCTGGCCGCCGCAATACGTGCGCGCTGCATCGAGCAAGACGCCATTGCGTGAGAGTGTCGACTACGGCGACCTCGACTGATCCGACAGCGACATTCCGGGACGATGGGACGATATTCGGACTGCATGTCGAAGGTATATCGTCCCGAATGGTTTCGATGGCTTCGTTTTTTGCGTTGACCTGACGCAACTTTCCCAGCCGTGGTATAACTAACTCACGGCATACGCCAGTCGCTTCTGCAAGCCATTCCGCCGGAAGTGATTTCAAAATGATTTCAACATTCTGCTTCGCATCCTTTCATCCCTGATTAGCAAAGAGATACTCATCATGTACAAAGACGTTCAACTATTCATCAATGGTCGCTGGACTGCCAGTGTCTCCGATCGCACCATTCCGGTCGTCAATCCAGCCACCGAAGAAGTCATCGGCCACATCGCTCACGCCAACAAGCAAGACCTCGATGCTGCGCTGGCTTCCGCGCAAAAAGGTTTCGACACCTGGCGCAATATCTCCGCTTTCGAGCGCTCAAAGATCATGCGCAAGGCTGCCAACATCCTGCGTGAACGCGCTGACGAAGTCGCGCAACTGATGACGCTGGAACAAGGCAAGCCACTGGCTGAAGCCAAGGCAGAAACCCTGGGCGCCGCCGACACCATCGACTGGTTCGCCGAAGAAGCCCGCCGCACCTACGGCCGTCTGGTACCAGCGCGCGTGCCGAATGCTTATCAGATGGTGATCAAAGAACCGGTCGGCCCTGTCGCCGCGTTCACACCATGGAACTTCCCGCTCAATCAAGTCGTGCGCAAGCTGTCGGCAGCACTGGCGGCAGGCTGCTCCATCATCGTCAAGGCGCCGGAAGAAACACCGGCCTCGCCTGCTGAACTGATCCGCGCGTTTGCCGATGCCGGCATTCCTGAAGGCGTGGTCAATCTGGTCTACGGCGTGCCGTCGGAAATCTCCGAATACCTGATCCCGCATCCGATCATCAAGAAAATTTCCTTCACCGGTTCGACCCCGGTCGGCAAACAACTGGCCGCACTGGCCGGTACGCACATGAAGCGTGCCACGATGGAACTGGGCGGCCACGCACCAGCTATCGTGTTCGACGATGCCGATATCGACGCCGCAGCCAAGCAACTGGCGATGGCCAAGTTCCGCAACGCCGGCCAGGTCTGCGTCTCGCCGACCCGCTTTCTGGTGCAAAAGAAAGTGTTCGACGCCTTCGTCGACAAGTTCATCACCGCTGCCAGCCAACTGAAGGTCGGAGACGGCATGACTGCCGGCACGACCATGGGCCCGGTCGCCAACAAGCGTCGCATCCCTGCACTGGAGGCACTGATCAGCGACGCCGTGGAACAAGGTGCGCAACTGCGCTTTGGCGGCAAGCGCGTCGGTGACAAGGGCTACTTCTTCGAACCAACCGTGCTGACCAACGTACCGCTGTCGGCACGCGCCATGAACGAAGAACCGTTCGGCCCGCTGGCATTGATCAACTCGTTCGAGACACTGGACGAAGTGATCGCCGAAGCCAACCGCCTGCCGTTCGGCCTGGCTGCCTACGCTTACGCCAAGTCGGCGCAAACCAAGCACGCCCTGTCGACACGCGTTGAAAGCGGCATGATCACCATCAACCATCTGGGCCTGGCCTTGCCGGAAGTACCGTTCGGCGGCATCAAGGACAGCGGCTACGGTTCTGAAGGCGGCACCGAAGCGATCGAAGCTTACGTCAATACCAAGTTCGTTTCGCAGCTGGACGTGTAAGCACTTCACGCAGCGACAAAAAAGCCCGCGCTCTTGATTGAGCGCGGGCTTTTCATTTTGTGGAGCCGGACATATCGCCGACTTTGTTTCATTCCCCATCATCCTGGCGCACGCCAGGATCCAGTGTCGTGCGTCTCAAGCAAAGAAACGACACTGGATTCCAGCATTCGCTGGAACGACAAGGATTAGCGAAGGCCGCAGAACTATTTGTGCTTTTTCCCATGGCAATGACAGCCGACGACGTGGTCATCAATGACGCCTATGCCTTGCAGGTAGGCGTAGACAATGGTCGAGCCGACAAACTTGAAACCGCGCTTGAGAAGATCTTTTGACACCTGATCCGATAGCGCCGTCGTGGCAGGTGCATCACTCAGGTTTTTCCACTTGTTGCGGATCGGTTTACCGTCGACATACGCCCACAGAAAAGGATCGAGGCCTCCGACTTCGTCGCGCAGGCGCAGATAGCTTTGCGCATTGGTGATGGTCGCCGCCACTTTCAGGCGATTGCGAACGATACCCGGATCGGCCAGCAACTTCGCCACCTTGGCATCGGTATAGCGCGCGATCTTTTCCGGATTCCATTGATCGAAGGCAGCTCGGTAGGTTTCGCGCTTGTTGAGTACGGTCTCCCAGCTCAGGCCGGCTTGCGCGCCTTCCAGGTTGAGCATTTCAAACAGGCGCGTCTCGTCGTGGCATGGAACGCCCCATTCTTCGTCGTGGTAAGTCACGTAGCGCGGATTGTCGAGATTGACCCAGGCGCAGCGTTGTACGCTCATTGCTTCCTCACTCATTTTCCAAAGTTTATAACGGCCATAAAGGCGGTTCATCCATCAGCGCGATCTGCTCGCGCAATTCCAAAATTCTGTCCTGCCAGTAGCGTTGCGTATTGAACCATGGGAAAGCCTGCGGAAACGCCGGATCTTCCCAACGCCGCGCCAACCATGCGGAGTAATGAATCAGGCGCAAGGTGCGCAAGGCTTCGATCAGATACAACTCGCGCTGCTCGAATTCGCAAAAACTCTCATAACCGGCCAGCAGATCGGACAGCTGGCGCACCATGTCGCCGCGCTCACCCGACAGCAGCATCCACAGATCCTGAATCGCAGGTCCGCTGCGGCTATCGTCGAAGTCGACGAAGTGCGGCCCGGCGTCGGTCCACAAGACATTGCCGACGTGGCAGTCGCCATGCAGACGCAATTGCTTGATGTCGCCGGCACGATCAAAGCAACGGCGCACACCGTCCAGGGCGTGATCGACCGTCGTCTTGTATGAGGTCAGCACGTCCATGGGAATAAAGTCGTTGGCCAGCAGATAATCGCGCGGCTCTTCGCCAAAGGTGGCGATGTTCAACGCCGGTCGATGTTCAAACGAACGTTGCATGCCGACCGCATGGATACGGCCGATGAAGCGACCCAGCCATTCCAGCGTGTCGGGGTTATCGAGTTCGGGCGCACGGCCGCCATGCCGGGTGAAGGCGGCGAAACGAAAGCCTTTAAACTCCTGCAAGCTGCGGCCGTTGGCAAGTTGCATGGCGGGAACGACCGGGATTTCCTGCTCGACCAGCTCGTTGACGAAAGCATGCTCTTCGAGGATCGCGGTGTCGCTCCAGCGTTGCGGGCGATAGAACTTCGCCACCAGCGGCGGCCCCTCTTCCATGCCAACCTGATAGACCCGATTCTCATAGCTGTTGAGCGCCAACAGACGCCCGTCGCCATACAGGCCGACACTATCGAGTGCATCGAGCACGGTGTCCGGCGACAGCCCGGCGAAGTTGAATACGGTGGTGGAATCGGTCATGGCCGTATTGTACGTGCCCGGCGCAGGCAACGGGAAAGAGGAACCTGAAACCGGCGGTAATCCTCGCCTCCGCAGCCGAATGGAATTAAACTGCGGTTTTATTCGCAACACGGACGCACATCATGCAACTTGACCAGCCCCTTTCCGACGAAGAGTTCGACGAACTCGACGATTTCCTGTTATCCGACCGTTGTGCCGACGACGCCATGACCATGGATACGCTGCACGGCTTCCTCACCGCACTGGTGATCGGCCCGCAGGAAGTCCTCATGGCCGAATGGTTGCCGCGCGTCTGGGGCAGCCAGCCGGAAGACACGCCAAAGTTCAAATCACCGAAAGAAGCCGAACGCATTACCGGTCTGATCGCGCGCTCGATGAACGAAATCGCCATCACGCTGGAAGTCGCCCCCAAGGAATACGAACCACTGTTCTGCGAGCGTGAGCACGAAGGCAAGAGCCTGCTCGATGGCGAAGCCTGGGCCGGCGGCTTCTGGGAAGGCATCCAATTGCGCGCCAAGGAATGGGATCCGATTTTCCACTCCAATCTGTCCGAACTGATGCGCCCGATCTATCTGCTGGGTTCGGATGAGCTGGAAGAAGAAGAAATCCCGTTGATCGAAGATCCGGTCAAGTCGCACAAGCTGGCGGTGGAAGTGGAATCAGCGATTCCGCACATCTACAAATACTGGCTACCGCATCGCAAGTCTGCGGTGGAAACCGTGCGCCGCGACGGCCCCAAAGCCGGCCGCAACGACGATTGCCCATGCGGCAGCGGCAAGAAGTACAAGAAATGCTGCGGCGCAGACAAGGCGTCACCAGTTTGAACCTGTTTGCGATCTGTAGCGAGAGGCCATCAGCCGGTGACGGCCGGAGCGGAGGAACCGGAATGTACTTGAGTACATGAGGATTCCGAGCACCGCCCGACGCCGGATCATGGCCTCGCAGTAAGATCGCGGACAGGTTCTAGGCTCCGGCGGCATCCCACAGCAACTTACAACCAGCAACAAACAGAGCCGCGACGGTAATCTGATAGAACCGCGCCTGGTTCACCTTCATCAGCATCTTCAAACCCAGCCAGTAACCGACCGGCGCCAGTGGCAGCAAAGCCAGCGACGTGGTCAGGTTGCGCGCATCAAACAAACCGAGTGCAATAAAGGGCACGACCTTCACCGCATTGATCACTGAAAAGAAAATCACCGATGTCCCGACAAACATCAATTTGTCGAGTTGCTGAGGCGCAAGATAAATCACGAACGGCGGTCCGCCGGCGTTGGCAATGAAGCTGGTGAAGCCGGACAGGGCGCCCCACACCGAACCTTTGGCGATACTGGGTTGCGTCGGGACAGCCGCACTGCCCAACCCCACGGCTCGCTGCACGACGAAGGCGATCGACAAGACCCCAATCAGGCCGCGCAACATCGCGTCGGACGTAAAACGGAAGGTCAATGCGCCGACTGAGATACCGATCAATGCAGCGGGGATCAGAATGCGCAGATTGCGCATGTCGCCTTTGCCACGGAAAGTGATCAGTCCCATGATGTCCATGGCGATCAGCAAAGGCAGCATGATGGCCGCGCCGACTGCAGGCGAGGCCACCAAAGACAGGATGGGAATGGAAAGAATGCCGAGCGAGCCGCCGCCCATGCCAGACTTGGAAATGCCGACGATCAACACCGCGGGGATCGCCGCTGCGTAGAACAGCGGATCCTGGATCAAGGCAGAGTCCTCGACCGCAATCGCGTCGTCGGCGTGGTCATCAGAGGATTACTCCTTGATGAAATGCTCGCGGTAGTACTTCAGTTCTTCAATGGATTCGATGATGTCGGCCAGCGCGGTGTGCTTCTGATGCTTCTTGAAACCGCTTGCCAGTTCAGGCTTCCAGCGACGGCACAACTCCTTGAGGGTGGACACATCGAGGTTGCGATAGTGGAAGAAGGCTTCCAGCTTGGGCATGCCACGCGCCATGAAGCGGCGATCCTGGCAAATCGAATTGCCGCACATCGGCGACTTGCCGACCGGCACGAATGGCTTGAGAAACGCGATCAGCGCTGCCGAGGCTTCTTCTTCGGTTACGGTCGATGCCTTGACGCGTTCGATCAGACCCGAGCGGCCGTGAGTGCCTTTGTTCCATGCATCCATGCCGTCGAGGATTTCGTCGGACTGATGGATCGCGAACACCGGGCCTTCAGCCAGGATATTGAGTTCAGGATCTGTTACCACTACAGCAACTTCGATGATGCGATCGTTGTCCGGATCGAGGCCGGTCATTTCCATGTCCACCCAAATCAGGTTGAACTCGTTCGGACGGGCCGGGATCGTATAAGTAGGCGCGCCAGCATTGGCAACGTTGGCATCGGTGGCTTGTGACATAATTGTTCTTTCTGCAGGTTCTGCTTAATTCGGTACTTAATTTGTTGCTTGAATTGCGGCTTAATCTGTTGCTCGGGTCGACCGCTCATCCCATTCAATTCGCCATTTTCATCGAATTTTTTGAACGGTTTTGCTGACCGCCATTTTCGCACAGGGAAAGAATGTATTCACTCACGTTTTCGGTTTTGTTTGTTGGTTTTCTGCTGTTGACGCTGCTCGTGCGGTTCTGGCTCAGCTCTCGCCATATCCGCCACGTACTGGCTCACCGCAGCGCGGTTCCGGCCGAGTTTGCCGAAAAAATCCCGCTGGCGGCACATCAGAAGGCAGCCGACTACACCGTCGCCCGCACCAAATTCGGCCTGCTGACACTGGTCGTCAATTCGGCCGTTCTGGTCGGATTTACGCTGCTGGGTGGCTTGCAGTTGCTGTCGAGCTTGCTGCTGGGATGGTTTGGCGGGCCGGGAATGCTGTATCAATTGGGATTGATTGTGGCGTTTGCGCTGATTTCCGGTCTGATTGATCTGCCCTTCGATTACTACCGCCAGTTTGTGCTGGAAGAATATTACGGCTTCAATAAAATGACGCGCGGCCTGTTCTTCGCCGACACCGTCAAGAATTCGCTGATTGGCGCGGTCATTGGCTTGCCGCTGCTTTGGGTCATCCTGACGCTGATGGACAAGTCGGGTTCGCTGTGGTGGTTCTACGCGTGGCTGGTGTGGAGTGGCTTCCAACTGCTGATGCTGGTGCTCTACCCGACCGTCATTGCACCGTTGTTCAATAAATTCACGCCACTCGACGACGACAGCCTGCGTTCGCGCATCGAAGGATTGATGCAGCGTGTCGGCTTTGCCTCCAAAGGTTTGTTCGTGATGGACGGTTCCAAGCGCAGCGCACACGGCAATGCCTACTTCTCCGGCTTTGGCGCAGGCAAGCGCATCGTCTTCTTCGACACCCTGCTGGCGCGTCTGGCGCCGCATGAAATCGAAGCCGTGCTGGCACATGAGCTGGGCCATTTCAAACTCAAGCACATCGTCAAGCGCATCGCCGTCATGTTCGCGATCTCGCTGGTGTTCCTGGCGTTGCTCGGCTACCTCAAGGGTCAGGCCTGGTTCTACACCGGACTGGGCGTTGATCCGATGCTGTTCGGCAGCAACGATGCGATGGCGCTGATCTTGTTCATGCTGGCCTTGCCGATCTTCACCTTCTTGCTGTCGCCTTTGTCGTCGCTGTCGTCGCGCAAGCATGAATTTGAAGCTGATGCATTCGCCGCGCAGCACACCAATGCGCAAGACCTCGTGTCGGCGCTGGTCAAGCTGTATGAAGACAATGCGTCGACGCTGACGCCTGACCCGCTGCATTCCGCCTTCTACGATTCGCACCCGCCGGCGTCACTGCGCATCGGCAAACTGCACGCTGCGCTGAACGCGGCACACTAAGGTAAAAGGAACACATCATGACACTGACCACACAATCGTTGCTCACGCAAAAGAGCCAGCATCAAGTGACCGCGCTGAGCGATGCCGACGTCCAGCAAACCCTGCCGCTGGTGCCGGGCTGGGCGCTGGAACAAGGTAAGCTGGCCAGGACGTTTTCATTCGAGGATTACCATGAGACGCTAGCTTTTGTGAACGCCATCGCCTATGTGATCCACGCCGAAGATCATCACCCGGAACTGGTCGTAACCTACAATCGCTGCGTCGTAAAGTTCGACACACACAGCGTCAACGAAGGACGCGGCGGCTTGTCGATCAATGACTTCATCTGCGCCGCCAAGGTGGATGCTGTATTCCACCAGACGTTTTCTTAAGCATAATCGTGAGCGCACAAAAAAATACTACAGAAGTCGGAACCATCATCGCCGCACACGGGCGCCATTATCTGGCGCAAGTCGGCGAAGAGAAACTGCAATGCGTCACCCGCGGCAAGAAGAGTGACGTCGCCGTCGGCGATCGGGTCAACCTCAAACGCACTTCGGCCAATCAGGCTGTGATCGAGTCCATCGCCGAGCGCAAGACCTTGCTGTATCGCTCGGATCAGTACAAATCCAAACTGCTGGCCGCCAACGTCACGCAACTATTTATCGTGGTGGCGACGGAACCGGGCTTCACCGATGACCTGATTTCGCGCGCACTGGTGGCGGCAGAATCGGCTGGTGTCGATGCGCATATCATTCTCAACAAGACCGACATCGAAGCTGCGTTGCCGCGTACGCGCCAACGCCTTGAGGTGTACCGCAAACTCGGCTATCCGGTGCACGAAGTCTCGGCGCAGGCGCACCCCGATGCGACCTGTGACACTTTCATGCCATTGCTGCAAGGCCAGACCACCATTCTGATCGGCCAGTCCGGCATGGGCAAGTCATCGATCATCAACCTGATCGTGCCGGACGCCGATATCGCCGTACGTGAAATCTCGGCTGCGCTCGACACCGGCAAGCACACCACCACGTTCACGCGCCTGTATGTCATGGCTGACGACACGGCGATCATTGACTCGCCGGGTTTTCAGGAGTTCGGCCTGTATCAGTTGAGCGAAGGCATGCTGGAACGCGCCTTCCGCGAATTCGCACCCTATCTCGGCAAATGCAGGTTCTACAATTGCCACCATCTGACCGAGCCAGATTGCGCTGTGTTGGCCGCCGTCAAGAACGGCGACATCGCGGCCATGCGGCATCAGTTGTACGTGCAATTGCTGCACGAGTCGTCGCAGAAGCTGTATTGATTGCCCGGACTCTCTTTGCAAAAAGCCGCTCTTCAGAGCGGCTTTTTTTGTATCGGAGATTCGGAACCAGACCGTGCTCAGAATTTGTACGCCACGCTCAACAAGCCGCTGCGCGGACTGCCCGGCATGATCTGCGACAGCCCCGTCGATGTGACGTAGTAATTTTTGTTGGCAAGATTGGTTACGGCAAAGGTCACCTCAGCCTTGCGGAATCGATAACCCATTTTGGCATCCCAACGCGTGTAAGCCGGCAAATCCAACGAGTTGTTGATGTCGACGTAACGTGCGCCTTCATAGACAAGGCCAGTCTCGGCAAAGAAGCCTTGCGTCGGTGCATAGCTGATGAAGAGACTGCCATTCGCGCTCGAAACGCCCACGGAACGCTTACCTTGAATGTTCGTTCCGCAGGTGCGGCACGACCCGGACTCCAGCACGCGCGCATTCTGCACGCTGAAACCGCTGCGGATGAACCAGTTACTCGCCAACTGACCATTGACGCCAAGCTCGATGCCGCGATTGCGTTCGAGGCCGGTCAGCACGAACAGATCGGGACTGGAAGCCACCTGAGTACGGCGGTTGTATAAATCGAGCTGGAAGACGGCCAGCGTGGAGCTGATCTTCTTGTCGAACCAATCGCTCTTGACACCCACTTCCACCTGCCTGCTGAACTGCGGATCAAGTGCGTTGACGTTGCTGGTGGTGCCTGTATCGAGCCCGACCGTGTCAGCACCGCCGGAGGGGATAAAGTTCTTGCTATAGGAGGCATAAAAACTGTGATCCCTCAGTGGCGACCAAACGATGCCGAGTCGAGGGCTGATTGCAGAAGTAGTGCGCTGGACGCGGCTATTGTTGACCTGACTCAATGAATCAGCGGCAAACCGATCCCAACGCAAGCCTGCCAGTATTTGCCACTGCGGCGACAAGCGAATCTGATCCTGCGCATAAAGCGCATAACCGCGCGCTTTGTGTACGCTGTTGGAAAATACCGTCGGTGTCGGCCCGTTGTCCGGCGCATTGTTCGGCGTCAGCAGCGATACCGACGTGGCGTTGGCACGCCACAAGCGAGGATGACGGGTTTCGTCGGTATATTCACTACCGAACAGCAATTGGTGTTCCACGTTGCCCGTCATGACTTTGCCGTCCAGCTCGACACCAGCCTGCAGATTGCGTTGTTTCAGATCCTGCAGAAAGCGGCTGCGCGTCACCATGCTGTTGCCTGGACCTGTCAGACCTCCGGCGAAAGTATTGTCGAAACGGCTGTCCAACTCCAACACACTGAGGACGTTGCGAATTTTCCATTGATTGTTGAACTTGTGTTCCAGCGTCGACCGGACATTGGTGCTGGTGTCCTTGATGTCATCGCGTCCCAGCGCACCGTACGTGGTGGATGGCGCTGCAGGCGGCAAGTAGTAGCTGCCGTTGGCGCGTCGGCCTGCCGGCATGCCGCGATCGGGAACCCGTTCAAACTCGTTGTACTCGGTCTGCAGCAACCAACTGGTGCGCTGGTTATCCCACTTGATCGATGGCGCGACATATTGGCGCGTGCTGTCGACCCCGTTTCGAAAGCTGTCGGCGCGTTCACGACCGGCATTCACGCGCATTGCCCATTCGTCGGAGAGTACCTGATTGATATCGGCGGAGGCACCAAGACGTCCGTAGCTGCCGGCGCTTACCTGCACGCTGTTTTGCACATCATGCCCCGGCTGCTTACTGATGCGGTTAATCACACCGCCCCCGCTTCCCCGCCCATAAAGCACTGCGGCGGGCCCCTTCAATACCTCGATACGCTCGATATTACCGAGACTGCGTACATATTGCGCGTCGTCGCGAATGCCATCGAGGAACAAATCGCCGACACTGGAGAAGCCGCGAATACGAAATGCATCGAAGCGCGTGTCCGACGAATTCGAAATCCCGGGAATGCCGCTCAAGGCATCCGCGAGGGTGCGTCCACCATACGATGCAACTTCTTCCACCGCGACGCTATTGATTGTTTGCGGTATATCGCGTGTCTCCGCCTCCGATCTGGTGGCTGTATTAACCGAAGCAGGACGCGGATCGTAGTGGCTGCGCTTGCTGCGGATCTCGATGGCAGGTAATCCGGCCTCGCTCCCAGCTTCGTCAGCCGCGTAGGCATAATCAAAAGAAGATACGATGGAACAGATGGCAATGGCGACCGGTCGCAATCGCAAACGAATAGTCCCCCGAAAGTTTCCGCGAGCAGGATGGTGATGGCGGGAAGAAAAAAATGACATGTTGATCACTCGACTGGTCTTTGAGAAGAGGCGCAGTCTAATGATTTACATTGAGAATAATTCTCAGTTAATTCAAAACCTCAGAAAAATCGTCGGATGCCGATCAGCTTGTCGAGATGGTGAAAATACCAACCGAAATTGATTTGAATAAATAACAAAGTGACAATGTTATTGTTCTAGCCTGTCTTTCGGTTTGGCGATCCATTCAACTCGTCTGGCTCGCTACATGGAGTCACCGGTTGCTCGGGATAAGGGCGACAATGTCGATTACGCCAACGACGGTGAATGGCGTATCGCGGGGCTCATACTAGGTTCACATGCAGTTCACTCGCTTATGCCTGCTTTTGGGTATCTTTTTGAGCCGAATCCCTTATAATTAAAGCAGTTACAACAATCGGCGGCAGGCGCCCACTGGCCGCCGTTTTTATTTATGGCAATCAAACACTACCTGCAGTTTTCCGACTTTACGCTTGATGAGTATGAGTACGTGATCGAGCGGTCGCGTGTGATTAAACGCAAATTCAAAAACTACGAGCCGCATCACTCTTTGGCTGACCGCACGCTAGTCATGGTCTTCGAGAAGAATTCGACCCGTACCCGACTGTCCTTCGAAGCCGGCATGCACCAGCTCGGCGGCGCGGCGATCTATCTCAATACCCGTGACAGCCAGCTTGGCCGCGGTGAGCCGATCGAAGATGCTGCGCAAGTGATGTCACGCATGTGCGACGTCATCATGATCCGTACTTTCGGCCAGGAAATCATTGACCGTTTCGCCGCCTATTCGCGCGTGCCGGTCATCAACGGCCTGACCAACGAACAACATCCCTGCCAGGTGCTGGCCGATGTGTTCACCTATATCGAGCATCGCGGCTCGATCAAGGACAAGGTCGTGGCCTGGATCGGCGACGCCAACAACATGCTGTATTCATGGCTGCAGGCGGCTGAAGTATTCGGCTTCCACGTCAATGTCTCCACGCCCAAGGGCTACGACATCGACATGAAACAGGTCAGCCCCGGCAATCAGCGCTACACCTTCTTCGCCAACCCGGCAGATGCCTGCCAGGACGCCGATCTGGTCACCACGGACGTCTGGACCAGCATGGGTTATGAAGACGAAAACGCCGCGCGTCTGAAAGCTTTTGACGGCTGGATCGTGGATCAGGCCAAGATGTCGCGCGCGAAGCAAGATGCGCTGTTCATGCATTGTCTGCCGGCGCATCGCGGCGAAGAAGTTTCTGCTGAAGTCATTGACGGGCCGCAATCGGTCGTCTGGGACGAAGCAGAAAACCGCCTGCACGTGCAAAAGGCCTTGCTCGAATATCTGGTACTCGGCAAAGTCTGAGTTTCCACTTTATCTATCAGTTACAACAACCTAGTCAGAACTATCATGTCCAACATCCTGCAATCCGTTCCGGTCAACGAAAAAGTCGGCATCGCCTTCTCCGGCGGCCTCGATACCAGCGCTGCGCTGACCTGGATGCGCCAGAAAGGCGCCATTCCTTACGCCTACACTGCCAATCTGGGTCAACCGGACGAGCCTGATTACGACGCTATTCCGAAGAAGGCAATGCAATACGGCGCAGAACTGGCGCGACTGATCGATTGCCGCGAACAGCTGGCCAACGAAGGTATCGCAGCGTTGCAAAGCGGCGCGTTCCATATCTCCACCGCCGGCATCACGTATTTCAACACCACACCGCTGGGCCGTGCCGTTACCGGCACCATGCTGGTGGCAGCCATGCGTGAAGACAATGTCGACATCTGGGGCGATGGCAGCACGTTCAAGGGCAATGACATCGAGCGCTTCTACCGCTACGGTCTGCTGGTCAACCCTAACCTGCGCATCTACAAGCCTTGGCTGGACAATACCTTCATCGACGAACTGGGCGGCCGCAAGGAAATGTCCGAGTTCATGATCAAGTCCGGCTTCGACTACAAGATGTCGGTGGAAAAAGCCTACTCGACCGACTCAAACATGCTGGGCGCGACCCACGAAGCAAAAGATCTGGAATACCTCAACAGCGGCATCAAGATCGTTCAGCCGATCATGGGCGTGGCATTCTGGCGCGACGACGTCGCCGTCAAGGCGGAAGAAGTGACTGTGCGCTTTGAAGAAGGCCGTCCGGTTGCGTTGAACGGCAAGACTTTCGAGAACATGACCGACCTGATCCTGGAAGCCAACCGCATCGGCGGCCGTCACGGCCTCGGCATGAGCGACCAGATCGAAAACCGCATCATTGAAGCCAAGAGCCGCGGCATCTACGAAGCTCCCGGCCTGGCGCTGCTGTTCATCGCTTACGAACGCCTGATCACCGGCATCCACAACGAAGACACCATCGAGCAATACCGCGACAACGGTCGTAAGTTGGGCCGTCTGCTGTATCAGGGCCGCTGGTTCGATTCGCAAGCCATCATGCTGCGCGAGACTGCACAACGCTGGGTTGCCCGCGCCATCACCGGCGAAGTCACCATCGAACTGCGCCGCGGTAACGACTACTCGATCCTCAACACCGAGTCGGCCAACCTGACCTATCAGCCTGAACGTCTGACCATGGAAAAGGGTGAAGGCGCGTTCTCGCCGCAAGACCGTATCGGCCAGCTGACCATGCGCAATCTGGACATCACCGATACCCGTCAGAAGCTGGCGATTTACCAAAGCACCGGCTTGCTGGCAACCAGCACTGCCGTGTCGCTGCCACTGCTGGAAAAAGAAAAAGACGCGAAGTAATCACATCACCCTCAACTGAAACAAGACAACATGACGACTCAATTCGATAACGTTACCGTCCTGAAAAAGGGCAATGTGTATTTCGACGGCAAGTGCGTTTCGCACAGCGTGATTTTTGCTGATGGCACCAAGAAGACGCTGGGCGTGATCCTGCCGTCGTCGCTGACCTTCAACACCGGCGCACCGGAAATCATGGAAATCAACGGCGGCAGCTGCAACGTCCGTCTGAAGGGTGAAGAAGCCTGGAAGACCTACGCTGCAGGCACCAGCTTCAACGTCCCGGGCAACTCCAGCTTCGACATCGAAGTCACTGACACTGTAGATTACGTCTGCCACTTCGGTTAATCTCCGGAACGCAGCAAATAAAAAACGCGGCCAAGGAAACCTGGCCGCGTTTTTGTTTGTGCGTCGATTTTTTCTCCGCGAGGTGGATCAGATGAACACCGGCTCCGGTTCCAGCTTCACGCTGAATTTCTCCTGTACATCCGTCTGAATCGCCTGTGCCAGCGCCGCAATTTCCTTGCCGCTTGCGCCACCGCGATTGACCAGCACCAAGGCCTGCTTTTCATACACCCCAGCCGCGCCAAGCGACTTGCCCTTCCAGCCGCATTGGTCGATCAACCAGCCCGCAGCAAGCTTGTAACTGCCATCGGGTTGCGCGTAGCTCACCAGTTGAGGATGCTGTACCAGCAATGCATCGCGCTGTTGCGCCTGCACGATCGGATTCTTGAAGAAGCTGCCGGCGTTGCCAATCTGCGCCGGGTCGGGCAGCTTGCGCGTGCGGATTGCGATGACCGCATCCGCAATGTCGCGTGGCGATGGTGCGGTGATTTGTCGCAGTGACAATTCTTGCATGACGTCGGCGTAGTTCATATTCGCCTGCCATTGCTTGGGCAGCGCAAACGTCACATCGAGCACCACGGCGCGATCGCGCAGCGCTTGTTTGAACACACTGTCGCGGTAACCAAAACGGCATGCGGCATTGTCCAGCGTGATGGTCTTGCCGTCGACAAAATCGAATGCAGTGAGGCTGTGAAAACGATCCTTGACTTCGACACCATACGCGCCAATGTTCTGAATAGGCGCAGCACCAACACTGCCGGGAATCAGCGACAGATTTTCCAACCCGCCCAGACCCAGATCGAGCGTCCACTGTACGAAACGATGCCAGTTCTCGCCCGCCGATGCCTTGACGTAGACGCATGTTTCATCTTCGTCAACGATATGCATGCCGGCACCACGCATGTGCAGCACCAGGCCAGGAAAATCCTGTGTCAGCAGCAGATTGCTGCCGCCACCAAGAATCAGGCGCGGCAGGACCGACAGTTCCTTGTCGTTTCTGACCGCAAGCAGCATGTCGACACCGTCGACCGGCAGATACACGGCGGCCTTGGCGTCGATGCCGAAGGTATTGAGATGGCGCAGGGAAAAATCCCGCTGAACAGGTATGGGAAACATAAGCGCAGGATTATAGCGCAGCGCCTCTTCTTCTCTTGTCCGCTCGCTTCACAACGGCGTGCAAACATAGCCGCAATCCCGGTTGTCCGTTAAAATCACGTCTTTCAGGTGCCGGCGCCTTGGATCAGCTAAAGTTCGCGCCAGTAAGACGCCACAGAACATAAAGGAAATCACCATGCCATCATTTGATACCGTCTCCGAAGCTAATCTGGTTGAAGTCAAAAATGCCGTTGATCAGGCCAACAAGGAAATCACCACCCGTTTCGACTTCAAGGGCAGCGACGCCCGTGTCGAACAAAAAGAACGCGATCTGACCGCTTACGCCGATTCCGAATTCCAACTGGGCCAGGTATGCGACGTGCTGACCAACAAGATGACCAAGCGTAACGTTGACGTACGTTTCCTCGATCATGGCAAGATCGAAAAAATCGGCGGCGACAAGGTCAAGCAAGTTATCAAGGTCAAGAATGGTATCGAGACCGAAGATGCTAAAAAAATCGTGCGTGTCATCAAAGACAGCAAGATGAAAGTACAAGCCAGCATTCAGGGCGATGCCGTTCGCGTGACCGGCGCCAAGCGCGACGACCTGCAAGCCGCCATGGCGATGCTGCGCAAGGAAATCAAAGATCTGCCGCTGGAATTCAACAACTTCCGCGACTAAGATCATTTAGCTCCAATCAAAACGCCGGCAATCAAGCCGGCGTTTTTTATGGTCGAACGGAAAATCAGGCCTTTGTGACGCTAAGTCTGCAGGCCCGTAACTTCCTGCTTCTGCGTGATAGTGGAGGCTCGCACCAAATATTTTCGATTCTTCTCCCCTTCATCAAATCTCCATACAACGTCAATTTAATCGCAAATATTGCAATTCAGAATCACTTCGTCTTTGAGGTGTTTATCGACTTTATATCGACGAAACGCCACCAAGAATCGAGCAGTTTCTGAACTCTGCGATCGCAGGAAAACTGCGTAACGCGCCCTTGTGATACCGGGTGCAAACATTTCCGCAGAGGGTTTCCAGGCGGGCCCTGATCATTTTTTATCACCCCGATCATCAAAGGCCAGCCATTTAACCTGGGGTTGAGTCGTCGCCTGCTCCGGCGCTCTCAGCCACGCATTTTTTGGAGTAAACCATGGCAGATTCCACTGGATCGATCTCAACAAAAGCTGGCCCGCTTGACGTCGCAAATATCGTCAGCAAGCTCATGGAAGTCGAAACGAAGAAAACGTTACCTGCGCTGGTGAACAGAGGTAAAAGTATCAGCACGCTGATTTCTGGCTATGGCAACCTGAAAGGCGTACTAGCGACCTATCAAACCGCCATCAAAGGCCTGACGCCCGCCAGCTTTAGTTCACAAAAGGCAGTACTCACAAATGCAAGCAGCGCAACCAATGCCACCACAGAACCATTTACTACCGACATCAACAGTGACGACTCCACCAAATCACAGGCGCAAAAACTGAAATCGGCAGCATTTAGCAGCAATAAAATCTTCACCGCGGGGGATTCTGTAGCAATCAAGATAGGCGGCGGTTCCCCGACTTTTGTCACTCTTACGGCCGACGCCACACTTGCCGGCGTGCGCGACGCGATCAACCGATCCTCAGCAGGAGTAACCGCCTCCATTACCACCGCCGATGACGGCGACCATCTGGTGCTCGAATCGCAGACCGGCGGCACCGGCAATACCATCAAGATCGCTGCGAACAACAGCCTGTCTGCCCTGGCCTATGATCCATCCCGCGCCGTGCCGACAACCATGACCGAGATTCAGGCTGCGCGCGACTCCACCAAAGCGGCATCCGGAACCTATACCGTTGACGTGTTGCAGCTGGCGCAGGCACATAAAATCACTTCGGCACGCATGGCGCCGGGTACGACGTTCGACAATGGCATCCTTGCGATCAAAACTGGCAACGGTTCGACCGCCATCATCAAGCCTGCCACGAATTCCCTGGCTGGTGTACGTGACGCCATCAATGCCAGTGATGCCGGCGTTCTCGCCACAATCGTCAGCAGTAGCGCAGGCGAGCATCTGGTTGTTTCGGCCAAAGACAGCGGCGCAACAAACACCTTGCGCATTACCGGTACCGGCTCATTTTCATCACTATCTTTCGATCCCCGCGGCACGATTACTCTACCTGCTGTGCCGACCAACCAGACCTATGACTCCGGCAGCCTGCGTCTGACCAGTGGCGAGAATCCCGTGGATATCACGCCCACTGATACGGACGGCAATGGCACGATTGACCTCAGTGACGTGATGAAAGCGATCAACACTGCCAACAATGGCGTCACGGCTTCCATACTCAATGACGGCGCAGAAAATCGCCTTGTATTGACACCAACCGGAACGTCGCCGGTTTCGCTCAAGGGAACGCAGAGTTACGCCGATCTGAAGGGAAGTTCAATGGGACAGTTAGTGAAAGCGCAGGACGCCAAGATCAGTATTGAAGGCGTTGTCGTTACCTCCCCCAGCAATAAAGTGAAGAATGCCATTTCAGGGGTGCAACTGAATCTGACCAAAATCACCACGTCCACAGATAAATTCACTCTCAATATCTCCAACGACACCACCGGTATGACCAGCGCAGCCAACACGCTGATTACTGCCTACAACAACCTGCTTAAGTCGGTGAAAGACATGACCAAACAGGTCGTCTCAAAGAAACTTGGCGAGGCAAGCCAGTCAGCCCCTTTGGCAGGTGAAACCAGCGTAAAAGCGTTGATGAGTCAACTGCGCACCACCTTGACTGCATCCGTTGACGGAGGTGGAAAAACCTCGCTGGCGCAAATCGGAATTACTTTTCAAAAAGATGGAAGTCTGGCACTGGATGCGACCAAGTTCTCGGCTGCCGTCACCAACGATTTTGAAGGTGTGAGCAATTTGTTCTCTTCAAAAAATGGCGTCGTGACCCAGTTGCAAAAATTGACTGAGGATATCCTTGCGGACAAGGGCATCATCACTACGAAGTCCAAGGGACTTGAGGGAAGCCAGGCGCTCAATACCAGCAAGCAAAACGCGGTGAATGACCGCCTGAACAACATACAGGATTCCTATACCAACAAATTCAATCGCCTTAACAAAACCTTGGCAAGCATGGGTGAAACGAGAGACTACCTGACGGACCAATTAAAAAAACTCTCGGCCAGATAAACGAAGCGGCTCCGCATTTTTAATGCGAAGCCGCTTTATCCATCTTCATTCGACCCAGGTGGCAACCAGGCCAAGAGATAAGTCAGGAGCGCTATGTTTCAAGCCGGTTCAACATGCGGCATTAAGCAAGAGCAACAAGCATTAGCCGTTCAGCGCATCAGATATATCTTCGTCCGACAGTACCTAAGACGACGCGCGGCTGCGAGGAGACCAGTGCATCTCAAACCGCGTTCCTCCACCAGGAGCCGGTAGACACACTGCGCTACCGCCATGCGCCCTGGCAATCTCCGCAACAACGGCCAGTCCCAGACCACTGCCGCCAGCAAGTCCCGATCCTGCTTCCTCGACGCAATAGAAGGCTTTGAATACCTTCGACATGGACTGATGAGAAATACCTGGGCCATCGTCCTCTACACGAAGACAAACCCGTTCGCCCGTCACCTTCACTTGAATTCTTACCTTCCCTTTCACGGCATGACGTCGCACGTTATCCAATAAGGCATGAAGCGCCTGACGGATACGCATCGGATCGCAAGATACAATGCCTGGCTCCAAATCCATGACGAGATCCTGACCTGTTTCCCGCAAAATTTCTCTGAATAATTCGACCACCGAGGCAACCTCGGACGCCAGATCGATATCGCGAAGATGCAGCGCCAGATGTCCGCATTCGGCCAATGCGACGACGCGCAGATCATCAATCAGGCGTGACAGATTCTCTGTCTGAGCAAGCAAACTGACATACTGTGACTTGTCCGATTGAAGTACCCCGTCAGCCAGACCTTGCAAGCGTGCCTGCAAGATCGTCACTGGTGTGCGCAACTCGTGCGCAACGGCGGCATTCCAAAAAATGCGTTGCTCGTCACGTCCTTGCAAGCGCTCAGCCAGGGCGTTGAACTCATCTACCAGTTGGCTTATGTGATTGATGCTGTGGCTGCTGTGACCGCAGTCACTTCCGCTGCCGGCTTTGCGTGCACGTGCGGCTGAGTCTCCTTGTGACAGTCGGCGCATGCTATCGGTGACCGAACTCACAGGCGTCAAAATATGACGCGCCAGTCTGATCGCCGTGACAGCAACCACGGCCAGACCCAACACCGTCGCGATCAGCCACGACCAATGCAGCCCTGCAAGCGACCACTCCGGCTGACCCAATGCATAAAGATGCTGCACCAGATAATAATGGTGGGAGTACAAAACCGTCGTCACGATCAATATTGCGAAGAATGCCGTTGCGATCATCGACAAGATAATCCGGTGGCCCAAACCTGCCTTTGTCATTCTTTGCTCCATAGCTTGTAGCCAACACCACGTACACCAACCGGAATATCCTTTATTCCGATCATCTCCAATTTTCTTCGCAACTTGCTGATATGACTGTCCACGGTGCGCTCCAGACTATCTCCCTCGGGCAAGCAAACAGACAAGAGCTCAGCACGGCTTGATACACGCTTGGGCGAACGGGCCAGATGCACGAGCAGATTGAACTCGGTAAGCGTGACGATCAGCGTGTACTGCCTGTCTTCGACAAAAACTGTCACTTCATGGTTATCAAGATCGATTTCAAATGGCGCAGCACGCAAGATCTGCAGATCTTTAGCTACAACACGCGAATAGGAGCGGCGCAAAACCGCCTCCGTTCGGGCGATAACTTCCGCAGGATTGAATGGTTTGACGATGTAATCATCGGCGCCGATGCGCAGCCCCATCAGCTTATCGACATCCTGATCAGATGCAGTCAACATGATGACGGGCGTGTCGCCTCTATTACGAATCTCGGCGAGCACCTTCCATCCATCAACATGCGGCATGTGGACGTCCAGCAGCACCAGATCCGGCTTCAGTGACAAATGGTAGTCCAGCGCTTGTCTGCCATCGACCGCACAGGCCGTACGCAGGCCGCTGTGCTGCAGATAGGCATTGAGCACATCGGCAATCCCGGGTTCATCGTCGACAATCAGAACAAGGGCCTGCGGGATGTTGGCTGATTTTGATGAAATGAGAGTATCCATAGCGACGATAAAAAATACGGAGCGCTTTAAAAGATCTTCGCGTCGTATCTGGCTGGTGGCAGCAACGATCGTGCAGCGCGCTGACGGCACAGGCGATCAATATTCTCAGTGCTGGGCGTGGTCATCGCCATATGGTCGATATGGATTCGTGCAGACTCGCACCATATCGTTTGGACAGACTCGGCAAGCGTATCACTTTGATTTCAGCTCGGATGCAGACGATGCCCCACCTCTCAAAATAGAAGATAGTTATCAATATAAGTCGATACGATCGCGATATAAAATCAATGATAAATTCGTTTTTAATTGAAGCATTTTGCAATTAGGCCTTGATCGAGCAGCCATGAAAAAGGGCTGAATTCCAATCTGGAACTCAGCCCTGCGAGCATGCATCATGTTGTTGACCATCTGCGCTCAGACGATCAGTTCAAGCAAACTATTCACAGCAGTAAGACAAACTCAAGCCGCGTCACGATCCCCCACCAAACGGCGTTGCTTGACCGCATCTGCCAAACCTTGCAACACGCCCAGGCTTTCTTCCCAGTCGATGCAGCCATCGGTCACCGACTGACCGTAGGTCAGTTCTTTGCCCGGCACCAGATCCTGACGACCTGCTACCAGATTCGACTCGACCATCACACCGACGATGCGTGTGTCGCCACCGGCAATCTGACCTGCGATATCGGCACAAACCGGGATTTGGTTTTCCGGTTTCTTGGAGCTGTTGGCGTGCGAGGCGTCGATCATCAGGCGTGCCGCCAGACCGCTCTTGGCGATATCTTGGCAGGCCGCTTCGACGCTTACGGCATCGTAGTTTGGCGTCTTGCCGCCGCGCAGGATGATATGACAGTCTTCATTGCCGGCGGTGGACACGATGGCCGAGTGCCCCCCCTTGGTAACCGACAGGAAATGGTGAGGCTGCGATGCCGCCTTGATGGCATCGACGGCGATCTTGATGTTGCCGTCGGTACCATTCTTGAAGCCAACCGGGCACGACAGGCCGGAGGCCAGTTCACGGTGGACTTGCGATTCGGTCGTACGTGCGCCGATGGCACCCCAGCTGATCAGGTCGGCGATATATTGCGGGCTGATCACGTCAAGGAATTCGGTGCCGGCAGGCAGGCCCAGTTCATTGATATTGAGCAGCAGTTCACGCGCAGTACGCAGGCCGTCGTTGATACGGAAGCTGTTGTCCATGTACGGATCGTTGATCAGGCCCTTCCAACCCACGGTCGTACGTGGCTTTTCGAAGTAGACGCGCATGACGATTTCGAGCTCGCCCTTGAAGCGGTCGCGCTCGACCACCAGGCGGCGAGCGTATTCCATCGCAGCCTTGGTGTCGTGGATGGAGCATGGGCCGATCACGACCATGACGCGGTCATCCTGGCCGTGCAGGATGCGATGCAACGCCGTGCGGCACTCTGCCGTCGTGCTCTCGACTTTTTCGCTGCCGCCAAATTCGCGGATCAGGTGCGATGGGGGTGTCAGTTCTTTCATTTCTCTGATGCGTAGATCGTCGGTGCGCGGCATTTTTTTCTCCTGATTACAATCTGAATTGAGTGAATTCGAATGGGTAAAAAAAAACCGCCATCACTGGCGGTTTTTTAGAAATTCGGTTTGGTCTCTACTTACGAACGCTTACCGCTTTTCACCGCCGTGGGGCTGGAATAGCTAAAGTAAAAGTAAAAAAAGTAAGCGCGGGCGAAAGACATTGTGCGATCTGTACGAGTTGAGGTTAATTCCAACGAAAAACGATAATGCAACAATTTCCCGACTTTGGCAACACCGGTCATTAATTTTTCACAAAAACCACATTGAATGACGTTTTTTTGCATTTAAACCGTCACTCAATGCCCTTAACGCACAATTTATGCCGTACCACCCACGGTGACGCCATCCAGACGCAGTGTCGGCTGACCGACGCCGACCGGCACGCTTTGGCCTTCTTTGCCGCAGACGCCAACGCCGGAATCCAGTTTCATGTCGTTGCCGATCAGCGAAACGCGGTTCAACACATCAGGGCCATTGCCGATCAATGTAGCGCCTTTGACCGGATAGGAAATCTTGCCGTTCTCGATCATGTAGGCTTCGCTCGCCGAGAAGACGAACTTGCCGTTGGTGATATCGACCTGGCCGCCACCGAAATTGACAGCGTACAGACCGTTTTTCACCGAAGCGAGAATCTCGGCAGGATCTTTGTCGCCGGCCAGCATGTAGGTATTGGTCATGCGCGGCATCGGCAGATGCGCAAACGACTCGCGGCGAGCGTTACCGGTGACCGGCATCTTCATCAGACGCGCGTTCATGGTGTCCTGGATATAGCCCTTCAGGATGCCGTCTTCGATCAATGTGGTGCATTGGGTCGGATTGCCTTCGTCGTCGATATTGAGCGAACCGCGGCGATCGGCGATGGTGCCGTCATCCACCACGGTAACGCCCTTGGCGGCGACACGTTCACCGATACGGCCGGAGAAGGTGCTCGATCCCTTGCGATTGAAGTCGCCTTCGAGGCCATGCCCGATCGCTTCGTGCAACAAGATGCCGGGCCAGCCAGGTCCGAGCACGACGGTCATCGGACCAGCCGGTGCGGGACGTGCTTCCAGATTGACCAAAGCGGTGGCGACCGCTTCAGAGGCATATTTCTCCAGCAGTTCTTCGCTGAAATAAGCATAGCTATAGCGACCGCCACCACCGCTGCTACCCATTTCGCGGCGACCGTTTTGTTCTGCGATGACGGTAATCGACACGCGCACCAGCGGACGAATGTCGGCGGCGATGATGCCGTCGCTGCGCGCCACCAGCACCACGTCGTATTCACCGGCCAGGCTGGCCATGACTTGCACGACGCGCGGATCCTTGGCGCGGGCGATACGTTCGATACGCTCCAGCAGATTGACCTTGGCCGTTGCGTCTAGCGAGGTCAGCGGATCATGTGGCAGGTACAGCGAACGACCGCCGTTGGGTTGCATGCTGCCGGCGATCTTGACACGCCCTGCGCCCTGACGGCCGATGGTGCGGGTTGCCGCAGCAGCGTCCAGCAGGATCGCTTCCGAGATTTCATCCGAATACGAGAACGCCGTCTTGTCGCCCGATACGGCGCGTACACCGACGCCCTGGTCAATGGAGAAGCTGCCGGTCTTGACGATGCCCTCTTCCAGGCTCCAGCCCTCGCTCTTGGTGAACTGGAAATAGAGGTCGGCGTAATCGACCTTGTGCGTAAACATGGTGCCCAGTGTTTTCAGCAACTTGGCTTCGTCCAGGCCGAACGGCGTGAGCAGGACATCGCGTGCAATACCGAGCGCGCTGAGATTGGGTTCGAATGTTTTCATAAATAATTTATTTAATTACAGCAACTTGTTTTGGGCGACCTGAGGCCGCTTCAGAGCTTGCGGTGCTTGAGCGCAGGCAGGCTTTCACGTACGTATTGTAGACGATGGGGGTCGATGTCGCCGATAACAAGGCCCTCGCCCTCCGGCAGGACGCTGATTATGTCGCCCCAGGGGTCGATCAGCATGGTGTGGCCCCAGGTACGGCGGCCGTTGACATGTTTGCCGCCTTGCGCGGAGGCAAGGATGTAGCATTGGTTTTCAATGGCCCGAGCGCGCAATAGCAGCTCCCAATGCGCCTCCCCGGTGGTATAGGTAAAAGCCGCCGGCACGACGATCAATGCGCAATCGCCCATGGCGCGATACAACTCGGGAAAACGCAGGTCGTAACACACCGACAAGCCGACCTTGCCGAACGGTGCATCAAAAGTCTGCACATCGTTGCCGTAGACGATGGTGCGCGCTTCGTCGTAAGCCTCTTCACCGCACACAAAACTGAACAGATGGATCTTGTCGTAGCGCGCGACTCGCTTGCCGGAAGGATCGTAGACCAGCGAAGTATTGAGTACCTTGCCCTCTTCGCCGGATGCCAAAGGCAGCGTACCGCCGATCAGCCAGATCTTGTGTTCGCGCGCGAGCGTCGCCATGAAATCCTGTATCTTGCCGGCGCTATCTTGCTCGGCATGGTCCAGCTTGACCTTTTCGTGCATGCCCATGATGGGCCAGTATTCGGGCAACAAGACCAATTGCGCGCCCTGCGCTGCAGCTTGTGCAACCAGTTTTCTTGCGGCGGCAAAGTTCTGTTCGACCTCAGGCGTCGACACCATTTGTATCGCCGCGACTTTGTAGGATTCGTTCATATCAGCCTCTACGGGAAATCGTTTCAGGACTCAAGTTACAAGCGCAGAACAGCAGAACACTGTTACTTGGCGACTGGCTTTGCGTTTGAATTTGTGCCCGCGTCGGCAGTGCGTTCCTGCTTGACCACCTGCGGATCAGCCCAGGATCCGGTTACATTGTATTCGAAGGTCAGCGTCTTCATCAGCGGGTTGCGCAGGAACAGCTGCGCCAGGAAAGTCCCCACGCCGACCACCGGATTGATCGCCAGCGCCACCAGCGAGGCGGTGCCCAGATTGACTTCGGGGATCACCACCAGATGCAGATTTTGCGTTTCCTTGGCGATATCAGCAGAACCATTCATCAGTACCGAAGCGGCAACACCGGTCATTTTCAGGTTGTCCGTCGTGGCGATGCCTTGTGCAATGGAAGCCGTGCCGACGATGTTGTCAAAGGCAAAACCTTCCGAGAACACATCACGGAAGTCCAACACCAACCGGCGCGGCAGCGCTTGCAGATTGAGCACGCCGAGCAACTTGGCAGCACCCGGATCCACCTTGAGGAACTGACCGGTATGCACGTCCATGTGCACCTGCCCGCTCAAGGTCGGAATGTCGAGCGAGAACGGTAGACCTTTCCAGCTGACATCACCATCCAGCTTGCCCTTGCCGCCACGCACCACGCCGAGGAAACCAAAACGCTCCAGCAGTTTGCCGGCGTCGTTGATGTCCAGCGCATAGGTCAGGTTGGACGTATTGTTCTTGCCGAAGGACATCCAGTTGCCGGCCGCGCGCAGCTCGGCATCGGGGTTAATCAGCGCCAGCTTGTTGATGCGCCATTCACTGCCCACGCTCACGCGTACATTGTTGGCGTTGAGCTCCAGCCGTCCCAGTTTTTTACCAAACAACTGAAAGTCTTCGGCAATGATATCCAGCGCGGGAATGCGGCTGACTGCATCGCTGTTGCTTTCCAACGTCTCATTGGCGTCGCCACCTGAGCCCTTCTGGATATTCAGCGTAGCCAGACGCGCCGTGACGCGCCCCATGCCGCGACCGCTGTTCGACTCATTCCAGGTGGCATAGCCAGTGGCCTGATCGGAGGCGATATTGACCTGCCAGCTCTTGCTCTGATGCGATGCGCCGATCACCACGTTGTCGAGTTTTTTGCCCATGGCCTTCATCTCGGTTGCCCGCAATGCCACCACATCAGGCTCAAGATAAGCACTCATTCCAGAGTCGGATGCAGCCTGCTCGTTACCGCCCGCTTTGCTGCCGTCCGGCTCTTTGGTCATGGCAGAGCGGAAAGCGGTCCACTCATCGATATTCATGGTCTTGGCGTTGGCGTACAGTGCCAAACCTTTGTCCGGTTGCGGCGCCGGCTGACCGATGCCGATGCCGCCGCTCAGCACTTGCCATTCAGCCTGATTGCCCAGCACTTTTTGTCGGCGATAGCGCGCCGACATGACGGAACCCAGCGACATGCGCAGTTCATCGCGCTGGATCAATGGATCACCGGAATTCATCCCCATGATTTCAAACTTCAGCGGCCAGCTTTCATTCGCCGATTTCTGCATCGGCATCGGCAGATTCAGCGCCAGTCCTTGCAAGTTTGATTCGATCGTAATTTCGGGCTGATGCTGACGCACCGCAATCGTCGCGCTGTATCGCGAAGCGCCATTCAAACGCTCCAGCAGGCGTTGCAGCGCAGGTTGCGGATAAGCCTTGCGCAAGCCATCGGCTGTCACCGAACCGTCGACTTTGACCAGGGTATTGCCATCGTGTTGCGTGCCACCGGCAACCGACACAGGCTCGTTCAAAAAGACACCCTTGATGCCGGTGATGTTAAAACCCTTTTCATTGAACTCCAGCTTGCCGTTGGTCCGATACACCGTCGGCAAACCTGCCAGCAGCGCAACATCGTTGTTCAAAAATTGCAGGGCGCCATCCACTTTGGCGTCCACCATGTGATGCAAAGGCAGTTGGAATTTCAGTTGCAGCTTGCCATTGCCGGTCGACTTGCTGTCTTCCGTGAAATTGCCGATCCAATGTGCAACGGGGCTGTCTTTGACGTAATACAAAAAGTCTTGCATTGTGCCGGCCGCATTGCCGTCAATCTCAAGCGATGATTCGGCGTTCAGCAAATCGGGAATCACGGCCTTCACATCGGACACGGCCACGCCATGTGTCTTGCCCGAATCAGCCAGAATCTCCAGACGCGTGCGATCAATGGAGACGGTGCCCTTCACGTCTTCGAGCAGCGGCCATTCTGGTGACTTGCCGTCCTTGCCGAGGCGCGTGGGCGCGTAGTTGATTTTCAGCTTCTCGAACTTGCCGGCCACCGTGAACTCGCCCTTCGGCTTGCTGCCGGACTTGGTATTGCGAAAAGGGAAATCCGCCATATCGCCCTTCAGTACGATATCGACATCGCTGGCGCGCCCATCCATCAAGGCGCCCGAAATCCAATCCGACGCCGGCTTGGCCGTATGCAGCGGCAGGAAACGTCCCAGTTTGTGCAAGTCGAATGTCGACAGTTTTGCTTTCATATCGATGACGCTAGACGACTTTCCTTGCAGCGGAATCAAATGTGTTCCGCTGAGCGTGCCGGCCATGTCGTCCTGTACAAACGCCATGCTGTCGAGATGGAACATCACGGCATCCGTCTTTTGCATCTCCCAATGACTGCTCAGATTGAGCGACGCAAATGGCAGATCCGGGTCCGCGAATACAGTCGGAAACTGCAGCACGAGATTCTGCGATGCCAGACTCAGCGTGCCGCCTTTTTCCGTCGCATCGATACGTCCGCTCAGATTGGAAAATCCTGGGATCGCCGGTGCGCCAGCACGACCGGGGTGCGTTGCCGTCTTCGGCACCGCCGGACGCGCCGCCTGTGGCAGCATGCCAAGACCGGTGAAATCACCGCGCAGACGATAGGATTGCACATCAGGATAGCCGCCCTCCCATTGCACGACAAAGTCCTTGAGCTGGCCGCGCGGCGACAGATCGCCGAGCAGTTTTTGCTGCGATGGCGTCAGCGGTAAACGCGCGCCCAGATTCGACAGCATTTCCAGATCCAGCAACTTCGCTTCCACACGCATCTTTTCGGGACGGAAGCGTGTGGACGGCTCAAATACTTCAGAAATCGTGGTCGGCGGCAACGTAAAACCATCCACGGTTTGCAACGAAAAATTGGTCAGCGTCAGCTTGTGACCGTTCGCTCCGAAAGTGGGTATGCCGTCCTGTAGATCGGGGGCATAAATCTCGCTACCGGAAATCCGACCGTTGACGCGCGCCAGCTGCAGCGGTTCGAGCTTTTTGTCCAGCCGCGCCGACAGATTCGACAAACTGACATCGGCGGTAAAGTTGGCGATCTTGGTGTGATCCAGATCCAGCCAAGCCCGCACCGAGCCCATACCTTGATTCAGCTCAAGCGGATAGTCGACGTAGGCTTTCCACACGGACAGATCGGTGTCGCGTACATCGGCGTACAAGGTCCCCTTCCAACGTGAGACGTCGGAGATTTTGCGTGAAAAGCTGGGATGATAAAAATTGGCGCGCACGTCGATCGGTGCAGCGTATGCGGCGGGAGGCGTTGCCTTCAGTGCAAGTTGATGCAGACGCCATTGATTGTGCAACACCAGATTGACATCAGTGAGCGCCAATTCAGGCGCACCACGCTTGTCGTCGCGCCAGCGGATCTTGCCGTCGCGGATAACGATTTCGCGTTGCGACAGCACCCAGTCGGCGCCACCGCTTTTATCCGAATCACCACTCGCCGGAATGCCGGCGATGAACAGTTTTCCTGCGGCATCGCGCAAGATCGACAGATCGGGATTGACGATAGTCAGGTTGTCAAAGCGTAGCTCGCCCACCAGCACCGTAGTCCATGACAATGTCGCGGATACTTTGGGCAATGCCAGCGCCGACTGTCCGGCCTGGTCGTGGATCACCACTTGCGTCAGTTCCAGCTGCGGACGCAGACCGTTCCACGAGGCGTCGATATCGGCGATGGTCACCGGACGGCCGATGGCCTTGGATGCGATTTTTTCGATGTTGCCTTTGTAGCGATCAATCTCCGGCAGAATGCCGTAGCGCAGTGTCAGAAACAGTGCGCAAAAAATGAAATACGCCAGGACCAACAACTTGAAGGTGATGCCGATCACGCAACGGGTAGCCGTGCTGAGATGGCAATAAGTCCCTCGCGCCGTGCTCCATGTTCTCCGCCACACCATGCGCCAGCCGGTAGCCGGGCGGTCAGTGGTCAAAGGAGCATCTTTTTGGTCTTCGGACATCAAGGGTCAGAGTAAAAACTCAATGTAGAATAAAACGATTAGCATCATCGCATGGAAGCAGCTTTTGACCTAGAGCCGCCACTGGCGTTCTCATAGGAAAAAAACCGGGCTTTACTATCTTTAACGCGCACTCAACTCATCATTCCCGACAATTTGTGACTATCTCCCTTCTCGACAGCACTGCAGCCTCCCGGTTCCTGACCCGCTGGGCCAACGCCAATACTGCCCGGCCCGGCCAGCTGGCAGAATTTTCCCAATTATCCTTGAACCGCGCGGTCTTTGAGCGCGCTTTGCAGGCTGATCTGGCCGCTTCTGCATCCAAAGGCGGCACAACCGCCACGGGTGCAGCCGCCTTGAACGGCCCCATGCGACGCCTGCGCAATCTGACGGTCTGTACGCTGATCGAACGCGATCTGACCGGCAAGGCAGATCTGGCCGAGGTGGTGCGCACCATGAGCGAATTCGCTGATTTTGCCGTCCAGACCCATCTCAGCGCCCTGATGCAGGAAATGACTGCCCTCTACGGCATGCCCATCGGCGAGGAAACCGGTAACGAACAGGAGCTGATCGTGCTCGGTATGGGCAAGCTGGGCGGCGGAGAACTGAACGTCTCGTCCGACATCGACCTCATCTTCGTCTATCCCGAGGATGGTGACACCCGCACGGATGCACCGGAGCAACGCTCACTCTCCAATCACGAGTTCTTTGTCCGGCTCGGAAAAAAACTGATCGCCGCCCTGTCGGAAATCACCGAAGACGGCTTCACCTTCCGTGTCGACATGGCGCTGCGTCCCAACGGGGCGTCCGGCCCGCTGGTGGCCAGCCATAACATGGTGGAAGAGTATCTGATCCGTCAGGGCCGGGAATGGGAACGCTACGCCTGGACCAAGGCACGCGCGCTGACAGGCAAGCCCGACGATATCGCTGCGCTGGAAGCCATCAGCCATCCTTTTATCTATCGGCGCTATCTGGATTTCGGTTCAATCGACGCCTTGCGCTCCATGCACGGCCAAATCCGTGCCGAAGTCACCCGCCAGGAATCGCTGCATCCGGAACGCAGCAATAACGTCAAGCTGGGTCGGGGCGGCATTCGTGAAGTGGAATTTGTGAGCCAGGTGTTCCAGTTGATCCGCGGCGGCCGTGATCCCGAACTGCGCGACCGCTCCACCCGTACCACCCTGCGCACGCTGGCCGACAAGGGCTTGCTGGAACCGGAGGTCGTGGCGCAATTGCTGGAGGCCTATACTTTCCTGCGCAATCTGGAACACCGCTTGCAGTATCTGGAGGATGCCCAGACGCATACTCTGCCGCCGAACGAAGACGACCAGAAGATCATTGCCAACATGATGGGCTTTGCCGATGTGGCAGCTCTGCTGGCAGCGTTGGAAGAACACCGTCGTATCGTCGCCCTGCAGTTCGACACCATCTTCAACGACAAGCAGGACAACGGCAATACCGACGGCGGCGATGGCACTAAAAACGGTGACAACACCTGCGATCTCGGTGATGGCGAAAGTGCCGAATCGATCGCTGCCACGCTGACTTCGCTGGGCTTCGACGACGTTGACACCGCTACCCAGCGCGTGCTGGCGACACTGCAATCGCCGCGCCTGCAATCCCTGCCGGAAGCCAGCCGCGCGCGCCTGATCGCGCTGATCAACGCGGCCCTGCCGATCATCGGCGCCATGCCCGACAAAAACTTGCCGACCTTGCGCCGCCTGCTGGATTTCTTCGAAGCGATTGCCCGCCGCGCCGCTTACCTGGCGCTGCTGACGGAATATCCCCACGCGCTGACACGCCTGATCCGCATGATCGCCGCCAGCGACTGGGCGGCAAAATACCTGACGCAACATCCCATTCTGCTCGACGAGCTGCTGGATGACCGTAACCTGAAAGCACCACCCGACTGGCCCGCTTTTGCCCAGGATTGCCAGCGCCAGCTCGACATTGCGCCGGGCGACACAGAACGCCAGATGGACATTCTGCGCGAAGTGCACCATGCGCAGTTGTTCCGCCTGCTGGCGCAGGATCTTGAAGGCGATCTGAGCGTCGAGCATCTGGCTGACCACTTGTCCGCGCTCGCCGATATTCTGGTCGCGGCCACCATTCAGGCGGTCTGGCAAACCATTGCCAACCGCCATCGCGAAACGCCGCAATTCACTGTCATCGCCTACGGCAAACTGGGCGGCAAAGAACTCGGCTATGTCTCCGACCTCGACGTCGTATTCCTCTACGACGACGACGATCAGGAAGCACCCGGCCTGTACGCCAAGCTGGCGCAGCGCTTCATCACCTGGATGACCTCGCACACGCCCGCCGGCACGCTGTTCGATATCGATATCGCCTTGCGTCCTGACGGCGCCAGCGGCTTGCTGGTGTCATCCTTCGCCACATTTGAAAAGTACCAGCGCACCTCAGCCTGGGTATGGGAACACCAGGCACTGACCCGTGCGCGCTATTGCGCCGGCGACAGCGCCATCGGCAATCGTTTCGAAGCCTTGCGCAAAGACCTGCTGCGCCAGGAGCGCGATCCGCAAAAGCTGACACAAGAAGTGCTCGGCATGCGCTTGAAGCTGCATCAGGCCCACCCGAACCACACCGCATTGTTCGATCTGAAACATGATGACGGCGGCATGATCGATATTGAATTCATCGTGCAGTTTTTAGTGCTGCGCCATGCGGCACAGTACGAAGCGCTGACCGACGACATTGGCAACATCGCCTTGCTGAAGCTCTGCGGTTCGCTGGGTCTGCTCGACGCCGCATTGGCTGATGAGGTTGCCAACGCCTATCGCCTGTTCCGCAAACTGCAGCATCAGATCCGGCTGCGCGGTGAAGAACGCGCCCGCACCACCATCGAACGCGTGCAGAAAGAAAGCGATGCCGTCAAACGGCTTTGGACGGAAGTGTTCGGCGGATAGAAATGAAAACGGCTGGTCTGCAAAGACCAGCCGTTTGATGCTGCCAGCACAACTACCGAAAAAAAGATCGTCAGAGCGCCGGTTTGACAGCCACCAGATTGATCAAGGTTTCTTCCCGGTCTGCCTTGGGCTTGATGCCGAGCGCACGCTCCATCAGGCCCAGATCGTCACGGCTCCACCACAGATAGGGGTAGGAGATCGATTTCGGCGCGACTTGAAAACCGGCGCTGCGCACCAGTGCCAGATATTCTTCCGCTGTCTTTTGCACTTCCATCGGATGACGAAACAGCAAGCGGATCATCCACGAATGGATATAGCGTTTGGTCGACTCGGCAAACAACAGAATACCGCCCGGCTTCAACACTCGGAAAAATTCCTGAATCGCTTCTTCCTGCTCAATCAGGTGATGGAAAGTCTGATGGCAAAACAGCAAATCGACGCTATTGTCTTCCAGCGTCATATGCGAGCTTGAACATTGGATGAGTTCGGCCTGGATGCCTTCTGCACTCGCCTCTTTGCCGGCGGCTTCCAGCATGGCTGGATCAATGTCCATACCGATCAGGCGTTGCGGCGCAAAGCGATCATGTAGCTTCTTCAGCGAACGCCCCCAACCACAACCCACATCGGCCACCACGGGATAAGACGGCAGGCGATTCGGAATCAAAGGCTCCAGATCCTTGAACGCACGCTCCAGCACATGCACAGTCCAGGTATGCGTTTGCAGAAACCAGATGCCGAAGGCGGTTTCGGGAACGTGCGGATGGCTCTCGGGAGAATTGACGATCAAAGGTGCGTTCATGTTTTTGTTGTCGTGCGTGAAGACGTGCATGATGCACTGCCTTACCGGGAAATGCAAAACATGCGCCATCATTCTCATCAGCATGTCGATAGGAGGACTGCGTTACACGCCTCCGATGTCCGGCATCGCCATGAAAAACGCCCCGACTGGCGGGGCGTCATGACAAAACAGCCGGCTGATCAGTCCCTGGTCAAATGCATCTTGTCGACACCAAGGATTGCCTGCTTATTTTTTGGAGGAACCGTCGTCGCGGTTTTTCCTGCTACTTTTGGAGTCGCTATCACTATCCTTGCTTTTAGCGGCATCTTTGTCTTTTTCGGCGCGCTCGCGTTCGCGGCGCTCACGGCGCGCGGCGCGATCATCTTTCGGTGCGTCCTTGGCGGCATCCGCTTCGGCATCCGGCTTGTCAGTCATCACCGGCGGAGGTGGAGTGACGGTCTGGATATTCTTGGCGGCCATGTATTCGTGCATATCCTTCCAGCCGGCGAAGATACCCGCCTTCAGGCTGTCCGGATTACGTTGATAGCAGTCTTCCAGGCTTTGCCCGGCTTGACGGCAGCCTGCACCCAGGGCGATGCCTTCGGCCTTGGCTTCTTCCGGTGTTTGCTTCGGTTTGCTGAAACTGGCGACGTAATCGCACGCGCTCAGCGCGAGGGTCAGCCCCACGACGGCAATCAGTTTGAGACCGCGACTACGCGCAGTTGCTCTTGAAGGTGACGATGATGACATTACATCCCTCGGTTATTTATTGTTAAATCGTCAATAAAAAAGGCTATCGCAAAACGGAGTTTGCAACAGCCTTTCCGGTACTAGGCAAGTCTTGGCAAGTCCCTGGCAAAGTCCGGCTATTGATCCGCCCAATGTATTTTCTTAGACAACGCCTGACAAGCATGCGATGAAAAGAAGCCCAATTAGGCCGGATCAATGAGAAATGCCCGAAAAATTCCTAGTTAAATGCCTTCAAAACTCCGATTATTTTGCCGAAACCAGCGCCACAGTCGTGTCCAGCATGCGGTTCGAGAAGCCCCATTCGTTGTCATACCACGACGAAACCTTGACCAGACGGCCGGAGACCTTGGTCAGGGTCGAGTCGAAGTTCGACGATGCAGGATTGTGGTTGAAGTCGACAGAAACCAGCGGCTCGGTGTTGTAAGTCAGGATACCCTTCAGCGGGCCGGCTTCGGAAGCGGCCTTCATGATGGCGTTGACTTCGTCCACAGTCGTGTCGCGTGCAGCAATGAACGACAGATCGACGATCGAGACGTTGATGGTCGGAACGCGAATCGCGTAGCCGTCCAGCTTGCCGTTCAGTTCTGGCAGCACCAGGCCGACTGCGGAAGCGGCACCGGTCTTGGCCGGGATCATCGACTGGGTAGCCGAGCGCGCGCGGCGCAGATCTTCGTGGTACACGTCAGTCAGCACCTGGTCGTTGGTGTAAGCGTGGACGGTCGTCATCAGACCGTTGACCAGACCGATTTTCTCGTGCAGAGGCTGAACCAGCGGCGCCAGGCAGTTGGTGGTGCACGATGCGTTGGAGATCACGGTGTCGCTGGCCTTCAGCACGCCGTGGTTGACGCCGAACACGACCGTCGCGTCCACATCCTTGCCGCCTGGTGCGGAGATGATGACTTTCTTTGCGCCGCCCTTCAGGTGAGCGCTGGCCTTTTCTTTTGTCGTGAAGAAGCCGGTGCATTCCAGCACGACGTCAACCTTCAGTTCGCCCCATGGCAGTTCTGCCGGGTTGCGTTGCGCCAGCACCTTGATGCGGTCGCCGTTGACGACGATGGAGTCGCCGTCGACTGTCACGGTGCCAGGAAACTTGCCGTGGGTCGTGTCGTATTGAGTCAGGTGGGCGTTGGTTTTTGGATCGCCCAGGTCATTGATGGCCACGATCTCGATGTCGTGTTTTTTACCGCCTTCGTAATGAGCGCGGAGGATATTGCGGCCGATACGGCCGTAGCCATTGATTGCAACGCGGATAGTCATGTTTTCTCCTTAAGAAACAGTAGTAATTTTGCCGATGGATTGGATGTCGCGCCAGCCGTAGGCGACTTCGATCAAATCCAATTCATCCCACTTGAAGGTCTGCTCTGCGAGTAGCAGCGCATCCAGATGCGCGTAAAAATCGCGCGCCTTTTTGTTTTGTGCCAGCACCCAGACCAGCATGTTGGGCGCACCTGCCGCGCCCAGTGTTGCAGCCACTTCGGTCAGCAAGCGGCGGCCGATGCCAGCGCGCTGAGCCGAGGGCAAAACATATAACGCCGTCAGTTCGGCATCGAAATCAAGCTTGCGTTCCGCCAGCGTGATACCGGCGGCGAAACCGACCAGCTCACCGTCAACTTCCGCCACATAGGTGCAAGCCGCATCGGACGCTGCGCTCAACACGCGCGTCCACATGCGCGTGCTGTCTTCTACCTTCATGCCGTCCAGATAAGCATCTGGAATCATGCCGCGATACGCTGCACGCCAGCTGTCAATGCGCACCTGAGCGATCAGAGCGGCATCGTCGACCGTCGCGCGCCGGACCGTTACCGGGCCGACGACGTTGGTGATGTCCGGGTCCCGATCTTTGTTCTGACCTTTGCCGGTCACGCTCATGCCAGGACCAGCTTGGCCTTGGCGACGACGTTTTCGACGGTGAAGCCGAAATGCTTGAACAGCACGCCTGCCGGAGCCGATTCACCAAAGGTGTCGATACCGACCACAGCGCCTTCCAGGCCGACATACTTGTGCCATGTCGAGGTCACGCCGGCCTCGATCGCCACGCGCGGCACGCCACGTTGCAGAACGCTTGCCTTGTAAGCCGCATCCTGACGGTCAAACACATCGGTACATGGCATCGACACGACGCGGGCCGCGATGCCTTGCGCTGCCAGTTCATCAGCTGCCTTGACCGCCAGTTCGATTTCCGAACCGGTAGCGATCAGGATCACCTTGGCGTCCTTGGCTTCTTTCAGGATATAGCCACCGCGCTTGATGTCAGCGACTTGTTCCGCAGTACGTTCCTGATACGGCAGATTTTGACGCGAGAAGATCAGCGTGCTCGGACCATCGTTGCGCTTGACTGCTTGTTCCCACGCGATAGCCGATTCGACTGTGTCGCATGGACGCCAGTTGTCCAGATTCGGGATCAGGCGCAGGCTCGAAACATGTTCCACCGATTGATGCGTCGGGCCGTCTTCGCCCAGGCCGATGGAGTCATGCGTGAACACGAACAGCGCACGGATCTGCATCAGCGCCGCCATGCGCAACGCATTGCGGCTGTAATCGGAGAAGGTCAGGAAGGTCGCGCCGAACGGGATGTAACCGCCATGCAAAGCGATACCGTTCATGATCGCGCTCATGCCGAATTCGCGCACGCCATAGTTGATATGGTTGCCGGCGACGTCGGCACGCACGGCCACGGATTCCTTCCAGTTGGTCAGGTTGGAACCAGTCAGATCGGCCGAACCGCCGAGGAATTCAGGCAGAACTTGGGCATACGCCTGAATCGCGTTCTGGCTGGCCTTGCGGGTGGCGATGGTTTCTTTCTTTTCGATGGTGCTGGCGATGTAAGCCTGCACCGCCGCATCGAAACCAGCCGGCAACTCGCCCTTCAGGCGACGCACCAGTTCAGCGGCTTCGGTTGGATACTTGGCCTGATAGGCCTGATACAGCTTGTTCCACTCGGCTTCCAGTTGCTGGCCTTGGGTCTTGCCGTCCCAGGCGGAATAGATGTCGGCAGGAATTTCGAACGGTGCAGAAGTCCAGCCCAGCGCTTCGCGCACGGCAGCAACTTCCTTGTCGCCTAATGCCGCGCCGTGAACCTTGTCGGTACCGGCCAGATTTGGCGAACCCTTGCCGATCACGGTCTTGCAGCAGATCAGCGTCGGCTTGTCGGCCAGCTTGGCTTGATGGATAGCGGAATTGACCGCTTCGACATTGTGACCATCGACGCCGGCAATAACGTTCCAGCCGTAGGCTTCAAAACGCTTCGGGGTGTCGTCCTTGAACCAGCCTTCGACCTTGCCATCAATGGAGATGCCGTTGTCGTCGTACAGCACGATCAGCTTGGACAGGCGCAGTGTGCCGGCCAGCGAGCAGGCTTCGTGCGAGATGCCTTCCATCAGGCAACCGTCGCCGACGAAAGCGTAAGTGTAGTGATCAACAACTGCCAGATCCGGCTTGTTGAATTCTGCAGCCAGCAGCTTTTCAGCCAGCGCCATACCGACGGCGTTGGTGACGCCCTGACCCAGCGGGCCGGTGGTGGTTTCCACGCCTGGGGTGATGTGGACTTCCGGATGGCCGGCGGTCTTGGAATGCAGTTGGCGGAAATTCTTGATTTCTTCCATCGACAGGTCGTAACCGGTCAGGTGCAACAAGGCGTATTGCAGCATCGAACCATGTCCGTTCGACAACACGAAACGGTCGCGGTTGGCCCATTGCGGATTGGTCGGATTGTGGCGATAGTGCTTGGCCCACAATGCGACTGCGATTTCCGCCATCCCCATCGGCGCGCCTGGGTGTCCTGAGTTTGCTTTTTGTACTGCGTCCATTGCCAGCGCGCGGATCGCGTTGGCCATCTTGTCGGTAGGGAGTGTGGAAGTCATGTCGATGTCAAAGAGTTGCGGATTGCGGTGTCGAATCATGTCGTTTTGATGGCTTCCGCGAGATAGCTGCGGTTTGCCGTCATTAACGCGCATTTCGAATGCCTTGCCGGTCGACCCGGATGAACTCCCGGACCAAGCCAGACTGAGCCAAGTATTTTACCAGACAGAAGCCCGAAGAATTAAAATCAAGCGTCGCCGCCAGGGCCAGAAAAGCATACCTGAAGGCAATTCCCGCTGATTTTTCGCGAATTCCCCTTTGGTTTGCGCTGCCTTGATCCACCACCGCGGCATCCAAGAATTGTTCATTTCACCGTTCTCACTCATCAGGACTTGTTGATCATGCCCCGCTTTTATTGCCCCGACCCGCTTGCCATCGGTACGACGCTTGCCCTGCCCGACCAGGTCGCGCATCACGTCCAGGTGATCCGCATGCAGGTCGGCAATCCGATTACGCTCTTCAATGGCGAAGGCGGCGAATACACCGCCGTCATTACCCAGATGGAAAAGAAACGCGTCTACGCCGAGGTCAAAACCTTTTCCCCGCGCGAAGCGGAGCTGTCCTACGCCATCACGCTGGCGCAAGCCTTGCCGGAAGCATCCAAAATGGACTGGATCATCGAAAAAGCCGTCGAACTCGGCGTCACTGCGATCCAGCCTCTGGCAGCACAGCGCTGCGTAGTGCGCCTCAACAGCGAGCGCGCCGAAAAGAAGCAAAGCCATTGGCAAGGCATCATCCACGCCGCCGCGGAGCAAAGCGGACGCAATCGCCTGGCGCAACTATCGCCGCTCACCGAATTCAACAGCTGGATTGCTCAGAGCGACCTGCACAAGCGCATCCTGCTGTCGCCGCGCGGCGAACAATCGCTGTCGGACTGGGCCCGCCATCATCCGGCGCAGGCGCTAAGCCTGATGGTTGGCCCGGAAGGTGGCTTTACCGATGCAGAAGAAAACCTCGCCTGCGACCATGGCGCGCTGATGCTATCCATGGGCCCGCGCGTGCTGCGTACCGAAACTGCCGGTCTCAGCGCCCTGGCGGCGATCAATGCAATCTGGGGCGAGATGTAAATAAGAGTAAAGGGAGAGCGACGAAGGTGGCATGGAAGCACCGAAAGCCGGGGCATCTCGACATCCTTCGACAACGCCGGAGAGCGGCAAACCGTTGTATCTGCTTGTTTTAACGTTGTTTCGGCCATCGCCTGCGAGAGTGCCGAAACGTATCCCTCATCACTTTTGATTCCGGAGAATTTCATGGGCTTATTCGACAGCGTACTTGGCGCACTCAATAACAATGCAGGCGATGCCGCCGACGCACCCGCCGACCCCAAGGCAGCATTGATTCAGGCGGTTTTGAGCCTGCTCGCCAACAATAACAATCAGTCCGGCGGCGCACTGGGCGGCTTGGGTGGTCTAGGCAGCATAGGCGGACTGGGAGGCCTGCTCGGCACGCTGCAAAACGCCGGACTCGGACAGATCGTCGACTCCTGGATCGGCAACGGCCAGAACCAGCCCGTCTCCGGCGACCAGGTTTCGCAGGCGCTGGGCGACGATCAACTGGGCGGTCTGGCACAAGCCACCGGCATTCCACAAGGCGACATCGCCGGTCATCTGGCGCAGATTCTTCCGGGTCTGGTTGATCATCTGACACCGAACGGTCAGGTGCCGGAGTCCGTCGGCGGCGATCTTGGTTCCGAAATCGGCAATCTGCTTGGTGGCTTTCTCGGCGGCAAGCCAACTTAAGCTTTCATCAGGTCACTTACCAATAGATAAGTGACCTGAGCTGATCCACGAAATGATCCGAAGTAGACCTGCACGAAAACCTGATGCAGGCACCAGTTTGGTATCCAAAGCTGCGCCAGACGAAAGCATGTGCCCCAGTTCGGATCACCGCTCTCCACATTCTTGGTCCCCCTCACTGCCCTCCTCCGCTTCACGCAACAATCGATGCGCCGCCACCAAACCAGCCATCCTATTGCGTTGCAGGCATTTTCGGACTGGTTTCCATCTCAAATAAGCGCCCAAAAATCTCCGCTGGCACAGTATCTGCTTAATGTTCTCAATCTTGTATTCAAGAATGAATATAAACATGTCAGCAAATACTCTACGCCAAAATTCCATCCAATCCCCACAACGGACGATCGCCGACGTATTGGCCTCGTACCGCGCCGGCAGCCTCACTCCCGGCAAACTGATTGGGGATCTGATCACACAAATAGAACACGCCGACCGCGATGAAATCTGGATCAGCCGTGTGCCTGCCAAGACGCTCAAGCAACAGGCGGCCGCGCTTGATCTGATGTTGCAAATCAAGGGCGAAGCGGTGTTCGAATCGCTGCCGTTGTTCGGCATCCCATTTGCGGTGAAAGACAACATCGACGTCGCCGACATGGCGACCACCGCCGCCTGCCCCGAATTCAGCCATGTGCCGCAAGTCAGCGCCACTGTGGTCGCCCGGCTGCAACAGGCTGGCGCACTGCTGGTCGGCAAAACCAATCTGGATCAGTTCGCCACCGGGCTGGTCGGCGTTCGCTCACCCTATGGCGCCGTGCGCAACTCGCTGCGGCCAGAATATGTTTCGGGCGGCTCAAGCTCCGGCTCGGCCGTTGCAGTCGCATTGGGGCAAGTCTTGTTTTCACTCGGCACCGACACTGCCGGCTCCGGCCGCGTACCAGCTGCCTTCAACAACCTGGTCGGGTTGAAACCGACGCGCGGCCTGCTCAGCGCCAGCGGCATGTTGCCGGCCTGTCGCACGCTGGACTGCATTTCTATTTTTGCGCATGACGTCGCCGACGCCTGGCGCGTGCTGCAAAGTGCGGCGGGATACGATGCAGGCGATGCCTATTCGCGCAGCCCGGTGATGCTCGGTGTGAAGCGCCGCGGCTATCGCATCGCCGTGCCGCAAAAACCGGAATTCTATGGCGACGACAACGCCAAACTGGCTTACGAACAAGCGCTGGAAAAGATCACTGCCCTGCCCGGCGTCAGCATCACGCGTATTCCTTTCGATGCATTCACCGATGCCGCGCAGTTGCTGTATCAAGGCCCGTGGGTCGCGGAACGCCGTGCGGCGCTAGGTGACTTCTTCGACACCCATAACGAAGCGATTCATCCGGTAGTCAGAGAGATCACCGGGCAGTCCGACAAGTTCGATGCGGTCGATGCTTTCAACGGCCAATACCGTCTGGCCGAACTGCGCCGCGAAGCCGAAACCCTGCTGCAAAACACCGACCTGCTGCTGGTGCCGACCACCACTACCATGCCGACCATCGCCGCAGTGGAAGCCGATCCCATCGTACGCAATTCGCAACTCGGCTACTACACCAATTTCGTCAATCTGATGGACATGGCCGCGCTGGCGATTCCAGCGGTGTGGCGCAAGGATGGTCTTCCGGCAGGGGTCACACTGATCGGCCCCGCAGGATCCGACCATCTGCTGGCGGAAGCCGGCGCGCAGTTCCAGCAATTGCTGGGCGGTGCAGCACAGGCCGATGCCGTGGCCGCCGCGCCGCTGCCTTTCAACGAAGCGACAGTCAAAGTCGGCGTGGTCGGCGCCCATCTGAGCGGCCAG
This sequence comes from Herbaspirillum rhizosphaerae, assembly GCF_046025915.1. Lineage (GTDB taxonomy): Bacteria > Pseudomonadota > Gammaproteobacteria > Burkholderiales > Burkholderiaceae_D > Herbaspirillum > Herbaspirillum rhizosphaerae_A. The sequence goes on along the minus strand of NZ_JAQQFR010000005.1, from coordinate 337,589 downwards.
CCGCTGAACTGGCAATTGCTGGAAGCCGGTGCACGCCTGCATGCCAGCACCACCACCAGCAAACACTATCGCCTCTATGCACTCGCCAACACGACACCGGCCAAGCCGGGATTGGTCCGCATCAATAGTGCAAATGGCGACGACGGCGCCGCCATTCTCACCGAAGTCTGGGAAATGCCGGTGCGCAATTTCGGCAGCTTCGTCGCCGCGATTCCGGCACCGCTGGGCATCGGCACCATGGAGCTGGCCGACGGCAGCAGCGTCAAGGGTTTCATCTGCGAACCGGCGGCACTCGACAACGCACGCGACATCACCGGCTACGGCGGCTGGACCGCCTATCTCGCCGCAAAGATCTGACCACGTTTTCACACTTATTTCCGCCCCCACCTCACGGAGCCAGCATGAAAAAGACAGCACACCCGAACACGACAAATAGCAATGCAGCACAAGCTGAATTGCAGGCTGAATCGGTGGTTGAACAGGGGGTTGAGTCTAGGCAGCGCCGCCGCTTTCTCGGCACCGCCGGCACGGTCGCGACGACGCTGGCGTTGGGCGGTGCACCGGCCATTTTGCGCGCGCAGACTGTTCCAATCCGCATTGGCTACTGGCCTGTCGCAGCTGGCCTGCCCTTCTATGCAGCAGTGGAAGCCGGTTACTTTAAAGAAGCCGGTCTGGACGTACAGCCGATCAAATTCGCCGGTGCGCAGCAAGTCATGGAAGCCATGCTGTCCGGTCGTGCCGATGGTTCGGCCAACGGCACCGGCGCCGGCAACCTGGCCATCGGTGAGATCGCTCAGCCAGGTCTGTTCAAGATCTTCGCGACCAATCCGAGCAATGCGCAATACGTGCTCGACGAGTTCCTCGTACCGAAGGACAGCACGATCAAATCGATCACCGAGCTCAAGGGCAAGAAGATCGCCTCCGGCCCCGGCATTCAGAACGTCACGCTGGCCAAGACTGTGCTCGAACGCGCGGGCGCCACCGGAGCGACCGTGATCGAACTGCCGATCGGCCAGCACGTCGCTTCGCTCGCCGCCGGTCAGGTCGACGCCGTCTACACGCTGGAACCGACCGGCACCATCGGCCGCATGAACAACACCACCCGTGTGCTGGAAGCCGGCGTCATTGCCAAGTACATCCTCGGCAATCCGAGCGCGCCATGGCATGGTGGTGCGGCAGCGCTGACCACAGACTTCATCAAGAAGCATCCTGTGGAAACCAAAAAATACATCGCCGCCTATACCCGTGGCATCGAGTTGATCCGCAAGACACCGGACAAGGCGCGTCCTTACCTCAAGGGCTACACCGCCATCGAAGGCTCGCTTACCAATGAAGTGCCGCTGGCTTCCTACATGCTCTACAACGAGTTCAAGGCCAGCGACGTTGCCTACTTCCAGAAGTTCTATGACCTGTTCGTCGACAAGGGCATCTTCGCCTCGCGCGTGATGGTGGATTCACTTCTTTATAAGGGTTGATCATGGCTGACTCCCTCACTGCCAACGGCGCCAATGGAGCAACTAAGCCGGATACCGCAACCGCTCCGGCGGCTGAAATCAAAGTAGCGCCGGCTGCCAAGAAACGCCGCACGCCGCCATCGTTCGGCAAGCTCCTGCCTATCGTCGGCCCGATTGCTCTGTTCATCATCTGGGATCTGGTCGTACGTGCCGGCTGGATCAAGGCAATCCTGCTGCCCACGCCTGCAGCGACGCTGATCACGCTGGTCAATGGTCTGGCCGGCGGCCCGCTGCTGACAGATTTTCTGGTGACGGTAATGCGCACGCTGGAAGCCTTCGTCATTGCCGCAGTGGTCGGCGTGCCGCTCGGTGTTCTGCTAGGCAGCAACGAGCGCGCCTATCGCAGTGTGGAGTTCCTGATCGATTTTTTCCGCTCGACGCCTTCGTCGGCACTGATCCCGCTGTTCCTGCTGATCTTTGGCGTGTCGGACATCAACAAGGTCGCCATCGCTGCCTTCGGCGCGTTGCTGATCGTGCTGTTCAACAGCGCCTACGGCGTGCTCAATGCCCGCAAACAGCGCGTCATGGCGGCCAAGGTCATGGGTGCGTCGCGCTGGCAGATCTTCAAGGATGTGCTGCTGTGGGAAAGCCTGCAACCGACCTTCGTCGGTCTGCGCAGCGCGGTGTCGATGGCGCTGGTGATTGTGATCGTGGCCGAGATGTTCATCGGCTCCGAAAATGGTCTTGGCCACAAGATCATCGACGCGCAGCAAGTATTGAACGTACGCGAAATGTATGCCGCGATCCTGGCTGCCGGCGCGCTCGGTTATGCGCTGAATGTGGTCTTCATCGTGATTGAAAAACGTATCGTCCATTGGAGCGGAAGATGAGCGTCGTTATTTCCCCAAAATTGAAATATGAAGAGCCCGTCGTTCCTTTCGTTCCAGGTCCACCCGGCACGCACATCACGATCCGCGGTCTGACCAAATATTTCGCCGGCTGGCCGCTGTATGAGGATTTCAATCTCGACATCCCGAAGAACAAGATCGTCTCGGTGTTCGGCCCCAACGGCTGCGGCAAGTCGACGCTGATCAACATGATCGCCGGCTTGATTCCGATCGACTCGGGCCAGATCCTGTTCGACGGCAAATCGCTGGCCGACACCAAGATCGGCTACGTCTTCCAAAACTACCGCGAAGCCATGTTCCCGTGGTTGCGCACCATCGACAACATCGCCTATCCCTTGAAGCTGGAAGGCAAATCCAAGGTCGAGATCAACCGCCGTGTGGAAGAACTGGTCGCCTCCTTCGACGTCAAGTTCGACCTCAACCGCTATCCGTACGAGATGTCCGGCGGCCAGCAACAGACCGCCTCCATCATGCGTGCACTGGCGCCGGGGCCGGAGGTGCTGTTCCTCGACGAACCGTTCTCTGCACTCGACTTCGAGATGACGCTGTTCATCCGCGAAAAGCTGCAGGAAGTTTTTATGCAGACCGGCACCACCATGATGCTGGTCTCGCACGATCTGGAAGAAGCGGTCTACCTCGCCGACGAGATTCTGCTGTTGACCAAGCGTCCGACCAAGGTGGCACACATCCTGCATTACGACGATGCCCGTCCGCGCACGGTGGAGACGCTGACGCAGCCACGCTTCATCGAAGCCAAGAAGATGAGCCTCGACATTTTCCAGACTGAAGTCCGGCGCGAGGCTACGGCCCAGCCGCCGAAATAATCCGCTACAGAATTTTTTGCACCACTTTGCCAACAACACCACCAACGTTTCCCTGACTGGAGCCAAAGATGAACAACCGTCGTGACTTTCTCAAATTGACCGGTGCCGCTGCACTGGGCGCAGCATTTCCGCTGGACCTGCTGGCTGCTGCACCGTTAACGGTCGGCTTCATCTACGTCGGTGCGCGCGACGATTTCGGCTACAACCAGTCGCATGCGCAGGCTGCCGCCATCATCAAGAAAATGCCTGGCATCAAGGTCATCGAAGAAGAGAAAGTGCCTGAAACCGTGGCTGTGCAAAAAACCATGGAAGCCATGATCCAGCAGGACGGCGCTTCGCTGATCTTCCCGACTTCGTTTGGCTACTTCGATCCGCACGTGCTGAAAGTCGCAGAGAAATATCCCAAGGTGCGCATCGCCCACTGCGGCGGTCTGTGGACTGCCGGCAAGCATCCGATGAACGTCGGCAGCTTCTTCGGCTACATCGAAGAGTGCGAATACCTGTCCGGCGTGGTTGCCGGACACATGAGCAAATCCAAGAAGCTGGCCTTCATCGCCGCCAAGCCGATTCCACAAGTGCTGCGCAATATCAACGCCTTCACGCTGGGCGCGCAGTCGGTTGATCCATCCATCACCACGCATGTGATCTTCACCGGCGACTGGTCGCTGCCGGTCAAGGAAGCCGAAGCCGCCAACAGCCTGATTGATCAGGGTTGCGACGTCATCACCTGCCACGTCGACGGCCCCAAGGTCATCGTTGAAACCGCAGAGAAGCGCGGCATCATGACCTGCGGCTATCACGCCAGCCAGGCTGCACTCGCCCCCAAGGGCTACCTCACCGGCGCCGAGTGGAACTGGGCCACACCGTACACAGAAATCGTCAAGGCCACGCTCGAAGGCAAGCCGATGATCAACTTCCTGCGCGGCGGCCTGAAGGACAACTTCGTCAAGATGTCGCCCTATGGCACCAACGTCAGCGCAGCGGCCAAGAAGAAGGCCGACGATGTGAAGGCGCAGATGCTGGCCGGTAAGTTCCAGATCTTCAAGGGCCCGATCAAGGACAACAAGGGTGCGATCGTGATCCCGGCCGGCACGACGCAGGCGCAGACTGATGTCGCGCTGGAGAAGATGAATTATCTGGTGGCGGGCGTCGTCGGTCAGGTATGAAAACTGCTTAGTGCAATGTGAACCGGCAGCGCGTCGCTGCCGGCTTATTTTCTCACCCTTTTTCGCTCTTTTCTCGCCCTTCATTGTTCATCATCGTTCACAGATCACCATGACCACACACGACCGCGCGGAAAACAGTGCTTTCACTTTACGGCTCAAGGCCCGTGTCGCCGTCACGCTGGCGCCGGTATTGCCGACGCTGTGCGCACTGAGCGGCGCACTGTTGCTGTTCGTGTTGTTTCTTCTGGTGCAGGGCAAGCCCGCTACCGAAGCTTGCCTGCTGATCTTCCAGGGCGCCTTCGGCTCCATGTTCGCCTGGCAGAATACCTTGCAACGCGCCGCGCCCTTGCTGTTGACCGCGCTGTGCGTAGCGCTGCCGGCACGCGTCGGTCTGATCGTCATTGGCGGTGAAGGCGCGCTGGCGATGGGTGGATTGTTTGCCGCCGTGCTTCCCTCTTTTTTACCCGTGCTGTCTCCTTGGATCATGCTGCCGGCCATGGCTATCGTTGCCATGATCGCCGGCGGACTCTGGATCGCGCTGTGTGGCGCTCTACGCCAATGGCGCGGTGTCAACGAAACTATCTCCAGCCTGCTGCTTTCCTATATCGCGGTGGCGCTGTTCAAACATCTGGTCGAAGGTCCGCTGCGCGATCCGGCCAGTCTCAACAAACCGTCGACAGTGCCACTGCCGGAGGCCTATTTGATCAATCCGTTGCCCGGCCTCGACGTGCACTGGGGATTGGTGTGGGGTGCGCTGGCTTGCGTGGCGGCGTGGATATTCCTGCGCCATAGCGTGACCGGCTTCGCCATGGCAATTGCCGGCGGCAACGGCCGCACAGCACGCCTGGTCGGTCTGCCGGTCAATCGTCTGGTCGTGATCGCCTGCGCAATGGGTGGCGCAGCAGCGGGTCTGGCCGGCATGTTTGAAGTCACTGCCGTGCACGGCAGCGCCAATAGCGCGCTACTCGCAGGCTACGGATTCAGCGGCATTCTGGTGGCCTTTGCGGCGCGCCAAAATCCACTTGCCATCATCGTCTGCGCCGTCGTCATCGGCGGCGTCGAAGCCAGCGGCAGCTTGCTGCAACGCCGCCTCGATCTGCCCGACGCCACCACGCTGGTATTACAGGGACTGCTGTTCTGCAACCTGCTGGCGTGGGAAGCCATCACCGGTCGTCTCGGCGCGCTGAAGACGCGCTGGCAGCAACAGGCGCAACCCTTGCCGACAACAGTCGCGGAGACCAGCCATGTCTGATTTCGATTTCACCACGCTGCTGCTGGCCTTGTTCGCCGGCGCAATCCGGGTCGGGACCCCCTTCCTCTTCGTGAGTCTGGGCGAATGCCTGACCGAAAAAGGCGGCCGCGTAAACCTCGGTCTGGAAGGTATCCTCGTTTGCGGCGCGATGACCGGTTACGCCGTGTCTTTCTTCTCCGGCTCGGCCTGGCTGGGCGTGTTGGCGGCGGGCGTCTCCGGCATGTTGCTCGGCACCTTGCACGGACTGGTGTGTTCGCTACCGCGCGTCAATGACATCGCCTTTGGCATCGCGCTGATGCTGCTCGGCACCGGCCTCGCATTCTTCCTCGGCAAACCTTTCATCCAGCCGCAGGCGACGATGCTGCCGTCGATCGATCTCGGTAGCTGGAGCAGCAATCCTCAGATCCATCATGCGCTGCAGATCAATGCGCTGTTCCTGATCGGCGTGCTGCTGGCGGCCGCCTTGCAATGGGGCTTGTCGAGCACGAGTTGGGGATTGGCTTTGCGTTTGGTCGGCGACCATGCCGAGACCGCGCGCGCGCTTGGCTATCGCATCAATCTGACGCGCATCATCGCCACGGCCTGCGGCGGTTTTCTGGCGGCGGTCGGCGGCGCTTATCTTTCGCTCTATTACCCCGGCAGCTGGAATGAAGGCCTATCCAGCGGGCAAGGCCTGATGGCGGTGGCGCTGGTAATTTTCGCGCGTTGGCAGCCGATGCGTTGTCTGCTGGCGGCGCTGCTATTCGGCGCTGCCGGCGCACTCGGCCCGGCCTTGCAGGCGGTCGGCGTGACCTCGGGCTACTACCTCTTCAACGCCGCACCATACGCGCTGACCTTGCTGATCATGATCATTACCTGCCGCCCCGACCGTACGCTGTCGAGCGCGCCGGGCGAACTCAGCCTTACCAGATAAATCAGGAGAAACCGACATGTCCGAATTGTTCATTAAAGCCGAACCTTATGCGTGGCCCTACGACGGCGCACTGACGTCGGCCAATACCGCGCTGGTCATCATCGACATGCAGACCGACTTCTGCGGCATCGGCGGCTACGTCGACAAGATGGGCTACGACCTGTCGCTCACGCGCGCGCCGATCGCGCCGATCAAGAGCGTGCTGAACGCCATGCGCGCCGACGGCTACACCATCATCCACACGCGCGAAGGTCATCGTCCCGACCTGTCCGACCTGCCTGCCAACAAACGCTGGCGTTCGCGTCAAATCGGCACCAACGGCGTCGGCATCGGCGATGACGGCCCCTGCGGAAAAATCCTCGTGCGCGGCGAACCAGGCTGGGACATCATTCCCGAACTGGCTCCCATCGCAGGTGAAATCATCATCGACAAACCCGGCAAGGGCTCGTTCTGCGCCACCGACCTGGAACTGGTGCTGCACACGCGCGGCATCCGCAACCTGATCCTGACCGGCATCACCACCGACGTCTGCGTCCACACCACCATGCGCGAAGCCAACGATCGCGGTTTTGAATGCGTGATGCTGGCCGACTGCTGCGGCGCCACTGACCACAACAATCATCTGGCGGCGCTGTCGATGATCAAGATGCAGGGCGGCGTGTTCGGTGCGGTGTCGGACTCCTCATCGCTGTTGCAAGCGATCGGAAAATAATCATGCACGCGCTCGAGCTGGAAGTCATCGGCGCCGGCAAATCCTTCGGCGAGTTCCGCGCCCTGGATGAGGTCTCGATCAAGATCAAGGCCGGCACCATCCACGCGCTGCTGGGCGAAAACGGCGCAGGGAAAAGCACGCTCGTCAAAGGCCTGGTCGGCTACAGCCCGCTTGATCAGGGCATCATCCAGGCCGACCGCCGCGAGGTGGAAATCCGCGGCCCGCGCGTGCCCAATACGCTTGGCATCGGCATGGTGTATCAGCACTTCACGCTGGCGCCCAGCCTGTCCGTGGCAGAAAACCTGCTGCTGGCGCGCGGCCTCGTGCGCTGGCGCATCCACTGGAATCTGGAACGCCAGGCGCTGGAAGAATTCATGGAAGCGATGCCGTTCCGGCTCGACCTCGACCGCCTCACCAGTAGCCTGTCCGCCGGTGAAAAACAGAAGCTCGAAATCCTCAAGCAACTCTACCTGCGACGCCGACTGCTGATTCTCGACGAACCGACCTCGGTACTCACGCCGCAAGAAGCCGATGAAGTACTCGGTCTGATGCGCGACCTCACACGCCGCGAGGAACTGACCGTGCTGATGATCACGCACAAGTTCCACGAAGTCACTGCTTACGCCGATGACGTCACGGTTTTGCGTAAAGGCAGATTGGTCGGTAGTACGGCCGTAGCCGACACCAGCCCGGCCGAACTCGCACACTGGATGATGGGACAGGCGCGCGTCGAAAAAGAAGTCGTGGCCCGCCCGCCTGTACCTGCCGATGCGCCGGTCGGCCTGAAAGTGGACTCTCTACTTGTCCTCAATGACCGTGGCGTCACCGCCGTCAATACGCTATCGCTGCAAGTCAAACGTGGCGAAATCGTCGGCCTGGCCGGCATCTCCGGCAACGGTCAGAAAGAACTGGTGGAAGCCCTTCTCGGCCAGCGCCGCCGCTTGTCCGGTGAAGTGCAGATCAACGGCGCCGACTATCAGGCAAGCCGTAGTGAGATGCGCGAGCGCAAAGTCTTTGCGCTGCCGGAAGAACCGCTGCGCAACGCCTGCATCGCAGGCATGAACGTCGCCGAAAACATGGCGCTGCGCAATTTCGATGTCGTGCCCTTCCGCCGCAGCGGCTGGCTGCGCTGGAGCGTCAATCGTGCCGCCATGCGCAAACAGGCGCAGGCCTTGATCACCGCCTTCAACGTCAAACCGCCGCTGCCGGAACGCGCCATCGGTACGCTCTCGGGCGGCAACGTACAACGCGCCGTGCTGGCGCGCGAGCTGGGTGACTCGACCAGACAGGAAGATGCGGTAAACGTACTGATCGTCGCCAATCCGGTGTTCGGCCTGGATTTCGCTTCGGTGGCCGACATCCATGCGCGGCTGTTGCAGGCGCGTGCACTGGGAACGGCGATCCTGCTGGTCAGCGAAGATCTCGATGAGTTGCTGGAGTTGTCCGACCGCATCCTCGTAATGACCGACGGCGCCATCGTGCATGCGACCGACGCCGCCGGCGCCGACCGCGCCGAACTGGGGCGCTGGATGGCCGGACACGGTCAGCACGGCAATCCAACGACCACGCCCGACACGCAACTGGAGACCGCATGATTACCGTCGACGCCATTCCTTATCCCTATCAATTCGACAGCCGTCACACGGCGCTAGTCGTGATCGACATGCAACGCGACTTTGTCGAAGAAGGCGGCTTCGGCAGCGTGCTCGGCAACGATGTGCGGCCGCTGGCGACCATCGTCCCGACGGTAGCGAAACTGCTGGCGCTGGCGCGCGAACACGGCGTGCTGGTGGTGCACACGCGCGAATCGCATTTGCCTGATTTGTCCGACTGTCCGCCGGCCAAACTCAAGCGCGGCAATCCCACGCTGGGTATTGGCGATGAAGGCCCGATGGGCCGCATCCTGGTGCGCGGCGAACCGGGCAACCAGATCCTGCCGCTGTTGGCGCCACACGATGGGGAGCTGGTAATCGACAAACCCGGCAAGGGCGCGTTCTACGCCACCGACCTGCACGCGCAATTGCAGGCGCGCGGCATCACACACCTGCTCTTTGCCGGCGTCACGACCGAAGTCTGCGTACAGACCTCGATGCGCGAAGCCAACGACCGCGGCTACGAATGCCTGATCGTCGAAGACGCCTGCGCCAGCTATTTCCCCGTATTCCATCAGGCCACGCTGGCCATGCTGACCGCACAGGGCGGCATCGTCGGCTGGAAAGCGCCACTGTCCACGCTGCAAGCATCATTCAAAGAAACCGCCGGAGAAACTGCTGGAGAAGCCGCATCATGAGTCTGCAAATCAATCTGCCGCACATCGTTGAAGAAGTCGAACAAGCCTTTGCCGACTATGAACAGGCCCTGCTGGTACATGATGTACCGGCGCTGGATCGCTGGTTCTGGTACGACCCGCAAACGGTGCGCTATGGCGTCGGTGAAATCCTGCTCGGCGGCGAAGCGATCCGCCAATACCGTCAGACCTGCGCGCCGGTGCATCCATCGCGCACGCTGCATCGCACCGTGGTCACGACCTTTGGCAGCGACTATGCTACTGTCAGTACCGAGTTCACCGCCGACGACTCGGATAAAATCGGTCGCCAGATGCAAACCTGGGTGCGCATGGAAGCCGGCTGGCGCATCGTCGCCGCGCATGTGAGCTTGATGGCTTGATGTAGTGACACCACCGCTTCCGATTTCCGGCTTGTTGATTTCCTTTTTGTATTGATGACGTTCCACCATGACCGTAACTTCTGCAAACCCTCTCGCTGAACAGGTTTACAACCGGCTCAAGGAAGACATCTTCAATTTCCGTCTGCTGCCGGGGGATAATTTCACCGAAACTGAAATGGCGCTGTCCTACGGTGTCTCGCGCACGCCATTGCGCGACGCCCTTTTCCGGATGCAGCGCGAAGGTTATCTGGATGTCGGTTTTCGTCGCGGCTGGAAGGTTCGGCCGATCGACTTCGACCGTCTCGATAATCTCTACGACCTGCGCATCGTGCTGGAAATGGCCGCGCTGGAGCGGCTCTGCCAGAATCCGGATCCTTCGCCCGGCTTGCAAGAGCTCAACGCCGTCTGGCTGGTGCCGGAGGAAGAACGCGAAAGCGAAGCCGTCAAGGTGGCTGAGCTGGACGAAAGCTTCCACACCAATTTGGTCGCCGCCGCCGGCAACGAGGAAATGACGCGCATCCATACCGAAGTGACGGAAAAAATTCGCATTGTCCGCCGACTCGATTTCCTGAAAAAGAACCGCGTACTGGCGACGTATGAGGAACACGGCAAGATCCTCAAGCTGATCGCCAAACGCAAGGCCACCGAGGCGCAGATTCTGCTGCGCGCTCACATTACGCAAAGCAAACTAGAGGTGCGCAAGATCACCATCTGGATGCTGGCCGAAGCGCGTCAGGAACAATTGAAAACGCTGCCTTAGCCGCCAGCACAATCCACTCTGCCGCTTCGCTGAAGTTTTACAGGCGCAACGTCATGAACATGCTGTTCGGATCTTCGCCATAAGTGCCGAACGGGCCGCAGTAGACGAAACCCACACTCTCATACAATTGCCGGGCCGGTTTGAAGGCGTCAAACGATCCGGTCTCCAGGCTGAGACGTTCGTAACCGCGCGCTTTGGCCTGCTCGAGAATATGCACTAGCATCGCCCGGCCGGCACCTTTGCGACGCAGCGCCTCGGGCGTGCGCATGGATTTGATCTCGCCATGCAAACTATCAAGCTCCTTGAGCGCGCCGCAGCCTATCAGTTGCTCGCCCTCCCACACCGTCCAGAACGTGATGTCCGGGCTGCGCAGCTTGCTGAGATCGAGCGCATGCACGCTTTCGGGTGGCGATATTTCGCGCATATTGCGCAAATGCTCTTCAAGCAAGGCGTGGATGGCGGGGCGTGATAGGTCGTCCACTTCGATCTGCATGGCTGTTTCCCTGATGTTGTGATGTGATGGATGGACTTCTGTCCCTACAGACATTATGCCCAGAGATACAAGAGAAGGCATTAACGTCAAACAACATTGTCATTTTGAAATAAATATTAATTTAACAACACTACTTGCAAAAATCAGCCTCACCGGCGCGGCCCGCGAACCGGAACAACCGTTGCCATCGCTTGTTTCCCGCCGTTTCGCCGCCAAATCAGGGGTAAGCCTCCGAAAACATTTATAATGGAAGGCTTTTGCAACGGCATCACTTTTAACCTCTTCCATGAAGGTATTTCGCGGACTTCCCAATGCTGAATCGCGTGCGCCCTGCGCGCTGACGATCGGCAACTTCGACGGCGTGCACCGTGGCCACCAGGCGCTGCTGGCGCAGGTGCGCGAAGCTGCAACCCGCCTGAACCTGGATGCCGCCGTGATGACGTTCGAACCGCATCCGCGCGAGTTCTTCGCGCAACTGGCCGGCACCCCGGAAAAAGCCCCGCAACGCATCGCCAACCTGCGCGACAAGCTGCAATCGCTGTCCAATGCCGGTGTCGATCGCGTGATCGTCGAACACTTCAACGCCAACTTTGCCGCCCTCTCGCCGCAAGACTTCATCGAAAAGATCCTGATTCAGGGTCTGCACGTGCGCTGGCTGCTGGTGGGTGAAGATTTCTGCTTCGGCTCGCGCCGCGCCGGCAATATCCAGACCCTGATCGACGCCGGCAAGCAATACGGCTTTGAAGTGCACACCATGCCGAACGTGAACAACGAGGGCGTGCGCATCTCGTCGTCGGCGATCCGCGCGGCGCTGGCGAAGACGGATTTTCCGCATGCGCGCCAGTTGCTGGGGCATTCGTATGCAATTTCCGGCCATGTGGTGCACGGCAAGAAGCTTGGCCGCACTATCGGTTTCCCGACGCTGAACATGCGCGTTGGCCACAAACGTCCGGCGCTGTCGGGGATTTTTGTCGTGCAGGTGCATGGATTGGGCGACAGCCCCTTGCCGGCTGTAGCCAGCCTGGGCGTGCGTCCGACCGTGGACGACAGCGGCCGCGTGCTGCTGGAAACACACATCTTCGATTACAGCGGCGATTGCTACGGCAAATTGCTGCGCGTGGAATTTTTGAAGAAATTGCGCGACGAAGAGAAATACGTCGACCTGCCGACCTTGACGGCAGCCATTGAGCGCGATGCGCAACAGGCGCGTGCCTGGTTCAAGGAACAGGCGAGTTTCGCCGTGTCCGCCACCGACCGAATTTGACGCTGGCCCGCCCCGCTCGCCGGTACTGATTTCCGACGACGCTTCTTACCGTATCAACAGCCGGATCAGCTACCTCAGCCGTCACCGATTTCCAGAATTTAACTGAAAACAACTATGTCGAATAACGAATCCTCCAAGCCAAACAAGCCGGGCAAACCTGAAGGCAAGCCGGTCAGCAAGTATCCGGTCAATATGACGGAGACCGCATTCCCGATGCGCGGCGACCTCGCCAAGCGCGAGCCGCAATGGGTCAAGGAATGGCAGACCAAGAAACTGTATCAGCGCATCCGCCAGGCATCGGCCGGTCGCCCAAAGTTTATCCTGCATGACGGCCCACCGTATGCCAACGGCGAGATCCATCTGGGCCACGCCGTCAACAAGATCCTGAAAGACATGATCGTCAAGGCCCGCAATATGGCCGGCTTCGACGCGCAATACGTGCCGGGCTGGGATTGTCACGGCATGCCGATCGAAATCCAGATCGAAAAGAAATACGGCAAGAACCTGCCGGTGGCAGAAGTACAAGCCAAGGCCCGCGCTTACGCCAACGAACAGATCGAACTGCAAAAGAAGGACTTCATCCGTCTGGGCGTATTGGGCGAATGGGACAATCCATACAAGACCATGAACTTCTCCAACGAAGCCGATGAGCTGCGCGCGCTCGGCACGATCCTGGAGAAGGGTTATGTCTATCGCGGCCTGAAGCCGGTCAACTGGTGTTTTGACTGCGGCTCCGCATTGGCGGAAGCAGAAGTGGAATATCAGGACAAGCGCGACCCGGCCATCGACGTCGGCTTCCCGTTTGCGGAACACGACAAGATCGCCAAGGCTTTCGGCCTGGACAAGCTGCCTACCGACAAGGGTTACGTCGTCATCTGGACCACTACGCCATGGACCATCCCGTCCAACCAGGCGCTGAACGTGCATCCGGAATTCGACTACGCGCTGGTGCAGACCGAGCGCCATGGCGAACCGACGCTGCTGATCCTGGCCAACGATCTGGTCGAGTCCTGCCTGCAACGCTTCGGCCTTGAAGGCAAAGTCATCGCCACCACCAAGGGTGAAGCGCTGTCGCTGATCGCCTTCCATCATCCATTGGCGACCGCCGACAAGGGCTATGACCGCCTGTCGCCGATCTACCTGGGCGACTATGTGACCGCCGACAGCGGTACCGGCATCGTCCACTCGGCGCCTGCCTACGGTATCGAAGACTTTATCTCGTGCAAGGCGCACGGCATGAAGGACGACGACATCATCAGCCCGGTCATGGGCGATGGCCGCTACGCATCGTCGCTGCCGCTGTTTGCCGGCCTGACGATCTGGGAAGCGTCGAAGCCTATCTGCGCCAAGCTGGAAGAAGTCGGTACGCTGTTCAAGCTGGTGATGTTCGATCACAGCTACATGCACTGCTGGCGTCATAAGACGCCGATCATCTATCGCGCCACGTCGCAGTGGTTCGCGAGCATGGACAACACGCCGAAAGACGGTGGCAAGAGCCTGCGCGAGACCGCGCTGCAAGGCATCGAAGACACTGCCTTCTTCCCGGCGTGGGGCAAGGCGCGCCTGCACGGCATGATCGCCAATCGTCCCGACTGGACGCTGTCGCGCCAACGCCAATGGGGCGTGCCGATGGCTTTCTTCGTGCACAAGGAAACCGGCCTGCTGCATCCACGCACGCCTGAGTTGCTGGAACAGATTGCCCAACGCATCGAGCAAGGTGGCATCGAGGCATGGCAGGCGCTGGATCCAAAGGAATTGCTGGGCGACGAGGCGGATCAATACCTGAAGAACAAGGACACGCTGGACGTCTGGTTCGATTCCGGCTCGACCCATCAGACTGTGCTGCGCGGTTCGCACAAGCAGGAGTTGCAATTCCCTGCCGATCTGTATCTGGAAGGTTCGGACCAGCATCGCGGCTGGTTCCACTCCTCCCTGTTGACCTCGTCAATGCTCAACGGCCGCGCGCCGTACAAGGCGCTGCTGACCCACGGCTTCGTGGTCGACGGCGAAGGCCGCAAGATGTCGAAGTCGCTCAAGAACGGCGTCGAGCCGCAAAAGGTGGCCGACTCGCTGGGCGCGGAAATCCTGCGCCTGTGGGTGGCGTCGAGCGATTATTCCGGCGAGATCTCGATCTCCGACGAAATCCTCAAGCGCGTGACCGAAGCCTATCGCCGCATCCGCAATACGCTGCGCTTCCTGCTGGCCAACACGGCCGATTTCGACATGACCAAGAACGCCGTGCCGGTCGCCGAGATGTTGGAAATCGACCGCTATGCGATCGCCAACATGGCCAACCTGCAAAAAGAAATCCTGGCGCATTACGAGACTTACGAGTTCCACCCGGTGGTTTCCAAGCTGCAGATGTATTGCTCGGAAGACCTGGGCGGCTTCTACCTCGACATCCTAAAGGATCGCCTGTACACCAGCGGCGTCGATTCGCATGCACGCCGTTCGGCGCAGACTGCGATCTGGCATATCACCCAGGCGCTGCTGCGTCTGATGGCGCCGACGCTGTCGTTCACGGCGGAAGAAGCATGGAGTTTCTTCGCCAGCAAGGAAGCCTTTGCCGACAGCAGCGAAACCATCTTCTCGCAGACTTACTACACGCTGCCGGAAGTGGCGCAAGCCGATGCGCTGGTCGCCAAGTTCAACGTGCTGCATGAAGTGCGCGCAGCGGTGACCAAGCAACTGGAAGAAGTCCGCATCGCCGGCAACATCGGTTCGTCATTGCAGGCGGAAGTCGAACTGAAAGTCAGCGGCGACAAGGTAGCCTTGCTGGAAAGCCTGGGCGACGATCTGAAGTTCGTACTGATCACATCGGCGGCCAAAGTCACTGCCGTGGCAGCGGAGAGCGACGAAGCCATCATCGTCACACCGTCGGCCAACCAGAAGTGCGAGCGCTGCTGGCATTACCGCGCGGATGTCGGTTCACATGCGGAGCATGCAGGCCTGTGCGGCCGTTGCGTCTCCAATCTGTTCGGCAGCGGCGAAGCCCGCCACTTCGCTTAAGCATCATCAAGTATAAGTATCAAGCAGACCGGCACGCGACCAATAAGCAATAGCGCGTGCCGGTGCTTTTTCTGAATATCCTTCTTCGACATCATCCATATCCATCCTCCATGGCTTCCAATAAAAAACGCCTCATGCCCAGCTCCAGCAACAACAACAGCCTGCTGCCATGGCTGGGTATTTCGCTGATCGTGCTGCTGCTGGATCAGTTGTCCAAGATCACCATCCTCAAGCTGTTTCACTACGGCGAATCGCGTCCGGTCACCGGATTCTTCAATCTGGTGCTGGTCTATAACAAGGGCGCGGCGTTCAGCTTCCTCGCAGCCGAGTCGGGCTGGCAGCGCCATCTGTTCACCGCCATCGGCATTGCTGCTGCGGTCTACATCATTTATCTGCTGCGCAAGCACGCCGGACAACGCATGTTCTGCTGGGCGCTGGCGCTGATTTTGGGTGGCGCAATCGGTAACGTGATTGATCGCATCATGTACGGCCATGTGGTCGATTTTCTCGACGTCTTCGTTGGCGGCTGGCATTGGCCGGCATTCAACATCGCCGATAGTGCGATCTGCATAGGTGCGGTATTGTTCGTGCTGGATGAATTGCGCCGCGTCGGCAAATAGATGACGGACGGCAAGGCTGCGAATAATTTTGGATCCCGCAGCCGTCATGATTGAGTTCTATAAGGAGTAAGGCAATGGATCTCGCTGGCAAAAAAATCCTTCTCGGCCTGACCGGCGGCGTGGCGTGCTACAAGGCCGCCGAACTCGCGCGCGGTCTCGGCAAGGCTGGCGCTTCGGTGCAGGTTGTCATGACGCAGGCGGCAACACAGTTCATGACGACCATCACCATGCAGGCGCTGACCGGCAACACGGTCTACACCGATCAATGGGATGCGCGCATTGAGAACAACATGCCGCACATCGATCTGACGCGTGGCATTGACGCCATCGTAATCGCCCCCTGCTCCACCGATTTCATTTTCAAATTGGCGCATGGCGCTTGCGACGATCTGCTGTCGACGCTGTGCGTGGCGCGCCCGCATGGCGTGCCGCTGATGATCGCTCCGGCCATGAATGTCGAGATGTGGCAGAACCCGGCAACCCAACGCAACATCGCACAAGTACAACAGGACGGCATCAAATTGCTCGGCCCTGATTCGGGCGACCAGGCCTGCGGTGAAGTCGGTTATGGCCGCATGCTGGAACCTGAACAACTGCTGGAAGAAATCATCGCCGCCTTCCAGCCCAAGCTGCTGGCCGGTCGTCGTGTATTGCTGACGGCGGGACCAACGTTTGAGCCGATTGATCCGGTACGCGGCATTACCAATCTGTCGTCCGGCAAGATGGGTTATGCCCTTGCGCGCGCCGCACGGGAAGCTGGCGCCGAAGTCGTTCTGGTATCTGGACCAACTGCGTTGGAGGCACCTTACGGCGTGCGCCGTATCGACGTGCAGACGGCGCAGCAGATGCATGACGCCGTGTTCGCCAATGTCGCCGGCCAGGATATATTCGTGGCCGTCGCTGCGGTGGCCGACTGGCGCGTGGCCAACGTCAGCAATCAGAAGCTCAAGAAGAGCGCCGCCGACGACAGCCTGCACTTGTCCTTCGAACAGAACGCCGACATCCTCGCCGACGTTGCTGCTTTGCCCAAGCGTCCGTACTGCGTGGGTTTTGCAGCTGAGTCTGAAAACCTCGAACAATACGGCGCCGCCAAGCGCGTGAAAAAGAATATTCCCCTATTGGTAGGCAATATCGGCCATCAGACTTTCGGCAAGGACGAAAATGCGCTGACGCTGTTCGACGACAAAGGCCACACCAGCCTGCCGCGCGCCGACAAGCAAACGCTGGCGCGGCAACTGGTGCGCGAGATTGCGCATCGCATTGCCACATCAGGCACACACTAATTCAGCTCTGACTTTTAACTTAACAATTTTTGTTTCCATGAAAACTATCGACGTCAAAATCCTCGACCCGCGCATGAAAGACCAACTACCCGCCTACGCTACCGCAGGTAGCGCCGGCCTGGATCTGCGCGCCTGTCTCGACGCACCGCTGACGATCGCTCCGGGAACCACGCATCTGATCCCGACCGGCCTGGCGATCCACGTGGCCGATCCAGGCTATGCGGCCATCATCCTGCCGCGCAGTGGTCTGGGCCACAAGCACGGTATCGTACTGGGCAATCTGGTCGGTCTGATCGATTCAGATTATCAAGGTCAGTTGATGGTCTCCACATGGAACCGAGGCCAGACCGAGTTTGTCCTAAACCCCATGGAGCGCCTGGCACAACTCGTGATCGTTCCCGTCATGCAGGTCGGCTTCAACGTGGTTGAAGAATTCGACAGCAGCGAGCGCGGCGCGGGCGGCTTCGGCAGCACTGGCAAACACTAGGATTACTAAGGAGTATTGGATGCGCGCAGGTCATCAGGGATATTGGGGAAAAATAAAAATAGCGCTGGCCGTCATTCCGGCAGCTTTACTCGCAGCATGCGTCACACCGCAGGATGGCACTACCCTCAATACACCGGCACCAGCCGTGACAGCACCGGTCGCCGTGAAGCCGCCGGTGCTGACGCCGGATCAGATCGCCTTGCGCGCACTGACGGCGCAGCAGGATCGCCTGTACAACGTCGCGGCGCCGCTGCTGACCAGCAACGCACCGCTATGCCGAGGTAATGCGCGCAATCTGCTGGGTTTCACCGCCAAGAACAAGTATTCCTATCCGACCGAGTTCATCAACGCCGCTCAATCGCTAGGCTTTGACGACCGTCTGCAAGTCACCGGCGTGTTGCCCGACAGCGGTGCCGCCAAGAGCGGAATTCAACGCGGAGATGTGTTGCTGGCGGTTGCCGACAAGCCTCTGCAACAAGGCGCCAATGCCGAGCGCCAGGCTGCCAATCTGCTGGGCCCCTTGGTCACCAACGGGCGCGCACCAATCAAACTGACCGTGATGCGCAACAAGGCACAGCAAAACGTCATCGTGCCTTTGACGCTGGCCTGCGCCTTCAGCATCGAACTGGGCAACGCCGACAACGTCAACACCTACGCAGACGGCCGACGCGTGCTGATTACGCGCGGCATGATGAATTTTGTAAAGTCGGATGAAGAACTGGCGTATCTGATTGCCAAGGATATGGCCCACAATTCACTGGGACACGCTATTCGTCAGCGCATGGTGGCGACTATCGGCAGCGTGATCGACAACCTGATGCGCGCACAACCGGATCCGACAGCCACAGCAGGCACCGGTGGCATTCGTCCATATCCGCAGGATCTGGACGCTGCCGCCGACAATCTGGCGCTATACATGCTGGTGCGTGCCGGCTACAGCATCGACGGCTACGCGGCCTTCTGGCAGCGTCTGGCGTCGCAATATACGGTCAGCGTACCGAATGGTTACACTGCGCTGCATCCGGCGACGGCCTATCGCATGACCATGATCGACAAGTCGACGCAGGGGCTCAAGGCCAAACAGGCTGCGGGAAAGCCACTGACGCCTTAATGTGAGATGCTGACGGCACCGGGCAAAACCGATGCCGTCATGCGCTTATAGATGGCTTCTGTGCCGCCGGAACAGCATACTAATCAAGCGACGAAGCCATGAGATAGCGCTAAACAAGACGGATCAGCAAATCAGTGCTTCAGCGAGACGAGCGACAAAACAAAAAGGCCGGAACGATCAAACGTTCCGGCCTTTTTGCTTGTCCCGCTAGCTGCAGCACCGGCGCACCTTGCGATGCGCCGACGATGTCGATACAGCTTATTCGACTTCCAGCTTTTCCTGCGGCTCTTCCGGCGGAGGCGTCGGATCGTCGCCTTCGGGGAATTCCAGCTTGACCTGATCCTTGTCGTCCAGCTCGACGGTGACACGGCCACCGTTGACCAGACGGCCAAACAGCAGTTCGTCGGCCAGCGCCTTGCGGATCATGTCCTGGATCAGACGCGACATCGGACGCGCGCCCATCAGTGGATCGAAGCCCTTCTTGCTCAGGAACTTGCGCAATGCGTCCGAGAATACGGCTTCCACCTTCTTCTCGTGCAATTGCTCTTCCAGCTGCATCAGGAACTTGTCGACCACGCGCAGGATGATGTCTTCATCCAGCGCACGGAAGCTGATGATCGCATCCAGACGATTGCGGAATTCCGGCGTGAACATACGCTTGATATCCGCCATCTCGTCGCCGGCTTCCTTCTTGTCAGTGAAACCGATCGAACGCTTTTGCAGGCTCTCTGCGCCGGCATTCGTGGTCATCACGATGATGACATTGCGGAAGTCAGTCTTGCGGCCGTTGTTGTCAGTCAGCGTGCCGTGATCCATCACCTGCAGCAGGATGTTGAAAATATCCGGATGCGCCTTTTCGATTTCATCGAGCAGCAGCACAGCGTGCGGCTTCTTGGTGATCGCTTCGGTCAACAGACCGCCCTGATCGAAACCGACGTAGCCCGGAGGCGCGCCGATCAGACGGCTGACCGCGTGACGCTCCATGTATTCGGACATGTCGAAACGAATCAGCTCAATGCCCATGATGAAGGCCAGTTGCTTCGCCACTTCGGTCTTGCCCACGCCGGTCGGACCGGAGAACAGGAAAGAGCCGATCGGCTTGTCGGTTTTACCCAGGCCGGCACGCGCCATCTTGATGGCTGATGCCAATGCTTCAATCGCTGGATCCTGACCGAACACGACGTTCTTGAGGTCACGATCAATCGTTTGCAGCTTGGTGCGGTCGTCCTGATTGACGGATTGCGGCGGAATCCGCGCGATCTTGGAGATGATCTCTTCGATCTCGGACTTGCCGATAGTCTTCTTCTGCTTCGACTTTGGCAGGATGCGTTGTGCTGCGCCGGCTTCGTCGATAACGTCGATTGCCTTATCCGGCAAGTGACGGTCGTTGATGAAGCGTGCTGCGAGTTCTGCTGCAGAAGTCAGCGCCGAAGCGGAATACTTCACGCCATGATGCTCTTCGAACTTGGACTTCAAACCACGCAGAATCTGAATGGTCTGCTCGACGGTCGGCTCGTTGACGTCGATCTTCTGGAAGCGACGCGACAAGGCGTGGTCTTTTTCGAACACGCCGCGGAATTCAGTGTAGGTGGTCGCGCCGATGCATTTCAGCTGGCCGCTCGACAACGCAGGCTTGAGCAGATTCGATGCATCCAGCGTGCCGCCCGAAGCCGAACCGGCGCCGATGATGGTGTGGATTTCGTCGATGAACAGAATGCCGTTGGGCGCATCCTTCAATTGCTTGAGGACGGCTTTCAGGCGTTGCTCAAAATCGCCGCGATACTTGGTGCCGGCCAGCAACGCGCCCATGTCGAGCGAATACACGACGGCGTTCTTGAGGATCTCCGGCACATCGCTCTGCGTGATGCGCCATGCCAGGCCTTCGGCAATGGCAGTCTTGCCGACGCCGGCTTCGCCGACCAGCAATGGGTTGTTCTTGCGGCGGCGGCAGAGAGTCTGGATCACACGCTCGACTTCGGCGTCGCGGCCGATCAGCGGATCGATCTTGCCTTCTGCGGCAGCCTTGTTCAAATTCTGTGTGAACTGATCGAGAGGACTTTCCTTTTGCTGGCCTTCGGTCTGCACGTCTTCCGCTCCTTCAGGCGCTTTTTGCGAATCAACTTGCTGATCCTTGCGCACACCATGAGAAATGAAATTGACTACGTCCAGGCGAGTTACGCCTTGCTGATGCAGATAATAGACAGCGTGCGAATCCTTCTCGCCGAAGATGGCGACGAGCACGTTGGCGCCGGTCACTTCCTTCTTGCCGTTGGAAGCCGACTGCACGTGCATGATCGCGCGCTGGATCACGCGCTGGAAGCCCAGCGTAGGCTGCGTGTCGACTTCGTTGGTACCGGGCACGGTGGGCGTGTTGTCGGTAATAAAATTGGTCAGCGTCTTGCGCAAGTCGTCGATATTGACCGAACACGCGCGCAACACTTCCGCCGCTGATGGATTATCCAACAGGGCAAGGAGCAAATGCTCTACCGTGATAAATTCGTGACGGGATTGTCTGGCCTCAACAAATGCCATGTGCAAACTGACTTCCAATTCCTGCGCAATCATGCTTCCTCCATCACGCACTGCAGGGGATGCCCTGCTTTCCTAGCGTGGGTTAATACGAGTTCAACTTTTGTGGATGCGATATCTTTGGGATACACACCACACATACCTTTCCCATCGCGGTGAACTTTGAGCATAATCTGCGTCGCCGTTTCACGGTCTTTATTGAAGTACTCCTGAATGACTGCGACGACGAATTCCATCGGCGTATAGTCATCATTCAACAACAATACCTGGTACATAGGAGGCGGCTTGAGCTTTTGCTCCTGCCGCGCCAGGACTGTACCGTTATCATTATCGTGCTTGGTTGCCATGCATCTATTCTAAAACTATCAATCAACTGTGCAACGCACAACGATGAAGAAAATATCCAAATTAAATTAGATATTACGCGTTTTCCTGATAGTCCGCAGATAACGCTTATTTATCGTAAATCAAGAGGTGCAGTTCCCATCGAGTGAACAAAAGCTTAATAATTCCATTCAAAACAACTTGACTTTTGTATTTTTAACGAGAACAATGGAATTTATTGATAAGTAGTTACTGCTTGTTAATACGAAGGGGGCAAGTTTAAGGGGGGCTGCGGACGTTTTAATCTCGCGAGGCTTCTTGCTTTAACGGCTCGTGTGATTTTTTATTAATTGAAAGATGCTTTTATGGCAACAGGTACAGTCAAGTGGTTCAACGATTCTAAGGGCTTTGGCTTTATCACCCCGGACGACGGCGGTGAAGATTTGTTCGCACACTTCTCGGCAATCCAGATGAACGGCTTCAAGACCCTCAAAGAAGGTCAAAAAGTTCAGTTCGAAGTCACGCAAGGCCCCAAAGGCAAGCAAGCTTCTAACATCCAAGCCCCTTAATTTCGGTTAAGTTGCTTCTAAAAAGCTCCTGTTTCGACAGGAGCTTTTTTTATGCCTGTTTTTAAGCCCTCTTTTCACATCCAAAGATAAAACGGCAAAAAAGCCAATAAAAAAGGCCGGTTACCCGGCCTTTCCTGATCAACTGCACGTCACTCAGTAATGCGACGATTTGCAAATCACATATTCCCGATCACGGCATCGCCAAATCCGGAGCATGACACCTGTGTCGCACCTTCCATCAGGCGAGCAAAGTCATAAGTCACCTTCTTCGACGAAATCGTGGTTTGCATCGCTTCGACAATGATCGCGGCTGCTTCGGTCCAGCCAATGTGGCGCAACATCATTTCCGCAGACAAGATCAGCGAACCAGGATTGACGTAATCCTTACCCGCATAACGTGGCGATGTGCCATGTGTAGCCTCGAACATGGCTACGGAGTCCGACATGTTGGCGCCAGGGGCAATACCGATACCGCCGACTTGTGCGGCCAACGCGTCCGAGATGTAATCGCCGTTCAGGTTAAGTGTCGCAATGACGCTGTACTCCGCCGGACGCAGCAAGATTTGCTGCATGAAAGCATCCGTGATTGAATCCTTGACGATGATGTCGCGACCGGTCTTGGGATTCTTTATCCGCACCCATGGGCCGTCATCGATGATCACACCGCCAAACTCCTTCTGCGCGAGGGCGTAACCCCAGTCGCGGAAGCTGCCTTCGGTGAACTTCATGATGTTGCCCTTGTGGACCAGAGTGACCGAGGGCTTGTCGTGATCGATCGCGTATTGAATCGCCTTGCGCACCAGACGCTCGGTGCCCTCTTGCGAAACCGGCTTGATGCCGAGGCTGGAGGTTTCCGGGAAGCGTAATTTCTTGACGCCCATTTCCTTGACCAGGAAATCGATCAGCTTCTTGGCGCCTTCCGAACCGGCTTGCCATTCGATGCCGGCGTAAATGTCTTCCGAGTTTTCACGAAAGATCACCATGTTTGTTTTTTCAGGCTCGCGCAGCGGCGACGGCACGCCTTTGAAATAGCGCACTGGGCGCAGGCAGACATACAGATCCAGTTGCTGTCGCAGCGACACGTTAAGCGAGCGGATACCGCCGCCAACCGGCGTTGTCAGCGGGCCTTTGATCGAGACGATGTACTCTTTGACTGCCGCGACGGTTTCCTCCGGAAGCCACACGTCATCGCCGTAGAGCTTGGTCGATTTTTCGCCGGCATAGATTTCCATCCAGTTGATCTTGCGCTTGTCGCCATAGGCTTTTTCGACCGCGGCATTGACGACTTTGAGCATGACAGGCGTCACATCGCTGCCGGTGCCGTCCCCTTCAATGAATGGAATGATCGGATTGTCCGGAACATTGAGGGAAAAGTCTGCGTTGACGGTAATCTTCTTACCTTCAGACGGCACGTTGATATGTTGGTACATCGTTGTCTCCGACAATTAAACTAAACGGAATAAAGCGCAAAAGCTAGAATGCTCACAGCCTGCCATTCTGAACCAGATTCCCGTAAGCGGCATCAGGAAACAGCGGCGAATTACGTATCGTGCGGCCAGCTGAGCCACGAATTGCCATCGCCGCATCCAAGCTTGCTTACACGGGATATCTGCAAAGGATAAAACAACGTCTTATATAAGACATAAGATACCATTTTTATCTTGCACGAGTATTTTACTGAATGTCGTGCCTTTGCAATACCCAGGCTGTAACATTTGCACTGGCGCGTCGACGCGTCCGGAGCAGATCTGGCTGCGCTGTGAATGCACAGATTTGCACCGATGCAAACGACACAACCTCTGAACCAACTTATCTTCAGCTCAAGCATGCCTTTGATTTTGTTCAACAAACCGTTTCAGGTCTTGTGCCAATTCTCTGCACATCCTGAACACGATACGCTGGCGAATTACCTCGATATCCCCGACATTTACCCGGCTGGTCGCCTGGATGCCGATAGCGAAGGCTTGATGCTGCTGACGGACGACGGCCAATTGCAGCACGAGATCAGTCACCCCAAACGCAAGCAGCCAAAAGTTTACTTGGTGCAAGTCGATGGCGTCCCTGACCGGGACACACTGGAACGTCTGCGTAACCCGCTTGATCTGGGCGATTTCGTGACACAGCGAAGCGAGGTCAAACATGTCGCGGAGCCGGAGTGGCTGTGGCCGCGTAATCCGCCGATACGCGTGAGGAAGAGTCAGCCGACCAGTTGGCTCACCATCAAAATCTCAGAAGGAAAGAATCGCCAGGTTCGCCGCATGACCGCCGCTGTCGATCTGCCAACTTTGCGACTGGTACGTATTGCCATCGGCCCTTTTTCCTTGCAGACCGACCCTCTGATGCCGGGTGAATGGAAAGAGGTTGAAGCGAGTGAACTCAGCCGCTAAACCTGACAATATGCTGACTAAAAACCGCGCTACTACGCGGGATGCAAAGAAATTTTCTTTTTTGGAATTTTCTGTCAACCAAGCTTTCAGCACGTCGTTATTGGCAATGATTCACGAGAATCACCGTTTTCTTAACATGTTAAATTTGAAGGACTGCAAAATGAAAAAATTGATCGCCGCTCTGATCGCTGGTCTGTTCGCTACTACCGTTTTCGCACAAGCTGCAGCTCCTGCTGCCCCAGCAGCACCAGCTGCTGACGCTGCTGCTCCTGCTCCAAAGGCTAAGAAAGCGAAGAAGAGCCACAAGGCTAAGAAGGCAAAGAAGGCTGCTCCAGCTGCTGACGCTGCTAAGTAATCTAAGCTTTCGCACGACTAAAAGGCAGGCTCGTCCTGCCTTTTTTCATTTCCGCTCCAGATTTCTCAATCCGCTCGCCTGTTTTGACAGTATCTCGCGATTGCAGCCTCCGATGTGCCATTGACAATCCATCCTCGCTATAATCCGCTGATAGTCCGTCACCCTTACTTAAAATCCATCATGCGCCGTTCATTTGCACTGCTTACCGCACTTGCTGCTTTCGCGACCGCCCTTCCGTCTTACTCCCAGCAACTTCAGAAATTCCCCACGATCACGCTCAATTCCGGGCTGTATCTGATCAAGGCCGAAGTCGCCTCGACCGAAGCACAGCGCGAACAGGGCCTGATGTTCCGGGACAAAATGGGCGCCAATGAAGGCATGGTGTTCGCTTTTGGCCAGCCGGCAGGCGTCTGCATGTGGATGAAGAACACGCTGATCCCTCTTTCCGTCGCCTTTATGGACGAAACCGGAAAGATCATCAATATCGAAGAAATGAAGGAACAGACCCTGGACTCGCACTGCGCGACCAAGGCGGCAACCTATGCCCTGGAAATGAACAAGGGCTGGTTCAAGCAAAAGAACATCAAGCCAGGCACTGTCATTGAAGGCTTACCGCGCTAAGCATCCGACAAGCAGTCCGTGACGTCCTGAGCGACGTCGCGTCAATCACCTATAGCCATTCACGACCTGACAACCCGTCAAGCCGGGTCAAGATCGATCGCCCGGGAAGAAACAACCCGCGCTTAGCAAAACAATCTGGAATAGAGCCAGCGATAAGCGACGGCTGCGGTGAATACGCTATCTGCAAATGCAAAAACCCGCCAAATCGCTTGGGCGGGTTGATGTTTTCGAATCGACATTACTATCGATTCAGCGCTGCTTGAGTCTCAGCCGAAGCAAAGACCCAGTCAACGACAAGAATTAAGCAGCCAGTGCCTTCAGGGCAGCAGCCAGACGGCTCTTATGGCGAGCAGCCTTGTTCTTGTGAATGATTTTCTTGTCAGCGATGCTGTCAATGGTCGAAACCGACGATTGAAACACGGAAGTCGCAGCAGCCTTGTCGCCTGCAGCGATCGCCTTGCGAACAGCCTTGATTGCTGTACGCAGCGTCGAACGCTGGCTGGAGTTGTGCGCGTTTTGCTTAACAGCTTGACGAGCACGTTTGCGTGCTTGTGCGGTATTTGCCATGAATAATTATCCTAAATCGAGATCGAGTGCATCGCAATCTTGATAACTTGCGAGGCGGAATTCTGTAAAGCCACGGATTATAACCACTTTTCCTCAAACTGGCAAATACAGCCCGACTATCGCCTCTGCGTGTTGCAAAGCGGTCAAATTGCCAAAAATCAACAAACCCTGAAATCTGATTTTTCGCCTTTCCGAACCTTGCCGCGCTCGCCTTCTCCAACGCCATCACTCTACCCGACAATGGCACCAAACCACCTTCCGCGTCGAAGCATCAAAAACGAAAGCTATAATGCCGTCCCATGAACTTGCATAAAACGCTTGCCACCGTCTCTGGCATGACGATGTTATCCCGCATTACCGGCCTCGCAAGAGAAATCCTGTTCGCACGCGCATTCGGCGCCTCCGCCTACACGGACGCCTTCAACGTGGCCTTCCGCATCCCCAATCTGCTGCGCCGCCTCTTCGCTGAAGGCGCCTTCTCGCAGGCGTTCGTCCCCATCCTTGCCGAATATAAAAACCAGAAAGGTGATGCCGCCACCAAAACCTTGGTTGACCATGTGGCAACGGTATTGATCTGGGTGATGCTGGCGACCAGCATCGTCGGCATTCTGGCCACGCCCGTGATTGTCTATTTCATCGCTACCGGCCTTAAATACAATCAGGGAGCCTTTGATGCCTCCGTGATGATGACGCGGATCATGTTCCCCTATATCGGCTTCATGGCGTTTGTTGCGCTGGCCGGCGGCATTCTCAATACCTGGCGAGAGTTCAAGATCCCGGCTTTTACCTCAGTACTGCTGAATGTCTCTTTCATCGTCGCTTCGCTGTTCGTCGCGCCTTACATGGACCAGCCGATCTACGCGATGGCATTTGCCGTCTTTGTGGGCGGCATATTGCAGGTAGCGCTGCAAGTCCCGGCGCTGAAAAAAATCGGCATGTTGCCGCACCTGTACCTCAATCCAATGATTGGCCTCTCGGATGAAGGCGTCAAACGCGTGCTCAAGAAGATGGGACCGGCTGTGTTTGCCGTCTCTGCCGCGCAGATCAGCCTGATGATCAATACCAACATCGCCTCCCGCCTCGCACATGGCAGCGTATCGTGGCTGTCGTATGCCGACCGTCTGATGGAATTCCCCACTGCGTTGCTCGGTGTGGCGCTCGGCACGATTTTGTTGCCCAGCCTGTCGAACGCGCATGCCGAAAACGATATGGTGGAATACTCCTCCCTGCTCGACTGGGGCCTGCGTCTGACGTTTTTGCTGGCGCTGCCTTGTGCGGTCGGCTTGGCGACGCTATCCGAACCGCTGACGGCGACGCTTTTCCACTACGGGAAATTCGATACCGTATCGGTAGCGATGACCAGCCACGCGTTGGTCGCGTATGGAGTGGGGCTGATCGGTCTGATTCTGGTGAAGATTCTCGCGCCCGGGTTCTACGCAAAACAAGATATCCGCACACCAGTCAAGATTGCCATTGGCGTGCTGATTGCAACGCAGTTGATGAACTATATTTTTGTGCCATGGATCGCACATGCCGGGCTGGCTCTGTCCATCGGGCTGGGCGCCTGCCTCAATGCCGCGTTTCTGTTCTGGGGACTGCGCCGCCGCAACATCTACACGCCACAACCGGGCTGGCGCATGTTTCTGATCAAACTGACCGGCGCGCTGTTTCTGCTGGCCGGCGTCGCACTTGCCGTAGCGCGGCATTTTGACTGGATCGCCATGCGCGCGCATCCGGCCGAACGTGTCGGCGCACTGATGCTGGTATTCGCGGCCTGCGGCATCGCCTATTTCGGCGCGTTGATGGCGATGGGCTTCCGTTTCCGCGACTTCAAACGCATCGGTCGCTGATCACGCATTTATTTTTTGTTTGCCGGGCAATGTTGCTTTAGCGCCCCATTGCCAGGCAAACATTTCACAAGCGCGCATATTTTGATAGCATGATCAACATATGACGCTTACACCGCTCGAATATTTTTCTTCGCTGGTTCGTCAAGACGATTCGATTCCGCTGTTTGAATCGGCTCTGGCGTTGGGCCAAGATGCGTATCCCGATCTGGATTTTTCCGCCAGCCAGATCGAGATGGACACTTTAGCGCTCAAGCTGAAGCAGCGTCTCTCCGCCGATGCATCGCATATTCAAAAACTGCGCATGCTGAACCATTTCTTTTTCCAGGAATTGGCTTTCGCGGGCAACATCAACAATTATTACGATCCCGACAACAGTTATATCCATCGCGTCATCGCGTCGCGCCGCGGCATTCCGATTTCGCTGGCGCTGGTCTACATGGAGCTGGGCCAGCAGATCGGTCTGAACATGAAGGGCATCTCCTTCCCCGGGCACTTCCTGATGAAGTTATCGGTGCAGTCGGGCGATATCGTACTGGATCCGATGAACGGTTCCAGCCTGTCGCGCGAAGAACTGGAAGAACGGCTGGAGCCGTATCTGGAACAACAGGAATACGGCGACGAGCTGCCGCTGGCCGCTTATCTGCGCGCGGCACATCCGCGTGAGATCCTCACTCGCATGCTGCGTAATCTCAAGGCCATTTTTACCGAAGGCCGGCAATGGGAGCTTTTACGCGACGTGCAAGAACGTCTGGTGATTTTGCTGCCGGATGAAATTACCGAGCGCCGCGATCGCGGACTGGCCTATGCCAACCTGGCGGAACCTCAGGCGGCGTTAGATGATATTGAAGCCTATCTGGCTTTACGGCCCGATGCGGAAGACGCCGACATCATGCGCGAGAAGCTGCCGGAATTGCGCCATGCAAGCCGGCGTCCCAATTAAGATTCAACTCAGATTGAATTGAAATTGGGAGCGCCTTCTCTGCAAGATTAATTATCCCTTCGAGCGCGCTTCGATCACTTCCCAGCGCTCCAGGTTTTCCAACAGCAAACCGTCGATTTCAGCAAAGCGTGCGTTCAGACCCACGGCGACATCCGCACCTTGCTTGTACAGATCAGCATCAGCCAGCTTGGCAGAAATCGTTGCCTGCTCTTCTTCCAGTTGCGCGATCAGTTTAGGCAACTCTTCCAACTCGCGCTGCTCCTTGTAGCTGAGCTTCTTCGGCTTGGCCGCTGCGGCAACCGGTGCTGCTTGCACTTCTGCCGGCTTGGTTTCCGGCTTGTTGTCAGCCTTCTTCGCTGTTGCCTGCATGTTGGCGCGCACGCGCTCCCAATCGCTATAGCCGCCGACATATTCGCGCCACACGCCATCGCCTTCGGAAGCGATCACCTGTGTCACCACATTGTCGAGGAAAGTACGATCATGGCTGACCAGGAAAACGGTGCCGGTATATTCTTCCAGCAACTCTTCCAGCAATTCCAGCGTATCGATATCGAGATCGTTGGTCGGTTCATCGAGCACCAGCACGTTGGCCGGCTTGGCGAACAGACGCGCCAGCAGCAAACGGTTGCGCTCGCCGCCCGACAAGGTGCGCACCGGCGAACGTGCACGTTCCGGTGCGAACAGGAAGTCGCTCAGATACGTCATGACATGCTTGCGCTGACCGTTGACTTCTACCCAGTCACTACCCGGGGCAATGGTTTCGGCCAGGCTGGCTTCTTCGTTGAGCTGAGTGCGCATCTGGTCGAAGTACGCGACCTGCAATTTGGTGCCTTGGCGCACGGTGCCGGCATCTGCCGTTTCTTCACCGAGAATGAGCTTGAGCAATGTCGTCTTGCCGGCGCCGTTTTGACCGATCAGGCCGACCTTGTCGCCACGCATGATGGTGCCGGTAAAATCGCGCACGATGGTCTTCGGGCCATAGGCCTTGCTGACGTTTTCCAGTTCCGCCACGATCTTGCCTGAACGCTCGCCGGAGGAAACCTCCAGTTTGACCTGGCCCTGGCGGTCGCGGCGTACGCTGCGTTCCTGGCGCAAGGCTTCGAGACGGCGCACACGACCTTCGTCACGGGTACGGCGCGCCTGCACACCCTTGCGGATCCAGACTTCTTCCTGCGCGAGGAATTTATCGAATTTGGCGTTCTCGACTTCTTCATTGGCCAGCAACTCTGCCTTGCGGCCCTGATAGGTGCTGAAGTTGCCCGGGAAGGAAAGTATTTTGCCGCGATCCAGTTCGATGATGCGCGTAGCAACGTTATCAAGGAAGCTACGATCATGGGTAATGAACAGCACGCTGCCCTTGTAGTCGCGCAACAGCGCTTCGAGCCACAGGATCGAGCCGAAATCCAGATGGTTGGTCGGCTCATCCAGCAGCAGCACATCGGGCGCACCGACCAGGCCGCATGCCAGCGCCACGCGCTTTTGCATACCGCCGGACAGTTCGCCGATCAGCGACTCCGCTTTGAGGTTCAGCTTGTCGAGCGTGGTTTCGACCTTGTGATTCAGACTCCAGGCGTCGGCGGCATCGAGCTTGACCTGAATGTCGTGCATGCGCTCCATCAGCGCATCATCGTTGTCGCCGCCGAACTGGCCGGTCAACGACTCATATTCGGCCAGCAGCGCCGGCAATTCGCCCAAGCCGGAAGCGACCGCATCGAAAATCGACATCTCTGCAGGGAAATGCGGCTCCTGATCGACATAGGCAATCTTCAGGCCTTGCTGCATCACCAGCAGACCATCGTCCAGTTTGGAAACGCTCGCGATGATTTTCAGCAAGGACGACTTGCCGGTGCCGTTGCGGCCGATCAGACCGACGCGTTCGCCTGTTTCAAGGGAAAACTCCGCGCCATCGAGAAGCGCAACGTGTCCGAATGCGAGCTGCGCATTGGAGAGAGAAATGACTGCCATAAGTATGCCGAGGGATGAAATCGAAGGCCGGGCAGCAACTGCTTTGCCGCGACTGAATTAAGAGGAAAGACCGCATTGTACCGATTGTGCGCGGGCTTCGTGAATCTAACGTCGATCTGTACGCGATCTTCCTGGCTTAATACTGCGTCGCAACAACGATAATTGCCGAACAACAACAAAGAATGTGTTTTTGGCATGATCCTGCGCCAAAACAAGCACGCCGGTGGCCACCGCATACATTTGGAAACATAATCGCGCCTTTGATTGGCCTCAGATCGGCAGTCCCGACCACCCCATGTTGTAAGATACGGCACGCCCTTCACTAACAATGACCATGCGCTTTAACTCTCGCTTTCCCCTAGTTTCCCGCCAACGCGGTTTTCTGAATCCCAATATCGCCAAATTCATCGCCTTCACCGTTCTCGGGCTGGCGATCATTGGCGCATTGATCATCGCCTACGCACTGATCTTCATCAATCCGCGCCTGCCGTCGCTGGATGTCATTACCGACTATCGTCCGAAAGTACCGCTGCGGATTTATTCTGCCGACAATGTGCTGCTGGGTGAGTTCGGTGAAGAGAAACGCAGTCTGGTGAAGCTCGACGCCATCCCCGCCAACTTGAAAAACGCTGTGCTGGCGATTGAAGACTACCGCTTCTATCAGCATGGCGGCATCGACTACATCGGTATCGCACGCGCATTGGCGACCGACATCATCAAAGGCCATGCCAGCCAAGGCGCAAGCACCATCACCATGCAAGTGGCGCGCAATGTGTTCCTGACCAAGGAAAAAACTGTTTCGCGCAAACTCTATGAAGTCCTGCTGGCTAACAAAATTGAAGCAACCCTGAGCAAGGATCAGATCCTTGAGGTGTACATGAACCAGATCTATCTGGGACAACGCGCCTTCGGCTTTGCCGCTGCGGCACGCACCTATTTCGGCAAGGACATCAAGGACATCACGTTGGCGCAAGCCGCCATGCTGGCCGGTTTACCGAAAGCACCGTCGGCGTACAACCCGATCGTCAATCCCAAGCGCGCGCACATCCGCCAGCAATACATCCTGCAACGCATGCTGGATCTGGAATACATCACGCAAGCGCAATATGACGCTGCCGTAAAAGAAGATATCCAGGTGCGCGCCCCCGGCAATCAATACAACGTTCATGCCGAGTACGTGAATGAAATGGTGCGCCAGATGGTCTACGCGCAGTACAAGGAAGACACCTACACCCACGGCATCACCGTCACCACCACCATCAATGCAGCCGATCAGAAGGCCGCCTATGACGCCGTGCGCAAGGGTGTCATGGACTACGACCGCCGCCACGGCTATCGCGGCCCGGAAGAAACCATCGAGTTGCCATCTGGCGACGATGATCGCTCGCAAGCCATCGACGACGCCATGGATGATCACCCGGACAACGACGACATCCTCGCTGCAGTCGTGGTTTCTGCTGATCCGAAGCAAATCCAGGCTGTGATCCGCAGCGGCGACAAGATCACACTGAGCGGCGACACACTCAAATTCGTGGCAGCCGCATTGAGTCCGAAAGCCAAGAAGGAAATTCGCATCGCACCGGGTGCGGTGATCCGCGTCATGCAAGACGCCAAGAAAAACTGGCAGATCGTGCAGTTGCCGGAAGTAGAAGCAACGCTGGTATCGGTCACGCCACAGAATGGCGCTATTCGCGCGCTGGTCGGTGGCTTTGACTTCACGCAAAACAACTTCAATCACGTGACACAGGCATGGCGCCAACCGGGCTCGACGTTCAAGCCATTCATCTATTCGGCTGCGCTGGAAAAAGGTTTTGCACCAGCCAGTATCATCAACGATGCTCCGGTTTCTTACCCGGCAGGCAATGGTCAGCCAAACTGGGAACCGAAGGATGATGATCCGCCGGCTGGCCCGATGTCGATGCGCACCGCCTTGCAAAAATCGGTCAATCTGGTGGCAATCCGTACCCTAGATGCAATCGGCGTGAAGTATGCGCAAGATTTCATCACCAGCCATTTCGGCTTCGATGTCGACAAGGTGCCGCCTTATCTGCCGATGGCTCTGGGTGCGGGTCAGACCACACCGCTGCAGTTGGCGTCCGCTTATGCAATCTTCGCCAACGGTGGTTACAAGATCAATCCTTACCTCATCACGCAAATCGCGGATGCACGCGGCAAGGTCTTGTCCAAGGCAGATCCCCTAGTGGTCGGCAACAATGCGCCGCGCGCCATTGACGAACGCAACAGCTATGTCATGACCAGCCTGCTGCAATCGGTCGCACAACGCGGCACCGGCGCACGCAGCAACTCGCTCAAGCGCACGGATCTGGCGGGCAAGACAGGGACCACCAACGATGCGATGGACGGCTGGTTTGCCGGTTATCAACGCACGCTGACGACCGTCGTCTGGATGGGTTACGACCAACCCAAGACCTTGGGCAGCAAAGAATTCGGCGCGCAACTGGCCTTGCCGATCTGGGTGGATTACATGGGTGCCGCACTCAAGGGCGTGCCGCAATTCGACATGCCGGCACCGGCAGGCATCAAGTTTGTCGATGGCGAGCCTTACTACGACAACTTCTCTCCGGGTGATGGCTTTGTCGCCTCGCTGGGTACGGAAGGCGGCGGTGTGGTAGATGCCTTGTCCAATTTCTTCGGCTGGTCAAAGAATCCGAACTCAGAGACACCTGCACCACCGGCAAGTTCGACCGGCGCCCCGGCATCGCCTGCTCAGGTTGACCGAGACAAGCTCTATCAGGGTCATTGACCAGTCGCTGACCTCACTGACCGGATCGCAAAAAAGAAAAAGCGCAGAAGACAATATCTTCTGCGCTTTTTTTACCTTCGTATCTGGCGCCCCCGACACGGATCGAACGTGTGACCTATCCCTTCGTACCACCATGGCTTTCGCCACCAAGTAACTTGTTTGTGGTCTGGACTATACCTTGGCCATGGACTTGCAGTCCGCAGGCCGGAGCCGTCTAGTCTCTACACCTTCCGCACGATAACAACCCGGTGCGGCTTGGCTCGGTATTGCCAGCAGCCGTTTGCAGCATAAGCACTGCAAGCGCTGTCAGGGTTCACCGAATTTGACTCCATTCACGCGGCGCCTTTCGGATGCCGGTGCCCAATTGTATTTAGGAGGGGATCGCTCTATCCACTGAGCTACGGGGGCGTGGGCGCTATTGTAGCGGGTGTGGGCGGGTATGGAAAGGCGCGCAGTCGGATCAAGCGCCGCTTGTGCGGCCGTCGAACCAATTTTGATCCAGGCACAGACGGAGTTGCATGCGGGCGCGATAGAGCAGCACGCTGCAATTGCTGGCTGTGATCTTGAGCTCCTTGCAGATCTCGGCAATCTCGAACTCGAACAGTTCACGCATGGAAAACACACGCGCCATCACCGGCGAGAGCTTGTTCAGACAAAAATCCATGATGTCGAAGAACTGCGACTGCTGCAGAGTTTCCGCCGGATTGCCCCAATCGGCGGGCGCTTCGGCCCAATGCCCCGTGTCGTCAAAAAGTACGTCGAAGTCGGTCGGGTCGCCGGTTTCCTCTTGTGTGATCTGAACGTACTTCTTTTCCTTGCGAATCAAGTCAACGATCTTGTGCTTGAGAATGCCGACCAGCCAGGTACGCAACGACGATTTTCCCGAAAAGCCTGCGGCATTCTGCAATGCAGCCAGTAAGGTTTCCTGCGCGACATCCTCGGCAGCATCTTCCTGCAGATGCAGGCGTGCAAACTTGACCAGCATGCTACGCTCGGCAATCACTGACTGTTCAAACGACTTGTCGGCCATGGGGATTTATCTGTCTTCTGAAATTGATCTGTACGGCAATACACACTGCAAAAACGCTACTGTACTTGGATTTTCATGGTGCTGGTGTGCGGGCATGATAAACGCCAGCTCTTATACAATGCAAACATTGCGATCAATTCTCCGATCAGCTCGCCGCATATAACTTACAACGATTATTTATATGGCCAGCCTTATATCTTTCCCGATGTTCGCACGCAGCGTACCACGCGCGTTTCCGACGCTGTATGTGGCGCGTTACCTGGCATTATGTGCCGGGCTGATGACAGCCATGTTACCGCTGGCTCACGCGCAAAGCTCAAACTCAGCCCCAACTTCTACTTTGACGTCGAGCTCGGCCTCGGGCCGGCAAACCTTACCGGATACGATTTCCCAGCGTGTCGTTGCCTGTACCGCGTGCCATGGCAAAGAAGGACGCGCCTCCAGCGACGGTTTTTATCCCCGCATCGCCGGTAAGCCGGAGGGCTATCTGTTCAACCAGCTCACCAACTTCCGCGATGGCCGCCGGCAGTATCCACTGATGACGTATCTGTTGGATCATCTTTCCGACGCCTATCTGCATGAAATCGCCAACTACTTCTCCGAACAACATCCGCCCTACCCTGCACCACAACCTAGCGACGCTACGCCGGCAGTACTGGAACGTGGCCGCAATCTGGTCATGAACGGCGACAGCAGCAAGAAAGTGCCGGCTTGCATTGCCTGTCATGGACAAGCGCTAACCGGCGTAGCGCCTGCCGTTCCGGGCCTGATCGGTTTGCCGCGCGACTATATCAATTCGCAATTCGGCGCGTGGCGAAACGGCGTACGCAAAGCAAAAGCGCCCGACTGCATGGCGCAGATCACGCAAAAACTGACACTGGAAGATATCAACGCGGCCAGCAGTTGGCTCGCCGCCCAAACCGTCCCGGAAGGCGCCGTACCGGCCCCTGCCACGACTGTCAAACTGCCGCTGGCTTGCGGCAGCGTCACCGAATAAAGGGCTGCTCATGAAACGCATCTTGCTGGCCCTCCTCTTGCTGATCAGCGCCATCCCCGCCGTCATGGTCAGCATGCAATTTGTTGATCATGACGACGATGCTCCGCCACAATCGGCCGCCCCGATGAATCCCGAACAACAAGTCATCCGCGGCGCCTACCTGGCCCGTGCCGGTGACTGCATGGCCTGCCATACGGCACGCGGTGGGCAACCCTATGCCGGTGGCCGCGCCATTTCGACGCCGTTCGGCACGCTCTACGCGCCCAATATCACCGCCGACAATGAGACCGGCCTGGGCAGCTGGAACACAAAAGATTTCTGGCGGGCGCTGCATCACGGCAAGTCGAAGGACGGCAGCTTCCTCTACCCGGCCTTCCCGTATCCGAATTACACCAAAGTGACGCGTGAAGACGCCGATGCCTTGTTCTCGTATCTGCAAACAATCAAGCCGGTGCATCAAGTCAATCAGGAACACGAACTGCGCTTCCCCTACAACTACCGCATCCTGCTGGCCGGATGGCGTGCGCTGTATTTCACACCGGGATCCTATGCGCCAGAAAACAAACAATCGGTCGAGTGGAATCGCGGCGCTTATCTGGTTCAGGGGCTGGGACATTGCAGCGCGTGCCATACGACTCGCAACGCATTTGGTGCCACCGTGGATAAATCCGATCTGGCCGGCGGCCTCATTCCGATCATGAACTGGTATGCGCCGTCGTTGACCTCAGACGCTGAAGCCGGGCTCGGAAAATGGGAAATAGCTCACATCACAGCGCTGTTGAAAACCGGCGTCTCGCCGCGCAGCACGGTGTTCGGCCCCATGGCGGAAGTCGTCAGCCAGAGTCTGCAACACCTGACTGACAGCGACATCCAGGCCATGGCGGTTTACCTGAAATCCTTGCCGCAGAACGATCCCCCGCCAGCGCTCGACACGGCGCAGCCGGACAAGGCAACAGCCGATCGCATTCTGCAAACCGGCAGCAAGATCTATGAAAAGCAATGCGCCGAGTGCCACCAGGCCAACGGCCAGGGCATCGCGCCGGCTTACCCGCCGATGAGCGGCAACCGTTCGCTGACGATGGGATCCGCAGTCAATCCGATTCGCATGGTGCTCAATGGCGGCTTCCCGCCGTCAACCGAAGGCAATCCACGCCCCTACGGCATGCCACCTTTCGGACAGGCCCTGAACGACCAGGAAGTCGCTGCGGTCGTGTCGTATATCAGGAACAGCTGGGAAAATCGCGCCGGTTTTGTCTCGCCGCAAGAGGTGAATCGCTATCGATCAATTCCGTTGGACTGATGATTGAAGTCCGGTTGACGCTTGGCTGAACCAAGAACGGGCTTCAAATGTGAGATTAGATAGGATTCGGTTACAACATTCGACCGCGTGGCCGAATCATCAAACTCGGAATCAAGCGCTCTTCGCTTCCATGCTGAGCTTGTAGCCCATGCCGCGTACAGTCTTCACATAGTCTGCGGCAGCTCCCAGCGATTTGCGCAGGCGCATGATGTGAACGTCGACGGTGCGCTCTTCGATGAAGGTATGATCGCCCCAGACTTTATCCAGCAACTGGGCACGTGAAAAAATGCGTTCCGGATGTGCGACGAGATAGCGCAACAGTTTGAATTCCGCCTGATCCAGTTCGATCTCATCCTTGTCGACCGTGACGCGATGACGTTCGGTATCGATGCCGAGCAAGCCATAGGACAAACTCTGATGACCAACTTCTGGCACCTTGCGACGCAGCAGTGCCTGTACACGCGCCACCAGTTCTTTCGGTGAAAACGGTTTGGTGACGTAGTCGTCAGCCCCTTCGTTCAAGCCTTTGACCTTGTCTTCTTCCATGCCCTTTGCGGTCAGCATAATGACTGGCAAAGCAGCGGTACGCGCCTCTCTGCGCCACTCGCCAAGCAAGGCCAGCCCGGAGGTATCAGGCAGCATCCAGTCCAGCAGCACCAGTTGCGGCAAGGCAGTCGCGATGAGCTTGCGCGCTTCTGCCGCATCACTCGCGATGCTGGTGGCAAAGCCTGCGCCTTCCATGGTGAAGCGCAGAAGCTCCGCGATACTCGGCTCGTCCTCGACTAATAAGATATGTGGCTGATCTTTTGACATGCGCTGCTATGTTGACTTGTAATGGTTGGCGATGTGCTTAGAACAGTGCTTCGCCTTCGTCCTTCCCCGCGCTGTTCTACCCAGCACTCAGGCCGCTACTTTATCAGCAATCCGCTGCGCCATCGTCTGCGCCGTCTCTGCCTGCTGCGCTTCCACCATGACGCGAATCAGCGGTTCGGTGCCGGATGGACGAATCAAGACGCGACCGGTGTCGCCAAGAGCCTTTTCAACAGCGTCCTTTTCGGCTTGCATGCCGGGATTCGTTTTCCAGTCGAAGCCGGCAGGAATCTTAACGTTGATCAGTACTTGGGGATACATACGGATGTCTGCGGTCATCTCGGCCAGGCTTTGTCCAGAGCGCTTGAGCGCAGACATGACCTGCAGCGCCGAAACAATGCCGTCGCCGGTGGTGTGCTTATCGAGACACAGCAAATGGCCGGAACCTTCACCGCCGAGCAGCCAGCCGCGCTCCTGCAAAGTTTCCAACACGTAGCGGTCGCCGACTTTGGCGCGCGCGAAACCGATGCCCATTTTCTTGAAAGCGACTTCCAGCGCCATGTTGGTCATCAACGTACCGACAGCACCCGGCACCGGTCCGGTAGCCAGACGGTCCTTGACCATTACATACAACAGCTCGTCGCCGTTGTAGATACGGCCGGCGGCGTCCACCATCACCAGACGATCGGCGTCGCCGTCAAGTGCAATACCGACGTGCGCGTGATTGGCGCGCACTGACTTTGACAGGGCTTCCGGCGCAGTCGCGCCAAAACCTTCATTGATGTTCAGACCGTTGGGCTGGTTGCCGATATTGATAACTTCGGCACCAAGCTCATGGAAAACGTGCGGCGCGATGTTGTAGGCAGCGCCGTGTGCGCAATCGACGACGATACGCATGCCATGCAGATCCAGATCGTTCGGAAACGTCCCTTTGCAAAATTCGATATAGCGGCCCTGCGCATCGTCCAAGCGCTTTGCTTTACCCAGTTTTTCGGACGATACACAGCTCATTGGCGTATCGAGTGCGGCCTCGATTTCTGCTTCAACGGCGTCCGGCAGTTTGTTACCAGAAGCCGAGAAAAACTTGATGCCGTTATCGTGATACGGATTGTGCGAAGCCGAAATCACCACGCCCGCCGACAGGCGCAGCGCGCGCGTAAGGTAAGCGATCGCCGGTGTTGGCATCGGCCCGGCCAGCATCACATCAACGCCTGCCGCCGCAAAGCCTGCCTCCAGAGCGGCTTCCAGCATATAACCGGAAATACGGGTGTCCTTGCCGATCAGCACCGTCGGTTTGGCCGACGATGCCCAAGACTTGGTGAGCACTTTTCCTGCAGCGTAACCAAGACGCATGACGAAATCAGGAGTAATCGGCGCCACGCCGACACGTCCACGCACACCATCGGTACCAAAATATTTTCCAGCCATGATTCCTGTGTTTCCTCTTGAAGAGTCTTTTTTATAAATAATTATCAGATGGCGGTAGCATCCGTCATGCCTGCATGCCAGACATTGAGCGCATCGACAGTCTCCGCGACATCGTGTACACGGATAATCATCGCACCTTGCGCCGCCGCTGCCAAGGCCGCACCGATACTGCCTGCCAGACGCTGATCCAGCGGCTTACCGGTAATTGCACCGATCATGGATTTGCGCGACATCCCGGCCAACAAAGGTAAATCCAGCGTACGGATCAATTTCCGGGTATTTCTCAGCAGAGCATAATTATGCTCGACACTCTTGCCGAAGCCAAAACCAGGATCGATACAAAGACGATCATGGTCAACGCCGGCGGCATTGAACGCCTCCACACGCGCTTGAAGAAATGCAGTCACTTCTTCAACAACATCGTCGTATACGGGCTGCTGCTGCATGGTTTGCGGCTCGCCCTGCATATGCATGATACATAGGCCGGCAGTACTGTCCTTCACCGCATCGATAGCGCCCGGCGCACGAAAACCGTTGATATCGTTAATCATGTCGGCGTCAGCAATCAAGGCCTCGCGCATGACTTCCGGCTTATAGGTGTCAATCGACAGCGGCTTGCCGCAATCGCGCAAAGCGTAAATCAGAGGCATCACGCGCTTGAGTTCTTCGTCCAGTGGAACCGGCGGAATACCGGGCCGGGTCGACTCGCCACCGATGTCAATGATATCGACGCCGTCAGCAATCATCTGTTCGGCGCGCGAAATGGCAAACTCCAGCGCATGATAATTGCCGCCGTCAGAAAACGAATCGGGAGTGACGTTGAGGATGCCCATTACCAGCGGCCTGCGGCCGGGCGTAACAGAAAGGCGATAACGCCCGCATTGTAGATATTGTTGGCTCATTCGGTTACTTCGATGTTCTGACTCAGGGTGTTTTCAGCACTGCAGCCGACCATGCGGCTAATCAGTCCCAACGTGCAAAAGACTCCGCAAACCTTGCAGGAGCCCTCACCCAAAGAAAAAGGGCGAGGATTACTCCTCACCCTGAGACCAACTTCGCTTACAGTCCCGCTATCAGGCAGGAGCAGTCGCGGTCGGCGAAATATCGCCTGGCGTATTGTCGGACGACTTCTTGACCGGGATACCGTATTTCGGTGGACGCGGCTCGTTGCCTGCCATGATGTCGTTGATCTGATCAGCG
The DNA here is from genome assembly GCF_046025915.1 of Herbaspirillum rhizosphaerae. Classification (GTDB taxonomy): domain Bacteria; phylum Pseudomonadota; class Gammaproteobacteria; order Burkholderiales; family Burkholderiaceae_D; genus Herbaspirillum; species Herbaspirillum rhizosphaerae_A. Next base: position 297,030 of record NZ_JAQQFR010000005.1, on the reverse strand, counting down.
TCGATGGTTTCCCAATCGAGCAGCTTTTGCGCCATGACTTCGACCTTGTCGCGGTTTTCTTCCAGCAGGCGGCGCGACAGTGCATATTGCGTGTCGAGGATGCTACGGATTTCGGCATCGACCTTTTGCTGCGTCGCTTCAGACACGGTCTTCGACGACATGCGACCAAAGTAGGCGTCTTGCTCGGTATCTTCGTAGACCATGGTGCCGAGCGCTTCGGACATGCCGTAGCGAGTCACCATTGCACGTGCCAGCTTGGTTGCACGTTCAAAGTCATTGGACGCGCCGGTCGACATTTGATGCATGAAGATTTCTTCTGCGATACGACCACCGAACAAGATGGCGATCTCTTCGAGCATCTTGTCCTTGTACATATTGACGCGATCATGCTCAGGGAGCTGCCATGTCAAACCCAGTGCGTAGCCACGCGGCATGATGGTGACTTTGTGAACGGGATCAGCCTTAGGTAACAGTTTGGCGACAACAGCGTGACCGGACTCATGGAACGCCGTGTTGCGGCGCTCTTCTTCGCGCATCACGGCAGACTTGCGTTCCGGACCCATGACGATCTTGTCCTTCGCATCTTCGAAGTCTTGCATTTCGACCAGACGCTTGCTGCGGCGTGCGGCGAACAGTGCAGCTTCGTTGACGAGGTTGGCCAGATCGGCGCCCGAGAAACCAGGTGTGCCGCGCGCAAGGATATCGGCCTTGACGTCAGGGGCGATAGGCACCTTGCGCATGTGGACGTAGAGAATTTGTTCGCGACCACGGATATCCGGCAAGCCGACCATCACCTGGCGGTCGAAACGACCTGGACGCAGCAGCGCCTTATCCAGCACGTCAGCACGGTTGGTTGCAGCAATCACGATAACGCCGGAGTTGGCTTCAAAACCATCCATCTCGACCAGCATCTGGTTCAGCGTTTGTTCACGCTCATCGTTACCACCGCCCATACCGGCGCCGCGATGGCGGCCGACGGCGTCGATTTCATCGATGAAGATAATGCACGGTGCGTGCTTCTTGGCGTTTTCGAACATGTCGCGAACACGCGATGCGCCCACACCGACGAACATTTCAACGAAATCGGAACCGGAAATGGTGAAGAACGGAACCTTCGCTTCGCCTGCAATCGCACGCGCCAGCAATGTCTTACCAGTACCTGGAGGACCGACCATCAGCACGCCGTGAGGAATGCGGCCGCCGAGTTTCTGGAATTTGGTTGGATCGCGCAGGAACTCGACCAGCTCCTGCACTTCTTCCTTGGCTTCGTCGCAACCTGCGACGTCGGCGAAAGTGACGGAATTGCTGTTCTCGTCAAGCATGCGCGCCTTGGACTTACCGAAGGAGAACGCGCCGCCTTTGCCGCCGCCCTGCATCTGGCGCATGAAGAACACCCAGACGCCGATCAGCAACAGCATCGGGAACCAGGAGATGAAGACTTGCGACAGGAAGGATTGTTCTTCCGGTTGCTTGACATCGAACTTGACGCCGTTGTTCAGTAGATCGCCGACCAGGCCGCGATCCAGATAGGTTGCGGCAGTCTTGACCTTTTTACCATCTTGCGTGGTCGCAACGATGCTACGGTCTTCGATGGTCGCGTCTTTGATGTGGCCGGCTTTTACTTCGCTGATGAAGTCGGAGTATGCGATCGGTGTAGCGCCCGACGCCAGGCTACGGCTATCGAACTGTTTAAAGACCATAAACAGCACCAGGGCGATCACCACCCAGATGGCGGCTTTGGAAAACATGTTGTTCACTAGAACTCCTCCGACGCGAGCGCGCCTCATTACCTTATATATATCCGATTTTACTCGGATTCATCTGCGCTTACTAGGAAACCGTCCATCCCTGGCTGACGTAAATAGACTACGGCAGACCGGCGGAGAAACTTGAATCGCGGCCGATGGCAAAAACACATCCAAATCGCCGCAAAAAACGCTCCGAGGAATAAAAATCGTAAGGTTCCAGCAGTGGATGTGTGGCCGGAATCGGTGAAATCAAGAAGAAAAATGGTCGAAATGCAAGATTACCGGCCGATTTAATGTGGATTCTTCAAAATTTTGCCCAAAAGGAAAATTTCCGACGATTTATCGCGGCTGGCTTTCGGTTTTTTCGACGTGACGGTTTTAAATTCCGCGCGGAATTTGTGCACCAGCTCGTTATAACCCGTACCGTTGAAGCATTTCACCAACACTGAACCGGTTGGTTTCATGTGTGCCTGCGCAAATTCAATTGCCAGATCGATAAGATGCTCAACCCGTGCAGCATCGGCAATCGCCACGCCGGACAGGTTCGGTGCCATGTCGGACAACACCAGATCGACCTGGCGCCCATCCAGAATAGCTTCCAGCTGGCGCAACGAGTCCTCTTCGCGAAAATCGCCCTGAATGAAGTGAACGTCGGCAATAGGATCCATTGGTAGCATGTCCAGCCCAATGATGGTGCCGCGAATGCCGCCGCCCTCCAGCCCTGCCAGCTTGTTGCGGGCATATTGCGACCAGCTGCCGGGGGTCGAGCCAAGGTCGACAATGACCTGGCCGGGCTTGATCAGCTTCTCATCCTCATCGATTTCCTTGAGCTTGTAGGCCGCGCGTGCGCGATAGCCTTCCTTCTGCGCAAGCTTCACATACGGGTCGTTAATGTGATCATGCAGCCAGTTTTTGTTTAATTTGTTCTTTGCCATTCGCGTAGAATACTGGTTTTAAATATTGAGGGACAGAGTTCGGACCGGTTTAACTGGTCTCAGGCGCCAAGCCGCTCGCCCACCGGAAACAAACTATGTTGAAACTTACTCCTGCAGAGCGCAGTGAATTGCGTGCCGAAGCGCATGGCCTGAGCCCTGTCGTGATTATCGGCGAAGGCGGCCTGACTGCCGGCGTCACCAAAGAAATCGATGCCAGCCTGAACGCCCACGGCCTGATCAAGGTTCGCGTGTTCGGCGATGACCGCGAAGCGCGCGTCGCCATCTACGACACCATCTGCGAACAACTCAAGGCAGCGCCCGTACAACACATCGGCAAACTGCTGGTGATCTTCCGCCCCAAGAAGGAAGCGGCGAAAGAACGCAGCGAAACACGCGGCAAGGGCATGCGCGAAGTCACCATCGTCAAGCCTAGCGCCAGCGGCACCAAGCGCCCATCGGTCACCAAGGTCATGATCAAGGGCAACGAGCGCGTTACTGCGGGCGGCTCGATCAAGCGCGCCAAGCCACGTCAGAAAAGCGCAAAGAAATCCATGGGCTGATGCCGTCAGCCGCGACGCTTACCAAAATGAGCACCGTGGATAATAGTATTCCCGCCTGACTGGAATTCAAATCAAGCAAGAAAAAATGCCCGCTTCAGCGGGCATTTTTTTAACCATCGCAGCGCTGTAAATTATTTACAGCTTGTCATCCACAGCGCCTACGTCGGCCTTTACGCTAAGACTTAAACGTAGCGCACTTCCAGAATTTCATACTCACGCACGCCCGATGGCGCTTCAACGGCAACCACATCGCCGGCGCTCTTGCCTATCATCGCACGTGCGATCGGCGAGGTCACGGAAACCTTGGATTCCTTGATATCCGCTTCGTCAATACCGACGATCTGATAGGTGACTTTTTCACCGCTATCCAGGTTTTCCAGATCGACCGTCGCAGCAAACACCACACGGCCATCCGCGCCTGCGCTCAATGTCGCCGGATCAACGACCAGCGACGAACCCAGTTTACCTTCCAGATCAGCAATGCGGCCTTCGATGAAAGCCTGGCGTTCCTTGGCGGCATCGTATTCAGCATTTTCCGACAGATCGCCTTGCGCGCGCGCTTCGGCAATCGCATTGATGACCGCTGGACGCTCTTTGGTTTTCAGACGCTGCAACTCTTCCTTCAAAAGCTCTGCACCATACTTGGTGATAGGAACTGTACTCATAAAAACTCTCAACAAAAAAATGAGGCACTTTTGTATGACTTGCCCTGGAGGCTGTTGCAAAATCAAACTGAACGCGCGTAAAACATGATGCGGTGCGAGATCAATTTTGCAACAGCCCTTACGGGCAAATACAGAGTTTGCCGTTAAAAAAGACACAGAGGGCATCGAATACTCAGATGCCCTCTGTGACTAGCAATAAAACGTGTATGTGGGTTTAGTGTATAGCTTTATGCAGCCCTTGTAAATCATACACATCCAGCGCATTCAGGTGACGCATGCCCTCAACCGCAGCCTCTGCGCCGGCGATGGTCGTGAACGTTGTCACGCGCGCTGCCAGCGCCGAAGTACGGATCGCACCGGAGTCGGCAATCGCCGTACGCTTTTCTTCGACGGTATTGACCACGAGTGTGATTTCGTTGTTTTTGATCATGTCGACGATGTGCGGACGACCTTCCACAACCTTGTTCACGGTCGTGACAGGAATACCTGCAGCGCTGACGGCCGCAGCCGTGCCCTTGGTTGCAACGATGGAGAAGCCGAGACCGACCAGATCCTTCGCCACTTGCACGGCGCGCGGTTTGTCACTGCCCTTCACGCTCAGGAACACCTTGCCCGATGTCGGCAGCTTGACGCCGGCGCCCAGCTGCGACTTGACGAAAGCTTCACCGAAAGTCTTACCCACGCCCATGACTTCACCGGTCGACTTCATCTCAGGTCCGAGAATGGTGTCGACGCCCGGGAATTTTACGAACGGGAATACCGCTTCCTTGACGCTGAAGTAAGGCGGGATCACTTCGTTCTTGATGCCCTGGCTGTCCAGCGATTGGCCGACCATGCAACGTGCAGCGATCTTCGCCAGTTGCAGACCGGTTGCCTTGGAGACGAACGGCACGGTACGCGATGCGCGTGGGTTCACTTCCAGCACGAAGACGACGTCTTGCAACTTGCCGTCGACTTCAGTTTGCTGGATCGCAAACTGCACGTTCATCAGGCCGACCACGTTCAGGCCCTTCGCCATCAATGCGGTCTGGCGCTTCAGTTCGTCGATGGTTTCTTTCGCCAGCGAGTAAGGCGGCAGCGAGCAAGCCGAGTCGCCTGAGTGCACGCCGGCTTGTTCGATGTGTTCCATCACGCCGCCGATGAAGGTGCGCTCGCCGTCCGACAGGCAGTCGACGTCGACTTCGATCGCGTCGTTCAGGAAGCGGTCCAGCAACACCGGCGAGTCATGCGAAACCTTGACGGCTTCACGCATGTAACGCTCGAGGTCGCGTTGCTCGTGGACGATTTCCATCGCGCGGCCACCCAGCACGTAGGAAGGACGCACCACCAGCGGATAACCGATTTCCTGCGCCAGACGCAGCGCGTCGGCTTCGGTACGCGCGGTGCGATTCGGCGGTTGGCGCAGACCGAGGTCGTGCAGCAGCTTTTGGAAACGCTCGCGGTCTTCTGCGGCATCGATCATGTCTGGCGAAGTACCGACGATAGGTACGCCGTTGGCTTCCAGATCCAGCGCCAGCTTCAGCGGTGTCTGACCACCGTATTGCACGATGACGCCGTATGGTTTTTCCAGCGCGACGATTTCCAGCACATCTTCCAGCGTCAGCGATTCAAAATACAGACGGTCGGAGGTGTCGTAGTCGGTCGAAACAGTTTCCGGATTGCAGTTGACCATAATGGTTTCGTAGCCGTCTTCGCGCATTGCCAGCGCAGCGTGCACGCAGCAATAGTCGAATTCGATACCTTGGCCGATACGGTTTGGACCGCCGCCCAGCACCATGATCTTCTTCTTGTCGGTCGGCTTTGACTCGCACTCTTCTTCATACGTCGAGTACATGTAAGCAGTGTTGGTCGAGAATTCGCCGGCGCAGGTATCGACGCGCTTGTAGACCGGGCGGATATTCAACGCATGACGCTTCTCGCGCACGGCGGTGTCGGTGACCTTCAGCAGCTTGGCCAGGCGACGGTCAGCGAAACCCTTTTGCTTCAGCTTGTACAAGGTCGCCTTGTCCAGGCCTTCCAGTGTCTGGCCGTTTTCCAGCCACAGTTCGATGTCGACGATTTCCTTGATTTGCGACAGGAACCACGGATCGATGTGCGTCAGGCCATGCACTTCTTCCAGTGTGAAACCTTGCGCGAACGCATCACCCACGTACCAGATACGGTCAGGACCAGGCTCGCCCAGTTCTTCCTTGATGGTTTCGTGGTCGGTGGTCTTTTCGTTCATGCCATCGACGCCGACTTCCAGGCCGCGCAAGGCTTTCTGAAACGATTCCTGGAAGGTGCGACCGATCGCCATGACTTCACCGACCGACTTCATTTGCGTGGTCAGGTGGTTGTCGGCTTGCGGGAATTTTTCAAACGCAAAACGTGGGATCTTGGTGACGACGTAGTCGATCGACGGTTCGAACGATGCCGGGGTCGCGCCGCCGGTGATTTCGTTGCGCAGTTCGTCCAGCGTGAAACCAACCGCCAGCTTGGCGGCGATCTTGGCGATCGGGAAACCGGTCGCTTTGGAGGCCAATGCCGACGAACGCGAGACGCGCGGATTCATTTCGATGACGATCATGCGGCCGTCGGCCGGATTGACCGAGAACTGCACGTTGGAGCCGCCGGTGTCGACGCCGATTTCACGCAGCACCGCCAGCGAGGCGTTACGCATGATCTGGTATTCCTTGTCGGTCAGCGTTTGTGCCGGCGCGACGGTGATGGAGTCGCCGGTATGCACGCCCATCGGATCCAGGTTTTCGATCGAGCAGACGATGATGCAGTTGTCGGCCTTGTCGCGCACGACTTCCATCTCGTACTCTTTCCAACCGATCAGCGATTCTTCAATCAGCAGTTCGGTGGTCGGCGAAGCTTCCAGGCCGCGCTTGCAGATGGTTTCGAATTCTTCGGCGTTGTAGGCGATGCCGCCGCCGGTGCCGCCCATAGTGAACGATGGACGGATGATGACGGGGAAGCCCAGTTCCTTCTGCACCGCCCACGATTCTTCCAGCGTGTGCGCCACGCCAGAGCGCGCGGAACCCAGACCGATCTTGGTCATGGCGTCCTTGAACTTGGAGCGGTCTTCAGCCTTGTCGATGGCTTCCGGCGAGGCACCGATCAGTTCGCACTTGTACTTTTCCAGCACGCCGTTGCGGTGCAGGTCCAGCGCGCAGTTCAGCGCAGTCTGGCCACCCATGGTCGGCAGGATCGCGTCCGGCTTTTCCTTGGCGATGATGCGTTCCACAACTTGCCAGGTAATCGGCTCGATGTAGGTGACGTCCGCCATTTCAGGATCGGTCATGATGGTCGCAGGATTGCTGTTGACCAGGATGACTTTGTAGCCTTCTTCACGCAGTGCCTTACAGGCTTGCGCACCGGAATAGTCGAATTCGCAGGCCTGACCGATGATGATCGGACCAGCGCCGATGATCAGGATGCTTTTAATGTCGTTACGCTTAGGCATGTTTCTTTTTCTCCATCATCGCCACAAATTTATCGAACAGGGGGGCGATGTCATGCGGCCCGGGCGATGCTTCGGGGTGGCCCTGGAAGCAGAACGCAGGCTTATCGGTACGGGCAAAACCTTGCAGCGAGCCATCGAACAGCGACACGTGCGTGACGCGGCAGTTGGCCGGCAGTGTCGCGGCATCAACAGCGAAACCGTGGTTTTGCGAAGTGATCAGCACTTGCTTGGTGTCCAGATCCTGCACCGGATGGTTCGCGCCATGGTGACCGAACTTCATCTTCAGTGTCTTGGCGCCGGAGGCCAGCGCCATGATCTGGTGGCCGAGGCAGATGCCGAAAGTCGGAATACCGCGCTCGATCAGCTCCTTCGACGCAGCAATCGCGTAATCGCATGGCTCCGGATCGCCGGGACCATTCGACAGGAAGATGCCGTCCGGATTCAGGGCCAGCGCTTCAGCGGCAGTTGCCTGCGCCGGCAGCACGGTGACCTTGCAACCGCGCTCAGCCAGCATGCGCAGGATGTTGTACTTGACGCCGTAGTCGAACGCGACGACGTGGAATTTCGGCGTGATTTGCTGACCGTAACCGCGACCCAGCTTCCACTCGGTCTCGGTCCAGTTGTAGGATTGCTTGGTCGACACGACCTTGGCCAGGTCCATGCCTGCCAGTCCCGGGAAACCGCGCGCCAGTTCCAGCGCCTTGGCGGTTGCCGCTTCGATGTTCGTGTCACCGGCGACGATGGCGCCGCCTTGCGCACCCTTTTCGCGCAGGATGCGGGTCAGCTTGCGCGTGTCGATATCGGCAATGGCCACAATGTTGCTGGCTTGCAGGTATTCGGTCAGTGTTTGCTTGGTGCGGAAATTGGAGGTCAGACGCGGCAGATCTTTGATGATCAGGCCGGCAGCGTGAATCTGCGAGGCTTCGACATCTTCGGGATTGACGCCGGTATTGCCGATATGCGGGTAAGTCAGTGTGACGATCTGTTGGCTGTAGCTGGGATCGGTCAGAATTTCCTGGTAGCCGGTCATGGCGGTGTTGAAAACCACCTCACCAGTCGTGTTACCGGCAGCGCCGATCGAAACACCAAGAAAAACGGACCCGTCTGCTAGCGCGAGGATGGCCGGAACGGTAGGGCCAGAAAGAAGAGGCAGCAAGGGTAACTCCTGAGATTGTTACCGCCGCTGGCCTGACCAGATCGTGTTGCTGGGATCAGCACTCGATTCTCAGTACCCAACCGGCGACCGGCGCAAACGCCCCGTTTTGAAGCACGTGGGGTGGTTGTTTGGTCTGCTGGGACGAGGTGAAGGATTCGGTATGCGCTACGGCGGAATTTAAATTAGCTAAACCGCTCGATTATAGCGCAAAATGCGCCCCCCAGCAAATCCTAAGATTGCCGGAAGGCGCATTTCAAGACTTTGCCGGTTAGCAAAAACCGGCTAAAAATCAATTAATTAGCGTCAGATCAGACGATTACAGACCCAAAGCAGCAATACCTGCCTTGGCAATCTGCACGTCTTCCGACGACTTCACGCCCGACACGCCGACGGCGCCGACATATTGGCCGTCAACAACGATAGGCACGCCGCCCTCCAACAGACCATCCAGCTCCGGTGCGCACAGGAATGCGACACGGCCGTTGTTGATCATGTCTTCATAAATCTTGGTTTCGCGACGACCCAGCGCAGCGGTCTTGGCCTTGGCCGGAGCGATATGCGAAGAAGCCGGTGCAGCGCCGTCCAGACGTTGCAACCACAGCAAATGACCACCATCGTCGACGATGGAGATGACAACTGCCCAGTTATTAGCCTTGGCTTCAGCTTCGGCGCCGGCAGCGATTTTTTTCAGGTCGTCGAGGGTCAGGTACGGTTTCGTTTGCATGATGCTCCCAAATGTCTCAAGTAAAAAAGAATGCTGATTGTAAGGCGAGAATGCCCCGCTGGCACAAAATATGCAAAACCTCGGGCATTGCGCCCTAAATGAGGGCATCGTCCTACACGCGTAAGGCATTGACTTTATTACAATTTTTGTAGGAAACCACGAAATAAGCTTTTGACATTGTCGATGAAATTGTTTACATTCCAGCAGTCATACCGATAGGGAAATGTCTTGATGACAACACGCAGCGCTGCAAAAACCAACCGATACCGACGTCACCTCGCAAAAGCATGCGTGCTGGCTGCCGGGTTCTGGTTCTGCAGTACCGCCTGGAGCATCGAACTCCCTATCCAGCAGATCCCTCAGATTCAGCAATCTCAGCAAGACCCTCTTCCTCCCGGCAAAGCGACCATCGCTCTCGCCAAACTGCACGACATCACCAACCGCGCTTCCGAACTAGCTGTCCAGGCATTAAGCATGCTCGGCATCAACTATCGTTACGGCGGCACCTCACCGGAAACCGGCCTGGATTGCAGCGGCCTGGTGCGTTATGTTTTCAAGGAAGCGTTGGGCACTGACTTGCCGCGTACATCGGCTGAAATCAGCCGCGTCGGCGAAAAGGTCGACAAAGTCGACCTGCGTCCCGGTGACCTGGTGTTCTACAACACCCTGCGCCGCGGCTTTTCGCATGTCGGCATTTATCTGGGCGACAGCAAATTCATCCACTCGCCATCCGCCGGCGGACAAGTGCGCATCGAAGACATGGATGTCGCCTACTGGAAAAAGCGCTTTAATGGTGCACGCCGCATCTCTGCAACTGCAGAAGATCAGCAATAAGCATTTCATAAGGAGTCCAGGATTGTGACTCCTGCGCTCTCCCCAGATTCAACCAGCGCTTCTTCTTATTAGTAGTACTGGCTCCGAACCGCCTTAAAACTCATCCCTGAATACCTGGCGAGCTCTGGCGCATCGTTAAATGCCGCAAAGCGTTGCCGCACACACATCAGCATCAGTTTCCGCCCTTAGCCTTCAACTTAGCCTTCAGCTCCGGCATGATCTTCATCGCCGCCTGCTCGCCCGCAAGAATTGCAAGATTACGTCCGGCAAAGTCACTGCCCTTCATCGCCCCCAAGCCCGGCTGGATCACAATGTCGGCGTCCTTCAATTCATAGTAATTGATACTCTGCCCCATGATGGCGAAGGTTTGCAGCATCACGTCGACAGAACTCGATGACGCCTGCGCCTCCGGTTGTGCAGAAATATTTACCGCAATCACGAAGTCCGCACCCATCTCGCGCGCAAAATGCACCGGCACCGGCGCCACCAGTCCGCCGTCCACATAATAGTGATCGCCGATCTTCACCGACTGGAACACACCCGGTACGGCGGACGACGCACGCACCGCAATGCCGGCGTTTCCTCGGCGAAACAGAATCGGCTGACCAGTCTTCAAATCCGTCGCCACCGCGCCGAATGGAATCTTGAATTTTTCGATCGGCAGATTGTTGACGGAGCGATTCACATACGTCTGCACGCCCTCGCCCTTCAACACACCGCTCACCTTGGAGAAAAACGGCACCGACCAATCGGAAATAGTTGCCTCGTCCATATCCAGCGCCAGCTTTTGCAAAGCAAAGCCATTATTGCCTGCCGCATACAAAGCACCGACCAGGCTACCTGCGCTGGTTCCAACGACGATATCAGGCACGATGCCTTGCGACTCCAGCGCCTTGATCACGCCCACGTGCGCAAAGCCGCGCGCAGCACCGCCACCCAAGGCCAGAGCAATACGCGGCTTCTGCGGCGGTTTAGTCGGTGCGGTAACCGGCGTCACCGGAGACGTCTCGACCGGAGCGGCCGACTTGGACGGCATGAGGCTGTTGCAAGCAGCCAGAAGAGAAAGGGAAAGTACGGCGACGACGCGATGTAAAACAGACATGTTTTCGAGAGCAGAGAATCTCAGCCCGAACGGGCGCAGCCATTTTAGCTTAAACGCCCGCCCGGCCCAGACCTTGATTTGGAAACAATCACTCGTTCCAGCCGCCGCCCAGCACCTTGTACAAGGTGATGCGATTGCTTTGCTCAGTCAGGCGCAAAGCGATCAGCGTCTGTTGCGCGCTGTAGAGGGATCGCTGCGACACCAGCGCAGAAAGATAGCTGTCGATGCCATTGCGATAGCGCGCATCCGACAACCTGTAGCTCTTCTCGTTGGCGGCAGTGACCTTTTGTTGCGCATCCAGACGCTGATCCAGTGTGCTGCGCTCGGCCAATGCATTCGCCACTTCTTCGAAAGCGGTCTGAATCGTCTTCTCATACGTTGCCACGTCGATATCGCGCGTGATCTTCGCTGCATCCAGACTGGCCCGATTGCTGCCGGCGTTGAAAATCGGCAGATTGATCGATGGCGCAAAACTCCACGATCCGCTGCCGGCATTGAACAAGCCGCCCAGGCTGCGACTGGCCGTACCGCCATTGGCCGTCAGGCTGATACTCGGGAAAAATGCTGCACGCGCCGCACCAATGTCGGCGTGTGCGCCGATCAATGTGTGCTCCGCCGCCAAGACATCAGGACGGCGCAACAAGACTTCCGAAGGCAGTGCCGCCGGCGTTCCCAATAAAGTCGAAGCCGTGTCCGGCAGACGATCCGGCAAAAGACGTGATTCAAGCGTCGCGCCCACCAGCAGATTCAAGGCATTAGCGTCTTGCGCTACCAGGCTGGTATAACGGCCGACATCGGCACGCGCTGATTCCATACTGGCTTCCTGACTCGCCAGATCAACGCCGGACGCGGTACCGATCTCGTGAGAGCGCTTGCCCAGTTCATAGGTGCGACTCAGACTCGTGAACGTGTTCTGCGCCAGTTGCAACAGCTCACGATCCGACGCCAGCGTCAGCCACGCCGTCGCCACTTCAGCGACCAGGCTGATATGCGTGCTGCGGCGGGTCTCGACCTGATATTTGTAGGTCTCCAACGCAGCGTCGCTCAGATTCTTCAGTCTGCCGAAAAAATCCAGCTCGTAGGCACTCACTCCCAGCGTGGCGCTGTACTGCCGTGAAGTAGTCGCATTTCCCGAAGTTGACAGTGATGCCGGCGTACGGCTTGCGGTGCCCGTACCCGTGGCGCTGACCGCTGGATAGCGATCAGCGTCAGTGATCCGATATTGCGCGCGCGCCTTTTCGATATTGAGTGCGGCAACGCGTAAGTCACGGTTGTTTTGCAGCGCCAGCGCAATCACCTCGCGCAAGCGTTCGTCGATGAAGAAACTGCGCCAGCCGATGTCGTCGGCATTGGCCGTGCTGCCTTGTGCAGCGACCAGGTTCTTGCCATCTACGGTCTGCGTCCAATTGCCGGCGACCGGCGCTGCCGGTTGCTGATATTGCGGCGCCAGATTGACGCAGCCACCCAACAGCATCGCCGCCAACAATACCGACGTCAGTGCCGGAATGGATCGAGCGGATTGCCGCGATGCGGTCTTCTGATTCGTCTTGATGCGCATCACACGCCTTCCTTTCCATCCATAGTCGACTCTGCGCTTCTCTTCTTTTCTGCGTTGGCTTTGCGCTTGTCCATCAAGGTGCCGATCAGGTAATAAAACAACGGCACGAAGAAGATCCCGAGTATCGTCGCCGACAGCATGCCGCCCAGCACGCCGGTACCGATAGCACGACGGCTGGCGGAACCCGCGCCGCTCGCAATCGCCAGCGGCAATACACCGAACATGAACGCCAGCGACGTCATCAGGATCGGACGCAAACGCAACTGCACCGCTTCCAATGTGGCATCCCACAGGGACTTTCCGGATTCATGCAATTGCTTGGCGAACTCGACAATCAGAATCGCGTTCTTCGCCGACAAGCCAACCGTGGTCAGCAAGCCGACCTGGAAATACACGTCGTTGGACATGCCCAGTACACCTGTGAGCAACACCGTCCCGATAATCCCCAGCGGCACCGCCAGAATCACCGCAAACGGCACCGACCAGCTTTCATACAGCGCCGCCAGACACAAGAATACGAACAGAATGGAAATCGCATACAGCATCGGCGCCTGGTTGCCGGAGAGCCTTTCCTGATAGGACGAACCGGTCCATTCGTAGCCGACGCCCGCCGGCAGTTGCGCGGCGATGTTCTGCACTTCCGTCATGGCGTCACCCGAGCTCACACCCGCTGCCGGTTCGCCGACGATTTCAAATGACGACACGCCGTTGTAACGCTCCAGCAGCGACGGGCCGAAACTCCACCTGCTGGTCGTGAACGCCGTGAACGGCACCATCTGGCTGGCAGAATTGCGCACATACCATTTGTTCAGATCCTCGGTCTGCATGCGGAACTGTGCATCGCCCTGCACATACACTTTCTTCACGCGCCCGTTGTTGAGGAAGTCATTCACGTAAGTGCCACCCATCGCCGTCGCCATCGTGGCGTTGACGTCGCTGGTGGAAATGCTGAGCGCATCCGCCTTGCGGTCGTCGATGCTGACCTTGAGCTGTGGTGTATCGTCCAGACCGGTCGTGCGCACGTTGGCCAGACGAGGATTCTGCCGCGCCAGTTGCAGGAACTGATCGCGCGCCTTGACCAACGCGTCATGGCCGACACCGCCCACGTCCTTGATCTCAAAATCGAAACCTGCGCTCTGCCCCAACCCACGCACGGCCGGAGGACTCATCAGAAACACCCGCGCGCCGCGGATCTTGCCGAGATCGGCGTTGGCCTGCCGCACCAGCTCAGCAGCCGAATTGCCGGTGCCGGTACGTTCACTCCAATCCTTGAGCTTGATGAAGGCACGTGCACCGTTCTGACTATTGCCGCCGACGCCGGAGCCGACGATCGCCAGCACGGACTCAACCACGTCCGGTTTGTTGAGGAAGTAGTCTTGCAAGGTTGCCACGACCGCGCTGGTCTGCTCCATGGTCGCACCGGTCGGCAGTTGAACCTGCGCCATCAACACACCCTGATCTTCTTCCGGCAGGAAGGAAGTCGGCAGGCGTACAAACAACACGCCCATTGCCACCACCACCAAGGCATAGGCCAGCAGACCGCGCTTACCGCGCGAGAGAAGACCGCCGACGCCGGAACGATAGCGCCCGGCACTACGGTCGAAGGTGCGATTGAACCAGGTGAAGAAACGTCCTTGCTTGGCACCATGTGAGCCAGGCTCATGCGGCTTGAGCAGCGACGCACACAAGGCCGGCGTCAGTGTCAACGCCACCAGCACCGACAAGCTCATGGCCGCGACGATGGTGATCGAGAACTGACGGTAGATCACACCAGTCGAGCCGCCGAAGAATGCCATCGGCACAAACACGCCCGACAACACCAGCGCGATACCGACCAGCGCGCCGGTAATTTCTTTCATCGATTTGCGCGTGGCTTCCTTGGCGCTGAGTTTCTCTTCGCTCATCAGTCGCTCGACGTTCTCTACCACCACGATGGCATCGTCCACCAGCAGACCGATCGCCAGCACCATGCCGAACATGGTGAGCGTATTGATCGAATAGCCGAAGATCGCCAGCACGCCGAAGGTACCCAGCAACACTACCGGCACGGTGATGGTCGGGATGAAGGTAGCGCGGATGTTTTGCAGGAACAGATACATGATCAGCACCACCAGCACAACCGCTTCAATCAGCGTCTTCACAACCTCTTCCAGCGACACGCGCACGAAGGGCGTGGTGTCGTAAGCGATGCTGCTCTTGAGCTTCATCGATGCAGGAAAGTACGGCTCCAGTTCGGCCATCTTGGCCTGAACGGCTTTGGACGTCGCCAGCGCATTGGCGCCGGTCGCCAGCTGGATAGCGAGCGCAGACGAGGGCTTGCCATTTTGTTGCGACGATACCTGGTAGCTCTCGCCACCCAGTTCCACACGCGCTACGTCAGAGAGTTTCACCAGCGAGCCATCGCTGGATGACTTGACGATGATGTTGCGGAACTCATCCGGCGTGGTCAGCTTGCTGCGCGCCGTGATAGTCGCGTTGATCTGCTGGCCGGGCACGGCCGGCAAGGCACCGATTTCGCCGGCGGAGACTTCGGTGTTCTG
This sequence comes from Herbaspirillum rhizosphaerae, assembly GCF_046025915.1. GTDB lineage: Bacteria > Pseudomonadota > Gammaproteobacteria > Burkholderiales > Burkholderiaceae_D > Herbaspirillum > Herbaspirillum rhizosphaerae_A. The sequence goes on along the minus strand of NZ_JAQQFR010000005.1, from coordinate 281,760 downwards.
CGCTTCCAATGCCGCGGTAACGTCAGACGGCATCAGTGCATATTTCTGCAACTTCGCCGGATCGAGCCAGATGCGCATCGCATAGTTGGTGCCGAAGGCGCTGACATCGCCCACGCCTTCCACGCGGCTGATCTGATCCGTCAGCGTGCTGCTGATGAAGTCGCCGATGTCGGTCGCGGTCACACGCGGATCACCCGAGGTCAGCGAGATCACCATCAGGATATCGGTGGATGCTTTGGTGACCGTCACACCGTTGTTCTGCACGGCTTGCGGCAGACGCGCGGTCACTTGCTGCAGCTTGTTCTGTACCTGCATTTGCGCGACGTCGGGATTGGTGCCGGCAGTAAAGGTCAGCGTGACCTTGGCGCTGCCGGCAGAGCTGGAGCTGGCCGACATGTATTGCAGATTGTCGAGGCCCTTCATCTGCTGTTCGATCACCTGCGTGACCGAGTCTTCCAGCGTCTTGGCGGAAGCGCCGGTATAGGTGGCGCTGATGTTGACTTTGGGCGGAGCGATATCGGGATACTGCTCCAGCGAGAGATTGCTGATCGACAGCAATCCACCCAGCATGATCACAATGGCGATGACCCACGCAAAGATGGGCCGGTCAATAAAGAAACGTGCCATGTGCGCCCCTTACTTCGCTGCCGCGGCTGCGGCAGGAGTCGTTGCGGCAGGAGTCGTTGCTGCAGGAGTCGTTGCTGCAGGAGTCGCTGCAACTGGAGCCACAGGAGCCGGAGAAGTTGCCGCACCGCTCTTCGCCGCATTGAGCGTGTCGCTCATGTCGATGCCGCGCGGCACGTCGCCGTTGCGCACCTTTTGCAAGCCGTCGACGATCAGCTTGTCGCCTGCCTTGAGGCCTGCACTGATCCACCAGCTGTTGCCGATGGCGCGCTCCACGGTGAGGATGCGCTGCTCGACCTTGCCGCCTTCGCCCAGCACCAGCGCAGTGGCCGTACCGGTGGCGTCGCGGCTGACGGCCTTCTGCGGCACCAGCATGGCATTGTCGCTGACACCTTCTTCCAACACGGCGCGCACATACGCACCCGGCAACAGAATGCCTTCCGGGTTAGGCACGACTGCGCGCAAGGTAATCATGCCGGTGCCGGTATCGACGCTGACGCCGTTGAACTCCAGCTTGCCTTGTTGCGCGTAGGTGGAGCCGTCTTCCAGCAGGATCTTCACTGGCGCCGCGTTCTCTCCGTTCTTCCTGATCTTGCCGCTGGCAAGTTCCTTGCGCAGACGCAGCAAGTCAACGCTGGATTGCGTGACGTCGACATAAATGGGATCAAGCTGCTGCACCGTCGTCAGCGCCGTGGTCTGCTGCGCCACCACCAGCGCACCCGGCGTCACAGTGGATTTTTCGATGCGGCCGGAGATCGGCGACATGATGCGCGTGTAATCGAGGTTGATGGCGGCGCTCTTCACTGCGGCGCGCTGCACTTCGACGTCGGCCTGATTCTGGCGCAGCGTGCTCTGCACATCGTCGTTGTCCTGCTTGCTGACGGCATCGATCTTGTCGAGCTCGGCATAGCGCAGCGCTTTCAACTTCGATGAGTTGAGCGTCGCTTCGGCTTTCAGCAGCGATGCCTTGGCGCTGTCATAGGCGGCCTGATAACTGGCCGGATCGATCTGATACAAGGCCTGGCCTTGTTTGACAGTCGAACCTTCCTTGAACAGGCGTTTCTGGATGATGCCGCCGATCTGCGGACGGATATCCGCAGTCAGATAAGCAGTGGTGCGGCCCGGCAACTCGGTGGACAAGGCCTGGCGCTGCGGTTGAACCACGATGTAGCCGACCTCGGGCGTGCCGGCCGTCGGTTTGTCGGCCGTCTTGGAGCAGGCGGCCAGCGCCAGCATGATGGCCGCGCCACAGACTGCCAGGCGCAGCGGACGCACGAATAAAGAACGGGGTGCAGATAGAGCAATTTGTTTGTTTTCTGGATGCATCGGAGACTTTCAGCCCGTCTCCGCCTTATCAAGAAGGCATCGTCCGGGCGCAATGAGCTATCGGACTTGCCATCATAAAAATCAATTGTGGAGGAAATATGAGGAAAGTGAGGATTGCAAAATATCGCCACTGACAGCCGTGAACTTGCTACCCTAGCAGCTTGTCCCGGCTAGCGACGCGCGTGCGCTACCCCACTTTTTCATTGTGCTCAAGCTCATGTCCTCTACCGCCTCCGGCATCTACCAGCGCTTCTTTGCGCGAGCCAGTATTCGCCTCAAGTTGTTCTACGCCATGCTGGCGGTAATCGTGGTGATCATTCTGGCCATGGGCGGTACTGCGCGCTACATTTTCAACCGCGACTTCCTCGGCTATCTGAACGAGCAAAGCCAGGATCGCATGGAAGCCCTGATGCCGCGCATCGAAGAAGCCTATCGCGCCAACGGCAGCTGGGATTTCATCAGCAACAATCCGCGCGCGTGGTTTGACCTGTTGCGTCCCATCATCGTCGATCACGACGATGCCATTACCATCACAGCCGCCCTGCCCAAGAATGCCGACACCAAACACATGCCGTCGCAGTCAGATCTGACCGGCGTGCCGATGCGGTTTTCCTTGCTCGACGCCCAGCGTAAACTGGTGATTGGCAATCCTTATATCGGTCCGGATGCGCGCATACGCCCGGTCATGCGCGACAGCGAAATCGTCGGCTGGGTCGCCCAGACACCATTTCAGAACGTCATCGGCTCGGCCGACCTGCGCTTCCAGCACAGCCAGCTCGTGGCGCATCTGCTGATCGGTCTGGTTGCGCTGATGCTGGTCGGCCTGATCGTCATGCGCATTTCCGGCGTGCTGCTCAAACCGCTGGTGCGAGTAGCACGCGCCACGCACAAACTGGCCGGCGGCGACTACACCATCCGCGTCGCCGTCGATACCGAGGACGAAGTCGGCCGCCTCGCCAGCGATTTCAATCAGTTGGCCATGACGCTGGAGCGCAACGAAAAACTGCGCCGCGAGTTCATGGCCGATGTCTCGCATGAACTGCGCACGCCTCTCGGCATCCTCAACGGCCAGCTCGAAGCGGTGCAGGACGGTTTACTGCAACCGGACGAATCCACTATCCGCTCACTCAAGAGCGAGGTGACGCATCTGAACAAATTGGTCAACGATCTCTACGACTTGTCGCTGGCCGATGCCGGCGCACTCACGTATCGCAAGACCGACATCGACCTTGCACTGCTGCTGCGTACGACCATGCAAAGCTACGAGGACATGTTCCGCAAGCGCGGCCTGAACTTGCAAGCGGACGCATTTCCCGATGTCATGCCGGTGCATGCCGACGCCGGTCGCCTGCAACAGTTATTCAATAACCTGTTTGAAAACAGTCTGCGCTACACGGATGCTCACAGCGATGCCAACAATGGCATTGGTCAGTTAGCGCTCAGTTGCCGGCGCGATCAGCAACACTGGATCGTGCAGCTCGACGACAGCGCACCGGGTGTCGATGCCGCTGCATTAGATCGCCTGTTCGAACGTTTCTATCGCGTCGAAGCGTCGCGCAATCGTGCCAGCGGCGGCGCCGGTCTTGGCCTCGCGATTTGCCGCCGCATCGTCGACGCGCATCAGGGCAGCATCCGCGCTGAAGCATCGCCGCTGGGCGGTTTGCGCGTGACCGTCAGATTGCCAGTCCATGAAGGCGGAATCGCAGAAGGGAACCCGGCATGAGCACGCCTGCCTTTCAGTTCGAAGCGCCCAAGGCAGCCGACATCCTCATCGTGGAGGACGAACCCAAACTGGCGGAGCTACTGCAAAAATATCTCGCTGCCGCCGGCTACACCTCACGGCACGTCGCGCATGGCGACGACGCCGTGCCGCAGGTACAGGCACAAAAACCGGATCTGGTGCTGCTCGACATCATGCTGCCCGGCCGTGATGGCTGGCAGATCTGTCAGGAGCTGCGGCGTTTCAGCGACGTGCCGATTCTGATGCTCACCGCACGTGCAGAAGAGGAAGACCGTTTGCGCGGTCTGGAACTGGGTGCGGACGATTACATCAGCAAGACGCCGTTCAGCCCGCGTGAAATTGTGGCGCGCGTCAAAGCCATGCTGCGCCGCAGCCGCCGCGAACAGGAAGTTTCCACGGAAGGCAGCGACGACAACGCGGCATTTTCATCGTCGCCCCTGCAGATTGATGACGCACGCCATCAGGCCAGCATCAATGGTGCGCCCGTCAACCTGACGCCGCTGGAGTTTCGCCTGCTCAAAGCATTCGCAGCTGCACCGGGTCAGGTTTTTTCACGCGACCAGTTGCTCAACCATGTCCATGACGAATACCGCTCCGTCACCGACCGCGCCATCGATACCCACATCAAGAATCTGCGGCGCAAACTCGAACCATTCTTCCCCGGCCACAACGCGATTCAGGCCATTTATGGCGTCGGCTACGTATTTGAGCTGCCACCCGCAGACACGCTGGCGTAAGCGCAGCTCTTAACTTCTCCATTCCCTTCTTATTGCCGTCTTATTACCTTCCCCTGCCTGCAACACCCCGTCCAGCCTGATTGCATGACATTCGCACAGGCATGTATAATTGAGAATAGTTCTTATTTAATAAGATTGTTTTCTGAACAGACAAGCCGGGGGGCTAGGGGAATTCATGGCGGCGACCGACTCATCCATGCTGCACGTGCAGTCGTTATACAGCCATCACGGCTGGTTGCTCGCATGGCTGCGGCGCAAGCTGGGCCATGTCTCCGGCAATGCGGATGCAGCCGATCTGGCGCAGGATACCTTCGTGCGCATCATCGTTGCGCACAAGCGCGAACAGTCTACGGATCTGACATTGCAGGCGCTACGCGAGCCGCGTGCTTACCTGACGACCGTTGCCAGTCGCGTGCTGTTCAACCACTATCGCCGCCTGTCGCTGGAACAAGCCTACCTGCAAGCGCTGGAGCAACTCCCCGAAATCCACGCGCCCTCGCCGGAAGAGCGCCTGCTCATCCTGGAAACACTCAATGAGATCGACGCCATGCTGCACACACTTCCGGGGCAGGCCCGCAGCGCTTTCCTGCTGTCCCAGCTTGAAGGCATGTCCTATGCCAACATTGCCGTCAAACTGAACGTCAGCCTGCGCACCGTCAAGCGATACATGGCGCAGGCCTTCGAAGAATGCATCATGCAGGAAAGCTGAACATGGCCTCACCCTTGCAATCTTCCCTGTCCGAACGAAACGGCCCGCCCGACCGCTCCATCGCCAGACAAGCCGCGCAATGGCTGGTCAAACTGCATGACGAACATGTCAGCGCCGCCGACATCGCCGCTTGCGCTCGCTGGCGCGCCGCGCATCCCGAACACGAACGCGCCTGGCAACGTGCCGAAGCCATCGGCGGCAAACTTGCCGGCCTGCCCGGCAGTGTCGCGCTGCAAAGCCTCGGTCGCAGCAATCGCGTGGAACGCCGCGCAGTGCTCAAGACCATACTCTTGCTGATGTCGGTACCAGTCGGTTATGCGTCGTACCGCACACTGCCGTGGCAGCAATGGAGTGCCGACCTGCGCACTGCCGCAGGTGAACGCCGCACCGTAACGCTGGCCGACGGCAGCAAGCTGATCCTGAATACGTCGACCGCCGTCGATGTCCGCTTCGACAGCGAACAGCGCCTGCTGCATTTGCACGCCGGTGAAATCTTCATCGAGACTGCGCGCGACCCTCTGTCGAAAGAGCTGCAAGCAGGCACCAATCGTCCCTTCATCGTTCGCACTGCCCAAGGCAACGTACGGGCCTTGGGCACGCGCTTTGTCGTATCGGCCGCCGACACCCATCCCCAGCTGGCGCCCTCGACCAATGTCACGGTATTGGAGCACGCGGTCGAAATCCGGCCTGCCGTTGCAGTCGAACGCACCCGCATCATCGAAGCCGGTCAGCAGATCCGCTTCACCGGCACCACGATCGATGCGCCCCAGCCCGCAGATCGCTATGCGACCGCGTGGGTGGACGGTCGCCTGATCGTCAACGCCATGCGGCTCGACGATTTCCTCGCCCAGCTCGGCCGCTATCGCAACGGGCTGTTGCGTTGCGATCCCGACGTGGCCGCCTTGCGTATCACGGGGGCTTTTCAGCTCGACAATACCGATGGCATCCTCAATGCCTTGCCAGATACCTTGCCGGTCGCGGTGCTGTTCCGCTCACGCTATTGGGTGACCGTGATTCCTTCGCCTTTTTCGTCTTAAAAAATATTTTCATCTTTTTTGTTTTTCTGTGTCCCCTTTTGCGGATCCCGCGTGTCATCGAGATAAGAAGCACAAAACACGCAACGCTATCCGATCATTTGTTCAGGGACATCCACCATGCAACGACTTTCTCGGCAACACCCGCCGGCGGCTCCAACAGCTCCGGCCATTTCCTCCATGCATCGCGCCGTTCGCGGCGCACTATTAAGCATTGCGCTGGCAACGCCGTTCCAGTATGCGCTGGCAGCTGATGCCATCGGCACCGGCACAGGTTCCAGCACGCAAGCGCGCCGCCACTTCGACATTGCCGCCGGTCCGCTGGGCGATGCACTGAATCGTTTCGCCAGCGCTGCGGGCATCACTGTCCAGATGGACGCGCGCCTGGTCGATGGTCGCCGCAGCAACAGCATCAACGGCAACTACACCATCGCTGAAGGCTTCGCGGCGTTGCTCGGTAATGCAGGCCTGCGCGCGATTGAAGGTGCGCCCAACACGTACGTGCTCCAACCCGGCGCCACCACTGCAATCGGTGCCGGCGCTGCCGCTGCGGCACAGACCTTGCCCGTGATCAGCGTCAATGCTGCCGGCGAGCGCGAAAATCCACTCGGACCGGCCAACGGCTATGTCGCGACCCGCAGCCGTACCGGCACCAAGACTGATACCTTGCTGAAAGAAACGCCGCAATCCGTTTCCGTCGTCACCCGTGAGCAGTTGGATGCGCAAGGCGTCGAAAGCATCGCCGAAAGCCTGCGCTATACGCCCGGCGTCGTCACGCAATACGGCAACACCGATCTGCGCTATGACTGGCTGACCGTGCGTGGTTTTGTGCCGGGACGCTATCTCGATGGCCTGCGCCTGCCCTTCGGCTCGCGTGGATACTCGCAGCCACGCATCGAACCCTATGGTCTGGAACGCGTGGAAGTATTGAAAGGACCGACTTCGCTGTTGTACGGTCAAGGCACGCCCGGCGGCCTCGTCAACATGGTCAGCAAGCGACCGACCACCGATACCGTGCGCGAAGTTGAACTGCAATACGGCAGCCACAACCGCAAGCAACTGGCGCTGGATCTGGGCGGAAAACTGGATGAAACCGGCGAGCTCAGCTATCGCCTGGTCGGGCTGACGCGTCGCAGCGACACTGCGTACGACTACGTCAACGAAGAAAAAACCTACATCGCGCCATCCATCACCTGGCGCCCCAACACCGACACGCACCTGACCCTGATGGCGCAATATCAGAAGCTCAGCTCCCAGGGCGGCGGCGGGGCACCGGTATTGCCGGCCAACGGCACGCTTTACACCAGCGTCTACAAAGCGCTGCCGCTGGGCACCTTTGCGGGTGAGCCCAACTTCGACCATTACAGCAACGAACAATATTTTCTTGGTTACGAATTCGAGCATCGTCTGAACGACACCTGGACCCTGCGCCAGAATCTGCGTTACGGCGAGACCATGTCCGACACCAAGCGCGTGCAGCTGTTCTGCCTCACGACTACTTGCAATCCAACCAGCATGGGCCGCTATGCGTGGGCCTTCCCGGAAAAATCGAAGCTGTTCACCGTCGACAATCAGGCTCAGGCCACCTTCAGCACCGGCCCGGTCAAGCAAACCGTATTGATGGGCGTGGACTACTCGTCTGAGCGTTCGGTCTATGACGAATCCGCGTTGAGCCCGCTGGCAACCGCCTTCAATGTGTACGCACCGGTCTACGGCACCTATAACGGCGCCATCCCGGCAGTCGCCACCCATATCGAACAGAACCGCGAGCAACTCGGCGCTTACCTGCAAGACCAGATCAAACTGGATCGCTGGACGCTGGTGGCCGGCGGTCGCTACGACTGGGCCGATACCACGACACGCACGGTAACCAGCACTGCCAACAACAATGTCAAACAGAGCGACGGCGCTTTCACCGGTCGCCTCGGCCTGCTGTACAGCTTCGACAATGGCATCACGCCTTACGTCAGCTATTCGACGTCGTTCCAGCCGGCAGTCGGCACCAGCCGTACGCTGCAACCGTTCCAACCGACCAAGGGCAAACAATACGAGACAGGGATCAAGTACCAGCCTGATGGATCGAGCACGATGGTCACGCTGTCGGCCTACGAGCTGACCCAGCAAAACGTCACCACGCCTGACCCGATCAATACCAACTTCAGTGTGCAAACTGGTGAAGTGCGCATGCGCGGTATTGAGCTGGAAGGAAAATTCAAACTGCAAAAGGGATTGGATCTGATTGCGTCGTACGGCTACACCGACAGCAAGATCACCAAGGCCAATGCCAGCGGCGCAGGCGTCAACACCACCGGCAACCGTCTCGCCTTCGTCCCGCGCAATCAGGCCAGCGCCTGGCTTGACTACACCGTGCAAAACGAAGCCCTGGCCGGTCTCGGCATGGGTGTCGGCGCACGTCACATCGGTGAAAACTACGGCGACAACGCCAACGTGTATCACATGCCCGGCGTGACCTTGTTCGACGCAGCCCTGCGCTTCGATTTCGGCAAAGTCAATCCGCAACTCAAAGGCTTGAGAATGGCGTTGAATGCATCCAACATTCTCAACAAGACCTACGTCGCCGCTTGCTTGTCCTCCGCAGGCTGCTACTACGGCGATGGCCGCAACGTCTATCTGACGCTCAAGTACGGCTGGTAATGCTGATGCGCCGGCCGGGTGCCTGCCCGGTCGGCCGTAAGCTGATCACCAATTGATCAGCAATCGCCCTTCAACTTCCCTCAGTCGATTCCAACAGCCGCATCGGGTATCAACGCCCGCAAGGTATCGCCAAAACCGCCGTGCATGCGGCTGTGCAACCTGCTGCTGGTGGTGACGCGCGGTGCGGCACTCCATGAGATGCGCGCGCCGCAGGCGATCAAGGCTTGCACCATGGCGACGTCCTCACCGCACTCCAGCCCGCAGAATCCTCCGGCCTGCCGGTAAGCCGCCGCCGACACGCCGAAATTGGCGCCATGAATATGGTGATGCTGATCCTGATCAAGATAGGACGCGTCGAAACGGTGCCGCAATATTTCCGCCTGCGCGCCATGCTGTGTCCAATCGTCAACAGCCACGGTTCCACACACTGCGTCGGCCTCCAGCGCAAGCTGTGCTGCCAGCCAGGCGTGCGACACCACACTATCGGCATCGGTAAAGGCAAGCCAGCGGGCTCCAGCCTCCAGCAATTGCAATGCGCCGGCAGCGCGGGCCAGCCCAACGTTACGCACCGCAATGTCGATTGACTCCATCCCCAGCGCTTTGACGATGCGGCCCGAGCTGTCGCTGCAGGTATCGAGCACCACCATCACCCGCACTTCTTCCGTAGCAAGCGCGGGATGCAGCGCCGCCACCTGTATCGACGCCAGACAAGCGCGCAGGTAGTGTTCTTCATTATGAACTGGGATGACGACGCCGATCATCTAGGTCAGCTCCGCCAGTTCGGCCGGCGATTGCTGTTCGCGGCTCCAGAGATCAAGCAGGAAGTCTGCGTCTTCATAGCGTGCCGCATGATGCCAGTCCGGCACATTCTCAAAACCTTGATGGATGTCTGCCGTCCGATGACGACGCTGTGCAAAGTCACGTTTCCAATGACATAGCACCAAGACACCGTCAGGTGCCAGCGATGCATTGACCAAAGCCGGTAAAGCCTGCAGGGCATCGCCGTCAAGGTAGTAAGCGAATTCGCTGATGACGATCAGGTCGAATACGGCACCCAGTTGCGCCGGCCATTGATCCGGTACCGCCATGCAGGCGAAGCGCACGACGCAATCGGTGCGGCGCGAGATACTGGCCTGCTGCCAGCGCTCGTGTGCAATGTCGACTGCCGTCTCCGCAAAATCGCCCGCAAGAATACGGTCACAGCGCCGACCGAGATCCACCGTCAGCTCGCCACTGCCGCAGGCCGGTTCAAAGGCGTGGAGAAAACGGCTGCGCGGCAACATCGCCATGATCAGGCTGCGCTTGCGCTGCTCGTACCAGTTGCCGGCAATGCGCCAGGGATCGTCGCTGCGCTCATAGAGCGCATCAAAATAATCGCGCGACGCTGTTGTCGGCATTGTCGGCGTGGTGGGTATTGTCGGTGCCTGCATATCGGCGCTCCGGTCGTTCAGACGAAATAAACTTCAAACGATCGATGAAAATGCGCCAGCACCTCAGGCGGCAAAATGGCTGCGTTACCGGTCGAGTGATCAGGTTCCAGTTGGCTGCGATAACAAGCCAGCGCCGCTTTTTTGCGCTCCTGCATCTGCTCATCTAGTTCCAGCTTGCGCGCGCGTTGCCACGGAATCCCGGCATGATCTGGAGTACGCCAGTGCCACATCCAGATCGGAATTTCGATGAGACGGCAACCGAGCGCGCGTGCGGCTTCGCGTGATGCTTGCCCGACTGCCTCGTGATCAGGATGACCGTCGAACTGCCAACTGGCAAACAGGGTATCTCCGGGCAACAAATAGGCGCCCAGCAAATCCTGCAACTTGGTGCGATGCCCGGCCACATCGCTATCCGGTAATTGCGCACGGATGATGGTGATGTCGCTCACACCGAGCAGCGACAGCGCCTGCGTCGTTTCCGCCGGACGCACATGTGAAAGCAAGGCCGGACTCAGCACGGAATCCTGACTGTGACTTTTTTCACCGTCTGAAACTGCCACCAGCAAAATCGGATGGCCAAGCTGTGCCAGATGCATCAGCAAGCCGGCACAGCCGAGTACTTCATCATCCGGATGCGGCGCTACGATCACGGCGCGCGAACCGGCGGCAATCAATGTTTCGGCATGCACCGCAGGCACCCTTGCAAGGCGGGGATCGTCGCGCCATAGTGCCTCTTCGGTCGACGCTGGTTGACGTTCATGACTCTGCATCTCTTCAGGCCGGATCTCTTCTATAGTTGCCATTCTTCGCCTCCATTTTCTGTCTCGCCATCGCGCTGCAAAAGCGAATGCGCCAGCGCTTCCAGGTCGCGATCCGCATGGCTCTGGCGTAAAAATACCGGCAGGTCGGCCATCATCCTTGCCGCCCAGGGATCACGGCATAACGGCGCCGCCCCCAACGCACGCCCGAAGGCTTGCATGACGTGGTTGGCGGTATCTTCTGCAATCAGGCGTACCCGCATTGCCAGCCGATAGGCGTCGCTGGTCGGCGCTGCATCGATATACTGTGCGGCGGCATGCAAGCTGGCCGCACAAGCACTGAGCGCCACATCGGCGCGGCCGAGTTGAGCCAGCGCATGCGGATTCCCCTTGTCGCTCAAACGCTGCCGCAGATACAAAGCAAGTTGCGCAGCCGCGCCGTACCAGCACGCGGCGATGCCGGCGCCACCATGCCAGAAGCCGGGCCGCACGGTATAAAAATCTGCTCCGCCCACCGCCATCCCGCGCACGTTGTCGAACAACACATCCACGCTGGCAGTTTCCGCCATGCCGACGGCATGCCAGCCCTCGTTGGTTACGGTGATGCCTGACTGGTCGAGATCGACAGCGGCCAGACAAGGCCGCCCATCGCGATTCCAACCGCTCACTACCGCGTGCGTAATCGCGTTGGCGCCCGAACACCAGGCTTTGACGCCATCGAGTACGACGGTGCCGGACTCTTCCGCAGCAGGATGGTGGATATCCAGTTTGGCCTGAGGCGGCTCTGCACACCACACGCCCCAGACACGCAGAGGCTGTTCGTTCTCCATCCCTGCTTCAGCGAGAATCGCCAGCGCATCGGTATGCGCTTCATACAATTTGGCCAGACTGAGATCGTGCGCGGCAACCGCTGCAAGTGCCCGCCAGCGCTGCAAGGTCTGGCCACCGCCGGGAAGACTCAGCCGATCCAGTCCGGCATCGACCATGGCGCACAGCACTTGCCCGGCACTGTCTTTGCGACTGTCTTCCGACGCGTCTGACTGGACAGGCAAGCCGGCGAGAAATTTGCGTATCGCCGGAATCGGATCTTTGATGGAAGAGGCTGTCATCTCACACCACCGGCGGATCGGTTTCGCGGCCAAGTTCGCGCGGCCCTGCCAGGGCCTGAATGAACTGGGCGAGTGCTTCGTCAAGCTGTCCGGACGTAGCGTTGATCAGTGAAAAATCCGGATCGCCGGTCGGCAACACCGCCGGCAACTCAGCCCGATCCAGCATCGTCGAGCCATCATCGAGCACCATGATGGGCTTGCAATGACGGTACTGATCCTTGATGAATTCGACCGCCAGCCCGTGTTCGCACAAGCTGATGGCGGAAGCATCACCCGGAGGGACGATCAGTGCATCGTAGAGCGCCGACGGTGCGGCATCGATGGTGACGTCGGCCTGCCAGGTGACCGCGCCCTTGCCTTTGACAGCACCCAGTCGCGGCGCGACGACACGCGGTACGGCGCCATGCTCAAGCAAGACATCGTAAATTTTCCCCAACACGACTGTATCGACACCGTCGGCAACCAGAATGGCCACCTTGCGTGTAGTAATACCGCTGTCTCCAGGATAGGAGGTCAGAGACAGCGCGGGCGACGGTGCATATTCTGGCGCCGGCGCGCCGGCAATCACAGGTGCCGGTGCCGGCATGTCAAAGCCGAGTCCTGCAGCGACGCCTTCCGCCAGACTATCGTCTACATTGGCTAGCAGAGACACCACGCGCTGACGGATCGCTGGTGTCTGCACACGCGTCAATTCAAAACGGAAAGCCTTGATGATGTGCATCTTTTCGGGAAGCGACTGACTATTCCAGAACAGCTTTGCCTGCGAATAGTGATCCGCGAATTTCTCCGGTTTGATGCGCAGTTTGTCGCCCTGCTCCGCTTGCGGAAAACTGCTGAAACCAGCGGCTCCCGCCTGAAACGGACAACCGCCGCCGAGAGAGTTGGGCTCATACGAGACGCGTCCCCGATGTATCGCCTGACGGTGCATGCCATCGCGCTGGTTATTGTGCACCGGCGCCAGTGGCGCATTGATCGGCAGCTCGTGAAAATTGACACCGCCGAGGCGGCTGATCTGAGTATCCAGATACGAATGTATGCGCCCTTGCAACAGTGGATCGTTGCTGAAATCGACACCCGGCACCACATGGGCGGTGCAAAACGCGACCTGCTCGGTTTCCGCGAAAAAATTATCAGGATTGCGATCCAGAACCATCCTGCCTACCGGCGTCAGCGGCACCAGTTCTTCGGGCACGAGCTTGGTCGGATCGAGCACATCAAAGTCAAAATTTCCGGCTTGCTCTTCCGTGAAGACTTGCAGGCTCAACTCCCATTCCGGCGCATGACCTGCTTCGATGGCTTCCCACAAATCACGCCGATGAAAGTCGGGATCAGCACCGCCGATTTTGACGGCCTCGTCCCAGGCCAACGAATGCGTACCCGCCAGCGGCGTCCAATGAAATTTACAGAACACCGATTCCCCGGACGCATTCACCAGACGGAAAGTGTGCACGCCAAATCCTTGCATCATGCGATAGCTGCGCGGGATGGCGCGGTCCGACATTTGCCACAGCAGCATGTGCGTCGACTCAGGCATCAGCGACACGAAATCCCAGAACGTATCGTGCGCACTAGACGCCTGCGGCATGCCGAAATGCGGCTCTGGCTTGAGGGCATGCACCAGATCAGGAAACTTCATTGCATCCTGAATGAAGAATACCGGGATGTTGTTGCCCACCAGATCCCAGTTGCCCTCGTCGGTATAGAACTTGACGGCGAAGCCGCGCACGTCACGCACAGTGTCCGCTGAGCCGGCGCCGCCCGCCACAGTGGAGAATCGCACAAATACCGGCGTGCGCTTGCCGGCTGCGGCAAAGGAGGTGGCACGCGTCAGCTCGCTGAAGTCGCCATACGATTCGAAATAACCATGCGCCGCCGAACCGCGTGCATGCACGACGCGTTCCGGGATACGCTCATGGTCGAAGTGGGTGATTTTTTCACGCAGGATAAAATCTTCCAGCGCAGTCGGCCCGCGTGCGCCTATCTTGAGGGAGTTCTGATTGTCGGCAACAGGCACGCCCTGATTTGTCGTCAGCCCCTGCGCACCGGAATCGACCCGCACCCGATCGAGATTGCCGGTGACCGCGTTTTCGCCCGGCTTGGGCGCACCCGCGCCGACCTTCTCTGACGTGACCGATTCGCTGACGCTGCTGGCGCTCACCAGCGGCGATGCCGGTTTGGCAGTCACGCCGGCGGACGGCACTCTGACGTCTTCACGTGCCGCCGCAAATTCCTGCGGCTTGGCCTCATTGTCGGCAATCGTGCCGGCCAACACTGCAGTACCAGTAACCTTCTTCAACAAATCGGCTGGAATACTTTTCTTACCCGCACCAGCGCCGACTTCGGCAGCTCCGGACATGGTGCCAAGTACCGAACCAGCACCTTCGTTTGTAGATTTTTTGCTTGCCATGATAAACATCCCTATAACCGTAAATGAAGCATCGGGCATGGCTGCGACTACGCTACAACTGCGCTGCAACAAGGCTATGACCGGCACCAGAGTCGAGGCAGTACGAGACACCTCGAAGAGGGTAGTACGCTCGTCGCGAGACTATTTGCACACCAACCGATCATCAGCCTAAAAGCAAACGACGCCCGGCGACATAAGCCGATACCTTGTTTGAATGTCAGACTTGCTGAAGCCCGCGTCAGAACAGGGAATGGAACGAAAAGGAGAGAAAAAAAATGCCTGCGACTGCAGGCATTGGGGGAAGCGCTGTGCTACGGGCCTACCGGACTACCGGCTCTGTCCCGACAACATCACACCGCCTCACCGTGTGCATACTGCATCACTACCTCATGCACAAATTTCAGCTTTTCCAGTACCGGCGTCGACAAGGTAAACGGGTAGGAATCGGGCATGCCGATACTGCGATTGAGGCTGTTGAGCACGTAGGTCAGGGCAAACCATTCGGCGATGAGTTCGTCGAACGATGAAGCATCCAGTGGAGAAACATCAATGATCAGATTCTGCTCGTTGTGCTTTTTGGGGCGTAGTTGCACGCCGCAGGAATAAGCGGTCTCCAGCGTATCGAACATGTGCAGGTAATGTGCCCAGGTTTCTGCCCAGTCTTCCCAGGGATGGCTGCTGGCGTAGAGACTGACGAACTGCTGATTCCAGTTTTGCGGCGGGCCGTTGTCGTAGTGCTGTTGCAAACTGGCGCTGTAGTCGACGGTTTCATCACCGAACAGCGTGCGAAAAGCGTCGATCCTGTCGGTGCCGGCGATGAGGCGGTCGAAATAATAATGCCCGCTCTCATGGCGAAAATGTCCGAGCAGCGTCCGGTATGGCTCGGCCATCTGTTCGCGCATTTTTTCACGATAGGCCGGATCGGCCTCGGCAATGTTGATGGTGATGACCCCTTCTGCATGCCCTGTCAGGACGCGCTCACCATGCGGCACATCTTGCAAAAACTCGAACGCCAGACCAGTCAGCGTATCTTCCGGTTTGGGCATCGGCTGCAAATGCAAGGTCCACAAGGTATGCAGCAGACGACGCTTCGCAACTTCAAGCCGCTTCCACAGGATGCGGTTCTGTTGATCCTCCAGCGAAGGGATCACGGTAGTCAGACGGCACGATGCACAAAGTAGGTTGTTGTCGCGGTCGTCAATCATCCAGTTGCAGACATCTTCCTGTGCATAGTTACTGCACTGCCGGAAAACACGATCCTGATTGACCGGATTGATGCTGCGCCAGCGCGACACAAGAGTTTCAGCTCCGCTTGTATCGCCGTTGTGCTGGTCGCCGTTGCCGTTATTGACGTCGTTATTGCCACCGTTATTGACGACTATATTCCCGTCATCAGCGCCGGCGTTCCCGCTGTCTTCAGCAGGAGCGGGTACATCGGCAGATGTGAAGCTACTGATGATCTGAAGCTCAGGCTGATACCCCAATAGCCAGCCGCAGTTCTCACAACGGGTGTTTTCAAAGAAAACCTGTTTTGCACAATTGTCACAGTGGAACGTCTTCATGCTGCTTTCCGGTTATTTGCTTATTTATCTCTGGACTGAGGTTCCGATCATCAACCTGCGTTGTGATCTCATGACGACACTTTGTCGCCCCTACTACTGACTGCGCAATGACGGGCTTGTTCCGGAAGAGTCCCTGACGAACGCTTGGCCGACAGACTAATTCCTCTCACGGCCGTTGCGTTTTCCGCTCGTCCTACGAAATGTCCCGTCGTCGTCCTATGGTTCAGGACGAGTCGCACCGGTACATTTTCTGTGTCTTGATGATGCAGGCAACAAATCATTCACCAACACATCGCAAGACAACAACTCAGATATGGATTCGGAGACAGGAACGCTAATGCCAATGCTGGCGCTAACGTTAATTCTCAGAGTTCAGACCATGCGAAAGCAGGTGGCTCAGGCGATCTCATCCCCTGATTCCGTTTGCTCTCCATGGGGTGCCACTACCAGCCTGCACCGGCAAGTACCAATAACAGGAGATCATCATGATAAATCGTACTCTGCATGACCCGGACATCGGGGCCATAGAGGCGAGCGGGTCCGCCTCGTCAGGCGTGTCCTGGGGAGCCATCCTCGCGGGCGCATTTGCCGCAGCGGCGTTGTCGTTCATTCTCGTCATCCTCGGCTTCGGCCTCGGATTTTCCTCCGTGTCGCCGTGGTCGGGTAATGGACTCAGTGCCCAGACTATAGGCTATTCCACCATCGGTTGGATTACATTTACGCAAATCGCGGCATCTGCCATCGGCGGTTACATCGCCGGACGACTGCGCGTAAAGTGGGCTAACGTCCACACGGAAGAGGTGTATTTCCGCGATACCGCGCACGGTTTTCTGGCCTGGGCAGTGGCATCGCTGGCTACCGCCGCATTGCTGAGCAGCGCGGTCGGCAGCGTGCTGTCGGGCGGCGCCAAAGTCGCAAGTTCTGCAGGTGCAGCAGTGGTAGCGACCGGCACCGTCGGCGCCGCTGCGATGGCACCCGATGCCAATGGCAGCAATGCCGCCGGCACAGCAGATATGTCTGGCTACTTCATCGACTCCCTGTTCCGCCCTGCCACACCAGCATCATCGGCTCTAGCTGCCTCGACCGGCGCACCGGCAGCACCAGCAGCACCAGCTGCAGACACCACGCCTGGCGTAGCACCTTTGGCTGATGGCCGCGACAATTCCGTCACGCCGGGTCAACGTGCTGAAGTGATGCGCATCTTCGCCAATGCACTGCGTACCGGTGCCTTGCCTGATGCGGACAAGAGCTATCTCGCACAGTTGGTGGCACGACGTACCGGCATGAGTCAGGCCGATGCTGAAAAGCGCGTAAGCGACAAGTTTACGACCTATAAGCAAAACATCGACGACGCCGCCACCAAGGCCAAGACTGCCGCTGACACGGCACGCAAGGCAGCTGCTTACGGTTCGCTGTGGATGTTTGTCGCCCTGTTGTGCGGTGCCTTTATCGCCAGCTTTACGGCGACTTACGGCGGCCGTCTGCGTGACCGCGTCGTGTTCACCGCAAGGGAGCCACGCGTCACCGATTCCAATGAACCTGTCACCATTTCCTAGGAGATCACCATGCCTGCCATTCTGCTGTGGTTGCTCGGCGTACCTATTCCCATCATCATTCTGATCGTGCTGTTCATGCATTAACCACATAGACACACGACCGTATCGGGACACCGACCAAGAGCCGCGCCTGACCTGTTCAGGCGCGGCTTTTTTTGCGCCGTCATTCAACAGCAGGGGGATAGAAGGTCATACGAGATACGAGGTAGATACGAAGTAGATACAGGACGAGGCGGGACGAGGCGGGACGAAGTGGGGCCGCAAGCAGCCCCACTTCACCTGATCCGCGTCCTCTGTTTACCTGACCTGCGCAGCCAGTTGACGATTGATGCTATCGAGGGTGAACGGTTTGGGGATCACACTGAAACCGTCTTTGATTGCCGCCTGGAGATCTTCCGCGTAACCGCTGATCAGAATGACCGGCAAGGCTGGAAAACGCCGATTGAGTTTCTTGGCAAGCTCGATGCCGGTGATACCGCCGGGCATATGGATGTCCGAGATAACGGCGTCAGGTTGCCGCTGCGACAGAAACTCTTCCGCATCGGCTGCGCCGGTGAGATGCGTCACGGTGTGCCCGGCCGTCTCCAGCAAGGTCACGATACCGTCCGCGACGTCGGTGTTGTCTTCAACCAGCAAGATGCTTAGTGGCTTCAGAGGAGGAGCGGAAACCACCAGCGATTGCGCATCGCTTTTCTCCAATATCGCGCTCTCGGCAGCGGGAAGATACATCGAAACCTTGGTGCCGATACCGACAGTGCTTTCAATCTCTGCATAGCCGCCTGCGGCTTTGGCAAAATTTTCCACCTGCGACAGCCCGAGACCAGTGCCCTTGCCTGCTTCCTTGGTCGTGAACAAGGGATCGAAGGCCTGCTTGCGCGTTTCTTCCGACATGCCGCTGCCCTGATCGGTAATCGAGATACAGACAAAATAACCTTGTCGTGGTCCTGCACTTCGCTGAAGAATATTCTCCGTCCTGAGCGTAATCGAACCATCAGGCGTACTGGCGTCACGCGCATTGAGCAAAATGTTGATCAACGCCAGTTGCATTTCTACCGCATCGACGCAGACCGGCCAGGTTTCGGGATCGACGTCGACATGGCAACGCGCGGCCCCGATGGTATTGAACAGCAAGAGCTGCCATTCAGGAATCTTCATTTGCAGAGAAAAAATCTCCGGCTTCAACGGTTGCCGCCGGCTGACGCCCAGCAACTGGCGTGTCAGTTGTTCGCCGCTTTTAATCGAGCGCTCGATGGCTTCGAGTTGCTTTTCAACCCCGGGAACACGCTTGAGCCGGATAATCTGGATGCCGGTGGTCACCACCATGAGGCAGTTGTTGAAGTCGTGGGCAACGCGGCCCAGGAGTTTTCCCAAGGCCTCGAACTTCTGCGATTCGCGCAGATCGGACTCGACCTTGTGACGCAAGGCCAGCTCGCGCCGCCAATACTGCCAGGCGACCTTCTGATCTTTGACGCGACGTATGGCAAAGATGATGATGCCGCAAAGAATGCTGCTCGGCACCAGCAACAAGGCGCCGGCCAACACCATATACGATAGCCAAGCGCTCCACAAATGCGACAGCGATCTGGCGGATACGACATACACATCATGATTCGTCACGCGTCGATAGGAAATGATCTTGCGCTCGCCATCCAACGGCGAGATGCCGGTAGTCGTACCCACCAATGCGTTGGCACCGATACCGCGCATGAATGGCGACGACGCCGATACATTCGCCACGTCGTTCACCATCTTTGGATAGCGCACCAGTATGGCGCCGTCTTCTCGCACCAGCGACAGTGACTGATGCATCTCTCCGGGCAACATTTCCTGATAAAAGGAAAGAAAGTAACCGGGATCCAGCGACACCAGGATCACACCGAGAAAGCTGCCGTTTTCCCCGCGCCGCGCTACACCATCGGTGAAGACTTGTCGCTGCATTTGACGACCGACCACCACGGAAGAAATCGACTCCTGCTTGCCTTGCTTGAGCGTGATGAAATATTCCCGATCCGCCACCGACAAGGGTGGAAAAGGATAATCGCGGCTGTGAGCCAGTACATCGCCGTTTTTACCAATGACGGCGACGCTGATAATCTGCGGCAAGCCAGCAATCATCTGCCGCAACTTCAGATGGATTTTGCGCTGCTCGGCGCGAATGCCGTCGTCGTCCATGCCAGCAAGCAGATCGCCGATACGGCCGGTCAGAGAAGTGTCGAGTTCAAAAACCTTATCGGCGTGTTCCTTCGCAACGACAGTAGCCCGCTCGGCGGCCAGGAAAGCTTGGGTATGCAGACCACGCCACTGAACGATGCCGAGTACAAGCAACAGTACCAGCGAGCTCAACACGCACAGGATGAGCAATGCCTGCAACAAGCGCCGCTGGATATCAAACCCGATACGAGGATGACCTGGTCCACCACCTTCGATGGATGCCCATTGGCTGTCAGTATCTGCGTGCTTGTCCATGTTCAATGTCGTCTTGCTCAATGCAGAAAATACCGAAAATACGGTGATTGCGGAAACCGAAACTCAGATAGTCATATTGCCAACTAATTCACTACCGGGCAATCGTGCCGACAGTTGAGCGGCGTCTTTGACGTTGGCCATTGTGTCCCCTGGATTTGCTTGTATTGGTATTGACAGGAATGAGAACGCTGCTTGGGCAAACCCGGAAAAATGTCTCATCCGCAGCAGCGCGACGCCACCAGGAACAGCTCGCAGATCGAACATCGTGGCCGACGCCCAGTTGCATGGAACGCTGCCGCTGAAAGGAGCGATCTGCTATACCGATATGAGAGCTGACGGCTGATACTGCAAAAGGCTCATGGTGAGCCATGTCTGCAGATCTACTGATAGATGCGTTCATCCTGTTTCCCCGGAGCAGGAATGCATGCGTATGCATCCCTGCTTTTTTTGTTCGATTTGTTGGAGTTTTTTTACCGACCCGCCTTTTCTGCAAAAGCGCACCCGCAGCGCACTGACAACATTCTTGCAGGAATGACAGGTGAGATCGCAGTATCTCTATGGCGAGAGATGTTGGCGAGGTGGAGAAACACCCATTAACGTGTAGGACAACGGGAAAAATGGCGATAGGCGCCTAAATCAAGGGAGAGAATATACACATTGAAGAAAGCCCGCAGAGGCGAGCTTTTTAATTTGAAATCCAGAACCTGTGGTTAATGGACGACGTATTTCCAAATAGCAATCGATCTACAAATATTCCAGGTTGCCGTCAACACTGATGGCCTGTCCCGAGATATTTCTTGCCGCCGGCGACGACAAGAACAAGGCCATGGCCGCGACATCTTGCGTAGTCACGAGGCGCCGTAGCGAAATCTTTTTGACGTAGTCTTCGCGCATTGCCTCGAATGTCAGTCCGAGTGCCTCTGCGCGTGCTGCGATGACCTTGTCCATGCGCTCGCCCTCGACGACGCCGGGGAGGATGGCATTGACGCGAATGTTATCCGGGCCAAGTTCGATGGCCAGCGATTTCATCAGCCCGACGATGGCCCACTTGGTCGAGGCATAAGGTGTGCGGAATTGATATCCCAGACGGCCTGCGACGGACGAGATGGTAATGATGCTGGGATTGTCCGATGTTTGCTTCAGCAAGGGAACGGCGCGTCGAAGGAAGTAAAACTGGCTGTTCAGATTCGTCATAATGGTTTTGTCCCAAGCATCAGGCGTGATGTCTTCTACCGCGCCCGTTGGGCCGGCAATGCCGGCGTTGTTGATCAGAAGATCGAGCCCGCCGAGTTTGTCCTGCGCGTCCTGCATGACGGCGTCCACGTCTTCCCACTTGCCGACGTCGGCGACGCCGACGTGGATAGCGGGATTTTTCTTTTTCATTTCCTCGACGGCTGCAGGATTGATGTCGCAGACGTAGACGGACGCACCGGTTTCAAGAAATGCCTCTGCAATGGCAGCGCCGATGCCGGTAGCTGCGCCGGAGATAAAGACGCGCAGGCCTGCATTAGGCGTCAAGAGGTCAACTGTTTTCATAAAAATTCCGATGTAAATTTGGATATAAGCGCCACGCCACGCGATGTCAACGCAGACAACTCAGACCGACGCGCGCAAAACATTAAAGCGTCAAACCACCGACGCCTCAATCACTGCGCCCTTAATATAGCTTGCTTCATTGCTCTCGAGGAAAACGTAAATATCCGAGATCGCAATCTCGCAATCAACACATCTCATCACACAAGGCAATACGATCGCATTGCGCCCATACCACACAGTATGGGCGCCGCAATAGGCATCGCATTTGGACGGTGTTAAGATCATCGCAAGCAAAAAATAACGGTCAGGGGAGCATGAGAATGGCGCATCGCATAGCGCTGCCGTGCGTTGGAAAGACATGTATTTCCAGCAGGAAATACATAGAGATGTGTTGGTGGCAGCCGATGTTTTTGACACGCTGAATACCTCCCGCCATTGTGACAATCCCCTGCTTTGTTTTTACCAAAAATCAAATAATGACAAGGGGTAAGCATGGGGAATGTCTTGAAAGGCGCGGCCTGCGTCGTCGTATTGTCTTCGCTGGCGGGTTGCGGAGCGCTTGATCCGGTGAACATGATCCTCTCTGCGCGGGCATCCTCCTACGATATGGTGGCGGAGATGACTTCGCCGGAAATGCGCAATATCACGGTGAACTCCTTGCGTTCAGCCAATTGCCAGACTTTGTCCGGCATGGGTCCCCTTTATCAGGAAGATCTGAAAAAGGCCACCGCAAAAGGCGATCGTGTCGAGATCGCTGTCGCGGAAATGAATATTTCTGTAGTGAAGCAAATTCAAGCGGAAAAATCCTGTCCCGTTGCGCCTCCGTTACAAACGAAAGCTCCTGCATCGACAGCGATCACCGGCGCTGCAGGAGGATCTGGAACTGCCGGAACTGCAGCCTCCTCTGCCGCCAGGATCACACAAGGCTCGCTGGACATCACCGTCGATAGCGTCTCGCCCTCACTCGCAAAATCATTGGGCATGACCGATCTGAAGGGTGCCCTGGTCGTTGATACAAAGAAAGGCAGTGCGGCCGACAAGGCGGGCATCAAACCACTCGACGTGATTCTTGAAGTCAACGGTCAACCGGTCAACACGCCTACAGAATTTTCCAATATCGTTGGCCGCATGCGTCCCGGTTACAAAGCGCCCTTGCGCGTGTTCCGTTCCGGTAAAACCCGCAACGTCACCGTTGTCGTGAGCAAGGAAGAGCGTCCGATCCCGACAGCGGTTGCACCAGCCGTTCCCGATCCGGACACGGCGCCTTCGATGACCAGCCCGTTGCTGGCTGACCATGGATGGATGGGGATGCAGTATGTGATGGGTGCAAAAGGTTTGATCGAGGACATTCCTCCTTCATTGGCGACCTCGCTCGGCCTGGAGCAAACGCGCGGCGTCCTGATGGGCGGTGCGATTCCGAATGGCGCCTCGGACAAAGCCGGCCTCAAGACGCTGGATGTCATTCTTTCCCTGAACGGTCGGCCACTTGAAAGCAGAACACAACTGACCGAATTGCTCGCTCGCCTGCCTGGCGGAGCCCCGGTCAAACTGGGAGTCTGGCGCAACCGCAAACTGGAATTCGTTCCAGTGACATTGGGATCCCAGGCACTGCAATTGACGCTGCCCACCGGTGCTGAAGGCTATTGTTTCGCATGGGTCAACGCTAACGCCGCGTTGAAGAACGGCGCAATCAGTTATGAATTTGTAGTGCCGGCAGCTGACGCCGTCGAGGACATCAATCCGACCATAGGCGCTCAGTTCCGCGCGACGATGGTGGAGCGCGGCCTCGGCCCTGACCTTGGCGCCGCACCCGGCTATGCAGTCTGCCGCAAGACGCGGGAGGCCATCCTCAAGGCACGTGAAGAGGCGACAACGGCGTTGCGACAAACCTTCGCCGCAACAGGAAAGGATACGTTTTCGGTGTACTGGGTGCCACGTTGAACAATGACCAGCGAATAACGCAGGCCGACTTCCAACTTTGACTTTCGGGGACATCTGATGAAAACATATTCCAAGCTCCTCGCCTGGATCGCCGCCGCTTGTGCAGCAATCGCCTTGTCCGGTTGCATGGCGGTACATTCAGTCATCTCGCCAATGATGCAATCAGCGATGCAAAGCACCGTTGAGTCGAACGCTACGCCGGAAAGCATGGGCATATCGACGTCAGCGTATCGTGGCCATGACTGCGCCTACCTGGCGTCGATGTCGCAGACTTTCGCCAAGTCACAGAACGAGCCAGGCACCGAACCATTCACCAAAAAAACTTTTGGCTGGCACATTGACGCCATCAATCAGGTTCGCGCCGAACAAGGTTGCGTGGCTGGTATTGCCCCTAAAGTTCCTCTGTCAGGTGAAGTGCCGATGTATGGGTTCTGTTGGTATGCCGAGCCTGGCGGCACCGGCACGACTTATATATCGACTGTATTTGCTTACCAGGACTGGTACGCAGATAGCGGCCAGCATGAGCAGAAGGAATTCGAAGCACTCTTGAAGAGTCGCTACTCGCCTGCCGCTGCCAACGCTATTTGCCAAGGCGAAGACACGCGGCCAAAAGCCGATGCCGCACGTGAAAAACTATGGGGCCAGATGTTCGGCAACCTGAGTTCCAGGCGCGTCGCTGTCGCGTGGACACCGGTCAGCAAACCGCCACCACGCAGAACCGTCGCAAAGAATGCCGCTGCGGGTGCACGACCGCTGACATCACCTTCGTCCTCCGCGGCAAGTAATCCGGGAAGCAGCACGAGCGCGGTCAAAACGACCGGCCTCCAACTGAGTAATGTGGATGACGCAACAGCGAAGAAACTGGGATTGAACACCGCACGCGGCGCCTTGGTCAGCAACGTTGCCAAAGGTGGTACGGGTGCAAAAGCCGGATTGCGACCTTCGGATGTGATTGTCGAAATCGGCGGTCAGGATGTGAATTCGGCAGAGGACGCGCAAGCGATTCTTAGTGCCATGCGACCCGGCTTCAATGCACCATTGCGTGTGTGGCGCGCACGCAAGATGCAGGATCTGCAATTGGAAGTAGCGCCGGCGCAATAGTCGCCACTAATCGGCAGCAATTACCGGCAACTGCAGTTGTCGCCTCCATGAAAATCGCCAACAGAGAATTTTTTCGCTGTTGGCGATTCTTTATGCGGTCAAGACAAGAGAAATCTTCAGTCGCCTTTTGCAAGTGACATAAAGGTACAAAACTTAAACACCAGACTTCACGGCATCAGACAACACTCTGGCGAAATCGCCCTCCTCTTCGATACGCGGCTCTTTCGCTCGCCGTTCAGCGGCATAGACCTCCGAGTTGATCCGCCACAGCTCCAGATGACGATAATAGGTGGAACCGCTATCCACTCGTCTTGCAGCGCCTACGGCATCAACGGGACGAACGGGTGTTACCGGATTGCGTGCCATACCAGCTCTCCTTCAGAATTGTTGACGCCAGATGGCATCACTTGTTTACAGCGCTGCAGCCTTGCCCTTCTTGCGCAAATAGATGAGTTGAATGCTCAGTCCGACAATCAGCATCACAACAAGGCTGGCTTGAAATCCAAGCAGCAGCGGCGATTTCAAATCAGTGACAAACGGTTGCCCGTCCGGTACGCGACGCAGCGTTTCGGTGACGGTCGGCACCATCAGCAAGAACGTGGTCAGTGTCAGCAAGATGGTTTCCACATAGTTTGCCGCGCCACTTGCTTTCCAGAATTTTCCCACGCCATAACCTGCAAGAAGAAAGATCAACGTCGCGACGGCGATGCCGTAACTGACCGGTTGATGCGCCACCAGAAAAACACTCACCGCACCGATCACCATCGACACGAAATAAACAGCACCTGCTCGCGAACGAGGCGCGATTCGTCCATAACGTGCAAACATATACACAGCTGCAGGAATCGCCGGCAAGCTGCCTAGCGTATGAACCCAACCAATGGGAGAAATTCCAAACATAGCGCTATCCTTTTATCAAAAAAATGAAATATCCAAAGAAAGCATCTCTCCCTATTCTGGAAGAGCTGCCTCCAACGAAACACTACCTACTAATCGGTAGGAAAAATGGACGAACGTTGACGTCATCATCGCTTGCCATCAACTCTGTTGAACCACGCGCACCAATACTGGATTGATGATGGCACCGAACATTTGGGCGTCGCCATAAGCGCGTGCCGACAACATGGCGCCGTGAACGGACGCCATGAATATTTCCGCTTCCGTTTCGGCAGACTCGGTCAGCTTGAGACTGCCTTGTTTTGCGCCCCGTGCGAAAACGCTCGCCAGCCAGGCCGACAGCGCACGGAAATGCGCCTTCACTTCAATCGCAATCTCTTCAGGCAACACCGGCATTTCACTCGCCAGCAAGGCGCAAACGCAGAAAGAAGAAGACGCATCGGCAATACAACCCTCCCAAAATCTGGTGTAGGCGCGAAGCTGCCCAACCGGATCCGACACGCTTTGCTCCAGATTGGCGATACCGGCCTGCATCTCCTCCCGATACTGCGCCACCAACGTGCGTACGAGGATGGCTTTGCTCGGAAAATGATGATGAATGCTGGCGTTGCGTATGCCGATCACCTTCCCTATGTCGGCATAGCTGAAGCCGTTATAGCCGCCGGAAATAATCAGCGATTGCGCACACCGCAAAATGCTGTCGAATGTATTGGATGAATCAGTCATGGGCACAGCCTACCTTTTAGTAGGTAGGCAGTCAAGCGGCAGTTAAAACGTGACGGTCACAAAGAATCACTGAATTACGTCAGCGTCTGGTTGAGTTTTTCGAGGTCGGCCATCATGCGTTCATATTCCGGCTTGCTGACCGAGCAGCCATCGGCAATCGCCTGACTGATACGCACGCCGGCTTCACGCATTGCTTCGCCGGCAGGCGTGAGATTGAGGATAACGTTGCGCTCGTCTCGCGGGTCGCGCGTGCGACTGAGAAGGCCTTCGGCCTCCAGCCGCTTGATCAGAGGCGTGATGGATCCGGAGTCTTGTTGCAGGTGTTGCGCCACGTCCTTTACGCCCAGATCCTGATGCTGCCAGAGCACCACCATCACCAGATATTGCGGATACGTCAAATTCAGCGGCGCCAGCAAAGGCTTGTACAACTGGGTCATCTTCAGCGAGGTGCTGTAGAGCGAAAAACACAGGTGCTGAGCAAGCGTGGGCGGAGCAAATTTGGCCATGACGGAGATACTGCAAAAGTCGGAATGCCGTTAGCCTAACGGCTCCGGCCTCGCAAAGCAAATTGCCATCGTCATTGATGGCAAGGGATTGCAACGAGACGAACAATAAGATGGACGGCAGATCCGAGATCGGCCATCCATCCTTCCAGCATTAACGCTGCGAAGCGGCGAAAATCACTTCGGCAACTTTTTCAGGTTGCGACACCATCGGCACGTGACTTGTTTTCAAGGTGGTTGTGGTGGCGTTGATTTTCTTGGCAAATGCCTGTTCCAGCTCAGGAGCGATCATGCGGTCTTCCGACGACACGATGTAGTAATTCGGCTTGGTTTTCCAGGCTGCGACCGTCGTCTTGTCTCCGAATGCCTTGGCATTGATCGGGCCTTGTGTGGCAGCGATCAACGCCGCTGTGGCGGGCGAAACATCCTGCGCAAAATTCTTCGAGACCGAATCAGTTGGCAACCAGAGATATCCTGTGGCGTCCATCTGGAGTGTTGCGATACCTGGAGGTACAGCGTATTGCTTGCCAAGTTCACCGGTGGCTTCGCCTTCCGAAGGAGCAAACGCGGCAACATAGACCAAGGCCTTGATCTTGTTGCTGGTGCCGGCTTGCGTAATCACCGTGCCACCCCAGGAGTGACCGACCAGCACGACTTTGCCGGTTTGTGCGTCAACGACGCGTTGCGTGGCGGCGACGTCATCGGCCAGCGAAGTCAGAGGATTTTGTACGGCGACCACTTTCAAGCCCTTGGCTTGCAGCAGCGGGATCACCTTCTCCCAGCTCGATCCATCAGCAAAGGCGCCATGGACAAGAACAACGGTGGTAGCGTCAGCAGCGACCGGCGCGGCTTGCGCACTCATGACAGAGGCGGACAGCAGTGTGGAAACGAGGACAGCGTTAGCGATGGAGGTCAGTTTCATGATAGTTCTCTCAAGGAAGTTAAATTACTTAGCGCGCTAAGTAATTTACATTTAAAAACTCCTCTAAAAGGAGTTCGGCGACAGCACAGGTTGAAGCACGGGTTGAAATATATCGCACAATTAATTAGCGCGCAACTTAATTTTAATATTTAGGCTAAAAAATTCAATTTACAAATCGCCCCCTCTGAATGGAGACGCATGGTCGGCTGGATTTTTACGATGACAGCGTCGAGTAAGTCTCTTCGCAAACGGCGCGCAGCGATTCAGCGAACAGCTGGTCTGCCCTGCGCTGCAACCCATCCGAGCGCATGAACAAGGCGATGGGAGAAAGCGTCCAGTCAAAAGAGTACGGCACGATTGCCACGCCGGCGACACGGACCAGCTCTTCGGCGATATCGGCCGGTACGATCGATATCGCTCTTTCGTTGGCAGCGATCATTTCTCCGATCAATTTCGCCGAGTAACTCTCTACAACGGGCACGGGAGGAACAACGCCTGCGCCGAGAAAAATATCGGCTACCTGCTCTCGCATGGGCGTATGGGGAGCGCCCAGTATCCAGTCCAGTTCAACCATCTTGCGCCAATCCAGGCGCACTCTTCCCAACTGAGCGGCGAGGCGGCGACTGGCGATCAGGCGCGGCTGCTGGCGGTACAACACCTCAAATTTGACCTTCTCCAGATTGACTCCGGAGGATGCCCGCCCAATGACAAGATCGAGAGCGTGGTCACTCAATTGCGCCAGAAGCTGGTCACTGGTTCCCTCATGAATTGTCACGGTGAGCCGCTGCTCGCCCTCGGGACGAGCCCGCTGAATCGCCGATGTCAGGATCTGCCCGGAGATGAAGGGGGTAATCCCGATATGCAAATGCGCGGCATGGCCGGATGCC
This sequence comes from Herbaspirillum rhizosphaerae, assembly GCF_046025915.1. Classification (GTDB taxonomy): domain Bacteria; phylum Pseudomonadota; class Gammaproteobacteria; order Burkholderiales; family Burkholderiaceae_D; genus Herbaspirillum; species Herbaspirillum rhizosphaerae_A. Next base: position 253,133 of record NZ_JAQQFR010000005.1, on the reverse strand, counting down.
AGGGTTTCGATGTCGCGCACTAAATGACGCAAGTCATGCACCATCGCCCCTGCCCGCTCCAGCACCACCTTGCCCAATTCGGTCGGAGCCATGCCGCGCGCCGAACGATCGAACAGCGGGCCGCCAAACATACCTTCCAATTCCGACAGTGCATTGGTAATGGCAGGTTGCGTGCTGGCCATTTGCTCGGCGACACGCGTCAGCGACTTGTGTTGCCTGATTTGCAACAACAAGAGCAGATGGCGCATTTTCAAGCGCGTACTCAAGCGCCTGAGCAGCGCGTTTGCATCAAATACCTCCATAGGAAGGCGTCTTTCATTAGAAAAAGGTGATGGGATCATAATAAATCAAAATGATCTTGATATGCCTATTGCCTAAACTCGCCTCAAGTCATGGCCATCATCGCCATGACGATCGCAAAGAAAAAACGGTTTGAGCGCAAAAACAAGCTAAAAACGCCAGACCGATGACAAACCGCCGCCGCTGGTCACTACGATCCCGGGCGCATCTTGGAAAGAGGAAGAGCACATGAACACGACAGACCGGCAAGCCGCCCTGGATTACCACCAATATCCAACCCCCGGAAAAATTACCGTCAACGCCAGCAAACCCCTGGTCACCCAGCGCGACCTCACGTTGGCTTACACCCCCGGCGTGGCGGCTGCCTGCGAAGAGATCGTTGCCGATCCGCTCAATGCGTACCGTTACACGGCGCGTGGCAATCTCGTCGGCGTCATCACCAATGGCTCCGCCGTCCTCGGACTTGGCAACATCGGCGCGCTGGCCTCGAAGCCGGTCATGGAAGGCAAGGCGGTTCTGTTCAAGAAATTTGCCGGCATCGATGTCTTCGATATCGAGATTAACGAAACCGATCCCGACAAACTGGTGACCATCATCGCCGGTCTGGAAGCGACCTTCGGCGGCATTAACCTGGAAGACATCAAGGCTCCGGAATGCTTTACCGTCGAACGCCAGCTGCGCGACCGCATGAAGATCCCTGTCTTCCACGATGACCAGCACGGCACGGCGATCACTGTATCGGCCGCCTTCATCAACGGACTGAAGGTCGTCAAGAAGAACATTGCTGAAGTCAAAGTGGTGGTGTCGGGAGCCGGCGCCGCCGCCTTGGGCTGCCTGGAACTGATGATGGACCTGGGTCTGCCGCTGGAAAATATCTGGGTAACCGACATTGAAGGCGTGGTCTACGAAGGCCGCCCGACGCTGATGGATCCGGACAAGGAACGCTATGCGCGCAAGACCGACTTGCGCACGCTGGCGCAAGTGATTGAAGGCGCCGACGTGTTCCTTGGCGTGTCCGCGGGCAACGTGCTGAAAAAGGAAATGGTCGCCACCATGGCGGCGCGTCCGTTGATCCTTGCGCTGGCCAATCCGACCCCGGAAATCCTGCCCGAAGTTGCGTTGGCAGTGCGCGACGACATCGTGATGGCGACCGGCCGTTCGGACTATCCGAACCAGGTCAACAACGTGTTGTGCTTCCCGTATATCTTCCGCGGCGCGCTCGACGTCGGCGCCACCACCATTACACGCGAAATGGAAATCGCCGCCGTGTATGCCATTGCAGGGCTGGCGGAAGAAGAGCAGAACGACGTCGTCGCCGCAGCCTACGGCAGCTATGACTTGTCCTTTGGACCCGAGTATTTCATTCCAAAACCTTTCGACCCACGCTTGATCGTGCGCATCGCGCCGGCAGTCGCCAAAGCTGCCATGGAAGGTGGCGTTGCCACGCGCCCCATCGCCGATCTGGATGCTTACGTCGAACAACTGCAGCAATTTGTCTACCACTCAGGTGCGTTCATGAAACCGCTGTTCTCGGCGGCCAAGCAACGCGTGCGCGACGGCGGTAAGTCCCGCATCGTCTTTACCGAAGGCGAAGATGAACGCGTGCTGCGCGCCGTGCAAGTGATCGTCGACGAAAAGCTGGCGCGTCCGATTCTGGTCGGTCGTCCCGAAGTCTTGCTGGCGCGGATTCAAAAATTCGGCTTACGACTTCGCCTGGGCCAAGACGTTGAAGTCACCAGTCCTGATTACGATGAACGCTTCCACCAGTACTGGACAACCTATTGGGATTTGATGTGCCGCGAAGGTATCACCAAGGAAATGGCACGCGTCGAAATGCGCCGCCGACTCACGCTGATCGGCGCCATGATGGTTCGCCTTGGCGATGCTGACGGCATGATCTGCGGTACCGTCGGCGCGTATCACGACCATCTTCGCTATGTCGACCAGGTCATCGGCAAGAAACCGGGTGCACACACTTACGCCGCCATGAACATCCTGCTGCTGGATCAGCGCACCGTGGCGCTGGTGGATACGCACGTGAACGATGACCCGACTGCCGAGCAGATCGCCGAGTTCACCATTGCCGCCGCTGACGAAATGAACTGGTTAAACCTGGTGCCAAAGGCGGCATTGCTTTCCCGCTCCAACTTCGGGTCGGCCAGCTCGGCGTCCGGTAGCAAGATGCGCCGCGCACTGGAAATCATTACCGAGCGCGCACCGACACTGGAAGTAGACGGTGAGATGCACGGCGATTGCGCGCTGGATGAAGCCTTGCGTTTGCAGATTCTGCCGACTTCGCGTCTGAAAGGCTCCGCCAATCTGCTGGTTTGCCCGAACGTCGATGCCGGCAATATTGCCTACAACCTGCTCAAGACGGCAGCGGGCAGCAACGTCGCCGTGGGACCTTTTTTGCTCGGCGTGAACGCGCCGGTGCATATCCTGACCTCTAGCTCCACCGTGCGACGCATCATCAACATGGCGGCGCTCACCGTCCTTGATGCGAATCGTCCGGCCTAGTGATCTTCGTTGGCTGGGCGGATAAGTGGAGGCAATTTTCGATGCAAGACAACAGCATTTAAGCTTTCGTAGGTAGTATTACCAGCCCAGCCAACAAATTAGGATAGATACATGTTTTCAAAGAATTACGAAGTTGAAGCCAGTCATATCGATTTTCAGGGCGTGGTCGATGGCCTCTATTATCCGTTTTATATGGAGTGGACAAGGCACGCGTTCATGAAAGAAGCACTGGGCATTGATATTGAAGCAGAGTTCGCTCAGGGGAAAATCTACATGGTGCTTGAATACTCTCTGCGCTTCCGTAAAAGCCTCAAGAAGGACGATCGATTAGAGGTGACTTGTCAGCTTGAAAAGAACGAAAAACGCAATCGTGTCAATTTCGTTCAAGAGATTAAAGTTGATGGCGTCACCTATGCAGAAGCTACGTTTGTCGCAACTTGCCTTTTCAACGGTCGTCCATCGATGCCAGAAGCAGTGATGAATGCGTTGGCGCTTTAGGAGTATTCGGGTTGCAAGCCAAAAGCAAAAAGATTGCAAAGACGGCCATTGAGGATATTTGGATCGCCTGCGTTGAGAAAATCAAACCAGACGCGCGTGGCGATTCAAATACACGGCCTGTCGATTGAGCGATTTTTCGCATCTTTGCGAAGATCTGTTACTGACACGTCGGACTCAATCGGCTCATACATCACGGCGCCGAAACTCATCATCGCCGTACGCTCACGGCGACCCCTGAAGACTGTCTGGACCAAGTTCCTGCAAGACCATGTCGACAAAACTGCGCAGCTTGGTAGTCTGGCGCTGGCTGGAATGGAACAGCAAATGCATAGTGCGCGATGGGGTGAGAACCGAACAGCGTGGGGAAAGCTTGACGTCTTCAAGCCTCCAGTCGCCTTGCCAGAGATCACCTACGACTTGATGTGGCATCGACGCAATGACTCACATCCCACTCAGCAATGGTTGAGAGATCAGATCGTTTCCTTATCAGCGCTGATGTAATCGTCCTTTTCACAATACACGTGAATTTGTGTTGAAAGCGGATAACGCTCTACTCATGCAGCATTCATGCGAAGAGAATTCTCGGATGGCAGTTCGGAATAGCTGGCTTCATCTTTGCCACAACCGTGTCTCTCACGATCCCGAATCGCTTCCCACTCGCCCACACGACAGAGCAGCCTCTTGCAACATGCAAGACGCGGGTGAGGATGCTGCGCGGAAAGCAAATTCCAAACCGAATTCACAAATCGTGAAAAAAGTGGCGATCAGAAATTGCCAAATGGAATCCAAATTTCAAATCAAAAAATACTTAAAACCTCTAAATCATTGATTTAATTAACTTCTCCTTCCAAAAAGAATTAAATATTTCCATCAAGAATTTCAACTGACATCGCCGAAATTAGATATTTTCATCTACGTCGCGGCAAAGTTGTTTGATGGTCTTACCAATTAATTGGTATTATCTCGATTCCAAAAAGCAGGACTATGCGCCGCACATTCGCCAACATGGCGCTTTATCTTTAGATCAACCACCAAAGGAAGAGCAATGAAATTACTCCGTTACGGCCCTGTCGGCCAAGAAAAGCCAGGCATCCTGGATCAGGCTGGCAAGATTCGCGATCTGTCGGCGCACGTCAAGGATTTCAACGGCGCAGCGCTGGACGACGGCACTCTGGCTAAAATCCGCGCTCTGGATCTGCAAAGCCTGCCAGTGGTTGACGGCAATCCACGTATCGGCGCTTGCGTCGGCAATATCGGCAAGTTCATCTGTATCGGCCTGAACTACGCCGATCACGCTGCTGAATCCAACCTGCCTATCCCTGCTGAACCAGTCGTGTTCAACAAGTGGACTTCGGCTGTGGTCGGTCCTAACGACGACGTCAAGATCCCACGCGGCTCCAAGAAGACCGACTGGGAAGTCGAACTGGGCGTGGTTATCGGCAAGGGCGGCGCGTACATCGAAGAAAAAGATGCGCTGTCGCACATCGCCGGCTATTGCGTCGTCAACGACGTCTCCGAGCGTGAATACCAAACAGAACGCGGCGGCACTTGGGACAAGGGCAAGGGTTGCGACACGTTCGGCCCACTCGGCCCATGGCTGGTGACACGCGACGAAATCGCCAATCCGAACAATCTGCAACTGTGGCTGGAAGTCGACGGCAAGCGCTACCAGAACGGCAACACCAACACGATGATTTTCAACGTGCCGTTCATCATTTCCTACCTGAGCAAGTTCATGAGCCTGCAGCCTGGCGACGTGATCTCGACAGGTACCCCTCCAGGCGTCGGTATGGGCGTCAAGCCTAATCCGGTGTATCTGGTTGCAGGTCAAACCATGCGCCTCGGCATCGAAGGCCTGGGTGAGCAACAACAAAAGACAGTGAACGCTTAATACCTACCCTGCTTCTAGCACAAGACCATTGGCCGATACCGGCCGATGGTCTTGCCATGACACAGCAGCACATTTAAACGCTGAAAACTGCCCATAGAAGGCAGGCAAAACAACACGGGTTTCCTCAAGAGTAAAGAGAACGGAGTCAACATGAATCACTACGATTTTCAAGGTCGCAGCGCGATCATCACCGGCGGCGCGCAAGGCATCGGCTTTGCCATCGCCGAACGTCTGCTGCAAGGCAAGGCAAAAGTCGTCCTGTGGGATATGGATGAGAAAGTCTTGCAAGAAGCGCGCAGCAAGCTGGAACCGCTGGGCAACGTCGAAACCGTCGTCGTCAACATCGGCGATCAGGCCGCTGTACAACGCGCTATCGAAGCCACTGAAAAGGTCACCCAATCGATCGACGTGCTGGTGCACAGCGCCGGTATCGCAGGCCAAAACGGTGTGGTTGCCGAGTACTCGCCGGAAGAATGGCGTCGTGTCATCGACATCGATCTGAATGGCGCGTTCTACGTCAATCAGGTCGTCGTGCAACGCATGATCGCGCAAAACTACGGTCGTATCGTCAACGTTGCGTCGATCGCCGGTAAAGAAGGCAATCCAACCGCCTCGGCCTACAGCGCCGCCAAAGCCGGTCTGATCGCCCTGACCAAGAGCCTCGGTAAAGAAACAGCCACCAAAAATATCGCCGTCAATGCGATTACTCCTGCTGCGGCACAAACCCGCATCCTGGAGCAATGCTCCCAGGCGCATATCGACTACATGCTGTCGAAGATCCCGCGTGGACGCTTCGTCAAGGTAGAAGAAATCGCTGCAATGGTGTCGTGGCTGGTCTCGGAAGAAAACTCGTTCACCACCGGCTCGGTCTTCGACCTGTCGGGCGGCCGCGCGACTTATTGATCCCGCCAAAACTGTAATAACGATAGCAACCGCGGTGCATTGAACATGCGCCGCGCTATCGCAAAAAAATAACAATATTCCAGCCTGTCTACCGGCGCTGCCACAAGCATCGCCGGTAGGTAAGTTGCGCCTTTTAAATGTATTGAGGAGAGAAGTCATGGCAGCAGTCCCCTATCCTGCAACCGCGCAGGATATTCAGGAATCCAATCTATACCGCCGCATCACCCTGCGCTTCGTGCCGCTGCTGGTGATCTGCTTTGTGTTTGCTTACCTTGATCGCGTCAACATCAGCTTCGCCAAGCTGCAGATGCAACAAGATCTTGGTTTCTCCGATGCCGTCTACGGCCTCGGCGCAAGTATCTTTTTTGTCGGCTACTTCCTGTTCGAGATCCCCAGCAACATGATCTTGCACAAGGTCGGTCCGAAACGCTGGATCGCCCGCATCATGGTCACCTGGGGCATCGCCTCGGCGGCAATGATGTTCGTCACCAATGAAACCGGGTTCTACATTCTGCGCTTCCTGATCGGCAGCCTGGAAGCCGGCTTTGTCCCGGGTGCACTGTACTTCTTCACCAACTGGTTCCCATCGCAACGTCGCGGCCGCATCAATTCGCTGTTCATGGCGGCGATTGCCGTTTGCGGCATGATCGGCGGCCCGATCTCCGGCGGCATCATGAAGTTCACTCACGGCGTGAGCTCGCTGCACGGCTGGCAATGGCTGTTCTTGCTGGAAGGCATTCCATCGATCGTACTTGGCGTGATTTGCTGGATCGTCATCGACAACAAGATCGAAGACGCCCGCTGGCTGAAGGACGATGAAAAGAAATTGCTGCTGGCCCGTCTGGCCGCAGAGCCAAAGAGTGACGCGGTGCATTCCTTCCGCGACGCCTTGAAGCAGCCATCGACCATCACCATGTCGTTGATCTATCTGGTGCTGGCTTCGGGCATCTACGGTCTGGTGTTCTGGATGCCGCAACTGATCAAGACTGCCGGCACCGATGACACCTTCATCATCGGCCTGATCACGGTGATCCCTTACCTGTGTGCTGCCATCGGCATGATCCTGATCGGTCGCAGCTCGGACCGCACCGGCGAACGCCGCTGGCATCTGGCCGGTTGTGCACTGGCCGGCGCCGTCGGTTATGCCGTCAGCGCCTACTTCGGCAACAACACGCTGGTGCTGGTGATTGGTTTGTCGTTTGCTGCAACAGGCATCATCGCCGGTATCGGTCTGTTCTGGATCCTGCCTCCGCGCGTATTGACCGGTGCTGCTGCCGCAGGCGGTATCGCACTGATCAACTCGGTCGGTCAATTGGGCGGCATCATCACGCCGTACATGGTCGGCAAGATCCGCGACATCACCGGCAGCGCATCGCTGGGTCTGTATGTGGTCGCGTTGGAATGCCTGCTCGGCGCAGCGTTGTTGCTGTGGGCACTGCCGAAGCGCATTTACTTCCGCGAGCCTGCTGAGAAGTAAAGATCGTTGCAAGCACCTCGTCAGCGTTCTTCACCGACGAAAAAAAACACCCCTCTCGAAGGGGTGTTTTTTTGTCTGCTACTTTTGTGTTTGCGCTCTATGACATTACGTCAGCCGTACCGGATCAGCGGGAATGTCTTTCATGCGGCGTGGAACATGCCCGACTTGCACGGCATCGTGACTGAGCTTGAAGACGCTGACGATACGCGCCAGATTGTCGGCCTGCTGTTGCAAGGATTGGGCTGCCGCAGCAGCCTCTTCCACCAGCGCCGCGTTCTGTTGGGTGACGCTGTCCATTTGCGTGACTGCGTGTTTGACCTGATCAATGCCTTCGCTTTGCTCGCGGCTGGCTGCCGAGATTTCGCTGACGACATCCGTAACACGCTTCACGCTGGCGACGACATCGTTCATCGTGACGCCGGCTTTCTCCACCAGACGCGTGCCTGCGCCGACCTTCTCTACCGAGTCGCCGATGAGAGTCTTGATTTCCTTCGCGGCAGCGGCGCTGCGTTGCGCCAGACTGCGCACCTCGGATGCCACAACGGCAAAGCCGCGCCCCTGTTCACCGGCACGCGCGGCTTCGACCGCAGCATTGAGCGCCAGAATATTGGTCTGAAACGCGATGCCATCAATCACGCTGATGATGTCCACGATCTTCTTCGATGAGGCATCAATGGAGCGCATGGTCGAAATCACTTCGCCGACCACATCACCACCTTCTGCGGCCACAGTTGAAGCCGAGTTTGCCAATGAATTCGCTTGCACCGCATTCTCTGAGTTTTGCTTCACTGTCGCCGACAATTGTTCCATCGCAGCAGCGGTTTGTTCCAACGAACTGGCTTGCTCTTCGGTTCGCGAAGACAAGTCGAGGTTACCGCTGGCGATCTCGCCTGACGCCGTAGCGATGGCATCGGTCCCACCACGAACATCACCGACGATACGCAGCAAGCTGCCGTTCATATCCTTGAGTGCACTCAGCAGCATGCCGACTTCATCCTTGCTCCTGACGACGATACGCGCAGTCAGATCGCCATCGGCAATACCGCGTGCCACGCCTACCGCCACCGTCAGCGGTCCTGTGATATTGACGGTCAGATACCAGGCGCAGCTCACACCAAACAACAGGATCAGCACGCCGAGCACGATCAGCAAAGTACGGCCGGTATGCGCCATGCGGTCGATGTCAGCCGCGGTATCGTCAATACTTTTACGCTGCATCGTCAGCAGGTTTTGCAGCGCGTCCTTCAAATCGTTCGCACGTGGCATGAAGGCGGTTTCGAGCAAACGGTTCGCTTCATCGAGATCGCCGGCAGCTTTCGCTTTGCGCATCTGGTCACGCGCCACAACATACAGTTGACGCTGCTCTTCGATCTTCTTGAACAGAACCAGCTCCTGATCCGTTTCAAGCACAGCTTGCAGCTTTTTCAGCAACTCGGTGGATATCTTCGACGAGGCGGCATCTTCCTTGGCAAAGAAAGGCGCCAGCGCAGGATCCGTACTCTTGGCAATCGCGGTCACCCGCAGGATTGAGGTCTGTACGTAGGGAAACCAGTCGCTGATGAGGCGTTCTTTTTCCAACGGCTTCTGCATCATCGCCTTGGTTGCATCCGTCACGCCTTGCAGGCGCCAGATGCCGATGCAGATGATCGCGATGGCCAGCAACAAGATAACGGAGAATCCGAGCGCAAGGCGCTTGCCGATTTTCAGATTAGCGATGATGTTCATGAAGTCTCTATTTTTATAAGATGATGGAGTGACAATAAAGCGGATAGCAAAATTGACAACGAAGTTGCCGGTTCATTGGTATTCCCGGCAAATGGCGGGCCAGTATAGCTTTTGTGCAACTGCGTCATTCCCCAGATCAACGAGGGAAATGAACGTGAAAATTAAAAAAGCCGGCATCGCGCCGGCTCGTTTTCAGTTTTTTGTGTCACCTTTTATTTCACCAGAACAGTCATGTAAAAACCGTTAACAAGTGCGGAAGACGACCTGCGCCAGACGCAATCAGCACGTGGCGTTTTTAAGCATGCCGGCGCGAAGCTTGTCGTAGCACCAGTTGAACACCAGCGTGTAAGGAAGAAAAAACAACACCAGACCGATATCCAGCACGAAAGCTTCAACCAAACCGATATTCAGCCACCAAGCCGCCATCGGCACGACAGCGAGAATCAGGCCGGCTTCGAAGACCACGGCATGCGCGATGCGAACCGAAAAGCGGCGCGGCTCCGCAACCGTAGCGGGTGCAGCCTTAGCCTTCCAGCGGCGCTCCAGGCGGTCGAAGATGCTGTTGAAGATCACATTCCACGCCATCGCCACCAGAGAAATCATCAGGGTCAGCAAACCCGCATGGGCAAACGACACGCCCAGCAGCCAGGACATCACCGGTGCGCACAGCAGCAGCGCCACCAGCTCGAACAGAACCGCGTGCAAAAAGCGTTCATATAAGGTTTTTTCCAGCGTCATGCTGCTCTCCTTCGGACTCAAGGAAGGAGATTATCTTCACTTAATCTGATAGGATAAAATCATTAACCATCGGAAAAACCGATATTAAGAGATCCTCAAACCATGCTCCACTCCGTCGACGCCCTGCTGATGTTCATCGAATCCGCCAATCTGGGCTCCTTTTCGGCGGCGGCGCGCAAGCTCGACAAACAACAATCCACCGTCAGCGAAGCCATCGCCAATCTGGAAATCGATCTCGGCGTGACGCTGTTTGATCGCAGCACGCGCAAACCGACGCTGACCGAACATGGCCATGCCCTGCTCGCCCATGCTCAGCAAATGCTCGACGCCAATGATCGCCTGAGCCGTGCCGCGCAGAGATTGTCCGGCGGACTGGAAGCGCAACTGAGTTTTGCACTGTCGGATACCTATCAATCCGACGTCTTTGAAAAGAGCCTGTCGCAGCTGGAGCAACGCTATCCCGACCTGCGGCTGGAATGCCTGATTGCGGAAGACGAAGACGCCGTCGATCTGGTGCAATCCGGGCGCGTTCAGATGGCGCTGGTGGCCGCGCAAACCTCTTACCCGCCCGACATCGGTTTCGAGACCATCGCCGACCAGTCCGAGATTGGTCTTTACGTCAGCACCAAACATCCACTGGCGCGCGCCACGCAAGTCACCGGCGACATGCTGCGCGAGGTACGCGAGCTGCGCCTGAACACCTATCGCGACGAAGTCAAACCGCCACGATCGGGATTCCATTGGTCGTCATCAAGCTATCTGATTTTGCTGGAAATGACCGAACTGGGATTCGGCTGGGCGGAGCTGCCGCGCTGGATCGTCAAACGTTTCGGCGCCGCCGACCTGAAGGAATTGCAGGTCAACGGCTGGCCCAAAAATATCCAGGTGCATCTGATCTGGTCACGCGATCGCGGACTGGGACAAGCCGGTAGCTGGCTTTGCAATACCTTCCTGTCGCCGCCGGCATCGTTGTGAAATAAAGTTTAGTGTCTATGCTTAGAACTGTTCCCAATCGTCGTCCGACGTCGCTGCCGGCAACTTGGGCTGTCTGGTAACGACAGGTACCGATGCCGCCGCCGGGAGTTTCGCCACCGGTTTGCGCGCTGCGCTTGCCGCTGGTTGGGTCTTCCTCACAGAAGCCGTGTTCATAGCAGATGCGACCGCCGGTCTCGTGTTATTGCGCGGCGAAACGTCACCACCATTCGCGCTATCCAGCTTGAAAATACTGACCACCTCGGTCAGGGTATGCGCCTGATCCTGCAAGGATTGCGCGGCGGCGGCAGCTTGCTCCACCAGTGCTGCATTCTGTTGCGTCGATTCGTCCATCTGTGCAATGGCGCGATTCACCTGCTCAATACCATCGCTCTGCTCCTGGCTGGCGGAACTGATCTCGCCGACGATGTCGGTCACACGGCGCACGCTGGCAACCACTTCCGTCATCGTGGCACCGGCCTGCTCAACCAGCTTGCTGCCGGAGTCGACCTTTTGCACCGAGTTGTCGATCAGTTCCTTGATCTCTTTCGCGGCGCTGGCGGATCGTTGCGCGAGGCTGCGCACTTCCGATGCGACCACTGCAAAACCGCGGCCTTGTTCACCTGCCCGTGCGGCTTCAACGGCAGCATTGAGTGCAAGGATATTGGTCTGGAAAGCGATACCGTCAATCACGCTGATGATGTCGACGATCTTCTTCGACGACTCGTTGATGGCGCCCATGGTATCGATAACCTGACCGACCACACTGCCGCCCTGCACCGCGACATCCGATGCCGACGCAGCCAATTGGTTGGCCTGGCGTGCGTTGTCAGCATTTTGCTTCACGGTCGAGGTCAACTCCTCCATCGCCGAGGCAGTTTCTTCCAGAGAACCTGCCTGCTGTTCCGTACGTGAAGACAAGTCGAGATTACCGGTTGCGATTTCGCGCGATGCCGTCGCGATGGTGTCGGTGCCGCTGCGCACCTGGCCGACGATGCGCAACAGATTGTCGTTCATGGTTTTCAGCGCAAGCAACAGCTTGCCGGTTTCGTCCTTGCGATTGGTGTCGATATGCGACGTCAGGTCGCCCGCCGCCACGGTCTCGGCGATGTTGACTGCCTGATTGAGCGGACGCGTGATGCTGAGCGCCAGACGCCACGCGAATAACCAGCCGGCGACAAACAGCAGCGCACCGAAGGCAATCAGCAGATTGCGGCTCGTCATATAGATTTCATGAATGCTGACCGCGATCTGGTCGATGCTGGAGCGCTGCAAATCGAGCAACTGTTGCAGTGAATCGAGATACCCCTTGGCTTCCACCGGAAAGACTTTTTCAAGAATGCGATTGGCTTCGTCAACCTGGCCATCCGTCTTGGCCTTGGTGATCGCATCACGCGCGGCAACGTAGCGCTTGCGCACTGCGCTCAGCTGCGCGAACAGTTCTTTTTCACGGTCGCTGGTGAGCAAGGCTTCCAGCGCTTTTTGCTGTTCGTTAGATAATTTGGAGGAGGTCGACGCATCCTCTGCAAAGAAAGCGCCAAGGCTGGGATCGGAACTCTTGGCAATCGCCGTCGTGCGGCGCACGCTGGTATGAATGGTGCGATACCAGTCGGAGACCAGGCGTTCTTTCGCCAGCGGTTTCTCCATCATCGCCTGCGTTGTTTCGGCGACGGCATGCAACCGCCAGATGCTCACTGCAATGACGCCGATCGCGGAAAAAAGGATGATGGCAAAACCGAGATTCAGACGTTTGCTGATATTCATATTGGCGAGGAAGTTCATTGTTATCCTTATTTGAATGTCGATTCGGAAGCCTGTCTCTTCGGCAAAGAAAAACATAGGCATCCTGCCCCGAACCGCCCGTATTGTCGGTAATAAGGCCGTTTCAGAGCTATAGGTATTACTACCTATTTCTCGTTTTAAAGGCCAACCGCCATTGATAACATTCGAAAATGTCGCCTTGATGAATGACGATTTCTTTCGCTCTGAACCACGCAATGATTTAACGATCAGACAACGTTGTCGATCTGGCAAAATGAAAAAGGAAACAATATGCAAAAAAGTTGGAAACAAACATTACAACTGACAGCTATCGCAACGTCGTTGATATGGACCGGCAATGCACAGGCATCCAGTGCAGATCAGTGGGAAAAATTGAAAGCAGACACGCGCGCGGCATGTCTGAGCGAGAGCGGATTCAAACAAGCGAAGGTACTGGAAGGCCCGATCATTTTTTCCAACCGGGTGCTCTATCGCATTGGTGGCATCTGGCCGCAAAAACACATGAAGGGAAAATCGGGAAAAGTGTATTGCCTGCATCCTTATCCGGATGGCAAAGCGGAAATCGTTGAGTGATTTTTGTGCAGTCGTTCTGTCATTTAGGCAGGCGAACAACACGTACAAGCAAGCAGGAAAAAATCTCAACGCAAATCAGTTTTACCTTGAATGGATTTGATCAGGTTGCCGCGCAATACGGCAACCGATTCATGGAAACCTTCAGCGCGTCTTCGCCAAGATCAGCCGCGCTTCCAACCCGCCCTCCGGCAAATTATTGTGCAAGGACAGCGAAGCATCCATCGCCAGCGCCAGCTGCCGCGCAATAGCCAGCCCCAGTCCGGTGCCGCCGGTCTGCCGATTACGCGATTCTTCCACGCGATAGAAGGGTTCGAACACGGTCTCCAGCAACTCTGGTGGAATCCCCGGGCCGCTGTCACGTACCGAAATCATTACCGATCCATCAGGCGGAGATGATGCCACCACGATGCGAGCACTGCCCCCGTACTTCAATGCATTGTCGATCAGGTTGCCGAGGATGCGCCGCAGTGCTTGCGGGCGCGTCACCAATGGCGCACCGATATTTCCCTCCAGAGACACATCGCTGCCGGCGTCGACGTAGTCGCACATCAGACTGTCGAGCAAGGCATCGGGGTCAATGCGGATGGGCGCTTCCGCTGCGCCGTGCAAGGTGCGCGCATAGGCTACGCCTTCCTTGACGAGGCTTTCCATTTCCTGCAAATCCTGTTGCAGTTTGGCGTGCTGCGGATCGTCGTCCATCACGTCGACGCGCAGACGCATGCGCGTGATCGGTGTCTGCAAGTCGTGCGAAATCGAGGCGAGGATTTGCATGCGCTCGGTCATGTAGGTCGCGATACGATCCTGCATGGCGTTGAATGCTTTGGATGCGCGCGCCACTTCCGAGGGGCCGTCTTCCGGCAAGCGCGCCGCCTTGAGATCGGGGCCAAGCGCATCAGCCGCCGTTGCCAGCGCGTGCAGCGGCCGCGTCGCCAGCCGCACCGCCAGCCAGCAGCATGCGGCCAGTACGATGAGTTGCAGCGCCAGCACCAGCGGCAGCCACGGCGACAGCGGCACGCCCGACATCGGCCGCATGTCGATGGTCAGCGGCGTGCCGTCGGTCAGCTTCAGGTGCACCTGCATGCGCTCTTTGTCACCGGGCACGGCATTGACGGTCAGCGCGTAATCAGTGCCGATACCGTCGGCGATCGACTTCGCCACCATCTTCGACAGGCGCGCGTCCGGCGGCGTGCCCGTGATGCCGGGGCCGAGGATGAATTCATAACTGCGGCGCGCCAGACGCGGCAGCCATTGCGGACGTTCGGCGGGAGGAAGATGGTCGAGCAGCGCTACTGAACTGGCTGCTTCGCGCTCGATATAACCCATCATGACATTGGTGGTGGCCTGATCGCGCTCAGTCAGCGTGAGCCAGAATGACAAGGTCTGCGCCAGCACCAGCCCGATGCATAAGATCAGCGCCAGTCGGGCGAACAGCGTGCGCGGCCAGCGTAAAAAAGAGAGCTTCATTGCTCACCATCTATCAGCGTGACGGCTGCCGAAAATACATATCCCTCGTTGCGCAGCGTCTTGATGTAGCGCGGTTCGCGCGCGCCATCTTGCAGGCGCTGGCGCAGGCGGCTGACCAGCAGGTCGATGGAACGGTCAAAAGGATCCGCCGCCCGCCCCTGCGTCAGGTTGAGCAACTGGTCGCGCGTGAGCACGCGCTGCGGATGATCGAGGAAGACGCGCAGCAGGCGATATTCTGCGCCACTGAGCGCCACCATGGTGCCGTCCTGATCGAGCAGATGTCGCGCCGTGGTATCGAGACGCCAGTCGCCAAAACCGAGCAACTGAACCGCTTCGGTCACCTGCATGTTAGGCGGCAGCATGCGCGCGCGCCGCAGCACCGAACGGATACGCGCCATCAGTTCGCGCACCGCAAACGGTTTGGTGAGGTAATCATCGGCCCCCATTTCCAGCCCGACGATACGGTCGGTTTCTTCGCTGCGCGCAGTCAGCATCAGCACAGGCACGGCCTTGAATTTGCCCACGCGCAATTCGCGGCACAGCACCAGGCCGTCTTCGCCGGGCAGCATCAGATCCAGCACGATCAGGTCCGGTGCGCCCTGCTCCAGCACGGCGCGCATCTGGCGCCCGTTGGCCGCCAGCGACACGCGCATGCCGTTCTTTTCAAGATAGGCAGCCAGCAATTCACGGATGCCGCGGTCGTCGTCGACGATCAGGATGTGGTCTTGGTTTTCCATGCGGCGATCATACCTTAGCTCGTTTGCGGCGACGCGCGGGTGTTGCGCTTGCCACATTCAGCAGCGAGCAATACAACGGCTTGGCCAGTTCCGCCGCCAGACCACCGGCGACAAAGGCAAACACCGCCAGCAAGCGCCTTAGCAGCCTCATGCGTCCTCCAGCACGGACAGGCTGGCGCCGTCGGCGACGCTTGCTTCCAGCGCATACGGATCGACGCCTTCCAGGCAGCCGATGTTGGCGCGCCAGCGCAGCGGATCCTTGCGCGTCTGATGGAAGGGATAGATGCCGCAGTGCTTGCAAAAATAGTGCTTCGCAGTTCGTGTATTGAACTGGTACAGCGTCAGCGACTCTTCGCCGCTGATGATCTTCACGTCGGCGGCGTCGATCATCGGCGTCATCAGCGCACCCTTGCGGCGGCACATGCTGCAGTTGCAGCGCCCGGCCGGCGTCAGCGCGGTACGGACTTCAAAACGGACAGCGCCGCAGTGGCAGGAGCCTTTGTAGCGTTCAGGGATCATTTACTTTTCCTTCAGGTGGTTGGCAATGACCACTTTATAAATCAATGCGAAGACAAGTCCCGGGATGATTTGTGTCCCAATGTATCTGGCGCATACACATACACAAAACATTGCACCCAGGCGGCTTTATGGACACAAGCCAGATACGTCCAAGCGTTCCAATACGGTCATCGCAACCAACATTGGAAATCGCCATGCACAGCTTCCTCGAAACACCATTCGCCCTGCTGGCCGGTCTGCTGACCATCGCCTCTCCCTGCGTCCTCCCGGTTTTACCCATCTTGCTGGGCAGTTCGGTAGGGACGAACGGCAGCGCGCCCAACCGAACCCGCCCGCTGTTTATTATCGCCGGCTTCATCCTGAGTTTTTCCGCCTTCGCCATGCTGCTGGGCGCTGTCTCCAGCACCATCCATGTGGCGCAGGAAGTCTTGCGCAATACCGCCATCACATTGCTGGCGCTGTCCGGCCTGCTGCGCCTGTGGCCTCGGCCCTATGAATGGCTGGTGGCGCAATTGCAGACTCCACTACAACGCATGCACGCCGCGCCGAAGACTCCCAAAGTGCATGCCGGCAACACCGGCGGCTTTGTACTGGGCATGTCGCTGGGCGCGGTATGGACACCGTGCGCCGGTCCGGTGTTGGCATCGATCCTGGTACTGGTCGTGAAGGCCCAGGATCTCGGCTGGTCGGCCCTGCTGTTGCTGATGTACACCATCGGCGCCGCCATCCCCATGCTCGCCATCCTCTACGGCGGCCAGTACATCACCCGCCATGTTCGCATGGTGTCGCGCCATACCCAACGTCTGCAACAGCTGTTCGGCGTGCTGGTGGTGCTGACAGCGTTGGCGATCTATCTGCAATACGACGTGTTGATTACTGCTGCATTTTCGTCTCTGTTTTCTTCTTCCTTCTGAAACCCTAAAGGACTCCATCATGCTTTCCCGACTCAAGACCTTCGCCGCCCTGACTGTACTGGCTGCTGCAACCTCCACCGCTTCTGCCGGCACACTCGGCAAAAGCGTCGCCGCACCGGAATTCACCGGCATCGACAAATGGCTCAACAGCGAACCGCTGACCATGCAGCAATTGCGCGGCAAGGTGGTGCTGGTCGACTTCTGGACCTACACCTGCATCAATTGCATCAACACCCTGCCCTACGTCAAATCCTGGTACCAGAAGTACAAGGATCAGGGCCTGGTCGTGATCGGTGTGCACACGCCCGAGTACCCGTTCGAGCGCAACACCGACAACGTCAAGACCGCCATCAAGCGCTTCGGCCTGACGTATCCGGTGGCACAGGACAACCAGTACGCCACCTGGACTTCGTACAACAACCAGTACTGGCCTGCGTTCTACCTGATCGATAAAAAAGGACAAGTGGTCTACACGCACTTCGGCGAAGGCCAGTACGCGCAGACCGAAGCAGCCATCAAGAATTTGCTGGCGCAACCACAGTAAGCATTGAAGCAACGCAAACCCGCGCATCGCCACACACGTAACACCATCACATCCAAGGAGAAAAAATATGTCAGATCTGATCAACCAACGCCGCCGCCGTTTCTTCGGCGCAGCCGCAGCCACCGTCGCCACTGCGCAACTGAACTTCAGTGCGCTCGCCAATGCGCAAAGCATAGTCGCCGGCACTTCGTCCGCAACCGCAGCAGGTTTCACCGGTATCAAGCAAATCGACGCTGGCGTACTCAATATCGGCTATGCGGAAGTCGGCCCGGCCAACGGTCAACCGGTCATCCTGCTGCACGGCTGGCCTTACGACATCCACAGCTTCGTCGACGTCGCGTCTTTGCTGGCGGCTGCCGGCCATCGCGTGATCATCCCGCATCTGCGCGGCCACGGCAGCACGCGTTTCCTGTCTGCGGACGCACTGCGCAATGCCCAGCAATCAGCCGTGGCACAGGACATCATCGCGCTGATGGATGCATTACGGATTCCCTCCGCGGTCATTGCCGGTTTTGACTGGGGGGCGCGCACCGCGTGCATCATGGCGGCCCTGTGGCCGGAGCGCTGCAAAGCGCTGGTGTCAGTGAGCGGCTATTTGATGACCAATCTGGCAGCGGCTAAAAAGCCACTGCCGCCGAAGGCAGAGTTCGACTGGTGGTATCAGTTCTACTTCACTACCGAGCGCGGTGTCGAAGGCTATACCAAGTACCGTCGCGAATTCGCCGAGCTGATCTGGAAGACCGCTTCGCCGAAATGGCAGTTCGACGCCGCCACCTTCAATCGCAGCGCCGCGTCGTTCGACAATCCGGATTACGTCGCCATCGTCATCCACAACTACCGCTGGCGTCTCGGCCTGGCCGATGGCGAACGCAAGTACGACGCACTGGAACTCCGCCTCGCCGGCCTCCCTGTCATCGGCATCCCGACCATCACCATGGAAGGCGACGCCAACGGCGCGCCCTTCCTGCCGCCGACCTTGTATCGCGACAAATTCTCGGGGAAATATGAACACCGCAACCTCACCGGCGGCATCGGCCATAACCTGCCACAGGAAGCGCCGCAGGCATTCGCCGATGCAGTATTGGCGGTAACGAAACTGTAAGTCCGCTCAAGAAAGCTGAAACGACAATATCCGCACATACGGATATTGTCGTGCGTCATCGAGCCCAAATTAGTGTTTCAGATTCGGCAGGAACACCGTCAATACTCCCGCCAGCGGCAGCCACGCGCACACTGCATACACCGTCGAGATCCCGTACAGATCAGCAAGATGTCCCAGCAGCGCCGCACCGATGCCGCCGAAACCGAACATCAGCCCGAAGAACACTCCCGAGATCAAACCCACCTTGCCCGGCACCAGCTCCTGCGCATACACCACGATGGCCGAGAACGCCGATGCCAGGATGAAGCCGACGCACACGCACAGCACACCGGTCCAGAACAGATTGGCATGCGGCAGCAGCAAGGCGAACGGCGCCGCACCGAGGATCGAAAACCAGATCACGCGCTTGCGCCCGATCTTGTCGCCGATGGGGCCACCGAAGAACGTCCCCAACGCTACCGCGCCGAGGAACAAGAACAGCAGGATCTGCGAATCACCCACCGCGACATGAAACTTGTCGATCAGGTAAAAGGTGAAATAGCTGGTGAAACTCGCCATGTAAAAGTATTTGGAAAACACCAGCAAGGACAATACCACCAGTGCCTTTTTGACGGTACCCGGCGACAGATTGTGATGCGTAACTGCCTTGCCCTTTTTGACGCCGGCGGCCAGATGATGGCGATACCAATTGCTCACACGTGACAAGGTGATGATCGCCACCACCGCCATGATGCAGAACCATGCGATGTTAGGCTGCCCGAACGGCACCACGATTGCGGCTGCCAGCAACGGTCCCAGTGCGGAACCTGCATTACCGCCGACCTGAAAAGTCGACTGCGCCAGGCCGAAGCGGCCACCTGACGCCATGCGGGCAATGCGCGAGGCTTCCGGGTGAAAGGTCGACGAACCGACACCGATCAGCGCGGCCGCAAACAGGAACCAGCCAAAGCTGCCGGCCATCGACAACATCAACACGCCGATCAGCGTAAAGACCGCCCCGCACGGCAGCAACAGCGGCTTAGGATGCTTGTCGGTATACATGCCGATCCACGGCTGTATCAGCGACGCCGTTACCTGAAACGTCAGGGTGATCAGCCCGACCTGGGTGAACGTCAATCCATAGTTCTGCTTGAGCATCGGATAAATGGACGGCAACAAGGCCTGGATCAGGTCGTTGATCATGTGGGCGAAGCCGACCGCGAGGACGATGCGCAATACCAGCGGCGCAGCGCCGGTGTTGCTGCTGCTTGGGACGGCTGATATCGCGGGGGCCTTATCGGCCAGCGTCGGACTGAGCGAGGATGAACTATTGATTGTCATGACTAGGAATGGATGAATGGACGAAGAACTTGCAGGAATAGGTGAATGGTATAGTGGCATTTAAAAACTGTAATGCCATTTTTCGTCGATTAAGTGACAACCCGCTCGCACCATGAAAATCGTCCACTCCAGCGCCAAGGCCGCCAAACTCCAGCAACTTCCGCAAGCCGTGGTCGCTTTCAGCCGCGACTTCGAATCAGCTCAGCTGCTGGCGCCGCATTCCCATCCACGCGGACAGCTGCTGTACGCCGCAGAAGGCGTGATGCAAGTACGCACGCCGCACGGCCTGTGGGTGATCCCGCCGCAACGCGCGTTGTGGGTGCCGTCGGAACTGGAACATGAAATCCGCATGCTCAGCGAAGTGCATCTGCGCACGCTCTATATCCGGCGGGAAGAATCGCAGCAGATCGGCGATGCTTGCCGCCTGCTGGAAGTTAGCCCGCTGTTACGCGAACTGATCCTGGCGCTGCTCAAGGAAAGCGATGACTACGACACCAAGGCGCGTGGCGGCCATCTGGCGCAACTGATCCTGCTGGAGATTCAGGAGGCGACTTCGATCCCCGTCGCCATTCCCTGGCCCTCCGACCGCCGGTTGGTAGCGATCTGTGAAGCCATCGTCGGCAACCCGGGCAGCCTGAATTCACTGGAGCAATGGGCCGAAATTGGCGGCGCTAGTGCGCGCACGGTGATCCGCCTGTTTCCCAAAGAGACCGGCTTGCAGTTTCGTCATTGGGTGCAGCAAGTCCACATCACCGAGGCGCTGCTGCGGCTGGCGCAGGGCGACGCCGTCGAGCGCATCGCGGAGAAGCTTGGCTACAAGAGCGCCAGCGCCTTCACTAGTATGTTTCGCAAAGTGCTGGGCAAGCCGCCGAGCCAATATGCCCATCATGGGCGACCTGTATTGAGGCCCGCATTGAAGCCACGAACATAGAGCATTTCAATCACCGGCAAGCAGACGATGCAGCCGATATATGACTTAGGCTGCGCTATCGCAACCGGTTATCACGCGATGAATTACTTTCATTAGACAGTGCCTGATGCCGGGCGTAGTGTCGCTTTCCACACGAGGGCCAAATCCAGAATGGCCCCGCAACAGAATCAAGAACCATAAAAGCCGGCGGCCAATACGAGATTATTGCCACGCCATTGGCGGAGACAACACCAGGATTTTTTTACGCGACACCGATGTTCCATCGTTGACGGCGCTGCTGCGTCTGAACGATGGCGACGAACGCGCGCCTGCCGTTTCTCCTCCTCTATCGCTATGGACCTCTTGCTCTGACGCAATCGCTTTTCCGAAACCCAGAATTTGTTATCCGTTTTGCAGCCATCGCTTTACTTAGTAACTAGCAACAACGCAATGCCAGCAGTGAACAACAATTCTTATATCCAGGAGATAGCATGAAATTCGTCAACATCAAATACATAGCCGCCGCCTTCCTCGGCCTGGTCTGTCTGGCCCAGTCGGTCAGCGCCGATACGCTCGCCGACATTCGCCAGCGCAAGAAAATCGTCATCGCCATCGACCTCGGCTCGCCACCCTTCGGCATGACCGACGACAAGCTGCAACCCTACGGTTCCGACGTCAGCGCCGCCAAGATGCTGGCCAAGGACCTCGGCGTCGAGATGGAAATCATCCAGGTTACCGGTCCCAACCGCGTGCCTTTCCTGCTGACCAACAAGGCCGACATCGTGATCGCGTCCTTCAGCATCACGCCGGAACGAGCCAAGGTGATCAACTTCAGCGTGCCTTACAGCGCGTCTGAATCGGTAGTCGGCGCCGAGCACTCGATGCAGATCAAGAGCCTGGCCGACCTGGCCGGAAAACGTGTCGGCGTCGTGCGCGGCAACCTGCAAGACACGCTGCTGACGCCACTCGTCCCCAAGGGTACGACAATGGTGCGCTATGACGACGACTCGACCAATGCCGCCGCGTTGCTGTCGGGTCAGGTCGACGCCATCGGCACCGCCAAGGAACTGGTAACCACAACCGCACGCAAAAATCCGGGCCGCAACATCGAGACCAAATTTGCGGTCAAGGTGGTTCCGCACGGCATCGGCGTACGCAAGGAAGACACGGCACTGCTGGCGTGGATCAACAACTGGGTCGTCATCAATATGAAGAACGGCAATCTGGCCAAATCCTATGAGGCAGCTGCCGGCGCGCCATTGGCTGATCTCTCGCAATACATGCCTAAGTAAAAAACATATCGCTTCACGCCGACGCAGCCTCCGGTTGCGCCGGCTTTTCCCACTTTAGAGAAAGCAATTCACCAGTCATGAAAAATATCGGATTCATAGGCGTCGGCATGATGGGCCAGGGCATGGCGCACAACCTCGTCATCAAAGGCTTCAACGTCACCGTCATGGGCAACCGCAATCGCAAACCGGTGGAAGAGCTGGTCGCCGAAGGCGCGCGCGAGGCGAGCAGCCTGCAAGATCTGGTCGCCGGCACCGATGCCATTATCCTGTGCGTCACCGGCTCACCGCAGGTGGAAGACCTGATGTTCCGCGCCGGTGGCATTCTGGAACACTGCCGCAGCGGCCAGATCGTTATCGACTGTTCCACCAGCGAACCGATGTCGAGCGCACGCATTGCCGAGCAACTGGCGACCAAGGGCGTGAAGTTCGTCGATGCGCCGCTGGCGCGCACGCCGGTGGAAGCCATGCAGGGTCGTCTCAACACCATGGTCGGTGCAGACGCAGCAACGTTCGAAAAAGTGAAACCGGTGCTGGAAGCCTTCTGCGAAAACATCTTCCATATCGGCGACACCACCAGCGCGCAAAAGCTGAAGCTGCTCAACAACTTCATCGCCATCGGCATCGCCACCCTGACGACGGAAGCGTTGGCCATTTGCGACGCGGTCGGCGTCGATCAGCGCAAGTTCTTTGAAGTGATCAGTAAAGGCGGCGCCAACAGCGGCATCTTCCAGATGATCGCCAGCGGCATCCTTGAAGGCCGTTCCGACGGCATGAAGTTCAGCATCGCCAACGCCGGCAAGGATCTCAGCTATTACAACAACATGACGGCGCAGTTCGCCAATCCGGCCATGATCGGCACGCATGTTGCGGCGACCTTGCAGCAAAGCGTGAAGGAAGGCTTCGGCGACCAGATGCTGGGCGCGATGGTGAAGGCGCACAAGGACAGGCTGGCGGCGAAGAAGTAAGTGACGCTTTCATCAGAAGTCGAGTGAGAGCGTCTTGTTACAGACACCGCAGCTATCATCCTGATGACAGTCCGGATCCAGCGTCGCATTGAACATCCCTGCGACGCTGGCCAAGCACCCTACTCAGTAGGGAAACCTTTGCGGCAGGCGCGCACATATCGTGACTGCGCTCTATCCGGTTTATTTTTACTGATTGTTTGAGTAAGCGTGCCTACCTCGCTCGCCTATTTTGATTCTGACTCTAACTTTCGCAACGCCTCCGCAGCGCTCGGATGACCAAGCTGCTGCGCCTGTTTGTAATAGCGCGCCGCTTCTTTTTTATCCCTGGGCAAACCCAGAACACCTTCTGCATACCAGTATCCCAACTGGTAGTTGCTATCCGCATCGCCCGCTGCGGCCTGTTTCTTTTTTTGCCGTAATGCCATCCGATAGTAAGTCAGCGCCAGCTCAGGGTTGGCTGCATTTCCATAGGTGCCGAAGGTGTAGGTTCCCGCTGCGTCCGTCAGCGCGTCGAAATCCTCGCCGGCTTCAGCTTTTTTCAACTGGATCCTGGTCGCTGTTGCCGCCAGCTTTTCTTCCGTCGCCAGGGCCGCATCCTTTTCGGACTCGGGCAGAATTCCCCAGTACATGAGCGAAGACAATTTGCTGCCGGCCTCTGCTGCCTTGAAGTAATAAGTACCAGCCAGACGAAGATCCTTTGGGATCCCATCACTGCCTTTTTCCGTGAGCCCGCCCATTCTCTGAAGCGCGCGCGGCTCTCCCAGCGCCGCGCTCTTTTGATAAAGTTCAACGGCCAGCGCCATATTCTTGGGAACCCGATTTCCCTGCTCCGACAGCCACGCATATTCGTACATGGCGTCGGCATTGCCAGCTTCCGCGCCTTTCTTGTACCAGTCCACGGATTTCTTCATGTCGACCGGCCCCGTCAATCCAGCTCTGTAAAACATGCCGAGGCGCGCCATGGCGGCGCCATCGCCGCCGGCAGCAGCGCTTTCCAGCGACGGTATTTCATTGCGGCGTCGGACTTCCTGCGCGCTTTCACTGGCCTCAACCGCCTTGTCCGTACGCTCGATGGCATCCTGCCGGAACCGAGGCCGCTTGTTGAACACAATATCGACCCGTTTGGCGACGCCTCCGCCGAGCGTGAAGCTCTGCTCAAAGAGTTGTTCGTAGTAATCGTCACGCTTCTTCGTTGCCGTGATCTCGATGAGACCGGGCTTCACCTCCATATCGAGGGGACACTCGCCTTTGAAGACGCCATTGACCCTGATCTCGGAATTGGCGGTCTTCCCCTCGCACAGAAAGCGGATTACCGACAATTCCGTCGGCGCTTGTTTTTGCGCATTGGCATTTTTTGCTTTCGGCTCGGCCGCGCCGGCCAGGCCATGTGCGAGCAACAATGCAAGCAACAAGTAGCCGCGATTCGTTATTTTTTTCATGTCATTTTCTCTCGGCTACCCGACCATCTGGTTGAATGAATGTGAAGGTGAATCTTTGCTGTCCTTATTGGCGAACATTTACTTCGGAACACAAGTAAAAGTCCCGTCAGGTCGATCCTGAATTTCATCCTTGCCGAACGCAATACCACCTTCGCAGGCTGCGTAGTGATAATCGCCGATGCCGCGCGCATATTGTTTGTCACCAGGGCCGACATTGACGGAGTGCGTATAAAAACTATTACCTGCCGGACCGTCACCACATTGCTTCTTGCTGTACTTCAGATTGCCGCACCACACGACAAAGATCTGAATGTTGCAGGTGTTGGTAAAGCCGAGATCTTCCTTCTCTCGACTGACGGAGACACAGCGCATTGCTTCGCGGCCGGTATTGATCGAGTTGGATTTCTTTTGCGGCGCACTGGCGGCGGCGGGTGCTACGTCCCGAACCGGCTGGCTCGCTGGTGTACTCTTCGCGGCTGCAGCTGCAGCCTGTGCACGCTGGTTATCCTGCTGAGCCTGCGCCAATTGGATGCGTTGCGTTTCAGCCTGGCGTTGCTGTTGCAGACGTTGCGAATCGAGCTGCGCACGATCCTGCGCCTGCCGTCGCTGCTCTGTGGCTACGTTGCGGGCGGCCTCGGCCTGTTGTTGAGCGAACTGCTGGTTGCGCGCCTGTTCTGCCGCACGATTATTGGCCTGCGCACGAATGGTTTGCGAATAGGCGCTCCCTGCGGCGGCGATGCGATTGTTGAGGTTTTCGCGCTCTTCGGCTTCGGCCTGTGCTTGTCGTTCCGCATCGCGCGCACGCTGTTCGGCTTGCCGCAACTGCGCTTCTTGCTTCTCCAGTTCGCGTTGTCGTTGTGCGGCGAGGCGCTGCTCTTCTTTTTCACGCGCACGTTCGGCAAGAAGTTCGTCTTCTGTACGTTTGAGCGCAGTCTTGGACTTGGAATCGGTGGAGAATTTTCTGGCGTTCTTCAACTGCGTTTCGGCACAAGTGTAATCTCGCACGCGAATGCATTGAGAGGCCTTGGATAGTGCTTCGTCGAAATCGCCCTTGTCGACGCGGTCCAGCTGCTCGCTCATGCGCAGCAAATCTTGCGGCCCGGCCTGCGCAGATGTCATCGCTAGGCCGGCGCATGACAACAAGAGCACCCGCAAAATTTTATTCATACCAACCGTCCCCACGGCCAACCTCTTTGTACCCAAAGTTTTCCCCTTTTATTCTGATGCGAGATGGCGCGCCATTGGTTTTGGAATTTCCAGCAACCTGATTTTCCTAGCGCGGCGGGCCGACTCTGTCATCATTTTCAAACCGGCCTTCCACACGCGTACCGTCAGGCGCAATTACAACACCGTTACCGTGCCGCATATTGTTGGCGAAATCACCGATGTAGCGATAGCCATCTTTGGTCAGCAGCTCTCCCTTGCCCTGGCGTTTGCCGCTGACCCAGTTGCCGTCGTAGCGATCGCCGGTGTTCCAGGCATACACGCCTCTGCCATTGCGCAGACCTTTGGAGAACTCGCCCTCGAACGTGCCGTTATTGAGCGCCTGTTTGCCATGTCCGTCCCGAAAGCCTTCGACGAAATCTCCACGGTATTCCTCGCCGCCGTTAAGGTATAGGGTACCTTGCCCATCTGCCCATCCTGCCGCCACCGTGCCGACGTAACGCGCCGAGACGACGCCGTTGGCTTCGAATTTCAACTCGCCGCTTCCCGACGCGATGCCATCGCGGCAAGGACCGGTCCAGGAAACGGTCTCACCCGTAACCGGCTTGAACAAGTAGCAGGATCTGGGATCAAGAAAATAGTACCTGGCAAGATCATTCGCAGCCTGAGGATCGCCGGGCGCTGCCTTGATCATTTTGGTCAGACGCGCTTCAGCTTGACGACGGCGATCGTTGCTGGCCGCCTCCGCCGCGCGTTTTCCAGCGGCATTCATCTGCGCCGTCGAGAGCACTACTTCAACACGCTTGCTGGTTCCACTGCCAAGACGCACATCCTGTTCGAACAACTGCTCTTGCGCAGATCCGACAGGCTTGCTCACGCGCAACTTGTGCGTGCCTTCGGTCAGCATGATATCGACCGGGCATTCACCCTTGAATTTACCGTCGATCATGACCTCAGCGCCCTTGTCGCCGTCTTCGCAGACGACGCGCAACATCGCGCTGGGCGCGGCGGCAAAGGCCATCGATGACACCAGCAATACAACAGGCGCACCGCATAAGGCAGCGAAACATTTCATGGAAATTCCCCCGGATGAAGATTTATTTTTTGTTCCGGAGACTGTAGCAAGTTACCGTTGGAATGGCTATAGAAACTGTGGCCTCCGCGTGCCTGCGCCTGCTTTGCGCCAGTTTTTTGACCAGGGATTGGATTTTGCAGGATGGATAAGCTCTTTGCCGCGCTCAGCCCTTGGTTAAAGCGGATAAGGTGGATAAAATTTCCGCATTCCAAAGCTGGCAGGCCTCGTGCATAGCCTGTCGTTTCGTTGCGCTTTACGCCACTAATTTGGCAAGAGAAACACCGGTCCGTCAGCTTTGTTTGCTAATATTTACACGTTGTTCATTCACAGGGCCAAAATGGGGAGGCCGGGAACGACAACGATGTGGGATGTATTTGCAACGCCGGGCGATGAATGCTTGTGAGGGGGATCTTCAGCGCATTCAAGATCGGGAGAAGCGCAATGCACCGCCCCAATTCAATCAAGCGACGACAAGAAAGAAAACAGTGATGAAAATGATTCGCCTATTGCTGGCCATTGTGATGCTGGCCGCAGTCCTGACAGGTTGTGCATCCGGTCCGCAACAAGCGGACCTCGAAGTCGCGATGCCAGCCCTTAAACCTGGTTATGGGCGCATTTATTTCTTGCGCTCCTCAGCTTTCTTCGGATCTCCCATCCAGCCGGAAATCCAACTCAACAATCAGGTTGTAGGCAGATCACGAGCACGCGGCTTCTTCTTTGTCGACCGCCCCGCCGGCGCCTATCAGGCCAAGACCTCGACCTCCGTCGCAACCGCGCTGGACTTCAGTCTTTCTGTCGGCGAAGTGAAGTACATCCGTACAGAAGTAAATATCGCCCTCATGGGCATCATGCCCGGAAGCGTGTCGTTTATCGTGATGGACGAGTCCATGGCGGAACCGGAATTACGCAAGCTGAGCTACACCGGCAGAGCAGTCAAGGCTGATCCGAAGTAAGCGCCGGTATCGGTGATTTGTATCGATAAAAGATCGAAACAAGAAAAAGGACGCCTTGGCGTCCTTTTTTACGTGCGCTCTACAACTCCAGCAGTTCCGTACATTGACCTGTCATATCGTCTTCATTCTCAGCGAGATCCCAATAGTCCCAAGCCCGGAGAAACATCAACACAAGCCATCCGCTGCAGGCCAGGATGACAGCCAGAATCACAATCCCAAAGCTGAAAAGGCCGTGCATGGGCTTATGGCCTTGTTGACCGGTTTTGGCCGGCATTGGCGGTACTGGTAGTGTTCATTTGGCTCTCCCGTTTTCCGTGTTATGCGGACGTATGTGCGCATCGGCAGTGTTGACCAAACGGCAGATTGCCGCGATCAGATAAAAGCCTCTTTGCATGTAGGTAAAAAGGAGGGAGCGCCTGCAAGTACGGACGCATAACAAAAGGCCCGCATTGCGCGGGCCGTTCTTTCACCAAGGGCAAGTCACACAGCGGCCATCAAGGTCGCGCCTGCAGAATCTCGACCTTTCGGTCAGCCAGCAAGGGCAGCACACGTCCTACCACCAGCGCCTGATAATGCGCCGACAACTTGTGTGCTTCCAATGCTTCGGCATCGCGATAGTGCTCAAGCAACAATATCGTGCGTGGCTCGTCTGCACGCTGGAAAACCTCGTAGCCCAGGCAACCTTCTTCGGCCAGTGATTGCGGACGCAGCTCACCGATCACCGCCAGGACTTCATCGTAAGACTCGCTCAATGGCTGCCAACGCGCCACGATGGTAATTTGTGTCGTTGTGTTCATCATTATTCTCCTTGAAGTTCTTTGACGATGGCCTGCGCCAATGGTCCTGCCGATGCAGGGTTCTGGCCGGTAAACAAACGGCCGTCGATGACGACCTTGGATTGCCAGACATCCGTTGCCGAATAGTCGCCGCCTTCGGCACGCAGAGCATCTTCCAACAAAAATGGTACGTCGGCTTGCGCGTAACCGGCTTCTTCTTCATTGGAGAAGGATGTCAGCTTGCGATTCTGGATCAACGGCGTGCCGTCGGCCAGTCTCACACCCAGAAATGCAGCGGGACCATGACACACAGCGGCGACGATCTTGCCTGCATCCCAGGCGCGGGCAACGACACGTTTTACTTCAGGGTCAACGGCGATATCCATCATCGGCCCCAGTCCGCCGGGGAAGAAAACCGCATCGTAGTCGAGGACATCGACTTCCGACAGCTTGCGGCTACGTGCCATACGACGGATGGCGTCGCTGTTGCGGAAGGTCAGTTGAACCGGATCCTTTTCATCGTAGCCGTCTTCGGGCGGTGTGCCCCCCAACGGAGAGGCGTACTCGATGGCGATACCGGCCTTGTCGAACACTTCGTAAGGATGCGCGACTTCGGAGAAAAAATATCCTGTAGGACGTTGGTTCGGGCCGATCTGTGGCGTGTTGGTCAAAACAAAAAGTATGTGCTTAACGGTCATGGCAATCTCCAAAAATAAGGGGGCGGTAAAATGTGAAAGCAGTGTTGAATAACTGCTCTGATGTCACTTTATGCAATCAGGGCGACGCCAGGAAGGCGTCTTGTTATCCTATGAGTCGTACTCACTGGCACGGGGCTGAGTCTGGCTTGATATGCCAATCGCACCAGTGAAGGATTAGTGATCAGCCTGGTCAGCGGCCTGCTCGATGACTTTCGCCACCGCTTCGGCATGCGCGATAAATGCTGCATGACTGCCGTTGATCTCGACTACCTTGCTGCCTGCACGCGCCGCCATGAAGCGTTGCAGCTCGGGATTGACTGTACGGTCTGCCGTCGTTATGACAGCCCAGCTCGGCTTCGTCTTCCACGCAGCTTGCGTGACGGGAGCACCTGCCGTCTGGACGGTCGGCATCACTTGCGACATGGCCATGAATTTGGCGTCGGCTGCGGGCAGATCGGCGGCGAAGTCGGCATGGAAGCGTGCCTGATCAACGTAAAGATAGCCGTCGGCGGTCGCCTTGATGGATTCACTGACCGGCGGTGTCTTCTTGACCAGGGTCGCCAAGCTCTCACCGACATCGGGCTGGAATGCCGAGACATAGACCAGACCTGCAACCTTCTCATTCACGCCTGCTTCGGTAATCACCATACCGCCATAGCTGTGACCGACCAGAATGCTTTTACCGTCGAAGGCATTGATAGCGCGGGTGGTGACTTTCACGTCTTCAGCGAACGATGTTTCCGGTTCCTGGACGACGGCGACGCTGTAACCATCGCGCGTCAGAATCCTTGCCACGCCTTGCCAACCTGAGCCGTCAGCAAAAAAACCGTGAACCAGGACGATATTTTTTACCGGCGCGGCCATCGCGGGATGATTGAGGGTAGCGACCAAAGCAAGGGCGAGAGCGGAAGCGATACGGGTAATCTTGTTCATGTTGATACTCCAAAAAGTTAAAAATAAGGTGGGATTACTTCATTACAAAAAGTGGAAAGTAAAAGTTTCTTCGTGCCTCTCAAGCGGCCATTCTTCTCGACGAGAAGCAGCGTGTATTGGTCATTAGCGATGTGAGCGACTATCAAAGCTGCAGCAGCAGCCTGCATCAGCCGACGGTCTTGGCCCAGACCGCTTGCGCGTTGGTGAACTCGCGCAAGCCGAAATGCGACAACTCGCGGCCGTAGCCACTCTTCTTGACGCCACCGACTGGAATGCGCGGATTGGATGCCGAAAAGCCGTTGATGAATACGCCGCCGGTTTCGAGACGGCGGGCAAGGCGCTGGGCGCGGGCAACGTCGCCGGTCCACAAGCTTCCGCCGAGGCCGTAGTCGCTGGTGTTGGCCAGTTCGATGGCGTGTTCAGCGTCTTCCGCAACGGTGATCGCGGCAACCGGGCCGAAGGTTTCTTCATCGAAAGCGGCCATGCCTGGCTTGACGTCGGCCAATACCGTCGGGGCATAAAAGTTGCCGGGGCCATCGATCTTGTGTCCGCCCAACAGCAAGGTAGCCCCGGCTGCAAGCGTACGTTCGACCTGGTTGTGCAGTTCGTCGCGCAAGTCATTGCGTGCCATCGGCCCCATCGCACTCGATGGATCCAGCGGATCGCTGGCCTTCAACTGACTGGCTGCGGCGACGAACTTGCGGGTAAATTCGGCGGCAATAGGTTTTTCGAGGATGAAGCGTTTAGCGGCGAGACAGACCTGACCGGCGTTCTGGAAGCGCGCCTCAATTGCCGCTTTCACGGCCAGATCAATGTTGGCGTCGGCCAGCACGATGAAGGCGTCGGCGCCGCCAAGTTCCAGCAAGCTCTTCTTGAGCGCCTTGCCTGCCAGCGCGGCAACTGCGGCGCCGGCACGCATGCTGCCAGTGAGCGTGACTGCTGCGACGCGCGGATCTTCGATCACGTGCGCCACGGTTTCGTTGTCGGCATTCAGGTTGGCAAACAAGCCTTGGGGAAAGCCAGCGACTTCATACATACGTTGCAAGGCATAGGCAGATCCCATCACATTGGGAGCATGCTTGAGGATGAAGCCGTTACCGGACAACATGACCGGCCCGGAAGCACGTACCACCTGCCACAAGGGGAAATTCCATGGCATGACGGCCAGGATGCTGCCGATCGGAAGATACGACACGTGCACCTGGTCGTTGCCATCGACCGCGACCGGCTCGTCGGCGAGGATGGCCGGGCCGTTTTCAGCGATCCAATCGATGGTGGAAGCGCATTTCTCGACTTCTGCGCGCGCAGCGGCGATGGTCTTGCCCATCTCTGCCGTGATGACGGCAGCCAGGTCTTCGGCGTTTTTGCGCAAGGCGTCGGCCAGACGACGGTAAGTCGCGACGCGCTCGGCTATCGGTGTGGCGCGCCACATGCTGAAGGCTGCAGCGTTGTCTTCGAGCATGCGCTCTACCTCGGCAGGAGTCTGGAAAGCGTAGGTGGCGATCAGTTCGCCGGTGGCAGGATTGCGGGAAACTGCGTTGGCAGCAGGATTGATATTGAATTGCGACATGGTTGGCCTCCGTGAGATGAAGGAGCAGTGTTCAAGAACTGCTCTGACGTCACTTTAGGCAATCGCAACAATCTCAAGAAGGCGTCTTGTTATCCTATGAGTCGCACTCACTGGCAGACGCCGGCGGCGTGGGAATATAGGTGACCAGCGACAAGTCCGGCCGCCCGACCGGTGTCAGGGCCACGTAGGTAAAGGCCGTGATTTCCCCGGAAGGAAGACGCATCCGCTTGGCGCCCTCATCAAAGCCTTTGACGTTGGTGTCCGGCCACCACGCGCGAAACTCTGGGCTTAACTCGGTCAGCTCGGTGATCAGGCTGTCGAACGGCGCCTTGTCCTGCGCCTGAGCACGTGCCGCGCGAAATGCCGAGATCATGCCGCGCGTCATTTGCTCCCAATCAAGGATTTGAGTGCGATAAGGCGGGTACAGAAAGAGCAGGCGCAAGGTATTGCGCTCATGGGGCTGCAGCAAACCGTAGTCCACGAACAGGTCGGCGATCGGATCGTTCCAGGCGAGGATGTCCAGACGGGTGTTGCGGACATAGGCAGGCACGTGAATGGCGCGCACCAGCAACTCCAGTCCGTCGCTCAGACGGCCACCCGTTGCTACAGCGGGCGCTTCACGGGACGATAGCGCGAACAAGTGGGCTGACTCAATCTGGTCGAGCTTGAGAACCTTCGAAATTCTCCGCAATGCGTCGGACGATGGCTGAATCTCTCGTCCCTGTTCCAGCCAGGTGTACCAGCTGACGCTGACGCCGGCGAGCACGGCAACCTCTTCCCGGCGCAAACCCGGCGTGCGACGCGGGCCCTTGGGCAGACCGTATTCATCCGGCTGAAGACGCGCACGTCGACTACTGAGAAAACTACCTAATTCGCGTCGTTGTTCGGGAGATGGTCTGCTTGACATGGAGTGCTCGGGCAATTTGTGAAATTGAAATGGCTAAAAAAAGCTGGCGTGTGTTTCAAGCTGCGATGATATCTACGACGATAAACATCGTGCGAGCGGCATAGATGCATCGATGATCCGATCATTTTGCCAGAAAGTCTGCTGGCAGCGACTATAGGGAGCGACTTCACGTAGCCTCATCTTTGCATTGCTTGCTGACAAAGTTTTGACAAATCGCGAACAATTTTTGTGGCTTTCCATTTTTAACGATCAAATGAAAACTTACCCGCATCCAAGTCAATCGAATAGTCCTTTGTCCTATAACAGCATGCTCGAACAGGGGGCATGCTAAGACATTGATTGTTGCCAATGCCGGCACCAAGACCCGTGAAAACTACTCCCTCTATTACTATGACACCTATTTTATTTGACGAAACGACACTGGCAGAAGCAAGACGTTTTAATCGGAAGCTCGCCTGGGCGCCCCGGTTCAAAATTCGCAATCGGTTTACGCCCTTGGTGATTCAGTCACTGTTGCGTCTTTCCCAGATAGGCGGCACGAAAAAACTGGAACGACAAGGACTTAGCGTTGAACAAAGAAGGATTGCAACAGACGGCATGCAGGTAGCTGTCCGGATCATCAGGCCGTCAGGGCCGGTTCAAGGCGTCGTCTTCGATGTCCATGGCGGCGGATGGGTAATCGGCAACGCCCAGATGGATGACGCAGCCAACGCTGCCATGGCTGTCCATTGCAGCGTGGCGGTGGTATCCATCGACTATCGCTTGTTTGGACACACGCCCATTCAAGGAATCATGACGGATGTCCTCACCACCGCACGCTGGCTGCTCGGCGACGGCCTTCCTGAGTATAAGGGTCTGCCGGTCATCTTTGTCGGCGAATCGGCTGGCGGGCATTTGGCAGCCGCTACCCTGCTCCAATTAAAAGCCTGGCCTGAGTTGCTTCGCCGCGTGAGGGGCGCTGTTCTGTACTACGGTGTTTATGATCTTCTCGGCACACCCAGCGTGCGCCAGGCTGGCCCAGACACATTGGTACTGGACGGCCCGGGGATGGCGCCGGCATTCCGCATGCTCACGCCGGATCTGAGTGACGCTGAGCGGCAACAAGCGCCGCTGTCGCCACTGTATGGCGACTTCGAGGATCTCCCGCCTGCGCTCATGTTTGTCGGCTCGCTTGATCCCTTGCGTGACGACACGCTGGAAATTACCAAGCATTGGGCCAAGCACGCCAACGTAGAAACGCATCTGGTACCGGATGCTCCCCATGGATTCATTCATTTCCCCACGCGGATGGCCGAACAGACCCTTGCGTACAGCCGGCAATGGATACGGCAGTGCATCGAGGATCCCCTCTCGACTCCCCTATGCTAGATTTCAATAAGAACAATACTCAAATCATTTTTTTCTCCCCAATCCGTAAAAATATATAGCCCGGGACGCTGCATTGCGCTGCATTCGGTAGGAAATGGAGGAGCAAAAATTGGGGCAATAGTGAGACCGAGTGAGAAAGCAGAATTTCTTGATAGAGTTGCGGCTTGGGCGCTGCCGACTTCTGCAATCGGCCAGTTGCTGACATTGGGAAAACTCTAAGAAAAGGAAGGGCCAGGAGTCTAGCCCTCTGGATGACGATTACTTGCTGCGGCCGGAAATCAGGTTTACATTGATCCACGACGCCACGTCGGTAACCGTGAGGGCGCGTTGACTATTGAACGTGCCACTCTTATCCCAAGCGACACCCCGTCCTTGAGCAAAGGCCGCACGGTACTTGCGCATCATATTGTGCGGGTCGCGGGCCAGTTCGCCCAGCAAATACTCCTCGCTCCATTCCGAACGGGTAAAGGGGCGACCGAGGGACACTTCCAACTTGTCGGCGACCTCTCCGTAAGTCACGGTATCGCCGGCTAGATAGACAATCTCGTTCTGGATTCGAGGTTTTGCGAACATGACTTCGGCAGTTAGCGCTCCGATATCATCGGGAGTCGTCAGTGTCACAGCGGTGTCGAGGCTGCCCAGTGCATGGACTGCATGGTTTTGTAGATCAACAACGCCGAATTCGGGCTCAAACAAGTAGCTCATAAACATGCCGGTCGAAATAATCACCCACTCAGTCTGATGCTGACTACGCAAAAGCTCTCGCACGTCTAACTGTGCGTCGAAAATGTCCTGCGGACTGCCGCGTCCGATCACGTCAAAATCCACGCCGAACTGCCATGGAAAATATCTTGGGATTCGTGCCTGCAAGGCAGCGCGCGCTAACTTCATTGGCGTGTCGATTCCCGCCGCATAACCCGCGCAACCGAGTACTGTGTCATATTGTGCGAATACTACGGCGAGCTCATCAATGGAGCTCTTCACAAGATCTCCTACGACAATCTCGATCCCAAGATATCGAATCTCCGCGATATCACGTTGCTTGCCTGGTGCACTGGACTCAACGGCACTTGCGCGCAGCAGGACACTGATCTTCACACCGTCGATGCCCTTCGCGCGGTGCGCAAGACTGCGTAGCACCGGTAGGCCGAGTTCACCGGCACCGAGCACGAGAATGTTTTGAGACATGGCGTTAGGATCTGCTTGGTTCATCGTTAGCGGTACAAGCAGTTGGCGGTTTTGATTAGACATGGTTGATTATTCCTGTAAGTTTGAGTGCCTGAACTGTAGCTATTTTGATGACGCGGGAAAAGTAGCCCTGGAGGTTTTCATCATGCAGAAAACGCGAACAATCTTGGGTTATAGTGCCGTTTTATCTATCGCTACCAGGGCAATGCATGGATCGCGTACAAGCAATGCAGGTATTTCTTCGCGTGGTGGAGAGCAGGAGTTTTGTCCGCGCAGCAGAGACCCTGGGCTTACCGGCGTCATCAGTCACCGGCATCATCAAGAGGCTAGAAAAACATTTGCAAACACGCCTACTCAACCGTTCCACCAGAAACCTCAGCTTGACGCCAGAGGGTGAGCGATACTTTTACCGCTGCCGCGAGATACTTGACCTGATTGACGATACGGAATCCAGTCTGCAAGGGTCTGCTGAGCGGCCGCAAGGGCGACTGAGAGTGGATATGCCTGGCGGCATTGCACATGTCGTCATACTTTCTCAGTTGGAGAAATTCCAACAACGTTACCCCGATATCTACCTAATGATCGGCGTAAATGATCGTCAGGTGGACTTGGTCCAGGACGGCGTCGATTGCGTTATTCGTACCGGCAACCTCCATGACTCGACGTTGGTCGCACGCCGCCTGGGCGAGTTGCGCTGGATCACCTGCGCATCACCGTCCTACTTAGACGAAAAGGGTATTCCCGAGGATCTGAAGGATCTGCAACGTCACCGGGCGGTTCACTACTTTTCCAGCACGACGCGGCGGGGAGGCGAGTTGCATTTCATGGAGGCGGGAGACAGCGTCAATGTTCCGGTTCCCGGCACGATTGCAGTTAACGAGACTGGGTTGTACATCAAGCTGGGCCTCGACGGACTTGGCCTGTTACAGGTGGCTGAGATTTTGGTGGCGGACCATTTGCGGAACGGAGAATTAGTCGAGGTACTTGCCGACATGCGACCGGCACCTGTGCCGGTATCACTTGTTTACCCTCATCACCGCTTTCTCTCTCCGGCGATGCAAGCGTTCGCCGATTGGACAGCCAAGCTGTTCAGTAATGTAGGTTAAGGGGAGGAAGTCGCCGGTCAGGTCGGATGGGCTAGCCAGATTGTCGGAGCGGTGTCCTAGCGAATACGGAGCTGTTCTTGATCGGGTTGCGCCACTAACGAAGCGCCGAGGTTCGCAATCGGCCAAAAACGGACATAGATACTTAACAGAAGACGCATATGAATCTTCATATAATCTATACAGAATCTGCGATGCTTTTATCAAAAAAACGGTACGAATCATGGCTCGAAATTCAGCATGAGTATCCTGATTACAAAGCCTCCCTCGGACCTTGGAGCATTGAAGAAGTGGAGGAATATCTGAAGGAGGAATACTCCAAAATTCATCCTTCAGCATCAGAACAATTGCGCGGCTTCGCTAAATCCCACGACACAGTTCACATCATTTCATTTTCCTGAATATCGAAATGAAATATCTAATTGGCTGCGATG
Source organism: Herbaspirillum rhizosphaerae (assembly GCF_046025915.1). Classification (GTDB taxonomy): domain Bacteria; phylum Pseudomonadota; class Gammaproteobacteria; order Burkholderiales; family Burkholderiaceae_D; genus Herbaspirillum; species Herbaspirillum rhizosphaerae_A. The sequence continues at coordinate 216,382 of NZ_JAQQFR010000005.1, read as the reverse complement.
GACAAAACAGAAGGCAGCAACCGGCCAAGAGCGGACCTAGTAGGCAACCAGTACATCATTGAAATGCTTCCATGAAAAATCCATCCTTAGCGTCCAGACCTGCTCTAGCGATATTCACCATTGGCCTTGCAATATTGGTGCTGCTAGACCAAATGGACTTGGAAATCATTTTGATAATGGTGTTTCCTCTGTGCTGTACGGCTGTAGCGGCAGCTTTTTTTTGGCGCAATCTCTCTCGTCCTTGGGCCTATTCTTTTTCCACCGGTGTGGCAAGTTATGCTTGCTATTTCACATTAGACTCATATCTCGGAATTTTCTCCATACCTATACCCCAAGATGGAGCGCATTACCGGATAGTTGGAGAGCCTGGCGTCCTGGTCCTCGGCACTTTTGACATCTGGCCGTTCTGCGTATTTTTAATTTTATTCGTTTTTCTGGCCTATCTGATTTTCCGTGCCTTCTCCAAAAGGGCGATTCGGAGATGATTGCCTTATCAACAAACGATAGGTCCGCAATCGGCCAGAAGCGGACACCTTCCTGTCAGGCTTGAAAATTTTGCAGGCAGAATTTTTACTGTCACCTTCAGCGGAGAGCGGAATGGCTGGTGAGGATGGACGTCATTGAGCAAGTTGGTCATAATATTTTCCAATTAGGCCAATCTACTCCATCTTTCATCCGAGGCTCTATAAGACAATATGTCGAGCATTGCAATCACCGATCTAACTGTTGTGCCCAGGGACGTCGACAGCGTCTCGCGACCCGTAGTGGCCTTGAGTGCGACATCGGTAACAAAGGGCTGGGAAAATGCGAGGCATCAGCATCGCAAGGCGCAGCTGATTTACTCCGTACGCGGCATCCTTAACTGCGAAATCGAAGACGGTGTCTGGATTGTGCCGCCGCAGTGCGCCATATGGATACCGGGTGACTTGCCGCACGCGGCGCGGGGCGCTGGTGAAACGGAATGCTATTGCCTGTTCGTCGAGCCAGACGCCGCCCAGGGTCTTCCGAAAACCTGTTGCACGATTTCGGTATCGCCATTGCTACGTGAGTTGCTATTGAAGGTGGCCGGTTTTCCTGAGCTATACGCGCTGGGGGGACGGGAAGACCGGTTGATTGCCGCATTGCTCGATGAGCTGGTGGCCGCACCGGTGGAAGATCTACATCTGCCCATGCCGCGCGACCTCCGATTGCGTCGCCTCGCGGAAATGATGCTGGCCGATCCCACGGACAAAACTTCGAAGGCCGATTGGGCAACTCGCATTGGCATGAGCGAGCGAAGCATGAGCCGTCTTCTGTTGCACGAAATTGGAATGAGCTTCGGGCGCTGGCGTCGGCAGCTGCATGTGATCCTTGCGCTTCAACGGTTGACCAAGGGTGAAAGCGTGCAAACGGTAGCATTGGAGCTGGGGTACGAAAACGCCAGTGGGTTCATCACCATGTTCCGCAAGGCGGCGGGCAAGTCTCCGGCACGATACCTCTCGGATCGCACGGGCGGCGCGCAGCTTGCTCCCGTGCCAGGAATCATGCTCCCCGATGAAATCTCATCCTGATTAGGTAAGGCTGTCCTGGCTCGGGACCGCTGACTGCCCTCCACCGCCCGCTATCCTCTCTTGCGGAGTTGCCGACATTTCGAACACGGTATGGTGATGATGAAAAACGCCTCTTCCTCGAGAGCGAAGCCCTCCTGGAATGCCAGCGATTGCAGGTGTTTACGCAACGCAAGGGCTTCAATGAAAACAAGTCGCGCCGCAATGACAACGCAGTGTGTCGTACTGGTCATCTGGCGCTCCGGTTGACACAGAAGGCGCGTCCGCGTGTGCCTGCCGGACGAACCAGCAACCCAGCGGTCCATAAATCGTTCAGCGCTCGGTACAGGTCCTGTGCGAGGCTGTTGTGTTGAATTGCATGCTGAGGATGCGATATATCTGGCTGGCATCCAGACAGCTCGGGTCTGCGTTCTCTAGGCGCCCAACACAATGGCACTAGCAATCGTCGGTCGCAGCCCGTTCGCCTCTAGGTGTTGTCCCTGAGACGATGTCGACGATCCGGTCTTGGCACGGGCTGCCGCAGTGTTCTTTCTCTTGTGTTGGCCTGATGGCGGCTTCTTGCTGCCGAATGACGCAACCAGGTCGACGATCCGACGCGAGTCATCATATGGCTCCATATCATTCCTCTTTAGCTATGCCCGAACTCGCTTGTTCGTCGCAACGCGAATCGACATTGCTCATGGTTGGTCTGGGTCACAGCGGGGTAGTGGGGTGACCACTCACTGAAGTCCGTAGAAGCCAATGCGCCGCGGCCTGTTCCCATCCGCCACCAAGCGCCTTGAACACGCTGACCCGTGCGGAACCTAGCCGCTTGTCGGGAGCGGCCACTTGCGAACCAGCGTCGATCACACTGGCCAGCGCCACGATCACATCAAGGTAACTGATCGATTCGGCGCGGTAGCGCTGGGTTGAGGTATGGCACACCACAATTCGGCATAGCGTACCCACGCCAACAAACTTACACCTTGCAAAATTAGGTCAGAATATTTTTCAATACGGCTGGCACATGGGAATGATCGCGATTGGCCGAATCGAATAACAATCTGGCTTGGTTTCGCTATTGCGGCTTCTTATATCTATTGTTAAATGCGGCATCCAAATAAAAATGATTATTATTTATGCCCACTCTCAAAACTGCGTCGAGTTCCCGTTGGCCAATCGATATGCGCTCAAAGTCCGTCGCCTATCCTCTTCTAGACAGGCCGGACATATGCGTGGTCAGGAGTACGCCGCGCACCGTGCTGGGCTCGGCAGTTGCTGCGGCAGTTCTCATGAGCGCGCAGGGCACATTCGCCGCTGATTCAACTCAAATTCAGAACAAGGCTGGAAGCACGTCGCAAGAGGAGATAGCCTTGCCGGCAGTCACCGTCACGGACCGCAAGAATGAGGCGATCACCGAAGGCACGGGCTCCTACACCATGGATCAGACGGCCGCGGCAACGCGCCTGCCGCTGTCGCTGCAGGAAACTCCGCAGTCGGTGACGGTGATCACGCGCCAGCGTATGGATGACCAGCAATTGAATTCGGTGCAGGGCGTGCTGGAGAACACCACCGGTGTGGCGACGTACCAGTCCGACAGCGAACGGACGAGTTTCTATTCGCGTGGTTTCCTGATCAACAACGTTCAATACGACGGGATACCCACCGTCGTCGGCAATACCGTCAATGGAAGCGGAATCGGCTCGATCGATACCGCATTCTATGACCGCGTCGAGGTAGTACGCGGTGGCTCCGGCTTGTTGACCGGCACCGGCAACCCCTCGGCCGCCGTCAACCTGGTGCGCAAACTCCCGACCCGCGATTTTTCGGCGTCGGCCTCCCTCGGTACTGGTAGCTGGGATACCCACCGAGGTATGGCCGACATATCGACACCGTTGACCGAGGACGGCAGGATCCGAGCGCGCCTGGTCGGAACCTACCAGGAGGGGCACTCCTATATCGACGGATACAGGCCTGAGAGAAAGGGGGTCTACGGCATCATCGAGGCAGACCTGACGCCCAGCACCACGGTAAGCCTGGGCTATGACTACCAGGACATCACGCCCAAGGGCGCCACCTGGGGAGGTTTGCCACTATGGTTCAGCGACCGCACGCAGGCGCAGTATTCACGTTCCAGCAGCTACGCACAGGATTGGAGCCATTGGGACAACACCCTTAAGACGGCGTTTGCCGGGATCGAGCACCGTTTCGACAACGGCTGGAAACTCCGGGCCATCGCTAACCAGTACCGCACTGACTATGATGCTGAACTGCTCGGCCTAGTCGGACGCCCAGATCGCGCCACCGGACTGGGTACTTTCCCCAATGGGGCTTATCCAGTCGCACTGGCCTCCGCAGGTCGCAGTCGTCAAAATACCTTCGACGTGATGGCGAGCGGGCCCTTCGAACTGCTGGGTCGCCAGCATGAGTTGGTGGTGGGGGCGACGACTTCACGCCGCACAGCCAGCCAGAGGGATATTGCGCCGTTCTATTCCTCCTTTACGCCGGTCAATGTCTATGACCTGAGCCAGCCCTATCCTCGCCCTGACTTCGATGCCAGGAGTGCGACATTGAGCGACACGCGGATCAAGCAAAGCGGTGTCTACAGCACAGCCCGGTTTTCCCTGGCCGAACCTCTGAAGCTTATTGTTGGCGGTCGCTTCAGCAACTACGAAGTCGACGACAACGCCGGTGGCACATCGCTGCACTACAAAAAGAGCAATGAATTCACGCCCTATGCCGGCGTGATCTACGACATCAACAAGATCTATTCGGCCTACCTCAGCTACACGGGTATCTTCAATCCGCAAACCGACTATCGGGACAGCAAGGGCAATGTGCTCACGCCGTCCAAGGGAAAAACCAAGGAAGTCGGCCTCAAGGGTGCTTACATGGAGGGGCGTCTGAATGCCTCGCTGGCGGTGTTTGAGACCGAGCTGGACAACGCGGCACAGATAGTAGCCGGCACCTTCACGCCGGGCGGTGCCCAAGCCTATCAGAGCGTGAATGGCACGAAGTCGCGTGGCATCGAGCTGGACTTGCAGGGTGAGCTGACGCGCGGCTGGAATATCTACGCGGGCATCGCCCACTTTACGGCGCAAGACGGCAATGGCGTCCGTTTGAATTCGCAAATACCGCGCACCACAGCCCAGTTTTTCAGCACCTACCAGTTGCCCGGAGAGTGGAGCAAGTTGACACTCGGCGGCGGCGTCAAATGGCAAAGCCGCATCTACGAGGCACCCAGCACTGGCACCAGCACGTTAGGCGGGGAACAAGCTTCCTATGCGCTGGTATCCCTGATGGGACGTTACGCCATCACGAACAAGACCAGTGTGGACGTCAACCTCAACAACCTGTTCGACAAAAAGTACGCGCTACAGAAGGGCGACTTCGATACCGTGACCTATGGCGCACCACGCAGCCTGATGGTGACGCTGAACTATCGGTATTGATTGGCCCGCAGGCAAAAAGCTTCACCCTTTGGAAATCCCCAGACATACAACCATTTATTATCGAGAAAGCGCCTATGCCCCCTAATACTCCCCTAAGCCCCGCGCACGACCTGGCCACGAACAACGGAAACAAGGTCACCTTGTACTGGCTGACGACGGCCGTTGGAGCCGTGCTCTTTGTGACTTTCCAATTGTTCTTCTACGTCAACGACTTTGTGAGAGCGCAGGGAGCGACACCGGCAATTACGTTTGAGCCCGACGTACTGTGGATGTTTTCCGCATTCTACGGCTCTTGGATCGTCACGGTGCTCCTCGCGCTGATCGGTACCCGTACGGCTCAACGGGTTGTCCTAGTCCTCGGCAGCCTGCTTGTCGTCCTCAATACCTTAGGCGGAATCTCCGACGGGTTACGCGACGGCTGGCACGTTACCTTCTCGGCAGTGTTTTTCATTTCGTTGCCTGGTGTGTTCGCTATTGCGGTCACCTGGCGTCACATCAAAAGTAAAGGAAACGACCATGTCGATGAATAGTTCTAACTTCCCTTTTGTCTGGATGAGTCTTACGCAAGAACCCGGCCATGATCATGAGAAGGACTTCGCCGAATTGGAGGCCAATTTGCAGCGCGGAGAGCCCTTCGTACTCTTGACCGATACAGCACCTGCCGAAGACCATGAGCACTCTCCGGAAGAAAAGAAGCGCACCGCGCTCTGGATGAAAAAACACAAGGCTGAATTGCGAAAGTTGGTTGTGGCAATGATCCTTGTCGAACCCAACTCGGCAAAACGTCTTGGATTCAAGGCCTTTGCGGTCGTTTTTGCCAAATTCTGGGGCTACCCTCTACTTCTTGCTGCCGCACGTGAGCAGGCCATGGAGATGGCAAGAGAACTACTCCTGAAGAATGGAAAGTCATCCTACTGATGACTCACTCTGGTGTCTGATCATCCATGGCACCGGACGTTCCAGCGAGCCTCAGAGCGCTCCTCCTGACCTGTTGGTCAGGGTCTCACAGCTCCACTACCTTCGGGCGCGTATTAGGTCCGCCGAAAGATCAAACGCGGCCGACTTTGACTTATTCTAGAAGCCCTTCATCAAAGCCTTTCTATATGGCTCAGTGCTGAGGCAGTCAATTCTGCGGGCAAATCAACACCCAGATTGCGCGACGCCGCGTGGAGCTTGTTCAGAAACGCAAAATGTTGCGAAGATAGCTTATGAGAATGGCCGCAATCGCCAAAACCGGTCGCTCAAGTAATCACCCATTAAAACCTCACACCAATGATGCACCGCCCAGCTGATGCCGAAGTTGTTCTCCGTCTTACGTCTACCAGATAGCAACCAAGATAAAATATTCACTGACAAGCAGTTACTCCGGATGTTGCATAAGTTCTATAGTGTGGCCGTCAGGTCCTCGGGTGTAGACCATGATTGTTCCGCTAGGCGCAGTTTGCGGTTCGCCGGTTGCCGTCCATCCATAAGGGGCCATGCGATTTAGCATTGCGCGCAGATCGGTCACGGCAAACGTCAAATGAGCCGAACCGACGTCGCATGGACGTTGTTTCAAAACCACGCGGTCTTCCGGCGAATCGTACTCAACCAGCTCAACTCTATATCCATCGGGCCCCTCTAGGAGAGCGTTTCTTAAATAAGCCCCCGACACCCCGACCACTTGTTCCATCGCGTGCCCACCGCCAAGCTCTTTGCGGTACACGAGTTGAAAGCCGAGGACCTCAGTCCAGAAATCAAGTACGCCATCGATCGACGCGACAGTCAGCCCAGTGTGCTCGGTGCGCAATACGGTAGAGGTTTGGTCGTTCATAGGTGCATCCTGTTAACAATCGAGGCCGCAGATTTATGCGAGAGGTAAGAATCCGGTCTGGACCTCCCCCATCACTTTAACAGATGACCGTTATGGGCGGCTTCAGTCGGGAGTGACAATCTGTGATTTTTGCAGCAGAGCAAGCTGCTATCCTGAATGCCGTCGACCGAGTTCGCCCATCACAGTGAAGCTATCGGCCAGAAACAGACATTGAAAAAAAAGAAGACGAAGTCATGATTACAAAAGAAAACGCACCTGTCGGATGGGCTTTGCTGATATCTGAATTGGAAGATGCAAAAGAACATCTCTCTACTTTGATCGAGAATATGCACCAGGATTCAGAGTATGACAACGCTAATCTGCGGATTGATCTTGGACATGTATTTGCGCATCTCAATAGAGCATGGCATCGCCGTGACATTCGCGAAGACCTGAGTGATGTGGAGTGGGAGAAAGCCAGCCAATTCCCTGCGGATATTGAACCGTTATGAATAGTTGACTAACGACGTCCGCAATCGGCAAAAATAGCCCAATTAATTTGGGCTATTTTTTTAAATACGGGTGCTGGCTGCAGGACTTGAACCCGCCACCCCCTGATTACAAGTCAGGCGCTCTCCACGGGCACAAACTCTTCAATCAGCAAATTCGCCGGGAAGCAGACCGTGAAGGTACTTCCTTTGTCTGGTATCGATTCGACTCCCAGCGTGGCGCGATGGCGCAGGAGGACGTGGCGGACGATGGCGAGGCCGAGGCCGGTGCCTTGGGTTTCGCGCGAGCGGCTCTTGTCGACGCGGTAGAAACGTTCCGTCAGACGTGATATGTGTTCCTGGCTGATGCCGATGCCGTTGTCCTTGACGACAAATTGCGCGCCGCCGCCCTGCTTGCGTTCCCAGTACAGTTTGATGGCGCCGTCTTGCGGCGTATAGCGCACGGCGTTGGAGACCAAGTTGCTGAAGGCGCTGCGCAGTTCATCGACATTGCCTTGCAGATCGGGGCCGTCCGCTTCCAGCGTGATCGTGTGCTTGCCCGCTGAAAGCGCCTTGGCTTCTTCGAGGATACCTTCCAGTAGCGGACGCACATGCACGCGCTCGGAACGCAAAGGATAGTCGACCGACTCCAGCCGCGTCAGCGTCAGCATGTCGCCGATCAGGTTTTGCATGCGCTGGCCTTGCTCGGTCATGAGCTTGAGGTGCGACGTACGGACTGCCGTATCGAGGTTGGGTTGAGCCAGAGCAATCTCGAGGAAACCGTTGATGACCGTCAGCGGTGTGCGCAGCTCATGCGAGGCATTGGCGATGAAGTCGCGGCGCATCATGTCGATGCGCTCCGACTCGGTCGCGTCGTGCGTGACGAGAATCTGGCGGCGGTTTTCGAAAGGAATGATCTGCACGATCAGCTTGCGCTCCTGCACGCTCAGAATCAGCGGCTGCTCATAGCGGCCGAGGATAATGTAATCGATGAAGGCAGGATTGCGAATCAGGTTGGTCACACGCATGCCTTTGTCGCGTTCGAGCTGCAAACCCAGATGTCTTTGCGCCGCCGGGTTGCACCATTCAAGAAACAGCACATCGTCCATGATGACCACGCCATCCGGCAACAGGCTCATCGCCTGACGGAAGCGCGCCAGCCATTCGGCCAGTTCAATCTGATTTTTTTCGTCGTCGCGGCGCATGCGGTACAGGCGGGCGAAGATATCCGTCCAGGCGCCCCAGCCGTCCGGCAGTTTGGATTGATGCGGATTGTCGAGCCAACTGCCGAGACGGAACAGATAGTGCAGTTGCGTAAACGCCAGCGCACCCATACCGATGAGGGCGAGGATCAACCCGGCGGTGGCGCCGAAGAAAAACCAGACAATACCGACGCCGGCCAGGCAAATCAAAAAGCGCAAGGCAGCCGGAACCCAAAACAGCAGCTGTGGACTCATGTAAAACTCATTATTCAGAACTGGATTAACTCGATTATCGCGATGACGAATGAGTATCCAGTATAGAGGTCTTTCGGGGTTCCCAATGTCTCCAGAGGGGTCGCGCCTGCCGGCAAGTGCCAGCGTGTGTCTTTTTTGTTATTTTGCAGACAACATATAGCCGACGCTGCGCACGGTCTTGATCAACTGCTCGGCTTCGCGCAAAGCCTTCCGCAGGCGTAGCACATGCACGTCGACGGTTCGCTCTTCAATAACGACGTGGTCGCCCCAGACGCGGTCGAGCAGCTGGCTGCGCGAGAATACCCGGTCGGGATGCGCCATGAAGAACTTCAACAACTTGTATTCGGCGTGGCCGATGTCGATCTTGTCGCCGTTCAGGGCCACCGAGCAACTGGCCGGATCCAGCGTGACTGGACCGACAATCATTTCTTCCTGGGCAAACTCGGGGCTCTTGCGGCGCAGCAGCGCCTTGATGCGCGCCGTCAGTTCGCGTGGTGAAAATGGCTTGGTGATGTAGTCGTCAGCACCATTGTCGAGGCCGGCGATCTTGTCTTCTTCCATGCTCTTGGCGGTCAGCATGATCACCGACAGCTGCTGCAACTGACGGTCGCCACGAATGCGCGACAGCAGGTGCAGGCCGCTGCGATCCGGCAGCATCCAGTCCAGCAGCACCAGTTGCGGTGCGCGGCGCTGGACGAACTCCCACGCTGCTGCCGTGTTCGATACCACGAAGCTGGACCAGCCTGCTTCTTTGAGCGTGAAGGCAATCAGCTCGGCAATCGACGGTTCGTCTTCAACGATCAGGATGGTAGTCATGGAGTTGCGCTGTCAGTATTGATCAAGGATAACGCCAGATACTCAGTCTTCTTCAGTTTCGAGGATCTTCGCCGCACCGAAATCGGTGTGACGGATATCCTTGCCGCCGACGACGTAGATCACGTATTCGCCGATGTTCTTGGCGTGGTCGCCGATACGCTCAATCGCCTTGGCCACCCACAGCGTGTCGATCGACGCCGAGATCGTGCGCGGATCTTCCATCATGAACGTCGCCAGGCTGCGTGTGATCGAACGGAAGCCGTGATCGATGCTGGCGTCCTGTGCGATCAATGCAGTCGCTTGTTCGGTGTCGAGACGTGCGAAAGAATCCAGCGCGCTGCGCAGCATTTCAGAAGCTTCTTCGGCGATGACGCGCACGGTTTCGTAATGATTGATCGGGCCGATGCCGCGCTTGTGCAGGTGAATCGCGTTGCGTGCGATCTTGGTCGCTTCGTCGCCGACGCGTTCCAGATCGGTAATGATCTTGATGGTCGCCATCACGGTACGCAGATCGTTGGCGGTCGGTTGGCGACGTACGATCAGGTGGCTGCAAGCGTCGTCGAGTTCGACTTCCAGGCGATTGACAGCCTCGTCGTCCTTCATCACGCGCGCTGCCAGCTCCAGATTACCGGTGCGGAAAGCGGCAATGGCATCCTGGAACTGACGCTCCACCATGCCGCCCATGGCCAGCACGTTGGAACGGATAGTTTCCAGATCAGCATCGTATTGCTTGGAAGAGTGATCGCCTGTCATGTCACGTCCTTAGAAAATGTATAAATATTTATTAACAACCAACCGGCCTCAAGAGGTGAGGCAGAAGAACTTATTCGACTGCCCTTGAATCGTTGTATCGGCGTAGCGAGCGGCGTGAGTTTGTGTCGAGAAGCGCAGCCGCAAAATCGCGTCGCGCAGTAGCCGAGACAATGATTCAATTAACCAAAACGACCGGTGATGTAGTCTTGGGTCTCTTTGCGTGCCGGATTCATGAAAATCTGGTCGGTCTCGCCAAACTCCATCAATTCGCCCAGGTACATGTAGGCGGTGTAATCCGAGCAACGCGCCGCTTGTTGCATGTTGTGCGTGACGATGGCGATGGTGTAGTCGTTCTTCAGTTCGCCGATCAGTTCTTCCACCTTGGCGGTCGAGATCGGATCCAGCGCCGATGTCGGCTCGTCCAGCAGCAGCACTTCAGGCTTGACCGCGACGCCGCGGGCGATGCACAGACGTTGTTGCTGACCGCCCGACAGGGACAGGCCGCTCTTGTTCAGCTTGTCTTTGACTTCGCCCCACAATGCAGCTTTGTTCAAAGCCCATTCGACGCGCTCGTCCATTTCGCCTTTAGGCAGGTTTTCGTACAGACGGATACCGAAAGCGATGTTGTCGTAGACCGACATCGGGAACGGTGTCGGCTTCTGGAACACCATGCCGACCTTGGCGCGCAGCATGTTCAAGTCCTGGCCCGGTTCAAGGATGTTCTTGCCGGCGTACATGATCTTGCCTTCAGCGCGTTGACCTGGGTACAGGTCATACATGCGGTTGAAGGTGCGCAGCAGTGTCGATTTGCCGCAGCCCGATGGGCCGATGAAGGCGGTAACCTTGCCTTCGAAGATGTTCATGTTGATGTTCTTCAGGCCCTGAAAACCACCGTAGTAGAAATTCAGCTGAGAAATTTCAATGGTCGATTTCTTGTCTGCAGTTGCGGATGTCTGAGTAGTCATAGTGTTCTCTTGTCGATTCACTTATCTGGATTCGCTGGGATCGCTTGTTTCTTTAGCCGGGAACGCGTTGGCTAAACATGGTTCGGGACAGGATGTTCAGGGCGAGGACACTGAACGTGATCAGCAAGGCGCCACCCCATGCAAGTGCGACCCAGTTGTCGTAAGGACTCATGGCGAACTGGTTGATCACCACCGGCAGGTTGGCGATCGGTTGATTCATGTTGGTGCTGAAGAACTGGTTGTTGAGCGCAGTGAACAGCAGCGGCGCAGTCTCACCGGAAATACGCGCCACCGCCAGCAGCACGCCGGTCACGACGCCCGCTTTGACAGCGCGTAGACGGATCATCATCGCAACTTTCCAGCGCGGTGCGCCGAGCGAGAATGCGGCTTCACGCAGACTGCTTGGCACCAGCTTCAACATGTTGTCGGTCGTACGTACTACCACCGGAATCGCAATCAGCGAGATGGCAAATGTACCTGCCCAGCCTGAGAAGTGGCCGACGTTGGCGACGTAGATCGCGTAGACGAACAGACCGATGACGATCGATGGCGCCGACAGCATGATGTCGGTGACAAAACGTGTGGTCTGCGCCAGCTTGCTCTCTTCGCCGTATTCCGCCAGGTAGATGCCGGCCAGGATACCGATCGGCGTGCTGATCAGCGTACCGAGGCCGACCATCATCAGGCTGCCGATGATCGGGTTGAGCAGACCACCGCCGTCGCCACCCGGCGATGGGGTGTTTTGCGTGAGCATGCCGATGTTGATCGCGCTGAAACCCTTGATCACCAGCGTCAGCAGAATCCAGGCCAGAACGATCAGGCCGGCTGCCATCGCCAGAAAAGAGAACAGCATGCCGATGCGATGTTGCAGCAGACGGCGGCGATACACCGGGTTCATTGGCGAATTCAGTTCAGGCTTGGCGTGAGCTGCTTGTGTTGCTTGTGTTGCTTGCGCCGGAGCGGTCGTTTGATTTGCAGGTTGATTCATTATTTTGCACCTTCCTTGCGTGTCATACCCATCAACATGATCTTCGCCACCGACAACACGATGAAGGTGATCACGAACAGGATCAGACCGAGGGCGAAGAGCGACGACACGTGCAGTGTCGACGATGCTTCGGCGATTTCATTGGCGAGTGTGGAGGCGATACTGTTGCCTGCGGCGAACAGCGACCACGACAAACGGTGCGAGTTACCGATCACGAAAGTGACCGCCATTGTTTCACCCAGTGCGCGGCCGAGGCCGAGCATGACGCCGCCAACCACACCGGTCTTGGTGTAAGGCAGCACCACCTTGCGCACCACTTCCCAACGGGTACAGCCGAGGCCGTAAGCGGATTCTTTCAACACAGCCGGCACGACTTCAAACACGTCGCGCATCACGGAGGCGATGAACGGGATGATCATGACCGACAGGATCAGGCCGGCAGTCATGATGCCGATACCCATGGTCGGCCCCTGGAACAAGGCGCCGATCACCGGCAGTTGACCAATGGTGGCTTTCAGGAAAGGCTGGCCGTATTCTGCAAACAGCGGTGCGAATACAAACAAACCCCACATGCCGTAAATGATGCTTGGCACGCCGGCCAGCAGCTCGACTGCCGTACCGAGCGGACGACGCAGACGGCTCGGGCAGATTTCAGTCAGGAACAGTGCGATACCGAAGCTGACCGGAAAAGCGATCAGCAGCGCAATCAGCGAAGTGGTCAGCGTGCCGACGATGGCAATCGCTGCGCCGTATTGGTCATTGACCGGATCCCACTCCACGCGCGTGATGAAGCCGGGGCCAAATTCATGGAAGGCCGGCCAGGCGCCGATGAAGAGGGAAACAATAATCCCGCCGAGCATCAGCAATACCGACAATGCGAAGATCAGCGTGACTTTATGAAAAAGGAAATCTTGAATGCGTTGCTTGCGCATCGTTGCCAACAGCTCTTCATGAGCTTGCTGCGCAGACGTATCTACGGGAGGCTTACCTAGATCGGTGTTCGACATGGTCGTGGCAGAGATGTTTGAGCTCATTGTTTTCACCATTTAGTAGCGGGCTGCAGAGACCTCATGATCTGCTGCAGCCCTGCCTTGTTTCAGTTAGTGCACATTTGGTACGCCGCTTGGGCGTACCCGGGGCAGTACTGAATACTGATTACCAGATTGCCTTGCCGGAGCTGTCCTTGACATTGGCTTTCCAGGAATCTTCAACCAGCTTGGTGACCGATGCTGGCAGTGGCACGTAGTCCAGATCAGCAGCTGCAGCGCCGCCGTTCTTGTAGGCCCAGTCGAAGAACTTCAGGACTTCCTTACCCTTGGCGCCGTCAGCAACTTGTGCTTTGTGCAGCAGGATGAAGGTTGCGCTGCTGATAGGCCAGCTGTTCTTGCCGGCTGCATCAGTGAAGTCAACTGCGAAACCTGGAGTCTTGGCCCAGTCAGCAGCAGCAGTAGCTGCCTTGAATGTCGCGTCGTCAGGCGACACGAAAGTGCCGTCCTTGTTCTTCAGCTGGGTGTAGTTCAGCTTGTTCTTCTTCACGTAAGCGTATTCGACGTAGCCGATTGCGCCCTTGACCTTTTGAACGTTGGCTGCGACACCTTCGTTACCCTTGCCGCCCACGCCGACTGGCCACTTGACTGCAGTGCCTGCGCCGATCTTCGACTTGAAGTCAGCGTTAGCCTTCGACAGGTAGCTGGTGAACACGAACGATGTGCCCGAACCGTCGGAACGGTAGACCACAGTGATGTCTTCTGCCGGCAGCTTGACGCCTGCGTTCAGAGCAGCGATTTCAGGAGCATTCCACTTGGTGATCTTGCCCGCGTAGATGTCGCCCAGTACTTGACCGGACAGCTTGACCTGGCCTGGAGTAGTACCTTCCAGGTTGATGACCGGCACAACACCGCCGACCACTGCCGGGAATTGTGTCAGACCGTCAGCTTCGAGTTCGGCTTGCGACAGAGGAGCATCGGATGCGCCGAAGTCAACAGTCTTTGCCTTGATTTGCTTGATGCCGCCACCGGAACCGATGGATTGGTAGTTCAGGCTGTTACCAGTAGCAGCCTTGTACGATTCTGCCCATTTGGCGTAAATCGGGTACGGAAACGATGCGCCTGCGCCGGTGATTTCTGCTGCATGTGCTGCTGCAGAAAACGCGACCGTGCCGCACACTGCTACCGCAACAGATTTAAGAATGTGATTAAACCCCATGTCTTGCTCCTTTGTTTGACGAGATAGTTTGTCGAAGAACCCATTTCATAAATCGTCGTCTCAGCGATTGCGTGCCCGTTCAAGCGACGTCTTTATGGAATGAGTTCCAGGGACGGGGTGAACTTTAACCAGCAAATGTGACGAGTTTATGACCCGATCTTGTCATGAAGGAAAAGGATTCGAAAAGAATTCGTTTTCTTTTTGGCAACAGGTCGCAGAGGGTGAGCGCGCAGAGTAGAATCGAAGTCAAAAGAATAATTTCCGCATGGAAATGCAGTCTCATCAAGGCGCAGATATTTGTGACAAGACTCTTCCGGGCTTGTCATTAACTTGTCATACAGCCGCCCTACACTGCGAAAAAATTGCCAGGGATACAGGAATAACGCATGACCAGAAAAGAAAAGCAGGAAGATAGCTCCCACACGGAAATCAATCCGACCGCCATTTATCTCAATCGCGAACTGTCACAATTGGCGTTCAACCGCCGTGTTCTGGCTCAGGCGGAAAACAAACAGATCCCGCTGCTGGAGCGTTTGCGCTATTTGTGCATCTGCAGCAGCAACCTCGACGAATTCTTTGAAGTGCGCATCGCCAGCCTGCTGGCCAACCGTATCGAAGGCGAACATATCGATCCGCCGGAGCTGAGCGCCGCGCTGGAACGCACCAGCATCGAATGCCACCAGATCGTTGCGCGCCAGTATGAATTGCTGAACAAGGACATCCTCCCGCAACTGGCCAACAAGGGCATCCACTTGCTGCGTCACGAAGACCGCAATGACGCGCAGCGCGCCTGGGTCAAGCAGTACTTCGAACAGAATGTGCGACCGCTGCTGACGCCGATCGGCCTCGATCCGGCTCACCCCTTCCCGCAGGTGTTGAACAAGAGTTTGAATTTCATCATCGAGTTGTCGGGCAAGGATGCCTTCGGCCGGGGCACGGCGATCGCCATCGTCAAAGCACCACGCGTGCTGCCGCGCGTGATCCGTCTGCCTGACGGACTGTCGGACAAGAAAGGCATGTCGTTCTGCCTGCTGTCGTCGGTGATTCACGCGCATATTGCCGAATTATTTACAGGCCGCGAGATCACGGCTTATTCGCAGTTCCGCGTCACGCGCAACAGCGATCTGTGGGTGGATGAAGAAGAAGTAAAAAACCTGCGTCAGGCATTGCAGACCGAATTGCAAAGCCGCCAGTTCGGCGTTGGTGTACGGCTGGAAGTCGCCAGCAACTGCCCGGAACATCTGGCGCAGTTTCTGCTGAATCAATTCTCGATCGAGCGCAATCGCCTGTATGCCGTCAAGGGGCCGGTGAATCTGGTGCGCCTGTCGGAGCTGGTCGACCTGGCGTCCGTGCCGGCGCTGCGCTTCCCACCGTTTTCGCCAACGTTGCCGCCGCATCTGCAAAACGAAAACATCTTCGCCGTGCTGAAAAAGCGCGACGTCTTGTTGCATCACCCTTTCCAGTCGTTCCAGCCGGTGGTGGATTTCATCCGCACGGCGGCACACGATCCGAATGTGGTGGCGATCAAGCAAACGATTTACCGCACCGGTATGAACTCCGATCTGATGGAGGCATTGATCCATGCCGCCCAGCGCGGCAAGGAAGTCACCGTTATCGTGGAATTGATGGCGCGCTTCGATGAAGAAGCAAATATCAACTGGGCCGTGAAACTGGAACAGGCCGGTGCACAAGTTGTGTATGGCGTAGTCGGCTTGAAGACCCATGCCAAGATCGCGTTGGTGATCCGCCGTGAAGATGATGCCCTGCACTTCTATGCCCACCTCGGCACCGGCAACTATCACCCGACCACGACCAAGTTCTATACCGACTTCGGTCTGCTGACATCGCATCGCGAACTGACCGCCGAAGTCAACGAAGTCTTCATTCACCTGACGACACTGACCAAGCCGCGTACATTGAATCATCTTTGGCTGGCGCCGTTCTCGCTGCAAAAAGAAATTATCCGCGCCATCCGCAACGAAGCGCTGATCGCCCGCGAAGGCCGCCCTGCCCGCATCATCGCCAAGATGAACGCACTGCTGGACGAATCGGTCATCCGCGCGTTATATGCCGCATCGGCCGATGGCGTGAAGATCGACCTGATTGTGCGCGGCGCTTGCGCCCTGCGCCCCGGTGTCGCGGGCCTGTCGGAAAATATCCGCGTACGCTCGGTAATAGGCCGTTATCTGGAACACTCGCGCATTTATTATTTCCGCAACGACCTCGCGCATGACGTGTACTTGTCGAGCGCTGACTGGATGAACCGCAATCTGTTCCGCCGTATCGAAGTGGCCTTCCCGATTCTGGACAAAACGCTGAAGAAGCGCATCATCAGCGAAGGGCTCGATCCTTACCTGAAGGACAACACCAATGCGTGGCACTTGAACTGCGACGGTGTCTACGCACTCAAAAAGGCACGTACGCGCCAGGCGGCATTCAGCGCACAGGCCTATCTGATGAATACGCTCGGCATTTCCACGCCGCTCGTCGAAGAGTAACCAAAGAGTGACAGCGTGGACGACCCGCATTGAACATCTACCAATCAACCAGAGGCGAGCTCCCATGGAACTGATTTTATGGCGTCATGCAGAAGCGGAGTTAGGCGAACCAGATGAGGGCCGTGCCCTGACCGGCAAGGGACACAAGCAGGCGTGGAAAATGGCCGACTGGCTCGACCGCAATCTACCGGACAGCTGTCGCATTCTGGTCAGCCCGGCCACACGCACGCTGCAAACGGCTGAAGCACTGGGCCGCAAATTCAAGATCCATGCAGACCTGGCGCCGGACAAAAGCCCGGAAGACTTGCTCGCCGCCGCCAACTGGCCCGACAGCCGGGAACCGGTGCTGATCATCGGCCATCAGCCGACACTGGGCCTGGTGGCCGCACAGCTGATCGGTGGCATACCGCAGGAATGGTCGATCCGTAAAGCCAATGTCTGGTGGATTGCGCAACGAGAACGCGGCGATATCACCACCAATTATCTGCGCGCAGTCATGGCACCGGATCTGATCGTCAAATAAGCGTACGCAAGGAAACTAGACGAATCAATAAACGACGCCGGGTTGCTGATGTCCTCAGCAACCCGGCGTCGTTTTTTAGTTCTATGTCGTGGTTGGCACGGCCATCAATGCCGCCATCCATGCAGCATCAGCTAAGCTTGAACGAACTCACCGCGCCGGCCAGACGGATCGCCTGCTCCTGCAAGGATTGCGCGCCTGCAGCAGCTTGCTCCACCAGCGCGGCGTTTTGCTGCGTGGTTTCATCCATTTGCGCAATCGCTTGATTGGTCTGGTTGATGCCCTGGCTTTGCTCGCGGCTGGCAGCGCTGATTTCGGCCACGACTTCGGTCACGCGCTTGACGCTGTCGACCACTTCACGAATCGTCGCACCGGCCTGCGCCACCAAATCACTACCCCGTTCCACCTGCTGCACGGAGTCGCCAATGAGCACTTTGATTTCTTTCGCGGCAGTGGCGGAACGCTGCGCCAGGCTGCGTACTTCAGAAGCCACTACGGCGAAGCCTCGGCCTTGCTCACCGGCGCGTGCGGCTTCCACGGCAGCGTTAAGTGCGAGGATGTTGGTCTGAAAAGCGATGCCGTCAATCACGCTGATGATGTCGACAATCTTCTTGGATGACTCATTGATGGCGCCCATCGTGTCGACCACCTGCCCCACCATGTCGCCACCGCGGGCCGCGACGTCAGATGCAGAGGCGACCAGCAGATTGGCTTCATGCGCATTGTCGGCGTTGTTCTTGACGCCGGCGGTCAGCTCTTCCATGGCCGATGCGGTTTCTTCCAGCGAGCCCGCCTGCGCTTCGGTGCGTGCAGACAAGTCACTGTTACCGTCGGCGATCTCGCGCGAAGCCTCCTTGATCGTATCGCTAGCCCTGCGAATATCAAGCAAGGCTGCCGAAATTTTGTCGATGAACTGATTGAATGCCAGGCCGATCTGCGCCAGTTCATCCTTCCCGGTTGCGTCCAGGCGACGTGTCAGATCGCCGTCGCCGACCGCAATTTCACCCAAGGCATTGCGCACCAAAGCCAGACGCTGTAATGCCTTGGCAATCAGCACGCTCAGCAGCAGACAGACCAGTACCGTCACCACCAATGCCGTGACGGCCGAGGTGCCCAGCATTACCTTGAGTGGAGAAGTTGCATCAGCGCGATCCAGCACCACCACCAACAGCCAGTCGGTGCCCGCGACTTTCGCGACATAGAGCATGCCGTCGCGATCATTCAGGCGAACTTGCTTGCTTTGACGCGTACTCTCGACTTCTGCCAGCGTCTGCACCGACAAATCCTTGTCGAGATCGGCGATCGGTTTGAGAGTCAGTTTGGTGTCGGGATGCGCGATGATCTTGCCCTTGCTGTCGACCAGAAAGGCATAGCTTGCCGGTGTCGGCTTGATCGCGACGATGGTCCGTACAACCGTGTCGAGCAACACGTCTGCCGCCGCGACTGCCTTGATCTGTCCCTTCTCGCCTATACCCTCGGCAAAGGTCACCAGCAGCCTGCCGGTACTGGCGCTGGTATAAGGCGAAGTCACGACCGGACCTGCCACCTGCGACGCCAGCGTGTACCAGGAACGCTTGGTCGGATCATAATCCGGCGCACGCGTACGTTCCTGGGAAAAAACCGTGTGCTTGTCGGCATAACCGATGTAAGCAAGGTCAAAGCCGCCGGCTTGCTCCGCCGCTTTGACGAAAGGCAGCGGCTCGGCTGCATCGGCAGCTTGCTTGATGGAAGTGACGACCGATTTTTTCGACGCCACCCACTCTGCAATCGTCGCAGCATGACTGTCCGAAAGCTGGCGTGTCTGGCTATCGAGCGAGTCCAGCATACGTGACTTGCTGGTCAAAAAATTGGCGGCAATGATGGCGAGCATCGCCAGCACAACAACCGATACGCACAACGCGATCAGGCGCATTCGCAGTGTCGAAAAAAACATATTCCTACCTTTGATGAAAATTGTTGCTTGTATGTTGCTGCTGAATTGCAGAGGTGCTGCGGCTGTATTGCCAATGCGTTGCTGATGTACTACTGATGCCTTGCGACCATATTTCCCACAGGATATTGTCGGACATCTTGTTAAAAAGCCCGCAGACCAGAAGGCCTGCGGGCTTTGTCTGCATCATTGCGACAGATGCAGATTAAATCGGGATTGTGACCTCGTCGTTACCGTCGTTACTTGACGTCACGCAGGCGCGAGGCATGTCAGAATTCTTCCCAGCTGCCTTCATCTTGTGCCGCAACCGGCTTTTTCGGTGCTACTGCTGAAACCTTCTTGCGCGCAGCAATCGAGGCAACTGGTTTGGCAGCAGGTTCGGCTTGCAACTCGAGCGGAGGATTGACCGTCTTCAGCATCGACGGCACAACCGACAGCGGCGCACCTTGCGATGCCATGACGGCGGCATCAACTTTGAATACGGCGACTGCACGCGCCAGCAAATCGGCCTGCTCTTGCAAACTTTCAGCGGCAGCAGCGGCCTGCTCCACCAGGGCGGCATTCTGCTGAGTGATCTCGTCGATCTGCGCAATGGCGCCATTGACTTCTGCAATACCGGCGCTTTGCTCCTTGCTGGCAGCGGTGATCTCACCCATGATGTCGGCGACGTGCTTGACCGACGTCACGATCTCGCTCATGGTCACACCGGCTTCATCGACCAGTTTGCCGCCCGCGTCGACCTTGCTGACGGAGTCGCCGATAAGGATCTTGATTTCCTTGGCGGCGCTGGCCGAACGCTGCGCCAGGCTGCGTACTTCGGATGCAACCACTGCAAAGCCACGGCCTTGCTCGCCTGCACGTGCTGCTTCCACGGCAGCATTGAGCGCAAGAATATTGGTCTGGAAGGCAATACCGTCAATCACGCCGATGATGTCGACGATCTTGCTGGAGCTGGCCTTGATGGAACCCATGGTTGCCACCACATCGCCGACCACCTTGCCGCCCTTGACCGCATAGTCGGAGGCTGACATGACGAGCTGGTTGGCCTGATGCGCGTTCTCGGCATTCTGTTTCACCGTCGAGGTCAGTTGCTCCATCGAGCTGGCAGTTTCTTCCAGGCTCGAAGCCTGCGACTCAGTACGATGGGACAAGTCGGCATTACCGGTGGCGATCTCTTGCGAGGCGACTGCAATGATGGCGGCGCTTTGCTTGATTTCGTTGACGGTCGATGCCAGCTTGGTTTGCATTGCATTGAGCGAATGCACCAGTTGACCGGCCTCGTCATGACTCTTTTCTTCCACTATTGTGGTGAGATCACCGCTGGCGATGGTCTCGGTGATTCGGCCGGCGCGTTGCAATGGTGCAGTAATGGTGCGGGTAATCGACCAGGTGAAGAATGCGCCCAGCACCAGTGTCACGATACCGATGATGACCATGCTGATCTGGCCCGTGTGATAGCTTGACTGAAAGGCAATATAAGCAGTCGACATGTCGTCCTGCTGATAGCTGGCCAAAGCGCCGACGCTGGCCATCCACTTTTCATACGATGGCAGGAAATCGCTTTTGAGCAATTGCGCGGCGTCGAAGTAGTTACCGCCGCCGACCATCTCGCGAATCTTTTCAACGATGGGAAACAGTACCTTCCGCTCGGACGCGGAAGATGCGAGCAAGGCCTTGCCCTTTTCGGTTGACGTCAGCTTGGTGAGCTGTCCTTCATAGCCGGCATAGGCCTGCAGAATCTTCGCCAGGCGCTGGTTTTCTTGCTGGCCTTCGGCGGCATCAGTCGGGGTGACAACCTTGCGCAACGCGAGTGCCAGTGCACTGCCGGATTCCCGCATGTTCATTGCCGCGGTCATGCTGGCAACTTTCTGATTGATGATGTACTCGCTGCTGCTCTCCATTTCGCTCATGCGCCAGAGGCCATTGAACAAAATCGCTGCTGCGCAAAACAAGACGAGACAAAATCCCAGTGCGAGACGTGCTCCAATTTTGATATTCGAGATCATAACCACTCAACTTCCCCTGATAAAAAACTGCCGTCCCTGAAGGTGCAACTTGCCAGATTGTTCACATCGCCGGTGAACAATCCGGAATTACATTCACGTCATTCCCAGCAGGATTCGTGCCTGCTTATCTACGCTTGATTGTACGTGTTCCGCACTTATTTTTCTTGTTGCAGGGCAATTAAAATCGATTGAAGAAATGAAAAAAGACGCAGCGCCGATGCGCCTACGTCTCTTTTGGGGATGGATGGAAATGGTGGACATTACCCGACCGTGCAACTGTTCGCGACAAAGTCCACTTGACCATCTCAATCAATGATGACCCGTGGCGGCATCTTAGATAACGGCTCAAAAGTAAGCTAATGCTTTGTGCGCATGCAACTATACCTTTTTCGCATAATTACCTAAAAAGCCCTTCCACAGCTCGATTGATGGATGCAATGAATAACAAAACAACATCATTCATTGCAATACCGGCTGAATTGGTGCAGAGAGTGAAGAGTACTGAAGAAGGCTTAAAACTCCTCCCATTCATTCGCGTTGCCGCCTGCTTCCACAGATTTTTTAGCAGATGTTGAGGCGGGTTTTGGTAAGCTTTTCAACATCGGTGAAGCAGATTTTTTTGCCGGTGTCGATGCGGGCTTACTGGTCACTGCCAATCGCTTTACTGCCGGTGAAGATCCGGATGGCGGTAGCGACATGCGGGACGCTGCGGCAGATCCTTCCGCCGGTGTGATCTTGAACACGCTGACAGCCTGCGCAAGAATGTCAGCCTGTTCCTGAAGACTTTCCGCAGCGGCGGCAGCCTGCTCGACCAAAGCAGCATTCTGCTGTGTGATTTCATCCATCTGCGTGATGGCGCGATTAACCTCTTCAATCCCGACACTCTGCTCCTGGCTGGCGGCAGTAATTTCACCCATGATGTCGGCGACATGTTTGACCGAAGTCACGATCTCGCTCATGGTCGCACCTGCTTCGTCGACCAGTCGGCCGCCAGCATCGACCTTGCCCACCGAGTCACTGATGAGCTGCTTGATCTCTTTGGCGGCAGAAGCGGAACGTTGCGCCAGGCTGCGCACTTCGCTGGCGACGACGGCAAACCCACGTCCCTGCTCACCAGCTCGCGCCGCCTCAACTGCCGCATTCAATGCAAGGATATTGGTCTGAAATGCGATGCCGTCGATGACGCTGATGATTTCAACGATCTTGCTTGAGCTTTCTTTGATCGATCCCATGGTTTGCACGACACTCCCGACGACCTCGCCACCCTTGACGGCCAGCACGGATGCGGAAGTCACCAGTGAATTCGCCTGGCGCGCATTGTCCGCATTTTGACGCACGGTGGACGTCAGCTCTTCCATTGAACTGGCAGTCTCTTCCAGACTGGATGCCTGCGACTCGGTGCGGTTGGACAAATCAGCATTGCCCATGGCGATCTCTTTGGACGCCACATGAATCACATCGATACTGGTGCGCACATCTCCGACAATGTTCACCAGACTGCCAGTCATGTCGTTAAGGGCGTGCAGCAATTGCGCCGACTCGTCACTGCCGACGACGACTGCACGCGATGTCAGATCACAGGAAGCAACACGCTGCGCCATGCTCACCGACTCGGAGATAGGCACGGTAATAGAGCGCGACAGCATGGTACCGATCCACGCAGCGAACAAGGCCAGCGCGCTGATACTTCCCAACACCCAGATTTCGCTCCGGCGCAACTGAGCGGTCTGCTGACCCAGCGTACTCTCAAGATTGACGATGACGACATCGACCACCTTGAATTGCGCGTCGATGGCTTCGGTAAATTTGGCGAAATATTCTTGCGGTGGAAAATCCAGTGTCTCCGGCTTGAGCACTTTTTCGTCGGCCAGGGCGATGGCGCTCACAGCCAGCTTGCGGGCGTTGTCGACGGTGCCACCCAGACTATCCTTCAGTGAAACGTTGAGCGCAAAGGCTTGCTGAAAAAGTTTGTCGGCTTGTTTCAACCGCTCTTGTCCGCGCTGACTCGGACGAATAATGCCCAACTTGTCTTCCTGCGTTGCCGTTTTTTTGGCCAATAATGCCGAACCGCGTGCGCGCATTTTCCCGAGCTCTTCCGTCAACAAAGGAAAGGCAACGAAGGCGCCGATGATGAGCTTTGAACTATCAAGATCAGCGTCGAGGCTGAGCTTGAAATCGTCGAGTATCAGATCATTGATTTCAAAGAGCCTGGTGATCTCGTCACTGTGCGTAGTGAAGCTCTGCGGCCCGGTCACCTGACCGCCGTTGATACCATCACGCAAGCCGTTCCAAGTGCTCTGCACCGTCGCCAGATCTTTTTCGATGGCCGGATTGTGAACACCGTTCTTCTTCAATTCTTCAGACAAATTCTGGAAGGCTTTATCAACCTCTTGTGCCTTGGCCTGGCGCTGAGGTCCTACACCGGTATTGCCGCCGATCAGAATGGCTGACATGCCACGATGCTGCTGCATCAGTTGCATTGTGCGTAGTAAAGCCCGTGCAGGATTGACGCCTTTTATTTCCAACTGCTTGTGCGCGATGATGCCTTCTGCGCTGATCAAATAGAGTGCGGTCGGAACACCGAACAAGGCCAAACCGATTACACCCAGCAATGCAAATTTCTTCCACAACTGCAGGCTTGCAAACAGATTTTTCATTCTATTCCCCCTTTTGATTTCACCAAGGCACCGCAGCGACATAAGGCGCACGACATCTGCCCGGCAAGCAGCAGACTATCGTTACGTTTTATACCTGATTGGTTTAATTGCAACTAAATCTATGCCATTGTAAAGAATGCAAGAATCGTACCGATAGCGATAGACAGAGGGTGTCCGGATTAGCAAGAAAGAACAGCGAGGGAAAAGCGGTGGTGAACGGCGGATGAGATTGCACACATCCGTAGTCTTGGAGTAACCCTGCCGACAGGAAAGTTTTCTCCTGCAATATCGTTTAACCGTTGGCGTTGAACGTTAAATTAAAGCGTTACGGCCAAGAATAACGACCGCGAGCCGCACAAGGCGGCTCACAATGGTCAGGCATCCACTACATCCGGCAGCGCAGCCGGTGCGGCGTTACGTGCGTAGTGGAGATGCTGCAGGAACTGTTGTGTTGCCGCCTCCCACGAATAGCTCATCGCATGCGCGCGCACGTCGTCACGCGACAAATGCAGCGCGTCCATGCAGGCGACATCGAGATCCTCGTGCAAGGCGCCCGAGAAGCCATTGGCGACGACATCAATCGGCCCTTCCACAGGATAAGCTGCGACGGGCACGCCGCATGCCATCGCTTCCGCCAACACCAGCCCGAAGGTATCGGTACGACTGGGAAAGACGAATACGTCGGCGCAGTTGTAATACGCCGGCAATTCGTCGTGGCCTTTGGCGCCGAGGAAGCGAACGTGCGGATAGCGCTGTTCCAACTCTTCGCGTTGCGGCCCGTCGCCAATCACCCATTTGGAACCGGGCAGATCGAGCTTGAGGAAGGCTTCAATATTCTTTTCCACCGCCACGCGACCGACGTAGAGGAACAGTGGGCGCACGATGCAGGCGTGATCTTCCGCCGCCGGTTTAAAGTGCTCGGTATCGACGCCGCGGCCCCACAACGCTACGTTGCGGAAGCCATGCAGCTCAAGCGCGTCCTTCATCTTCGGCGTCGGCACCATGATGGCCTTGGACGGCCCATGGAACCAACGCATCAGGCGATACGTCAGCGCCTTGGGTAAAAGCTTGCGCGCGCTCAGATACTCCGGAAAGCGTGTGTGATACGCCGTCGTGAAATCCAGCTTGTTTCTGAGGCAGTAGCGGCGCGCTGCGAGGCCCATCGGACCTTCAGTGGAGATGTGGATGCAGTCGGGTTTAAATGCATCCAGCGCGGCGGCGATTTTGGCATACGGCTTGTAGGCCAGCCGTATTTCGGGGTAAGTCGGGCAGGCAAACGTGCGGAAATCGCGCGGCGCCAGCATGAGTACTTCGTGACCTTTGTTTCGCAGGCAAGTGGACGTCGCCCGCAGGGTGTTGACTACGCCATTGACTTGGGGCTCGCCCGCGTCGCTTACGATGGCAATGCGCATAAATCTTCTACTCCGGCTAATTTGGAACTCTTCTTCAACTGCATGATCTCGCCCCAGGTTACCAGGCGCAATTCGCCGGAAGGATCTTCAACCAGGGCCGACAGGCTTTCGACCCAATCGCCGTCATTGCAATACTTGATACCGTTGATGTCGCGGATTTCCGGTTTATGGATGTGCCCGCAGATCACGCCGTCGAGACCCTTTTTGTGCGCTTCGGCGGCCAGTGCATCTTCAAACGAAGTGATGTAGTTGACCGCGTTCTTGACCTTGCCCTTGAGGTATTGCGACAGCGACCAGTAAGGTAATCCTGCACGCGCGCGCCAGCTGTTGAACCACTGGTTGAACTTGAGGATCATGGTGTAGAGGTTGTCGCCGACATAGGCCAACCACTTGGCGCAGGCAATGACGCCGTCGAAACGGTCGCCGTGAATCACCAGCATGCGCTTGCCGTTGGCCGTTGTGTGGACCAGTTCGTCGCGGATCTTGATGCCGCCGAAGTCGAGGTCGATGAACTGACGGACGACTTCGTCGTGGTTGCCCGGCACAAAAATAACATTGGTGCCCTTCTTGGCTTTCTTGAGCACCGTCTGTACCACGTTGTTGTGGCTTTGTTCCCAATACCAGCGACGCTTCAGCTGCCAGCCGTCGATGATGTCGCCCACCAGATAGAGGGTCTCCGATTCGGTCGCACGCAAGAACTCAAGGAGTCGTTGCGCCTGGCACCCCGTCGTGCCAAGGTGCACATCGGAGATCCAGATTGTTCTGAAACGGAGGGGATCGCGTTTCATTCCCAGAGAGGCTTCTACACCATCGTCATCCAGAAACTGATCGCGTGGTTTCATACGGGTCTCGTTTCTTTCAGGTAGTGTTTGGCATACCGGCCGTCGAGCTTGGCCAGCGGTAGCAGCAGGAAAAAATCCGCCGAGTGGAAGTCAGGATCCCAGGCCGGTTCACCGCACACCCATGCGCCACTGCGCAGGTAGCCACGCAACAGCGGCGGCACTTGCGGCTGATGGCCGGCTTCGCGTTCCTCGATCGGAAACGCCGTATGCGGCGTGACGCTGTACTCTTGCGGCGCCATGTTGTTTTCGCGGAAGGCGTGGTACAGCGCTGCGGCATTGTGGCCGCCATCAGCCAGGCTGACGCTGGCGCATCCCATCAGATAGTCGCAACGCTCCTTGCGCATGAAATCTGCAATGCCAGCCCACAGCAACATGATGACGGCGCCACTGCGATAATCCGGATGGATGCAGGCGCGGCCGGCTTCGCAGATGGCGTTGCGAATATTGTCGAGGCGGCTCAGGTCGAATTCCTGTTCCGAGTAGAATTTGCCCATGCGGCGTGCTGCATGCGGGCTCATGACGCGGTAGGTACCGACCACGCTCAATGTTTTGTTGTCGCGTACGATCAGGTGATCGCAATAGTCATCGAACTCATCCTTGTCCAGACCTTCGGCATTGGCCAGAGCGGACAGGTTCATTGCTTCGATGAAGACTTTATAGCGCAGACGTTGTACTTCGCGCACCTCTTCCGGCGTGCTGGCGAGACTCAGTGACAGTTTGGAAAAACTCTGGTTAGCATCTGCTGGAGTGGTGAGCAGTCTCATGCATCGTCCTTTTTCAGTTGACAACGATGCAGAGCGTAACTGTCGATTGTTTCAGGCAAATGACACATGACCCTCGCATGGCAAGCCTGCAACACTGTTGGGCAGCTTTACCCCAAACGCCGATGCTGTCAGGGTTTTGCAAGGAAATGATGTGAACTTTATAACGAACGCCCCCGTCGAACTGAAGCTACCGATTTTTTCGGCTTACAGAAAAGGAAGACAAAGATATGACTGAAGATGAAGTCCGTCGCAATGCTTTCGCCATGCCGCTTCACAACCCGGCATTTCCACCGGGTCCGTACCGATTCGTCGACCGTGAATTTCTGATCATCACTTATCGCACCGATCCGGAAGCACTCAAAAAAATCATTCCCGCCCCGCTGCAATTCGTCGAACCTATCGTCAAGTTCGAGTTCATCAACATGCCGGATTCGACGGGCTTTGGCCACTATTGCGAATCAGGCCAGGTGATCCCGGTTACGCTCAACGGCGTCGCCGGCGGCTATGTGCACAGCATGTATCTCAACGATCATCCACCGATTGCCGGTGGCCGTGAGCTATGGGGCTTTCCAAAAAAACTCGGCACGCCGGAGTTGCGTGTCCACACAGATACCTTGGTCGGCACGCTCGATTACAGCGACTTTCGCATCGCCACCGGCACGATGGGATTCAAGCATCGTGCGCTGGATCACGAGGCTGTGGCCAAGACGCTGGGCTCACCGAGTTATCTGCTGAAAATCATTCCCCACGTCGACGGCACACCGCGTATCTGCGAACTGGTACAGTACAGTCTGTCCGACATCACCATCAAGGGCGCCTGGACCGGTCCCGGCGCGCTGGATCTGCATCCGCATGCGCTGGCGCCGATCGCCGACCTGCCCGTACTGGAAATCATATCGGCTGTACATATTTTGTCTGACCTGACCTTGCCTCTGGGCACGGTCGCTTTTGATTATCTTGCTAAATAAAGGAACGTCATGCAACTCAAAGATAAAGTCGCCCTGATCACAGGCGCAGCCAGCGGTATCGGCAAGGAAATCGCCATCGAATACGCCAAGGCAGGCGCCAAGGTCGTCATCGCCGATCTGGCGCTCGACGCCGCCAAAGCCGCTGCAGAAGAAATCAACAAGAGCGGCGGTACCGCCATGGCCGTCGCCATGAACGTGGTCGACGAAGCGCAGGTCGACAAGGGTATTGCCGATGCAGTGGCCGCCTACGGCAAGCTCGACATCCTGATCAGCAACGCAGGCATTCAGATCATCGCTCCGATCGTCGACAGCACGCTGGAAAACTGGCGCAAGATGCTGGCAATCCATCTCGACGGTGCCTACCTGACCACCCGCGCAGCGATGCGTGCGATGATCAAGGCCGGCAACGGCGGCTCGATCATCTATATGGGTTCAGTGCACTCGCACGAGGCCTCTCCGCTGAAGGCACCTTACGTCACTGCCAAGCACGGCCTGATCGGTCTGGCCAAGGTCGTCGCCAAGGAAGGCGCGAAGGACAAGATCCGCTCCAACGTGATCTGTCCGGGCTTTGTGCGTACACCGCTGGTGGAGAAGCAGATTCCTGAACAAGCCAAGGAATTGAACATCAGCGAAGAAGATGTGATCAAGAAGGTGATGTTGAAGGATACGGTTGACGGTGAGTTCACGACGACTGCGGATGTGGCGCAGACGGCAGTGTTCCTGGCGGCGTTCCCGACGAATGCATTGACCGGTCAATCGGTGGTGGTTAGCCATGGTTGGTTTATGCAGTAAGCATTGCGGGCGCTGGTCGCTTGGGATGGAGAAAAGCCGCCTTTATGGCGGCTTTTTCTATGGTCTCTTTGTTTTGTTTCGGCTTTGATTCGTCCGAAGAAAGAAAAGATTCAGTTGAAGATAAAGTAAGTCGGGAAAAAATACAAAACCAAACTTATCCCTCCGATTCCCCAACCCACTCCCCGTCCACCATCTTGGGAAAAACTTTCACCAACACAATCTTAGGCCCCTTCATCTTCACCACCACGATGTCAAACGCCGGAAACTCCACCTTCTGCCCTTCTTTAGGCACCTCACCCAGCTTCTCCATCACCAGACCACCCACTGAGTCGACGCTCTCGTCGTACTCAAAATCGATGCCCAGCATATGTTCCAGCGTGACGATCGGCAGGCTGCCTTTGCCCAGCAGAGTACCGTCATCCTGACGTGTCCACTCGTTGTTGGTATGACGAAACTCATCGCGAATCTCACCCACCAGCACGCTCAGCAAATTATCCAGGGTGATGAAGCCCAGCGCCGGCTGTCCCTTGCGTCCAATGATCGCGAAGTGCGGGGAACCGGTGCGGAAACGACGCAGCAGTTCTTGCGCCGACAAACTCGGCGAGATGTATTGCACCGGACGCAGATACAAGCGCAAGTCAGAAACCGCCTTGCCGTCCTGCTGCGCAATGAAGACGTCCTTCAGGTGCAACAGTCCCAGCACCTCCTGACGCTCTTCATCAAAGTAGGGATAGCGGCTGAACCGATTGCGATAGATGATTTCCAGATTTTCTTGCTGCGTATTGGCAGCACTCAAGGCAATGATTTCATTGGCGGGACGCATCAGGTCCATGACTTTCAGATCGCCGAAATCCAGCGACTGCGCCAGAACGTTCCACTCATCGCGCGTGAACTTGCCTGCGGTCTTGCCACCACCACGCAGGATGAGTTTTAGTTCGTCCGACGAGTAGTGCGAATCGTGACCGTGCGCACCGCCCAGTCCTGAAATACGCAGCACCCAGTTGGCGCTCAGGTTGAGCAGCCAGATGGCCGGATACATCGTCCAGTAGAAACCGTACAGCGGCATCGCACACCACAGACCAATGCGCTCCGGATTGCGAATAGCCATGGACTTCGGCGCGAGTTCGCCGACGACGATATGCAGGAAAGAAATGATGACGAAGGCGAAGACGAACGACACGCCGTGGATCAACTCCGGCGAGCTGACGCCAAGGACTGCGAACAGCGGCTCCAGCAGGCTGGCAAAGGCCGGCTCGCCGATCCAGCCGAGACCCAGCGACGCCAGCGTGATACCCAGCTGGCAAGCCGACAGATACGCGTCAAGTTGATTGTGGACAGTGGCCAGGATACGTCCGCGCAAACCTTGCGTCTTGACGATGGCTCTGATGCGAGTCTGGCGCAATTTGACCAGACCGAATTCTGCTGCGACGAAAAAACCGTTCAGCGCGACCAAAAAGAGGGCCGCGACGATCAGTAAGATGTTTTCCAACGAAGGTACCTATTGAGTAGTGAAGAAATTACGCATGCTGAAGAACAGCTAACAAAACAGCGCGAAGTCCGTCGGGTGGAACCGCGGATGCGCAATGAAGAAATCGCAAACGGGAAAAACTGCGAAAGTTTTGTTAGCTGCTCTTGCGTGTTGCTGCAAGCGCAGGACGTAATTTACCACGACAAGAGGAATTGTCAGAAAACAATGTCAATCCGGCAAGCCGGATTGACGAGCTTGATGAGTTTGATGTGAGTTACAGAATCAACGGGGTTGATTGCGCAAACAATCAGCGACGCAGCTCAGGCGTAATGAAACGCAGACCCAGAACCACATAGCGGCCTTGCGTCTCGCGCCCGAAAGTATTGCCGTAGGTCAGATCCATCTCGACATGTTCTGGCACCAGCGTGGCGCGGATACCGGCCTGATAGCCGGGCTTGCCCTTGTTCTCGCCAAAGACCTCACCGATGAACGACAGTCGATCCATCAGCCGCGTCTCGTTGCCCAGACCCCAGGTCAGACGCGTGGTCTGCTCTTTACCCTTGCGGTTGAAACCGACATTCGTATGCAACAGCACCGCGTCGTCCTTGAAGGAGAACGAGGTCAACAGTTTTGAATAATAATTCCACGAACGTTGACGCGCGCCATTGTTGTCGTCGCCACTATCGGTCTGCCGCACTACACCGCCAAGCATGCCGATGCCATAACTGTTGGCCGACATTTCCTTGAATACGGTTTTACCCTGGAGCTGGCTATTTGAGAGATACATGCCGTTGGCATCGCGCTGCCACGAATTGCCCCACGAAATCTCGAGATTGCCGGTGAGGTTGCACGACGGATTGAGCCAGCGCTCGGTACCGTCACGATTGAATTTACCCCAGGTTTCCAACTGACATTTGTTTGCGCCGAGCACTTGCGCGTCATCGACATTCATTGCACCGGCAGCATGTGCCGACTGCATCCCCAGCAATCCATGGACGGCCATGGTTGCGATCATGAGTTGTTTTTTCATGTGTTACCCCGTCTTTAAGAATCTGACGCTGCCATCGGAAGACAACGTCCGGCGTGATGCTAGCACCATGCCTCCGGCGCGAGCAATCAGAAATCGAACGCGAGTCGGAGATTTTTAAATACGTGGGTGAATAACCACAATGAGATGCTGCAATCACACTTCCACATGCGCAGAAGTGTGACCGTAACATTGAAAATTTACTGTATTGAGAGTGCTTATCGTTTACGAGCAAGAGCACCTGAAGAGCCCGGTCAACGTTTCCGCGGACGCGCCGGATCAGGCAGACCGCATTTCAGGAATTCGCCACGACCGATGGCGCCCTGCGGCTCCTTGCCGTCGTACACGACTTCACCGCGCGAGAGCGTGATCGTCGGCCAGCCGGTAACCGTGACGCCTTCATACGGCGTGTAGTCGACGTTGTGATGCAGGTTATCGTTGGCGATCAAGACTTCCTTGTGCGGGTCCCAGATTGCGATGTCGGCGTCGCCGCCGATGGCGATGGTGCCCTTCTGCGGATACAGCCCATACATCTTGGCCGGATCGGTCGCCGTCAGTGCCACGAAACGGTTGAGATCGATGCGGCCTTTGCCGACGCCTTCTGAAAACAGCAGTGGCAGACGTGTCTCCAAACCCGGCGTGCCGTTGGGAATATAACGGAACGGCACTTCCTTCCCGCCCGGCATTTTGCCCTTCGGATCAGCGTAACGAAACGGCGCATGGTCCGACGAAAACACCGTGAACAAGCCGTTGGCCAAACCGTCCCAGATGTGTTGCTGATTTTCCTTGTCGCGCGGCGGCGGGCTGCAGATGCATTTGGCGCCGTGATAGCCCTCCTGATCGAGGTCGTCTTCAGTCAGCATGAAATACTGCGGGCACGTCTCGGCATAAATGCGCAGGCCATGACCATGCGCCCAGCGGATTTGCTCGATAGCTTCCTTACCCGATACGTGCACGATCAGGATCGGTACGTCAACCAGTTCGGACAGTGCGATGGCGCGATGCGTTGCTTCGCGCTCGACCAGCATCGGCCGTGAGTTGGCGTGGTACTTCGGCGCCGTCAATCCGGCGTCTTCCAGTTGCTCTGTGAGCCATGCAATGCAATCGGCGTTTTCTGCATGAATCATCACCATCGCACCTTCGCGTCGCGCGATGGCCAGCACGTCGATGATCTGGCGATCATTGAGCTTCAGATCGTCGTAGGTCATGTAGATCTTGAATGAGGTATAGCCTTCGCTGATCAACTGCGGCAGCTCTTCCTTCAAGACCTTTTCGGTCGGGTCGCTGACGATCATGTGAAAGGCGTAGTCAATCACCGCCTTGCCTTCGGCGCGGCGATGGTAGTCCTCCACTGCGGCGCGCAGCGATTGTCCCTTGGCTTGCGCCGCAAACGGAATCACCGTGGTGGTACCGCCGCATGCTGCCGAGATCGTGCCGCTGCGAAAATCGTCGGCCATCTCCAGCCCCTCTTCCATCGGCTGATCGAGATGGCAATGGCTGTCGACGCCACCCGGCAAGACCAGCTTGCCGGCGGCATCGATTTCTTTTCTTCCAGGCGCGAGATTGCGCCCCAGGGCCACGACCTTGCCGCCGACGACGCCGACATCGCATTGCATGATGTCGGACGCGGTGGCGACAGTGCCGTTGCGGATTACCAGATCAAAGTCTTCCATATGCGGCTCCGGATTTATTGAACTTCACGGAACAGGCTGCCCCAATTTCGAATGCGTGACGGATCCACTCCCGCCTGCTTAAGCGACTTCCACACCACGGTAGAAATGGTGTCATAGATGGGAATGCCGACTTCGCGCTCCAGCTCTTCCACCAGCGGCGCACCGCGCAGGTTGGTGCAGAAGATGGTGATGGCTTGCGGCTTTTCCTTGGCGACTTCGCGCACCATGGCGCGCAACTCGTCGGCACCAACTTCGGAGAACGAAAAATTGTCTTGTTTGCGCAGATGGCGTTCGGCGATACATTCCATGCCCGATGCGGCGTAGTTCTTGATGATCGCCGCCTGTACATCATCGAGGTAAGGTGTCACAAGGCCGAAGCGCTTGACGCCGGTGATGTCGAAAATTTCATTCAGCGCCAGCACCGACGTGCATGCCGGAATGCCGGTCGCTTCGGTGATGCGGCGGCACAGGCGCTCGTCGGCGTCGAAGCCGAGCCAGCCCGACGACGTGCCGTTCCAGCCTATGCTTTGCACCTTGGCGTGGGAAAGCAGTTCAGCCGCGCGCAGGATTTCGCTATCGTCGAATTGCGCCAGCGCCTGGTTCGACAAGGCGATTTCGGTCACGCGAAAGCGGCCGAAGTGGGCGCTGGCTTCCGGGATATCCCCGATCATCGCTGTGGTGACCGGCTCCAGCGTGGTGTTTGAGGACGGTGTAAGCATGCCGAGCAGAGTACGTTGAGTCATGATGGTTTCCTTGTTAGGTCTAAGCAGCCAGCTTAGTGGCATGGGCTGCTGCATCGGCATGAGCGAGCGCAGATTCTTCGCGGATCAGGCTCAGCACATGGCGTTTGTATTGGTTGAATTCGGCGGTCGTGGTGTCGCGCGGCCGCTCTAGGTCGATGTCGATCAGATCGCGGATACGGCCCGGGCGATGCGTCATGACGGCAACCTTGGTCGCCAGCACCAGCGCTTCATCTACGCTGTGCGTGACGAACACAATCGTACTCTCATAACGCTGCCACAGCGTGACCAGCTCTTCCTGCATTTCCATCTTGGTCTGCGCATCGAGTGCCGCAAACGGTTCGTCCATGAGGATCACCGATGGATTCTGCAACAGCGCGCGGGCGATGCCGACGCGCTGCGCCATGCCGCCCGACAGTTCTGCCGGGAAGTGATTTTCGAAACCCTTGAGCTTGACTGTTTCGATGAAAGGCTGGGCTGCAGCGCGGCGTTCAGCAGCGCTCTTGCCTTGCAGCTTGAGCGAGAACGCGATGTTGTCCCACACCGGTAGCCACGGCATCAGGTTGGCCTGTTGAAACACCATGCCGCGATCGGCGCCGGGGCCGGTGATCGGCTTGCCGGCGACAGTAACGCTGCCGGAAGTCGGATGCTCAAAACCGGCGATCATGTTCAGCAGCGTCGACTTGCCGCAACCGGACGGGCCGAGCAGGCAAAGGAATTCCTTCTTCTCCAGGCTCAGCGTGACGTTGTCGATGGCGAGCATGTCCCCGCCGTTATTCTTATCCTTGCGGTTTTTGTCCTTGAAGACTTTGACGATATTGTTGAGTTCGATGAATGCCATGTTGTTCTCCTTACGCTTTGCCCTGTACTGTCGCCACATGTTGCCAGCGCAGTACCGAATTCATGATCAGTTTCAGGATCAGGTCAGCCAGATAGCCGAGCAAGCCGATGCTGATCATGGCCGCGATCACCAGGTCATAGCGCAGGAAGTAGTACGAATCCCACAGCGCATAGCCGAGACCGCTCTTGACCGCCACCATTTCTGCCGTCACG
This sequence comes from Herbaspirillum rhizosphaerae, assembly GCF_046025915.1. GTDB lineage: Bacteria > Pseudomonadota > Gammaproteobacteria > Burkholderiales > Burkholderiaceae_D > Herbaspirillum > Herbaspirillum rhizosphaerae_A. The sequence goes on along the minus strand of NZ_JAQQFR010000005.1, from coordinate 181,590 downwards.
GTCAGCATCCAGGCGCTACCGATACCGATGCGCAAACCAGCGAAGATGCTTGGCATCGCCGCAGGCAAGATCACGAAACGCAACAACTGGCTCTGATTGGCGCCGGCCATCGCCGCCGCGCGCAACAGATTGCGGTCGGAGGTTTTGACGCCGTGCACGGTGTTCATCAGGATAGGAAAGAACGCGCCGAGAAACACCAGGAAGATCGCCGGCTTGTTGGCGATGCCGAACCAGATGATCGCCAGCGGAATCCACGACACCGGCGGAATCGGCCGCAGCATCTGCACCGTCGGTTCGATGGCGCGCTCCACCCAGCGCCACCAGCCGATCGCCACCCCCAGCGCAATGCCGGAAATCGCAGCAATCAGATAACCGGCCGTGACCCGCATGCAGCTGGCCATGGCGTCGAAGATCCAACGGCCACTGCTGTCCTGCGCCGCTTCGCTATAGCCGAAGATCCAGTCCATCCAGGTCGCAAACACGCGCGACGGCGCCGGCAGCAAGGAAGCAGGAATCGCCCCCGAACGGGAAAATGCTTCCCAGAACAACACCAACAAAATCGGTACGGCGAAACGCCACTTCGCCTCCGACAAGGAACGCATCAGTCCATTCATTGTGATCACCTGCTTTCTATCCAGTTTCTATCTGACTCAATCCGTGGTGCGCCGCTCGGATCAATAACCCAGTTCGGTCTTCGGCTTCTTGGTGACTTCCATCAAAAAGCTGTAGTCCATGTTCTTGTCGATCTGCGACGAGACGTCGGTGGAGATGTACTTCAACTCTTTCATCATGGTGCCGATGGCTTGCGTCTGTGCGCGGTACATCTTGTAGTCAGGGTAGGAATTCTTCAGCGCTTCGGTGGCGACGGTCTTGTCCAGGCCGGTGCCCTTGACGATGCTGGCGACCCAGGCTTGCTTGTCCTTTTGCAGGTTGTCGACCAGACGCACTACGGCAGCGACGGTTTCCTTCACTTCAGCCGGATGTTCCTTGATCACGTCCGAACGGGTGACGATCAGGTTGGTCAGGCGACCTGCAGCTTGCTTGTAGGGGAAGGCAAAATGCTTGCCGACGCCGGTCATGCGAATTTGCGAAGCGAATGGCTCAACCGAGCAGATCAGCTCGACTTCGCCGCGTTGCAAGGCCGCTGCGTGGTCGGATGGATTCGGGATGTTGACGAACTGCACGTCCTTGCTCGGGTTGATGCCGTTCAAGGCCAGTTCGCCGCGCATGTGCAAGTCTTGTGCGTTACCGCGGGAGGCGGCGATGCGGAACGGCTTGCCTTGCGCCTTGTATTCAGCGATCAGCTTTTTCAGACCGGCCCAGTCGTCGGATGCCAATGCCGTGTCCTTGCCGACCAGCATTTCGGAGCCGCCGTTGACCTGGCCTGATACCGCCACCAGATCGAAACCCTTGTCGAGGCCACTGACAAAAGACAGATACGTCACCTGCGCAATGTCCACGCTCTTGGACACCAGCGCGGTCAGCGCGTCGCTGCCGGCGGTGAAGTTGATACCTTCGATGTCAACGTTCTTGGCCAGCTCAGGCACCAACGCCATAGACATACAGTGCGCACACTTGGCGTAGGCCAGCTTGAATTTTGGCTTGGACTGAGCCTGTGCCGAACCGGCGAAAGCCAGGCTGCATGCCAGGCCGAGCGTCACCGCAGCGGTACGAAAGACAAACAGACGTGATGTTTTTTGTGTGCTTTGTGGTTGTTGTGCTTGGTATGGCATGGTGACTCTCCCGTAATAAGACAGTGAAGGCGACAGTAAATAAAGCAAAAAATGAACAATGAGAATATAAATTGTGACAATTTAATTTATTCATTGCGACAATTAATGCAATACCTGTGCCAGGACTGTTTTAACTATAAAAATGTTTTGTGGACGGCAGAATCAGCTTGAAATCACCGTCATCGCACAGCAATCAGGGCCCATGCTGGTGCAAACTCGAGAAAATCAAACCAAATCAGTGCGACAAAATATTTTATAAATGTGGGGAATTTTTTTTAAAATTGTGACAATATGTCTCCACAAAATTGACGCCCATCGGACGCACATGCAGCACATGTCCTGGGATACTTATTCAGGACAGAGAAATGACCAGCACCACCGCAGCAGCCACAACCAAAGCCAGCACAGCAAGAAAGAAAGCCGTCAGCAAACCGGAAAACAGCCCGCTCCCGGCGCAAGCCGTCAGCGCCCGGCCGATGGCAGGCGACATCATTTATGAGCGCATCCTTACTTCCATCATGGAGCACCGCCTCACACCCGGCACCAAGCTGGTGGAAGAAAAGCTGGCCGGCATCTTCAACGTCAACCGCACGCGTGTGCGCGAAGTGCTGGCGCGCTTGAGCCACGAAGGCCTGATCACCACCATCCCGAATCGCGGCGCCTTTATTGCCAGCCCGACGCCAAGCGAAGCGCGCGCCATTTTTGCGGCGCGCCGTCTGATCGAGCCGGCGCTGTTGCGCCATCTGTGCGAACAGACCAAACCCGAACACGTGGCCCAACTACGCGAGCATGTCGCACAGGAAGCGCAGGCGCGCGAAGCCAACGACCGCCGCGCGATCATCCGCCTGTCAGGCGAGTTCCACATTCGTATCGCCGACATGGTCGAGAACCCGGTCATGAGCAAGATGATGCGCGAGCTGGCTTCGCTGACCTGCCTGATCATCGTGCTCTACGACTCACCTACCGTGCCCGCCTGCACCCACGACGAACACGGCGACATCATCAACGCCATCGCCGCCGGCAATGCCGAACAGGCCGTGGCGTCCATGATCGAACATCTGAATCACATCGAAGCAGTGCTCGACATGTCGGTGCCGCCAAGCGAAGAGGAAGATCTGGAAGCCGTGTTGGGTGTGATGTAAATCACCTGTAGCAGAAAAAATATCGCTGGTTTTTACGTGATGTTTATTCTGCCGGGCTGAAGTTTTATAAGAATTAAACGCCGCTTTTTTTATCTTGTACTCCACATCAACCTGACATGTGGAGTACAAGAAAATGACATCCCCGAAGAGCTTTCCCCTGGCGCTTGCCCGCCTGCTGGTGCTGACAACAGGAGCGGCGGCATTGCTGCAAGCCACGCCGTCGATGGCGGCGGACAGCAGCGACGCTCAAACAGCAGCAGCGCCTGCTCCGGCCTTCACCACCAGCGCCAATATCGGCCTCTACAGCCAGTACGTCTTCCGCGGCCTGACACAGACCAATGAAAAGCCTGCTCTGCAAGGCGGCTTCGATCTGTCGCATGAGAGCGGTTTGTATGCAGGCATCTGGGCCTCCAACATCAGCTGGATCAGCGACGCCACACCGAGCGCTTCAGCCAGCCTGGAAGCCGACATCTACGGCGGCTTCAAGTATCAGTTCAATGACACGCTGACGGGCGACGTCGGCTTCCTGCACTACGCTTATCCGGGCAGCTTCCCCAGCGGCTACACCAAGGCCGACACCAACGAGCTGTATCTCGGCCTCGACGCCAAATGGATCTCGCTGCGCTACTCCTATGCCGTCGGCAATACTTTCGGCAGCGCCGACACACGCGGCTCCAACTACATCGACTTGTCGCTGACGCATGAATTGTTTGCCGGTATCAACGGCGTAGCGCACGTCGGTCATCAACGCTACACCGGTCCCAATGCATCCAACCTGTCATACACAGACTGGAAGCTCGGTCTGAACCGCGACTTCTCCGGCTACGTTCTCGCGGCCTATTACACCGGTACCAACGCCAAGGATGCGGGCTACACCGTCAAGGGCAAGAACCTGGGCCGCGACCAGTTAGTGTTGGCAGTCTCGCGCACGTTCTGATCAACCGTATCCATTTGCTCCGGAGGCCATCATGCGCCACTACCTCATTGCCTCACACAAGCACACTCTTGGCGATCGTCTGAACGCCGCGGCAAAGCGCCGCAACCGGCAGAAGAAAGCGGCATGGGGTGTAATGCTGATGGTCATGTTGTATGTGGTGCTGAGTCTCCAGCAGGCGCACGCGGTTGTACCCTATCGCTCGCCGGAGGATTACGGCCCTTCGCTGGAAGCCAGAAATCACTTGCCCGCCTGCCGCCGTGCCGCCATGGAGACGATGGCAGCAATGACTAAGACCAACGGCGTGGCAGGTGGCGGCAAGATAGAAAGCGAGAGTTTCGTCCAGCGTGCCGATGCGGAGTATTTTCGTTTTGTGATGCGCAGCGGCACGAGAGAAGTACTCATCATCTGCGACGGACATGCGGGTGTGATCCGGCGGCAGATCGACATCTGGGGGGATCTTTAGGTTTCGCCGCGCAGAGTAGGTAAAGACATGTAGCCGTACTTAATCTGTCTCGGGTCGCGCTACCAGCGGGAGCACGCCAACACGGCCATGCAATTGAGACTGGTTTTTCAATGACCGTGTCTTCTTGTCATCGACATGATGCTCTTCCCTCGTTTTAAAGAAGGCAATGGAACGGCGCAATTTTTCAGCTTGTGAGCTCATTTCTTCAGCGGTGGCAGCCAGTTCTTCTGATCCTGCAGCGTTCTGCTGCACTGTCATGCTGAGTTGAAACAACGCCGAATTGATTTGCCCCACGCCCGAGGCCTGCTCGGCAGAAGCCTGTGTAATGTTTTGCACCAGCGTTGCCGTTTGCTCGATCCGCGGCACAAGCAACGCCAGCATATCGCTGGATTTCTCCGCCAGTTCGACGCTCTTGCCGACAACTTCGCCGATCTCCTGCGCAGCCGTCTGGCTGCGTTCTGCCAGCTTGCGAATCTCCGCAGAGACAACCGCAAAACCACGGCTCTGCCCGCCGGCGCTGGCGGCTTCAATAGCGGCGTTCAAAGCAAGAAGGTTGGTCTGGTAAGCGATGTCGTCGATCATATCGACCATCTTCGCAATCTGCTTCATCACAATCACGGTCGAACGCACTGAAGCACCGCCCTCACTCGCATCCCCGGCAGCCTGGCCTGCCAGTGCTTCGGTAATTTTTGCGTTTTTGGCATTGCTGGTGATCGAGGAAGACATTTCTTCCAGCGACGCGCTGGTCATTTCAACGCCGGCGGCCTGTTCATTTGCGCCGGAAGACAGCAGTTGCGCCGTGCTGCTGATTTCATGAGATGCGTCGGCCAGTACGGATGCGCCTGTTGCGACCTCGGTGATAACTATCGACAAACGATCAACCATCTCTTTCATCTGGCACACCAGGCTGGAGTGATCGCCGGGATCCACTTCTATACGTTGCGTCAGGTCGCCTTGCGCAACTTTTTTCAAGACACGGATCACGTCGCCTGGCTCACCGCCTAGTTGTCGGACCAAACTACGGCAGACAAACCAACCAAACAGTACCGCTAGCACTGCGATCAGTATGACGACACCAGAGAGCAGATTACGCATCTCGCGCTGTTGCTCGACCCGTTCATTAATTAGCAATTGCAATTGATCCACCGCAGCAAAGGCAATCTGATATTGCCTTTCGATTGCCTTGCTTACAAGATCAAAGTATTCCTGAGGTGCGAGACTGACACCATTGGCTGCGGCAATATTATCGTTTGCCATCGTCAACACTTCACTACCCTGCGCAGTGGCTGCGGCGATGCTTGGCGCAAAACGATCCTTCAGCGCCTGGCGGGCTTCATAGGCTTTCTCGAAATATCTGGTAGTCGTCTTGCCGTACAGACGTGCTCCGGCAATCAATCCGTACATTTTTGTGCGCACCTCTGGAGTAACATTCCCGCTACTCAACACGCCGACACCCATGCCGCGCACCTGCCCGAAATATTCGGTCAGCTGAGGCAAGTCGAAGTAAACGGCATGAACCAGATAGTAGACGTCCGCATCGGTATCGAGGGTGAGTTTGTAACTATCGCTGATGCGTTCAATCAGCAGCAGCAGGTCCTGACAAAGCTGGGTGTGGAGTTGAAAACTTTCGCTGGGAGTCAGGCCGCGAGTGCCAATGCTTTTGGAGAGGGCGTTCCATTCAGAACGAATCTTCTGCCAGAGAGCTGAAGAAGAAAGACCACCGGGCTTCATAGCCTGCGCAAGCTCATCCAGCGCCAGCTCCATGCGACGCGCCGTATCGCTGCGTTGCTGCGCCATCTGGCCTGAAACAAGGAAAGCGGCGGATAAGCCTCGATGCTGTTGTGCAGCCTGCAGCACCCTCAGAGCGGCTTTGCCGGGTTCGAGTCCAGCGTATTCAAAAGTCGATACGTCGATGCTTTTGTTTGCGCCATCAACGTAGAGATAAAAAGGAGGGGCAACCAGCACCAGCCCCATCAATCCCAGCAACGCGATTCGTTGCCACAATTTCATTCGCTGCAACGCTCGCATCGTCGAACCTCCTGTTTATCTTATTCTAAAGGAGGATATTGCATTTAAAACATTGAATTTCTTTCATAAAATCATTTAATTCTAGTTATCACGCGATAACGTAGCTAATTCGTTCGATTCGTCGTCAAGCCGGCTCGACGTTCACCACACGGTATCCCACACCAATTTCCGTCAGGATATATTTCGGTTGCGCGGAATCATCCTCCAACTTCTGACGCAGGCGTTGCATGTAAATGCGCAAGTAATGATGATCTTCCGTATGCGACGGCCCCCAGCCTGCCGCCAGCAGTTGGCGATGAGTAATCACGCGCCCGGCGTCCCGTAAAAGTGTAGAGATAAGGCGATGCTCAATCTGGGTCAGATGCACCGGCTCACCACCTTTGCTGGCAGTACGCGCCGGCAAGTCGAACAGCAGATCGCCAAGTCGAAAACGTCCGGTGGCGGCGCTGGCCTGGCTGCGCCGGCGCAGTTGCGCACGAATACGCGCCAGCAACTCCGGCACGCCGAAGGGCTTCGTCAGATAATCGTCGGCGCCGGCATCAAGTGCAGCGACCTTTTCCGCCTCCTGCGTGCGTGCCGACAAGATGACGATCGGTACATCGCTCCACGAGCGGATGTCGGCAATGACCTGCTTGCCATCCTGATCGGGCAAGCCGAGGTCAACGATCACCAGATCCGGTTTGCGCGTGCCGGCTTCCACCATGCCTTCGCGCGCGGTGCGAGCTTCATGGACGATAAAGCCCTCTTGCTCAAGGGCGCCGCGCACCAGCTTGCGGATGTGGGCGTCATCTTCGACAAAAACAATATTGCCTGCGTGATCCAACATGATCGCTATTCCTCTTCGGGTAAAGCCGGTGGTTTATCCAGGGGCAAAGTAAAACACACGCGTGCACCACGGCCGCCATCAGCCGGCAATGCGCGTATCGTGCCACCATGCGCATCAACAATGGCGCGGCAAATCGCCAGACCAAGACCGACACCAGGCGTGCTCGACTCCGTGTCACCACGGGTGAATTTTTCAAATGCACGCTCTTCCATGCCTGCGGGGAAACCCGGCCCGCGGTCGATCACACTGATTTCCATCATGCCCGCGTTCGCTCTGGCTTCAACGACGATGATCTCACCGGCCGGCGCATACTTCACGGCGTTCTCGATCAGATTGGCGAAGACACGTTCGATCAGTACCGCATCAAAGCGCACCAGTGGCAAGTCGACCGGCAGATGCGTCTCGACGCGGCGTTCGCCCAATGTCTTGTTCAGGAGACGCAAAGCGGTACCGACGATTTCTTCGATCGAGTTCCACTGCCGGTTGAGCGTGATGCCGCCCGATTGCAGGCGTGCCATGTCGAGCAAATTTTCCACCAGCCCCGACATACGCTGTGACTGTTCGCTGATGGTGAGTGCCATCTCTCGCTCATCCGCGCCAAGCGAGGGCTGCCGCGCCAGCGCCTCGGCACTGCCTACCAGCGAAGTCAGCGGTGTGCGCAGATCATGCGAAATCGCCGACAACAAAGAATTACGCAAACGCTCCGACTCCATCGTCACCAACGCGTCCTGCGCCACTTCAGCATAGTGCAAACGCTCGATAGCCATGGCGATCTGCGAACAAAAAATCTCCAGCATCTGCCGGTTCTCCGGCAAGGCCAGTTGCAAAGGATCGTCAGCGACAAAAGCCAGTACGCCGCGCGTACGCATGGTGGCGTTCAACGGCAGATACAAGGCCTGGGCCGCCGGCAAAGTCGCTGTGCCATGTCCGGCCGCCTGATCATTGTCATAAACCCATTGCGCAACCCCCAGATCGATCTGCTGCAAGGCATGGGCATCATGTTGTTCCGGCGCGGCGACACGAACGTGCTCACCGCTATCCGGCAGGCAGAATGCGGTCTTTGCACCAAACACTGCGCCGAGATGACGGCGGCCGATTTCCAGGATCTGTTCCAGCGTCAGCACCGCCGCCAGTTCCTTGCCGAGCATGTACAGGTTGCCTGCGCGTGCTTCACGTAACATCGCGACGTTAGCCTGATGCCGCATGCGCGATGCCAGCGAACTGATGAACAGCGACACCGCCAGCATCACCATCAAGGTAATCAGATATTGCGCATCAGAGACGGTGATGGAAAACCGTGGTGCCACGAAAAAGAAATCGAAAGCAAGAACACTCAGGATCGACGCCAACGCCGACGCCGAGCGGCCATAGCGCACCGCAACGATCATCACGCCAACCAGATACAGCATGATCACGTTGGCCGGATGCAGATAAGCGATCAGCCACCAGGCCAAGGCAGTCGTTAAAGCACAACTGATCGTCGCCCACAGATAGCCGCGGCGGCGGCGCAATCGTCCGCTGTCGTCGCGTGTTTCTTCTGCTGCAAGCCTCGGACTTTCATCCTGCCCGGAACTCGCCGGACGCGCCACGGTATAGACGTCGATATCCTTGCCTTCGGATCCGATGCGCTCGGCCAGATTCTTGCGCCACCAGCGCGTCCAACGTGTCCAGCGGTGGCCATGCGACTGACCGATCACCAGCTTGCCGGCGTTGCGGCTGCGTGCAAACTGCACCAGCGCCTGCGCCACGTCTTCGCCGGTAATACTGGCGGTTTCAGCGCCGAGCGATTGCGCCAGCTTGAGATTCTTGAGAATGCGTTCGCGCCCGGCCAATGTGACGCGCGGCCATGTCGGGGCATCCACGTGCACCGCCAGCCAATCCGCCTGCAACTTGGCCGCCAACCGAGCAGCGGCACGCACCAGCTTGTCTTCGTCGGCACGCGCGCCGATGGCAACCACGATACGTTCCTTGGTTTGCCACAGCTGCACGATGGAGCGGTCGGCGCGGTACTCGCGCATATCGGCATCGACGCGATCGGCAGTGCGGCGCAAAGCGATCTCTCGCAGCGCCAGCAGATTGCCTTTGCGGAAAAAATTACGACCGGCCTTCTCGGCCTGTTGTGGCAGATAGACCTTGCCTTCTTTGAGACGCTGCAACAGCTCGTCAGGTGGCAGATCCACCAGCGTCACCTCGTCGGCTTCGTCAAAGACATGATCCGGAATCGTCTCATGCACGCGGATACCCGTGATCTGTCCGACCACGTCGTTAAGGCTTTCGATGTGCTGGACGTTGACGGTGGTGTAGACGTGAATACCGGCGTGCAGCAGTTCTTCGATGTCTTGCCAGCGTTTGGCGTGACGTGAGCCGGGGACATTGGAATGCGCCAGCTCGTCGACGAGGATGACATGCGGTTTGCGGTCGAGCGCGGCGTCGAGGTCGAATTCGTAGAGCGTGCGGTCGCGGTATTGCGTACTGCGCAACGGCAAGCGCTCGATGCCTTCGAGCATGGCTTCGGTGTCGGCGCGACCGTGGGTTTCTACGATGCCGGCGATGACGTCTTCATTCTGCTCGCGCAGGTTTTGTGCGGCGGCGAGCATGGCGTAGGTTTTGCCGACGCCGGCGGATGAGCCAAAGAAAATCTTGAGACGACCACGCGCCTGACGGTCTTCGTCGCGCATGACGCGGTCGAGCAGTTCGTCGGGGTTGGGGCGGGTGGGCATGGTGGGGGTATTGTAGTTTGAAATGGGCTTTTTTCGGATGTGTTGATGATGTTTGGGATTGTTAGTAGTTGCTTCCGACTCTGTTCTGTGGGTGCTTCGACTTTCATTCTTCGGACGACCTTGCCGGGGCGGCCCCCGGCAACCCCGGCCCGTCCGGAGAAAGAAAACCGAAGCTACCAAAAAGCAAAAGCAAGCAAACAAAAAACAATAAAACAGAACATCTTAAGTTTTGCTCAACGCATCCAACGCGAGATTCAACTTCAACACATTCACCCGAGGCTCACCAAACAAGCCCCACTGTGGTGCCTCAGTCTGCGCCTTCACCTGCTCGCGCACCTTGTCCAAAGACAAACCCCGCGCCTGCGCCACCCGCACCACCTGATACTCAGCCGCCGCCGGACTGATCTGCGGATCCAGACCGCTTGCCGAAGAGGTCAGCAGATCCACAGGAATCTCCCGGGCAGAACCAGGATTGGCCGCCTGCAAAGCCTCCGCCCTTCCCTTCGCAGCATCCACCAGCGCCGGATTCAACGGCCCCAGGTTGCTGCCACCGGAGGCCATGCCGTTGTAGGGAAACGTGCCGGTTGCCGAGATACGGCCCCAGAAGTATTTTGGCTCGGTGAAGTTCTGACCGATCAGTTCCGAACCGACCGGCACGCCGTCACGCACGATGACGCTGCCGTTTGCTTCCTTGGGGAAAAATGCCTGCCCGACCAAGGTCACGACAGCAGGATAAATACCACCAAGGATCACTGACATGAAAATGAACAGAGAAACGGCGGGACGCAAATAAGTTTTCATGAATAACTCCTTGTACAGAATAAGTGCAGAACGGGATCAGGCCAGACCGAATACGCCGAGCAGCACGTCAATCAGCTTGATGCCCACGAACGGCACGATCAAACCGCCCAAACCGTAAATCAACAGATTGCGACGCAACAGCACGGCCGCGCCCAATGCCCGATAACGCACACCACGCAAGGCCAGCGGGATCAGCACGACGATCACCAGCGCATTGAAAATCACCGCCGACAGGATCGCCGACGAAGGATTGTTCAGATGCATGATGTCCAGCGCCGCCAGTTGCGGATACGTGGTCGCGAACATCGCCGGGATGATGGCGAAGTACTTGGCGACGTCGTTGGCGATACTGAAGGTGGTGAGGCTGCCGCGCGTCATCAGCATCTGCTTGCCGATCTCAACGATCTCGATCAGCTTGGTCGGATTGGAATCCAGGTCCACCATGTTGCCGGCCTCTTTCGCTGCTTGCGTGCCGGTGTTCATGGCGACCGCAACGTCGGCTTGTGCCAGCGCAGGCGCGTCGTTGGTGCCGTCACCGGTCATCGCAACCAGCTTGCCTTCGCTTTGATGCTGACGGATCAGCGACAGCTTGTTCTCCGGCGTGGCTTCGGCGAGGAAGTCGTCAACGCCCGCTTCGGCCGCAATCGCCGCCGCTGTGAGACGGTTGTCGCCGGTGATCATGATGGTCTTGATACCCATGCGGCGCAGCTCGGAGAAACGCTCCTTGATGCCGCCTTTGACGATGTCCTTCAACTCGATCACGCCGAGCACACGGATGGAGCCGTTGGATACGTCGGTCTCTGCCACCACCAGTGGCGTGCTGCCGCGACGGGCGACGATATCGACGGCTGCAGCGACTTCTGCCGGAACCTGTTGGCCGGCTTGCTCAGCCAGCTTGCGGATGGCATCAGCTGCGCCCTTGCGGATCTGACGGTTGCCGATGTCGACGCCGGACAGGCGTGTCTGAGCGGTGAAGGGAATGAAGACTGCGCCCAGCGTCGCCATCTCGCGTTCACGCAGATTGAAGCGCTTCTTGGCCAGCACCACAATGCTGCGGCCTTCCGGTGTTTCATCCGCGAGCGAAGCAAGTTGGGCGATATCGGCCAGCTCTTGTTCACTCACGCCATTGGCGGGCAGGAAGGTCGAGGCCTGGCGATTGCCGAGCGTGATGGTGCCGGTCTTGTCCAGTAGCAGCACGTCGACGTCGCCGGCGGCTTCCACTGCGCGTCCCGAGGTGGCGATGACATTGGCCTGCATCATACGGCTCATGCCGGCCACACCGATGGCCGACAGCAGGCCGCCGATGGTGGTCGGGATCAGGCACACCAGCAAGGCGATCAGGGCAGTTACGGTGACGGGCGAACCGCCATGGGCAACGTTAACGCTGAACACCGAGAACGGCAGCAAGGTCACCGTCACCAGCAGGAACACGATGGTCAGTGCGACCAGCAACAAGGTCAATGCGATCTCGTTGGGTGTCTTCTGGCGCTTGGCGCTTTCCACCATGGCGATCATGCGATCGAGGAAGGCTTCGCCCGGGTTCACCGTGACGCGCACGATGATCCAGTCCGACAGCACGCGGGTACCGCCGGTGACGGCAGAAAAGTCGCCGCCCGACTCGCGGATCACCGGTGCCGATTCGCCGGTGATGGCGCTCTCGTCAACGGTAGCGACGCCTTCGACTACTTCGCCGTCGGCCGGGACATAGTCACCTGCTTCGATCAGTACGAAGTCACCCTTGCGCAGGCTGGTGCCTTCCACCAATTCGCAACGGTCAGCGCGGTTTGCCCGTTGCAGCTTCTTGGCAACCACGCTCTTCTTGGCGCTGCGCAGCGATGCTGCCTGTGCCTTGCTGCGGCCTTCCGCCAGTGCTTCGGCGAAATTGGCGAACAAGACGGTGAACCACAGCCAGACCGCGACTGCCAGGATGAAGCCGGCCGGCGCTTCGCCCTGACCGTTCAGCGCTTGGACATACAAGAGCGTGGTCAGGATGCTGCCGAGATACACCACGAACATCACCGGATTGCGCCACTGAGCGCGTGGCGACAACTTGCGGAATGAGTCGATCATGGCCGGTTTGACGATGGCCGGATCGAACATCCATTTGGTGGCGGATTGCGCGCCGGATGCTGTCGGTGTGCTCACTTGTGTAGCAGCAACCGTAGCAGCCGGGGTTACAACTTTTTTGGCAGGACTATTTGCCATGTTTTTCTCCAATGATTAGTGAATCGCCAGCATCTGCAGATGCTCGATCACCGGACCCAGCGCCAGCGCCGGGACATAAGTCAATGCACCGACCAGGATCACCGCGCCGATCAGCAGCGTGACGAACAGCGGGCCGTGCGTCGGCAAGGTGCCGGAGGTTGCCGCCAGACGCTTCTTGCCGGCCAGCGAACCTGCCATGGCAAGCACCGGCACGATGATGCCGAAGCGGCCCAGCCACATGGCGATACCGGTCATGACGTTGTAGTAAGGTGTGTTGGCGGACAGGCCGGCAAAGGCACTACCGTTGTTATTGGCGGCCGAACTGAAGGCGTAGAGGATTTCCGAGAAACCGTGCGCGCCGGGGTTGGCGATACCGGCCAGGCCGTTTTCGACCATCACCGAAATCGCCGTCATTACCAGCACCAGCGCCGGCGTCATCAGAATGGCGATCGACATCATCTTCATGTCGAACACGCCGATCTTCTTGCCCAGATATTCCGGCGTGCGACCAATCATCAGGCCGGCGATGAAGACCGCCAGCACCGCGAAAATCAGCATACCGTACAAGCCTGAGCCAACGCCGCCGAAGACCACTTCGCCCAGCTGCATCTGCAACATCGGCACCAGTCCGCCCAGCGGCGACAGCGAGTCATGCATGGCGTTAACCGCGCCGCAGGATGCCGCCGTCGTGATTGCCGCGAACAAGCTCGATGCGATGATGCCGAAGCGGGTTTCCTTGCCTTCCATCATGCCGCTGATGCCGTTGCCCTGCGCGGCATGGGCCACAGCAAGCGCGGGGTTAGGCTGCTGCTCGAAGTACATCACCGTCAGCGTCATGACGATAAACAGCAAGGTCATCGCAGCCAGAATCGCCCAGCCCTGACGGCGGTCGCCGGCCAGCATGCCGAAGCTGGTGCACAGCGCAGCGGGAATGATCAGGATCGCTAGCATCTGCACAAAGTTCGACAGCGGTGTCGGGTTCTCAAACGGATGCGCCGAGTTGGCATTGAAGAAACCACCGCCGTTGGTGCCGACCATCTTGATGGCTTCCTGCGAGGCGACAGGGCCCATCGGCAAGGTTTGCTTGGTGGTCTTCATCTCATCGACGAGCGGATTGCCCTTCTCATCCTTGAGCGGCTGACCTTGCGGATCCAGGCGCGGCACGGTGTAGACGGTGGTTTCCAGCGTAGACACTTCCACATAAGATTTGAAGTTCTGGATCACGCCCTGGCTCATCAGCACCACGGCGACCAGCACCGACAGTGGCAACAGCACGTACAGGCTGGAGCGCGTCATGTCGACCCAGAAGTTGCCGATGCTCTTGCTGCTGTGACGTACGAAGCCACGGATCAAGGCAAACGCGACAGCGATACCGGTAGCAGCGGAGAAGAAGTTTTGCACCGCCAGCGCCAGCATCTGCGTCAGGTAGCTCATGGTGCTTTCACCGACGTAGCCCTGCCAATTGGTGTTGGTGACAAAGCTGACGGCGGTGTTGAACGACGAGTCGGCACTGACGTTGGCCATGCCGGCCGGGTTCAGCGGCAACCACAGTTGCAGGCGTTGCAGGGCGTAAACGACAAACATGCCGACGATGTTGAACAGCAGCATCGCCAGCGCATATTGCTTCCAGCCCATTTCAGCATCCGTACGAATGCCGGACAAGCGGTAGAGAAAATTTTCCATGCCGCCGAAGATGCGATTGACGGCGGACTTGCCTTCCATCACGCGGGCGATGTACCAGCCCAGTGGCACCGACAGCAAGAGCAGGACGACCAGATAGATCGCCAGTTGGGTAATTGAGGCAGTCATGTCAGAAGGCCTCCGGCTTGATCAGGGCGTAAACCAGGTACGCCAACAGGCCGACCGATACGGCCAGCCCCAGTATTTGCATGACGCTCATTGCATGTCCTCCAGCTTTTTGCAGGCAACGACAAATGCCCACATCGCGACGCTGCAAGCCAGCAAGCCGCCGATATATAAGAAATCCATGTCCTACTCCCTTGATAAATGCTTACGAGGCAAACAATATTGGGAAGGGCATCAAATCCGGATAAAACTATCGGCGGACGGTATAAATTTTGTGTAAACAAACGGACAGCGGGAGCGTGCAGTCAATTGCCGCCGATCAACGCCTGCAGAAGAAAAATGAGGAGAGATCGCGCCGATAGGGCAACGGCGTGTGAGGGGTGGTTCAAGAAAGATGGCAGGAACTCTGCCAGGGGAAATGACGGATAAAAGACATCACCGCTTAGGTTAATGCCGTTCCGCCAAATTAAAAACTTGTCGTCCGTTACAACTGTCGTCCTGACGAAAGTCAGGATCCAGCTTCGCTTCGAACGTTGTAACGACACTGGATCCCAGCGTGCGCTGGGACGACGGTGAATCTTGCCAGATGACCACGGGGCTGACTGAAGCGCACTGAGCGTTCAGGCGGTGTTTTCTTCCGTGCTCCATTCGACGCGATTCTTGCCTGCCTTTTTGGCTGCGTACATGGCCTTGTCGGCGTGCGCGACCAGGCTGTCTTGGGTCGTATGCTGGTTCGGTTCGTAAATGGCGACACCGATACTGGTGGAGACATTGACCGTAGCCGCCTTCAGAATAAAGGGGCGGCGCATTGTCAGCAGAATTTTTTCCGCCACACCCGTGGCGTCCGCGATGGTGTGTAAACGCTCAAGAATGACCGTGAATTCGTCGCCGGCCAATCGGGCCACAGTGTCGACTTCGCGCACCGAATCAATCAGGCGCTCGGCAAACTGGACCAGCAATTCGTCACCGGCTTCATGGCCATACTTGTCGTTGACCCCCTTAAAACCGTCAATATCCATGAACAGCAAGCCCATCTGCTGCGGTTCGCGAATCGCGCGCGCCATGGCTTCCGGCAATTTTTGCGTAAACGCACGGCGGTTTGGCAAGCCGGTCAGGATGTCGGTCAACGCCATTTCCTGCAGCGAGTGGCGGAAAGCCTGACGATCGGTGATGTCATGCAGGAAGGCGATGAACAAATGACCGGTACGGCGCTGCACGTAGCCGACCGTCATCTCTACCGGTAGCTCTTTGCCGTCGCGGCGCAATGCATTGATCTCAATGCGGTTGTTGATCACGACGCCTTCACCGGTGGAGAGGAAATGCTTCATGCCACGGCGATGCATTTCGCGCTGTTCAGGCGGCACGATCATCTCGGCCAGTTCATGGCCGTAGGCTTCCTTGCGTGACCAGCCAAGCAATTGCTCGGCCTGGCGATTCCATTCCACCACCATGCCGTCTTCATCGATGGCGATGAAGGCATCATGGGCGTTTTCCAGAATAGCGCGCAGCTCGTTTTCGCTTTCTTCCAGCTTGATCTGATTTTCGCGCTGGTTATCGAGCGACTGTTGAAGCGCAATGGCGGTCTCGTGCAGACGGCTGGTGCGGTCTTCGACGCGCTGCTCAAGGCCTTCGTTGAGCGAGCGCACTTCACGCAGATAGTTTTCTTCACGCTGCACCATGGCTGCCAGCGTCGACGACAGCAGCTGGATTTCGTAATACGTGCTGACGATGGGGATGTGGACATCCTGGGCGCCGGTCGCACGGCGTTCCAGTGCAGCGCTCAGCGCATTCATCGGTGACACCAGGCGACGCGTGAGGAAGAAGGCTAGCAGCATCAGCGCCAATCCCACCAGGCAGCCGACGAACAGCACCTGACGCTCAAGTTCCTTGAAGCCGGACATGGCGACCTGCTCCGGCTGGCGGACCAGCACGGTCCATTTCATTTCTGTGTATTCGCTGTTCAGACCCGTGCGGGCAAAACCGGTCAGATACGGTTCACCGGTTTCGCTCACCTCACGCAGGGACCCCGAAGGCAAACGCAGCGATGCCTTGAAGCTGTCGCTGGAGATTTTCTTTTCTTCCAATTCCTTTGGGCCAAGCAAGACCGTACCGTCTTCACGCACAATCATGATCTCGACGTCGTAGCGATCGTTGGCTGGATTGAGCAGTTTCTTGGCGAGGTCGCGCGCCCAATTCCAACTCAGATGCACCCCGAGCACGCCCTGAAACTGGCCGTCCAGACTCATGATCGGTGTAGCGATATCGACGAAGCGCCAGGGGTCGTTCATGACCGGCAGCTTCTTTTCCAGCAGGACGGCGGGATGATAGTCACCGACGAAGAATTCCTTCTGCGACTGTTGGAACCACGGCCGCTGTGCAACGCTCTGGTTTTCCAGCATGCCATTGGCGGCGGCGAACACGTTGCCGTCCGGGGTGGCAAAACCTATCCAGGCGTAGTTGGGGACGTTTTTCTGAAGCTCATTGAAAACTGCGCGCATGCGCGCCGGGTCTTTGGCTTCGCGCACGGAAGGACGCTGCGCCAAAATTTTGACGTCGATATAACGTTCGGCCATGCTGCGATCCAGCGCATCCTGCATCTGCCAGGCCAGTTGATTGAGCCGTGCTTCTGCTTCGCGGCGCGCATAGCTGCGCGTAAACTGGTCGACCAGAATCAATACCGATACGGTCGTGATGAGCACAGACAGCACCACGCCGAGGGTGACCCATGATGAGAGGCTCAACGTCGACGAGATTTTCTTTATGCTCAAAGTGACTCCGCTGCTATACGACATTATTCCGGAGGCAATGACGCAATCAAGCGGATTTTGCCAAAGTGTCCCGGAAAGTTCGTTGTTTTTTGTAAGGGACAACGAAATATTAGCTGCTGAATTGTAGTTGGAGCAATAAATGATTTGTTGCCAAAAAAGAAAATGTCTTTTTGACAATTTTCTATAAGCAACTCGACGATGTGCCGTACCGCTCAGAATGCGCTCTCTATTGCGCCGCCCCTAGTAAACAGGCCCATAAACAGAAATCGCCCGGCATAGCGGGCGATTTTCAGGAAAACAACAGTCTGGCTGCGGATTTCAGACGCTTGCGCAAATTCCGTCGGCACGCGGGTCGGTTGCACCTTCGATCAAGCCACCGGGATGGAAGCATACCGCGCCCGCGTGCCCCATCATGTCAGTGTAGTCGGCGACGATTTCGACGTCATGACCAGCCCGTTTCAAGGCATCGACCACGTGATCCGGCACGCGTCCTTCCAGCTTCAGATTGGTGGATGCTGCGCCCCATGTACGGCCGAGCAACCAGCGCGGCGCACTGACTGCCGCCTGCATGTTTTGTCCGAACAGGATATGGCGGCTGTACACCGCAGCTTGGGTCTGCGGCTGGCCTTCGCCACCCATGGTGCCGTAGGCCAGCGTGCGGCCATCCTTGAGGCGCGCCAGCGATGGATTGAGCGTATGGAATGGCAGCTTGCCCGGTTGCAGTTGATTGGCGCCATCGTCCAGCGTGAAGCTGGCGCCGCGGTTTTGCCACACCACGCCGGTGCCTGACGGCACCACGCCGCTGCCGAACTCCCAGAAGATACTCTGTATATAACTGACCACCCGGCCCTGCGCATCCGCTGCGCCCATCCAGATGGTGTCGCCCGGCTTCGGCACGTGCGGCCACGGCGCGGCGCGCTGCATGTCGATCTGCGCGGCTTCACGATCCAAGGCATCGGGCAACAGCCAGTCGGCGGCATTGACCGACATGTGCGCGGTGTCGGTCACATATTTATTACGCAGGATGAAGGCGCGTTTGGTGGCCTCAACCAGACCATGGATGTGTTCAAACCCATCGGCCTGCGCCTGTGTTATGCCCAGGCGGTCAAACAGACCCAGGATCATCAACGCCGACACGCCCTGCGTCGGCGGCGGCAGGTTGTAGATGCTGCCGGACTTCATCTGCACCATCAGCGGCTTGACCACTTGCGCGCGATAAGCGGCGAGGTCGGCGGCACGCAAAGGGCTACCGGCCTGCTCCAGACCGGCGGCCAGCTTTTGCGCCAGATCACCGCGATAGTAATCATCGAGACCAGCTTCGGCCAAACGCGTCAGCGTAGCTGCCAGCGCCGGTTGCTTGAGAATATCGCCCAGTTTTGGCGCGCCCTGTGCCGCATAGGTCTCGGCAAAGCCGGGCTGATCTTTCAGTTCATCCCACTTGTCGTGCGTCAGTTCGGCTTGCGAACGCGTCACCGGCACGCCGGCAGTCGCGTGATGAATCGCATCGGCCAACAGGCGCGACACCGGCAAACTCTTGCCCCAGCCTTTGGCGACGTCCAAGGCCGCTGCCCAGCCGCCGACAGCACCGGCGACGGTCAGCGCAGCACGCGGGCCGCGCGTCGGAATCGCGGCGTCGCCATGTTGTGCGTAGAAATCCTTGGTCGCCAGCGCAGCCGACTGGCCGCAGGCTTGCACCGCCACCGGATCGCGGCCGGGTTCGCTGATGACCCAGAAGCCGTCGCCGCCGATACCGTTCATATGCGGATACACCACGGCGATGGCTGCCGCAGCGGCAACCATGGCTTCGACGGCATTACCGCCTTCGCGCAATACGGCGGCACCTGCTTGCGCGGCGAGGTGATGCGGTGCGGTGACCATGCCACCGATGCAAGTCTTGCTGTACAACATAGTTTGAGACTCCTGATGTTCTTAGACTTGATTAGTCTTAATTATCCATCCACGACACATGCGCCGCCACGATCCGCCAGCCTTGCGGCAAGCGCAGCCAGGTGTGGCTCTGGCGACCGACGCGCGCTTCACCGGCTTTGGTGAATTCGGTGTTGGCGGTGGCGTAGTCGCGGCCATACGTGGTGATCACGGTCTGACGCAAGTCGCGTGCCAGATTCTTTGGCGAGCGGCTGTTGCGGAAAGCCTGAATGGTATCGTAACCGATCAGGTTTTCGGTGGCGCCGTAACGCAAGGTGTGCGGACTGTTCCAGAACAGCTCGTCCAGAATGACGAGGTCGTTGTTGACCAGTGCGCATTCGTAACGCGCGAAAGCGGCCGTGACTTCGGCGACGACTTCCGGCAGGTTGATCTCGTGTTCCATATGTCCTTTTCAGTGTCCGCCCAGATAGGCTTTTGCCAGCGCATCGTTGGCGGCGATTTCTGCGGCGCTGCCTTCAGCGACGACGCGGCCGCCTTCGATCACGTAGGCACGATCAGCCAATGCCAGCGCCAGCGCCGCCATCTGATCCACCAGCAGAATGGTCATGTCTTCGTCGCGCAAGGCATCCAGTGCGGCAAACAATTCTGCGATTACCTTCGGCGCGAGGCCGAGCGATGGTTCATCCAGCAACAGGATGCGCGGCCGCGACATCAGCCCGCGCGCCACCGCCAGCATTTGCTGTTCGCCGCCGGACAGCAAGCCTGCACGATGATACAGGCGCTCGCGCAAGCGCGGAAAACGGGTAAGCATTTCCTCGACGCGTGTGTCCATGTCCTTTGGATAGAGGAAAGCGCCGAGGCGGATATTGTCCAGCACGCTCAGTTCGGGGAAAACCTGACGGCCTTCCGGCACCAGCACCACGCCATGCTTGACGATTTCTTCGGCGCGCAAATGCATCAGGTTGACGCCGTCGACGTGGATGCCGCCGCGCACCGGACGGTGCAAGCCGGAGAGCGCGCGCATCAGCGTCGACTTGCCCGCTCCGTTAGCGCCCAGCAGCGCCACCATCTCTCCCTGCTTCACCTGCAGGTTGATGCCGTGCAGGACAGGTTCCGCACCATAGCCAGTGACCAGCTCGCCGACGCCGAGCAATTCCTTGCCGGAGCGGCTGCCGCGAATACGTGCTTCAGCCTGCATGGCTTCGCCGAGATAAGCCTGGCGCACAGCTGGATTGTCCTGAATCTCTTGCGGCGTACCGAGCGCCAGGCGCTGCCCCGCGTCCAGCACGACGATGCGATGCGAGATGTCCATCACCAGCGACATGTCATGTTCCACCAGCACCACGCTGATGCCGGCAGCCGCGATGCGTTGCAGCAGGCGCGCCAGTTTTTCCTTGTCTTCACGTGACAAGCCGGCAGCCGGTTCATCCAGCAACAACACATCGGGATCGGTCGCCAATGCGCGTGCAATTTCCACCAGACGGCGATCGACGTGCGCCAGATCGGCAGAGGGAATATCGACCGCGCCTTCATAGCCGCAATACGCCAGCAGCTCGCGGCTGCGTTCACGAATCTTGGCAGCGCTGAAACGGCTGGCATTGAGCAGACCGCCAAGCTTGCCCTTGCCCATGGCCAGTGCGACGTTGTCTTCTACCGTCAGCGTGCCGAACAGTTGCGAAGTCTGATAGGTGCGCGCGACGCCATGGCGTGCAATACGGAAAGCAGGCAAGCCTGCGAGCGGTTTATCCTGCAACGAGAAACCGCCCAGCGACGGTTTGTAGAAGCCGCTCAACATGTTCAGCGCTGTCGTCTTGCCCGCGCCGTTGGGGCCGATCAGGCTGGTGACAGCCGCAGCCGGCACATCGAAACTCAGATCGCCGACTGCTCGTACGCCACCGAAAATCATCGTCAAACCGTCTGCGCGCAAAGTACGGCGAGCGCGTTGCGGTAACACCGCCTCGTGCAGTCCTTGCGGCGCATCGTCGAACGAAGGTGTCATGACGTCATTCACGACAGCCGGTTTCTTGACTATTTTTTGAGCAATCTGGCGCAGCATGCCGATCACACCGTCAGGCGCAATCCACAACACCAGCAATAGCAAGCCGCCGAAAAACAGCAGGCGATAATCCTCCAGGCTAGCCAACAATTCCGGCAGAACGCCGACGATGATCGCGCCGATCAGCGGGCCCATGGTGGAACCTGCTCCACCCACCACAACCACCAGCACGAACAGAATCGACTGCATGAAGCCGAAGGTATCCGGCGTGACGAACGTTGACAATGGTGCAAACAAGCCACCCGCAAGACCCGCCAGCATGGCCGACACGGCGAAGGCGACGGTCTTGATCACCAATGGATTGAGACCGATGGATTCGGATGCGGTCTCGCTGTCCTTGACGGCGCGCATTGCAGCGCCCCAGGTACCGCGTGCCAGCCAGCAGAACGCCGCGAGCAAAACGGCGGCGCCACAGATCGCCAGTAACGCGATACCGCGCTCGCCCTGCACGACGCCACCAAAGCCAGGCGCGGCAATACTCATGATGCCGTTCTGACCGCCGGTGAGTTCGCGCATTTCAATGATGGCGTGCTGCACGATGAAGCTGAACGCGATGGTGATCATCGCCAGATAAGGCCCCTTCACGCGCAGAGCAGGCAAGGCCAGCAATGCACCCAACGCTCCGGCGATCAAGGCCGCCAGCGGCCACGCCATCCAGAAGCTGATGCCGAACTTGGTGGTGAGGATCGCCACGGTGTAAGCACCGATGGCGTAGAAGCCGATGTGTCCGAACGACACCTGCCCGGTCAAACCGAGCAAGACATTCAATCCGATGCCGACCATCGCCATCAGGGCGATGCTGGTCAGCACGAACACGTAGTAGCTATTGACGGTCAACGCCAGACAGCACACCGCAACAAACGCTACGAGGCCCACCGACAACTGCAACGGCGAAGCCAGGCCGAGCAAACGGCGCGGCGCCGACGATACAGAAGATGCAGCAGCAGCTTTTTTGGCCACCGTCACAACCGGAGCAGGAGGAGTTGTCATCATACTTTTTTCACCTGTGCGCGACCGAACAGGCCATTGGGACGAATTGCCAGTACCACGATCACCAGCGCGAAGGTGATGATCTGGGTGTAGCCGGAACCGAGCGTGGACGTGATCATCGCTTCGGCGATGCCGAACAGCAGACCGGCAATCATCACACCCCAGGCGCTGGTGATGCCGCCGAGGATGGCGACGGCGAATGCCTTCAGTCCGAACAAAGTCCCCATGTCGGCATTGACGTTGAACAGCGGCGCAATCAACACACCGGCGATGCCCGCCAGCAGCGTCGACAAGGCAAACGCAAACGCGATGGCACGTACGATGGGGATGCCCATCAGTCGCGCAGCATCGCGGTTCTGCACCACCGCCAGCATGGCAATGCCCCAGCGCGTGCGGCGCGAAATACGATGCAGCACGGCAGCCAGTAACAGACCGACGATCGGGATCAGCAACTGCAGCGGATACACGCCCAGGCCGACACCGCCGACTTCAATCGACGACAGCGCCAGCGGAGACGGCAAACTGCGCGGCTCCTTGCCGAAGGTGTGCATGACGACGTTGTCGAGCACGATGCCGAGTGCCACGGTCGACATCAGCCAGGCATTGGAACCGCGATTGGCAAACGGACGCACGGCGAGGATCTCCACCACCAGACCGTACAGCGCGCACAAAGCCAACGCCAGCAAGATCGCCGACCACATCGGCCAGCCCAGCGTCTGCGAAAACGTGAAACACAACAC
The DNA here is from genome assembly GCF_046025915.1 of Herbaspirillum rhizosphaerae. Lineage (GTDB taxonomy): Bacteria > Pseudomonadota > Gammaproteobacteria > Burkholderiales > Burkholderiaceae_D > Herbaspirillum > Herbaspirillum rhizosphaerae_A. Next base: position 158,488 of record NZ_JAQQFR010000005.1, on the reverse strand, counting down.
CGCCCCCAGCATCATGGAACTGCCCTGCGCAAAATTGACCGTGCCCGATACCGCATAGGTAATATAAAAACCCAGCGCCATCAGGCCATACATACTGCCCAGTCCCAGACCGCTGATCAGTGCCGACAACAGCAACATCTTTTTCTCCCTGAATTTCTCTTAGCTAAATCGTCTTGCCGCTACTTACGCTCGAAAACCGGTTCAGGATCCGTAGCGAGAGGCCGTCAGCCGGTGGCGGCCGGAGCGGACGAACCGGAATGTACTTAAGTACATGAGGATTCGGAGCACCGCCCGACGTCGGATCACGGCCTCGCAGTAGGATCATGAGCCGGTTTTTACTGGATCATGCCGACGGGAAGTATCTTGTTATCGATGAACTGCGCCCAGACGTAGTCATCCGCTTGCAGTCCGTCATGCACGGTGGGCGAGAATGGTTTGACGTAGGTCTTGATCAGGCCTTCGTAGCGATCGATCTTGTAGAAGCCTTCGCGGATTGCATCGCCGTTGGTGGAGCCTGCCTTGGCAATCGCCAGTGCAGCCAGTTGCATGCCGTCGTAGGCGTTGGCGACGCCGACTGCCGGTGTGATGTCATCCGGTCCCTTGATGTTCGGATACTTGGCCTTCAGATCCTTGACTACTTTTTCGCCGACCGGCGACAGCTTGCCGAAGAAGCTGAAGGTCTGGACGAAGTGAACGTTCTTGGCATTCGGTCCGGCCAGCTCGGTAAAGCGTCCGCCTGCAGGACCCCAGTGCGACACCACCGGCACTTTCCACCCCATGCGGTCGAGCGACTTCACCACCTGCGCCGACGGGCCGACGTTACCGACCAAAAATAAAGTGTCGGCGCCGGCGGCTTTCAGGCGCGTCAGTTGCGGCACGATGTCGACGTCGCTGGCTTCAAACTTCTCGATGCCGGCCGGCTTCATCGACTTCTCGCTCAATGCAGCGACGATGCCCTTCTCGTTCGATTCTCCCCATGGATTGTTGACCAGGATCAGACCGGCCTTGGTGGTCTTGAAGGTCTTTTGCGCGTAGCTCAGCATGGCTTTGTCGACCAGTTCATCCACGGCCGAGACACGGAAGGCGTAGTTCGGATTGGCGCCGTTCTTGGTGACGCCGGTGCCTGCTGCCCATGGGCCCATGAACGGTACTTTCTCAGCATTGATGATCGGCACGATCGCCATCGATACCGGCGTATCGAGACCGCCGAAGACCACCGCCACTTTTTCCTTGAAGATCAGTTCGCGCGCTGCCACCACGCCTTTGGCCGGATTGCCTTCATCGTCGCGGCGCACCAGTTCCAGTTTGCGACCGCCGAGCAGGCCGCCCTTGGCGTTGATTTCGTCAATGGCGATTGTCAGACCGCGCGTGATCGCTTCGCCGGATTGCGCCGATTGGCCGGACAAGGCCGTGACCAGGCCGATTTTGATATTGTCGGCGGCCATTGCCAGCGGCGACAGGGTGGCGGCTGCCAGTGCGGCAATGGCGCTGGCGAGGATGGTGCGGCGCTTGAAACGAATCATGGTGGCTCTCCCGGAACTTGATTAGTGAGGTGACTATTGAGGATCTTGGTTTTGCGTGCTTCCCGGCATGACTTATGCAAGGGCTATGCCAACTGCCACAATAAATTTTAGTTTTTGCCGACAATATGTATTTAGTATTACCAGCAATAACTTCACTTTATTGATGCAAATATCCATCAAATATTGAAATCAAGAATGCACAAACAACGTGCAGAAAGTGGAAAGAGATGAATAAAATGATGCACAGCGAGACAGCAAACGCACCATCATCGACCAGCAACAATCATGGCAATGGCAATCGCTTCGGCGCCCTGCCCGTTCATGGCCGCTTCGGTTACTCCGCCATCACGCAGCGTCCGCATTACCGCTGGCCCAACGGCGCCGGCCTGGCGGTCTACCTCGGCTTCAACATCGAGCACTTCGCTTTTGGGGAAGGCCTAGGCGCACGGCTCGGGCCGGCAGGTTCGGAACCCGATGTACTCAACTACGCATGGCGTGAATACGGCAACCGCGTCGGCGCCTGGCGCTGCCTTGAACTGTTCGACAGCCTCGGCTTGCCGGCCGGCGTGCTGGCCAACACGGCGCTCTACGACCATTGCCCGGAACTGATTGCCGCCTTCGTTGCGCGCGGCGACGAGCTGATCGGCCACGGTCACACCAACGCCCGTCAGCAAGGCGTGCTCGACGAAGCCGCAGAATTGGCGCTGCTGCAACATTGCCGCGAGCGCATGCAGCAGCACAGCGGCCAGACGCCGACTGGCTGGCTGTCGCCGTGGATTTCGGAAACCATCGCCACGCCCGACCTGCTGCTGGAAAGCGGCTATCGCTACAACCTCAACTGGTGCCACGACGACCAGCCGACGCACATGCAGACGCGCAGCGGCAAGACACTGTGGTCGATTCCCTATCCGCAGGAGGTCAACGACATCCCGATGATTGTGGCGCGCCAGATGGATGGCAAGGATTTCGCCCAACTCATCATCGACAACTTCGACGAAATGCTCGACCAGTCACGCAAGCAGCCGCTGGTAATGGGCATCGCCCTGCATCCTTATCTGGTCGGCCAACCTTACCGCCTGCGCCATCTGCGCCGTGCGCTGGAACATATTGCGCAGGCGCGCGACAAGGGTGACGTGTGGTTCACCACGCCGGGGGCGATTTGCGAGCACGTCGACGGACTCGAAGTTCTGAAAGCAGAGCCGGCCGTGTCGCTGGTGCAGGGGTGATCGCATGAACGTATCTGCCACCACACAATCTACTCAAGCCCACGAAGACTACGCTCGCGCCTGGGTGCCGCATGGTCACTTTGTCATCGCCGGTTCGCCGCAAGGGCCGCTGAGCGGCCTGCACTTTGCCGTCAAGGATGTATTCGACGTCGCCGGCCATCCCACCGGTGCCGGCAACCCCACATGGCTGGCCACGCAGCCGGTGCCGCATACCAGCAGCCCCATCGTCACGACCTTGCTGGCTGCCGGCGCCACGCTGGTCGGCAAGACCATCACCGACGAACTCGCCTACAGCATTCACGGCGACAATGTCCACTACGGCACACCGATCAATACGCGCGCGCCGGATCGCGTCCCGGGCGGCTCGTCGAGCGGATCTGTCGCCGCAGTGGCGGCAGGTTTGTGCGACTTCGCGCTCGGCACCGACACCGGTGGCTCGACGCGCGTACCAGCCAGTTATTGCGGCGTGTGGGGCTTGCGCACCACGCACGGACTGCTGCCGCGCACGGCGATGGTACCGCTGCAACCGTCTTTCGATACCACCACGTGGTTTGCGCAGGATGCGGACGTGTTTGAGCGCGTGGGCAAAGCTCTGCTGCCGGCGTCATCGCATAATTTCAAGCGTGCCCTGCTGCTGTCCGACGTACTGGCGCAGGCCGACGAAGTGTTCCACGACAAGATAGAAAAAGTGCTCAATACTTTTGACGGCGCACGCACACGCTGCACGCTGGTTGATGCAGAGACACTGGAAAGCTGGCGTCAGACTTATGTCACCGCATCCGCTTATGAAGGCTGGCAAGTGCATGGAAAATGGATCTCGGAGAATCAGCCCAACTTCGGCACCGCCGTTGCCTCACGCTGGCAGACCGCCGCCGGTATCAGCGCCGACGACGCCGCGCTAGCGGTACAACGCCAACAAGACATTGCCAGACAAGTCAGCAATTTCCTCGGCCAGGACGGAGTCGCGATCATTCCATCAGCGGCCAGCGTGGCCCCGCTGCTGACGGCTACCGGCGCGGAAGTTGATCAGATCCGCATGCGCACCTTCCGCATCACCTGCATCGCAGGATTGGCGGGCCTGCCGCAGGTCAGTCTGCCGTTTGCTACAGACGCAGGGCTGCCGATCGGCGTATCATTGCTGGGCCCGGCAGGCAGCGACCTGGCACTGATACGGCTGGCGACGGCCTTGTGGAAGCGCTTGCAGACATGACAGTGGTAAACCAGTGTCCGCCAGCCCCTCGCAGAAAAATTCGCAGCATATTGCAGAAAACGATGACCGATATTTCTCTTCGCAGCACAGGTAAAAAAGCCGCAGCAAGGCCCAAGCCAACGTCCAAACCGGCGGCACGCACCGGCCGTCCCAAGGTGCGTCATGACTCACTGGCGCATGCTTCTGCCAACGCGAATGGCGACGATGGCGACGACATCATCCAGCGCATCTACCAGACCGTCTTCGCCAGCGTGATGAGTCAGCGCCTGACACCCGGCACCAAACTGCCGGAAGCTGCGTTGTGCGAACTGTTCGGCGTCGGCCGTACGGTGGTGCAAAAGGCGCTGCAAAAACTTGCGCACGAACACATCGTCGAACTGCGTCCCAACCGCGGCGCCATTGTCGCCATGCCGACACCTGAAGAAACCCGCGAAATCTTCGAAGCACGCCGCTCGCTGGAATCCGCAGTGCTGTCGCTGGCCGTCAAGAACGCCACCAAGTCTGACCTCGCCAAGCTGCGCCGCCAGCTCAAGGAAGAACACGCCGCCATGCACGACTATGCCCAGACTGATTGGGCACGTCTGGCATCGGCCTTCCACCTGCGTGTGGCAGAGCTGTCGCGCAATCCCATCCTGCAACGCTATCTGAGCGAACTGATCTCACGCTGCTCGCTGATCGTGGCCTTGCACGAGCCATCGGGCTACGCCGCCTGCGAACATGACGAACACACCAGCATCGTCGACTTCATCGAAAAAGGCGACGCCGCCGGCGCCATCGCCGCCATGGAAGAACACTTGCTGGTGCTGGAACAACGCATCCATCTGGTCAGCGAAAAGTCGGCAAACAGTCTGGCGCGCATGCTGGGCATGGAGTAGCAATCTGCCGCTGAATAAAAAAGGCCGGGCCATTTTCATGGACCGGCCTTTATTTTTGTCTCCTGCTTCCTCGCTACTTCAAAACTCCAGTGTAGGCACCTTTGGCGTCAAAGCTTCGCGCGCTTCCGCCACGATTTCAAACGACCGCAAACGCGCCGCGTGATCGTAGATCTGCGCGGTGATCATCAACTCGTCGGCGCCGGTGTCGTCGATGAAGTTTTGCAAGCCTTCGCGCACGGTTTCGGGCGAGCCGACGATGGCGCAGGACAGGGAGCGCTCGACATGAGATTTCTCTTCCGGACGCCAGTAGTCTTCCATGGTCTCGCGCGGTGGATTCAACTGGCCCGGCACACCGCGCACCAGATTGACAAACTGCTGTTGCAGCGAGGTGAACAGGCGCTCACCTTCGCGATCCGTATCAGCGGCGAAGACGTTCAGTCCGAGCATGACGTGGGGACGCGCCAGCGCTTCGGACGGCTTGAAGCGGCTGCGATAAATCTCGATGGCCGATTTCATGAATCCCGGCGCAAAGTGCGAAGCGAAGGCAAATGGCAAACCCAGTTCCGCCGCCAGCTGCGCGCTGAACATGCTGGAACCGAGCAGCCACAGCGGCACGTTCAGGCCATAACCCGGCACGGCACGCACGGACTGATACGGCGACGCTTCCTTGAAATATTCCTGCAACTCCACCACGTCTTGCGGAAAGGTATCGGCGCTGTCGCCAAGATGACGGCGCAAAGCGCGCGCGGTACGTTGATCAGAACCCGGCGCGCGGCCCAGTCCAAGATCGATACGACCCGGATAGAGCGACTCCAGGGTGCCGAACTGTTCGGCAATCACCAGCGGCGAATGGTTGGGCAGCATGATGCCGCCAGCGCCGACGCGGATGGTCTTGGTGTTGGCCGCGATATGCGAGATCACCACCGAGGTCGCTGCGCTGGCGATGCCGGTCATGTTGTGATGCTCTGCCAGCCAGTAGCGGTTGTAGCCGAGGGCCTCCGCTTTCTGCGCCAGCTCCTTGCTGTTTTGAAAAGCTTGCGCGGCGGTGCTGCCCTGATTGATCGGCGACAGGTCGAGTACGGAAAACGGAATCATGCTGTGTCCTTGCTGACGCCCGAGCCGGGCGACTGAAATGCGCTATAAAAAACGCTACAAAAATAGTTACACGATCTGAACTATGCGATCTGAACCACGAGCTTGCCGAAGTTCTTGCCTTCCAGCAGCCCCATGAAGGCTTGCGGTGCATTCTCCAGACCTTGCACCACGTCTTCGCGATACTTGATCTTGCCGGCAGCAACCCAGGCGCTCATGTCCTTGAAGAACTCGGCGAAATAGCCGGCGCGCTGGTAGTAATCGAAAATGATGAAGCCCTGCATGCGGATGCGCTTGGTCAGCAGATTGCGCGGCAGCGTGGCGAGCAAGGCCGCATTCGGTGCAACGCCGCTGTATTGCGCGATCAGACCGCACAGCGGTACGCGTGCATGCACATTGAGCAAAGGCAGGACGGCTTCGAACACTTTGCCACCGACGTTTTCGAAATAGACGTCGATGCCTTGCGGGCAGGCGTCCTTGAGTTGTTGCGGCAAGTCGTCACTGCGGTGATCGATGCAGGCGTCGAAGCCGAGTTCTTCCACGGCGTAGCGGCATTTCTCGGCGCCGCCGGCGATGCCGATCACACGGCAGCCCTTGAGCTTGGCGATCTGCCCGACCACGGAACCGACCGCACCGGTTGCTGCCGCAACCACGACGGTCTCACCTTCTTTAGGCTGACCAATGTCGAGCAAGCCCGCGTAGGCGGTGAAACCCGGCATGCCGAACAGGCCGAGCGCATACGATGGACGCGGCATATTCTTGTCCAGCTTGGTGGCAGCGGTGCCGTCGGACAAAGCGTAGTCTTGCCAGCCGGTATAGGCCATCACCAGATCGCCTTCCTGATAATCCGGATGCTGCGACGCCACCACGCGCGACACGGTGCCGCCGGTCATGACGCCGCCGATTTCGACACAGGGTGCATACGACGGTGCGTCGCTCATGCGGCCGCGCATGTAAGGATCAAGTGAGAGATAGTCCGCGCGCAGCAGGAACTGCCCCGCCGCCGGTGTCGGTACGGCGACTTCTTCAATGCGGAAATTCTCGGGTGTCGGCGCGGCGGCAGGACGCGACGCCAGGACGATGCGACGATTGACAGTAGAAGACTGAGTAGTGGATTGCGGCATGATGCTTTCCTTTGGAAAAAGTGAGTCCCTGCCGACCACGATGTCAGCAGTGCTTGCGTTCAAATTTCAATGGGCGATGCGATCGACTTTATGGTGCAACCAGCACGCGCCGGGTGACATCCATCGCGCCTTCGAGTGCGTCGCGACCTTTGCTCAGCTTGCTGATCAAACTCGCGCCCAGCCACAGCTGATAGAGCATCTGCGCCGTCTTGGCCGGTTCCAGCGCGGTATGCAGGGAGCCTTCATCGATGCCCTCCTGAATCACGGCGCCGATGCGCGCCATGATGGCTTTAGTGCCTTCATATAAAGCGATGCGCATGTCGTCGGACAGATCCGCGACTTCCGCACTGAGCTTGACCACCAGGCATTTGTGCTCGGTCATGTCGCAACATTGCGTCTCTATCCAGTGCCCCCAGTAGGTCAGCAGGCGTTCACGTGCGTTGCTGTCACCGGCGGTGAAAAGCTTGTTGAGCACTTGCAGGTATTCGTTGACGTATTGCTCGATCAACTCCTTGCCATAGCCTTCCTTGGAACCGAAGTAATGGTAGAACGAGCCTTTCGGAATATCGGCTGCCGCCAGCAGCTCACTCAAACCCACGCCGGTAAAGCCTTTCTTGGCAATAAGGCCGCGTCCTGCGAGCAGGATGGCGAGTTTGGTTTCGGCGTAGGTATCTCTCATGATGTGGCTATTTTACCCAAAAATTAGACCAGTCGTCTAAAGATCAAAAAACGGGGTGATTCGGGCCGGCAATTGACCCATCTTCAAAAATATCAAGAAGATGATTCAAGCGCCGGACACATTCTCAAGAAAGTCGCTGCGACCGACAATAGCCTCACCTTATTCCACAACGAAAGATCATCATGTCCGACACCTCACTGAAAAACCAGCAAGTCGTCGTCATCGGCGGCACTTCCGGCATCGGCCGCGAAGTCGCCAAGGAGGCGGCACAACGCGGCGCCACCGTTACCGTCATCGGGCGCTCGGCGAAAGCTGACGACAATCTGCGCGGCGTTGTTGCCATCACTGCCATCACTGCCATCGCTGCCGACGTCACCGACAACGCTGCCCTCAACCAAGCCTTTGCCGCCATCGGCAGGATCGATCATCTGGTACTGACCGCAGGCGCTCGTGTCGGCTCGCCCAAGCTGACCGATCTCAAGCGCGACGAATTGGAACTGGCCTTCAACGTCAAGCTGTTCGGTTCGCTGTTTGCGATCCAGGCGGCACTGCCTTACCTGACGCCCAAGGCTTCCGTGACGCTGACTTCGGGCCTGCTGTCGCGCAAGTTCGGCCCTGGTGGTTTGCTCAAGAGCACCTTAAACGCCGCCGTGGAAGCGACTGCAAAAACCCTCGCAAAGGAACTGGCGCCGCGCCGCGTGAACGTCGTCAGCCCCGGCGTCATTGACACAGAGTTGTGGGGCGAAGCCGGTGCAGAATCGCGCGTGGCGGCAATGGCCCGCATCGGCCAAGGTTTGCCGGTGGGCCGTGTCGGCACACCACAGGATGTAGCGCAGGCATACCTGCTTGCCATGGAAAACGGCTTCGTCAGCGGCGCCGTATTTGATATCGAAGGCGGAGGATTACTGTAATGACTAACACCACACCATTGAAAGACTCGACCCTGTTTTCAACATTGCAACTGGGAGAGTCTCAGTTGCCCAACCGCATCGTGATGGCGCCAATGACACGCGCCCGCACCACGCAGCCGGGCAATATCCCTAACCAGATGATGGCCGAGTACTATGCCCAGCGCGCAACAGCCGGTCTGATCGTGAGCGAGGCGACGCAGATTTCCCCGCAAGGCCAGGGCTATTCGTTCACGCCGGGTATCCACACCCAGGAACAGATCGCCGGCTGGAAGCTGGTCACCGATGCCGTACATGCCAAGGGCGGACGCATCTTCGTGCAGTTGTGGCACGTCGGACGCGTGTCGCATACGGTATTCCATGACGGTGCGGCACCGGTGGCACCATCGGCGATCCAGCCGCGCGGTACGCAAGTGTGGATTGTGGGTGACGACGGCGTCGGCCGCATGATCGATACCTCGATGCCGCGTGAACTGACGGTGGCAGAGATCGGCGACATCGTCGAAGACTTTCGCCAGGCGGCGGCCAATGCGATGAAAGCCGGTTTTGACGGTATTGAATTCCATGGCGGCAACGGCTACCTGATCGATCAGTTTCTGCGCACAGTGTCGAACCATCGCACCGACCAGTACGGTGGCAGTGTCGACAACCGCGTACGCTTTTTGCGCGAAGTGGTGACGGCAGTGGTCAAGGAAATCGGCGCAGAACGCGTCGGGGTGCGACTGGCACCTTACATCACCATGAAAGACATGGCCGATCCTGAAATCGTCGACTCCATCCTCCACGCTGCCGGCGAACTGGAAAAACTCAAGGTCGCCTATATCCATCTCTCGGAAGCCGACTGGGACGATGCGCCGACGATTCCCGAAGATTTTCGCCACAAACTGCGCGCCGCTTACTCGGGACGCATCGTGGTGGCCGGACGTTATGACAAGGATCGCGCAGGCAAGATATTGGCCGATGGACTGGCCGATCTGGTGGCCTTCGGCCGACCTTTCGTCGCCAATCCGGACTTGCCGAAACGCTTGCAGGAAAATCTGGCGCTGGCCGACCTCGATGGTGCGACCTTGTTTGGTGGCGATCAGCGCGGCTATAGCGACTATTCGCCTGTCGCTTAAAAAGCGATGCCCAGCTCCCCGAGTCCGGCGGACTGGGCGGCGAAACGCTCTTGCAGGAAGTCCAGCAGCAGCTTGACGCGCGGTGGCTGGTGCTTGTTGCGGTGATATAGCGCATGCAGCGGCACCGGCGCCGACAGCTTGTCGGGCAGTACGATGCGCAGGCGTTCCGCGCGAACGTCATCGACGATATCCAGCGCGGACTTGTACGCGTAACCGCGTCCCTGCACTGCCCACTTGCGCAGGATCTCACCGTCGTTGGTCTCGTGATAGTGGTCGAGCTGGATGGATTCAGCGCGCTTGCCGCTCTGGAACTGCCACACGTTCATCGGACCGGCCGAGGTCGTCAGCACCAGCGCGGGCCGCTGCGCCAGTTGCGACAATTCCGTCAACGGGCCGAAGTGGTCATCGCAAGCCGGTGCTACGCAAATCACGCGGCGGTTCGGCGCCAATGTGCGCGCCACCATGCTGCTGTCGGCGAGCTTTCCGTAACGAATGGCGACGTCGACATCGTCGAGCACCAGATTGGCGTGCGAGTCGGTCAGCGCCAGGACGAAACGCACGTCCGGATAGCGCTGCGAGAATTCCAGCAGATAATCCTGCAGCAGATTGCGTCCCAGATCCGACGGCGCCGAGATGCGCACCGTGCCTTGCACCAGTTGCTTGCCGGCTTGCAGTTGATGTTCCGCTTCGGTGATGGCGTCGATGGCTTGCTGGCAGTAGTACTGATACAGCCGCCCTTCTTCGGTCAGCCGCAACTGACGCGTAGTGCGCTCGAACAGCTTGACGCCGAGCGACTGCTCCAGCCTTTGCATGGCCGCGCTTGAAGCCGCCGGCGACAAGCCGACCTTGCGCCCGGCAGCAGAAAAGCTGCCGGCGGAAGCCGCGCTCAGAAACAGACGCATGTCGCTCAGACGATCCATGGCGGAGAGGAGAAGTGGTTGAAGCGGATGATTATTACATCAACTCGACATCAACCCGACATCAACGCGCCTGCCTGAGAAAAATCGGCCACGCAATCAGCGCGCCGACTGCGCCGGCCAGCCACACCGCCGGCCATGATTGCCAGGCCAGCAAGACCGGCACCGCCTGCGCCGCCAGGAAGAACACCAGAAACACGCAGGTATTGCCCAGCCCCAGCGCCGTGCCGACCTGATGCGCACCTGCCAGTGTTGCCAGTTCGGTATACGCCACGCCATGCCAGGCCGAGGCGCAAATGCCGCCGGCGATCAGCATCAGCACGATGAGCCCCAATACCCATTGCGGCCAGCTTGCCGGCGCCAATGCCGCCAGCACGCCCAGTCCAACGAACAGCAGCACGCTCAGTGCGCTGCAGGTGCGCAGATAACTGCGGCGATTGCCGTGGCGGTCAGTCCACCGTCCGCTCCAGACCCGCATCACTGCGGCACCGATCTGAATCGCCGCCATGGTCGCGCTGATCAGGGTCAAACCGGCATGACCGACATCGTGCAAGAAGATCGTCGCGAAGGTCAGCACCGATACTTGCGGAAAACACAAAATCCCGATCGCCATCGCCACGCGCCAGACCTTGATGTCACGCAAGGCGCTACGCGTCTGCGCCGGCGCATTCATTCCGCCGGCAACAGCAGGCGGCTCATGCAGCCACAACCACGCCATAGCGGCACTGAGCAAACAGAACAGCGCCAGCAATCCGTACACTGCCGCAAAGCCATGCGCCGACGCCAGCGCCGGCAAGACCACGGCACCGACACCGCCGCCGACCGGCACCGCGGTCTGGCGGATGCTCATCGCCAGACCACGTTCGCCCTCGCGAAACCAGCCCATCACTGCACGGCCGCTGGAGCCGTTGACGCTGCCGCCAAGCAGGCCGACCGTCAGCAAACCCAGCGCCAATTGCCACATCGTTGGTATGCCATCAATGCCGGGCACCGCAAACAACGCCATGGCCGCCAATGTCAGCGCAGTGGTGATCAGACCACACAGCAACACCTTGCGGTCGCCCCAACGGTCGGTCAGCACGCCCCATGGCAATTCGCTCACCGCCACGCCGAGACCAAGCGAACCCAGCACCAGACCAAGTTGTGTGTTGTCGAGCCGATAGTCGGCGCGCATGAAAATGGCAGTGACCGGAATCCCGGCAAAGGCGGCGGAAAAGCTGGCGTTGGCCAGCACGCCGATACCGAGGATTTTCCAGCGATGGCTGTCCTTGCGCACGGCAAGTCCGTCCGGCGTAGCTTGCGCTGTCGTGTTCATGATGCGACTCCAAGGTGATTTGACACCTAGAGTGTGCCGTGCCACCATGCGTCCAAAATGACATAAAAACCTCGTTTTTGGACAATCCTCTTTTTTGGACAAACTGTCATGCGCAAGATCGGCTTTTTACTCTTCCTCGACTGCAGCCTGCTCGACTTCACCGGCCCGCTGACCGCCTTCGACGTTGCCAACCGGCTTAGTGAAGAACGTTCCGGAGCGTCCCGGCCTTATCAACTGCGCGTGATGTCCGAACAAGGGGGCATGCTGGAAAGCGCGTCGGGCACGGCGGTCGTCACTCACCCGCTGGACCGCAGCGCATTCGATACGCTGATCATCGCCGGGGGCGCCGGTCCGCGCGAAGGCGTGCTGTCGGCGGCCTTGCTGGATTACACCCGCCACGCCGCCGGCCAGGCCCGCCGCGTCGCCAGCGTCTGCACGGGAGCATTCGTCCTCGCCGCCGCTGGCCTGCTCGACGGCAAGCGCGCCACAACACACTGGCGTATGGCGGCACGGTTGCAGCGCATGCACCCGATGGTGCAAGTCGACAGCGACAAGATCTTCATCAAAGACGGCAATGTCTGGACCTCGGCCGGCATCTCTGCTGGCATCGACCTCGCGCTGGCGCTGATCGAAGAAGACCTGGGCGTCGAACTGGCACGCGCCGTCGCCCGCGAACTGGTGGTGTATCACCGTCGTCCGGGCGGCCAATCGCAATTCTCCAACCTGCTGGAAATGGATCCGCCCTCAGGCCGCATCCGCGAAACCCTGAGCTACGCACGCAATCATCTGCATGAATCGCTGAGTGCAGATCGCCTGGCAGAAATCGCCTGCCTGAGCCGCCGCCAGTTCGACCGCGCCTTCAGCGCGGAGACCGGACAAACACCGGCCAAGGCGATTGAAAAACTGCGAGCGGAAGCGGCGCGGCCACGTGTGGAAGCAGGAGAAGAGTCATTGGAAAACATCGCCCGCGCCGTCGGCTTCGACGACCCGGAACGCATGCGCCGCGCGTTTCTGCGCGTGTTTGGATATCCCCCGCAAGCGATCAGAAGAGCGCAGCGGAAACAGGAAGCGTTGTATCTTTGAGGATGGAGTTTGAAGGCACGTCATCACGACGCTGAGACGACAAAATGAAAAGTAAAAGTGAAATTTGCAGCATGACCAGCGCCTGAAGCCACGATGCCGAAGGCGAGCCACCCCAGGGCAAAGCGAAGCGAGCCGGTCTCGAAGTCCGCTTGAGAGTAGCCGGTGACGGCAGGTGCAAATCGGAAAAAGAAGGGAAAAATGTCTGAGCGCAGCGAGTTGTTTTCCCTTCCCGATTTGCGCCTGACGGCGCCGGGAACCCCGAAGGGGCTACGACCCAGCGGCCGCCTTCTTTTGCTTACTTTTCTTGGCGGAGCAAGAAAAGTAAGCGGCTGCCGGGCCGCCCCCGGCTAGGTTGATCGAAGAAAGAAAAGAATCAGCTACAAAAAGCAGGCAAGTCGGAACAGATCAAATCCTCACGCACTCACCAACCTCAACCTCGTAATCTCCGAAGGCGCCAACAACCTCTTAGGCGGCCCCCAATACCCCGTCCCACGGCTCGTATACACCCACAAATCCTTCAAGCGATTCAAGCCCGCCACATAAGGCTGCTGCAAAGGCACAAAGAAATTCCACGGAAAAAACTGCCCACCGTGTGTATGCCCCGACAATTGCAAATCAAATCCCGCATCCGAAGCTGCAGCAGCCGACCGCGGCTGATGCGCCAATAGCACGCGCACGCTGCTGACCGGCGCATTGCGAATCGCTGCATGCGGATCACTGCGATGATTCTCATCGAAGTGATGAGCGGTGAAATCCGTCACCCCCGCCAACACCAGCGGCGCACCATGATGCTGCAACACCACGTGTTCATTCATCAACACGGTCAGTCCAAGACGACGCACCTCTTCGATCCAGGCATGCGCATTGGAGTAATACTCATGATTGCCGGTGACGAAGTAAGCGCCGTGACGCGACCGCAATTGCTCCAGCGGCGCTGTGTGCTCGGACAACTGCTGCACGCTGCCGTCGACCAGATCACCGGTGATGGCAATCATGTCGGCCTTCAACGAATTGACCTTGTCGACGATGGCGCGCAAATAGCTGCGCTTGATGGTGGGACCGACGTGGATGTCGCTGATCTGCACGATGGTGAAACCTTCCAGCGCCGGCGACAAGCCCTTGATCGGTACGTCGATGTCGACTACGGCAGCCAGACGGCGTGCATTGGCATAGCCGATCACGGTCAACAGCAAAGCGCATCCAATGACGGCCCAGGCAGTGCTCTCCACCATGTCCGGGGTCAACGCGCCAAACAAAGGCAGCACCAGCAAAACAATCTCACGCAGGATCGTCAGCAGCAGCAGCGACGAAAACAAGCCCATGATCAGCATGCCGACCCAGGCCAGGCGATCCGACAAGGGCTGTTGCTTGATCCCGCGCGACAGCAAACCAGCCGGGATCAGCAAGTACGACAACACCAGCAACAAGGCCCCGGTGGCTTGCCAGGCGGCATCAATACCCAGCGCGGGCAAGATGCGCCAGCCTATCCATGCGTGTAGGGCTCCCAATATGGAAAGCACAAAAACAATCGTGAAACGTGACGGCATGAGACCTCGCGAAGGATAAAAAGATGATGTTGCCGTGCATGTTGGTATGCATACACGCATTTCAATGGCTTGCCCGCTGTTGCAGTGTGATTACCTTGCAATCGCCTTGTTTTGCCGGGTTTTGCTGAGTTTTATTCAGAATTCCTGACAGGCTGCTGAGCAAATTGCCTGCCAGCGTAACAGGCAAGTACGCCGGAAAGAGCAGATGGAAAAATATTTTTGTGCGGCACAATATTGCGGCCTCTCGAACGTCCTCATCTGCATATCTGCCAAATCAGGGAGAAGCCATGCACTACTTTCACACCGCCCCCGCTGCACCCACTGTACCCTTGCGCCGGGTTGTCATCGCCGGGGCTAACGGCCCTACTGCCCGTCTGCTGATGCTGTTGCTGCGCGATGCCGATGTGCATGTCACCGCGCTGGTGCGGCAACCGCTGCGGCTGATCGCTGACGAAGTTGTCACCGACTGGACGCGCAGCGAACGCAGCTTTGAAGTCATCGCGGAAGCCGATGCCGTCATCCTGCTGACCGGCGTTGTTGCCGCCAACAACTGGGATGCTTATCGGGAAGGCATGGTCGATACCGCCGAACGCATCGCCGCTGCGGTGGGCGAGCGCGACACGCGTGTGATTTACTTCTCTCACGTCGGTGCACACGTCACTGAAGACAACTGGTATCTGAAAGCCAAGGGATTGGCGGAACAGGCACTGGCACGTCTGAGCAATGCGGTGATCTTTCGCCACGGCCCGGTGGTGCGCGGCAGCCCGCAACCGCTACCGTTTGAACTGTCGCTGCAACAACGCGCGCCCGATGTCCCGGTGACCGTGTATGGCAGCGGCGAACAGCGTTGCCGGCCGATCAATCTGGGCGACATCGCCACCATTGCAGAAGCCGCTGCACTGGGTGCCGGCAGTGCGGGCACCTATGAATTGGGCGGCCCTGACGAGCACAGTCTTAAGGAGCTGGTACAACTGGTCAACGGCAGGCAGGTGCCCATACAGACCATCGCTGTCGCACAAGCAGGCGACAATGCCGAGCTACCTGCCACGATGATCGATCTCATCGCCAGAACGCGGGTGCCGCGTGACGTCGAAGCGACGGCAGCACACTTCGGCATGCAGCTCACACCGTTGTCGCTGGCATGGCCGCTGGATGATCTCTATGAAGTTGACGATACAGAAGATCACACGATGCAAGCAATGGCAAAGGCAATTGCAGGAGTCACAGCGGCACAAGGCAACTGGCCTGTGTTGCCGCAATACGCTCAGAATCCGTAAAGCGCTGCCGGGTTGTCGACCAGAATGCGCTTGCGTATTTCTGCCGAAGGCGCCCAGACCGGCAACAGATCCAGCAGCGCGCGATTGGACGGCTGGGGGTTTCGCCCCGGATGCGGCCAGTTGCTGGCCCACAGGCAGCGTTCCGGATAGGCATCGACGAAGGTCTTGGCCAGCACGCTGACATCGTCATAAGCTGGCGCGCCGGTTTGTGACGTCTCGTAGGGGGCTGACAGCTTGATCCAGCAGCGCCCTGTATCGAGCAAGCGCAACAGGCTTTTCATGCCGGGATGATCCGGCTTGACCGGCGTGAGAAATTTGCCGTTGTGGTCGATGACGACGCGGCATGGCAGCGACTTCAGCAGGTCTTCGTATTGTTCAAAATCACGGCCGTCGATTTGCAGATTGATGTTCCAGTTCAGCGGCGCAATCTTTGCAGCGATAGTCTCCAGCATGTCCCAACGCATCACGCCGCCACCATTGGCGATCATCATGAAGCGCACACCGCGTACGCCGGCGGCATCCATCTGCGTCAACTCAGCCTCGGTGACATCGGGTGCAATTGCCACGATGCCGCGCGCGTTGCCGTCTGCCTGTGTCAGTGCATCGAGCGTGCAGCGATTGTCGAAGCCATAACCGGTCGGCTGCACCACCACTGCACGGGTCAGCCCCAATGCCTGCTGCTCGCGCCGATAGTCTGACCATAGGGCTTGCGGCGGCCTGGATAAGGCCGTCGGTGCCAACTCAAAACGAGTGTAATCGTAGATGTGGATGTGACAATCGCAAGCCCCTTCGGGCATGTCGTTTGCCTGTGCTGTTGCGGCCATGGGATGTCTCCGTTGAACTATGCTTTTATGTAGCGGCTGAGGGTCGTAACAGCCGCAACAGTCGCAACAGCCGCGTCGCCTGATCCGCATTGACCGCGCCTTCCGGCATGCGTCCCGCAACGATGGCGGCGACTTGATTGACCGTGTCCATGGCTTGATGCTCAGCCGCCTGTGGTGTGAGTCCGCCAATATGCGGCGTGGCGATCACACGCGGATGGCGAGCCAGCTGCGGCGACGGCATCTGGTCGGGCGCCATGCCGACATCAAGAGCGCAGGCCGTAATGACACCATGATCCAGCGCATGCAACAAGGCCGCTTCATCCACCAGTTCACCGCGCGAGGCATTGATGAAAAAGGCCGACGCCTGCATCTTGGCAAACGCGGCGGTGTTGAACATGTGCGCAGTCTCCGCATTGGCCGGCGCCAGGCAGACGACGTAATCGGATGTCGCCAGCAAGGTGTCGAAATCGACAGCAACCTGCGCCGGATCATCTATACGTGCATAAGGATCGGCCACCAGCACCTTCATCCCAAGCGCTTGCGCGATACGGCACAAATACTGACCAATGGTGCCGTAGCCCGCCACACCCAGTGTCGCGCCGCGCAATTCACGGCCCATTCTGACGGCCGGCACAATGCCGTTGCGATAATCCAATACGGCATCGCTGATATTGCGGCTGAGGTCAAACATGGCAGCCAGCACCCACTCTGCGACCGAGGCTGCAAAGCCCGGCGTGGCGTGTGTCACCAGTACGCCGTTGCGGCTGGCGGCAGCAACGTCGATGGTGCGGATGTCTACGGCGCCGCGACAATAAGCAACCAGTTGCGGCAGATTGTCGAACAATTCTGCTGTCGCAGCGGGAATACGCGGTGCGACGATGATGTCGCAACCGGCAGCTTCACGCACCAGATCGATGGGCGTCAGCGCCACTTCACTCTGATTCAATCGTACCTCGCCGAGCGCTTGCAAACGCGTCAGGGCGCGCTCGCCATAATAGTTGACGCGCGTTTGCGGCGAATACGCCAGATAGATAATGGCCATGTCTCTGAATGTGGTGAAACTTATGATGCGGCGTTTTGTTAGCGGCTCTTAGCGCAGCTTGATTTCTACGTAACGATTACCCGGTTCCGGCACACCCTTCTTCGCAGGGACACGCGGTTCGCGCGATCCCTTGCCGATCACCTCGATGCTGATCAGATTGACTTTAGCACGGATCAATTCGCGCTCGATCAGCTTGGCGCGTCGCACCGACAGCGTGTCGTTGAAGGCATCGTTGCCGATGTTGTCGGCATGGCCGATGACGATGAATTCGCCAGCGGGGAATTGCTTGAATTCTTCAATCGCCTGATCGAGAAATTTGCGGGCGGCGGGCGTGAGGCGGTCGCGCCCCAGCTCGAACAACAAGACATAGGTGCGAGGCCGCAAGGGCAAATTATCCATCACCGGTGCATAGCGCGCCTGCACCTGGGCTTCGTTCAGGGTCAGCGTCTTGCCGGCTTTGCCACCGTCGGTTTCCACCGAGGCGTACGGCGTGGTCAATGAGGTCTCGCCGACATTGGTCTTGACCACGATGCTGCTGGATGAACCATCCGGCTGCGGCAACAGGACAAAACGCTCCTTCGGCCCGGCGCAACCGGTCAGGAACACAAAACCCGCGAGACAGCTCCAGAATGCAAGGAGCTTACCCAGGCGTGTACCGCCGCTACGCTTATTCACTGGCCACGTCCACGATGAAGTCGGTGCCGCGTATGCCGATGGTGGCCGTGGGCGTAATGACTTGCTGGCGCTCCGGCGCGTGCTTGCCGATCAGGCCGGTGACGTAGCGCAAGGTGCCCTTGACCACGCGCACGGCAACGTTGCCTTCACCAGAGCTTTCGTTGAAATTGTATTGTTCGAGCACGAAGGTGCTCTTGGGTCCAAGCGACACCAGCGTGTCGTCGCGCAAGGTTATGCCGACTGCAGCGCCATCGGCGGTGACGACGCGATCACCGGAGAACAGGCGATCGCCGACGTGGGCAAATATTTGTGGAGAAGCGGCTTGTGGAGAGGTCGCCTCTGCAGGCTTTTGCACCGCGCCCTGACGCAGCACTTGCACGTCGCCGCGCACCACCTTGATGATGCCGGCCTGAACGTAGTCCTGCACCTCAGCGTACGCGATTGGACTAACGCAAACCAGCGCGACAGCTAATCCCCACGACCGCTGAAACGAAACGATTCCCTGCCCCATGATGCCTGCCTTTTTATTGTTGCGATCGGGTTGAACGGGGCGTGATACGAGACATGAGTGACATGCGTGACACAAGAGCGCGGCATTCCCCGGTTGCCTTTGCTGTAGGACATTATAGCCGCAATATTTCCGCACGACATGATTGTATTTTGCCAACATCAGCCATGGGAGAGGCTTTGCGCCGACCAAGAAAAAAATTCTGCATAAAATAAGGGCAAATTTCCCGCCTGCCCTGTCAATCTCTGCGCGAGAAGAGGATAATGGAGGGTCAAACTGATTTTTCAGGCTGGCCGCCACGGATTGCTGATTTCCTCCTCCGATCCCCTCGCGCGCGGTCGCCATCATTACTGGAAGTACATATTTTGACTACGACAAGAAGCAAACGCTGGAACGGCAATATCGAATCCCTGAAGGCCGACTACCTGACCGGTGTCATCACCCAGATGGATACTTACGGCGATCGCGTGCAGTTCGCGCTGGTCACATCGGGCAACGGCCCGCGCTATCAGCTCACCAACAGCGCCGGCAAGAAGATGGCCTTCGACGGCAACCATCACCTGCATCATCCTGAAGAAGCCGAGTTCGCCCCTGGCAACTCCACCGGCGTATTCACCCTGGAACAGATCAAGCTGGCCAAGGTCGGCGGTCTGAAGCCGGCACGTACGATGAGCACCGGCACCGTCAAGCGCGCCAGCACCACGCGCGCGCCAAGCGCAGCAACCCGCGCCAAGGATCTGGTCGACAGCGAGAAGTATGAATACTTCAAAGCCAATCGCTCCACGCTGCCTGACACCATCGGCGAGCACTCCACGGAAATCACTGCCATGATGCGTGCCGGCATGTCGGCGGAACAAGCGTTTGGCGAAGTGCTGAAAAAGTATTTCTGAGCGATCCTGCGATCCTCTGCACAATAAAAAACGGGAGCCTCGGCTCCCGTTTTTTATTGCATCACCACCTCTGCTACGCTGACAGAAACAATCAATACACTTCCGGCACCACGATTTCGCTCGATACTTCGCGGCGGAAGTAGTCGTCGTGACGCACGCGTTCAGGCAGCGAGATCGGCGAATGTTCGACTTCACCGTACGGCATTTGACCCAGCAAGTGATGGATGCAGTTCAGGCGCGCTTTTTTCTTGTCGACGGCCTGCACGACCCACCATGGCGCTTCAGGGATGTGGGTGCGCTCCAGCATGATTTCCTTGGCCTTGGTGTAATCCTCCCAACGGCGACGCGATTCCAGATCCATCGGGCTGAGTTTCCACTGTTTCAGCGGATCATGGATACGGCTCAAGAAGCGCATGTGCTGCTCTTCGTCGGTGATGGAGAACCAGTATTTGATCAGCTGAATGCCGGAGCGCGCCAGCATGCGCTCGAACTCCGGTGCAGAGCGGAAGAATTCTTCGTACTGATCATCCGTGCAAAAACCCATGACGCGCTCGACACCGGCGCGGTTGTACCAGCTGCGGTCGAACAGCACGATCTCGCCTGCGGCAGGCAGATGCGAGATATAGCGCTGAAAATACCATTGCGTGCGCTCGCGGTCGTTCGGCGCCGGCAAAGCGGCAACACGGCACACGCGTGGATTGAGGCGCTGAGTGATGCGCTTGATGACGCCACCCTTGCCTGCTGCATCGCGGCCTTCAAACAGGATCACCACCTTGTGGCCGGTGGCGACCACCCAATCCTGCAGCTTGACCAGTTCAGCCTGGAGGCGGAACAGTTCGCGGAAATACAGACGGCGATCTTCCTTGTCCTGCTCGCTGCGGGCATCCACGCCTTCAGCCAGCTCTTCGATCGTGCGATCCTCGATTTCCAGTTCCAGCTCTTCATCATAGCTGTCCGCCAGTTCACGGTGGATGCGGCGCACCAGTTCTTCGTCGTTCATTTTTTCTCCATCTGGGTCTGAACCGGTCTGGCAGACCGGCGCCCGGTTTGTCGGTCAGGGTACTGTCAGAACTTACACGAAGAATATGACCCTCAAATGACAGAGGACTTCTATCGACCGTTGCAGGAGCTTGCCGGACTGCTATTTGGCGCGCTTGGACGGTTTATGGCTGGTGGTAGCGGCGTCCCGACGTGCTTGCCATTCCTGTAAGGCTAGTCGATAACGCTCCAATGCATCCTGATAAATATCAAAAATGCAGGGATCGCAACCGCTCTGACAGCAATCTTCCAGCTGAGGCTCTATCGGCGGTGTCGGTGGCGGGTCGTTGTCGATCTGTTCGGGCATGAAAACACTGGAAAAGGTGTGACGAGATTCAATTATAAAGTCGCGATCAGGCATTGCTGAAAATCAATATATTTGCCGTAAAGTCG
Source organism: Herbaspirillum rhizosphaerae (assembly GCF_046025915.1). Taxonomy (GTDB): domain Bacteria; phylum Pseudomonadota; class Gammaproteobacteria; order Burkholderiales; family Burkholderiaceae_D; genus Herbaspirillum; species Herbaspirillum rhizosphaerae_A. The sequence continues at coordinate 137,224 of NZ_JAQQFR010000005.1, read as the reverse complement.
CGCTCACAAAGAAACAATGCTTTGTTGTCGCAAGCTTGCCGTGGCACTGTGGATAATTTGCCCATAGAGAACAAACTACCGCGAATTTGACACATATTTCTAGTAGCATGGAAGTCACAGACGCTTGCCATTCCCATAGTGGGCGACGAGACAGCGCACGCCGGCAAGCCGATAATAACTATGATGCCTGTTATGACCGTAATACGACGATTGAAAAACCTCAGCACCGGAAACGCGGGTGAAACACCCCCGATCGTTTTCAGGGCAAAGATTTTCTTCTTTCTCGTCTGCCTGTCGCTGCTCTCCGTCGATGGCTGGCAAGCATGGAAGAACCGCACCGTGCAGTTGCGCGACACGGAAACCACCATGGTCAACATGGCCCGCGCACTGGCTCAGCATGGCGACGACACACTGAAAGCCGCCGATCTGATTCTCAGCGGCGTCATCGAACTGATGGCGGCGGACGGTCTTACCGAAAAGATGAAACCGCGCCTGCACCAATTGTTGAAGTCGCGCGTCGCCGAATTGCCGCAACTGGCAGGCCTGTTCGTACTCAATGCCGACGGCTATGCGATGGTCGACTCCAACGAAGTCCTGTTCAGCAACAACGTGAACGATCGCAATTATTTCCAATACCATCGCGACCATGCCGACCTCGGGCCGTACGTCGGGCCTTTGGTCAAGAATCCTGCCGGCGCCTGGCGATTGACGGTATCGCGCCGCATCAACAATCCCGATGGCAGTTTCGGCGGCGTGGTGCTGGCAGCGATCGACATCGACTACTTCCGCAACTTCTACAACACCTTCAACATCGGCGAGAGCGGTCTGATCATCCTTGGCCTCAACAACGGCACCCTGCTGGTGCGGCGGCCGTTCTTTGACAAATATGTCGGTTCGGATCTGCGCAAGGTGCCGATCTTCCGCGACTACGTCACCAAGAACCACGATGGCACGCACACCGCCCCCTCCACCGTGGACGGCAAGGACAAGATCAACGCCTACCGGCACTTCAACCAGTTCCCGATGTTTATCGCGATTGCCTTGTCCAAGGACGAGGTGCTGGATGGCTGGATTGATGACACCTTGCGCCATACGGCAGCCATTCTCATCCTGATCCTGATCCTGGCGGTACTCGGCAACTGGCTGTTGAGCCAGATCAAGTTGCGCCTGGAAACCGAAGCCAAGCTTGTCATCGCGCACGACAATCTCGATCAGTTGAACAAGCACCTGCAGAATCTGGCATTGGAAGACGGTCTGACGGGGCTGGCGAACCGGCGCCATTTTGACATCGCACTCAACGAAGAATTTGCACGGGCATTGCGCAATAGAGAAACGCTGGGCCTGATCATGATCGACGTCGACTGGTTCAAGCAATACAACGACATTTACGGACACCGTGCGGGCGACGATTCTCTGCGCCGCATCGCCGACATGATCAAAGCAGTGCCGCAACGCACAGGCGACCTCGCTGCGCGCTACGGCGGCGAAGAAATGGTTGTGCTGCTGCCGCAAACAACGCTGGAGTCAGCAGCCATCATCGCCGAACGCTTGCGCGCCGACATTGCTGCGCTCGATATCCAGCATGCCGCCAGTCCGTTGACCATCGTCACCATCAGCGTGGGCGTTGCCGTCATTCGTCCGAGCTTGCAATCAGATACGCCGGATCAACTGGTCGAAGAAGCTGATCGCGCGCTTTATATCGCTAAAGCCAAGGGCCGCAATAATGTCGCGCGCAGTGACGAGGTCAAGACCGAAACCTCGCTTTCCTGAACTTCACGATGAATCAAGAACACCTGTTGAAACTGGTCTGCATGGAAATGCCCTATGGCAAATACAAAGGCCGCCTGCTGGCCGACTTGCCGGGACATTATCTGGGATGGTTTGCGCGTGAAGGATTTCCGCGCGGAGAGTTGGGCAGCTTGCTGGCGCTGATGTATGAACTTGATCACAATGCGCTGCGCCCGTTGCTGGATCCGCTACGCAAGGATCAGCAGAACCTGAGACGCTGAAGCGTCCCAGGGTCCATGTCCGTCAGGGCACGATCGTGGTGAACAGATACACCGCAAAAATCACCAGATGCACCATCCCCTGCATCACCGTCGTGCGACCGGTACTCAGCGAAAAACCGGCGACGATAAACGACAGTAAGAGCAGCACTGTCGATTTGATATCAAGTCCCAGTGACAAGGTCCAGCCGGTCGCCAGCGATACTACCGCCACAGCAGGAATCGTCAGGCCGATACTCGCCAGCGCGGAACCGATCGCCAGATTGAGGCTGGTCTGCAAGCGGTTGGCGCGCGCCGCACGCACCGCCGCCAAGCCTTCCGGCAACAGTACGATGGCGGCAATGACAATACCTACCACCGATTTAGGTGCGCCGAGACTGTCGAGTGCAGTTTCCAGTGTTGGCGCCAGCGCCTTGGCCAGCAACACCACTGCACCCAGGCAAGCCAACAGCAGCACCGCGCTGGTGATGGCAACCTTGTTGGATGGCGGCTCCGCATGCGCTTCTTCATTGGAGGCCGCATCGGCAGGCAGGAAGTAGTCGCGATGGCGCACAGTCTGCACCAGCACGAAGGTGCCGTACAACACCAGTGAAATCACGGCAATGAACGCCAACTGGCTGGGGCTGTAGAAAGGGCCGATCTTGGTCAGGGTGTAGTTCGGCAAGACCAGTGTCAACACCGCTATTGCAGCCAGGGTCGCCAACGATGCGCTGACGCCATGCTGGCCAAATGATTGCTCGCGGTGGTGACTGGCGCCGACCAGCAGACAAATGCCGACAATGCCGTTGAGGATGATCATGATGGCCGCAAACACCGTATCGCGCGCCAGCCCGGTCGTGGCTTCACCGCCGGACAGCATCAACGACACGATCAGCGCCACCTCAATCAGCGTCACCGCCAGCGCCAACACCAGCGTGCCAAATGGTTCACCGACTTTGTGCGCCACCACCTCGGCGTGATACACCGCCGCCAGCACGGATGCCATCAGACCGATCACCAGCAGGATGGCGAACCAGCCACCTGGCTGCAAACCATTGACGGCATAAACCAGCCAGCCAATGACGGGCGAAGCAATGGACCAGAGCGGCAGCGACGGGGAAATTTTCATGGGCGATGATCTATCGGTGTCAGAACGGTGGAAAAGAAGGGCAACCGCCGCGAAGAGGTCACACATGAAATGTATGCCATACCCTGCGGCAAGAAATGATAACCGATAGACGTGCTACATCCGGCAAGGAATGCAAACACGGTTGCATGGGAAACGCAGCTGGCGGATCTGAGGCTAATTGATGAAGCGACTTAGCGGCTTATTTCTTCGGCCAGGCCGTCAGGATCTCAGCGCCATCAGCGGTCACGGCAATCATGTGCTCCCACTGCGCCGATAAGGAACCGTCGCGTGTGACAACAGTCCAGCCGTCGTCCAATTGCTGCACGCCACGCGCGCCCAGGTTAATCATCGGTTCGACGGTAAACGTCATGCCCTCGCGCAGCAGCAGGCCGGAGTTGCGTGTGCCATAGTGCAGCACCTGTGGCTCTTCGTGGTAGACCTTGCCGATGCCATGGCCGCAATATTCGCGCACCACCGAATAACCGGCGCCTTCGGCCAATGTCTGGATCGCGTGGCCGACGTCGCCAAGCCGCGCGCCGGGGCGCACCACGGCAATCCCCGCCAGCATCGCGTCGAGTGTCACCTGCACCAGGCGCTGTGCTTCCGCCGACGGCGTGCCGGCAAAATACATGCGGCTGGTATCGCCATGCCAGCCGTCCTTGATGACGGTGACGTCGATATTGATGATGTCGCCGTCCTTCAAGACCACTTTGCTGCTGGGAATGCCATGACACACCACGCTATTGACCGAGGTACACAAGGTCTTTGGAAAGCCGTGATAGCCGATATTGGCCGGCGTGGCCTTCTGCACTTTGCGGATGTAATCATGGCAGCGGCGATCCAGCTCTTCGGTCGTCACGCCCGGCACCACATATTCGCCGATCATCTCCAGCACATCTGCGGCCAACCCTCCGGCCACACGCATCATGGCGATCTGTTTTTCAGTTTTGATGGAGACTGCCACGACGATCCTTGGTTTGGTTGAAGCCGCTATTATCCCCGATCACATCACTCTGCGCAGCGTTGTGCGGAGTTGCCTCATATTGCCTTCGAGAAAACTGCAACGTTCTTTTCGCTCTCAACGACAGAGTTGCTTTTCCGCTATCAGGAAAACACTGATACCCGAGAGTATGTCACTCCCCTAAGCTGGCAATACATCGGGCATAGCGGAATTATCACCTGCTCGGCGTCCGAGTTGCCTTCTTCATCACACCAGCTCGAACGTCCCCGCAGGATCCCTGCCTGATGGCCAGACATTTTCATCCGCTGCCAACTGGTATCGGAATGCTTTCAGCGCCCCTAATGCAGTCTGTCGCCCCTCGTCCGCCTGGAGAAAAAAATGAAGTGGTTCTACGATCTGAAAATTTCAAAAAAACTGATCTCGGTGTTCTGCATCGTCATCGCACTGGAAGCCGCACTTGGCGCCTTCGCCATCCGCGAACTGGGCCGCGTGAACCAGGCCTCGACCGACATCGCCAGTAATTGGCTACCGGCTATCCGCACGCTGTCGCAAATGAAACTTTCGCTGTCGCGCATTCGCAGTTTCGAATTGCAACATATCCTTGCCTCTACACCACAGGAATTCGAAGAGATTGAGAAGAATGCCGACAAGCAAATCGCCAATCTGAAAAAGCAACAGGACGAATACCTGAAGCAAATCAGCGAACCGGAAGAACGCGCAATCTATCCTGAAGTGGAAAAAGCGATTGCCGTGTTCCTTGTCGAACACAAGAAAATCCTCGACATCTCGCGCACCAACAAGAACGAAGATGCACGCGCCCTGCTCAAGGGTGAGTCGACCAAGGTCTATCGTAACCTGCTGGATCAGGTGGAAAAATTGGTCGAAGTCAACGAGAAAGGGTCCGATAAATCGAGCGCCGACGCCGATGCGACGTATGCCAGCGCAAAACTGTGGATCATCGCCATGCTGGCAATCTGCATGGTCATCGCCATGACACTGGCAGTCTGGATCTCTCGCGTGATTTCCAAGCCGCTCGGTGCTGCCGTCGAGGTGGCGCAGCGTGTCGCCGATGGCGACCTGACTGCGGACATCCAACTGGCCGGCAAAGATGAGACCGGTCAATTGCTGCACGCACTCAAAGGCATGAACGACAACCTGATGAAGATCGTCGGCGAAGTACGCACCGGCACCGACACCATCGCCACGGCCTCCAACGAAATCGCCAGCGGCAATATGGATCTGTCGTCGCGTACGGAACAACAAGCCGGTTCGCTGGAAGAAACCGCCTCGGCCATGGAAGAACTCACCTCCACCGTCAAGCAAAATGCCGACAACGCACGTCAGGCCAACCAGCTTGCAGTCACCGCGTCGGAAGTCGCCAGCGCGGGCGGTGAAGTGGTCGGGCAAGTGGTCAACACCATGGGTTCAATCAATGAATCATCGCGCAAGATTGTCGACATCATCAGCGTCATCGACGGCATCGCTTTCCAAACCAATATTCTGGCGCTGAATGCCGCTGTCGAAGCAGCACGTGCCGGCGAGCAAGGCCGCGGCTTTGCGGTCGTGGCCAGCGAAGTACGCAGCCTGGCGCAACGCTCGGCCTCAGCCGCCAAGGAGATCAAGATCCTGATCGACGACTCGGTCGCCAAGGTCGACATCGGCAGCAAACTGGTCGAACAAGCCGGCACGACCATGGAGGAAGTGGTCAACAGCGTCAAGCGCGTGACTGACATCGTCAGCGAAATCACTGCCGCCAGTCATGAGCAAAGCCAGGGCATCGAACAGATCAATCTTGCGATCACACAAATGGATGAAGTGACGCAACAAAACGCCGCACTGGTTGAGCAAGCCGCCGCCGCTGCGCAATCGATGCAGGAACAAGCCGGACGTTTGTCGGAAGTGGTCGGCGTATTCAAGCTCGACGAACGCAACGCGGTCAGCAAGTCTGCCGGCAATCCCGTCTCTAAAGCCATGCCCAAACGCACTATCGACATTACGCCGCCAGTACGTCGAGTTGCCGCTAAACCCGCCGCGCCTCTCATGCGCGTCGTCAAGGGTGGTGGGCAGCCTCAGCCAGCGCTCAAATCATCGGCTGTGCCGAAGGACGATCCGGGCTCCTGGGAACAATTCTGAAATAAGTATTAACGACGCATAAGCAAAGTATCAATGCAGCATCACGCCCAAATGCCAGCAACACCAAACCAACAATGAGGCCACCCCATGGACGCATTCCAAAAAGAAATTGATGAACGTACCAACCTGACCAGTAGCAACAAATTCGAATTGCTGCTGTTCCGCCTCGGCAGCCCGGCTGGCGACAGTCCCGGCGAATTGTTCGGGATCAATGTTTTCAAGATCCGCGAGATTGTGCCGATGGTGCCGATCACGACGGCGGCCGGCACCAAGTCGCCCATGCTGGGCATGGTCAATATCCGCGGGCAGGTCATTTCCGTCATTGACTTGCCGGCGGTGACCGGTTGCACGCCGAAGACCGGCCTGAACATCTTGCTGATCACCGAATACGCCCGCAATACGCAGGCCTTCGCGGTGGAATCGGTGGAAGAAATCGTGCGTCTGGACTGGAGCCAGGTGCTGTCGGCAGAATCCAGTGCCGGTGGCGATATGGTGACCAGCATCGCGCGCCTGGATGCCGATGTCGATGGTAGTCGCCTGGTGCAGGTGCTGGATGTGGAACAGATTCTGGACATGACGTCACCGGTCAAGCGTTCTCTCGATCGCGATCACAGCAACGAACTCAAGGATCTGATCAAGCCGGGCTCGATCGTGCTGGCGGCAGATGACTCGAAGGTGGCGCGCGCAATGATTGAAAGCGGTTTATCGACGCTGGGAGTGCCTTACGTGATGACAAAGAGTGGCAAAGAAGCCTGGGAAAAATTGCAGTCGCTGGCAGTCGAAGCGCAGCGCGAAGGCAAGCAGATCGGCGACAAGGTTGCACTCATGCTGACCGATCTGGAGATGCCGGAGATGGATGGATTTACGCTCACGCGCAACATCAAGAGCGACCAGCGCTACAAGACGATTCCGGTGGTCATTCACTCCTCACTGTCGGGTTCCGCCAACGAAGATCACGTCAGAAGCGTCGGCGCCAACGGTTATGTTGCCAAGTTCGCCATTGAAGAGCTTGCAGCGACATTGAAGAAGACTTTGCTGCACTAAACCGCGTCTCCCTATTTTCGGCATGAGATGCCGCGTTTCGGGTCACATCGTCAGGGTCATAAAGTGCATCTCATACCGGAAATAAGGAATTCCCCGATACCGAACACTCGCTCTTTTTTTTATCATTTAGTCATCAGCTTAACCCTGCCGATGCCCACGCTGATAACCCTCCCGGGCCCCGGCGCACCACTTAGCGAGTAGCCTAAAAAATGAAATTTCTAGCCGAGTTATTGCAACAAGACATGTTCGTCGCCGTGGTGTCCTACCTCAGCATCGGACTGGTCTTTCTGGTCTTTTTTTACTATCGCGAGCGAAAGTGGGAAAACGATCTGGCGCAATATCAGATCGTGGAAATGGCGAAGGTCGTTAATGACGTGCAGGCGAAGAACAACGTCTACCCTTTCAATCGTGCGATGGATGGCAGGTCGTTTTCCTCGATAGCACAGAGTGGTGAAATGCAAGTCGTTGAAGGCGAGATCATCGAACCCGTTGCTGAACCTGTCTTTAAACCTGTTCCTGAGCCTGTCGTCGCTGCCAAAACGGTAGAGAAAACAATCGCTCGCCACTGAGAATATCTACCGGATATCCGGCACGCTTCATCCTCTGCAACTGATGCTCGGCAACTCACACCTCAACACGATCACGACCGCCGGCCTTGGCGCGATACAGCGCCTGGTCTGCGGCCCCCACCAGCGTAGACGTCGTCGCACCACGCCGGGCCTGATTGAATGATCCGATACCAAGACTGATCGTCACCATGCCATCAGGATTGGACGCATGCGGAATGGCCTGACGGCGCACTTCCTGCCTGATCTGCTCCGCCACGATCAGTGCGCCTGCTTCGTCGCAATTGGGCAGGATCATCGCAAATTCTTCTCCACCGTAACGCGCCGCCAGATCACCGGGACGGCGCTCACCGCTCAACATGGCCTGCCCGATCTTGCGTAGACATTCATCGCCGGACAAATGCCCGTACATGTCGTTGTACAGTTTGAAGTGATCGACGTCGATCATGATGAGAGAAAGGCTTTCGCCTTTTCTTATCGCGCGGCCCAGTTCGCGCGCCAGCGCCCCATCAAAGTGACGACGATTGGCGAGTCCGGTCAGACCGTCTTGCATGGCGAGCCGCTCGAGCGTTCGATTGAGCGCCTCCACCTGGGCTCGCGCTTCATTGGCTTCGATCTCGGCCATCGCGCGCTTGTCAATTTGCCGCACCATTCGATGGCCGACCACGACAAAACAGGTCACCAGAAACAACACGCCGGCCATGTGCATGTAGGCGTCGGCGCGCCACTCCTCAAGTACCTCATCTTTCGACAATGCCACCGCGACGAACATCGGATACGTCGGCAAATGGGTGTAGCCGTTGACGCGCAAGACCCCATCTTGTGAGGATTTGATCAGCGCGACGCCGCTGGAGTGTCGGGAGGCATGATCACGGTATATCGATGCTGATGCCATGCTTTTTGAAATCGAATCTTCACGCAGCGGGCGCCGGAACATCATGGTGCCGTTGTTGAGCGCAAGCAGAATCGCTCCCGATTTGCCGATGTTGAAGCTGTCATAAAAACGCTGAAAGTAATCCATCTCGATCGTCGCCAACACCACGCCGCCGAAGCTGCCGTCCGCATTGTTGATGCGCCGTGTGATGGTGGCGATCCACTTGCCGCTGGAACGACTCTTCACCGGCATGCCGATATAAGGCCCGGTATCGCTGTGATCGCGGTGATAGATGAAATAATCACGGTCTGCATTGTTGAGGCTGCGATCGGTGACGGGCTGAGAATTGACGATCCAGCGACCGACCGGGTCGTAGATAAAAATCCCGCCCAATTGCGGCAACTCTTTTACCCGCAACATCAGCAAGCGATGCAGCCGTTCCACTGCCGCAGGCTGAAGGCCATCGTAGCGAATACGCTCCAGCAAGCCGATCAACACCGTATCAGCCTCCTTGAAGGTGTCGTCAGCATGTTGCGCCAGCGCGCGTGCCATGTTGGTCACGGTCACGCCGGCTTCCCTCTCCTCGATGACGCGGGCTTGCCAGGTACGCCACGCATCCAGTCCGATCAGCGAAATACAAGCCAGCAGGACAAATGCCGCTGCCAGCAATGCTGTGGAAGAACGCTTGTATCCGGCGTATCGGACCATATATCTCCGTCTCTATTGTTCAAGCAACGAATGAACATAAACGAACGTCGTCGGGCTACGGCGAGGCTCTTATTAATTGTTGTTATGAAGCCTGGATCGGAGCTGACCAGCCATGAAGCCGGTATGTTTTTCATTTATAACATTCTTGCCGGTAGCCGCCTAGTGCAGCTGATGAATACGCTTAATGCGCATCGCGCCAGAAGCGCATCAGCCACGCTAAAATGACGGCTTGCCTGATTGGAGTACATCTTGTTCATCACCTTGTTCGCAGCCTTTTTACCTCATGAGTGACCGCATCGACTGCGTCGTCATCGGTGCCGGTGTCGTCGGCCTGGCGATCGCGCGCGCCTTTGCGCTGGCCGGACGCGAAGTTGTCATTGTCGAAGCCGACAACAGCATCGGCAGCGGCATCAGTTCACGCAACAGCGAGGTGATCCATGCGGGAATTTATTACCGTCCCGGCTCGCTCAAGGCCAGGCTATGTGTCGAAGGACGTGCGCTGCTGTACCGCTACTGCGAAGAACGCCACGTCGCCCATCAGCGCTGCGGCAAATTGCTGGTTGCCACCAGTGCAGAACAGGCCGAGCGTATGCAGGCCATTGCCGCGCACGCCGCGCAGAACGGCGTACATGACCTGACCACGATAAGCAGCACACACGCAAAAGAACTGGAGCCGGCATTGGATTGCGTCGGCGCTTTGCTGTCCCCCTCCACCGGCATCGTCGACAGCCATGGACTGATGCAACAACTGCTTGCCGACGCAGAGGCGCACGGCGCCGTCCTGGCGCTGCAAAGCCAGGTTGTCGCAGCGCGCCGTACCGGTGACAACATCACGCTGGATGTGGTCACGACAGACGGCGATCAGGTGCAATTGTCCGCCGGCCTGGTGATCAATGCAGCCGGTCTGGCGGCGCCGCGGCTGGCGCGCTGCTTTGAAGGGCTAGCGTCCGAACATATCCCGACCGCTTATTTCGCCAAGGGCAATTATTTTTCGCTGAGCGGCAAGACGCCGTTTTCACACCTGATTTATCCGCTACCCGAAAACGGTGGATTGGGCGTGCATCTGACGTTGGATCTGGCGGGCCAGGCGCGCTTCGGTCCCGACGTGGAATGGCTGGACGTCAAGGATGACCGGGACTTGGACTATGCCGTCGATCAGCGCAGATCGGAGCGCTTTTACGCGGCAATACGGCGCTATTGGCCCGCATTACCGGATGCGTCCCTGCAGGCGAGCTATTCCGGCGTACGCCCCAAACTCACCAGCACGAGCAAGGAAGAGGATTTCCTCATCAGCGGGCCCGCACAGCATGGCTATACCGGGCTGATCAATCTGTTCGGCATCGAGTCGCCGGGACTGACGTCGTCATTGGCGATTGCGCAGTATGTACTTGCCGAAAGCGAAGCAGCATGACACTCAGGCTACGTTCCCCAACGTTTCTACAACGACAACACATGCTTTGACCACGCCCGGACAAAGCATGTAGACAACCGGCAACATCGCGTTTTTCCAACAATGTGAAAAACGAAGCTTGATTTTTAAGACGACTGGTCATATTATTCGGTCATGGCTAAGTTAAACACCCGCGACCAAATCTTCGATGCTGCGCTGAAATTGTTATCAGAGCGCGGCTACAACGCATGCAGCGTGCAGGACATCACTACTGAAGCAGGCGTACCGAAGGGTTCGTTTTACAACCACTTCGAGAGCAAAGAAGTGCTGGGTGCGGAAATCGTGGCGTATTACGCCAGCCGCAGCAAGATGCGCGAAATCCTGGTGGACGACGCCGTACCGGCGCTGGAACGCCTGCACCGCTACTTCACCGCGCTCAACGACAGGCTGGTGGATCGCGGTTTTCAGCATGGCTGCATGATCGGCAACATGAGTGCAGAGATGTCGGAACAAAGCGCGCTGATCCGCGAAGAACTGATAAAGATCTATTCAAACTGGTCGGGCAAGTTGGCCTATGCCATCGCTGCAGGTCAGAAAGAAGGCTCGATTCCGACGCAGATGAGCCCTGAAGCGCTGGCTGGTTTTCTGCTCAACGCCTGGGAAGGCGCGGCGCTGCGCACACGCGTGGAGCGCAACAAGGATGCCTTCGATCAGTTCATGGATCTGGCCTTCAACAAGATGCTGAAGTAGAACAAAGAATTTGCAGAGTTTGCAGTAACGCCGCCTTGGCAAGAAAGAGTAGAGGCGGCATTTTTTTCATCGAATTTAAGACGACTGGTCATTTTAAAAATCTGTTTATACCTTTTTGTGAGAACGCCATGAGCACATCTTCCACTTTATCCCCCGCCCCTGCGGGCGCATCGGGTAGTAATGCCCCTCTGTATTGGCTGGCACTCGGCACCTTTGCCGTTGGCGCCGAAGGTTTCATGATTGCCGGCATCCTGCCGACCGTTGCCCGCGATCTGGGCGTCAGCGTCGCCGTTGCCGGACAACTGGTAGTGGCCTTCACCGCTGCGTACGCTCTCAGTTCACCCATCCTGACTGCGCTGACCGGCGCCATCAATCGCCGTGGTCTGCTGATCGGCGCAATGACCGCATTTACGCTGGCCAATCTGCTTGCCTGGCAAGCCACCGGCTACTGGTCACTGATGACGGCGCGGATCCTGCTGGCATTTGCCGCTGGTCTCTATGTACCGAATGCCATGGCTCTGGCCGGCGCACTGGTCGCACCAGAACGCCGCGGCAGCGCGCTGGCGCTGGTCAGCGGCGGCATCACCGTCGCCGTCGCACTAGCCGCGCCGCTGGGCACCGTGATCGCGGACAAGCTTAGCTGGCGCATGACCTTCGCCGGTGTGGCGATCCTCGCAGCGCTGGCAACCATCGGCCTGTTGCGCGGATTGCCACACGGCATTGGCGCCAACCTGCCGGTCGCCAGCCTGCGTGAGCGCGTAATGGCTGCACGTGACCCAGCAGTACTGCGCGCCTTGCTGACCACGCTGTTGTGGGCTACCGGTGCTTATGCGATGTACACGTATTTTGCGCTGTACCTGAATCAAGTCACCGGCATCCACGGTACGCATGTGGGTTATGTGCTGTTCGCCTGGGGCATCTCGGCCGCCATCGGCGTCATGGCCGGCGGCAAGATTGCCGATCGCGTCGGCTTTCAGCGCGTGACCGGTCCTGCATTGATGTTCCTGATCGCCGCTTTTCTGACGCTGGTGGCGATTGCGTATCTGCTGCCGCCAAACGTGGCGGTACTGCCGGTGTTTGTCTCGGTGATCGTCTGGGGTATTGCGGGTTGGGCGTTTTATCCGGCACAGCAAACCAATCTGATCCACATCGCCGGCATCAAGCTGGCGCCGATTGCGCTTTCGCTGAATGCCTCGTTCATGTATCTGGGTTTTTCGCTGGGCGCCAGCGCAGGTGCGATCACTGTCGCTGACGGTTCGGTACGCAATCTGGGATTGGTGGCGGCAGCCTTCGTGATCGGTGCATTGTTGATGAAGCGTAGCGCTGCACGCCGCACTGCTGCCCGCGCTTCGGCAGCGTAAATCAGAGACAGACAAAAGCGCCACGCTGCCTCGATTGTCCGGCAGCGTGGTGTGATTCAAGGCATCAGGCCGAGAGCTTCTGCATTTGCAAATACAAATCAGCCTTGCCTTCAAACCCGATGCCCGGCAGATCAGGCATGGTGATATAGCCGTTCTGCACCTTGACGCCATCCGGGAAACCACCATAAGGCTGGAACAGATCCGGATAGGATTCATTGCCGCCCAGGCCGAGACCGGCCGCAATGTTCAGCGACATCTGATGGCCGCCGTGCGGGATGCAACGGCTGGCCGACCAGCCGTGTTCCTTGAGCATGTCCAGCGTGCGCAGGTACTCCACCAGCCCGTAACTCAGCGCACAGTCGAACTGCAACCAGTCACGGTCCGCGCGCATGCCGCCGTGGCGGATCAGGTTGCGTGCATCTTGCATGGAGAACAGGTTCTCGCCAGTCGCCATCGGATTCTTGTAGTAATTGCGCAGCGTCGCCTGCAACTCGTAATCCAGCGGATCGCCCGCCTCTTCATACCAGAACAGATCATATTGCGAGAGTGCTTTGGCATACTTGATCGCCGTATCCAGATCGAAACGGCCGTTGGCATCGACGGCGAGTTTCTGACCGTCTTGCAGCACGCTCAGGATGGAATCGATGCGGCGCAGATCTTCATCGAGCGAAGCGCCACCGATCTTCTTCTTGACCACGGTGTAACCGCGATCGATGTAGCTGCGCATCTCATCCTTGAGCTTTTCGTGATCCTGATTCGGATAGTAGTAACCACCCGCCGCGTAAACGAACACCTCGCGATCCGGCACGCCGTTGCCGTAACGGTCGGCCAGCAACTGAAACAATGGCTTGCCTTCAATCTTGGCGACGGCGTCCCACACCGCCATGTCGATGGTGCCGATGGCGACCGAGCGTTCGCCATGGCCGCCAGGCTTTTCATTGGTAAACATCGTCGCCCAGATCTTGTGCGGGTCGAAATTGTCGCCGGCGTCGTTGACCAGCGATGCAGGATCGGCTTCCATCAGGCGCGGGATAAAACGCTCGCGCATCAGCTTGCCCTGGCCGTAGCGGCCGTTGGAGTTGAAGCCGTAGCCGACCACCGGCTTGCCGTCGCGGATGACGTCGGTAATGACGGCAACCAGGCTCAGCGTCATTTTGCTGAAATCAATATAGGCATTGCGGATCGGCGAGCTGATCGGCATGGTTTGTTCGCGAATTTCAACGATTCTCATCAGGATCTCCTCAGCACCGTTCAAGCGATGCATGTTGTATGTGAATGGATGTAGAAGCGCTAGCTTATTCGCGGAAGACCGGCCTATACTTCACCAAAAATCAGATGATTATTAACTTTTGGTGAAAAACGACCTCGCTTCCGAATTGGAATTTTTTGTCCTGATTGCCCGCCACGGCAATCTGTCCGCCGCTGCGCGCGCACTCGACATCACCCCGCCCGCGGCCACCAAACGCCTGTCGCAGATGGAAAGCCGGCTCGGCGTGCGGCTCCTCAACCGCACCACGCGGCGCATCAGCCTGACCACCGAGGGCGAAACCTATCTCGCCCACGCCACGCGCATTCTTGCCCAATTGCGCGAAATGGAGGAAGCCGTCTCCAGCAGCAGCAGCGAGTTACGCGGCCCCTTGCGCGTCAACACCACGCTGGGTTTCGGCCGCACCACCATCGCCCCGCTGGTATCGGAATTCGCCAAATTGCATCCTTACGTCGAGATACAAGTCGAACTCACCGACCGGCCGGTCGACCTGGTCGACGGCGGCTTTGACATGGCCATCCGCTTCGGCGCGCTGCCCGATCAGCGCCTCAATGCGCGTTGCCTGATGACCAACCGCCGCTTCCTGTGCGCCTCGCCTTTATATCTGGCGCAATACGGTACCCCGACCACGCTGGCGGATCTCACCCATCACCGCTGCATCCTGCATCGCCAAAACGACGACGCCTACGGCATCTGGCGCTTCATGCATGAGCAGCACAATGAAGTCATGAAAGTACAGGGAACGCTGTCCAGCAACGACGGCGATATCGTACTGGGCTGGGCGCTGGACGGCCACGGCATCCTGATCCGCTCGGAGTGGGATCTGGCCAAATATCTCGAAAGCGGGCGCCTGAAGGTGGTGTTGCCTGAATTCAATCTACCGTCAGCCGATTTGTTTGTGTACTACGCTGGCCGCCTCAACCAGACGGCCCGGGCCCGGGCGTTCATTGATTTTCTCGTGGAATGTTTTCGCAAGGACAATTTCTCAACTCAGGCCGTGAGTGAAGTTCCGCGTCTATTTAATTCGCCCCTGAATCAACCCCGCTCTTGAAAAACCCCCACTCCGCCCCTATACTTAGCACTCGTTAGGGGAGAGTGCTAACAACTCCTCCTGGCCTACCCACTTTTCCGATGTGGCACGGATTTCTTGCTGCAGGGCTTAAGTACACTTTGCAGCAAAAGCCGCAATTATTTATAACTTATTGAATTTTAAGGAGTTTTCATGAGCCTTCGTCCTTTGCACGATCGCGTTATCGTCAAGCGTCTCGACCAAGAAACCAAGACCGCATCCGGTATCGTGCTGCCTGACGCAGCAACTGAAAAGCCAGATCAAGGCGAAATCCTGGCAGTCGGCAACGGCAAGATCCTGGATGACGGCAAGGTTCGTCCGCTGGCAGTCAAGGTCGGCGACCGCGTTCTGTTCGGTAAGTACTCCGGCCAAGCCGTGAAGATCGATGGCCAGGAACTGCTGGTCATGCGCGAAGAAGACCTGTTCGCCGTCGTCGAAAAATAATCGACCTCCTCTGCATTGGCGCGATGCAGACGCATTGCGCCGGCAGCGAACACTCGGATCGCAGCTGAACAAGCCGATTCAATCGCAATACAAACGAATTTTGGAGAATCCAACATGGCAGCAAAACAAGTAATTTTCGGCGATGACGCACGTGCAAAAATCGTCAACGGCGTCAACATCCTGGCAAACGCAGTTAAGGTAACTCTGGGTCCTAAGGGCCGTAACGTGGTTCTGGAGCGTAGCTTCGGTGCCCCAACCGTCACCAAGGACGGTGTTTCGGTTGCTAAAGAAATCGAACTGAAAGACAAGCTGGAAAACATGGGCGCGCAACTGGTTAAAGAAGTTGCCTCCAAGACTTCCGACAACGCAGGCGACGGTACGACTACCGCTACCGTGCTGGCACAAGCTATCGTTCGCGAAGGCTTCAAGTACGTTGCAGCAGGCTTCAACCCAACTGATCTGAAGCGCGGCATCGACAAGGCTGTTACCGCCATCGTCGCTGAAGTCAAGTTGCTGGCAAAGCCAACAACAACCAGCAAGGAAATCGCTCAAGTCGGTTCGATCTCGGCTAACTCGGATTCCGATATCGGCGACATCATTGCCAAGGCAATGGACAAAGTCGGTAAAGAAGGCGTCATCACCGTGGAAGACGGCAAGTCGCTGGAAAACGAACTGGACATCGTCGAAGGTATGCAATTCGACCGCGGCTACCTGTCGCCATACTTCATCAACAACCAAGAAAAGCAAGTTGTTGCTCTGGAAAACCCATTCGTCCTGCTGTTCGACAAGAAGGTTTCGAACATCCGTGACCTGCTGCCGATCCTGGAACAAGTCGCCAAGGCTGGCCGTCCACTGCTGATCATCGCTGAAGATGTCGAAGGCGAAGCACTGGCAACTCTGGTTGTGAACAACATCCGTGGCATCCTGAAGACTGCAGCTGTCAAGGCTCCTGGCTTCGGCGACCGTCGCAAGGCAATGCTGGAAGACATCGCTATCCTGACCGGTGGTCAAGTGATCGCTGAAGAAGTCGGCCTGACTCTGGAAAAAGCCACTCTGGCTGAACTGGGCCAAGCCAAGCGTATCGAAATCGGCAAGGAAAACACCACCATCATCGACGGTAACGGCGAAGCCATCGCTATCGAAGCACGCGTCAAGCAAATCCGCGCGCAAATCGAAGAAGCGACTTCCGACTACGATCGTGAAAAGCTGCAAGAACGCGTTGCCAAGCTGGCAGGCGGCGTTGCTCTGATCAAGGTTGGCGCAGCTACCGAAGTCGAAATGAAGGAAAAGAAAGCACGCGTTGAAGATGCTCTGCACGCTACTCGCGCTGCTGTTGAAGAAGGCGTTGTGCCAGGCGGCGGCGTTGCCCTGCTGCGCGCTCGCGCTAACGTCAAGAACCTGAAGGGCGACAATCCTGACCAGGAAGCCGGTATCAAGATCGTTCTGCGCGCTGTCGAAGAGCCACTGCGTCAGATCGTATTCAACGCAGGCGACGAACCTTCGGTCGTGATCAACGCTGTGTTGGCAGGCACTGGTAACTACGGTTACAACGCTGCCAACGGCACCTACGGCGACCTGGTTGAGCTGGGCGTTCTGGATCCAGCAAAGGTCACCCGCTCCGCTCTGCAAAACGCAGCATCGGTTGCCGGCCTGATCCTGACAACCGACGCATTGGTTGCAGAACTGCCAGAAGACAAGTCGGGCGGCGGTATGCCAGGCGGCATGGGTGGTATGGGCGGCATGGGCGGTATGGACGGCATGATGTAATTCGGCTGCGCCTGCATTCTCCGGAATGCGGGCGCACCGGAAGGCATCGCTTTCCATGTCAGCTTCGCGCTGTACAAAAAAAGGCCTCGATCAATCGAGGCCTTTTTCATTGTGCGGAGAATTTTCTACTTCTACATTGCCATGCGCTGTCAGTCCGCAAACAGCAAACTCTGATTCGGATCCGGCTGCTTGTGTTTGTTGCGACGCTTTTGCGGAACACCGGTGCCGGGCTTGTTGTGCAAGGCATGTGCACCTTCCAGTGTGAGCAGCAGCTCCTTGGCCTTGAGGCCGCCGGCAAAACCCGTCAGCTCACCTGAGGCGCCGATCACGCGATGGCATGGCGCGATGATGGAGATGGGATTTTTGCCGTTGGCCGCACCAACCGCGCGCACCGCCTTGATGTCGCCGAGCTCGCGAGCGATGTCGCCGTAGCTGCGGGTTTCACCGAAAGGAATGGTCAGCAAGGCGGCCCACACGCGCTTCTGGAAATCGGTACCGGTGAAATCCAGCTCTACATCAAAATGTTTGCGCTTGCCGGCGAAGTATTCGTTCAGTTGCCTCTCCGTCTCCAGCAGGACGGCGCTTTCAGGTTTCAGCGTCAGTTCACCAAGTTTTACTCTGGTCGGCTTGTCGTCCTCCCACAGAATGGCCGCAAGCTTCTCGCCCCGCCCTACCAAGGTCAACTGACCGACCGGCGACTCCATTGTTTTATAGACGTATGACATGCTTTTCCTTAGCTCCGACAACGGCAACGAACACGGTGACACTGATCCCGATGCCGGCTATCTTAGCCTGTGAAGACAGAACTTTCAGCGTAAGGGTTCAATGGCAGCAACTACGTACGGCAGCAATAAAATTGCTTTTAAACAATCCTGTTGAGGATCGTGCGGAGAATTTCATCCATTCTCGCCATTTGCGCTACAAAACCGCGTGGTTATGCCTTTTACTCATTAGGGAATATGCAAAATGTAGTTCCTCGTGTAACGAAATCCTCATAAAATCACGCTTCTATATAAAAAATATAGGCAGCAGGTGGCCCACGAGGCCGGTCTGCTGCCTTTTTCATTGCAACATGATCGAAAGCAATATGATTGAAATACGGGGGGTAACCCAACGCTTCCAAAGCGGCAACGGCACGGTTGACGCAGTACGCGACGTCAACCTGTCCATCCGCAAGGGAGAAGTCTTCGGCATCATCGGCCGCAGCGGCGCCGGCAAGAGCACACTGGTGCGCACCATCAACCTGTTGAATCGTCCGACCTCCGGCAACATCATCCTCGACGGCAAGGACATGACGACGCTGTCAGCCGATGACCTGCGCGATGCGCGCCGCCACATCGGCATGATCTTCCAGCATTTCAACCTGCTGTCTTCGCGCACGGTGTATGACAACATCGCCCTGCCACTGGAACTGGCCGGTCTGTCCAAGTCTGAGATCGCCAAGAAAGTAGAACCGTTGCTGGAGCTGGTCGGCCTGACCGCCCTGAAAAACCGCTATCCGGCGCAAATCTCCGGTGGCCAGAAGCAACGTGTGGGCATCGCCCGCGCGCTGGCCAACAACCCTAAAGTGTTGCTGTCAGATGAAGCCACTTCCGCACTTGATCCGGAAACCACACGTTCGATTCTCGAACTGCTGCGCAAGATCAACAAGGAACTCGGCCTGACGATCGTACTGATCACCCACCAGATGGAAGTCATCAAGGTGATCTGCGACCGCGTCGCAGTGATGGAGGCTGGCGAGGTAATCGAACAGGGTGAAGTGCTCGACGTGTTCCGCGAGCCCAAGCATGAAGTCACGCGCGCCCTGATCGGTGACGTGATCGCGCACGAACTGCCCAAGGGCGTGCTGGCACGCCTGCGCGAGCGTCTGGCCAATACCAAGGATGGCGCAGGCACTGATCACCTGTTCCGTTTTGCCTTCACCGGCTCGGGTGTGGATCAGCCGCATCTGTCGGAAGCGGTACGCCGCTACAACCTGGACTTCAACATCCTGCACGGTCAGATCGATGAAATCCAGGGTCAGGCTTTCGGCTCGCTGGCGATCCTTGCCAACGGCACCCCTGAGAACATTACCAATGCAATGAATTATCTGCGTGCGCAAGGCGTCGTGGTGGAGGAACTGAACCATGTCATCTGAACTGATTGATCTCTTTATCAGCTCCTTCGGCGAGACGCTGATGATGGTCGGCATCTCCGGCCTGCTGGGCGCAGTCTTCGGTGTACCACTGGGCATTGCCCTGCACCTGACCGAACGCAAGGGCATCCTGCCTAACATCGCGTTTAACCGCATCGCCGGCCTGCTGGTCAATGCCGTGCGTTCGACGCCGTTCATCATCTTGCTGGTGGCGGTGATCCCGTTCACGCGCTTCTTTGTCGGTACGTCAATCGGTACTGCCGCTGCGATCGTACCGCTGACGATTGCTTCGGCGCCGTTCATCGCGCGTCTGGTGGAAACCGCGTTGCGTGAAGTCGATCACGGTCTGGTAGAAGCCGCTCAGGCCATGGGTGCAACCACCTGGCAAATCATTTATAAAGTATTGGTACCGGAAGCGTTTGCTGGTATCGTCGCGGGTCTCACGATCACCTTCGTCAGTCTGGTCGGCTACTCGGCCATGGCCGGTGCGATCGGCGGCGGCGGCCTGGGCGACCTCGGCATCCGCTACGGTTATCAGCGCTTCCTGCCGGAAGTCATGCTGGCGGTGGTGCTGATCCTGATCGTATTTGTACAATTGGTGCAAACACTGGGCGATGTCCTGGTGCGACGCCTGAGCCATCGCTAAACGCCAAGGCAACACGCGTCATTAAAACAATAGTGCAGCTATCCGCTGCTATGAAGATCTAACAGAAAGGGAAACAATGAATCGTCGTCAATTAATCCAGTTTTTCGCAGGTTTGGGCGTTGCTGCCAGCCTGGTGTCCTCTCCTGTTCTGGCGCAAGACAAGCCGATCAAGATCGGTGCTACCGGCGGCCCGCACGCTGAAATCCTGGAACAAGTGAAGAAGCTCGCCGAGAAAGACGGCCTGAAGCTGCAAATCGTTGAATTCAGCGATTACATCCAACCAAACGCTGCACTGGCTGCAGGCGATCTGGATGCCAACAGCTATCAGCACCAACCGTACCTCGACGCACAAGTCAAAGATCGCGGCTACAAGCTGGTCAGCGTCGGCACCACCATCACTTTCCCGATGGGCGTGTACTCGAAGAAGATCAAGTCCCTGAAAGATCTGAAAAACGGCGCCCGTATCGGCGTGCCTAACGATCCGACCAACGGCGGCCGTGCGCTGTTGCTGTTGCAAGCACAAGGCGTGATCAAGCTGAAGCCTGATGCAGGCCTGAAGGCAACCCCGCTGGACATCATCGACAATCCGAAGAAGGTCAAGATCGTCGAACTGGACGCTGCTCAGCTGCCACGCTCGCTGGATGACTTCGACGCTGCCGCCATCAACGGTAACTTCGCTGAATCCGCCGGCTTGTCGCCAACCAAGGACAGCATCGCAGTCGAAGCGCCCAAGGGTCCTTACGTCAACGTGATCGCCGTGCGTGTCGAAGACAAGGACAAGCCATGGGTCGCCAAGCTGATCAAGGCTTACCACAGCCCTGAAATCAAGAAGTTCGTCACCGAGAAGTACAAGAATTCGGTTGTAACTTCCTGGTAATCGATCGCTGAATAGCTGCTGAACAAGGGCGGGCTCTCCAAGGAGGCCCGCCCTTTTTATTTGTAAGTCCTCTCGTCCCACGCCACAAAGCCCCTCTTTTCCCTGCTTTGAAATTGCCTCAATAACAATTAAATTTGTTATTCTGACAACTCATCACGCCTCCCCCCGCCGTCCGTTCTATCAGCATGCTCTTCGAAAGGAGCGACATGAAACCGGTACATCGCCTGCGACGCTTGCTCGGCATCAGCCTTCTGCTTACTTCGCTCTACTCCCAGCCAGCTTCATCCGAAGCAAACACGCAGACTGTGCTGATCGGATTTGCCGGTCCGCTTTCCTGGCCTCTTGCGCAGAGCGGCCAATACGGCGTCCAACTGGCGATCGACGAGGCCAACCGCAACCGCTATTCCATCAATGGAAAGAAGCTGGTCTTCAAGCTGCTCGCCATCGATGACAAGGCAGATACCGCAGTGGCAGGTTTTGTCGCCAAATCGATGATCACCGCCGGTGTCGCCGGTGTCATCGGACACTGGACTTCGGCGCCGACCAATGTGGCGGCGCCGCTTTACGCCGCAGCCGGTGTGCCGCACATCAGCGCCTCGGCCGCGGCACCGGAATTCACCCAGCAAGGCTATAACACCAGCTTCCGCATCATCGGCAACAGCCAGGACGCTGCGACCGCCATTGCCGAGTTTGCGAACCGCGAGTTAAAGGCAAAACGCATCGCAATACTCGATGACACGTCCACGTTTGGCTCGCGCATGGCTGACACCTTCGCCGATCAGATGCGCACTACCACCGAGCTCGTCGGCAGAAGCACCGTCAGCAACAAAACCTCCGATTTCAACGCTGCACTGTCGCAATTTGCGGCCAAAGAGGCCGATTTGATTTTCTTCAGCGGCTACCTGCAGCGCAGTGAAGACCTCGTGCGTGCCCGACAACGGCTACGTGTGCCGGCCAGACTTTTTCTGACCGGTAGCGTGATGAATCCGATTTTTCTCAGCATGACTCAGGGTGTTGGTGAAGGCATCTTCGCAGCGGCGCCCGGCAAGCCTTACGAAGAACATCCGCAATTCAAAACGTTTGAAAAAAACTTCACGGCAAAATTTCGCACCAGCATCAGCGTCTACACGCTGTCGTCGTACGATGCCTGCAACACGCTCATTGCCGCGATCAGACAAGCCAATTCAACGGAGCGGTCGCAGATCGTGGAAGAACTGCACAAGATTCGTTATAAAGGATTGCTGGGCTTCGTGTCCTTTGATGCTGACGGCAATCTCCGCAGCCCGGTGTTTACCGTCTATCGCATACGAGAGCAGCGTTGGGTACCGGTCAAAACCTACGAAGCACCGTAAGTCATCCTGCGCGTCCGATATACCTGCAGACCGCCCTGCCTGCGAAGGAAACTGAGAACATCGATCTTGCTGCCATCGGCAATCAAATGTAAACAGCTAACGCCAATGTCCCGGCTGTTCGCGGTCGAACTTGTCCTCCGCTTCACGCAGATGGCGGATCAGAATATGTGAAATCACATTGGTGCCGACGCCACCTAAAAAGGCGGGCAACAGATACAGGCACAGCGACATTTCGGAATTGAAGAAGCCATCATCGAGCGACGACAAAGAGGTTCTCGCCAGCCACGCCAATTTCTTCAGCAGCACGATATCGATCCCCGCCAGCACCAGCAGCAACATGCCGAACAGCAGGACAATGGAACGCGCCAGCGCCCGCTTCAACAGCATCGTGGCAAAGATTGCCGCGGGCAGCACCAGCGAGAAAAAGATAAGAAGATAGAACTCGACTTTGAGAAAAACGCTATCGGCCATGATTACCTCGTATCAGTAAAGTCATTGCACGCATGGATGTCAGGTCAATACAAAACCACCGAAGCAAGCGGAATGCGGAATACCTCGCAATGTAAGATCGAAGCAGGCTGGCCGACACGTTTTTTACAACTCATTACGGCTGCCTGCTATCGGATACAAGCCCGGCGGCAACATGGGTGCAACATCGCTCCCCGCACGCAATAAAAAAGCCCGCCTGAGCGAGCTTTTTCCTTGCCGAAACACGGTGCCATGCCATTACTCAGGACGGCCGCGATTTCTTTCTGCTTCCTCAGCCTCGGCTGCCGCGAGTTCTGCGGCCTCTTCCGCGGCGGCAATCGCCAGTTCTTCCTGATAGGCGGCCAGCAATTCAGCGCGTGTCTGCGGCGTTTCCAGTGTGATGCGTCCGAGCGCGCCGGTACGATAGTCTTGCAGGAAAGTATGTGCGGCTTTCTCATAATCGAAATCGCCGCCCTTGAGACGGAAGCCGCGCTTGGCTGCCACACCTTCCACTACCGCCACGCCATCCATGCCTTCGGTCTTGAAACCATAGCGCGCCGCCAGCAATTGCGGATAGCGCTTGAGCAACTCATCGGCGAGAAAGGTTGCGACTTCTTCTTCGATCAGTGCGTTGCTGCCGACCGCGTGACTGGCTGCCAGCATCAGGCCATCGCTCGGATGCATGATCTTCGGCCACAGCATGCCGGGCGTATCGATCAGCACCATGTTGTTGCCCAGGTAAAGACGCTGCTGGGTCTTGGTCACGGCCGGCTCGTCGCCGACGGCAGCCACGCGCTTCTTGAGCAGTGCATTCATCAGCGTCGACTTGCCGACGTTGGGAATGCCCATGATCATCATGCGCAGGGGCTTGAGCGGCGTGCCGCGGTGCGATGCCAGCGCCAGTGCCAGCTTGGGCACCTTGGCGACGTCGCTGGGCTTCTTGCAGCTCAGGGCGACGGCGTTGACGTTTTTCTGACTGTTGTAATGCGCGATCCAGGCTTGCGTGACGGCCGGATCGGCCAGATCGCTCTTGTTGAGGATCTTCAGGCAAGGGCGCTGACGAAACAGACGAATCTGCTCAATCATCGGGTTACAGCTGGCCTGCGGCAGGCGCGCGTCGAGCACCTCGATGACCAGGTCGACCTTTTCCATCGCTTCCGCCGCCTTCTTGCGGGCGGCGTTCATGTGACCTGGGAACCATTGAATAGACATGCGGAATTCTTCTTTTTTGCAAAATAAGCCGCTATTTTACGGCCTGCGGCCTATTTGCTTCCAAAAAGAACGTACAACCGATACTTATTCGCCAGCTGGGGCAACCGGTGCAGTGGTCGTCGCCGAGCGCGTATTGATGTAACGCAATACCAACACCAGCGCCAGTACATAGACGATGGCGATCACACCGTAAGCCAACATGATGCGGGTCGTCCAGCCGGTAAAGGTATGCAGGATCGCCCCCATGAGCGCCACGCCAACCAGCGCGCCGATCTGGCGATTTGCGTTCAAGGCGGCGGCAGCGCTGTTGGAATTGACCTTGCCGGCGACTTGCATAACGGCGGTAGTCATGGCCGGAATTGCAGTGCTGATACCCAGATTGGCCAACGCGCCAGCGACAGCCACCATCCAGTACGGCGTCTCAGGCGTCAGCGCCATCTGCAATGCCGAAAACACGGCGCCGACCGTCAAGCCCAGGCGCAGCGGCAAACGTGGCCCCCAACGCGCAGTCATGCGTCCCGAATTCAAATTGCCGATGAAAATCACCGCCATCATCGGCACCATCTGCAAACCGGTTTGCAAAGCATCCGCCCCACGTGCCTGCTGCAGGAACAACGCCAGGAAAAAGAACTGACCGTACACGCCGAAGTTGATCAGGAAGCCGATGCCGTTGGCTGCCGCGAATTGTGGCGTGGCGAACAAGGCACGTGGCAACAACGGCACCGACCCGCTGCGTTCACGCTGCACCAGCGTACCCAAAGCCAACAGCACGACGATGACGGCGGTGATAATAGGCATCGACGTCCAGCCGTAGACCGGGCCTTGAATCAGCACAAAGCTCAGCGCCGCCAACATCAGTACACCGAGGAAGTGGCTGGTGATGGTCAGCGCGCGCATGTGCTTTTCCACCGCAGGAATCATCTTGACGGCCATGAACAGGCCCAGCAAGCCGACCGGCACGTTGATCAAAAACACGCTGCGCCAGCCGAAAGAATGAATCAGGATGCCGCCCACCAGTGGGCCGACTGCCGCTGCGCCGCCGACTGTCGCCGACCACACGCCCAGCATGCGGGCACGTACGCGATCATCTTCATAGACATGTGTCAGCAGGCTCAAAGAACTCGGCATGAAGAACGCCGCCCCCAGACCTTGCAGCAAACGCGCCGCGACCAGCATACCGCCATTCGGCGCCGCACCGCATAGCAGCGATGCCACCACGAACAGCACCAGGCCAAGCAAGTAAATATTTTTGGCGCCGTAACGATCCGCCAGCGCGCCGCCGACCAGCAGCATGGCGGCAAAGCTCAGCGTGTAGCCGTCGACGATCCACACCAGCATGCTGAGCGGTGTGGCGAGGCTTTTCTCAATCGATGACAGACCGACATTGACGACGGTCACGTCCAGCATGGCCATGACGAAGCCGATGGCGAGCGTGATCAGGGGCAGCAAGCCAACATGGGCAGGGTGAAGTGTTTTCAGCTTAGCAGCGGCAGGCAGGGCTGCAGCCGCGGTTGCAGACACCGTCTGCGAAGGACATTGTGTTGACATGGGGCACTTCTCTTTCTGTGGGGATGCTGGCAAACGTGCTTCTCAAGGCCAGCCTGGCAACCGGGAATACGAGCAAGGTGCCATTTTATGCTTCTTTCACAATGCAATAAATAAGCATAACCTCATGACTATGATGCAAAAATGCATCACTCAATCACTCTTCAATTTCGCTGAAAACAAGCATGGGCTGGGATCATGGACTGGGATAACGCGCGTATTTTTCTGGCAATACAGCGGGCCGGCACGCTGCGCGGCGCTGCCGAGCAATTGCAGATCGACCAGGCTACCGTCGGCCGTCGGCTCAACGCGATGGAAAAATCGCTGGGCGCGCGCCTTTTCCTGCGCACGCCAGCCGGCTATGTCGCCACACCTGCAGGCGATCTGGCGATTGCCGCCGTGGAAAAGATGGAACAAGCCGCCGACCAGCTGCAACGCCAGATGCAGGGCATCGACGAACGTCTGTGTGGCGTAGTGCGCGTGGCGGCCACCGACACCATGGCCAAGCATGTGCTAATGCCGGCCATGCAATTACTGGCGGTCGAGCACCCGGCGATCCGTGTGGTATTGACGACTTCGACGCAAGTCTCCAACCTCACCCGGCGCGAAGCCGATCTGGCGGTTCGCAGCCTGCGTCCGACCAGTCCGGATCTGATCTCGCGCCATCTGAAGCGGCTTGCCGTTGGTTTGTATGCATCCAGGGCTTATGTCGAAAGACATGGCGTGCCGCAGCCCGGCTCGGCCTTGGCGGGACACGATGTGGTGATTTATCAACGCGCGATCTACACCTCGCAAATCGAAACCATTTGCGGCGAGTCGACCGCCAACGCCCGGGTGGCGATGGAAGTCAGTTCAGGATTGATGCTGATGGAAGCGGTGGCGGCGGGATTAGGCATCGGCGAATTGCCAACCTATATGGCGGACACCATGCCACAACTGGTGCGGCTATGGCCGGATCGCTCAGAGCCTTACGACATGTGGCTGGTACTGCATGACGACCTCAACCGCACTGCCCGCGTGCGTGCGGTGGCAGATGCGATTGTCGCCGCTTATGACAAGCTGGAAGCGGCGTAGCACGGCGTTCAATCCAGATCGGCGAGCACCTTGAGATGCGCCACCACGCTGCGGCCCAGCGCTGACAGGTTGTAGCCGCCCTCCAGACAACTGACGATACGGCCGCTGGAATGTTGCCGCGCCACGTCCATGATCTGCTTCGTCATCCAGGCGTAATCGGCCTCCACCAGCGCCATCTGCCCCATGTCGTCTTCGCGGTGCGCGTCAAAACCGGCCGAGATAAAAATCATCTGCGGCTGATGTGCATGCAGCGCCGGTAGCCATTTGTCCGTCACCAGCTTGCGCACGACATCGCCTGCGGTATACGCCGGCAGCGGCTCGTTGAGGATATGCGGCTCAGCGGGATCGGCGCCGCTGAACGGATAGAACGGATGCTGGAAGAAACTCACCATCAGCACGCGCGGATCGTGCTTGAAGGCCTCTTCGGTGCCGTTGCCGTGATGCACGTCAAAATCAACAATGGCGACGCGCTCGAGCCCATGCACGTCGATGGCGTGGCGCGCCGCGATGGCGACGTTGTTGAACAGGCAAAAACCCATCGGCGTCGTCGGCGTGGCGTGATGCCCTGGCGGACGCACCGAGCAAAAGGCGTTTTCCAGCTCGCCGGAGATAACCGCATCCGTTGCGGCCACGGCCGCACCGGCGGCGCGCAAGGCAGCCTTCCAACTGTGCTGATTGATGGAAGTGTCCCCATCGAGCGGATAGTGTGCAGCGCCGCTCTCGGCCAGCGCAGCAGCGTTGTCGCGAATCAGGGAGACCGCATTGGCGGTATGGATGCGTTCGATGTCGGCGATGTCAGCCAACGGCGCTTCGCGGCGATCCAGAAACTGGTCGATGCGGCTGCTGATCAGTTGATCTTCAATCGCCTGCAGGCGCAGCGGTGTCTCGGGATGCCATTCACCCATCTCATGGCGCTGGCAGTCGGAATGCGTATAGAAAGCGGTAGTCATTGTTGTCTTTTTGAATAGCTGCCCGTGAGCAGGTCTCGCCCGTTCTTGTCTCCACCGTCCATGCATCCGTTTCAAAGACGTCGGGCCGTGATGCTAGTGTACATCCTCGAGGCGGGCGTGGTACGGACCGCCCAGTCGTTCATGTATACTGGCTGACTTGCCTGTCAGCCAGCTTACGAGCAGCGGCGCGATGAAGCATTCCGATTGTCCTGAATTTCCATGAACTTGTGCCTATCCATGTCGATGAAACATAGCTTCCGCTTCAGCTTTCCCACTTCCCTGCTTGGCTTGTTGGCACTTTCCCTGGCTTTCCTGAACCCGGTGGCCGTCCATGCGGAGTCGACGACCGCTACGTCCAAGAGCAAGGCCGGCAGTAAAGCCACCAAGCAAAAAGCCAAGCCGAAGAAGAAAGCCGCCCAAGCCGACGACGGCGAATTCGCCAACTTCAGCCAGTGGAAGGAAGTCAACGCCTTCATCGACGAGATGGTCGAGCGCAACGGTTTCGACAAAGCCACACTGCAAGCTGTCTTCAACAAGGCACGTTATCTCGACACCGCGATCCAGCTGATCAAACCCGCACCCAGCGGCAAGCCGAAAAACTGGCAAGCCTACCGCGCTCGTTTCGTCGAGCCGAAACGCATCAACGCCGGCGTCGATTTCTGGAATGAACACGAACTGGCGCTGTCCCGGGCAGAAGCACAATACGGTGTGCCGGCCGAGATCATCGTCGGCATCATCGGCGTGGAAACCGTCTACGGCCGCAACACCGGCAACTTCCGCGTGATGGATGCCATCACCACGCTGACCTTCGATTATCCCAAGACCGCCAACCGCGACGCGCGTATGGCCTTCTTCCGTGGCGAGCTGGAAAACACCCTGCTGTTTGCGCGTGAGTCGAATGTCGATCCGTTCTCGTTGCTCGGCTCCTATGCCGGTGCCATCGGCTGGCCGCAATTCATGCCAAGCAGCATCCGTCAGTACGCTGTCGATTTTGACGGTAACGGCAAGATCGATCTGCGCAACTCGCCGGTGGACGCCATCGGCAGCGTTGCCAACTTCCTCAAGATCCATGGCTGGCAACGCGGCGAACCAACCGTCTTCCCGGCCACCGTCACCGATGCAGCCAAAGCCGAAGACCTGATCAACCAAGGCCTCGAAGCCAAGTTTTCGCCGGATGAGCTGAAAGCCGCCGGCGTCGTCCCCGGCGCAGAGCTGCCTGCGGGATTGCGCTATGGCGTGGTCGATTTGCAGAACGGTACCGCGCCGACCGATCACTGGCTGGCGACCAACAACTTCTTCGCCATCACGCAGTACAACCGCAGCTATTTCTACGCCATGTCGGTGATTGACCTGGCCCGCGCCGTTCGTACCGCACGCGGGCAACAATAGACAGTCTGTTCGCATCATCTTCAAGCAAAGTAAAGCAATACCGATGAAACGTTTTTCTCCTCTCGCCATTTCCCTGACGCTGGCCAGCGCACCGTGCGTCTTCATCAACAGCGCTCGCGCCGAAGAACCGGCCGAAGCCGGTTCGTTGCCAACCGTCAGCGTTACGGCTGAAGACTCGTCCGGTTCGACCTATCGCGCACGCTCGTCGAACATCGCCGGTTTCGGCGACACGCCGCTGCTCGATACACCGGCTTCGGTTGCCGTCGTGACCGAAGCGCAATGGAAGGATCAGCAAGCCCGCCTGCTCAGCGACGTCATCAAGAACGACGCCAGCGTCGGCGAGAACTATGCGCCGGTCGGCTATTACGAGAACATCAGTGTGCGTGGATTTCCGCTGGATCTGGCGAGCGGTTACCGCATCAACGGCCTGTCCGTTGTCGGCGAACAGAACATCGCGCTGGAGAACAAGGAACAGGTTGAAATCGTCAAAGGTTTGTCCGGCCTGCAAGGCGGTGTCGTCAACGCCGGCGGTCTGGTCAATTACGTCACCAAGCGCCCGGCCGATGTGCGCTCGGTCATGCTCGGCACTGACTCCAACGGATCGCGCTATGTGTCGACCGATCTGGGAACGCTGTTCGGCGATCGCAAGCAATTCGGACTGCGCGTCAACGCTGCGCATGAAGATATCAATTCCTACGTCAACAACAGCAACGGCTATCGCGACTTCGCTTCGATCGCGGCGAACTGGGACATCACGTCCACGGCGCATTTGCAGTTCAACATCGAATATCAGAAAAAAGCGCAGAAGTCGGTCGCCGGCTATCAACTGCTGGGCGGAAAAACCGTGCCGTCCAATGTGTCACCGAGCACCATGCTGTCACCGCAATCCTGGGTGCAGCCGGTACGCATCGATTCGCTCAACATGAATACGCGCTTCGATGTCGAGTTGAACGACAACTGGAGCGCCTACGTCAACGTCGGCCGGAGCCGTGCCGTCATCGACGACTACCTGGCGTTCCCTTACGGCAGCAATGTGGCGACCAGTTTCTCGCCGACCTTCGCCGCCAACGGCGACTTTGACGTCTACGACTATCGCAGCCCCGACGACACCCGCCGTAACGATGAAGGCCAGGCGGTATTGCAGGGCAACTTCAACACCGGCTTCATCAAACATAGTCTGACCGCCGGCCTGAGCATGTCGCGCCGCGTGGTCGACAAGTCGGATGGCATTTCGATTCCGGTCGGCAGCGACAATATTTACGCCGCAACGCCGGCCGTGTTGCCAGCCGCGACGGATCCTATTCCGGCGTCGTATCGTAATCTGGATAGCCGCCAGCAAGCCATCTTCTTCACCGACCGCGTACAGTTCAGCGATCGCTGGCAAGTACTGGCAGGTGGACGCCAGGTCTGGCTGAAAGAAAAAACCTACAACTCCACCGGCGTTACCACGCGTGATACCGACCGCAACCAGTTCCTGCCGCAACTGGCGCTGATCTTCAAACCGCAAGCCAACATGTCGCTGTATGGCAGCTATGCCGAGACGCTGAGCATGGGCACATCTGCCGCTTTCTGGGAAAGCAACTATCCGACGACGCTGCCGCCGTCGGTGGCGCGTCAACTGGAAGCCGGCTTCAAATACGACTGGAGCAAAGACCTGAGCTTTACCTCGGCAATCTTCCGCATGAAGAAAGCCTATGAGTATCCGCAACCGGACGCCAGCGGCACCACGTTCACCTACGTCCAGCAAGGCAAGGAAACCCATACCGGCATCGAGCTCGGCGCCTCCGGCAACGTCACCAAACAGCTTCGCCTGGTCGCCAGCATGGCCTTCATCCAGGCGCGCGCCGACGGTACCGGCACAGCAGCCTATGACGGCAAGCAGGCAATCAACGTGCCGCGCGTGCGCAGCGCGGTGTATGCCGACTATGCGCTGGCAGCCGTGCCGGGCCTGAATCTGCAAGGCAGCTGGCTGTACAGCGGCAGCAAGGCAGCCACCCGCGACGGGAGCGCCACCGTACCGGCTTACCATATCTTCAACGCCGGCTTGCGCTATCAGACCCGCATGAGCGGCCATCCAACCACCGTGCGCCTGACCGTCGACAACATCTTCGACAAGCGCTACTGGAAAGACACCGGCGAGTCGCTGGGCGACAGTTACCTGCATCTCG
This sequence comes from Herbaspirillum rhizosphaerae, assembly GCF_046025915.1. GTDB lineage: Bacteria > Pseudomonadota > Gammaproteobacteria > Burkholderiales > Burkholderiaceae_D > Herbaspirillum > Herbaspirillum rhizosphaerae_A. Next base: position 105,961 of record NZ_JAQQFR010000005.1, on the reverse strand, counting down.
GTGCCCCGCGTCTGGCGCGCCTGACGGTGCAATACGATTTCTGATCGGCGAGCGCCTGCATGGAAGCCGCTTCCCATCACCTGACCCGCGTCCTCAGCCACGGCATGAATGCCGACGCGGTGATTTCGGACTGGCCGGCGCTGACGTCGGCCGAAGTCACACGCGTGCTGCAGCATTATCCGCAGGCCGGGATTCCGAAGCGTCTGGTGTGGCATAGCCCGCGACCGTTCTCGGCGGGTTGCGTGATGACGACGTCAACGATGGAAGTGTTCGTTAAACGCCACCATATCTCGGTGCGCGACGTTGACGGCCTGAGCGAAGAACACGGCTTCATCAATCACCTGCGCAGCCGCGGCATCGCTGTAAGCGAAGTGCTGACCACCACTGACGGCGCGACCGCCATCACGGATGATCACTGGACGTACGAAGTGCACAGCGTGGCCTCGGGCATCGACCTGTACCGTGACGCAGTGTCATGGACGCCCTTCACCAGCCGCGTGCACGCGCATGAAGCGGGCAAGGCGCTGGCACGCCTGCATCTGGCTGCAGAAGACTACGCCGCACCCGCGCGCAAGGCGCAGACGCTGGTATCGAGCTTCACGATCTTTTCGCAGCAGGATCCGATGCCGGCGCTACAACGCTATGTCGAACAGCGCCCGGCCATTGGCGATTATCTGAAGCAGCGCAACTGGCGCGATGAAACCGCGACGATGCTGCTGCCCTTCCACGATAAGCTGCGCCCTTATCTGGACGAACTGACACCGCTCTGGACACACAACGACTGGCATGCGTCGAATCTGCTGTGGACCGACCGCAGCGCGGCAGCTGGTGTGGAAACTATCCTCGACTTCGGTCTCAGCGACCGCACCTGCGCCCTGCACGATCTGGCGACGGCGATCGAGCGCAATATCATCGAGTGGCTGGCAATACAGGATGCGCAAAATACGCAAGATGCACAGGCAGGCAAGCCGAACGTAGCGCATCCCGATCTGCTCGATGCCCTGCTGGACGGCTACCACCTGATCCGTCCGCTGACTTCGCGTCAATGGAAAGCGCTGGCAGCGTTGCTACCATTGGTGCATGCGGAATTTGCACTGGCCGAGCTGGCCTATTTCCATGGCATCACGCGCTCGGAGAAAAATGCTTCGCTGGCGTACGACACTTACTACCTCGGCCATGCCGCCTGGTTCAACAGTGAAGAAGGACAGAGGCTGCTCGAACAGATCGGGCAGCGCGCCAATCATTCTTAATCAGGAATGACGGCGGTCGCGTCGACCTCCACCAGATATTCCGGACGTGCAAACGCCGACACCACGATACCGGTCGATACCGGAAACACGCCTTTGAGCCAGCGACCGACCACGCGATACACATCTTCGCGATAGCGGGGATCGGAGATATAAATCGTCACCTTGCAGATATGCTCCAGCTTGCCGCCGGCTTCCTTGAGCAGCATGTCGATGTTGTACATCGCTTGCTCGGTCTGGCCTTTGACGTCACCGATGCAGACGCTTTCGGAGGTATCCAGATTCTGCCCGATCTGACCGCGCAGGAAGACGGTCGTGCCGCGCGCGACGACTGCCTGGCACAGGTCGTTGTCGATGTTTTGTTCTGGATAGGTGTCTTTGGTATTGAATCTGCGAATGCGCGTGTGTTCCATGAGAGCCTCAGTGAAAGTGTGGGGTGAAGTGATGCAGTTGATTACGCTTTGTTCTTCTTGTCGAAATAACCGGCGCGAATCGTCGCGCCGATCAGATTGACGATCAGTCGACCGGCCGTGACGCAAGTCAGTTTGCTGGCGTTATCCTTGATTGGCTGAATCTCAACGATGTCCATGCCGACCACACGCCCCTTCTTCACCAGCCCGTGAATCAGCTTGCGCGCCTGCACGAAATTCACGCCACCGGGCGCCGGGCCATCGACGGCCGGCATGATAGTCGGATCGAGACCGTCGGCATCGATGGTCAGGTAATAGTTGCCGCCATCAGGGATGCGCGCCAACACTGCATCCATGCCGATATCGTGCAGCTCATACGCTGAGATCAGATCAGAGCCCCAGGCTTTTGCAGCTTCGTAATCGGCAGGACGTCCGCTGCCCTGTGCGCGCAAACCGATCTGCACGATGTGCTTCACGAATGGCAACTCGGATGCACGGCGAATCACGCTGGATAAACCGTCGCGCACGCCGTTGACTTCATCGCGCCAATCCAGATGCGCATCGATGTGCACGATGGTGACCGGCCCCACTTCATCGAAGCCACGCAACACCGGATTGGTGATGCCGTGATCGCCGCCCAGCACAATCGGCATGCCGCCGCCACGCAAGATCTGACGAATCGCCAGCTCGGCACGGCGTTGATGATCGCCGGGTACGGCGAGGTCGGGCAGCACGTCGCCGCAATCGACAAAGCGGATATCGCTGCGTCCTTGCAGCAGCGGGCCATCGATATCGAAATCGTAATGTTCCGGCGCACGTACGATGCGGTCGGTCACATCGCGGATCGCTTGCGGTGCATTGCTTTGGTCGTTGGTGAATTGACGTGGCGTATAGGCCGAACCGAACGGCACGCCGAGGATGGCGATGTCCGCTTTCAGATCAGTCATGTCGGTGACCAGCTCCGAATACAGCAATGTTTTGTGGCCGGTGCGTGGTGCTACGGTAAGTTGTTCCATGACCTGAGATCCTTTGGACGGAAAGTAGACGGAATGTAAAAAACGAGAACAATAGAGATAAAAACAGAGATAAAAACAGCCAGCCAATGCCAATGCAAGATCAACGCCAGCGCATGTGCCGACACAGCCGAGTGCGTTTGATCGGCTGACTGTAGCAAGCAATGCAGATAATAAAAAATGATTGTTTTGCAGGTATAGTCTTGAAATTTAATACCTTTTGTTTTTGCGCTCTCTACTTACCTTCCCGGCAGGCAATCATGATCCATCTGGACTTCGACGAACGCGACCTGCGCTCCTTGCGCGTGTTTTGCAATGCGGCTCAGGCCGGAGGTTTCGCCGCCGCGGAGAAGCGTCTGCACATGTCCAAGGCCTCCATCAGCCGCCATGTGCGCGAGGTGGAAGAGCGTCTCGGCGTGCGCCTGTGCGAGCGAGGCCCGGCCGGTTTCAAGCTGACTCCCGAAGGGGAAGTGGCGCTCAAGCTGGCCTCGGATGCATTGCGTTCACTGGAGCGAATCCGCTCCGAAATCGATGCGGTGCATGGCGTTCTGTCCGGCTCGCTATCAATCGGCATCGTCGAGCACACGCTGACACATCCCGATTGCAAAATCCCGGAAGCGCTGGCTGTCCTGCGTGAACGCGCGCCCAATGTGCGACCGGAGATCAGCGTCATGACTTTTCCTGATCTTAATCAGGCGCTGCGTGAACATCGCGTCGACATCGCGATCCGCGGCAAGTATCCGCGCGAGGGGGAATTCAATTACCTGCCCTTGTTCTCGGAAACGCATCGCGTCTATACCGCAGCAAAGAAGCCGAAGCGCGGCGCCGACGATCTGCCGCTGGTATACAGACAACATCCCTACGTCGACCAGGCGCTGACAACCGAAGGCTACGCGCGCGGCCCCGATGCCGGCGGTCTGGAAGCGATCGGCTTGCTGGTTGCGACCGGCAGCTATCTCGGCATCCTGCCGGTACACTATGTACAACTGCTCGGCAAGCGCTATGCGCTCAAGGTGAGAAACGGCAGTCCGTCCTATCATCACCCGATCTGCGCCGTCACCGAATCGTCTCGCCCATCGACGTATCGCGCCGACCTCTTCCTCGACATCCTCAGAGAACTGCATCCGGGCAACTAATTCAAAGTGAGTTGAAACTGAGTTGAAACTGAGTTGAAACTGAATTCAAACTAATCTCACCACGTTGCAGCGTCACCATGTCCATCGTGGCGCATTGACGATGCATGTGACGGGAGATGTTGCTCCCGTGGCAGACAATTTGATTCACACAGTCCTCTGTTTTTGAATCATCAAAATCAACTCTCTCCTGTACAGCGATTTTTCCGAGCGCTGAAATGCCTTCGAAAATTGATTCATTTGAATCATTTGCAAAAAATATTGGCACATATGTTGCTTGATGCATCGCATATCCCGATTGCGGAGCATCAACGTGAATCAAGCCACATCAGCATCGCCAGAGTCACCGAAGTCCTCCGAAGCCCTGCGTTCTCAGCAGGCGCTGGTGCTGCACATCAAGCAATGCTTCGATAGCCTGCCGCGACATGTGCGTCTGGCTGCCAGCTTCGTGCTCGATCATCCGCATGAAGTGGCCGTGATGTCCATGCGCGAACAGGCGCGGCTGGCAGGCATTCCGCCATCGACCATGACACGGCTGGCCAAATTTCTCGGTATGGAGGGTTACGACGACATCCGCGAGGTGTTCAAGAACAATCTGCGTTCACGCAGCAACGAGTACAGCCAGCGCGCCCACGGCTTGGTGGAGTTGAATCAGAAGATCGGCGAAACGGCGCTGGCACTGGACGTCGCCAACAACGCCATCGCACACATCCAGGCACTGTGCAGCGCCGACACCTTAGCCGCCATCGTACGTGCCGTGAAAATTCTCTCAGCCTCACGCACGATCTATTGCCTGGGATTGCGCTCATCGTTTCCGGTAGCGTTTCAGTTTTCTCACGTCTCGGAGTACTTCGCCAAGAACATCACGCTCATCGATGGCGCCGGCGAAAGCGGCATGATGAAGATCATGCATCAGGCTGGTTCCAAGGATGCCTTGTTCGTCTGTTGCATCGCCCCTTACTCGCGCCGCGCAGTATCAATTGCCGGACATCTTGCCAAAGCCGGCGTCAAACTGATCGCTATCACCGACAGCGACAGCTCGCCGATTGCGCGCATGGCCGCCGAGACCATCCTGGTCGGCAAACAGAATGCATCCTTCTTCGACACGCTGGTCCCGGCTTTTCTCGTCAGTGAAATCCTGGTCGCACTCATGGCGGCGACATCCAAGGTTGATGTCAAGGCCTCGGTGTCCGAGACGGAAAAGAATCTGTGGAGCATGGGCGAATGGTGGGGTGCGGAAGACAGCGAATTACCCAAGGTATCGAAATCACGCCCACGCAAAAACGACAACTGACATACAAGCAATTTTCAAAACAGAGGCAATGCAATCCGCTTCGGCACACCCCGTACTTCACGACTTACTTGTTCACCACGCATATCACTGAAAGGATATCGAAATGAAACGCCGCTCTCTCCTGCTTAGCCTGATTGCCGTCTCGATTGCCGCTGCTGTTTCCGGCAATGCCATGGCGGAGGACGCCCTCAGCACCATCCTTGCACGCAAGGTGATTCGTGTGGCCGTACCGACCGACTATCCACCATACGGTTCGGTCGGCACCGACATGACGCCGCGTGGTTATGACATCGACATGGCAGCACTGGTCGCCAAGAAGCTCGGCGTCAAACTGGAACTGATCCCCGTCACCGGCCCGAATCGTGTCGCGTATCTGCAGACCAAAAAATCCGACCTGACCATTTCCTCGCTCGGCAAAACGCCTGAGCGCGAAAAGGTCATCGACTACAGCATCGCCTATGCACCATTCTTCGATGCCGTTTTCGGCAAGCAGGAAATCATCGCCAAAAACTACAGCGAACTGACAGGCAAGGTCATTGCGGTGACACGCGGCTCGATGCAGGATGAAGAACTCTCGCGTCTGGCGCCGGGCGCCGTGATCAAGCGTTTTGAAGACAACAACGGCACGGTCTCTGCCTTCCTCGCCGGTCAGGCGCAGATGTTTGCGACCGGCACCGCCGTGGCTGCCACGATCAAGGCCAAGGATCCGTCGGTGAGCATGGATCTGAAGGTCATCCTGTCCAATGCGCCTTGCTACATCGGCGTGCAAAAGGGTGAACCGCAACTGGTCGCCAAACTCAACGAGATCATCCGCGAAGCCAAGAGCAACGGTGCCATCGACGAGATGTCGAAGAAGTGGCTGGGCGCACCAGCCGGTCCCCTGCCGGAATAAGCTGGAATAAGCCCGCGACGCGATTCCCCTGCGTCGTCATTGCCTGATGCGATGTTGTCTCGGACAAGCTCCGCGGCAAGATCGCATCGGGCAAGCAATACAAGCAACACAAGCAACACCTCCGCTTTCTCTTCCATGACACAGCGTCACACCATGACTCACCCTACCGCCATTGAACGCCTGGCCGACTGGATCTGCGGCCTGCAACACAGCGATATTCCCGCCTCTGTACGCGCCATCGCCACCAACTGTCTGCTCGATACCATCGGTGTGGCTTTCGCCGGCTCGGCAACGGCAGTGGCGCGCACCGCACGCGCCATCGCCGTGGACGCCGGTTCGCGCGGCGATGCCGCCATCGTCGGCGGCCCGCAATTGCTTTCCGCGCCTGCGGCGGCATTCGTCAATGGCGCGTCGGCGCATGCGCTGGACTTTGACGACAATTGCTACGCCGGTTTCATGCACGGGTCTGCCGTGATCGCTCCCGCTGCCATCGCCGTTGCGCAAAAACGCAATGCATCCGGCAGCGATCTGCTGACAGCATTCATCGTTGGATCCGAATGTGAATACGCCGTCGGCGCCGCCACCAACAGCATCCTCTACGATCAGGGTTGGTGGACTACCGGCGTGCTCGGCCCGGTCGGCGCCTGCGCGGCGGCGGCCTGGCTGCTCAAGCTGGATCGCAAGCAAACTGCCTCGGCGCTGGGACTGGCGGTGGCCGGCACCGGTGGATTGAAAGCCTGTTTCGGCACCGACGCCAAACCCTTGATGGCAGGCCGTGCGGCAGAAGCCGGTGTGGTAGCTGCCTTACTGGCAGCACAAGGCGCCAGCGGCCCGCATGATGCCTTCGAACATTGGAACGGTTTCACTGGCTTGTTCAATCACGGCGAATTCAATATCGCCATGATTGCGCAGCTTGGTTCACATTGGTTTCTGGAATCGCCCGGCGTCGACCTCAAGCGCATTCCGCTTTGCCTGTCTTCGCACGCCGCAGTCGATGCCGCCATGGCCATCGTCGCCCGGCACGGCATTCTTGTGGATGAGATTGAAGAGATCCTCTGCGACGTGCCGCAAATTGTTTTTGCCAATCTGATTTACAACAAACCCGCGACGCGGCAGGAAGCGCAATTCAGCATGCCTTTCGCCGTGGCAGTGTCATTGCTGTATGGGACGGTGGAGTTGGCGCATCTTGACGGCGCGGTCTTGCAGGAACCGCGCGTGATTGCCCTGATGCAGCGTATTACCATGACCGTCGGTCCGCGCTGGAGCCTGGCAGGTGCCTGCGAAGCAGCGCCGGAAGGAGCCAACATGCAGATCAAGGCAGCGGGCCGTGATTGGGTGGAGGGATTTCAGGCGTATGCGCGCGGTGCGGCGCAATGTCCGATGCGTCAGGAAGAAATCGAAGACAAGTTCTTGAAATGTGTCGCCGAAGGAAACCGGGATGGCGGCAGCAACGCTGCGCTGCTGCTGTCCCGCCTCAAAGCGATCGATACGCTGCCGTCGGTGCGTGACCTGCTGACTACGGTTTAATTACCTGTGGGTCGATTTGCACCATCTCTTCATTGTTGCCCAGCCAGATCTGGCCGTCCTGAATCGTGCATTGCAATTGCATGGAGCGCTGCGCCAGCTTTTCCAGAGCCTGACTGGTCTCGACCGCGATGTTGATGACGGTGAGGTTCTTGGCGCGCTCGACGCGGTTGCCGGTCTGGCCCCACCAGATGCTGCTGGAGCTGCTGTAGCTATACACCATCACGCGTGCGGAACGACCGCAGGCTTTGAGAATGCGCTTGTCATCGGGTTGGCCGACTTCGATCCACAGATCGATGGCGCCGGTCAGATCCTTTTGCCAGATATCAGGCTCTTCCACGTCCGACAAGCCTTTGCCGAAGGTCAGCGACTCGCTGGCATTGAGCGCGAAGGCCAGCACGCGGATCATCATGCGCTCATCGGTTTCCGACGGATGACGGGCGATGGTCAAGGTATGGTTCTGGTAGTAGTGCCGGTTCATGTCGGAAATCTGCAGATCGGCTTTGAAGATGGTTGCTTTGAGCGCCATGGAGGTCTTATTTTGTGCGTAGATTAAAAACGAGGATGTGAAGCATAGCCGATTTCGGGCCGTTTCCGCTGTTTCCCTCGCTCTCCGTACTGTCTGGCCTCCGGACGTCATGAGACAATGCCGCCATGAATACCGCACCATTTCCCTCCGACGACGACGTCATTGCGCTCACCCAGGCGTGGATCAGCGAGGCCGTGATCGGCCTCAATCTTTGCCCTTTTGCCAAGTCGGTCTACGTCAAAAACCAGATCCGCTATGTCGTCAGTCACGCCGAAACCGAGACCGATCTCGCCGAGGAATTGTCGCGCGAATTGCAGCATCTGCAAGACAGCGATCCGGAGGCAATCGATACCACGGTGCTCATCCATCCACGCGTATTGCAAGACTTTCTGAATTACAACAACTTCCTCGATGTTGCCGACGAGGTACTTGAAAATGCCGGCCTGGAAGGCGAGCTGCAAATCGCCAGTTTCCATCCTGATTACCAATTTGCCGATGCCGCACCGGACGATATCGACAACTTTACCAACCGTTCTCCCTACCCTGTTTTGCATCTGTTGCGAGAAAGCAGCATCGATCGCGCCGTCCAGGCTTTCCCCGAAGCAAGCGCTATTTTCGAGCGAAACATAGCTACCATGCGGGATCTCGGCTTAAATGGCTGGAATCAGCTGTCTTTTGTCGTGTCAAAGAAACAACACCAAATATAGAAAAAATCCTGTTAATATCTGTTACAAATTCGAGGTGATTTCTCGCAACTATTTTGTAATAGACTTTTCTCACTGGATGTACTGACGTCAATATTGACGTTTTGCCAGTACCGAAGTGGGAAACACGGAAACGAATAGTAAAGGCTGGCAAGTCAGACCGACTGATCCCGATGGCCTTGGTTCGAGTTGTGTATGTTGCAGTGGGAAAAGAATGGCACCTCTAATGGAAACTGGTTAACCACGTTTTGCAGTTTTACCAAGAACTAATAGCACTTGCACAAACAAGGCCCTTATAAACATCTGCATAATGGAACGTCCGATCATGACTACACCTAATGGCACCAACGATACTTCTCTCTCGGATCAAATCAACTACGATCCTAACCACCTGCTCGACGCATTGATCGAGAAGCTGCATCTGAAGAACGATGCCGCGCTCTCGCGTGCGCTGGAAGTGGCTCCGCCGGTGATCAGCAAGATCCGCCACCGTCGTCTGCCGGTTGGTGCGTCGCTGCTGATTCGCATGCATGAAGTCAGCGAACTGTCGATCCGCGAACTGCGCGAATTGATGGGTGATCGCCGCGAAAAATTCCGCATCAGCGACAAGCAATTCAAACCGAAGCCAGGTTCGCCTGCAACTCCTGGTATGGAATAAAAAAACGGAGCCTCAGGCTCCGTTTTTTTATTGTGGCGAACACATGAATGCATTCACCATTTGTTCACCGCTTGTTCACCACTTCACTTCCGAGCTTACGCCGGGAAAACGCCCGTGGAGAGATAGCGATCACCGCGATCGCAGACGACGAACACAATCGTTGCATTCTCCACCTGCTGCGCGACGCGCAATGCCACTTCACAGGCGCCTGCTGCGGAGATACCGCAGAACAAACCTTCGACCATCGCCAGCTTGCGCGCCATGTTTTCGGCTGCGGCCTGGCTGACGTATTCAAGCTGATCGACACGCGGCTTTTCATAGATCTTCGGTAAATACGCTTCCGGCCATTTGCGGATGCCTGGGATCGACGAGCCTTCTTCCGGCTGGGCGCCGATGATCTGGATTTCCGGATTCTGTTCTTTCAGGTAACGCGACACGCCCATGATGGTGCCGGTAGTGCCCATGGCGCTGACGAAATGGGTAATGCGGCCTTCAGTGTCACGCCACAGCTCGGGGCCGGTGGTTTCATAGTGCGCCTGCGGATTATCGGCGTTGGCGAACTGATCCAGGATCAGGCCCTGGCCTTCCTTCTGCATTTGTTCTGCCAGGTCGCGCGCGTATTCCATACCACCGCTCTTGGGCGTAAGGACGATCTTGGCGCCATAGGCGGCCATGCTTTGACGGCGCTCTTCGCTGAGGTTTTCCGGCATCAGCAAGACCATCTTGTAGCCGCGCATTGCCGCAACCATGGCCAATGCGATACCGGTATTGCCGCTGGTGGCTTCGATCAGGGTATCGCCCGGCTTGATCTGGCCGCGTTCTTCGGCACGGCGGATCATCGACAATGCAGCACGGTCCTTGACCGACCCGGCGGGGTTGTTGCCCTCTATCTTGCCGAGGATGATGTTGTTGCGTCGTGCGACGTCTTCGCCGCCGATACGTTGCAATTGAATCAAGGGCGTATTGCCGATGGTATCTTCGATGGTCAGGTAAGGCATGGTCGGAGGAGTCCTTTCAGAAGCCTCATTTTAATATGAGTCTTTGTCATGTGCAGGACGGCCTTAGCGACAAGATACTTATATAGTTATAGCAAATTCACCTAATGCGCTGAAATTGCCCGGCGCTTGCGCTGTCGCGCTGTCTTCTTGCGGTGAATGCCTTACACTGTCCGCGCCGTCGTCTGTGCTGCGCTTCACCTCGCTTCACCCTCTCCGCCCGTCCACGTACAGGAGTTGCAATGAAAACGCATGAAGTCACCAACCAGGTTCCCGAGCTGAAAGATGTCAATCTGTACAGCACCGATCTGGCCCTGAGCGAAGGCGTGCAACGTGAACAGGCCGGCTGGCATGCCGCGCCGCTATCCAATTACGGCGCAGAACTCGGCAGCGCCGATGTGCTGCAACTGGCCGAACTGGCCAATCGCCATACTCCCGAACTGCAAACCCACGACCGCTTCGGCAACCGCATCGATCGTGTCGACTTCCATCCCAGCTGGCATGCACTGCTGGCGCTGCTGCGCCGCGAAGCCCTGCACGCGCTGCCGTGGATGCCTGCCTACGAAGGCATGCCTGGTGCACATGTGGCGCGCGCTGCGGGCTACTTCCTGCACGCGCAGGTGGAAGCGGGATCGCTTTGCCCGACCACCATGACCTTTGCTTCGCTGCCGGTATTGCGCCATGAGGATGCGCTGTTCCCGATGGTGCGCGACAAATTGTTTTCACGCGAACACGATCCGCGCGACCTGCCGCTGGAGCAAAAGCGCTCAATGCTGATCGGCATGGGCATGACAGAAAAACAAGGTGGCTCCGATGTACGCAGCAACACCACTGCCGCACGTCCGCTCAATGGCAGCGGACGCGGTGCAGCCTATACGCTGATCGGCCACAAATGGTTTTTCTCGGCGCCGATGTGCGATGCGCACATGGTGCTGGCGCGCACCGACAACGGCTTGTCGTGCTTCTTCGTGCCGCGCTGGCGTCCCGATGGACAAAAGAACGGCGTGCTGATCCAGCGCCTCAAGGACAAGCTGGGCAATCGGTCCAACTCCAGTAGCGAAGTCGAATTCGACGATGCCTATGGCGTCATGGTCGGCGATGAAGGACGCGGCATTCCCACCATCATCGAAATGGCTAACCACACACGCCTGGACTGCGTGATCGGCAGCGCCGGGCTGATGCGCCATGCTCTGATTCAGGCGATCCACCACGCGCGTCATCGCAGCGCCTTCGGCAAGCAGTTAGCGGAGCAGGCATTGATGCGCAATGTGCTTTCCGATCTAGCGCTGGAAAGTGAAGCGGCGACACTACTGATGCTGCGTCTGGCACGTGCCTTCGAATCGCCGAACGACCCGCTGCAACGCGCATGGCGGCGCATCGTCACGCCCGCCGCCAAATTCTGGATCTGCAAGCGCGCGCTGGAATTTACCGGCGAATGCATGGAAGTCTGGGGCGGCAACGGCTATGTCGAGACAGCGCCGATGGCGCGCATGTATCGTGAAGCGCCGGTGAATTCGATCTGGGAAGGTTCGGGCAATGTGATGTGCCTCGACGTACTGCGCGCCATGGAGCGTGAACCGGAAGGCTGTATCTTGCTGCTGGAAGAATTGCAGCAAGTCGCCGACGGCCATCATGTCCTGCAGGCATCGCTGGATGCCTTGAAACAACTGCTGACCACGCCGCCGGAACAACGCGAGATGCTGGCACGCCGCCTGGTGCAGCAACTGATCCTGACGGTACAGAGCGCCTTGATGTTGCAGCATGCGCCCGCAGCGATGGCGGAGGCTTTTGTACTCAGTCGCAGCGACGCGGCAAACGGCCGCGTCTACGGCACGCTGCATGCCGACGCCTCCTTGCAGCAGGAGATTCTCCAGCGCGCCTGGCCGGTCTGATTTGGTTGCCAAAATACAATAAAAACAAAGCAACCTACTCCGCAGCCGAAACTGACAGAAATGTCATATTTCCGTCAGCATCAAGTTGACCACCCCCTCGTACAGTAATGCTGTAGAAAGGCGTCGCCAGTTAACCTGTCCGACGCCCACCGGCAGTTCCCTTTGATCCCATGTCGTCCAGCCAAATGCACGCTCAACCATGTTTTGGAATCTACCAATGACAGCGACCGCCAAATCGCCACCCCAACACGCATTCAAGCCAGCCTTAGCGTTGTCCGCAATCACTCTGGCCGCCGCAGCTTTGCTCGGCGGTTGCGCCGTCGGCCCTGACTACGCTCGCCCGCAAATGGATTTGCCCACTGCCTATAAAGAACAAGGCCCGTGGAAAATCGCCGAGCCGGGACAGATCGACAGCAATCACCGCTGGTGGGAAGCCTATAAGGATCCGGTGCTGAACGACCTGATCGATCAGGCCAATAAAGCCAATCAGAATATCCGCTTCGCCGAGGCGCAATATCGCCAGGCTCAGGCCACCGCCGCCATTGCGCGCGCCAGCTTGTGGCCGACGGTCGGTGTTTCCGGCGGCCCCACCCGCGCGCGGACCAATAGCGCGACGGCCGGCAGCCGGCTGACGGATACCTATGCCGTCGGTCTGAATGCCTCATGGGAAGCTGATGTCTGGGGCCGTGTGCGGCGCTCGGTGGAAGCCGGCGACGCGACCAGCGCGGCAAGCGCAGCCAGCCTTGCGGCGGCACGCCTGAGTATCCAGGCAACCCTGGCGCAGGATTACCTGCAACTGCGCGTGACCGATCTGCAAAAGGATCTGTATGCACGCACCGTCGCTGCCTATACACGGTCGTTTCAACTGACCCAGCATCAATATGAAGCCGGTGTGGCCTTGCGCTCCGACGTCGCGCAGGCTGAAACGCAATTGCGCTCGGCACAGGCACAACTGATCGATCTCGACGCCACGCGCAACCAGCTGGAACACGCCATCGCCATCCTCGTTGGCAAAGCGCCGGCAGTCTTCACGCTCGCGCCGGTCACCACCGACGGTGCCGCGTTGCAGGCAAGCATGCCGCCAACACCGACCGGCTTGCCGTCCGACCTGCTGGAGCGCCGTCCCGATATCGCCAATGCCGAACGTCTGGCGGCTGCCGCCAATGCCAACATCGGCGTGGCGCGCGCCGCTTATTTCCCAACGCTGACATTGAATGCGACCGGTGGTTACAGCGCGATCGCCTTCTCCCAGTTGTTCGATACGCCAAGCCGTGTATGGTCGCTGGGCGCCACGCTTGCTGCCACCCTGTTCGATGGCGGCGCACGCAGCGCACGCAACGATCAGGCGACTGCCGCCTTCGATGCTTCGGTGGCGACGTACAAGCAAACCGTCCTTGGCGGCCTGCAAGAAGTGGAAGACAACCTCTCGACATTGCGCGTGCTGGATCAGGAAAGCCAGGTCCAGGATCAGGCGGTCAAGGCGGCGCAGCTGTCTGAACGACTGGCGCTGAGCCAGTATCAGGCCGGCACCACGACGTATCTGTCGGTGGTCACGACACAGGCCACATCGCTGACCAATCAACGCACCGCCGTGACCTTGCTCGGCCGCCAGCTGGTTGCCAGCGTAGCGCTGATCAAGGCGGTCGGCGGCGGCTGGCGCGTCGGCGATATCAATCAGACGACGGCAACCGGCACACCCGTTGCTGCCGCCAACTAAGAAAAACAATCTTGCGAGTTAAAGTATGACTACTTCATTCATTCAAAAACGTTCCACTCTGTTGATTTCCGCTGCGGTTGTCGTTCTCGTTGGCGGTGGTTCCTGGACCCTGATGCATCGCACCGATGCCGTTGCTGCACCTAATCCGCAGGCGCAGCAAGGTCCCGCGATTTCCGTGACGACGACAAAAGTGGAAGAGCGCGATGTGCCCTTGTACCTGACCGGTGTCGGTACCGTCACCGCCAATGCCAGCGTGACCGTCAAGGCGCGCATCGATGGTCAGCTCGACAAGGTTGCGTTTACCGAAGGCCAGGACGTCAAGGCCGGCCAGTTGCTCGCGCAAATCGATCCACGCGCATTGCAAGCGCAATTGGCGCAAGTGCAGGCGCAACAAGCCAAGGATCAGGCGCAACTGACCAACGCCAAGATCGACTTGCAACGCTACACCACGCTGCGTCAGCAAGACGCCGCCACGCAACAACAGCTCGATACGCAAAAGGCACTGGTCGCGCAACTGGAAGCCTCCGTCAAGACCGACGAAGCACAGATCAACTATGCCAAGGTGCAGCTCAGCTATACCACCATCAATGCACCGATCAGCGGCCGCGTCGGCGCGCGTCTGGTGGATGCCGGTAATATCGTGCACGCCACCGATGTGAACGGCCTGGTGGTGATCAATCAGATCGATCCGATCACCGTGCAATTCACCCTGCCGGAAGAAGCAGTACCAGCCATCAACCGCGCCCAGCTGACCAATCACAAGTCACTCAAAGTGACTGCCTACGCGCGCACCAACAACAAGGATGCGCTGGGCACCGGCAACCTGATTTTATTGAACAACCAGATCGACACGACCAGCGGTACGGTGCAGTTGAAAGCACGTTTCACCAATCCACAGCACACCCTGTGGCCGGGCCAGTACGTCAACGTCAATCTGCAGATGGATGATCATGGCGTGGCATTGACCCTGCCGGCCGCCGCCATCCAGCGCAATCAGGAAGGCACTTACGTCTATATCATCAAGGCCGACGAGACTGCGGCGATCCAGCCGGTTGTCGTGGCACGTATTCAGGATGGCATCGCCGTCATCACCAAGGGTGTCGAATCAGGACAGCGCGTAGTGCTTGACGGTCAGTACAAGCTGAAACCGGGTAGCCGCATCGTCGAAAACAAAGCCAACGCCGCTGCTGCGAAAGGATCCGCAAAGTGAGTGTTTCCGCTACCTTCATCAAGCGTCCGATCGGCACCACGCTGCTCGCGATCGCTATCCTGCTGGTCGGTATCGCCGTCTGGCCGTTGCTGCCGGTGGCGCCGCTGCCGCAGGTCGACTTTCCTACCCTTCAGGTCTCCGCCAGCTTGCCCGGCGGCAGTCCGGAAACCATGGCGTCCAACGTGGCGCAGCCGCTGGAACGACAATTCTCGCTGATTGCAGGTCTGACGCAGATGACCTCGCAAAGTGCACTGGGCAGCACTCAGATCACCTTGCAGTTCGACCTTAACCGCAACATCGATGCCGCTGCGCTGGACGTACAAGCAGCGATCAATGCGTCGACCGGCCAGTTGCCCTCCAACTTGCCCAACCCGCCAACTTTTCGCAAGATCAACCCGGCCGATTCGCCGATCATGATCGTTTCGGTGCAGTCGGATGCCTTGCCACTGACGCAGGTCAACGACTACGCCGACAATATTCTGGCGCAGCAGATTTCGCAGATTTCCGGCGTGGGTCTGGTTAGCGTCAACGGCCAGCAAAAACCAGCCGTACGCATCCAGGTGGATCCAGCCAAACTGGCGACCATGGGTCTGAGTCTGGAAGACATTCGTGGCGTCATCGCCACGACCACCGTCAACCAGCCGAAGGGTACCGTTGACGGTCAGCATCAGAGCTTTACCGTCTACACCAATGATCAGTTGCTGAGCGCCGAACCATGGAACGACATGGTGCTAGCCTACAAAAACGGCGCGCCGATCCGCATCCGCGATATCGGCACCGCCGTCGACGGTCCGGAAAATAACAAGATTGCTGCATGGGCCTTCGCCGGTGCTGCGGCAGCGCCCGACACCACACTCACCAATGGCCGTTCGATTGTGCTGGCGATCACCAAGCAGCCGGGCGCCAACGTGATCGAAACCGTGGAGCGCATCAAGGCAACGATGCCGCGTCTGCGCGCAGCGATTCCTGCCAGCGTACACATCAACACGCTGATTGACCGTACTCAGACTATTCGCGCGTCGGTCCAAGACGTTGAGTTCACGCTGATCCTGACCATTGCGCTGGTGGTGATGGTGATTTTCGTGTTCTTGCGCAACGTCGCCGCGACGCTGATCCCAAGCATCACCGTGCCGCTGGCGCTGATGGGCACGGCGGGCGTGATGTATCTGGTGGGCTACAGCCTCGACAACCTGTCGCTGATGGCGCTGACGATTGCAGTCGGCTTCGTGGTCGATGATGCGATCGTGATGCTGGAAAACATTTACCGTTACGTCGAAGAAGGCATGTCACCGATGGAAGCGGCGCTGAAAGGCTCCAGCGAAATCGGCTTCACCATTATCTCCATCTCGGTGTCGCTGGTGGCGGTGTTCATCCCGCTGCTGCTGATGGGCGGTATCGTCGGTCGTCTGTTCCGTGAATTCGCCGTGACCGTAACGCTGACCATCGGCGTATCGGTGATCATCTCGCTGACGCTGACACCGATGCTGTGCTCGCGCTTCCTCAAGAACAGCCATGCCGAAAAACACGGCAAGCTGTACCAGCTGTTTGAACGTTTCTTCGACACTCTGCTGAACGGCTACAAGCGCGGCCTCGACGTCGTGATGCGCCATCAATTCATCACTCTGCTGACCTTCATCGCCACCGTGGCGTTCACGGCGTTCTTGTTCGTGATCATTCCCAAGGGCTTCTTTCCGCAACAGGATAACGGCGTGATTGTGGGTTTTGCGGAATCGTCGCAGGACATCTCTTCGGAGGCGATGCGCCGTCGTCTGCTGCAAGTTGCAGAAGTTGTCCGCAAGGACCCCGACGTCACCGGTTTTGCAATGAGCGCCGGTTCAACCACCTTCAACACAGGTAACTTTTTCATTGCCTTGAAACCGAAGGACGAAGGCCGTACCGCCGACGCCAGCGAAATCATCACACGCCTGCGTCCGCAAGTGGCCAAGATCCAGGGCGTGAATCTGTTCATGCAGGCCAGCCAGGACATCAATGTTGGTGGCCGTCTGGCGCGTACGCAATATCAGTACACGCTGACCGACTCCAATCTTGATGAGCTCAATACCTGGGCACCGAAGGTCGTGGATCGCCTGCGCAAGATGAAACAACTGACCGACGTTGCCTCCGACCAGCAGAACAATGCGGCGACAGCGACGATCACCATCGACCGTGCACGCGCGTCCAGCTTCGGCATCTCGCCGTCGCTGATCGATGCGACGATCTACGATGCGATCGGCCAACGCCAGGTAGCGCAATACTTCACCCAGATCAACAGCTACCACGTGGTGCTGGAAGTCACGCCTGAGTTGCAAAAAGATCCGGCGCTGTTCAACAAGCTGTACCTGACCTCGCCGCTCACCGGCCAGCAAGTACCGCTGTCGACCTTCATCAAGGTTGATACGACCAAGACCGCGTATCTGTCGATCAGCCATCAGAGCCAGTTCCCGGCGGTGACGATTTCCTTCAACCTGGCGTCGGGTGTGGCGCTGGGTGAAGCGGTCGATGCCATCAACCAGGCTCAGGCGGAAATGGGTGTGCCGACCACGTTGACCGGCGCCTTCCAGGGTACGGCCAAGGCCTTCGGCGAATCGCTGGCCTCGCAGCCTTACCTGATCGCGGCAGCGCTGATTGCGGTGTATATCGTGCTGGGTCTGCTGTACGAGAGCTATATCCATCCGCTGACGATTTTGTCGACACTGCCGTCGGCGGGCGTGGGTGCGCTGCTGATTCTGATGGCGGGCGGCTACGATCTCAGCGTGATTGCGCTCATCGGCATCATCTTGCTGATCGGTATCGTCAAGAAGAACGGCATCATGATGATCGACTTCGCCCTGACCGCCGAACGCCAGCATGGCATGAAACCGGAAGAAGCGATCTATCAGGCTTGCCTGCTGCGCTTCCGCCCGATCATGATGACCACCATGTGCGCCTTGCTGTCCGGTCTGCCGCTGATGCTGGGCCATGGCGCCGGCTCCGAACTGCGCCGTCCGCTGGGTTATGCGATGGTGGGCGGTCTGGTGCTGTCGCAGGCGCTGACGCTGTTCACCACGCCGGTGATCTATCTGTATCTGGACCGCGCGCATTACTGGTACATGAACAAAAAAGAAGCGCGCGCAGCACGCAAGGCAGCCAAGAAAGGCGCCACACCTGTAATAGAATCGCATTAATAGTCACATGTCTATGAACGCGGTACCAGGAGCAGGAATGAAAGTTCTGATTGTCGAAGACGAGCACAAGATGGCGGAGTACCTCTGCAAGGGTCTGACCGAGCAGGGGTGTACCGTGGATCTGGCCGCCAACGGCATCGACGGCCAGCATCTGGCAATTCAGCACGATTACGATGTGATCGTGCTGGATGTCATGCTGCCCGGCCTGGATGGCTTTTCGGTGCTGCGTTCGCTGCGCACCATCAAGCAGACGCCGGTGATCATGCTGACGGCGCGCGACCGTGTGGAAGACCGCATCAAGGGCTTGCACGACGGTGCTGATGATTACCTGATCAAACCCTTTTCTTTCCTTGAACTGCTGGCGCGCTTGCAGGCGTTGACGCGGCGCGGCCGTTCGCAGGAGCCGGCACAGCTGCGCATTGGCGACCTGCAGATTGATCTGCTGAGCCGCAAGGCATTCCGTAACAATGTCCGCATCGACCTGACCGCCAAGGAGTTTGCACTGCTGGCGATCATGGCGCGCCGCCAGGGCGAGATCCTGTCCAAGACGGCGATTGCCGAACTGGTCTGGGACATGAATTTTGACAGCAACACTAACGTGGTGGAAGTTGCGATCAAGCGCCTGCGCGCCAAGATCGACGCACCATTCGGACAGAAGCTGCTGCACACGATACGCGGCATGGGCTATGTACTGGAACCGCGTACCGTTTTGCCGGCTCACGATGCAAATGACGAAGAGGAAGACGGATGAAGCATTCCATTATCACGCGCCTGGTGATGATGTTTGCTGCTTCGGCGCTGATCATTTTTTCGCTGATCGGCGGCGTGCTGTATGCCGTGGTCAAGAACGAGCTGCTGCGCCATGAACGCGATGGCCTGGTGACGACCTTCAACGATATCGAATACATGGTCTCGCGTATCGGCACGGTTGATCGCTGGGCGCGCGTGCAAGCCAAGCTCGACACGCTGACACCGGCCGATGGCAAGGTGCGCTTCTGGGTATTCAGCGACGATCCGCGCTTCAGCTACGGCAAGGATCTGGCCGAACTGCATGAGTTCGATTACGACCCCAAGAACATCGGCAGGCTGCGCATTAAGGGCAAAGAATTTCCGCTGCATACGCTGACCAAGATTCTGCCTGCCTATCTCGACCGCCCCGCCATCCGTCTCACGGTGGGCGTGGACACCGAACCTTATTTTGAAACGCTGCGCACCTTCGTCGCGGCGATGATCGGCTTGTCGCTGATCGGCGTTTTTCTGGTGATTCTGTTCGGTTATTGGATTGCGCGCACCGGCTTGCAGCCACTCAAGAAAATGTCGGACAAGGCGCAGACGCTGAGTCCGAAGAACTTGTCCGAACGCCTTACCGTCTCTGCCCTGCCGGATGAATTATCCGATCTGGCGCAAGCTTTCAACGGCGCGCTGGACCGCATGGAGAATGCGTATAAGCAGTTGGAGGCCTTCAACGCCGATGTGGCACATGAGTTGCGCACGCCGCTAGCCAATCTGATCGGTGAAACCCAGGTTGCCCTATCGCGCGAACGCAGCGCACCCGAGTTTGAAACGGTGCTGCAATCGAATCTGGAAGAGCTGGATCGGCTGCGCTCCATCATCAACGACATGCTGTTCCTGGCTCGGTGCGATCAGGGCGAAGCCGCCACCAGCCTGGTGTACACGGTGATCGCCGATGAGGTGCAGAAGACTATCGAGTTCTTCGAATTCGTACTCGACGAGATGGAAATGAGCGTTGAAGTCACCGGCGACACGACCGCGACTTCGATGATCGAGACCGCACTTTTCCGCCGCGCATTGACCAATTTATTACAGAATGCGATCCAGCATTCCCCTGCCGGCGCGCGCATCAAAGTCTCCATCGATGCGCAAAACAAGGATGTGCAGGTCGCCGTCTCCAACCCGGGCGAACCAATCGAACAACGCCATCTGCCGCGCCTGTTTGACCGTTTTTATCGCGTCGACACCGCACGCCGCGAAGTCGACGGTATCCATGGCCATGGGCTCGGCCTGGCCATCGTCAAGGCTATCGCGCTCATGCACGGCGGCACCGCATTCGCAGCGAGCAGAGGCGGCATGACGACGATCGGCTTTACAGTCGGCGGCAAAACGGCCTGAGGCTGACTGATTGCTCGTAGAACTGAAATAACTGAAGGAAGGTAGAACCGGACTGTCGGTAACGGATTGAATTCGTCACGACTTGTTGAGTGCTTCCTGAAGAAAACTTCGAAGGAAGAGGCGAGCCTTGTCTGCGGCACTTGCAGGAAATGGCTGTGGCTGCTTCGTTCCCGACCTGACCAGGTTGACCATGCCACAATGCGCAGGGGCCCGCCGGCACGAATTGTACCTCATCTGCGCCATCGGTGCGAGCGCTGTTCTCTGCGACAGGATAAATTACTGCAATTGCAAAGATCGCCGCTGGCTGTTGAGAAGCGGCAATCTGCATGCAGCCTGCGAGACATCACAGGCTGCAATGCTTACAACGTCACTCGCTATTTATATACCGAGCTCGTCCCAGATACTGTCCACCCGCTTCTTGACTGCATCCGTCATGGTGATGACGGTGCCCCACTCGCGGCTGGTTTCACCCGGCCACTTGTTGGTGGCGTCGATACCCATCTTGCTGCCGAGACCGCTGATGGGCGAGGCGAAGTCGAGGTAATCAATCGGCGTGTTGTCGACCATGACTGTGTCGCGCACCGGATCGACGCGCGTGGTGATGGCCCAGATCACTTCTTTCCAATCGCGGATGTCGACATCTTCATCAACCACCACAATGAACTTGGTATACATGAACTGACGCAGAAAACTCCATACGCCGAACATCACGCGCTTGGCGTGACCGGCGTAGGATTTCCTCATCTGCACCACCGCCATGCGATAGCTGCAGCCTTCCGGCGGCAAGTAAAAGTCGGTGATTTCGCTGAACTGTTTTTGCAGCAGCGGGATGAATACTTCATTGAGCGCCACGCCCAGCACAGCCGGCTCATCAGGCGGTTTGCCGGTGTAGGTAGAGTGATAGATAGGATCGCGGCGCATGGTGATGCGGTCGATGGTGAAGACCGGAAACCAATCCTGCTCATTATAGTAACCGGTGTGATCGCCATAGGGACCTTCCAGCGCATGCTCGTAGCCGGAGGGATGGGATTCATCGGGGTAAATATGCCCTTCCAGCACGATTTCGGCCGACGCCGGCACGCGCAACTCGCTGCCGATGGCTTTGACCAGCTCGGTGCGACTGCCGCGCAGCAGGCCGGCGAACTGGTATTCGGACAGGCTGTCCGGCACCGGCGTGACTGCTCCTAATATAGTAGCGGGATCGGCGCCGAGGGCAACCGCGATCGGATACGGCTTGCCGGGATTGGCGATGCAGTGTTCGCGGAAGTCGAGCGCGCCGCCGCGATGCGCCAGCCAGCGCATGATGACCTTGTTGCGGCCGATGACTTGCTGGCGATAGATGCCGAGATTCTGGCGCTTCTTATTAGGTCCTTTGGTGATCACCAGACCCCATGTAATAAGAGGTGCCACATCGCCTGGCCAGCAGTGCTGAATCGGCAGGCGATCAAGGTCGACGTCGTTGCCTTCCCACACGATATCCTGGCACGGTGCCGAGCTGCGCTCCTTGGGCGCCATGTCCCATAGCGATTTGACCAGCGTGCCCAGACCCATGACATCCTTGAAACCCTTCGGCGGTTCGGGCTCTTTCAACTTCGCCAACAAATGGCCGATGCGCCTTAATTCGCTGACATCTTCTGCCCCCATGCCGAGCGCCACACGGCGCGGCGTACCGAAAAGATTGGCAAGGACAGGGATATTTTTGTCGACTACCTTGTCGAAAATCAGCGCTGGCCCGGAGGCGCGCAGGGTACGATCGCAAATTTCCGTCATTTCGAGGTAAGGAGAGACGGGTACGGAGACGTGTTTTAATTCTCCGGAAAGTTGCAGTTGCGAAATAAAATCGCGTAAATCTGTGTATTTCATTTTTTTTCGCTGGTTTTCTTGAGTACAGCCCTTAGATGAGGTAGACCGGGCAAACGGTTGATTCTATTGATTTTTGACGGGATACCCCCTCAAAAATAAGATTTAAAAGTTATATTAAATCGTTTTAATAGTATTGACTTGATATAAAGTGGCTTCTACAATTCGCGCACCTTGATTAAAGGAGCCGGGTGTGGAACCCGAATCAGCTCGCAAGGTTTCACGGGAACGGGGTCCCACTGGCATTTTTAAGGAGTGTTATCAAAAGGCGTCAGCCTTCTCCCCCGAACTTGGTTGTATTGCACTGCACCGGAGCCGACGGCCCTGCAGTAACCGCAAACAACCCGTAGCTTGCCGTAACGCTTTGCGACGGCAGTGTTTTGATTGTGATGCATGTAGTCAGTAATCCGGTTTTTCACTCTTGGCCGGCTTTGCCCTATGTAAGTTGCAACATTCAGGAGGTTCAATGTTAAACCAACCCATCGAGGCGCAGTTAAGCTCCGCCTCCGATATGGTTGACCATTCTGCACAATGGGCGAAGTCCATTCCAAGCAGAATCGGTCGCTTTTTTACCGCAGCGCACTACGCGCTGACTTTGGCAGGTATCGCAGCTCTGTTCGTTTTGGGCATGATGTTTTTCAATCCGGAATTCGCCGACAAGCTGATGGCTCTGTCGCCTTTTTCGGATGATCAACCCGAAGAAGTCGTCCCGGAAGCGCCATCGCTGGCTAATCTGATGGATGTCCCGGCACCGGCATTGACTGCCGCAGCACCTGTGGCTGCTGCCGCGGCCGCTGCTGCAGCCGTACCGATGACTGAGGAAGAGCGCAAGATCATCGGGACACCACGCCAGCAAAAACTGGTGACGACATGGCTGTCCAAGCGTTACCGTGTTGCGGGCGACGCAACCGATATGCTGGTGTCGGCAGCATATCTGACTGCACGTGAAATCAAACTCGATCCACTGCTGATCCTGGCGGTGATGGCAATTGAATCGCGCTTCAATCCGTTCGCGGAAAGCCCGATGGGTGCGCAAGGACTGATGCAAGTCATGTCCAAGGTTCACCACGACAAGTTCCAGGAACTGGGTGGCGTCAAAGCGGCGCTCAATCCGGTTGCCAACATCAAGGTCGGTTCGTTGATCCTGAAGGAATACGTCACACGCGGCGGATCGGTTGAAGCAGGTTTGAAGAGCTACGTCGGTGCTGCCGATATGGACAACGACGGCGGTTACGGACTGAAGGTCTTGTCCGAATACCAGAACCTGAAGGAAGTCGCAGTCGGCAAGAACATCTCGATCTTCACGACCGCGCTGATCAAGCCGCCGGTGCAAGCCGTGCGCCCTGCCCTGCCGGCAGTGACGCCAGCCAAGCCGACCGCTGTCGGCGACATGGCTGCTGCTGCGCCGAAGAAGCCAGGCGTGACTTCATCTGAAGAAATCGCTGCACTGTAATTTTCTCTTCGTTGGAGCAAGCATTAAAAAAGGAGCCTCGGCTCCTTTTTTATTTGCGTCACTCATTTCACTTCATCAATAACGGTAACGGTACTGGTACCGGCAACGATGCGTGAAGATTTACGCCTCAGCGTTCGGCCAGATATTTTTCCAGACGGCGAACCGCCTCCTGCAAATTTTCCATCGACGTCGCGTACGACAAACGGATATAACGATGCGCCGTAGCGGGGCCGAAATCCAATCCCGGCACCAGCACCACACCAGCCTTGTTGAGCATGTCGATGGTGAATTGATCGGCATCGTCGCTCAGCGCGCTGCAATCGGCATACACATAAAACGCACCATCCGGCATCACGGGCACCTTGAAGCCGAGACGTTCTAGTTGCGGCACGATGTAATCGCGACGGCGTTTGAATTCGGCTTTGCGTTCTTCATACAGCGCGATCGATTCCGGCGCGAAGCAAGCGATGCCGGCGTGCTGTGCAATCGACGATGCGCAGATGAATAAATTCTGCGCAAGCTTTTCGACTTGCGGCACCAGACTCTCGGGCAGCACCAGCCAGCCGAGACGCCAGCCGGTCATGTTGAAGTATTTGGAGAAGCTGTTGATGACGATGACGTCTTCGCCCAGCGACAAGGCCGAGAACGGCGCGCCTTCGTACGACAAGCCCTGATAGATTTCATCGACGATGGTGAAGCCTTTTTTCTCGCGCACGACGTCAACGATCTTGCTCAACTCTTCCGGGAGGATCGAGGTGCCGGTCGGATTCGATGGCGACGCCAGCAAGACGCCTTTGGTTGCCGACGACCAATGTTCCTGAACCATGCCTGCGGACAACTGGAAGCGATGTTCCGGCCCGCTTTCGATCAATTTGGCCTTGCCTTCGAAGGCGGCAACGAAATGACGATTGCATGGATATGAGGGATCCGGCATCAGGACTTCGGTATCTTTTTCCACCAGCGCGGCACAGGCGAGCAACAAGGCCGCTGAGGCACCCGCTGTGACCACAATTCGGCCTGGCGCGATGTCCAACCCGTATACCCGCTGATAATGCGCTGAGATCGCCTCTCGTAACGCCGGCAAACCTGTTGCCGAGGTGTACTGCATCTTGCCGTCCGTCATCGCTTGTGTCGCAGCGGCAATAACAGCAGGCGCAGCGGTGAAGTCAGGTTCGCCGATGCCCATATGAATAATGTGCTGACCTTGTTGCTCGAGGGCAGCAGCCATCTTGGCCAACTCCATCACATGAAAGGGTGCGATGTTGTCCAGACGTGACGCGAGATCGTGAAAGCTCATGGGGATGTGTAGAAAAGCAGAACGCGCCGCACTGCGATCATGCCTGCAGCAACGGCGGAAAAATCAGGATCAAAACCCACCGATGAAAAATCGGCAAAACGAATCAGCAGAGCAAACCGGCAAGGCGATTAGCGACGACCGGCGCCTACTTCGGTTTCGCGCACCTTCGCGGCGAAACGATCGAGCACGCCGTTGACGTACTTGTGACCATCGATACCGCCGAAAGACTTGGTCAACTCAACCGCTTCGTTGATGACGACCTTGTACGGAATCTCGATGTTGTTCTTCAGTTCGAAGGCACCGATCAACAGTGCCGCATGTTCTACCGGTGACAGTTCGGTGATGGGACGATCGATCAGTGGCGCAAGACCGGCACGCAGATCGGCGACCTGTTTGATCGCACCGTACAGCAGCACGTCGAAGTGTTCTGCATCCGCCTTGTCGAAACCATGGGCTTCGCGGATGTGGGCTTCAATCGCGCCGGCATCTTCATTGTTGAGCAGCCATTGATACAGGCCTTGCAATGCGAACTCGCGCGCGCGGTGACGCGGTGTGCGATTCTTGCTCGGATTGGCGTGGAGATTTTTATTGGTCATGTTGAATAGGTCAAACCGGTTCGATACAAAATACAAAAATGGATAGGCGCATCGCCCTGCTCATTCATCTGCATCAGTGCCGCAGAACGAGCGCCGCTTCCGAGGTGCTTATTCTTCTTCCGAGACTTGCGCCAGCTCGTCCAGCGCCAGTGCCAGATTGGCCATTTCAACGGCGACGCGGGCCGCGTCTGCGCCCTTGACTGCCATGCGCACTTCCGCCTGCTCGTCGTTTTCCGTGGTCAGCACGGCGTTGGCGATCGGGATGCCGGCGTCGAGGCCGACGCGCGTGATGCCTGCACCGGATTCATTGGATACCAGCTCGAAGTGATAGGTCTCGCCGCGAATAACCGCGCCCAGCGCAATCAAGGCGTCAAACTGATCAGTCTCGGCCATCTTTTGCAACGCCAGCGGAATCTCCAGCGCGCCCGGCACGCTGACGTGCAGGATATCTTCGTCTTGCACGCCCAGATGCTTCAGCTCCGCCAGGCAAGCTGCGAGCAGACCATGGCAGACGTCTTCATTGAAACGTGCCTGCACGATGCCGATACGCAAGCCTTCGCCATTCAGATCCGATTCGTAAGTACCTATAGTCATGGCTTTTCCTTATACGCAAACTTGCGCTTCTGTTGAGTGTGAATAGTATTGCAGCAGTGCCGGCAGATGCATCGGACCAATACCGGATCAAGCGATTGCAGCGATCTCAAGATACGCATTCAAGATACGCCTGCAAGGTACCACCGTGGAACGGTATCTCTTATGCTCAGTCCGGCTCTTCATCCGCCGCCGCTGCTTATGCTGCTTATGCTGCTTATGTTGTTTCAGGCTTCCGGCTTGGCGCGATATCCGGTAACCTCCAGATTGAAACCGGTCATCGACGGCATCTTGCGCGGGCTGGCCAGCAGCTTCATCTTGCAAACGTTCAGATCCTTCAGGATCTGGGCGCCGATACCGTAGGTGCGCAGATCCATGCGGTCAGCGCGCGTCGGCTTGGCCGACGGAGCGCTGTTGAGCGCCGCGAACTGGGCAAACATCTGGTCGGCCGACTCTTCGCAATTGAGCAATACCACCACGCCGCTTGGCGCCGCCTTGATCGCCGCCATGGCCGATGCCATGTTCCACGAGTGCGTGGTCGCTTCGGTTTCCAGCAAATCCAGAATCGATACCGGCTGATGCACACGCACCAGCGTTTCTTCGCCTGGACGGATATCGCCGTGTACCAGCGCCAGGTGGGCGCCGCCGCTTGGTTTGTCACGATAGGCGATGGCCTTGAAACTGCCGTGCACGGTGTGCATCTCACGCTCGGCCACGCGCTCGATGATGCTTTCGTGCTGGCTGCGATAATGGATCAGGTCGGCAATCGTGCCGATCTTCAGTTTGTGCTCTTCGGCGAATTCCAGCAAGTCCGGCAGACGCGCCATGGTGCCGTCGTCCTTGAGAATTTCGCAAATCACGGCGGCCGGTGTCAAGCCTGCCATCTCGGTCAGGTCGCAACCGGCTTCGGTATGGCCGGCACGCATGAGCACACCGCCCTTTTGCGCACGCAGCGGGAAGATATGGCCAGGCTGCACGATGTCGGCTGGCGTCGCATTCTTGGCGGCGGCAACCTGAATCGTGCGCGCACGGTCGGCGGCGGAGATACCGGTGGTAACGCCTTCAGCGGCTTCGATCGACACAGTGAAGTTGGTGCCGAATTGGGTGCCGTTGCGGGTCGACATCATCGACAGGTCGAGGCGGTCGCAATGTTCTTCGGTCAGGGTCAGACACACCAGACCGCGTGCGTACTTGACCATGAAGTTGATGGCTTCGGGCGTAACGAAATCGGTGGCCAGCACCAGGTCGCCTTCATTTTCACGATCTTCTTCGTCGACCAGAATCACCATGCGTCCAGCGCGCAGTTCGGCGACGATTTCTTCTGTTGTTGCTATAGGCATAAAGAATTCCCTCAGTAGCCCCGTATTTTAAAGGATTTGCGGTCGGCTTATCACTTCATTCATGCCGCATTCATGCATGATCAGGCAGGCTGGCGGATTATTCCAGCGTGACCAGTTGCGTATGCGACAACGCTTCCATCAGCAAGGCCGGATCACCCAGCGCCAGCCGCTTGGAATCGGACAAAGTCTGGCGGAATGCGCGCGCGCCGGGCATGCCAGCCATCAGACCGAGCATGTGGCGCGTGATGCTGTTGAGACGCAAGCCTTTGCCGCCGTCGCCGTGCTGTGCAAGTTGTGCGCTTGCATAGGCAATCATTGCTTCGATCACTTCGCTGCGATTGGCCTGAATACCGCCGTCGAGTCCGGCGTAATAGCGGGCATCGAAACCGGCCATGAGGAAAGGGTTGTGATACGCCTCGCGCCCCAGCATAACGCCATCCACGTGCTTGAGATGTTCGTCGATCTCCGGTACGGTCTTGATGCCGCCGTTGATCAGGATTTCCAGTTCCGGAAAATCGTGCTTGAGGCGATACGCGTAGTCGTACTTGAGCGGTGGGATTTCGCGGTTTTCCTTCGGGCTCAGGCCTTTCAGGATCGCGTTGCGGGCGTGAACGATGAAGGTCTTGCTGCCGGCCTCAGCGATCTTGCCGACAAAGTCGCGCACGAATTCATAGGATTCGACGTCATCGATCCCGATACGATGCTTTACGGTAACGTCGATGGATACGGCGTCGCGCATGGCTTTCACGCAATCGGCGACCAAGGTCGGTTCGGCCATCAGGCAGGCGCCGAAAGCGCCCTTCTGCACGCGCTCGGAGGGGCAACCGCAATTCAGGTTGATCTCATCATAGCCCCATTGCTCGCCAAGCTTGGCACTCTTGGCCAGATCGGCAGGCTCGCTGCCGCCGAGTTGCAGGGCGACGGGATGTTCTTCATCGCTGAAATTGAGATGGCGCCCGACGTCGCCGTACAACAGCGCACCGGTCGTGACCATTTCGGTGTAAAGCCAGGTATGGCGCGTAATCTGACGATGGAAGACGCGGCAGTGCCGATCGGTCCAATCCATCATGGGCGCTACGCTGATTGTTCTTGGTCCGTAAGACATGCACTTTTCCTAATGAGATCCCGGGGTCATGCCGGGAAGCTACACACCATCGTCATCGTCGAACTCGCTTGAAGGCTTCGCAGCAGGCCTTCAAGCGAGTTACAAATAGAAAGCCCGCAACGCTTGCACGTTGCGGGCTGGTGTCCCCTCTATCCTCTTGAGAGATAGGATTTTTATACTGCGGGGGTGATTCTGCACCACAAACCAGCATTAGTCATTTCGCATCGCACAATTTCGGTGCTCAGATAAAAATCTGGCTAAAACTGTAGGGAAATGACATCACTTTTCTACAACGGCAATCTGAGAATGGCGGCGTAAGCGCCTGTCTGCAAGAGATTGCCGTAAAAAATATCGGGGCAAAAAAAAACCCGCTCACCTTTCGGTTGCGGGCTTAAATCCAATTCTTTAGGAGGAAATTGGAGGAGACAGGTGTAACTATATGGCACCGCATCATAACTGTCTGCTTTATTGTGCTGATATCAGATATTCACAAATCCAATATCAACAACTCGCAAACTAACAAAATGCCCCATCTCCGCCCTTCCAGCCAGGACAACAGCAAACTGTGTCCGGACTGTCACGCCGCTGACGCAACTTACATTACGCGTCGCGGGATGCCTTTTTACGCTCATGTTCCTTCAGGAAACGCTTGCGCAGGCGAATGCTCTTCGGTGTGACTTCAACCAGTTCGTCGTCGTCGATGAATTCAACAGCGTATTCCAGCGACATTTCGATAGGCGGCACCAGGCGCACGGCTTCGTCGGTACCCGACGAGCGAACGTTGGTCAATTGCTTGCCCTTGATCGGGTTCACGACCAGATCGTTGTCGCGCGAGTGAATACCGATGATCATGCCTTCGTAGACCGGATCATTGTGGCTGACGAACATACGGCCGCGGTCTTGCAGTTTCCAGATCGCGTAAGCAACGGCAGCACCGTCGTCTTGCGAAATCAGCACGCCATTACGACGGCCACCAAGTTCGCCCTTGCTGTTGTCAACAGGAGCGTATTCGTCGAACACGTGGCTCATCAAGCCGGTACCGCGCGTCAGCGTCATGAATTCGCCCTGGAAGCCGATCAGGCCACGTGCAGGAATACGGTATTCCAGACGAACACGACCCTTGCCGTCCGGTTCCATATTTTGCAGATCGCCGCGACGACGACCCAGTTCTTCCATGACACCGCCCTGGCTGGTTTCTTCGACGTCGACGGTCAGGTTTTCATACGGCTCGTGGCGCACGCCATCCACCATCTTGAACACGACGCGTGGGCGCGACACGGCCAGCTCGTAGCCTTCGCGACGCATGTTTTCGATCAGAATCGTCAGATGCAACTCGCCGCGACCCGACACTTCGTAGGTCGAGTCGTCGTTTTCAGCTTGAACGACGCGTAGCGCCATGTTGGCTTTCAGTTCGCGATCCAGACGATCACGAATCTGACGTGTCGTCACGAACTTGCCTTCGCGGCCGGCCAGCGGCGAATTGTTAACCATGAAGTTCATGGTCAGTGTCGGCTCGTCAATCTTGAGCATCGGCAGGCCTTCCGGCGAATCCGGAGCACAGATGGTCGAGCCAATGCTGATTTCTTCAATACCGTTGATCAAGACGATGTCGCCGGCAAGTGCCTCGTCAACGATCACGCGATCCAGACCGCGGAAAGTCAGCACTTGATTAATACGTGCCTTGGTTGGCTTGTCATCGGGACCGTTCATCCAGATCACGTCTTGCAGTGCTTTGACGCGACCGCGCAGGATACGGCCAACGCCGATCTTGCCGACGTAGGAAGAGTATTCCAGCGAAGTGATTTGCAGTTGCAGCGGACCATCCGGGTCATCTTCACGCGCAGGAACGTGTTCCAGGATCGCGTCGAACAGCGGCTCCATATTGCCGTCACGAACGGTATCTTCCAGACCTGCGTAGCCCTTGAAGCCGGATGCGTACACGATTGGGAAATCCAGTTGCTCGTCGGTTGCACCGAGCTTGTCGAACAGTTCGAAAGTCGCGTTGACTGCCTTTTGCGGATCAGCGTTTTCGCGATCGATCTTGTTGACCACAACGATAGGCTTCAGACCCAGCGCCAGCGCCTTGCGCGTCACGAAACGCGTTTGCGGCATCGGACCTTCTTGCGCATCAACCAGCAACAACACGCTGTCGACCATCGACAGCACGCGCTCCACTTCACCGCCGAAGTCGGCGTGGCCTGGGGTATCGACGATGTTGATGTGCGTACCCTTGTATTCCACGGCGCAGTTCTTCGACAGAATGGTAATGCCGCGTTCTTTTTCGATATCGTTCGAATCCATCACGCGGGCATCAACCTGCTGGTTGTCGCGGAAAGTACCGGACTGGCGCAGCAATTGGTCGACGAGGGTGGTTTTGCCATGGTCAACGTGGGCGATGATGGCGATGTTGCGAATAGCGCGTTTATTGTTTGACATGATTGAGTTAAGTTGGTCTGCCGAATCCTGAGAGGCGCGCATTATAACATGCTGCGACGCACGAACTTTAAAAAGCCTAATAATTTCAAAGAGTTGCTGTACTTTCATTCCAACTGGCGAGTACCGCAATTACTGCTGCTATGAGCCGCTAGTTCGACAAAGTCGAAATCAGCCTTTCCGGCGCCAGTATGCCGAATTCCTGCATTAAACCGGTGCCCAGAAGGCGCCCGTTACTTTCCTGATAAACCCTTGCCCGGCCTGATTCTGCGGGCAATGCAATACCTTCCTTGCCAAGCGCCAGACGCTGTCCGTGCAAAAAACGCTCGGTCAGCACATCCGTCAGCATCACCGCCGGAAATGTCGTCAGCAAACCATCCACCGGCAGCAAAGCTTGTGCGCGCTCGCTATCTTCGAAGGCGATGAACTGATCCAGCGTTACGCTGCCCTCCAGCGTCAACGCACCGACACCGGTACGGCGCAATTGATTCAAGTGGGCGCCGCAACCAAGCAATGCGCCGATATCTTCGCCAAGCACGCGAATATAGGTGCCCTTGCTGCACATCACACGGATACGCAAAAAAGGCGCTTCATAGCCGAGCAGCTCCAACTGATGAATCGTCACCTTGCGTGCTTCACGCTCCAGCGTGATACCTGCGCGCGCATATTCGTATAAAGGCTTGCCGTCGCGCTTGAGCGCGGAATGCATCGGCGGCACCTGCGAAATCTCGCCGCGAAACTGCTGCAACGCCGACTCGATCTGCGCAAGGCTGACATCAACGGGCTTGGTGCTGAGCACCTCACCTTCGGTGTCGCCGGTATTGGTGACGATACCCAGATGGACAAACGCCTCATAGGTCTTGTCCGCTTCCAGCAAGTCCTGCGAAAACTTGGTCGCCTCGCCGAAGCACAAAGGCAGCAAGCCGGTCGCAAATGGATCAAGCGTACCGGTATGCCCAGCCTTTAGCGCGTTGAGCAGGCGCTTGGCTTTGATCAATGCGTCATTACTGGACCAGCCCACTGATTTATCCAGCAGCAGCACACCATGTACGGGCACGCGCGGAATCTTGGGAGGGCGAGGTTGCGAAGGCGAAGAATGCGCCATGTGTGTCAAATCCGGAGAAATCGTCGATCGATGCGGCGATGGCGTGCTTCACTCTGAAGCATCAGGCCATCGTGAAAAACTCAGTTTTCGTCGGCATCCTTGGCACGCGTGGCGTTAGCCTCGTCGATCAGACGCGACATTTCGATGCCGCGCACAGTCGAGTTATCGTGCACAAAATGTAAGTCAGGCAATGTATGAATACTCAGACGGCGGCCCAATTGACCACGCAGGAAACCGGAAGCCTTGGACAGGCCGGTAAGCGTATCCTGAATAGCCTGCTTGTCGTCTTTCAACGTCGTAAAGAAAATCTTGGCATGCGCATAGTCCGGCGTCACTTGCACTTCAGTGATCGTGACCATCCCCACACGCGGGTCTTTCAACTCGAATGCGATGATTTCCGACAGATCGCGCTGAATCTGATCGGCGACGCGCAGACCGCGCCCTGGAATGGATTTACTGTGTTTTGCCATGCTGAGAAACTGACCTCGGCCGACTCGCCCTGCGCGGCAATATCTCTCGATAATTGCACCACGTCAGACTTGGCCGGCATTGAACTGCAATTGTTGAATTTCGTGAAACCTGAATGAAACCGGGCAGGCATCCGGCTTAATGCCAGACTGCCCGCCCTTCTTGTTGCTTGCGGATTACAAAGTACGTGCGACTTCCTGTACTTCGAAAATCTCCAGCTGATCGCCTTCCTGGATATCGTTGTAGTTCTTCAACGACAGACCGCACTCGAAGCCCGATTTGACTTCCTTGACGTCGTCCTTGAAGCGCTTGAGCGAATCCAGCTCGCCGGTCCACAAGACCACGTTGTTGCGCAACAGACGTACCGAGGAACCTCGCTTGACGAGACCTTCCAGCACGTAGCAACCTGCAATCGAACCGACCTTGCTGACCACGAACACCTGGCGAATCTCGACCAGACCCAAGGCCTGTTCGCGCTTCTCCGGTGCCAGCATGCCCGACATCGCCGCTTTTACTTCGTCCACAGCATCGTAAATGATGTTGTAGTAGCGGATGTCGACGCCATTGGCTTCGGCCAGCTTACGGGCAGATGCGTCGGCACGGGTGTTGAAGCCGATGATGACCGCCTTCGATGCCACCGCGAGGTTGACGTCGTTTTCGGAAATACCACCGACTGCTGCATGCACCACCTGAACACGCACTTCGGCGGTGGACAGTTTTTGCAGCGATTGCACCAGCGCTTCTTGCGAACCTTGCACGTCGGTCTTGATGATCATCGGCAGGTTCTTGACCTCGCCTTCGGCCATCTGTTCGAACATGTTTTCCAGCTTCGCGGCTTGCTGCTTGGCCAACTTGACGTCGCGGAACTTGCCTTGGCGGAACAGGCCGATTTCGCGCGCTTTGCGCTCATCCGTCATGACCAGTACTTCTTCACCGGCGCTCGGCACTTCAGTCAGACCCTGAATTTCAACAGGGATCGACGGACCGGCTTCGGTAATGCTCTTGCCGCTTTCGTCCAGCATCGCACGGACACGACCGTAGGCCGAACCTGCCAGCACCACGTCGCCGCGCTTCAGCGTACCGGACTGCACCAGAATCGTTGCCACCGGACCGCGACCCTTGTCGAGCTTGGCTTCGATGACCAGGCCCTTAGCCGGGACGTCAACAGCAGCTTTCAACTCCAGCACTTCGGCTTGCAGCAACACGTTTTCCAGCAGGGAGTCGATGCCTTCGCCGGTCTTCGCAGACACGGAGATGAATGGCGATTCGCCACCGTATTCTTCAGGCACGACGCCTTCAGCGACCAGTTCCTGCTTGACGCGATCCAGATTGGCGCCTTGCTTGTCGATCTTATTGATCGCCACAACCAGCGGTACACCACCAGCCTTCGCGTGAGCGATTGCTTCCTTGGTTTGCGGCATCACGCCGTCGTCGGCTGCCACCACCAGAATAACGATGTCGGTCGCCTTGGCGCCACGGGCACGCATTGCGGTAAACGCTTCGTGGCCCGGAGTGTCGAGGAAGGTGATCATGCCGCGCGGTGTTTCCACGTGGTATGCGCCGATATGCTGAGTAATGCCGCCAGCTTCGCCGGATGCAACCTTGGCGCGACGGATGTAATCCAGCAGCGAGGTTTTACCATGGTCAACGTGACCCATGACGGTAACAACCGGTGCGCGTGGCAACATTTCTGCGTCCGGATGCTCAACGCCTTCTTCCAGCAATGCTTCAGGATCGTCCAGCTTGGCAGGATGAGCGCGATGACCCATTTCTTCCACCACGATCATGGCGGTTTCCTGATCCAGAACCTGGTTGATGGTGACCATCTGGCCCAGCTTCATCAGATGCTTGATGACTTCGGAAGCCTTGACCGACATCTTGTGCGCGATTTCAGCGACAGTGATGGTTTCCGGAACGTGCACGTCCTTGATGACCGCTTCAGTCGGTGCCTGGAAATTGCTTTCATGGTCGTCGTGATGCGAATTGCGGCGGCCCTTCGGACCAGCGCGCCAGCCATCACGGCCACCAGTGCCGGTGTTGCCGCGTGTCTTCATGCCGGTACCGCGCTTCTTGGCAGCATCGTCTTGCCAGGTCGACGAGACATTGGCCGACTTGATCGACTTCTTGTCGACGGCGACAGGCGCCTTCTTGTCGTCTTTCTTCTCACCAGGCTTTTTATCAGCCGGCTTGTGCAAGGTGCCTTCGGATGTCTTGGTCGCAGCAGGTGCCGGGGCAGGCTCAGGAGCCTTCACCACACGACGCGGCGCATTCATCATGGCCTTGATCTGAGCGACTTCGTCTTCCACAGCCTTACGGGCGCGCTCGGCAGCAGCGGCGCGTTCTGTAGCTTCTTTGGCGACCTGAGCAGCCTTCTTCTTGGCTTCTTCGGCAGCAGCGCGTTTTTTCTCTTCTGCAGCAGTATCTTCTACAGGTTTCGCGACAGGTGCTGCAGTGCTGACACCGGAATCTGCCTTAGCTTTTTCAGCCGCTTCCGCAGCAGCCTGCTTGGCTTCTTCCGCCGCAGCCTGCTTGGCTTCTTGCTCAGCTTTTTTCGCCTCGACTTCAGCAGCCTTGGCTTGCTGAACTTTCTCCGCTTCGAGTTGCGCCAGACGTTCTTGCTTCTCGCGCAAATCAGCTTCCTGACGGGCAATCAGCTCGGCGTGAAGACGCGCCTCTTCAGCACGACGTTCAATTTCAGCCGGATCCGTTGCAGGTACAACCGCCGCAACAGCAGTGACTTCTTCCGCAGGTTCGTCACGCTTGATGAAAGTGCGTTTCTTGCGCACTTCCACTTGAATCGTGCGCGACTTGCCGGTGGAATCAGCTTGCTTGATTTCAGTCGTTTCTTTACGGGTCAGCGTAATTTTTTTCTTTTCGCCTTCCGGAGCTGCTCCGCGCACGCGACGCAGATGCTCCAGGAGACGGTCCTTGTCTTCTTTTGACAAAGGATCGGACTCGGAGCTTTTTTCAACTCCGGCAGATCGCAGCTGGGTCAGTAGCAAATCCGCCGGCATTTTCAGCTCGGTGGCAAATTGGGCTACGTTGTTACTTGCCATTCAGTCCTCTTTTCTATGTGGCTCGGCAGATGATGTGGGTACGCGGGAGCTTATTGCTTCGCTTCCGCGGTACTCCATGCTTTGGCTTGCAATGCCTTGGCACGCTCGTCGTATTTAGCATCGATGAGCTTCATTTCATCGTCGGTCACATCTTCAAATTCATTTTCAATCAGTTGGCGCGCACGCTCGGCCGACAACGCCAGGATGGCGCCGAATTCGTCGTATGCCAGTGCGGCAAAAGCAGGCACGGTCTTGACACCGGCCAGGCCAAGCTTGCCGGCAACAACGCGATCCATTCCTTCGAAATTGATCAGCGCTTCGTCCATGCCTTCCAAACCTTCTTCGGAAGCAATCGCTTCGGTCACCAGTGCATCGCGTGCACGGTTGCGCAGTTCGTTGACGGTGTCTTCATCGAAAGACTCGATCTCGAGCATTTCGTTGATCGGCACGTAAGCGATTTCTTCCAGGCTGGCAAAACCTTCTTCCACCAGGATGTCTGCGACTTCCTGATCGACGTCCAGCTTTTCCATGAACAGGATGCGAATCGCTGCAGTTTCCTGCGCCGACTTATCGGCCGACTCTTCCGCTGTCATGATGTTGATCTGCCAGTTGGTCAGCTCAGCTGCCAGACGCACGTTCTGACCGCCGCGACCAATCGCAATCGCCAGATTTTCTTCGTCCACGACGACGTCCATGGCGTGTTTTTCTTCATCCACGACGATCGAGGAAACATTGGCAGGAGCCAGTGCACCGATCACGAATTGCGCCGGATCTTCCGACCACAACACGATATCGACGCGCTCACCGCCCAGCTCACCGGTCACAGCCTGCACGCGCGAACCGCGCATACCGACACAGGTACCGATAGGATCGATGCGCTTGTCGCTGGTGAAGACGGCAATCTTGGCGCGAACGCCAGGGTCACGTGCAGCCGACTTGATTTCCAGCGAACCTTGTTCGATTTCCGGCACTTCCAGTTCGAACAGCTTCATGATGAACTCAGGAGCCGTACGCGACAGGATCACTTGCGGGCCGCGTGCATTACGGTCGATACGCAGGATGTAAGCACGGACACGGTCGCCGATACGCAGATTTTCCTTTGGAATCGTCTGGTCGCGTGGCAAACGCGCTTCGATCTTGCCGGACTCGACGATTGCATCACCGCGTTCCATGCGCTTGATAGTACCTGTCACCAGCGAATCGCCGCGCTCCAGGAAGTCAGCCAGAATCTGTTCGCGCTCAGCGTCGCGGATGCGTTGCAGGACGACTTGCTTGGTGTCTTGCGCGAAGCGACGGCCAAACTCAACCGACTCAATCGGCTCTTCGATGTATTCATCAACGGCGATATCGGGAATTTGTTCTTTGGCTTCGAAATGCAACACTTCCTGGTCAGGCAATTGCAGGCCGGCTTCGTCAGGCACCACGTGCCAGCGGCGGAACGATTCAAATTCGCCGCTTTCGCGGTCGATCGACACACGGATGTCGACTTCGCCTTCGTAGCGCTTCTTGGTAGCTTGCGCGAGGGCATGCTCCAGTGCTCCGAAGACCACATCTTTATCGACGTTCTTTTCGCGCGCCAGCGCATCGACCAATAACAAAACTTCGCGACTCATGCTTTGCGACTCCTAAAATCCACTTTCGGCACCAGGCGTGCCTTATCCACATCGGCGAGTGTGAAATCCAACACCGCTGCCGACCCATCGTTTGCTTCAAATTCCAGTTTTAAGTTCTCGCCCTCAGGAGCACGCAAGATGCCTTGAAACGACTTGCGATTAGCCGCACTTGCCATCGGCAGGCGCAGCTTGATGACAGCTTCCTGATCAGCAAAACGCACATAGTCGCTCAGCTTCTTCAGCGGACGATCCAGTCCCGGCGACGATACTTCCAGTCGCTCGTAATCGACGTTTTCGACCGTAAAGACGTGCAGCAACTGATGTGTAACCTTCTCGCAATCCTCGACCGTGATCGGCCCCTTGTCGGCATCTTCAAACGGGAAATCGATAAACACGCGCACGAGACCGCGCGGTGCCTTCTCGAGGTCAACCAGTTCGTAGCCCATCCCCGACAGGGTGGTTTCAATCAAATCCAGCAATTGCAAGGAAATCTCTCCGCCTTCTTTTCTGCGCGCCTTACTTCGCGACACAGATACATCAATTTGTTCAGCAAAAAAAAAATGGGCATCTGCCCATCGTTCTTATCGTTTATTCAACTGCAAGCCGATTCACGGTGCATTATTTGCCGTGAATTACCCCGTTAACTTGCGCATTATAACCGATTACGGTATGTCCGGCAATTCAAGATTGCCGGACATACCCCAGACAGCCCGATATTTCACAAAAGAAATTCCCGAGCAATCAAAGACTTACCCGCGTCGCCGACGCGGCATACCACCTGCGCCCATGCCCTGACCGGCCATGCCACCACTGCGTTGCGGACGGTTTTGACGACGCTGACCAGCATCCGGGAAGCCCAGCGCGGTCTGCAAAGGATCCGGCTGACGCGGCTTGTTTTGCTGCGGACGACCGCCCTGACCCTGACCTTGGCCTTGCCCCTGACGAGGCCCCTGACCTTGACCCTGCCACGGTTCGCGGCGCGGACCTTTTTGCTGCATAGGATTGGCATTGGCGTTGCTGCGCGGCTGGCCGTTGCTGTTGCCATTATTGCCATTATTGCCATTCGCGCTATTGCCGCGACCCTTGCCATTGCCATTACCGGCCGGGGCGTCGCCACCGACTTTTTCCAGGCCACAAGCTGCCAGCATGCCGCGCACGGCGTTTTCTTCCAATTCTTCCCAGCGACCGCGCTTGAGACCTTGCGGCAACATCATCATGCCGTAGCGGGTACGGATCAGACGCGAAACAGTCAGACCGATAGCCTCAAACATGCGGCGCACTTCGCGATTGCGGCCTTCGCCAATCGTTACGCGGTACCACTTGTTCACACCCTCACCGCCGCCGTCGGCGATCTTGGAGAATTGCGCCACGCCGTCGTCCAACTCAACGCCGTGCAACAGCTTCTGACGCATGCCTTGTTCGAGCTCACCCAGCGTACGCACGGCGTATTCACGCTCAATGTTGTAGCGCGGATGCATCAGGCGATTGGCGAGGTCGCCGGAGGTTGTAAACAGCAACAGACCTTCGGTGTTGAAGTCGAGACGGCCGACAGCCAGCCATTTCGCAGCCTTCATGTTCGGCAGGCGATCAAAAACCGATGGACGGCCTTCAGGATCGTTATGACTGACGATTTCACCGGCAGGCTTGTGATAGACCAGTACGCGTGGCGGCTTTTTGCTGACTTTGCGCTGCAGCAACTTGCCGTTGATACGCACCTGATCGGTCGGCAGAATACGCTGACCGATATGCGCAGGCTCACCGTTGACCGACACGCGGCCGGCAACGATCAGCTCTTCCATATCGCGGCGCGAACCGAGGCCGGAATCAGCCAGTACCTTGTGCAGCTTGGGCGCGTCGTCCTCGGAGGTCAGATCGCGACGACCGTTCTTGCCGCGCAGTTGATGACCGCGAGCACCACCTTTGGCGCCGTCTTCCTTGTCGTACGCATCTGAAGTGACAAACGAGAAAATATCGTCGCCTGCGTCATGCGAGCGCAAACCCAGTTGCGGCGCCTTCGGCTTGCCGCCTTTGGCGAATGGCTTCTTGCCCTTTTGCTGACGATTGCGATCCTGGCCCTGACCTTGACCATCACGACGAGACTCAGCCATGGCCTGATCAGCAACAGGAACCGGCGCATTGGCATCACCGGCACCGTGAGAAACAGCAGCATCGGCAACCGCCGAATTGACGGGAGGGGCTTCGCTGCTTTCCGCGGCACGCTGGGCAGCGCGGTTGTTACGCAAGGCACGCGGTCCGCGCACGCCACGTCGAGCAGGCTTGGTGCGCGCATTGTCGGCAGGCGCATCCAGCAAAACAGGAGCAGCAGTCACTTCTTCGCCGATAGTCACGATAACTTTCGGCGCTTCCGGCGCAGCAGCGGGCGCGACAGGAGCAGAGGCGGCGACGGGCGCGGGTTCCGCAGCAGCATCAGCCGCAGGCTTCTTGGCGCGGGTCGCGCGCTTCTTCGGCGCAGCGACTTCACCAGCGGGCGCGGCCTCGGCAACCGCAGCAGCGGTAACTGGTGCAGCAACATCAGCCGCAGCTTTCTCCGCAGCGGCTTTTTTAGTCACCGTCTTTTTGACGGTAGCCTTCTTGACCGGTGCAACTTCTTCGGCGACAGGCTCGTCGGCGACTACCTTTTTGGTCCGCTTGCGCGCAGCCGGTTTGGCAGCAGCAGTGTCGGCATTGTCCGCGGCAGCACCAAAGAGGTCTACCTGCTTCTCATCGTTGGAACTAGATGGTTTCATTATTTGAATCGTGGTTATTCAGACCGGGCGCGGCGTCATTTGCATGACCGGAGGCAGGGTCCTTGGTGTGAATTTCTTCAGCAGACGCAGGGCTTTCGACCTGCACTTCTTCGTAGTTGGCAACGCTTGGTGCAATCGCATCCACGTCGTTCTCGATTTCTTCCCCGGAAACTTCTTCCGCATTCTTTTCAGCATCGCTATCAACATCAGCCGCCTCGGCAACCTCTGCAATCATATCGCCGTCGGTTGTTGCTATGGCGCTTTCAGCGTCGGCAAGTTCAACCGTTTCTGTATTTTCAGCAGTTTGCTCGACCTGGTCCAATTCAGCTGTCGCAGCTTCGGCACTTGCAATCTCCTCAGCGTCGCCCTCAGCCGCCTCACCTTCGGCAATCAGGCTGGCCTGCATTCCGGCTTCCAGAGCTTGCAACTCCAGCAACGCGCCCGGATCGACAACACCTTCCTTGGTAACAGTGCGCAATGGCGGCAACTGATCCAGCGAGGTCAAGCCGAGGTCATCCAGAAAACGCTTGGTCGTTGCAAACAAGGCCGGACGTCCCGGCACGTCGCGATGGCCGATGGCTTCGATCCAGCCGCGATCTTCCAGCAGGCGTACGGTTTGCGAACTGACCGTGACACCGCGAATTTCTTCGATGTCGCCGCGTGTCACCGGCTGGCGATACGCGATGATGGCCAGTGTTTCCAGCGTAGCGCGAGTGTATTTCGGCGGCTTTTCCGGATTCAGACGATCCAGATAGATCTTCATCTCGGCTCGACTTTGAAAGCGCCAGCCTGTCGACAAACTGACAACTTCCACACCCTTGTCAATCCAGTCTTCACGCAACTCTTCCAACATCTGCCGGATGGCATCTGACGTCATTTCGCTTTCGACATCCTCACCGGATACATAAAGCTTCTTCAAATCGTTGATTGATAATGGCTCGTGAGCACATAGCAATGCTGTTTCGAGGACTTTCTTGGCCTCAATAGTATTCATGTACGACTCTTGTGCGACTGTTTAACAAAAGTTTAGGGGCTCGACCAAAACGAAGCGAAGCCTGGCTGCACGGGTTGAGTTTCATCGCAGCGCCAACGGTGCTGTCAGGCTCTTGAACCTGAAATACTGCTTTGATGCTGTTGGTGCTGCTTCCCGGCGCTCGTTTATAGGAGGTTGAAGATGAGCGGGAAAATAAGGCTTGGTTGCGAACACAGAATCTTGAGTTCCCAGATTCTCGCACCATTTCAACTTTTGACCTTGCAAGCGGCGCCGAGCTGAGTTTTCGGGTGGCCGGAGGCAAAATGCAAAATATACTGCGCGGAGTTTAGCACAAAGCCCAGACCGAATGTCGCTTCGTTGCAAGCGTCATACATTATTTACACACTGATGCCTGACGGTCGCCTGAGCGCTGCCCCACCATCTCCCAGCCTTGGTTTGCGGGTGGTAACGGTCAACAGGATTGCCCCGACTCACCCTCTCAGGAAAAGCCGGTTTGCATCTCCAGCTCCAGTCGACGCGTGAAGTCCTCCACCGGCATCGGCTTGCCAAGCAGGTAACCCTGCACTTCGTCACAGCCGTTTTCCAGCAGGAAGTTGTATTGCTCCTGATCCTCCACGCCTTCGGCGATGACACGCAGATTCAGGATATGACCAAGAGAAATCACCGCCTTAACGATGGCGGCACTGTCCGTATCGCGTGCGATGTCCCGTACGAAAGACTTGTCGATCTTCAAGGCATCGACCGGAAAACGGCGTAAATAGCTGAGACTGGAATAACCGGTACCAAAATCGTCCACTGACACCTGCAAACCCAGGCGCTTGAGCGCGTTCAGGGTCGCAACGGTCTTTTCGGCATCACGCATGACAACATTTTCAGTAATCTCCAATTCCAGCCAGGCAGCGGCGAGACCACTTTCGACCAGCACCTGGCGCACGAATTCAGGCAGATTCTGATCGAGTTGCCGCGGCGACAGATTGACCGCCACCGGAATCGGTGCGAGCCCGGCGTCTTGCCAGAGCTTGTTTTGCGCACAGGCTGTACGCAACACCCACTCACCGATCGGCACAATCAGACCCGCCTCCTCCGCAAAAGGAATGAAGCGATCCGGCGGCACCAGGCCCTGTTCCGGCGAAATCCAGCGGATCAACGCCTCAGCGCCGATAATGCGGCCACTGGCCAGGCTGATCTTGGGCTGGTAATACAGCTTGAATTCGTCGCGATCAAGCGCACGCCGCAGGCTTACCAGCATCTCCAGGCGGTTGCTGACCTGTGCATCCATCCAGCCGGCAAAGTACTGGAAGTTATTGCGCCCTAATTCCTTGGCCTTGTACATGGCGGAATCGGCGTTCTTGAGCAAGGTCTCCACATCGCGACCATCCGTCGGGCAACGGCTCACACCAATGCTGCAGGTAATATGAAATTCGCGATCGCCCACCACCCAAGGCCGCGCCACGGCGGTCAGGATACGTTGCAGGACTTCGGTGATATTGCTTTCGTCCGGCTGGTTCTGCAGCACCAGCACGAACTCGTCGCCGCCCTGGCGCGCCACCATGTCGGTTTCGCGTACGCAGGACACCAGGCGCTGCGCCACCGTCTTGAGCAACTCGTCGCCGACCTGATGCCCCAGACTGTCATTGATGAATTTGAACTGATCCAGATCCACAAATACCACTGCCGTCAGCGAACCCTTCTGACGCGAGTTCTGTACTGCGCGCTGCAGATGATTGTGCAGCATCGTGCGGTTAGGCAAACCGGTCAGCGCATCGTGCGTGGCTTGATGGCGAATTTCCGCTTCATAGAGCTTGCGCTCGGTGATCGCCTCCACGGTGCCCTCGTAAAACATCAGCGTGCCGGCATCATCGTGCACGGCACGGGCGTTTTCCGAGATCCAGATGATTTCTCCGTCGCGACGATACACGCGTGACTCAAAATTCGACACCGAACCAAATTGCTCCATCATCTTCATGAATTCGGTACGGCGCTCCGGCTCGACGTACAACTGATGCTTGATGTCGCGCAAGCTCACGATGAGATCTTCCGGCGATTTATAACCGTAAATGCGTGCCAGCGCCGGATTGACAGCAATATAGCCACCATCCGTGGTCGATTGAAAAACACCTTCGATGGCATTTTCAAAGATGCTGCGATAACGCCGCTCCGCCTCCAATAGCGCCTGATCGGCCTCCTTGCGCGCCGTCACATCCTGCACGTAGCCTTCAAGCGCATCCAGTGTGCCGGCGGCATTGTAAATTCCGACGCCCCGCTCCCAGACCCAGCGCACTTCGCCATCGGCGCGGATGATGCGATATTCCATCTCAAAACGACGCTTGGCAGTCAGACAGGAAAGGATAACTTGCCGAACGGCATCACGATCATCGGGATGGGTAATGTTTTCATATGAAATTCTGTGATTGAACAGCAAGTCCTGCGGTTGATAACCCGTCAGTTCAAAGCACCCCTCGCTGACAAATTCCATTGTCCATTGTTCATCATCGCGGCAGCGATAGACCATGCCGTCCAGGTTCGCGAGCAAAGTTTCCAGCAAACGCGGCGGTCGCGCGATCGAGGTAATTGCCGCGTCATGGTCCGGAGGAATTGAGGAAGCAACAATCTTCATATAAACGGGTTTACGCAATCAGTAGTGCCCAAGGGCAACAGCAAAGGAAAATTCGGAGAGAAGAAACGGACTACATGACGCCTAGGTAGTGGTGCGTACTTTTTTGCTAACAACTAGCAATAACAATGCCACTCAACGATTTAGGGGCTGCGGGACAAACTCACGGGTATGTGTATCCGTGTGGCAATGCAATCTTCATTCCACCCGCCCAGTTCAAAACAAAACACGAGCAAAGCAATGCACCCCAGCACCACAACGGTGCAAAGTCGAATCTACTGGAATTGAAATAAACACCACTCTTTTCGCCCTATAGGCGGGCAATGGCGGCAGTAGAATCCCAACACCGCCTGACAAACAACAAAAAGGATGCTGGTATGTGGGCAACTCGTTACCTGGTTTTATGGTTCGTACTCTTTCTGACGCTGGCACTCGCCATCCTGGCATCAGGGCATATGGTGAGCTGGTGGTGGGCCATCGTGCCGCTGGCGTTCAGCATCATCGGCGTGCGCGATGTCGTTCAACGCCGCCATGCCGTGCTGCGCAACTACCCATTGATGGGGCATTTCCGATTCATGTTCGAATCGATACGCCCCGAAATCCGCCAGTACTTTTTTGAAGGCGAAAACGACGGCGCACCGTTCACGCGTAAAAAACGCAGCGTGGTCTATCAACGCGCCAAAGCCGATGTCGACAGCCGCCCTTTCGGCACTGAACTGGACGTCAAAGTCGCCGGCTACGAATGGATCGGCCACTCGCTGTCGCCGACCAAAATTGCCAGTCATGACTTCCGCGTCGTTGTCGGCGAAGGGCTTGCGCAACCGTATTCGATGTCAGTCTTCAACGTCTCGGCGATGAGCTTCGGATCGTTGTCATCCAACG
This sequence comes from Herbaspirillum rhizosphaerae, assembly GCF_046025915.1. Taxonomy (GTDB): domain Bacteria; phylum Pseudomonadota; class Gammaproteobacteria; order Burkholderiales; family Burkholderiaceae_D; genus Herbaspirillum; species Herbaspirillum rhizosphaerae_A. Next base: position 61,295 of record NZ_JAQQFR010000005.1, on the reverse strand, counting down.
CCATCCGCGCGCTCAATCAAGGCGCAAAAAAAGGTAACTTCGCCCACGATACCGGCGAAGGATCGATCTCCGCTTATCACCGGGAATTCGGTGGCGATCTGGTGTGGCAGATCGCCTCGGGATATTTCGGTTGCCGTCATCCGGATGGCAGCTTCGATGAAGAAAAATTTGCTGTGCAGGCCAATGCGCCGCAAGTGAAGATGATTGAAGTGAAGCTGTCGCAAGGTGCCAAGCCGGGTCACGGCGGTGTACTGCCGGCAGCCAAGATCACGCCGGAGATTTCCGCCACGCGCGGTATCCCGATGGGCATCGATTGCATTTCGCCGGCGGTGCATTCTTCGTTCTCGACACCGATCGGCCTGCTGCAATTCATCGACAAGCTGCGCACGCTGTCGGGCGGCAAACCTACCGGCATCAAACTTTGCGTCGGCCATCCATGGGAATTCTTCGGCATCGCCAAGGCCATGCTGGAAACCAACATCGTGCCCGACTTCATCACCGTCGACGGCTCTGAAGGCGGCACCGGAGCAGCACCGCTGGAATTCGTCGACCACGTCGGCATGCCGCTGCAAGAAGGTTTGCTGATGGTGCACAACACACTGGTCGGCATTGGCATGCGCGACCGCGTCAAGATCGGCGCCAGCGGCAAGATCATCACAGCCTTTGACGTTGCACGCACACTGGCTATCGGCGCAGACTGGTGCAACTCGGCGCGCGGCTTCATGTTTGCGCTCGGCTGCATCCAATCGCAAAGCTGCCACACTGACCGCTGCCCGACCGGCGTAGCGACGCAGAACCCAACACGCGCCCGCGCACTGGTCGTCCCGGACAAGGCAGAACGCGTGCACCGTTTCCATCAAAGCACGCTGCACGCATTGCAAGAATTGGTACAGGCAGCCGGCTTGCCGCATACTTCGGCACTACGGGCTTTCCACATCGTTCATCGCATCAACGATCACGAAATTCAATTGCTGTCCGAGATGCTCAAATATCTGGAACCGGGCGATCTGATCACCGGCAATTACCGCTATCAGGTCTATGAAAAATATTGGCCGATTGCACGTGCCGAGAGTTTCCATCCGGAGATCGGCAGCCGCTTCCACTGAACCACAGCGCACCAATAAAAAACGCCCGCATCAGCGGGCGTTTTTTTGTATCTTAATTTACAACCTGATCCAGCTGCCTCGTTATCTGCAGCACAAGCGGGAATACCTCATCAATAACGCGTAAATTATTTACGCTTCATGAAGAAAATAAATTCCTGATTCTCTTGCGATTGTGACAGCAAGTCGTTGCCTGTCTGTTTGGCAAAAGCCTGGAAGTCGCGCACCGAACCGGTGTCTGTGGCTGTCACACGCAATACCTGACCGCTCGACATATCGGCCAAGGCCTTCTTGGTTTTCAGTATCGGCAGCGGGCAATTCAGGCCCCGTGCATCCAGCTCTCTGTGAAATTCAATAACCATACCGTGAATCTAAAATTCCTAGTGATCGTTCAAGAATTCTACTCCAACATGAACCTTGTTGGTGCGTCGCAACATACTCTGTTGTATTTAGCGCACTAAGCTTGTGCAGGAGAAACTAGCGGAGTGGACGAACCGGCAAACTCGACAAACTGTACCGGCAAATCATGACGCCGCATCCAGTCTGCCACCGCGTATCCTGTCCCTGCCGGCCAAGGCCGCAAGTCCGGCGGCGCGACCAGACGGTACTCCAGCAATTCCGGAGACAGCTTGATCTCACCCGTCGCCTTGACGTGATACGCAATGATCAATTCATTCTTGCGCATGAACTCGTAAACGCCGATCAGGGTGATTTGGTTGGCATCGAGATTGGTTTCTTCTTTGATTTCCCGTGCGATGCCTTGTTCCGGGGTTTCGTCCCGCTCCATGAAGCCGGTGATCAGTGCAAACCGACCTTCTGGCCACGCCGCATTGCGTGCCAGCAACATCTTACCGTTGATCTCGACCAAGCCAGCCAGTACCGGCAAAGGGTTATCCCAATGCGTCCAATGGCCGTCGGGACAGGCAAGCCGCAGCTTGCCCGCCTCTTGTTCGTCCGCGCGCATGACCAGCGATGTGGCGCAGACAGGACAGAACTTGAAGTCGCTCACGACGTTTAACCCCTAAGCCTTCGTGCCGACCCAGGCCGCGACGCCTTCCAGCGCCTTCGGCAAACCACTCGGATCAGTGCCACCGGCTTGTGCCATGTCGGGACGTCCACCACCCTTGCCGCCGACTTGCTGCGCGACAAAATTGACCAGATCGCCCGCCTTGACCTTGGATATTGCATCGGCAGTTACACCAGCGATCAGGCTGACCTTGCCGTCCTTGACGGATGCCAGCACGATAGCGGCAGTCTTCAGCTTGTCTTTGAGCTTGTCCATGGTTTCGCGCAGTGCGGTGACGTCTGCACCTTCCAGCGTGGCGGCCAGCACCTTGATGCCATTGACGTCGACGGCTTGCGTCAACAACTCATCGCCTTGATTGGAAGCCAGCTTGGACTTCAGCGCGGTCAGTTCTTTTTCCAGCGACTTGACGTGATCTTGCACTTGAGCAATACGCGCAATCAATTCTTCCGGCTGCGCCTTCAGTGCTGCTGCAGCCTCGTTGACGCGGTTGCTGAGCGATTGCACCAACGCCAGTGCGTTTTCACCGGTAACGGCTTCAACACGGCGGATACCGGCCGCCACGCCGCCTTCGGCCACAATCTTGAACAAGCCGATATCGCCGGTACGCGAGACGTGCGTACCACCGCACAGTTCACGCGAAGAACCGATCGACAGCACACGCACTTCGTCGCCGTACTTCTCACCGAACAAGGCCATCGCACCTGCGCCGACGGCGTCGTCAAAGCCCATCAGCTTGGCTTCGGTAGCAGCATTGGCGAGGATTTCGCGATTGACGATTTCTTCGACACGACGAATTTCTTCGGCGCTCACGGGGGCGTTGTGGCTGAAATCGAAACGCGTCTTGTCGGCGTCGACCAGGGAACCCTTTTGCGCCACGTGGCTGCCCAGCACTTCGCGCAATGCTTTGTGCATCAAGTGCGTCGCCGAGTGATTGCGCTTGGTTTGTTCGCGCTGTTCTGCATCAACCTTCGCTTCCACGGAATCACCCACCGACAGCGAACCCTTGATCAGGCTACCGTGATGACCGAATACTTCGGGTTGAATCTTTTGCGTGTCGGCCACGGCAAACAGCGCGCCCGACGATTCCAACACACCGGCATCGCCTGCCTGGCCGCCGGATTCAGCATAAAACGGTGTCGTATCGAGCACGACGATGGCGTCTTGACCGGCTTCGATCTTCGTCACTGCGCTACCGTCAACGTACAGGGCAACAACCTTGGATTGCTGCGCCAGTGAGTCGTAACCGACGAACTTGGTCTTGTCGCCGCTGTATTCGATACCGGCAGCCATTTTGAATTTACCGGCAGCGCGGGCAGTCGATTTTTGACGTTCCATGGCGGTCGCGAAACCGGTTTCGTCCAGCTCGACATTGCGTTCGCGGCAAATATCGGCAGTCAGATCCAGCGGAAAGCCGAAGGTGTCGTATAGCGTGAAAGCGGTTTCGCCATCGAGCTTGGTGGCGTTCTTGGCCAGCGCTGCTTCGAGGATCTTCATGCCGTGTTCCAGCGTCTCGCCGAAACGTTCTTCTTCCTGCTTGAGGACTTGTTCGACACGCGACGCGGCTTCCGGCAGTTCCGGATAAGCAGCGCCCATTTCGGCGACCAGATCCTTGACCAGCTTGTAGAAGAACGGCTTGGTCTGGCCCAGCTTGTGACCGTGACGCAGCGCGCGGCGGATGATACGGCGCAGCACGTAGCCGCGACCTTCATTGCCAGGAATCACGCCGTCGACGATCAGGAAGGACGTCGCACGAATATGATCGGCGATGACCTTCAGAGAATTGTTTGCCAGATCGGAGACATTGGTCTCGCGTGCGGCGGCCTTGATCAGGCTCTGGAACAGATCGATTTCATAGTTGCTGTGCACATGCTGCAGAATCGCAGCCAGGCGCTCCAGACCCATGCCGGTATCGACGCAAGGCGCCGGCAGCGGTGTCAGCGTGTATTCACCGGTCTTCGGATCAATCTGGCGGTCGAACTGCATGAACACGTTGTTCCAGATTTCGATGTAGCGGTCGCCATCCTGCTCCGGGCTGCCCGGAGGACCGCCCCAGACGTCAGGACCATGGTCGTAGAAGATTTCCGAGCAAGGACCGCAAGGGCCGGTGTCGGCCATTTGCCAGAAGTTGTCGGACGCGTAAGGTGCGCCCTTGTTGTCGCCGATGCGCACGATGCGCTCTTTCGGCAGGCCGATGACCTTGTGCCAGATGTCGTAGGCTTCGTCGTCGGTTTCGTAGACGGTCGCCCACAGCTTTTCAGCCGGCAGGCCGTAGACCTTGGTCAGCAGCTCCCAGGCCCAGACCAGCGAGTCGTGCTTGAAATAGTCGCCGAAAGACCAGTTGCCCAGCATTTCGAAGAAAGTATGGTGACGTGCGGTATAGCCGACGTTTTCCAGATCGTTGTGCTTGCCGCCGGCGCGCAGGCAGCGCTGCACGGAGGTAGCGCGCACATAGTTGCGCTTGTCGGTGCCGAGGAACACGTCCTTGAACTGCACCATGCCGGAATTGGTAAATAACAAGGTCGGGTCGTTGCCCGGCACAAGGCTGGACGAACGGACGACGGTATGTCCCTTGGATTCAAAGAATTTCAAAAACTTGTCGCGGATTTCGGCTGAGTTCATGTTCGAGGACTGTAAAGAAAACGGTGCAAAAAAGATGTTGCGAACCGATGATTATACGTGATAAGCCCTATCACAATCATGGTCTGCAACGCGCCCGGGGCATGTCTTGATGTGCAAACGCAAATACGGACGCAAAAAAACCCGTTCGGATCGCTCCAAACGGGTTAATGGTGATGTCAACCTGCAACCTGAATCAGACCGGTCTCGTTTCCTTCCGACCTGGCCCCATCACGGCTTGCGTGGCTAAAACCCCCTCCGGTAAATCAGGCGCCTTGATACAGCTTGCTGTTCTTGCTCTTCTTAGCGTGTTTCTTGTGCTTTTTGTGCTTCTTGGCGTGTTTCTTGTGCTTGGAATGTGCTGGCTTTGCGGCCGGCGCTGCTGCTGGTGCAGTTGCTGCTGGTGCACCTGGAGCTGCTGCAGGTGCGTTCTGAGCCAGAACAGGCATTGCGAAAGCGGCGACCAGGACTGCTGCCAGTAATTTATTCAGTTTCATCTTTTTCCTCTTTAGTTGGTTCGTTGCAAGTGCGCTGACGATTTGTTATCCAGAATCCGTCACGTCATTTCGGCGGATCCGTTCTACATACGACCGCTTGCCCTCGTTTAACGCTGTGCTTTCGATTCGCGTTGACACATTTTAAGCGGTAGGCAAGCGCCGTCTATTCAGGAATTACCTGATGTATTTCACCGCAGTTTTGCGGACTGGCTCCGGCTTTCTGGTGGCAGTCTTGTCTTTCTCGACCTTGTCCTTCTTCTTTACCGGCTTGACTGCCTTAGCTGCTTTGGCTGATTCGCCCTTGGCCGCTGCATGGTGGGGCTTGGTTTTGGCCTTGCTCTTCGGGGCGTGCTGATCGGATGGAGCGTGCTGGCCATGCTTGACATGCGAGCTGGTCAGATGCTTGACGGGCGCTTTGCTTTTCTTCTTGGGTTCCTTCCCGACTTTACCCGATTTTACGGATTTTACCGGTTTGGCAGCATGCGTCTTATTTGCTGTCGATCTTGGTGCATTGGCAGGCGCAGCAGCTTTAGGTGCTGTTTTTGCCGCAGCCTGATCGTTCCGCTGCTGCAGGATTTGCGCTTCACGCACGGTCAGCTTGCCGGCCTTCAGATCACGGACGATGGCGTCATCGGTATATTTATGCTGGGTGTTTCCCTGCTGTGCGCTGGCGTTGCCGGTGATGGCGATGATAATGGCGGCCACAGCCGTCAGCATGCAAAGCATGCCCTTGGTTTTCATGATTACTGCTTCCCTCTATGTTTCGTCTTTTTGGTTATTTCGGTGTTTCGATGTTCTTCCTAAGCCGGACCGATCAGGTCAATCCGATCCGTACAAAATCCATCCACGCCCCAGCCCAGAATTTCTTCTGCCCGTGCCGGTTCATTGACGGTGTAGCAGAATAAACCATATCCAGCCTGTTTCACTGCCTGCGCCAGTTCCGGCGTCAAATTCTTGTGGCTGGTGTGCAGCGCCACCGCATCCAGCGCCTGCAAACGCTGTTCCCAGTCAGCGGGAATCTTGTCGACCAGGAAGCCACGCGGAATACCCGGGGCTGCCCGCTTGGCCGCCATCAACGCATCGAAAGAAAACGAAGAAAACAGCGGCAAGCTGCGATCATTCTGCCCAGGCACATGTGCGGCGATCTCATCAGCAAAAAAGCGCGCTACGGCTTCGCCGGCAACTTCGCCGGTACGCACCGCATAAGCTTCACCGGCCGGCTTGATTTCGATATTCATCCAAATGCCATTGCTGCGGCAGAACTCCAGCACCTGCGCCAGCGTGCAGATCGGTTCACCGGCGTATTTCGGGCTGTGCCAGCCACCTGCATCCAGCTTCTGCAAATCCTGCAGCGTGTGTTCCGCAATCTTGCCTTCGCCCGGCAGCGTGCGGCCGAACACAGGATCGTGCATCAGGATGGCTTGCTCGTCGCTGGTCAGCATGACATCAAACTCCACTGCCCTGAAACCGTATTCCATGCCGCAGCGAAACGCCGCCAGCGTGTTCTCAGGGGCGAGCGTGCCGCCACCACGATGTGCTGCAACTTTTGGGTATGGCCACATGTTTTTCTCCGTGCAAAAAATTTGTTGCCGCCATTCTATGCCGAGGCGTGCAGCTTGGCAGCACTTCGCGCTGCGATTTTGACGCTTCGTCGCAAACCGCTGTCTCCGTCACGATCCGCAGCGCATCATGCCGCTACATCTGCAACGAGGAAATCACCATGCCTGCGCCTTCCCCATCGTCCGATACGATCCTGACCGACGCCACCCGGCGCGTCGAGCGCAAACTCGGCTTCTTCGCCCATCTTGGCGTCTATCTGCTGGTTAATGCCGGCCTGATCACCTTGAATCTGCTGCAAACGCACATGCAAGCACACAAGCCATTCTGGGCGGCCGGCCCGTTACTGGGATGGGGAATCGGGTTACTATTTCACGGCTTGAAAGTATTCATGCAACTGCCCCCGGCATGGAAACAACGCATGATCGAACAGGAATTGAAAAATCACCGGCAATGACCACGAACGCAACAACCATCGCTTCACGCTTACCTCTCATCGCACCGGAACTACTACGCGGGCTGGTGCCGACCATGCTCATCAACCTGCTGTGCGCAGTGGTGGTCACGTATCTCATGCGCATCGGCGCCGGCTTTGTCGAGAACCTGGTGTTCTCGATGTGTATCGGCACTACCGCCATGGTGCTGATCGACTGCGGTCGCATTTTTTTATGGGGCAAGGATGAGCCGAACAAGCCCGGCTTCTTCCTCATGCTGCTGATTTTTGCACCGCTATCGTTTTTCATCGGCAATGCCATCGCCAGCGCACTGATCGGGCGGCCAATCGAATGGTTCACGCTGAGCCAGGCCAACAACACGATCGGCATCATCGTGTTGATCCTGCTGGTCTGCGTCGGCGCCACGCTGTTTTACTGGAATCGCGAAAAAATGGCGGCACTGGAAGCCCGCAACGTCATCATCGAAAAGCAGGCCGTCCAGGCGCAGTTGCAGATGTTGCAAGCGCAGATCGAGCCGCACATGCTGTTCAACACGCTGGCGACACTGCAAACCCTGATTTCCACCGAACCCATCCGCGCCCAGCAAATGCTGGATCAGCTGATTCATTACCTGCGTGCCACGCTGTCGACCTCGCGCAGCACCCAGACCTCGCTCGGACAGGAGTTCGAACTGACCAAGGCCTACCTCGGCCTGATGTCTCTGCGCATGGGCTTGCGCCTGACTTACAGCCTGCAGCTGCCGGACGAACTCAAACCCACGCCAATCGCGCCGATGCTGCTGCAGCCGCTGGTCGAGAACGCAATACGCCACGGCCTCGAACCCAAGGTAGAAGGCGGCGATTGCACCGTACGCGTCAACGTGCATGACGGCATGCTGATTGTGAGCGTGTTCGACACCGGCATGGGACTCAGTACTACCACCAGCTACAACAAGCCGGAAAGCATCCACCTCGGCCTGGAAAATATCCGTGCCCGCCTCGATGCACTGTACGGCCCGCTGGCTGAATTGACCCTGACGCACAATATCCCTCAAGGCACCGTGGCGCAGATCACGATACCTCTGACGGCGCTCGATCCCAACCCGACACGATAAAGGACTATGCCGCGATGACCACTCTCGCCGCCCGCGCTCTGATTGCTGAAGACGAAGTCCTGCTCGCTGCAGCCTTGTCTGCCGCCCTGCAGCGTCTGTGGCCGGAGCTGGAGATTATCGGCGTTGCCGCCAATGGCATCGAAGCGGTCGATCATGCGCTGGCAGTGCAGCCGGACATCCTCTTCTTCGATATCAAAATGCCTGGAAAGAGCGGACTGGAGGCCGCGCGCGAACTGGCCGACGAATGGCCGGAGAAACAATCGTTTCCTCTGCTGGTGTTCGTTACCGCCTATGACGACTACGCCGTTCAGGCTTTCGAACAGGCGGCCATCGACTACGTACTGAAACCGGCCAACGACGAGCGTCTGGCAAAAACCGTAGAACGCCTGCAAGCCCGACTGGCGCAAAACCGCAAGACCGGCAATCCCGGCAATACCAGTGACGACATGGAACGCGTGCTGCAACAGTTGCGTGGCATCACCCCGGTGCCAGCAGCACAGGAGCGGCTGCGCATGATACGCGCAGCCGTCGGCAATCAGATCAAGCTGATTCCGATAGAAGAAGTGATTTATTTTGAAGCCACCGACAAGTACGTCAACGTCGTCACGGCCGACAGCGAATCGCTGATCCGTACCAGCCTCAAGGAGTTGATTCCGCAGCTCGACCCGGATCAGTTCTGGCAAATCCATCGCGGCACCGTCGTCCGCATTGCGCAGGTACAGTCAGCGCAACGCGACGAGGCCGGAAAACTGTCGCTGCGCCTGCGTACACGTCCGGAAACACTGGCTGTCAGCCGCCTGTTCACACACTTGTTCAAGCAAATGTAAGCGTAAAAATCAGATCAGATTGGCTTGGCAGTCATCAAATACAAAATCACCAGTGGCAGCAAGGTCGCGACCGAACCGGCCATGGCCCAGATCGCCGACAGCCTCCAATAGCGTGCAGGAATCTGCGCCTTGCGCGGCAAGGGATACAGCAAACGAGCCTGTGTTCTTTGCACAGGAATCAAAATACCGATCCACAGCAAACCCGTCACGATGAACAGACTATAAGCCCAGCGCAGCCAGGCGGTTTGCATCACACCGGCTTCCATTGCCGCCATGGCATGCCCGGCTATCGCCAGCAACACCATGCCACCGAAAGTAAACACGACATCCGCCCAGTTAGTAGCGCGCACGGCGAAACGGATAACGGCCAGATCACGTGTGCGGTCGGCCATGATTTTCCAGAAAGCGGTGACGATGATGTTGCCGAGAAAAAGAACAACACCCAGCAGGTGCAAGGCCTTGAGCAAACTGAATGACATGGCAATTCTCCGGTGTAAAAACAGGATGCCAGTGTCGTGACTTGCACGTATTGCGCCAAGCAAAATGCGACGAAATGCCCTGCTTATGGGACGAAATGCTGCTCAGAAGCGATGTTCAAAAACAAAAAACCCGCTGGTCAATGACAGACGCAGCGGGCCATTCAAGAAACTACCGAAGCTTAATAGCCGGCTTCGCGAATAGCGTCTCTGGTCGCGTGCAGGGCAACGTCAACGTGGCGCAATGCATCCCGTTGCAGGCCGCGCACACGCGGATCGTCTTCCTCATGCGCCAGATCCTGGTGCGCCTTTTCCAGCGTCTCAGCGGCATCGTGCAAGCGGCCCCGGCGGTCGGGATGCGCATCTGCACGCTCAGGACGGAACATGTCCTTGCCGACATCCAATCCCAGTTGCGTGACGTCACGTGCCGCCAGGTCGATTTCCCTCAGAGCAACTTGCTCACTGCGCCCCATTTGCCAGTTATCTCCGGGACGATGATCGATCAGCCATCGGGCCTGATCCAGATCTACCTTGGCATGGGCATAGAAAGGATGGCGTCCGGGTTCATCAGCATGCGCCGTAACAGCTGCAAATGCCGAGGTGGTCATGGCCAGTGCCACGAATATTTTTTTCATGCTCTTCTTCATGAGTAACTCCCGTTGTAAAACATTCTTTGCACGGCCCGGGGAAGCGCCGCACGTTCACCACTAACGGCCATAGTAAGGGTCATGACGATAGTAGCCGCCATGCGGTGGGCCTACAGGAACAACGATGCAGGCAGATAGTGTGGTAGCGACCAGCACGCCGGCAATGGCGAGTTTGATAAGTTTCTTCATGACGTCCTCCTTGGACTTGGCAAAACTTGACGATGAAGCACAGCTTGCCCGCAAAGTGAAAAACCAGGTAATTCCCATCCGTATCAGGTGTAATCAATTATTTCCGGCCTGATTTGCGACTACCGCTCCGCCGCCAGCCTCCATAGCCGCCGGGAAACCCATTCAATGTTGGCGCGCTGCGGTAAAATGTCTGTCTATATAAATATGTCTCCCTCAAAGCATCCATGAGCAACGAACTGAAAAACGGTCACACGCCAGCACCATCCACGAACTTCCTGCGCGGCATCATCGAAGCCGATCTGGTTTCCGGCACCTATGCCGAACGCAGCGACAAGCAGGGCCAGGCTCTGCCGCAGGTCGTGACCCGTTTTCCGCCCGAACCCAACGGCTATCTGCACATCGGTCACGCCAAGTCGATCTGCCTGAACTTCGGTCTGGCACGCGATTACAACGGCCGCTGCCACCTGCGCTTCGACGACACCAATCCGGAGAAGGAAGACCAGGAATACGTCGACACCATCATCGACTCGGTCAAATGGCTGGGTTTTGACTGGGATCACGACGGTCAGCCACACCTTTACTACGCGAGCAATTACTTCGACGTCATGTACGCCGGCGCGCAAGCGCTGATCCGCAAGGGTCTGGCTTACGTCGACGAACAAAACGCCGAACAAATGCGCGAAACCCGTGGCACGCTGACCGAGCCGGGTACCGACTCGCCATGGCGCAACCGCCCTGCCGACGAATCGCTGCGTCTGTTCGAAGAAATGCGCGACGGCAAGCACGCCGACGGCACGCTGATCCTGCGCGCCAAGATCGACATGGCCAGCCCCAACATGAATCTGCGTGATCCGGCCATCTACCGCATCCGCCACGCGACCCACCACAACACCGGCGACAAGTGGTGCGTGTACCCGATGTACAGCTACGCACATCCGATCGAAGACGCGCTGGAAAACATCAGCCACTCGATCTGTACGCTGGAGTTCGAAGATCAGCGCCCGTTTTACGACTGGGTGCTGGAGCGTCTGGCCGAAGAAGGTTTCTTCAAGAAGCCGTTGCCGCATCAATATGAATTCGCCCGTCTGAATCTGACCTACATCATCACCAGCAAGCGCAAGCTGAAACAGCTGGTCGATGAAAAAATCGTCAGCGGCTGGGATGACCCGCGCATGCCTACCATCGTCGGCCTGCGCCGTCGCGGCTACACGCCGGAAGCGATCCGCCTGATGTGCGACCGCACCGGCGCTTCCAAGAACAACAGCTGGATCGACTACAGCATCCTCGAAGGCGCACTGCGCGACGATCTCGATCCGAAGGCGCCGCGCGCCGTCGCCGTATTGCGTCCGCTGAAGCTGATCATCGACAATTTCCCCGAAGGCCAAAGCGTTGAATGCAGCGCACCGGTCTATCCACCGGCACATCCGCTGCATGACAGCGAACACCGCCTGTTCCCGATCACAAAGAACCTGTGGATCGAGAAGGAAGACTTCATGGAAGTGCCGACCAAGGGCTACTTCCGCCTCTTCCCGGGCAACAAGGTGCGCCTGCGTTACGGCTATGTGGTCGAGTGCACAGGTTGCGATAAGGATGCGGACGGCAACATCATCGCCGTGCATTGCAACTACTTCGAAGACAGCAAGAGCGGCACACCCGGCAGCGCCAACTACAAGGTCAAGGGTAACCTGCACTGGGTCAGCGCAGACCACGCGTTGGAAGCTGAAGTACGCCTGTATGATCGTCTGTTCACCGACGCGCATCCGGATGCCGGCGGCAAAGATTTCAAGCTGGCCTTGAATCCAAACTCGAAGGAAGTCATCACCGCCTATCTGGAACCGACACTGAAGACCGCCGAAGCCGGCGCGATCTATCAGTTCGAACGCCATGGCTACTTCGTTGCCGACCGCGTTGATTCAACCGCAGGAAAGCCCGTATTCAACCGTGCAGTGACACTGAAAGACAGCTGGGTCGCAAAGTAATCATTTAACAATTCCAACAATAGCTTTTACGCCGGCACTGACGACAGCGCCGGCATTTTTATGCGGGTCAATCATGTTTGAAACAATGGAAATCAAGCGTTTCTCTTTCGGCACGGTCTACAAGATCCTCGCGATCGCTTCAGGTTTTTCGATGGTACCGATCTCCATCCTGATGGGCTTGTTTGCCTTCTTCGGCGCCGAAACCATCGTCTGGAACGGCCAGCATCTGACCGGCCTGATGGGTCTGATCGCCTCGCCTTTCGTCGGCATCATGCTGGCGCTGATCTTCACAGGCTTCCTCGGCACGCTGTTCGCCTGCGGCCTGTGGCTGTACTCCAAGTTTCGCCCGCTGGAAATTGAATTTCAAAAAAGCGAATTCCAGAAATACTCATAACTAGAAGCTCAAAGTTAAAAATTCAAAGCACGACCGCATCACCTGCGTCAGCGCGCCATGCGCTTACCGGCACTACACCAAAGGAAAATCATGACCATCTCTTACTACGCCGCTTCCGTCCCTGTTTTCAAGCAAGCGCTGAACGCGCTCAAGGACATCCTGAAAAAGGCTGAATCGCACGCTACTGCAAAAAGCATCGACGCCGATGTGTTCCTGAAAGCACGCCTGTTCCCGGACATGCTGAATCTGACCCGTCAGGTTCAAATCGCCGCCGACTTTGCCAAGGGCGTGCCTGCGCGTCTGGCCAATGTCGAGGTGCCACCGTACGAAGACAACGAAGCCAGCTTCGCTGACCTGCAAGCGCGTCTGGACAAGACCATCGCCTTCATCGACGGCCTCAAGCCGGAACAATTCGAAGGCGCCGAAAGCCGCGAGATCGTGCTGCGTCCAGGTACGCCGAAAGAAAAGCGTTTCACCGGCGAAGCCTACCTGCTGCACTACGGCGTGCAACACTTCTTCTTCCACGTCACCACTGCTTACGACATCTTCCGCCACAACGGCGTGGAAATCGGCAAGGGCGATTACATCGGTACTTACTGATCTTCCGGCAGAAAACGCCCGCAGTTTGCGGCGGGCGATTAAACAGAATGTGGAATATTGAAAATCCTTCCGTCGGTATTTGTGGAAGGATTTTTTTTAGACAAATGAGATCGGCCTCGGAGATAAAAGGAACATACTTGTCTCTACTGATGCCTGATCAGATGCTGCTTGAAGAACCAGCGATGTCACATGCAATCAAATGCATCATCGCGTTGGCGAACAAAAAATTATCGGTATAGTCCGATTCTCCCAAAATCAAAAAAGGTCACCAGATGAAACGCTTTTTCTGCGCTTCCGCACTTGCTATCAGTTGCTTCACGGTGTTCATGCCAAGCCAGGCTGCCGCACAAGTGAGCGTCAACATCAACATTGGCACACCTCCGCCGGCGCCACGCTATGAAGCGCCCCCTCCTCCACGCGGCGGTTACATATGGGCTCCCGGCTACTGGAACTGGGATGGGCATCGCCATGTATGGGTGCAGGGACATTGGGAGCGCGTGCGCCGGGGTTACGAATATGACCACCCTGAATGGCGCGAAGGACCACATGGATGGGAACTACATCGTGGCGGCTGGCGCCGGGGTGAAGAGCGACATCGCGAACATGGCTACGACGACCGCGACGACGGGCCTCGCTATCACTGCCCACCGGGGCAGGCAAAAAAAGGAAATTGCTGATACAGACAGCGTCGACCGGCAAACTGTCGTTTGATGCTTTGCACAAAGCGCATCACTGCGCTTTGTGCCTCTTCCGATACTGCGTTGAACGTGGTTTCCGGAAACCACGTTCGATCACCAGATCTTCAGCCACTTCAGCAAGCCAACCGTCGCCACGCCGAGGCCCATCATCACCCACATCACCATGGTGAACGAGGCCTCGTCGTGCAACCCCGGCAAGCCGGCAACATTCATCCCAAAAATCCCTGACACCAGCGTGGCAGGCATGAGCAAGGCGGTCAGAATCGACAGCGCCATCAGGTTGCGGTTCATCTGTTCCGACATCTGCGAAGCGATTTCTTCCTGCAGCAGTTTGGCGCGCTCGTAGAGTGCTTCCAGAGTCAGGTGCAATTCATTGAGCTCATCGAGCGCGTGATTGAGTTCTTCCAGCGCAGCAGTCGGTACCCAGGCCGGGCGCAGGCGATTGAGCTGATTTAGCAGGCGCCGTTCGGGCGTGATGTGCCGACGTAACTCCGCCAACTGGCGCCGGATCGCGCTCAGCTCCGCACGGTCTTCCGGACGGCGATCCGACAACACGGACTCTTCAATGTCGTCCACCTTGTCGTTGAGCGACGCTACACGGGCGTCAAAGCCGTCAGCCAGACAACGCAACAGCTCGGCAAACAACTCCATCGGGTTGTCGAACAGCGCGCCGTCAAGCACCTTCTGGCGCAGCATGTTGGTCGAACACAGCGGCTGCGTGCGCAACGTCAGCAGACGATTGCCATCGAGGAAAAAATGCAGCGCACCTTTTTCGGTGCCGGTATTGCCGATTTCCATCTTGAGATCTGCCAGCGTACCGTAGGCGCCATTGGCGGTGGTGTGCAGGCAGGGATGTGTGTCGCTGCTGAGCAGGAATTCCGCGATGTGTTCGGGAATATCGTCGCTGGTTTCCATCCAGTGGCGCACCTTGACGTCAGCAGTTTTGACGTGCAGCCAACTGAACGCAGGAGCGGCGACTTTGCCCGCCAGGACTTCATGCCACTTCAGCGACGTGGCGCGTCCCTCATCGAAGCGAAATGCACAAATAAACCCGGCAGGCTCGTAGAGCAGGTGCAAAGCCTGAGGTGTTTCTGGGGGATTATGCATGGCGCGGCGTACTCCACAGGGGAAACGCCGGATTCTACCGACCGACTTTGACAATTTTGTGACAAGGCCGTTGCAAACCGGCGGGGGTGTTCAGACCACCCGCCGGATTTGCGAGATCAGGAGCTCAATAGTTGTAGTTGCGATTGGCGTAGGCGTCGCGTGCGGCGTCACATTGGGCAATCTTGTCACGCTCCATGCCGGAGGTGCCGTTCAGTTGGCATTGATCGGAGACCGACTTGGCTTCATCGATGTGCTGACGAAAATAGGCATAGTCCTTCTTGCCCGCAATAGCGTCACAGCCGGACAGCAAAGGTGTGAAAGGAACGACGAGGCACAACAGTGCCAGGGAGCGTTTGAGAACGGTATTCATACGGCGTATTCCTGTTTTTTGAGTGATGACGGCCGGCGTTGCTGCAATCGCTGCGATCGCTGCAAATACTGACTACTGCTCTGCATCCACAGTCCCCTTCCCGGGCCTGATTCGATGCAATGCGACTGCAACACGTGAGTATAGTAAGTACAGAAAAATTGCTCAATGGAAATTTGGCAAGTTTCGACGTTTAAATCAGTTTAAAACCGCAAAATGAATCCTTGATGACGTGCTGACCTCGCGACGCAGCAACAATAGCAAAAAACGCGACCGTCAGGCCGCGTCTTTTGGTGAGTGATTTACTTGTCGTTCAGACAGTGCAATCAACCGCGCTTTCTCAACAATGCGTACAGGATGATTGCACCGAAGGTGGCGGTACCGATGCCACCCAGCGCAAAACCACCGAGCTTCAAGGTGAAGTCGCCAGCCCCCAGCACCAGCGTAACCGCAGCCACGATCAGGTTGGTGTTGTTGGAAAAGTCGACCTTGTTCTCCACCCAGATACGCGCACCCGACACGGTGATCAGACCGAACACCACAATCGAGACACCGCCCAGCACCGCACCGGGGATGGTCAAAATCACTGCGCCAAACTTCGGCGAGAAACCCAGCACGATGGCAATCACGGCCGCCACCACGAACACCAGTGTCGAATAGATCTTGGTGACCGCCATGACGCCGATGTTTTCTGCATAGGTCGTCACGCCCGTGCCACCCACGCTACCCGACAAGATTGTCGCCAGGCCGTCGCCGATGAAGGCGCGTCCCATGTACTTGTCGAGATTCTGGCCGGTCATGGCGCTGACCGCCTTGATATGGCCAAGGTTCTCCGCTACCAGGATGACGGCGATCGGCGCCAGCAAAGCCATCGCATCCATCTTGAAGACCGGCGACGCAAACGTCGGGATACCGAACCACGCTGCATTCGCGACGCTGCTGAAATCAATTGGTTTGCCCAGACCGGCGCCGTTGGTCAGGATCGCGTAAATCACATAGGCCATCAGCAAGCCGATCAGGATCAGCAGACGCTGCACCATGCCGCGTGTGAACACGGCAACGAGGCCGACGCACAAGACCGTACCCAAGGCCATCCACGCATCGAAGTTATTGCCGGTCACGCCCTTGACGGCGATCGGCGCCAGATTCAGACCAATCACCGCGACCACCGAACCGGTCACCACCGGCGGCATCAGGCTTTCAATCCAGCGCGTGCCGATGGCACTGACGAGAAAACCGATCAGCGTGTACACCACGCCGCAGGCAACAATGCCGCCCAGCGCGACGCCGAGGTTGGTGTTCGGGCCATGTCCGCCATAGCCGGTGACGGCAATCACCAGACCAATGAAGGCGAAGCTGGAACCCAGATAGCTCGGCACGCGGCCGCCTACCAACAGGAAGAACAGCAAGGTGCCGAAGCCCGACATCAAAATTGCCAGGTTAGGATCGAAACCCATCAGCAACGGTGCCAGCACGGTCGAACCGAACATGGCGACCACGTGCTGCACGCCCATGGCAACCGTCTGCGGCATCGGCAAACGTTCGTCGGTGGCGATGACCTGACCTTGTCCGTCCGAGGTGCTGCTGCGTACGCGCCATTGTGGAAAATAAGAGCCTGCCATGAGTTTCCTTCCGGATGTTATTGGAACGCACCGCCAGTGAAACCACGGAACGTCTTGTTATTGAATGACCGGGAGCTAGTGTATTGAGAGGCGGCAAAAATAACAATTGTCTGCCGGGCGGAAACCAGCGAAAAATAGCCGAAACAGCCAAAAAATTTACGCCGCTGGCGAGCATTGCTTTTTCGCAGTGCAGATTTCCCGACATGGGGCGTCGCCTGCCCCAATTTGGCCGACATGCACATCGACACTTAGATTGTTGAAAGCGGAGATCAACAACTGGCCAATACAAAAAAACGCACCGGCAAAGCGGTGCGAGGTGGCACGTTAACTAACTAACTGACGTGAACCACTGTCAGGGGAAAACCGGAATATGCGGTTCTACACCGCGAAAGCTGGCTTCGGGATGGCGACTGGCAATCAGATCTTCAATCGCTTCAATCCGCTTGAACGGCACATCGATCAACAGCAGCACCTTGCCGCTCGCAATATCCGCATGAAAGTTTTTCAGCCGCGAATTGGGAATCGCAGCCGCCGCCATGCCCGACATCCAGCTGCCCAGTACCGCGCCACTGATGGTCGTGACAAATACCGCCACCATGCTGACCTGCACCCATTCAGGCGGAAACAGGAGCAACCACAAACCACCCGCGAGCCCCATCAGCCCGCCGGCCAGCAATCCCATTTCGGCGCCGTGCGTGAGGTCGGTCTTGTGAAAGAAAGTCGCGTCGGGCATATCGTCCGGCAAGTCGCCGTCCCGCGCCCAGAAATGGATATGCCGGATCTCGATACGCGCAAGCAACAGCTCGTCGAGCATGCTGCGTGCACTGGGAACATCCGGCAGCATGAAATACAGCCTTTGTCTGCCTAACATAATTGTCTCCTTGTGCAAGATCCGACCGCCATCACCTCTTCCGTGGACGCAGCAAACCCGCGCAAACACCCGGTCAGCGATACTGATCCTGCTCCTTTCAGCATAGTCATTTGCACAACAAAGTACAGGTTCATCTTGAAGGCTTTTCATGCGGCGAGGGAGCAAACAGGATCGCTACTTGGGCGAGGCACGCAATGCCTGCGGGAAAATGTAATAATCGAGACCCGCTTTTCCATCCCCTACGGAGACAACCATGATTCTGGAACTTGCCGATATCCGCATCCAACCAGGCAAACAAGCTGAATTCGACGAAGCCATCCAGCGCGGCATCGCGCAGACGATTTCCAAGGCCAAGGGTTATCTCGGCCACAAAGTGCAAAAAGGTGTGGAAGCTCCTGAGCGCTATCTGTTGATGGTGCACTGGGCAACGCTGGAAAATCACACTGTCGATTTCCGCGAGTCGCCGGCCTTCACAGAATGGCGCGGCATTGTCGGCCCGTTCTTCGCCAGCGCACCGCATGTCGAACACTTCGCTCTGCTGACCGAGTCGAAATAAATCGGAAGCAAGCTATCAGAAGCAAGAAAACGCCGGAACAAAATCGGGAAGCGCATCAGCGTCTTCCCGAACAGCCCGACGGTGCCCGGTCATTGTTGATACGGGCACATCCGCACTGCTTGCCCCCTCTTGTCACAGTCCCGTCATTGCAACAGGTCATCATCCTGCGGCATCATGATGCCGCATGGCAACTAAGATAAATTAAACAACGACAGCAACATGAGGAACACATGACGCGTCAGCTACTCTGACATGACCGCATGAACATCTGTACGTCGTGACGCGCAGTCAACAGAAGCAAACACAAGTAAACACAATTCAAGACTGATTTACCCGGACCTTATTGCATGAAGATTTTTACCCGAATCGCAGCCTTGTTCACCGTCGCCTGTGCGACAGCGTGCGGCGAGCCGCCGGACGATACGCACTTGCAGGAGCAGGTTATTTCAGGGTTTTACCAACAGCATCTGAAGACGCATACACCCGGCATTCCCAATGCGGACGAACTCAAGCTGCTGCAGCCTTTCCTCTCGCAAGCCTTGTTCGCGCTGCTGAGCAAAGCCTCGGAAACCGAAGTCAAATACCACGCCGCTGCCGAAGAGCCGGTGCCGCCGCTGGTCGACGGTGACCTGTTCACATCCTTGTTTGAAGGCGCGACATCCTTCAAGATGGACGGCTGTGAAAGCGAAGACAATCGCGCCTCCTGCCAGGTCAAGTTTCGCCACACAGGCAGTAGCGATAGCAAAGGCGGCGGCAGTGACGAAAGCTGGAAAGACAAATTGCTGCTCGTCAAAGAAAACAATCAATGGCGCATCGACGACATCGAGTTTCTCGGTAGCGGCCAGTCGTCGCAACGCGAATACCTGACCGACACGCTCAGCAGCATTGTTCAGGACTACAACTGATCCCGGTTCGTCGCGGCGCATATTGAAGAAATGCGCCTTTTCTTCCGATAATCTCCCTGTCAACATTACCCGGACGCTGCGGTACGATAGACGCGTAGGCGGATATGGCAAATGCATGCCGACGCCTTTCGTGTAGCCGGATGCGTGATGACCGCGTCAGTTTGATTTATCATGATGAGTGCGTTTCCTCGCGGCAATCCGCAATCCGGGGGAATGCTGACAACATGACAATATCGCAATAGAACACGCAAATGGACCCGCTTGCCTGTCGACAGTCTGCGTCGCCGGTCATCAGATAATACTGGTGACGATGATGAAGACCACAACAAAAGCAATCGGACCGGGGAGAAAAAGATCGTGAAGCAATGCCGCAATACGCTTATCCTTGCAGCCGCCCTGCTGATGGCAGGCTGCAGCGCCAGCAGCGAACAAGAAGCCAAGGATCTGGTCAACAGCTTCTATCAGACGCATCAATCCAACCGCCCCAACGGCGCCTTGTCGCTCAAAGAACTGATCACCTTCCGCCACTACCTGTCGGTGCCGCTGTTCGACTTGCTCAAGGATGTTTCCGTCGCCGAAGAAGCGCATCTGGCGCAAACCGACAATCAAACCCCGCCGCTGGTGGATGGCGACCTGTTCACCACGCATCCCAAGGGTGCCTCCACTTATCGGGTGCTGGGCTGCGAAGTCAAGGAAGCCGACAGCACCTGTTCGGTGGAGTTGATCTACAGCGATGCCAAGTTGCAGTCGCCGTTCAAATCCGTTGATCGCGTTGTGCTCTCGCGCGACGCCCGCGGCTGGGTCATCGACAATATCGAATACGGTGGCGGCAGCGCCAACAGCGGCGTACATCAGGGCGATCTGCAAAAGACCCTGCAAGCGATCCTCAACAAGAACGAACGCCGCATCGTTCAATAAATCCATTCGACCTGCTCGCCCGGACCGGCCTCCTTCTCATCCGGCCGGCGGCAATCTTCGCCGGACAGTGTTCGTCGGTTAAAATCGCGGATGTTCCAACCGGCTGCGGCCGCGCCTGCATATTGCCTGCGTGCCCGCTGTTGTTTGCCCGCTGCTCAGTATTCACCGACTCATCATTGCCCCGATGTCCAATCACACTTTCCTCTGGCACGACTACGAAACCTTCGGCGCACAAGCGCGTCGCGATCGCCCGGCGCAGTTCGCCGCGATCCGCACCGATGCCGAGCTCAACGAGATCGGCGAGCCGATCATGATCTATTGCAAACCGGCGCCGGATTTCGTCCCTGATCCGCAGTCTTGCCTGATCACCCACATCACGCCGCAAGATTGTCTTGAACGCGGTATTCCCGAATACCAGTTTGCCGCGCAGATTGAACAAGCCATGTCCGAACCCGGCACCATCGGCGTCGGCTACAACACCATCCGCTTCGATGATGAGATCACGCGCTTCATGTTCTGGCGCAACCTGATCGATCCGTATACACGTGAATGGCAAAACAATTGCGGCCGCTGGGACTTGCTGGACGTGGTGCGCACCACCTACGCGCTGCGCCCCGACGGCATCCAATGGCCGAAGAAAGAAGACGGCATCACGCCCAGCTTCAAGCTCGAACATCTGACCAGAGAAAACGGCATCCTCCACGAAGCGGCCCACGATGCCTTATCCGACGTCCGTGCAACCATCGCCTTCGCCCGCCTGATCAAAGACAAACAGCCTCGCCTGTTCGACTTTTGCCTCGCCCTGCACAAGAAAGAACGCGTCGCCACCGAACTCGCCCTGGCAACGCCAAAACCGTTTTTGCACGTGTCAGGCATGTTCCCCGCGACGCAAGGCTGTATCGCCGTGATGTGGCCGCTGGCCACCCACCCGACCAACAAGAATGAAGTCATTGCCTGGGACCTGAGCCGTGATCCGACCGAACTCGCCGGGCTCGATGCAGAGACGATCCGTACACGCATGTTCAGCAAAACCGAAGACCTGCCGGAAGGCGTGTCACGCTTGCCGGTCAAGACCATCCATCTGAACAAGTCGCCGATGGTGATCGCCAGCCTCAAAACACTGACCGCAGAGCGCGCCGCCGAACTCGGTCTCGACGTCGACGCTGCTTTGCAAAATGCGGCAAGCGCTGCAGCACTGCCGGAAATGCATACGGTCTGGACCAAGGTATTTCAGCGTCCCAAGGAAGCGCCGGCGGATGTGGATGAAGATTTGTACGGCGGCTTCGTCGGCAACAATGATCGCCGCCAACTGACGCAATTGCGCGCGCTGTCGCCGCAACAACTGGCCCAGGCGCGCATCACGTTTGACGACCCCAGATTGGAAG
The DNA here is from genome assembly GCF_046025915.1 of Herbaspirillum rhizosphaerae. GTDB lineage: Bacteria > Pseudomonadota > Gammaproteobacteria > Burkholderiales > Burkholderiaceae_D > Herbaspirillum > Herbaspirillum rhizosphaerae_A. Next base: position 39,406 of record NZ_JAQQFR010000005.1, on the reverse strand, counting down.
AATTGCTGTTCCGTTATCGCGCGCGCAATTTCCCTGAGACCTTGTCGGAAGAAGAAGCGCAACGCTGGGAAGAACATCGCGCCGCGCGGCTGTTCGAAGGCGAAGGCGGCGCACGTACGCTGGACGCACTGTTCGAGCAAATCGATCAGTTGTCCGAAAGCGTGGACGAACGCGGCGAAGAGATCCTCGGCGCCTTGTATGACTATGCTGAAATGATCGCGCCGGAACGCATGTAAAGAATGGGCGGCCGGCGCCGGCAATCATGACACGTCACGATACGTCACGACACGCAGTGATCATATAGAACTCATTTCATAAATAGGCGTGAATGCGAGCTTGCCCTGTTTGGGATGAAGTGCAAGGCGCGAATCGGGGTCAAGACTGGACGTCTTGACCCCGATTCGTAACGCAGCAATTCGCCCAAACAGGACGCTCCCTCCGGGTTCTTTCCAGAAAGGGCGCTGGCCGCGTTGCACTCCTTGCGCGTGGCACCACCACGCGACGCGTCGCACGCCTTGCCAGTGCCCTTTCTGGAAAGAACGCATCTCACGCCTATTTATGAAATGAGTTCTAATACGTGACGGTCATTCCACGCGAAGAATCCCGGTCAGGATGACGATGAGGATGACGATGACGACGGCGTAGGCTGTGTCCACATCCTGTCCAGACCATTGTATTTTAGCCATTCTTCTCCACCGCGTTGGCGGATGCTGTCGGTCGCGTTGGGATCGGACAGATCGATGACTTCGGAGTCGATGATTTCGCCTTCGGTGTTGTAGCGGAAAGCCTTCACCACCGGCTTGGTCAGGACCACGGTACTCTGGCGAATCACCAGTCCCAGACGGCCGGATTCCATTTTGAGCAAAGAGCCGATCGGATAAATACCCAGCGTCTTGACGAAAGCCGACATGATGGTCTTGTCAAAGTGGCCGGTCCAGGTCGACATGCGAGTGAGCGTCTCGGCAGGATCCCAGCCTTTCTTGTACGGCCGCTCCGAGGTCACGGCGTCATAGACATCGCACACGGCGGTCATACGCGCCAGGAATGAAATCCCTGCGCCGCTCAAACCATGCGGATAACCTGTGCCGTCGACTTTTTCATGATGATGCATGCAGACATCGGTCGCATAGTCGGGAATGTTGGCATTCTTGACCAGATGGTCGTGGCCTAGCACCGTGTGACGCTTGACGACGTCGTACTCCGTCGGTGTCAGGCTGCCCGGCTTGTGCAGGATTTCCACCGGGATGAAGGCCTTGCCGACGTCATGCAGCAAGCCGGCCAGCCCGGCTTCTTTACAGGCGGCTTCATCCATACCCAGAGTGCGTCCCAATGCCACCATCAGCGTGCACACCGCGACGGAATGCATATAGGTGTAATCGTCAGCGATCTTCAGGCGCACGATGCTGGTGAGCGCGCTGCTGTCGCGCAAGATCGAGGCGGTGATCTGATCGACCAAATGCAGACAGCTATCCATATCAAGCACTCTACCGAGGCGAACATCGGAGAACATCGCCTTGGCGGTGTCCTTGGCACTTTCGCACAACACGCGTGCCTGCTCGACTTCCGCAAAAAAAGGATCGGCCGCGGTGGCAATCGTTACCGTTACGGCTTCTGCATCTTTGTCTTCTTCGGTAATCGCCTGCACAGGCAATGCCGGCGCTTCTTCGGCAGAGCTTTCTGCCGCGCCTTCAAGCACATCGTCGGCATCATCTTCCGCCGTCTCTTCTGGGGCATCCTTGCCCTGATCGATATCGATCCAGCAATGGGTAATCCCGCTGGCCTTCGCCTGTTGCAGATGAGCCACGTCTTTCAGCAGGAAACGATTTCTCCAAAAAGGATGATCCATCCAGGACGCTTCAAATCCACAGAAGTACATTCCCAGTTCGAGTTGTTCGACTTTTATTTTTTTCAGGCGGCTCATTTTTCTGCAATTAGTCAGGCTATCAGCCGAATTATCGCGTTATTTTCAGCTCACACCAAAATATTATTGCAAATATGAAAGCAGCTACCTGAACTTTATTGCCGTACTTACAACATCCCGGCGAATATTGCACCTGCTTCGCCTGCAAGCCTGACCGCCTGCTGACTCAGCAACCCAATCAGGCAGTCCGATATGGATAGGAAAACTGGCTGAGTACAAACGGCAGCACGTTTTCGCAAGGCAGCGGCCGACTGTAGTAGTAGCCCTGGATCTCGTCGCAGGAAAGACGCTTGAGCCATTCGCGCTGATCGATGGTTTCCACGCCTTCGGCGATGACATTGATTCCCAGTGTGTGACCCAACCCGATCACGGCTTCGACGATAGCCGAATCTTGCGAATGCGGTTTCAACTGCCGTACGAAGGACTGGTCGATCTTGAGTTTGTCGATGGGGAAGCGCTTCAGATACGACAAGCTGGAATAGCCGGTGCCGAAATCATCGATCGACAGTTTCAAGCCGAGCGCACGCAACTTATGCAGCAACGCAATGGCGTTTTCGGTTTGTTCCATGACCGCACCTTCGGTGATTTCCAGTTCCAGCGTGCAAGGGTCGATCTGGGTTTCCTTGAGCAAGCGCTCAATCTTGCGCAGAAAGTCGGGATGCAGGAATTGACGCGGCGAGATGTTCACCGCGATGACGAAATCCTTGCCGGTCTGCGCACGCAACTCCAGGATCTGGGCGCAGGCACGCTCCAGCACCCAGTCACCGATGGCGATCACCAGACCGGATTCTTCGGCAATCGGGATGAACTCGGCAGGCGGTACCAGCTTGCCGCCGCGACGCCAGCGCACCAGCGCTTCAAAGCCGATCAGCTCTGCATCGCGCAAACGCTGCTGCGGCTGGAAATGCAACTCCAGTTCATCGCGTTGCAGCCCATTCCCCGGCAACCGCGGCCAATTCTGCTTTGGCGCGCACCAGCGCCGCTTCGCGCTCTTCGGCGGCGCTGAAGGTCAGCGGCTGAGCATCGACGAAGGTCGGGGCGGCAACGCCCATGAAACCAAACGCTGCACGTAATGCCGGCGTCAGCGCATCCATCGCGCTGAAGGGCGTGCCGGGACGCAGATCCGCGCCGCGCGTGGTGATGAACAATACCTTGTCCGCCAGCTGCCCGACGTAGCTGCCGTCCTCACCGATCTTGTAAGTCAGATTGGTGCGTACGATGTTGTCGATGAAAGCCTTGAAGGACGACGGCATCGAGAAGTTGTACATCGGCATGGCAAACACGTAAGCATCTGCCGCCAGCAGTCGTGCACACAAGGCATCAGAGGCTTGCAGCGCCTGCTTCATGGCCGGCGTGCGATCCGCTTCAGGCGTATAGGTGGCGATGGTAAAGAGTTCATCGACGTGTGCCGGCGTGTCCACGCTGACGTCGAGATAATCTACCTCGACGTCCGGGCGCTGCTGCTTCAGCAGGTCGATAAAGTGACGCGACAAAGCGCGCGAATTGGACCATTCGCGCTTGGCGCTGGCATCAACGTGAAACAATTTCATGAAACATTCCTTCTAAAAAATAATGACGAATACCGCGCTCAGACGATTGCCTTCACTGGGTTGATCGGTTTGCCGAAACGCATCGAGCTAGACAGCAATCCCTGACGGAAATAGAAACGCTGCGCCAGTGCATTGGCCAGCCCGGTATCAAGTACCAGTCGCATGCATCCGGTCTGCTCTGCAACGGTCGTCAGCGCATCCAGCAAGCGTGCGCCCCAGCGATGGCCGCGCGCGGTTTCCGCAGTAACCAGATCGTCGACGTAGAGAAACTTGCCATACACCAGATTCTCCTGAAAACGGTAGCCGGCCAGCGCCACCGCCTGTCCGTCTTCCCATGCAGCCAGCAGACGGTAGGTCTGCGCCTGCTGACGCGCAATGCGATCAAGGAAATCTTCTTCACTCTGCAAATGCGGCCGCAACTGTTTCATCACTGCATAGCAGGCACGCAGGGATTCCTGTGTATCGGCGTGGCGCAAGGCGGCGTCATCTGGCTCCACTGACTCTACTGATTGATCAACGGCATGCCGGTTCTGTTGCATGGCTGCTCTCCTTCTTTGCCAAAACTAATCGAGCCTGCATCTTAATGATCCGATGGCATAATGCACAGATCCAAGAAATAACATATGGACTAGTCCATGATTAAATCATCTCTGCGTGATCTGTTGCCGCTGCACCTGTCGTCCGGCGAGCCTTTTTATCGGCAGATTTACACGCGCTTTCGCAATGCCATCGCCGACCAGTTGCTCAAGCCCGGCGACCGCATTCCTTCGGCACGGGCGTTGGCGGAAGAACTCGGCGTCGCGCGCGGCACCATCGAAGCAGCCTATTCGCTGCTCAGTGCAGAAGGCTATGTCGAGACCCGCGGCCAGGCCGGCACCATCGTGACGCTGGGACTGAAGCCCGGCGTACATCCTCAGGCAGAGAAAATTTTGCCGCCAGTGCTCAGCACCGTCACGGCTAAAGTAACACCGATACACCGTCTGACTGCATCGCAGTCGTTGCCGCTACCGTTCCAGATGGGACTACCGGCGCTCGATGCTTTTCCGCGCAAGCTGTGGTCGCGGCTGGCGGCACGCACGATACGCGCCACCGCACAGCGTGACATGACTTATCCGCCGTATGCTGGCGTCGCCGCGCTGCGCAATGAAATCGCCACCTATCTGCAATTGTCGCGTGGTGTGGCGTGCGCGCCTGAACAGGTGTTTGTCACGTCCGGCTACCGTGAGACGCTGCAATTGATAACCGGCGCTCTGTTCAAGGCTGGCGACAAGGTATGGACGGAAGATCCCGGCTATATGCCGACCGGCCAGGCGCTGATGCAGGCGGGCGTAACGCCGGTGCCGGTACCGGTCGATGGCGAGGGCATTCAGGTTGAGTTGGGTGTGCAGGCTGCGCCGCGTGCGCGTGCCGCCATCGTCACGCCGGCGCATCAGAGTCCGCTCTGTGTGTCGCTGTCATTGCAACGCCGCTTTGCATTGCTGGACTGGGCCACGCGCGCCAATGCCTGGATCGTGGAAGACGACTATGACGGCGAATACCGCTATGTCGGCCGCCCTCTGCCCGCGCTGCAGAGTCTGGACCGCGATGGTCGCGTGCTCTATGCGGGCACCTTCAGCAAGGTGCTGTTTCCGGGTATCCGGCTGGCGTATCTGGTGGTACCGGTATCGCAAATAGAACGCTTCGCTGCGGTCAGCCAGACCATGTTCAGCGGCAGTCCGGCGCTGACGCAGAGCATTGTCGCCGACTTCATTGCCGACGGCCATTTTGCGCGTCACGTGCAACGCATGCGCAAGCTCTATGGCGAGCGGCGCAAGATCGCTGCAGAAGGATTGGAAAGCCTGCTGGGAAAAACCCTGCGCGTCGATTCACAACCCGGCGGCATGCATATGATTTTGCGCATGCGGGGAAGGCGTTCAGACAAGCCGCTGGCGGAAGCCATGCGCAAGGACGGCATGTATGCACACACGCTGTCGCAACGTTCTGTCCACCATCAAGTGCAGCCGGGACTATTGCTTGGCTTTACCAATATCGACAGCGCCGCAACGATAGAAGCGCTGGCGCAGCGCATTCTGAAAATCATCAACAATTGACAGGACTAGCCAACAAGGCTCACCGCTACATCGACGTCGCCGAACGCGCTGCCTGCTCGTACAAGCCGGAGAGTATCCGCAGAAAGCGCGCCAGCTCGGCCAACTCGAAGCTTTCCGCATCGTCGCCCGTCAGGCCGGACACCAGCAGGCGCTCGCGGATCTCGTAGTAGCGCTTGCACAAATCCTGCCCCGCCTCGTTGGTTGAATACAGGACTTCCTTGCCGCGCCGTTCGGTATTGACGAGGCCCTGCGCGTGCAGCTTCTTGAGTGAATAGTTGACGATGTGGGCATCTTCAATATTGAGAATGAAGGCGATATCGGCAAGCTTCTTTTCGCGCGCACGGTGATTGATGTGATGCAGCACCAATACGTCCGTGGGCGTCATGTCCTTCATGCCGGCGGCGGAGATGCAGCGCACGATCCAACGGTTGAAGGCATTGTTGGCGATGATCATGCCGAATTCGAATTCGCTCAATTCCTTGCTTCTCCCCGAGGCGAGGTGCAATGAAGACACGATAGGTACCTTGCGGGTATTTCCTTGCTGGGCGAAGTTAGCCTTTACGCTAGCCCTGGTAGTTTTCTTGTCGGTCGGCATAGTGAATGTTCAATCTGTGTTGTCAAAAAATGCACCGGCCTGTATCAACCATGCAGGCGACGTGCAGACGCCATGCGCAGCAAACCGCGCTTGCCGCCGTCCGGGATTTCCAGCGTCTTGAGTTCCACCGGTGCCTCGCCGCCCGCTGCAGATTCACTGCCGAGGTCAGTCTTGAAAATTGCTACGGCATGGCCCAGTGCTACCGACTGGTCATGCATGCTTTGCGCAGCGGCGGCGGCCTGCTCCACCAGCGCTGAGTTTTGTTGCGTCATATCGTCGATCTGCTCGATGGCGTCGTTGATCTGGCGAATGCCGGCGCTCTGCTCTTCGCTGGCAGCGGAAATTTCCACCATGATGTCGGCGACATGTTTGACACTGCGCACGATGTCTTGCATGGTATTGCCGGCGGCATCCACCAGTTCGCTGCCGGCGTCGACCTTCTTGACCGAGTTCTGAATCAGACCGGCAATCTCCTTCGCTGCCGAAGCGCTGCGTTGCGCCAGCCCGCGCACTTCTGCCGCCACCACCGCAAAACCGCGCCCCTGTTCACCGGCACGAGCCGCTTCGACTGCGGCGTTCAGCGCCAGAATATTGGTCTGGAAAGCGATGCCGTCGATGACCCCGATGATCTCGACGATCTGACGCGAACTGTCCTTGATTTCCTTCATGGTGCTGACGACTTGTGTGACCACCTTGCCGCCTTGCATCGCGACCTGCGACGCGTTCAGCACCAGTTGATTGGCCTGGCGTGCATTGTCGGCGTTGTGGTTGACGGCGTCGGTCAGCTCCAGCATGGAACTGGCCGTCTCTTCCAGCGTGCTGGCTTGCAGCTCGGTGCGTGCCGACAAATTGGCGTTGCCGTCGGCGATTTCGCGTGCGGCGATGGAGATCGCATCGGAGCCGTCTCGCACCTGCATCACGGCGCTGACCAGGCCGTCGCGCATGTTTTGCAGCGCCGCCAACAGCTTGCCGGTTTCGTCCTGCGACGTACTTTCAACACGCACCGACAAGTCACCGCCGGCGACACGCTCGGCGATATTGATGGCGGCATTGAGCGGTCGTGTGATGCTGCGCATGACCGAGTAACCGACCAGCACGGCGAGCAAGGTGGCGATGCTGGCCATGGCGATCATCAGCACACTGGCTGCGCCGGATACCTGCTCGGCCTCTTGCCCGGCCTGTTCCATGCCGCGCCCCTGAAAGGTGATCAGATTGTCCAATGCCTTGAAGTAAGCGACCTGATAGGGAGCGATCTCCGGCAGAATCAGATCTCGTGCCTGCTCGACCTGGCCATCCTTGACCGCCGCCAGAAAGTTGTTAAGCACTGGCGTGTATTGCACCCGCGCAGCGTTGACCGCGTCGAGCATGCGTTTTCCCTCTGCGGAAGTCGTGTCCTTGGCGAGGCGTTTGAGTGTTTCGTCGATGGTGCCGCCGGCACGCGCGATGGCGTCCAGCTCTCCTTTGATCTCGTCGACGGTGCTCATGAACAGCAGGTTGCGCATGCTGCGTGCAGTCTCGTCGAGCGCTCCCTTGACGGTGTTCGCCATCACGGTGCGCGGATAGTAATCGTTGGCGATGCTGCGAATGTTGCCGTTGATCTGGTTCAGGCGGTATACGCCGATCACGGTCAGCGCCAGCATCAGCAGAATGACAATGCCGAAGCCGAGGCCCAGGCGTTGTCCTATTTTCAGGTGAGTCAGTTTTTTCATTTGCTACCCCTCATGTTTCATGATTCACAACTGCAGAGATACGTAGAGATGCAAGCACACAGCACTCACCTGGCCGGCGGCTTTCCTCAAGAAAGAATGCATCTACTGGGATCGGGATACCGGCCCGAACACAATGGACAACTCTCAAAGCCGCCGGCAATCAGGCCCGGAGCGCAGTATCGGCGGATGCGTGTTTTTCCAGGAACCACTCATCCGCTACACACTGCTTCCGGAGAGACGCTTAAAACGTGTGGCGGATGCCCATATTCCAGGCGCTGTTGCCACTACCCGCTTCAATCGAACTGCCAACGGTGTAAGGCGCACCGTTCTTGTTCTTGATGTGGGCGTACATGGCATACAGGTCGGTGCGTTTGGACATCGCGTAGCGATAGCCCAGAGCGAACTGATCCGCATCCTGGTTCAACGCTGTCTTGTCATCCTTGTGGATGTAAGACGCGAGGAAGGTGTGCGACACGCCGAAAGGAACCGTGACACCGATCAGCATGTCTGCACTGTCGGTGGACGCGACGATGGCGCTGGTGCCGTAAGGGTTGACCGTATTGCGCAGCGGCGAACTGTTGAGACCCTTGTTGATGCCGTAGGCGGCATGCAGCTTGACGGGACCGAAGTTGTAGGTTGCACCCAGCAGCGTGCTGCGACCAGTACCGGTTTGCGTCGTCACGGTGTCGTTGTTACGTCCATGAAAACCCAGACGCACATTCAACGGGCCGTTGGCGTAACCGACGGCTGCACCGATCTGGCTGGAGGCTTTGGTGTTGCCGGCAGTTTCGCCGAAACCGTAAGCCAGTTCAGCCGTCACGCCGCCAAAGTTAGGCGTGGCGTACTTGACGGTGTTGTCCATGCGGCTGGCGCCGTTGCCGGTATTCGGCATCAGGTTGGCAGCATCACCGGCGTAACCGGTGCCGAAAGGATCGACGGCTGACAGCACGAGGTATTGCGGCGTGTACTGGCGACCGGCGGTCACCGTACCGAAGCCACCACCCAGGCCGACATAGCTTTGACGGCCGAACAGCAAGCCGCCCTGACCCAATGCGCCGGTGTCATTCTGGAAGCCGCTTTCGAGCAGGAACAGTGCAGACATGCCACCGCCCAGATCTTCCGTGCCTTTGAAGCCGATGCGCGAACCGCCGCTGATGCCGCTGGTCAGTTTGGTGACGTGACCTGCTGCGCCGCCGCTTTCGACCACCAGACCCGTATCGATCAGACCATAGATTGTGACCGACGATTGCGCCAGTGCAGGTACTGCCTGGATGCCGACTGCGGCCAGCACCGCTGCAGCCAAGACTTTATGTTTCATTGAAACTCCCCGATTAAATGAAATTGCATCAAACCCAAAAACCGCTTACCGGCCAAGCTTTGTGCGCGCCCTTCCTCTTTGCCGGTATGCGCCTGCTCTCCTCCGGCGACGACAATGGCCGTTGTCTTGTCGCGTTCAAAGAGAACTTCCGGACGCGCAGTGATGACTCGTTCTGCGCGTCGCTATTCTTTTTTTGCTCTGCCAAATAAGCCAACTCAGCCAACTAAGCGGACAGCCGCTCGCGCGGCAGCTCGAACTTGTTGCTTCGGAATTCCTTCAGGAAGGCGAACGCCGGATTGCTGTCGCCGATGAAACCGAATGACGAATCCAGCACACGCGCCGGCAGCCATGGATAGGGCAAGAACGATTGCAGCGTCTGCAACAGGTCGCCGGCGATGTCGGCGATGAGCATCATGTGATCGATGCGGATATGCATCTCACTGGCGCGCCAGAGCTCTTCCGGATGTTCATTGAGCTGCCAGTTGTAGTAACCGCGCCCGATGCGCAGCGACGCGGTTTCTTCTTCACTCATCAGTACCAGCCACGGCAATTGCTCGATGCGGCTGCCGCCTGCCCGCTCCTGTACTTCCAGCTCGTCACAGATGTAATACGTGCAGCAGAGCGTGAAGCGTTTGGCGAAATCGGTCACCAGCGTCTGCGCGATGCCTTCGGCGCCCACGACCAGCGGCGGAAAGGCCACTGCGCTGGCGGAGGTCGAAATACTGAGCACCGCATTGGGCTCGTAGATGTCGTGGATCAGTGAAGGACAGCATTTGTCTTTTGCGTAGACGTACGCTTCCAACAGGGATTTATGCGTCAACATAAAATTCCTTGGTTCTTGGCGGAAGATCCGCCGCTAGGATGGGTGAGCGATCACTTGATCGCTATCGCGTTGGCGCTTAGGTCATTCGTTCAACCGGTCGGTAATGAACATCTTGCCGGGCGCATGCGTAATGCAGAATGGCAGCTTGCTCAACTCCGCAACGTATTGCGGCGTTACGCCGCAGGCCCAGAACACCGGTAGTTCATCGTCCATGATCTCGACCGCATCGCCGAAATCAGGGCGCATCAAGTCACTGATGCCGATGGCATGTGGATTGCCGATGTGTACCGGCGCGCCATGCACCTGCGGCAGGCGTGCGGAGATTTCCACCGCGCGTGAGATGTCGCGGCTCTTGACCGGACGCATGCTGACCACCGCGTTGCCGGTAAAACGTCCGGCCGGCACGCATCGCATATTGGTTCTGTACATGGCGACGTTGCGTTGCTGCTCGATATGGCGCAAGGGGATACCGCCTTCGATCAGCGCGCTCTCGAAAGAAAAACTGCAACCGATCAGAAAGCTCACCAGATCGTCGCGCCAGTATTCCGAGATGTCGGCAACTTCCTTTGTCATCACGCCGTTTTCGAAGAGGCGATAGCCAGGCAGATCCGTACGCAGATCCGCACCTGCTGCAGTACGCGGTTCGAACGCGCCGGCTTCCAGCACCTCCACCAGCGGGCAAGGCTTGGGATTGCGCTGACAGAACAGGAGGAAATCGAAAGCGTATTCCTTCGGCACGATCATCAGATTGGCTTGCACGTGGTTGTCGGCATAGCCTGCGGTCGGCCCGTCAAACTCGCCACTGCGGCACAGTGCGCGTACGTCGGCAGCGGACAAGGCATCATCAAAAACCGCCATGTTCATTTTCATGCTATTACCCTTCATTTCACTCATCTCACAGCCCTCCGAGGTAAGCCTTCTTGATGTCTTCGTTGTGCAGCAGTTCGTCGCCGGTGCCTTGCATCACGATGCGGCCGGTCTGAATCACGTAGCCATAATCCGCAATCGCCAGCGCCTTGTGCAGGTTCTGTTCCACCAGCAGGATCGACACGCCCTTGGCATTGACTTGCTGGATCGTGTCGAGCACCTTGGTGACGAACTTGGGAGCAATACCCCACGACGGCTCGTCCAACAACAGCAGACGCGGCTTGGCCATCAGGCCGCGTGCAATTGCCAGCATCTGCTGTTCGCCGCCGCTCATGGTGCCGGCCAGCTGATGGCGGCGTTCCTTGATGATCGGAAAAGTCGCGTACATGTCTTCGATCGATTCTTCGATCTCGTGCTTATCGCTGCGCGTATAGGCACCCAGCTCCAGATTGCGCTGCACGGTCAGGCGGCCAAACAGGCGGCGGCCTTCCGGCACCAGCGACAGCCCAAGGCCGACACGGTCGAAGGGAGGGATCTTGCCGATGTCGACGTTGTCGAACATGATGCTGCCCGCGTCGACTTTATTGAGACCGGCAATCGCACGCAGCGTGGTCGACTTACCGTTGCCGTTGCCGCCCACCAGCGCCACCAGACTGCCCGGCTTGACGTCGATGTCGACTTTGGACAGGGCCAGCACGCCGTCGTAGCTGGCTCGCAAATTTCTCACCTGTAGCATTATTCATCTCCCAAATAAGCGGCGATCACATGTGGATCATTCGATACGTCGTGCGGCGAACCGTCGGCAATCTTCTTGCCGTAATCGAGCACTACGATCTGGTTGGCGATCGGCATGATGCCTTCCAGCACGTGTTCCACGATCAGGCAGGAAATGCCCTGGTCGCGAATCTTCAGCACCACGTCCACGGTCTCGCGCACTTCAGTCGGGTTAAGACCGGCCATGACTTCATCCATCAGCAACAGCTTGGGCTTGACCGCCAGCGCACGCGCCACGGCAAGGCGGCGTTGTTCGCTGATGGTCATGCTGCCGGCCGGCTTGTCGGCGAAGCGGCCGAGGTTGACGAAGTCGAGCAGCTCCTGCGCCGTGCGCCGTGCGGCGCCGACGCCACGCTCATTGAGAAAGACACCGACCATCACGTTTTCCAGCGCGGTCATGCTGGTGAAGGTGCGCGCCACCTGAAAGGTGCGGCCGATGCCAACACGCGCGCACTGCTCCGGCGTCATGCCCGAGATCTTCATGTCCTCCAGCCAGATGTCGCCCGTGGTCGGCGGCGAATAACCGGCGATGCAGTTGAACATGGTGGTCTTGCCGGCGCCATTGGGGCCGATCAGGCCGACGATTTCACCGGCCTGGACCGTGAAGGAAATATCCTGGTTCGCGGTCAGGCCGCCGAATTTCTTGTAGACGTTTTCTACGCGTAACAGACTCATTTGGATTCCTCCTTGGCGGCGTTTTCAGCTTGTGCCTTGACGGCTTTGCGGCGTGCGAACGTGCTCTTCAGATAGCCGAGAATGCCGTTCGGGTAGTACACCGCGATCACGATGATCAGCGCGGCGTAGATGATCAGATCGGTACCCCGGCCGGAGCCGCCGAACATGGTGCGTGTACCTTCTTCAATCGCAGTCAGCAGACCGGCTCCGACCAGCGGACCGAACAAGGTGCCGATGCCGCCGAGGATCGCCACCAGCGCCATCTTGATCGACATGCCGGTGCCGAGCACCGAGGCCGGGTCGATGTACAGCTCCTTCTGTGCGTACAGGCTGCCACCCATTGCCGTGAAGAAGCTGCTGACAGCGAACGCGATCTGTTTATAGCGGGACAGGCTGACACCGAGGCTGCGCGCGGCATCCGGCTCATCCTTGATGGCGCGGAAGTAGTAGCCGAGAAAGCTGCGTTCGATGATGAAGTTGGCCAGCAGCGTGATCAGCAGCAAACCCAGTGCGATGTAGTAGTACGGCTCCTTGCCGGCGAAGATCATGTTGGCCCAACCGCCCTCGCCCATCGGAATCGTCAGGCCGACGGCTGCACCGGCGAAGTCCCAGTTGGTGAAGACGATCTGGATGATTTCCGCCACTGCAATCGTGGCCATCGCAAAGTAGTGGCCCTTGAGACGGAAGCAGGACCAGCCGATCACCAGGCTGACCAGCGCCGCGATGACACCACCGACGATCATGGCAAACCATGGATTGACGCCATAGATCGAGAACAGGATCGCCGAGGTGTAGGCACCGATACCGTAAAACGCGACGTGGCCCAGCGAGACCTGGCCGGCGTAACCGCCGACGATGTTCCACGACACGCCGATCTGCGCCGCCATCAGGATCAGGATCGCGAGATTCTGGTGCGACGGGCTGGTGATATAGAGCGGCAATGCCAGCGCGAGTACCAGCAGCGCGACCAGCAAGGCGTGGATTTTGTTGAAGCCGTTGACTGACGCGCCCGGCGTCAGTGGCAGACTGGAAGTTGTTTTGAGCATGGGTTTCTCTCTAATATAGTTGGCGTGCGAGACAAGAATCAGGCCTTGCCCATCAAACCTTGCGGGCGGAACATCAGCACCGTCAGGAACAGCACAAGTACGATCGCCATCTTGTATTGCGGCCCGAGAAAGAGACCGCCCATCACTTCGATCACGCCGACCAGCACGCCGGCGATCAGTGCACCGACCACGCTGCCGAAGCCGCCGAGGTTGACCACCACGAAAGCGATCAGGATGAAGTTGGCGCCGACTTCCGGAAAGATCGGGAAGAAAGTCGACAGCAATGCGCCCGCCACACCGGCACAGGCGGCGCCGACGCCCCAGGCCAGCGCGAACATTTTTTGTGAATCGATGCCCATGAGCTGTGCCGCTTCCTTGTCGGCAGCCGTCGCTTCCAGCGCAGCGCCAAGTTTGGTGCGAGTCAGGAAGGTATAGATCACACCGGTGACCACGATTGCGCCAATGCCGGCGGTGAGTTGGGGCGAACCGATCTGGATGCCCCCGAGGGAGACATGCCCGGCAACCATCGAGTTTTCGATTGTGCGGAAATCAGCCTTCCAAAAGAACTGCGCAATGCCGCGGAACAGGATCATCAGCCCGAAGGTGGTGAAGATCTGCGACACCATCGGCGCATTGGTGATCTTGCGAATCACCAGCTTGTACAGCACGGTACCCAGCGCGAACAGGAACAAGGCTGTCAGCGGCAAAGTAAAAATAGGATCCAGCGCATACAGCGCGAACAGCCAGAAGCTGGAATACATCCCGAACATCAGGAATTCGCCGTGCGCGAAATTGACGATGTCCATGACGCCGAAGATCAGCGTGAGACCAATCGCTACGAGCGCATAAATCAGTCCGATCAACAAACCGGACGCCAGGGTCTGCACCAAAATATCCCAAGTCATAAATTTCCCCTTAACGCTATTTACGCGCCGTAAATACCTGCGATAAAAATTGAATCTGAGAGGAAGGCCGCCGCGTTGCTTGCGTATTTCTCCTGCCGCGGCCTTCCCTCGACTGCTTAAAAAGACGACTTACCTGAACTGATTACTTGCGTTGATCCCACTTCGGCATCGGCCACACGATGTCGCGCGTTGCCATGTCGAACGGCCACACGGTGTAGTACTTGCCGTTGATGATTTGCAGCAGGATGCCGGAGCTCAGCGTGTTCTGGCCGTGCTCATCGAACTTGATGCCCTTCCACGGCATGATCAGTTTGTTGCCGGGAATATTGGTTTCCGACAGCGCCTTGCGGATTGCTTCCGGATCGGTGGAGCCGGCACGGTTGATCGCATCAGCCAGCGTCATCAGACCGGTGAAGGTGCGCGAGGAGTTGCCGGTGAAATTGATCTTGAAGCGTGCGTTGAACAGATCGTTGACTTGCTTGATCAGCGGATTCTTGCCGGCCAGATCGAGCGACCAGACGTCGCGGGTGATGATGTAGTCGGCATCCTTGCCCAGGGTCTTCACGAATTCGGTATCGATGAAACCGGCGTCGTTGGCCAGGATCATGTCAGGCGTGAAGCCCAGTTCCTTGTAGGTCTTCATCGACAGGATGGCGTCGCCGAGGTAGGACGATTGCAGCACGACTTGCGGTGCGGCGGCTTTGAGCAACTGCACTTCCGATGTCAGTTGGGTGCTCTTGGCAGGATAGACAATGGTCTTCACCAGATCGTAGCCACGGTCCTTGGACAGCTTGGTTTCCAGCTTGGTGGTTTCGTTGCCCCACAGCGTGTTTTCGTTGAAAGCGCCGAGCTTGCTGATCTTGATGTTCTTCTTGGCTTCCAGCTCCTTGAAGAATTCATAGAAGTTGGTGACGAACAGATCGTCATGGGCTGTCGTGCGGAAGAACCACTTGAAGCCGCGCTGGGTCAGCGATGCCGACGACGACTCCGGGTTCAGGTAAGGCACCTTGTAGCGTTCTGCGACCTGGCTGGTGGTGGCGGTGACGTTGCTGAAATAGGCGCCGACAACCGCGACAACTTTCTCTTGCGTGATCAGGCGCTCGGCTTCGGTAGCACCCACTTGCGGGTTGCCTTGCGAATCGGCGAACACCAGCTTGATCTTGGCGCCCTTCAGGTTGGGCAGACCGCCGCCGGCCGAGAACGGCAGGTTGGGGACGCTCTTGGCACCGTTGTTGATGATGTCGGCGGCCAGTTCCAGCGCGTCTTTCATTTCTGCACCGGTAGATGCAGCGGCGCCGCTGAGCGGATAGATGACGCCGATCTTGATTTCCTGTTGCTGTGCCTGCGCCGAATAGGCGGCCACACAGAAGGACACGGCGAGGCCGGCTTTGACGAGATGTTTAGCGTGTTTGAAGACGGGACCTAACATGATGAGACGCTCCTTGTTGTATCGATGAATGACATCTAAAAATTCCCCCCACTGCATGAAACCTGAAGCGGGAGCTGCCCAAAAATCACCACAGTTGCTGCCGGTTTTTTTACCGGTTTTTTATCAATACATCGCCATCGCAAAAGCGAAGGATGTGTTGATCCACTCCAGGCCGGTAAGCCGGCTGGACTTGCTTGCACTGCTCAGTACGCACTGAACCGATGTGACGCGGCCGCCCGCAGGGGCTGACCGGCACGATGGTGCGGCGTTACTGATGTTTTCCGATATTGCTGACGCTACTGGTGCTGCCTGATTGCTGATTGCTGACTGCTGATTGCTATCGACTTCTCGACTCAGGATTCATCGAACTTGCCCTGCTTGCGCTGCTCTTGCGTTGCTATTCGCCGGTGTTTGGCCGACGTCGAGGGCACGCTCAAAAATGGCGGCGGTGTCTGCGCTGGTTTGCGGTCCGCTCTTTTTTGTCTGGTTTTCATCCATTTTTTGTCTCCTTTATTTTTTTGTTGAATCCTATATGTTTCGTCGATAATATGTCAATAAATTATTAATACTAAAAACAATAAATGATCGCCAAATCATTGACGAGTTATTAGCAAAGCGCGTGCCAGTTTTTAAGAGCGATCGCCACTTCAGACGCAAACACAGACGCATCAAGGCTTTAAGGAGGATTTGACTGGTTTTCCGGTGTTTCCTCAAACAAACGTTCGATTCTTATCGCACGGTTTATGTGCAAAGTATCGATAATTCATCAACAAAAATGCACCTGAAAGTTCATTTGAGAAAGGCAATGCACCATGAATCAAGAGCAGACCAAACTGGGGGAACAACGCTGGCAGTTCTGGATTGACCGCGGCGGCACATTTACCGACATCGTTGCGCGCCAGCCGGACGGCACCTTGCTGACGCACAAACTGCTGTCTGAAAATCCCGAGCAATATAAGGACGCAGCCGTCGCCGGCATCAAGCGTCTGCTTGGACTCAAACCTGAAGAAGCGATTTCGCCGGAACAGGTGGAAGCCGTAAAGATGGGCACCACCGTCGCCACCAACGCCCTGCTTGAACGCAAGGGTGATCCGACCGTACTCGTCATCACCAAAGGATTCCGCGACGCCTTGCGCATCGCGTATCAAAATCGTCCGCGCCTGTTCGATCGCAACATCGTCTTGCCGGAATTACTGTTTGAAAAAGTCGTGGAAGTCGATGAACGCCTGAGCGCGCACGGCGACGTGGTGCAAGCGCTTGATACCGTATCGGTGCGCCAGCAACTCGCGGCTTTATATAAAGAAGGCTATCGCGCCGTCGCTATTGTGCTGATGCACGGCTATCGCTTTACCGCACACGAAGAGAAGCTGGCTGAGATCGCTGCCGAACTCGGCTATACGCAAGTCTCGGTGTCGCATGAAGTCAGCCCGATGATGAAGCTGGTCTCGCGTGGCGACACAACGGTAGTTGACGCTTATCTGTCGCCTATCCTGCGCCGCTACGTCGATCAGGTCGCCGGTGAAATGGAAGGCGTGCGCCTGCTCTTCATGCAAAGCAATGGCGGACTGACCGATGCGCATCGCTTCCAGGGCAAGGACTCGATCCTGTCCGGCCCGGCCGGCGGTATCGTCGGCATGGTGCGTACAGCGGAGACGGCCGGTTTCGACAAGATCATCGGCTTTGACATGGGCGGCACCTCAACGGATGTGTCGCACTATGCCGGCGAGTTCGAGCGTGAGTTTGAAACCCAGGTCGCCGGTGTGCGCATGCGTGCACCGATGATGAGCATTCATACGGTAGCGGCTGGCGGCGGCTCCATTCTGCATTTTGACGGTACGCGCTATCGTGTCGGCCCGGACAGCGCCGGCGCCAATCCCGGCCCGACCAGTTATCGCCGCGGCGGCCAGCTTGCCGTCACCGATTGCAATGTCATGCTGGGCAAGATTCAACCGGCGTACTTCCCCAAAGTGTTCGGCCCCGCAGCCGACGAAGCACTGGATCGCGACGCAGTGGTGCAGAAGTTCACCGAACTGGCTGATCGCATCTTTGCAGAAACCGGTAATCGCCGCACACCGGAAGAAGTCGCGGAAGGTTTCATCGAAATCGCCGTCGGCAACATGGCCAACGCGATCAAGTTCATCTCGGTGCAGCGCGGCCACGACGTCACCGATTACACGCTGACGACCTTCGGCGGCGCCGGCGGCCAGCATGCCTGCCTGGTGGCCGATGCGCTGGGCATGACGCGCGTCTTCGCCCATCCTTTCGCCGGTGTGCTGTCGGCTTACGGCATGGGTCTGGCGGATCAGACCGCCATGCGCGAACAAGCGATGGAGCTGCCGTTGACCGGCTACTCCATCAGCAAGCTCGATGCCGAGCTGAACAAACTGGCGACGCAAGCCAGCGATGATCTGTTGTCGCAAGGCGTGACGCCAACCCAGATCAATGTTCTCAAGCGCGCGCATCTGCGCTATGACGGCACCGACTCAGTGATCGTGGTGGCCTTCGGCGATATCGCGAGCATGGTGTCGCAGTTCGAGTCGGCGTACAAGAAACGCTACTCTTTCCTGATGCCGGACAAGAACATGATCATCGAAGCCATCTCGGTGGAGGCCATCGGCGTGTCCAATGATCGTGAAGAGAAAGTCGAGCAATTGCCGCCACGCGACGGCGCGCTGCTATCGACCAAAACGGTGAAACTGTTCTCCGGCGGTCAATGGCATGACACCGCGCTGTATCGCCGCGAAGACATGCGCCCCGGCGATATCGTGCATGGCCCCGCCATCGTCGCAGAGAAAAATGCGACCAACATTGTTGAGCCAGGCTGGCTGGCCGAAGTGACGCCGCTGAACCATCTGGTGATGCAACGCTATCAGGCGCGCGTGCAACGCAAGGCCATCGGTACTACTGCTGATCCGGTGATGCTGGAAGTGTTCAACAATCTGTTCATGAGCATCGCGGAACAGATGGGCCTGCGCCTGCAAAACACTGCCTTCTCGGTCAACATCAAGGAACGCCTGGACTTCTCCTGCGCGCTGTTTGATGCGCAAGGCAACCTGATCGCCAACGCGCCGCACATCCCGGTGCATCTGGGTTCGATGGGCGAAAGTATCCGCACCATCATTCGCGAGAATGCCGGCAAGATGCAACCGGGCGACGTCTTCATGCTCAACGATCCATATCATGGCGGCACGCATTTGCCGGACATCACGGTGATCACGCCTGCCTTCGACAAGGACGGCAAGGACATCCTGTTCTATGTCGGTTCACGCGGCCATCACTCGGACATCGGCGGCATCACGCCGGGTTCGATGCCGGCCAACAGCACCGTGGTGGAAGAAGAAGGCATCCTGATCAACAACTTCCAGCTGGTGCGCGCAGGCCGCTTCCTGGAACAGGAAACCGTGACTCTGCTCGGCTCCGGCCCCTACCCTGCACGTAACATCGCGCAGAATCTGGCCGACCTGCAAGCGCAGATCGCCGCCAACCAAAAGGGTGTCGACGAGTTGCTGAAGATGGTCGATCACTTCGGCCTGGAGGTGGTGCAAGCCTATATGAGTCACGTGCAGGACAACGCCGAAGAAGCCGTGCGCCGCGTCATCACACTGCTCAAGGACAGCAGCTACGATTACCCGCTCGACAACGGCGCGGTGATCAAGGTCGCCATTCGCGTGAACCATGCCGAACGCACCGCCGACATCGACTTCACCGGCACCTCGCCGCAGTTGAACAACAACTTCAACGCACCAAGTGCGATCTGCATGGCGGCAGTGCTGTATGTGTTCCGTACGCTGGTGGACGATGAGATCCCGCTCAACGCGGGCTGCCTGAAGCCGCTCAACGTGATCATCCCGGAAGGCTCGATGCTCAATCCGCGTTATCCGGCGGCAGTCGTGTCGGGCAACGTCGAAACCTCGAGTTGCATCACCAATGCACTCTATGGCGCACTCGGCGTGCTGGCCTCGGCGCCGGGCACGATGAACAACTTCACCTTCGGCAATGGCGAATATCAGTACTACGAAACCATCTCGGGTGGATCAGGCGCGGGAAAGGGTTTCAACGGCACTGATGTGGTGCAGACGCACATGACCAACTCGCGTCTGACCGATCCGGAGATTCTGGAGTGGCGTTATCCGGTCAGGCTGGAAAGCTACGAGATCCGCGAGAACTCCGGCGGCGCCGGCCAATGGCATGGCGGTAACGGCGGTGTGCGCAAGATCCGCTTCCTCGAGGCGATGACAGCATCGATCCTGTCGAACAACCGTATCGTTCCACCCTTCGGCGCGGCGGGCGGCGAGCCGGGTCAGTGCGGCCAGAACATGGTGATCCGCAAGGATGGCACGCAGGAAGAGCTGAGTTTCGTCGCCAGTACGGAGATGCAGCCGGGCGACGTGTTTGTCATCGCCACGCCGGGCGGCGGAGGTTTCGGCAAACCCGTCTGAAGTCGTTGCATGGTTATAAATAGTTTTTTCTGAGCAAGTCGTCCCTTTGCGGTATTGCCCTTCTTTCTGAAAGGCAATACCGCTTTTTTTCAGGAAAAGACTGAGGCTTTACCCGTCAATTCGATGCTTTCAAAGCCAAACGCCGTGCTAAGATTTTTCATCATAAATACGACGCCGTATCTTCGGTGAGCGTTATATAAAAACCAGAGAGACGATAAAAAAATCGTTACGCAAGAAGCATTTACTCGTCGCAGGAATAGTTAAAAAGGGGAACACGCAGTGAACAACCTGTCTTTGAAGCAGAAGCTTTGGCTTCCGCTGATTTTCTCTTGGGTCGCGCTGTTTGCGCTGTCGCTCTGGAACATTTACGAAACCAGAAATCTCCAGATCTCAGATCGCCAGCATGCGCTGGTTGATATCACGGAAATGTCCTACTCCATCGTCAGCGGGCTTGCCCAGCAAGCTGCCGACGGCAAGATGTCGGTCGACGACGCCAAGAAGATGGCCATTGCCCGCGTCGCCGACCAGCGCTATACCGGCAACGGCTACATCACGCTGGTGGGTGCCGATTCGGTAGTGGTCATGCATCCGACCAGCCCCAAACTCAACGGCAAGAACATGTACGACTTCAAGGACGCCAAGGGCAACGAGCTCTACAAGATGATCGCCGCCACCGGCTCATCCGCGGCCGGCGAAGGCTTCCTGGAATACTGGTGGCCGCGTCCCAAGGAAGAAAAAGCCAGCCCGAAGATGGGCTTCGTCAAACGCTTCAAGCCATGGAACTGGGACTTCATCGCCAGCGTCTATCAGGATGACATCCAGACCGACTTTTACCGCGCGCTGATCCGGGCCGGTGTCGTGCTGCTGATCCTCGGTGCGGTGATGTCGGGTATTGCCATACTGGTGGTGCGCAATATCTATCGCTCCATCGGTGGTGAGCCAAGCGAAGCGTCGCAAATTGCACGCAGGATCGCCGAAGGCGACCTCACCGGTGTCATTGCCGTACGCAAGGGCGACGAAGCCAGCCTGGTGTCCTCGATCGCCTACACACGCGATCGCATGGTCGATACCGTCAATAGCATCCTGAACGCAACCGGCTCGATCAAGCAATCGGTTGACGAAATCGCCAGCGGTAATATGGACTTGTCCAACCGTACCGAAGAACAGGCCAGCTCGCTGGAAGAGACTGCCTCCGCAATGGAAGAGATCACTTCGACCGTCAAGCAGAATGCCTCCAACGCCAGACAGGCCAGCGAACTCGCCGTGTCGGCCTCGGCGGTTGCCGAACAAGGCGGTAGCGTCGTGCAGCAAGTGGTGAAGACCATGGATTCGATCAATGCCTCGTCGAACAAGATCGTGGAAATCATCAGCGTGATCGACGGTATCGCCTTCCAGACCAACATTCTGGCGCTGAACGCCGCCGTGGAAGCAGCACGCGCCGGGGAGCAGGGTCGCGGTTTTGCGGTGGTGGCGTCGGAAGTGCGCAGCCTGGCGCAACGCTCGGCTGCAGCTGCCAAGGAAATCAAATCGCTGATCGACGGCTCGGTGCAGGAAGTGCGCGCCGGCTCGGATCTGGTCGGTCAGGCCGGCAAGACCATGGGTGAAGTGGTCGACAGCATCCGCAAGGTCAGTGAAGTGATCAAGGAAATTGCCGTTGCCAGCCACGAGCAAAGCGAAGGCATCGATCAGGTCAATCTGGCCATCACGCAGATGGACGAAGTCACGCAGCAAAATGCCGCACTGGTGGAAGAAGCCGCCGCCGCATCGAAGTCGATGCAAATGCAGGGCGACAATCTGGTGAAGGTGGTCAGCGTGTTCAAGCTGTAAGCGCAGGTTGCATTAAAAAAGCCCACGACCGCAAAGTCGTGGGCTTTTTATTTGTGGCGTCGATTATGTTTGAGCACTAACTCAGTACGGGCCACGAATCGCTGCATGAATCTTGTCGCGATACAGCACAGCCAGCTTCTCGTGCAGCTCGGCCGGCAAGCGTGGCAACGCCGATGCACTGGCGTTCGACAACACCTGCGCAGGCGAACTGGCACCGGGGATGATGACCGATACGGCATCGTGATCCAGGATCCAGCGCAAGGACATTTGCGCCATGTTCATGCCGGCGGGCACCAGCGCTGCAATTTCTTGCGCCAGATCGACGCCGGTCGCGAACTCCAGACCGGCGAAAGTTTCGCCGACATTGAATTGCTGGCCGTCGCGGTTGAAGTTGCGGTGATCGTCCGCCTTGAAGGTGGTCGCACGCGTCATCTTGCCGCTCAGCAGACCGCTTGCCAGCGGCAGGCGCACGATGATGCCGACGTCTTTCACCTTTGCCTTCGGCAGCAGTTCTGCCAACGGCTTCTGGCGGAAGATGTTGAAGATCACTTGCAGCGAAGTCATGCCTTCCTGCTCAAGACAAAGCAAACCTTCTTCCACGGTTTCGACGCTGGCGCCGAAGCGGCTGATCAGTCCGTCCTGGCGCAGCTCGCGCATCCAGTCGAAAATCTTGCCGTCCTTGAGTACCGCCGGCGGCACGCAATGCAGCTGTGTCAGGTCGAGCTTGTCGACGCCCAGACGGTCCAGCGAACGCTGTGTCGCGGTGCGCACGGCGTCGCGGCTGTAACCGTCGGGATAAATCGCACCGCGTCCGAGCTTGGTGGCGACGGTCAGATCCTTGTGCGATTTCAGAAACTGGCCGATCGAACGTTCACTGGCGCCATCACCATAGACGTCGGCGGTATCGATGAAGCGCACGCCGGTGGCGTAGGCTTGTGCCAGCGTTTGCTGGGCGACGTCATTGTCCCAATGATCGCCCCAGCCACCGCCGAGTTGCCAGCATCCCAGGCCGACTTCAGGAATGGTGAGGCCATCGCTGGCGAGCTTGCGTGTTTGCATGAATTGTCCTTGTTGTTGAAACCACTGAATGTGCTGCCGATGTGCAATCAGCGCGGAGGCGGCTATGGTATGTCCGCTGCGGCGCGCTTTCCAATGAATTATTTGCCGCGGTGAATACGTTTTTTGGCATCGCTTGCCACGGGTAAACGCCCGCGCGAACAGGATTCCTCGCGGCAAGTCGGCATGGTACATTTATCTGCGAGCTTGTGCAGGCGGTATGAACAAAACCGTTTGTCCACGCTGACTACATAAAAATCAAATTGGGGAAAATCAGATGACAGCTTTCGGTGCGGCGCGTTTTTCACGCTCATTCAGACTCGGCCTTCCTGTGCTGCTGGTCGGTGCGGCGGGCTTGATTGCCACGCCTGGCTGGGCGCAAGAGACGAGCGGTTCCAGCACGCCCTTCGATGCAACGCTATTTGCGCAACAGGCAGCAACCAAGGGGGTTGTATTGATGTCTGCCGACTGGAGCAGGCATTGGGGTTGTGCCCGCTACGAGAATGCACAATTGCAATTCCTTGCGTTTGATAAGGACGGTGCGCAGAAAACATCCCCTGACGGACAATGGGATGTGCTGATCAAGGATGGATCGATTTTTCCGTCGAAGAAGAATTACGGCAATTACGCCTTCATCGTCGAGCCGGGTGAATATCTGCTGACCGGATTCCGCATCAAATTAGGCAAATCCGTCAGTAACGTCGGCAACTTCTACGGCGACCGCAAGAACATGCTGGAGAACGGTAAGTCGAAGGGCGGCAGCTTTACCGTCGCAGCGGGAGAAGTCGTCTACATCGGGCACTTCAGTCTCGATTGCGCCAAGGCACCTATGCCCTGGCGCTTCTATCCCGAAACACGCGAAGATTTCAATAAGTATCTTGGTGAAATCCAACAGGAATATCCGGGTATCGAAAAGGACAAAGTGCAGTTTCGCTTATTCGACACCAGGATCATGGGATATCCATTCAGCCTGCCTTGATATGGAAAGACTCTTACGACGCAAAAAAGGCCGGTATCTCTACCGGCCTTTTCTTTCAACCTGATCAGCGATTATCCAGTCGATTAACGCGCGAAGAGTGCAATCACACCATACACAAACCCGGCAAACGGCCCGACCACGACAATCGTGACCAGCAGCACTTCGGCCAGCACGTAGGCGATGGCGCCGGCGGCGATGCTGGACAGATAGGCAGTAGCGTCGAGCGCACCAGGCACGAACAAGTTGATCAGCGCCAGTACGATGGCGGCGATGCCAAGACCGAAGATGACGCGGAATTTGGTTGGGCGGTATGGGTTCAGCCAGCGGAATGGCGGCGCGACGTCAGGTGAGCTGGAGGGCAAGCTGTTGGAGGATGTAGTCATGACAATACCGGATTCAGACAGAGAACAAATTAAAACGACGTCGCGTACGCATTACATGAAACGCCGAATAGACAAGTACACAGCCATTATAAGCCTTTGCTGCATATCGACCAAGGCGGCAGGCCGTGACTCACGGTCAATTTAATCGGAACAACCGACCTCCTTCTCAGGTTTTTCAGCAAAATATTGCTGAGTTTGCAATCGGCGTCGCTTACATCGAATATCAAATGACCGTCATCCTGACGAAAGTCAGGATCCAGCGTCGTATCGACCGTCTTCACGACACTGGGTCCCAGCGTTCGCCGGGACGACGGCCAGAGATGAAACTGGCGCCAACTGAGTTGCATGGCCGTCTCTGCCTTGCACTTCACTTTACTCAAGCGCTTCTGATCAATACCGGTTCTTGTGGCTTTTGCAACGCCTTGCCCATATCGAGATCGGGGCCAAAATCGTCCACTTGTACCGTGATGTCGCCGTAGTGTGCGAAGTCATCCAGCACCAGACGCTCGTCGGCATTGATCAGGCCCTGCTCCATCGCACGTGCATTCCAGCGCCGCATTTCAATCAGGCTTTGCGGTATCGGCGGCAATACGCCGTCCTTGATGGATTGCTTGAGGCGCGTCTCGATTTCATGCACCTGCGGCAGCAAGTTGAACGCGCGCTCGCCGCTGCCCAATGGATCGGTTTCGGCATCGGGCTGATAGACGTCAGCCACGAGACGATCGCGCGATGCGCCGGGTGTCTGCATGGCGACCGCGACTGCGCCGGCAAGCCGATCCGATGGCTTGCGATACGACAGGCCCAGTGGAAACATCCAGATACGCAACGCCAGCGAGATAAATGGATTGGGGAAGTTGTCGAGCACTTCAAGCATCGCTTCCTGGGCGCGATAGAGGGCATCCTGCACCGACCATTCCAGATACGGCAGGTCATCGCGCTGGCGACTGTCGTCTTCGTAGCGCTTGAGCGTGGCGGAGATGAGATAGAGCTGCGACAGCACATCGCCCAGACGTGCCGAGATCCGTTCACGGAATTTCAACGAGCCGCCCAATACCAGCATCGATACATCCGTCAGCAAAGAGAAGCACGCCGACATGCGCGACACGGCGCGGTAGTAGACGCGAGTTTCTTCTGCGGCATTGGTCGGCGCGCCTGCCAGCAGCCCTGCGCTCAGGCCGAACACCAGCGAGCGCGCCATGTTGGCGGCAACGAAGCTCAGATGGCCGAAGAAAGCCTTGTCGAAATCTCCCAGCGCGCGGTCATGATCGGTGTCGTTGGCGGCGGCCATTTCCTTGAGCACATAAGGATGGCAGCGGATTGCGCCCTGCCCGAAAATGATCAGGCAACGCGTCAGAATATTGGCGCCTTCCACCGTGATGGCAATCGGAATCTGCTGATACACGCGCGCCAGGAAATTGCCCGGCCCCATGCAGATGCCCTTGCCGCCGATAACATCCATACCGTCGTTGACGACGATACGGCCGCGTTCGGTGACGTGGTATTTGGAGATCGCCGAAATCACCGACGGTTTCTCGCCGGCATCGACCGCCAGCGATGACATGCGGCGCGTGGCGTCCATCATGTAGAGATTGCCTCCCATGCGCGCCAAGGCCTCCTGAATGCCTTCGAACTTCCCGATCGCGATCTTGAACTGGCGGCGCATGGCGGCGTAGGCGCTGGTGCCGCGCACCGCCATTTTAGAAAATCCCACGCTGGACGACGGCAGTGAAATGGCGCGGCCTGCCGCCAGACATTCCATCAGCATGCGCCAGCCTTTGCCGACCTGCGCCTGTCCACCGATCACCCAGTCAAGCGGGATGAAGACGTTGTCGCCGGAAGTCGGGCCGTTCTGGAATACGGCGTTCAGCGGCCAGTGACGGCGGCCGGTGACGACGCCGGGATGCTTGGTCGGAATCAGTGCGCAGGTGATGCCGGGTTCCGCATTGCCGCCCAGCAGATGATCCGGATCAAGCGCACGGAACGCCAGGCCGAGTACGGTGGCGACCGGCGCCAGCGTGATGTAGCGCTTGTTCCACGTCACGCGGAAACCCAGCACTTCTTTACCTTCATGCATGCCCTTGCAGACGACGCCGACATCGGGAATCGCTGCCGCATCAGAACCGGCGTAAGGGCTGGTCAAGGCGAAGCAGGGAATTTCTTCGCCACGCGCCAGGCGTGGGAGGTAGTGATTCTTTTGCTCTTCGGTGCCGTAGTGGAGCAGCAATTCCGCCGGTCCCAGTGAGTTGGGCACCATCACCGAAATCGCCGCAACCGAACAACGCGAGGACAGCTTCATGATCACTTGCGAGTGCATGTAAGCGGAGAATTGTTTGCCGCCGTATTGCTTCGGAATGATCATGCCGAGGAAGCCCTTGTCCTTGACGAATTGCCACGCCTCCGGCTGCAGATCCTGCCAGGCAACCGTGGTGTCCCAGTCGTTGACCATGGCGCAGAGTTGCGTGACTTCGTTGTCGAGAAAAGATTGCTCTTCCGCCGTCAATGTCGGCGGTGGCAATTGCATGAGCTTGTTCCAGTCGGGCTTGCCGGAAAACAGATCGGCATCCCACCAGACGGTACCGGCCTCAATGGCGTCGCGTTCGGTATCGGACATGCTCGGCAATATCTTGCGGAAGACGTCCAGTGCCGGGCGCGTGATCAGCGTCTGCCGCACCGACTTGATGGCGATGAGCAGTGTCGGCACGCACAAAATGATCGCCAGTAATATGCAGACGATGGCGTTGGCCTGATCGGTGACGCCGCCTACCCATATCCAGGCCAGTTCAGCCACCAGCCAGGTCCATGCGCCGACACGCATCATCATCAATGCAAGGGCGCCTGCTACGAAAACAACGAGCCATAAGATCATGAGAGTCTCCCGTTCGAAATTGCTGTTATCTGCATGACAACACTACAACATCAACAGATGAGATGTATGGCGCAGGCAGTCATGCTGCTTATGGTGCAAAGAACGATGCAAACGAGGATGCTATAACAACGCAAAATACAGAACGCTGCGTGCCAAACGCTGCGTACCAGGCACTGAGCGCAATGAGCGCATTGAGATATTCCCACAGAAGTTGCGATTGTGAAAACCTTTGCAGCACATCACCGTGCCATGCTGCCGCATCCTGCCGCACTTATCTTGATGACCGCATTTCTCCGCAGAAATTCATTCTTTTCCTGTTTGCGGCGATATGGGCACGCGGAAACCATCTCGCCGGGCACGAGTCCATTACAATCTCGCTTAAACGACGAATTCAGCAGTAACTCGGCAGCACATCAGCAGCAATCAAGGAATCAATCATGAAATGGGAAGGCAATCGCGAAAGCGACAACGTTGAAGACCGCCGTGGCGAAGATGGCGGTGGCGGAGGTGGTGGTTTCTCCTTCGGCGGCCGTTCGATCGGACTGGGCGGCATCGCCGTGGCGCTGGTGGCGTCCTACTTTCTCGGCATCAATCCACTGACCGTCATCAACATGCTGAGCGGCGGCGGTGGCCAGATTGCACCGGTGCAGCATTCCGCGCCTGCCCACAAGCCGCCGCCGGATGACCAGATGGCGCGCTTCGTATCGACCGTGCTGGCCGATACCGAAGACACCTGGGGTGAAATCTTCAAGGCCGGAGGCGCGACCTACGTTCGTCCGAAACTGGTGCTGTTCTCCGGCAGCACGCCAACCGCCTGCGGCACCGGCCAGACCGCCACCGGCCCGTTCTATTGCCCCGGTGATCAAAAAGTCTATATCGACCTGAGCTTCTACAAGTTGATGCAGCAGCGTTTCAACGTGACCGGCAATTTTGCGCAAGCGTATGTGATCGCGCATGAAGTCGGACATCACGTGCAAAATCTGCTGGGCATCTCCGGGAAGGTCGACAAGGCTCGCCGCAACATGTCAGAGAAACAGTCGAATGCGCTTTCGGTGCGACTGGAATTGCAAGCCGATTGTTTTGCCGGCGTCTGGGCCAATCACGCCAATGAGGCGCGTCACATCATCGAACAAGGCGACATCGAAGGCGCCCTCAACGCGGCGTCGGCCATCGGCGACGATGCGCTGCAACGTCAGGCGCGCGGCGAAGTGGTGCCGGACTCTTTCACGCATGGCACCTCGGCGCAACGCGTGAACTGGTTCAAGCGCGGCATCACGCAAGGCAAGGTCAGCGCCTGCAATACTTTTGAAGCCAAGACACTTTAAACGAGGACATTCGTGCATATTTCCTACTGGTGTATTTTGATCGCAGGCTTGCTGCCGATCCTGACGATTGCAGTCGCTAAATATGGCAAAAGGGATTTTGACAATTCCGAACCGCGCGCGTGGCTGGACAAACAAACCGGCCTGCGCCGCCGCGCCGATTATGCGCACCGCAATCATTTTGAAGCACTGCCCTTCTTTGCCGCCGCCGTGCTGGTGGCGCAGCAAACCGGCGCTGCACAAACATGGATCGACGGCCTGGCGATGGCGTTCATCGCGGCACGTCTGGTCTACACGGCGCTTTATCTGAACGACTTGCCGAGCTTGCGCTCGCTGTCCTGGATCGTCGGCTATGCCTGCGTCATCGGCTTGTTCGTCGCCTCTGCCTTACACTCTTGATCTTACCTTCGCCATGAGCAACGCCAGCATCCAAACCCTGCACGACGCACTCAACTCCCTGCGCGACGGCGACATCAATGTTGCCGCCTTCTGCACCGCCTGGCGCGCGCAAAGCGATTTGCTCAAGCGCCTGCCGCCACGCTATGAAGAAGTCGCAGAAGACCTGCTCGGCCGCCTGGAAGCAGGCAGCCTGTTCACCGAAGAAAGCTGCTCTTTCAGCCAGGAAGACCTGCTGAACAACCTCGCCGTGTGGCTGCACAAGGCCGAGAAGACACTCGTTTGATTTTTATTGAAGTACTTTATTGAAGCATTGTTGAAGCGTCTTTGAAGCATCTATTAAGGTTGATATGCAACACCTGGAATTCCAACTGCAAGGCCCCTACGTCGAACTGAACCAGTTGCTGAAGCTTGTCGGACTGTGCGACAGCGGCGGCGCCGGCAAAGCTATCGTCGCCGACGGCAACGTCAAGGTCGACGGCAGACAGGAGCTGCGCAAGACCTGCAAGATCACCGCCGGCCAGACCGTGGCGCTGGGCGACGTGCGTATCCGCGTGCTGGCAGAATGAGTACGCCGGAAAATATCAGCGCCATCCTGGCGTTCTGGTTCGGTGCCGACGGTAGTGGTACGGATGCCGCTATTGCCACCGTCGCCGGTCGTCAATCGGCACTGTGGTGGGGCAAGGATGCCACCGTCGATCAAGATATCAAATCGCGCTTTGAAACCGATCTGCTGGCCGCCGCCGGCAACCAGCGCGACGACTGGGCCGACACGCCACAAGGCATGCTGGCGCTGATCCTGCTGCTGGATCAGTTCTCCCGCAATATGTATCGCGATACGGCCAAGGCGTTTGCCTTCGATGCGCTGGCGCAGCAATGTTGCCATCTCGGTCTGGCACAGGGTTTCGACCAGCAATTGTCACCGCTGCAGCGAGTCTTCTTTTACCTGCCGCTGGAACACTCCGAAGATCTCGATGATCAGGAATATTCCGTGCAACTGTTTCGCGCACTGGCCAAGCAAAGCGTCAAGGACGATCCGGCCTGCAAGGCAAGCGTGGACAACTACCTGAAGTTTGCAGACCAGCATCACGCCATCATTGAACGCTTCGGTCGTTTTCCACATCGCAATGCCATTCTCGGACGCCCGCCCACCACGGAAGAGACCGCGTTTTTGAAGGAACCGCATTCATCTTTCTGAATGCGCGCGCGGTACTGGCATGCCGCCGCTCCTCCTCCACCTTTCTTTCACATCTTCGCCTTCAATATCGATATTGAAGGCGAAATATCTTCACGAGAACCTGGCAAAAGATTTTAGGTAACGCAGATATTGCGTGCTGCGGCTATCGTAGGGCGCAGTTTCAGCTTGTTTGCCGTCGAAACTCCCTCACAATCTTGGCTTTTTACATGACCTCGCCATGCGCCTCCATGTGAACAAGTCCAGCGCTCAATCGCGGGAAAGCGGTTTTACCCTCATCGAAGTATTGGTCGCCGTCGCGATCCTGGCGCTAGGCGCAAGCGGTGTCGCCGCGATGCAATTGCGCGCCTTGCGCATGACACAGCAAAGCGGATTTCAAACCACGGCGACACAACTGGCTGTCACCTTGGCAGACCTCATGCGCACTGATCCTGAGTTGGCCAGATTGCCCGGCAGCCCGTATCTGTTTTCTTATCAGGCTGATGCGATGGCAAACAATACCCCCTCTTCTCTCGCCTGCATGCAGCACATCTGCGACGGCGCCACCATGGCGACGGCAGAAGTACAGCGATGGCAACTGCAATTGCAGCAAGCACTTCCGCAGGCAAGAGCCGTCGTTTGCCACGACAGCAATCCCGCAACGGCGAACAGACTGCAATGGTCTTGCGATCACGCAGCCAATGCCGCGATCGTCATCAAGATCGGCTGGTCGGCAAGAGAACCCGTCTCAACCAGCGCTACCTCTGTAGCTAAAGAACCCTCTCCGCACATTGCTATCGCTGTCGCTATCTGAATGCGCCAAGGTCGACAAACTGGTTTGAGCCTGATCGAACTCATGATTGCCATGGCGCTTGGCATGGCTGTAGCTCTTGCATCACTGGCTTTGCTCAACGCGGCCAAATCCAGCTATGTCGCCGTCAGCGATGGCGCACTCATGCAAGACAATGGACGTTACACACTCGACGTCTTGAGCCGCGCGATCCGGCAGGCTAACTTTGTGCCTTACGATCATCCGGCATTTACAGATTTCCCTTCGCTGGACACAAAATTGCTTCAACCCGGTGTTTCTGGACTAGATAACGCCAGACTCGGCGACCAGACAATCGCTCTCACTGTGCCAATAGAGAACACGACGAACTACAACAGCGATGTGCTTGCGATCCGCTATTTCGGTTCCGGAGCTGGCCATAAGGCGGATGGCAGTATCCTGAATTGCGCTGGTTTCGCCGTGGCAGCGCCTGCCAATGCAGCGATGATCGAGACGCCTGTCAAAGCGAACAATGAGCGCGGCTGGAGCAATTTCATTCGGAACTCAAAATGTTATATGACCATAGCAATTCTCAATTTTATGGTCATATAGCAAAGAAAGCATACCACCTCTGGGTTTCCACTTGCAATTTAGCGCGCTCTCAGAGCAGAGACGCACAGTGGAGCAGCTCCGAGCACTATTTCTCCAGACATCTCTGTCCACGTGATTGGGACGACGACCAGCTGGCGCGATCTGCCGCATTTGCGAAGTTTGTGAGTATCCGCACTAATGTTGCCGCATAAACGCATATCCATCGAGGAGTAACACTCACAAGGCCTAAATCTGCGCGTGAACTTCTCGTAGCTCAACTTTCCGATGCAGCACGCGCTGAGTATAGGCAAGATCCTAAGACTGGCTTATCTTATTGGGTAAATCACGCGTTACGTGTGAGTAGAAAAGATGGGCGGCAAACGACTTTATGGGTCGACATAGATGACGCAACTCGGCCGCAAATGTTGTTGTCGCTGACAAACCGACGACAACAGATGGTGGGTGATGCTGTTCACTTGAAAATTGATGAGATGATGTGGAATGACCATCTCCCTCATGAAAATCCAATTCAATTGGTGATGGACTTCTCGGAAGACGTCGAAGAACGACTGAATTCGCCGGGATTCGGTGCAAATGACTCCGCCGCCTAGCCTGAGGTGAGGCTAACCGCGCTGACTGCCTTAACCGGACAGCCAGCTATCTTTAAATTTCGTCAACGGAGTCTGTACATAATTTTGTGTAAAAACGTAAAACAGCGGAAAATTCGTGTGTAGGGAGGCCCTTCCCGATGTCGAGAAAATTGAATACAGCTTGATCAGAGAGGTCGATTTTTCGATGAGTTAAAATTTTCTACGTTTTTACACAGTCGCGGCCAAAAACGAACCTGGTGAAGAAATATTTATGTAGCAAATGACGTCAAAAATACGCCAATAGATTGTGGGTACTAGTATGGTGCAAGATAAATCTACCTAGCGTAGGCTGACTCACGGTGGCAGGCGGTGGGAAGATGTTCTCACAACGAGAGCCTTCCATTTCTCTTACCAATTTTTTCTCGATGGAACCTACGTGAGTGTATATAAAACTGGCGCATTTTTGAGATCAGCGATGTTCCTGCTGTGCATCTCAACTGCTGGGATCGCCCTGGCTCAAATCAAAGTCCGCGTTGCGACCGAGCCTTGGGATCAAATTGTGTATCTGGACGATACGGGGGAACCCAAAGGCGCAATTGCTGATTTCATACGCAAAATGAACGACGTTCAAAGCAAATTTCATTTCGAATTGAACGTCTATCCCCGATTGCGTCTCGACACCGTTTTTATGGAAAAAGAAGCAGATGTGTATCCACTACGGACGACCGCGTGGACCAATCCGGCGCTCGGACTGCTGCCGACGAAGACCATTTTATTCAGCGGCGATGTCTATTTTTCGAAACGCCACAATCGTTTCGGCGGTACCAAAGTTTTTGATAACCTGACGAAAAAAAGTATTGTAGGAGTACGGGGCTACCACTACCGGATATTCAACAATAATTCTGATGAAAACTATATCAAGAGCAACTTCAATGCCTATCTTGTCGCCACCAATAAGGCGGTGGTCCAATTCGTCATGGCCGGTCGCGCCGATGTCGGCATCGTTCCTGAAGTCATCATCGCCAAATATCTCGCAGACCCCAAAATACAGGGAGAGATCATCGTAAGCGAGAAATTTGATTCGCGTGTGGACCTGTCAAATCTAGTCAGGCGAGATGGACCGATTTCAGTAAAAGAAATGGATGCCATCATCGATCTTCTTAGCAAATCTGGCGCTGTGACGGAACTGCGGTCCAGTCTCATCGGCCGTCAAGATGCCTCGGTTAAAAAATAGGTTTCCGCTTACTGAAATCGGCGAGGAACTTGCTGATTTCGTCGTCCGGGAGCGGCTTGCTGACAAGATAGCCTTGCATGACGTCACAGCCCAGGTCGCGTAAATAATGTGCCTGGTCGCTATCCTCAACCCCTTCGGCAATTACTTCCAGTCCGAGGCTTTTCCCTAGCGCAATGACGGCCTTAACGATACCTGCGTTGCTGCTATTTTTCATCATGTCGCGTACGAAAGACATGTCGATTTTCAGCTTGTGTACCTTGAGCTGTTGAAGATAGGAGAGCGAGGAATAGCCGGTGCCGAAATCGTCGATCGACAGACTTACTCCGAGTGCCCGTAGGTCTGCTAAGGACTGAAATGACAGTTCGCGTTCGAGCATCACAAAGCTCTCCGTGATTTCAAGCTCCAGCTGTTCTGGCGCCACGCCCGTCTTCTCCAACGTCGACGTTACCGAGTCGAGCAGGCGTCCGCGACTCAACTGTACGGCTGAGATATTTACCGCCGTGTGGCGCGGCGCCAATCCAGCGTCGGTCCAGCGCCGAATCTGGCGACAGGCCGTTTGCAAAATCCAGTCGCCCAACTCAACAATCAGGCCACATTCTTCGGCAAGCGGGATAAAGACGCTTGGGGGGACATTGCCGCGTACCGGATGAGTCCAGCGGATCAGCGCTTCCAGCCCGACCAGTTCACTACTGCGCAGATCGACCTGCGGCTGGTAGCTGAGGGAAAACTCGCCGCGCTCCAGCGCACCGCGCAAATCCGCTTCCAGCGCCAGTCGCTCCTTGGCCCGGCGGCTCATTTCCGGGGAGAAGAAGCGCAGGCTGCCATGTCCCATTGCTTTTGCCTGGTGCAAGGCGGCATCGGCGTTGCTCTGCAGAGTCTCCACGTCCAGTCCGTCAGTCGGATAGAGAGCAATCCCGATCGACGCGCCCACATAGGCGCTATTGCCATCGAGTTGATACGGACTGGACAGAATATCGATGATGCGCTGGCCAAGCAGATCGACACCGGGTCCATTTTCCTCCAACTCCAGTATCACGTTGAACTCATCGCCACCTACTCGGGCAATCGCATCGATGCCGGGCAGGAAATCACGCAAGCGCGTTGCGACCTCGACTAGCAAACGGTCGCCCGCACGATGTCCTAGACTTTCATTGATGGTCTTAAAATTATCAAGATTGATGAACAACAGCGCAAACTCGGATTGAGTGTGTTCAGCTTGTTTGGAGGCATGGAGCAACAGCTCCGCAAACAAGGCCCGATTCGACAAGCCAGTCAAAGGATCGCGATGCGTGAAGAAATCGAGCCGCTGTTCAGCCTGGCGCCGTTGCGTGATATTCGCATAAGAGCCGCGCCAACCCAACAGTTGCCCTTCGTCGTTTATCACCTGCTTTGCGGTGTGCTCGATCCAGCGCTCACCACCATCGCGGTGACGAATACGCAAGGCCAGCGGCATAAACGCTTCTTTACCGCAGTTTGGACCGAATTCAGCCCAGGCTGGCAAATCTGCCGGCGCTATGATTTTCTCCATCAATCCAGGCTCGCTGAAAAAATCTTCGGGGACATACCCTGAGATCTCGACGCAGGCGGGCGAAACATAGAGATAACTACCATCGGGGGCAAGCCAGTACTCCCAGTTGGGTGAGTAGTCAGCCAAGACGCGATATTTGTCCTCACTCTTCTGAAGCATCGCCGTACGCTGCCCGACTAGCCGTTCAAGATAACGGCGCAAGCGGCCTAATTCGAGATGCATACGCACGCGTGCGCGTACCTCATCTACATCAAAAGGCTTGGTAATGTAATCAGCTGCTCCGAGTTGAAAAGCCTTGAGTTTGTCCTCTTTAGAGTCGGCCACCGTGACAAATATGATAGGAATCCGGCTGCGCTCCGGCAACGACTTGATATGCTCACAAACCTCATACCCTCCCAGCCCCGGCATCAGAATGTCGAGCAAAATTAAATCCGGTGGTGACTCGCTCTGCACAATATCGAGCGCCTTCATGCCGGAACTCGCGACAACGACGCGATAGTCATCCCGTAACACCTCGAGAAGGCCGTGTACGTTTGCGGGGACGTCGTCAACCAGCAGGACGCTTGGCACAGGTGCGGGGTCGACGTCGGGCCCGTTGTCAAACAAGGCCGGTCCTTCCCTGTAGCGTTGAAGAGTGAGCTGGGTGTTGACGCGCAACAGTAGCATTTCAGGATCTACAGGCTTGGTGATGTAGTCGGCGACACCAAGTTCCAGACCTCCTGCAATATCGGCGGCATCGCTCAGAGCACTTATAAAGATGACCGGGATATGGGCTGTCGCAGGATCCGACTTCAGCGTTGACAATACCGAGTAGCCGTCCATGCCCGGCATCTTAATATCGAGCAAAATCAATTCCGGCTGGGGTATCCGGCGTGCAATTTCAATAGCCTTTTCCCCCGATGTTGCTGCCATCATGGTGTGATTCACCTTCAAAATATTCATCAGAAGATGCAAGTTTTCCCGAACATCATCGACGATCAGAATACGGGGGCGATGCTGGTTTGATCGGCTCATGTGCGGTTCCAAATCCATTGTTGTGCGTATTCCCTTGGGGGATTCCTACAAACTAAAGAGAGCATCATTGTGTCTCTGCCAACAGACGCTGGCGCAATGCGATGACCAGCCGAACCGCCTTGCTTGTGTCAAATGCGTCAGCGCATACCGCTATTTCGTTAATTGCTGCGGCAACCCGCGTCCCGACCGAGCCGGCGTGCAACTCCGCCAGTAATGATTCGGCTCTTCCAAGATCATATTCAAGCGCCGTTTCCAGTTCTTCGATGAGTGCGATCAAAGATGCCTGTGACAAGCTTGCGCTGGACGTATCCGGCGCCGCCGCGGCAGTGCGGGCGATGCTATCGATCTCCACCGTCAAGCTGCTGAGCAGGTTACGCATTAATGTGATTTCGTCATCGATGGGTGCCTCCCCATCCTTGAGCCGGCTATTTATCGTTACCAACTGAGCATGCAAGGACATGGCACCGATATTGCCGGTCACGCCGATCAAGGTATGACAAAAACGCTGTGCGTTTGCATGATCCCCTGCCGATAGCATGGCGCTTAGCTGAAGACCTGCATCTCCGTAACTTTCTCGAAACCGCTGCAATTGCTTACGATACGCATCCGCTTTACCGCCCATACGACGAATGCCTGCCTGTGCATCAAGACTGGCCAGATCGAGTAAATCTGCAGGACACGGAATCTGCGCCGGTGCCATCGCAAGCAGCCTGTCGGCATCACTTCGCTTAGCAGGAAATCTGATCCAGCGTGCCAGCGTGGCGATCAGCCGATCCGGCTCGATAGGCTTAGTCACATGGTCATTCATGCCCGCAGCATGGCTCTGCTCCACATCATGCGCCATTGCCAGGGCGGTCATGGCAATGACGGGTAAATCAATAAAACGTCGACCGTCGGCCTCCGAAGAGGCCAATGCGCGGATTCGACGCACAGCTTCAAGTCCGTCCATCACAGGCATCTGGATATCCATCAATACAACATCGTATTGTTTTTGACGCACCATATCGACGGCTTCTTCGCCATTGACCGCTTCGTCAATCTGCATTCCCTCGCCGCGCAACAACTCGCAGGCGAATTCGCGGTTAATATCATTGTCTTCAACCAAGAGCAGATGCGCACCCGCGAGACCGTATGATATTGTCCGACGACGCGAGCGTTGTTGCTCTTCATTTTCAAAAATGCGCTTGCGACCAAGCACCGATAGTATGGCGTCAAGCAAAGTCGAGGGCGAGACCGGCTTGATGAGAAAGCCGTCTACCCCCGCTTGCTGGGCCAGCTGGAACACATCTTCGCGGCCATACGCAGTCACCATGATCACTTTCGGTGTGGATGCAAGGCGACTGTCACGGCGCAGCAACCGGGTGACTTCATCACCGTTCATTCCAGGCATACGCCAGTCAATGAGGACGAGGTCAAAAGCCTGATTCGCCGCCGAGAGCATGTCCAATGCCTGTTCTCCGCTCACGGCCACCTCGACGTCGAGGTGCAGGAAACGCAGCATCTCCGTCATGATTTCGCGCGCCGGTACGCTGTCGTCAACGACGAGCACCCTGAGTCCTTTCAGCATCGGACCTACCTGATCAATCAAGGCTAGCTCAGTCAGCTGTCCAGATTTTGTCAATGCAAACGTCAGTTCAACGCATATGGTGGTACCACGCCCAGGTTCGGACTGCGCCAGCCAGATACGTCCGCCCATCAATTCGACCAACTCTTTACTGATGGCCAACCCCAGTCCGGTGCCGCCAAAACGACGTGTCGTGCTTTGGTCAGCCTGAGTAAATTTTTCAAACAAAACTTGCTGGACTGGCTCGGACATTCCGATACCAGTATCGCGCACCAACATTTCTATAGTGATATGACTGTTCTCCTGCGAGACCGAACGAAACCGCAATTCAACCTCGCCTTGCTCGGTGAACTTGATCGCATTTCCGCACAAGTTCAGCAGAACCTGTCCCAAGCGCAGAGGATCACCAACCAGCGTATTCGGCATAGTCGGATCATAGCGGATGAGAAACTCAACACCTTTCTGTTCGGCCTGATAGGAAATTGCATCGGTGAGTTGTGCCAGTACGGAGTCAAACGAGAATGAAATTTTTTCGATCTCAAGTTTTCCCGCCTCAATCTTTGCGAAATCAAGAATATCGTTGATGAGTGCGAGCATGGACAGCGCCGCTGTCCGAGCTTTGCTCAGGTAGTTTTGTTGTGCCGACGACAATTCCGTTTTTAGGGCGAGATAAAGCATCCCCAGAATCGCACTCATCGGTGTGCGGATTTCATGGCTCATGTTGGCTAGGAATTGTCCTTTTGCCAAATTAGCAGCCTCCGCGACATCCTTGGCCTGCTGAAGCTCGGCAGTGCGCTCTGCGACCATTTTCTCAAGGTTATGGTTCATTTCCTTGAGTTGCTGCATCGATTTGTAGAGCTCGAAGTGACTGAGGTTCAGAGCCTTCACAAGCTGGCCCAGTTCGTCTCGATACGGATAGACTATTCTCTCGGCTTCCGTCACGCTCTGATTGGCACGCCACCGTGCGATCGCGTGCGCCACTTCAGTCACGCTGTCTGATAACCGGTAGCTGATGGCCCAGTAAAATAGTATCCACAAGAACGTGCTGGTAAGCACTGAGGTGAGCAAAACGTTAAAGAAGCTGTATTTGATGCGGTCCCATAATACGGTGCGATTGGTATACAGGCTAAGTTTGCCAATTTGAAGCTGTCTATTGTCGCGCTCCATATGGCGTAGCGGAACTGCCACCTCCTGATATTGGGACGTTGGATGGGTTTCTTCGGTATCCGCCACTGCGGGACGATCGCCATCACCGACAACCTCAATGTCAGCCGAGTTGCTTATCCGGGCGCCGGTGACGATAGCATTTTGACGCACTCCGCTGACAATACTTGAAAGGCGTGCGGAGTCGAGTTCCCACAAGGCTTGCGTGACACTGGGTTCGATTGTGCGCACCAGGGATGCCAAGTCTTCTGCGATAGCTTTACTGATCGAGACATATTGGATCCCCATCTGCAGCATGGTCATGCTTACCACCAACAACAAGTACCACGGCAACATTGTGTTGAGCAGACGACGAGCCAGCGTTTGCGTAGTGAACATTCGCACCCCATGTAAGAGCAATCTATGCTGCAAACTGGCGCTTGAGAAACAATCTTATTCTGATTATTTGAAGCAACACCCAGCGTTTCTTGGAACTTATTCTATTCGAGCAATTTGTTGTTAAGCAAGTAATGCTTGTTAGCTTCCATTCAGTTTGTCGTTAGCACGCTCAACAAATTGAGCCCACAGGACAGCCGGAATCGGCTAGGAGCAGTTGTACAAAAATCCCAAAGTAGTGAATATTAAACTCGAGGGACCTTTCCCTTATTGTCTTCAGAAAAACTTACCCTACTTTTTATGACAAGCTCATCTTGAAGGCCGTCAAAAAAGCGACTTTATCCCAGGCGCCCCGAGTACCAGGGAGCGACTGGCGCAACTGTGCCGTTTCCTTGGCGTAGGTGGCCACTTCATCGTGCAGGGCAATTACACC
>NZ_JAQQFR010000004.1:0-395398 GCF_046025915.1 Herbaspirillum rhizosphaerae | reverse complement strand
TTGCGGGGCTTTTTTATTGGCTGGATTGATCGCTGAATGTATTGACTACCAATCAGCCACCAAGCCAGATCAACGTTGTTGCGGCTCAGCGACGAAGATTTCTACGCGACGATTACGGGCACGGTTCGCCTCCGTGGTATTCGCTACCAGCGGCTCATGCGAACCACGGCCGTCAATGTTGAAACGTCCCGGCGAAACACCGCGCGCTGTCAGGTAATCACGCGTGCGGGCGGCACGCTCCATCGACAGCGGATTGTTGATGGCATCGCTGCCGGTACTGTCCGTATGGCCGATGATGGTCACATTTGTTGCCGGATTCTCGTTCAACGTAGCAGCAAACTTATCCAGCACCGCACGGAAGTTTGGCTGGATATCGGCGCGACCGGTGTTGAAAGAGATATCGCTAGGGATTTCCAGCTTGAGACGATTGTCCTGTGTCTGCGTAACTTGCACGCCTGTGCCTTGCGTTGCCTGCTCCATGGCGCGTTTCTGATTTTCCATGCGCGTCGACCAGACGTTGCCGATCACAGCACCCAGGCCGGCACCGATTGCAGCACCTGCAGCAGTACGACCGCCACCGCCACCTCCCGTTGCTGCACCGAGGATACCGCCAAGACCGGCGCCCACACCGGCTCCTGTTGCCGTGCCACGCTGCGTTGCCGACATGTCCGCACAACCTGCTGCGGCCAGAGTCAAGGCCAGTGCACCGATAGTTAATTTACGCATATTTGCTTCCTTCTTGTTCTTTATAGTATTGATAGCAACCACAGACGGCCATCATCGTGCGACATGTTATTCAGCGCACTTGAACGTCCGGATTGAAATTCTGGAATTGAAATTTTTATTCGCCGTCGGGGGTAGAAATTTCCTCGCCCTCGGACAGACTTTCCGCACCGCGCGCCCTGTCTTGCCGGCGCGTCAGATAGTAAGCGAACGCCGCACCTGCGCTGATGACGGTGCCGTACAACAACGGCTTGCGCAGGTAGCGCTTCGACAGCAGCGAAATGCCTCCGATCAGCAACGGCGACAGCGATTGCAGATTGCCGCCGCCTTTGCCGGAGAACGCACCGCTGAATGTCGATGACACCGCGCCGACGATGCGATTCATTGCACCTTTGGCCAGCGACTCGGCATTCAGATTGGCGCGCACGTGACCGCGCCCCTCCAAAATACCAATACGGAACAGCGCGCCTTCAGCAAGCAATCTACGTTTGCGCTCCTCCAGGGGGACATCGGGTTTCCAGTCGTTTTGCGCCATGATTTCCCCTTATAGCAACGCGTCGCGGTCTTTGCGCAGCTCCGCCATTGTTGCTGGCAAGGACAACTTACCCTGACGCAAAATGGTGTACGCGTAACCGATGATGGCGGCCGTCACCACGGTGAAAAAAACGCCGAACGCGATGAGTA
Source organism: Herbaspirillum rhizosphaerae (assembly GCF_046025915.1). GTDB lineage: Bacteria > Pseudomonadota > Gammaproteobacteria > Burkholderiales > Burkholderiaceae_D > Herbaspirillum > Herbaspirillum rhizosphaerae_A. The sequence goes on along the minus strand of NZ_JAQQFR010000004.1, from coordinate 393,991 downwards.
CCTTCCAGCCCCACGAATCCCATGCGAGGTAGACCGCCAGCGCCGTCCAGAACGCGACCGCGAACCACAATGCGATTGCCGCAAGCGTAAACAGCGTCAGGAACTTGATCAGATTGCCGCCGATTTCAGACAGCTCCAGAGAAGCCAGTTCGATGCGGTTGATAATCAGACCCAGAAGATTCCTGGCGATACCCAGCAATCCGGCCGTCAATCCGGGATTGGCCGGCGCGGCGTGCTCTTGTTTGTGATCCATGTCAGTCCCGGTCGGCGCTGCGTTTATTTGCTGCGACCGATGACCAGGCCGACCAGCAAACCAACACCGGCAGAGATCGCTACGGCACGCCATGGATTTTCATGGACGTAGTCGTCAGTGCGGGCGGCGACTTCCTTGCCCTTTTCGATGGCGACGGCTTGCGCATTCTGGGCGGCCTCAACAGCGGCTTCCAGCATGGTCAAGCCTTTGCTGCGCAACTCATCGGCTTTGTCGCCGGTGGCAGTTGCAGCTTCACGGAATAATTCTTGCGCATCTTTGACCAGAGTTTTCATATCGTTTCTCACTGTTTTGTAGGCGGATTTTGTCATGGGGAAATTCTCCTTTTATTAAATGCTCAAGTAGTGCAAAACCTTGCAGATGGCCGCCTCAACGGTCTCAAATCCAACAATCGACCATCAATGAAGCGTGATCCTGAGCATCGCGTCAGGGACAACTCGCCGGTTTGACGACATTGCACACTGCCCGGTTTGCGGTTTTATACGCAACACTGGTAAAAACTCAGCAATGCAGGCTCTTTGATAGCTTCTCTCTATATAAGTTTCTCAAGCGGCAAAACATTCAATTCAATCAACATTATTAACGTCAGAAGCGTGTTTCACGCGCCGTCCGTAAAAAGCTGTCGAGAATAGGCATGCAATCGAGCAATTCGGGGCCACCGGCGCGATGGAACTCAGGATGCCATTGCAAACCCATGACAAACGGCGCCTTGCGGTAGCGAATCGCCTCGACGATGTTGTCGTTGCCGGAAACCGCTTCCACCGACAGATCGCGTCCCAGATCCTTGACTGCCTGATGGTGGATAGAATTCACCACGGCGCTCTGTGTATTCACCAGCGACGCCAGCGTCGATCCGGCTGGAAAGCTCAGTTCGTGATAATTGCTGTCGTACAAATCGTTGACGTGCGCAATGGCGGTCGGCACATCCGTCGCGATGTCCTGATACAGCGTGCCGCCGAAGGCGACATTGATCAGTTGGCAACCACGGCAGATGCCGAGCACCGGCTTGCCGGCCTCGATGAATTCATGCAACAGCTCAAGCTCGTACATGTCGCGCACGCGATCGCCGTTCCATTCCGGCTTGGTCGCAGCCTGCGCATAGCTTTGCGGCGAGACGTCGGCACCGCCTTGCAGCACCAGACCGTCCAGATGCTTGGCGTAGTCGCGCAGACGAATATTGCTGGGATGAACCAGGCCGTTGGTATTGACGGTGGGGATCATGAATACCAGCACATCACGCGACATCACCCATTGTGCGATGGACTCTTCAAGATATTGCAGGGTCTTGCCGCGCAAGCCCTTGGCGCCGGTTTCCGGGTGGAAGATACGTGCCGAGATGCCGATCTTGAGCGTGCGCTGCATGATGCGGCGACCAGCCTTGTCCGACATTGCCTTGAAACGCGCGGCCAGCAGCTTCCAGGTTTGCGCCCAGGGTGTTTCCAGAGGAGGCGGCGAAAATGACGGGTAATGCGGCGGTTGCGACGACTGAGGCTGCTGCGGCGAAGCTTGCGAGCCGGTTTGCGCGCCCGCCTGAGGCGCAGCCTGAGACGTGGAATCAACACCAGGCTGAGCCTGGCCTTGGCGTGGCGGTGGTGGAGAACTGGATTGATTGGCTTCGGAATCGCTAATATCGGACATGGCGGTTATGTAGGGTTGAAATCAATGGCGGTAACCAGGTGCAACGCCCGCGAACAGGATTGCCAAAGTATAAGCGCATTGATTTGTTTTGGGCATCTGGCGTCATCTTCCTGATACCCGCGTTGTGCAGCGAGCGGCGCTGTGTTTTGCCTCCCTCGCGGTTGCAGTCGTGTTGCTCTTATTAATCCAGACAGCAGATGAGCAATATATGTTCCAATCTCTCCTGACTTCTTTCATCTTCAGGCATGCTCCTACATGACCACTTCACGCATTCTTATCCTCTACGCGCACCCGGGTGGTGAACATTCCTACACCAACCGCACCATGATTGAAGCAGCCCGCAGTCTGCCGCAGGTGCGCGTCCATGATTTGTATGAGTGCTATCCCGATTTCCATATCGATGTCGAGTACGAACAGGCGCAATTGCACGAGGCCGATCTGGTCGTGCTGCATCATCCGATTCATTGGTACAGCATGCCCGCGCTACAGAAAGAATGGATCGATCTGGTACTGCAACGCGGATGGGCTTTCGGCCCCGGCGGCGATGCTCTGCATGGCAAAGACTTCTGGCTGGTCGCGACCACAGGCGGCGACGCCGACGCTTACCAGGCCGGCGGCCGCCACGGCCATCCGTTCAGTGATTTCCTGCCGCCTTATCAGCAAACCGCGCGCTTGTGCGGTATGCGCTGGCAGACACCGAACATCCTGCATGGCGCACATCATCTGAGCAAGGAAGCGCTGATCATGCACGCCGCCAATTACCGCGCCCGGCTTGACAGTTATCCAGACTGGCCGGCTACCGAGACATCAACATCAACACCATAAGACTACCGATCAAGATCAACGATACGACGACACCATGGAACAACAACTGCTCAATCCGCTGATCTACCTGCTGGCGGCGGTCATCGCCGTACCGATTGCCAAGAAGCTGGGACTGGGCGCCGTGCTCGGCTACCTGCTCGCCGGCATCGCCATCGGCCCTTGGGGGCTGGGTCTGATCAGCCAGGTCGAAGACATCCTGCACTTTTCAGAATTCGGCGTGGTGCTACTGCTGTTCCTGATCGGGCTGGAGCTCGATCCGAAACGCCTCTGGTCACTGCGTAAGCGCATATTCGGCTGGGGCGGCGCGCAAGTCACGCTAGTCAGTCTGGCGCTGTTCGGCGCGGCGCTGGCCTGCGGCATCGACTGGCGCGTGGCGCTGATCGGTGCGCTCGGCATGTCCTTGTCATCCACCGCGATTGCGCTGGCGACACTGGGCGAGCGCAAGCTGAGCGCCACACCGGCGGGCTCGGCGGGTTTTGCAATTTTGCTATTTCAGGATATCGCCGCGATCCCGATGATGGCGGCGGTACCACTGCTTGGCGTCGCCGTGGCACAAGGCAGCGGACAAGGCTGGCTCCATACCGGACAAGTCGTCGGCGTGATCGCGTTGCTGATCTTCGGCGGCCGCTTCCTGATCCGCCCTATCTTGCGCATCATCGCCAAGACCGACATGCGTGAAATTTTCACCGCCTTCGCGCTGTTGCTGGTGATCGCCACATGTCTGCTGATGCAATCGGTCGGCATGTCGATGGCGCTTGGCACTTTCCTCGCCGGCGTGCTGCTGGCCGATTCGGAATATCGCCACGCACTGGAAAGCGATCTGGAGCCATTTAAGGGTCTGCTGCTCGGCTTGTTCTTCATCGCCGTCGGCATGTCGGTCGACTTTGGTATTTTTCTTGAACAGCCATGGTTGATCCTCGGTCTCGTCGCAGGTTTCCTCGTTCTCAAAATTGCGGTGCTGTTCGGCCTGGCCAAGGCCTTCCGCATTCCACGCGACCAGCAGGTGTTTTTCTCCTTCCTGTTATCGCAAGGCGGCGAATTCGCTTTTGTGGTGTTCGGCGCTGCCGCCACGGCGCAGGTACTGACACCGCGCATTTCATCGATTCTGGTTGTCGTCGTGGCGCTATCGATGGTGATCACGCCTTTGCTGCTTCTTCTGCATGACCGCGTTCTGCTGCCGCGTCTGCTGGCCAAAGGAAAACGCGCCGAGGACGAAATCGAACCGCAAGACAATCCGGTCATCATCGCGGGTTTCGGCCGCTTCGGCCAGATCGTCGGTCGCCTGTTGCATGCCAACGGCATCGGCCTGACGATTCTCGATCATGATCCCGACCAGATCGAATCGCTGCGCAAGTTTGGCTTCAAAGTGTTCTATGGCGACGCCACACGCATCGATTTGCTGCGCACTGCCGGCGCCGACAAGGCACGTCTGCTGCTGATCGCCATCGACGATGCGCCCGCCAGCCTGAAACTGGTGGAAGCGGTGCAACGCGCTTTTCCGCATCTGAAAATAGCCGCGCGCGCGCGCAACGTCACGCACCTTTACGATCTGATGGATCGCGGCGTCACCGTGCTGGAACGCGAGACTTTTGAAAGCGCCTTACAGATGGGACGACAAGTGCTGCGTCAACTCGACTTCGGCGCCTACCGCGCGCATCGCGCGGCGATGAAATTCCGCGCCCACAATATCGAAACGCTCAACAAGCTGTATCCGCACTACAAGGATCAGCAGCAACTGGTTTCGATGGCTGTGCAGGCGCGCGAAGAGCTAGAAGCCATGTTCGCCAGCGACAAGGACGCCATCGCCAGCGGCGACAAGCATCGCTGGGACTAAGACGTAAAAAGGCCGGACAAAACATCTGTCCGGCCGTCCTGCCCACTTCACTTATTTACTACACCTGCTTACTGCACCTGCTTACTACACTTGCTTGCTGCACCTACCTACGACACCACGAGAAACACCGCTTAACACTTAGTTCAGATACACCGGCACGAAGATCTTATCGTCGCCGCGTTCCACCAGCAGGGCAACGCTCTTGCCGGCCTTACTCACCAGACTGCGCAACTGCTCGACACTGGTCACCGCATTGCCGTTGAGCGACAGAATCACATCACCGCTCTGGATACCGGCAATCGCCGCCGGGCCGTTGACGTCTTCCACCACCAACCCGCCATGCACGCCGATTTGCTGCTGCTCATCCTTGTCAAGCGGACGCACGGCAAGACCCAGACGGCCTTGCTGCTCAGCGCCGTTTTTGCCGGAGGCGTCCTTCGCCACCTTCATCTCGCCGACAACCACGCTAAGCGATTTGATCGAACCGTTACGCATGACATCCATCTTTTGCGTCGTGCCTGGCGCCGTGTCGGCAACCAGTGTCGGCAAGTCGACCGAATGATCGATAGGTTGATTATTGAAGCGCAAAATCACGTCACCCGGTTGTACGCCCGCTTTCTCGGCGGGACTACCCTTCTCAACCGAACTCACCAACGCGCCTTCGGATTTTTTGAGGCCAAAGGATTCTGCCAGCGCCTGATTCACTTCCTGCACCGACACACCGAGACGACCGCGCGTCACCTTGCCGTGCTGCACCAGTTGCTGCTCCACCTTCATCGCCACATCGATAGGAATCGAGAACGACAAGCCCTGATAGCCGCCGGTCTGGCTATAGATCTGCGAATTGATGCCGACCACTTGCCCCTTCAGATTGAACAACGGTCCACCGGAGTTGCCGGGATTGACCGCGACGTCTGTCTGGATGAACGGCACATAGTTGTCGTCCGGCAGGCTGCGCGATTTGGCGCTGACGATACCTGCAGTTGCCGTATTGTCGAAGCCATAAGGGGAACCGATCGCCAGCACCGGCTCACCGACTTTCATCAATGCAGGATTGCCGATCTGTACTGTCGGCAAATCCTTGGCTGCAATGCGGATCACGGCAATGTCGCTCTGCTTGTCCACGCCCAATACCTTGGCTTTGAACTCGCGGCGGTCAGTCAGCTTCACAGTCACTTCCTGCGCGCCATCGACGACGTGGGCATTAGTCAGGATCAGGCCATCCGAATTAATGATGAAGCCCGAACCCAAGCCGCGCATGATTTGCGGGCCGCGCGGTTGCTGCTGAAATTGCGGCCCGAAACGCTTGAAGAATTCAGAGAATGGATCGTTGGGATCAACGTCGGCGGACGCCTGATCTGTACTGGGCTTCGCCTTGCCGGTGACGCTGATGTTCACCACGGCCGGACCGGCGCGTTCAACAATGCCGGAGAAATCAGTCGGTGTCGCCAGCGAAGGCGTTGCCGCTGCCAGCGGCGCGGCGGCTTGCACCGGCATATTGGCAGCTTGTGCGCCAGGAATGTCGGCGCCACGGAAGTACACGTAACTGCCGCCGACGATAGCGGCCAGCATGATGGCAAGCGTATTGCGAACAAAGACGGTACGGCGATTCATGGAAGCACTCCTTGCAGAATGGGTGACCTTTCACCCGATGGAATGCAGCGTAAATCGCGAAAATTAAGACAGACTTAAGGAAACAAACTGTTACAAGAGAGCTCAGCAGCGTTGAAAGACCACTTGCGCCTGCAATCCCCTGGCCGTATTGTGCAACGACACAGTCGCATCATGTAAATCGGCAATCTGCCTGACGATGGCGAGTCCGAGGCCGCTGCCGAGAACAGTCGACTGCACATTGTCGGCGCGATAGAAACGATCGAAGACACGCACCAGATCCTGCTCCGGAATTCCGGGCCCGGTGTCCTGAATAGTGACCATCAACTTGTCGCCCTGCACCTGCATGCCGACATCGACAGTGCCGCCGGACGGGCTGTATTGCACGGCGTTCGACAGCAGATTGCTGAACAGAATACGCAAGGCATCGGCATTGCCGGAGACGCTGCCGACCGCTTCTTCCGTGATGCCAAGATCGACGTTCTTGTGTTCCGCCAATGGCGACAAATCCAACACCACGCTGCGCAGCAACGCCGCCAGATCGACCGGTACATGCGCTTGCACACCCGGCTCCTGGCGCGCCAAGGTCAGCAGTTGATGCACCAGATGCGTGGCGCGCTCCAGACCGTTTTTCAGATCGGAGAAAGCCGCACGACGCTCTTCGTCGTTGTCGGCGCGTTCGGCCAGTTGTGCCTGCAAACGCAGGGCCGTCAATGGCGTGCGCAGCTCGTGGGCGGCGTCGGCAACGAAGGCACGCTGCGCCTGCATGGCCTGCTGCAATCGATCAAGCAAATCGTTGAATGCCTGCGTCAGAGGACGGATTTCCTGCGGCAGGCTTTGGTCGGCAATCGGTGTCAGCGTATTCATGTCGCGCAGTTGCACGTCGGCCGCCGCGCGCCGCACCGGCGCCAGGCCATGTCCGACCGCCACCCAGATCAGCGCACCAAGAAAAGGAAACAGCAGCAGTAAAGGCATCACCGTCTTCACCGCCATCTGCGCCGCAACTTCCTTTCGAGCGCTTTGCGGCTGCGACACCTGCACCACGGTGCTACCGATCTGCGCACTGTAGACACGCCACATCCCGCCCGGCCCCGGCACATCGATAAAGCCGAGCTCCGCCTGTTGCGGCATGACGCTGCGCGAGTGCGAGTGATAGATGACGGTGCCGGTGCTATCCCAGATCTGCATCATGATTTCGTCGTCGAGGCCGGGCAAACTCTGTCCAGGGGCAATCGGCGCGAAAGCCTGACGCGGCAACGAGGCGGCAATCTGGCGCATCTGGTAGTCGAAGATGTCGTTGGCCTCATCGCGCGCCTGGAAGTAGAGCACGATGCCGGCCAGCAGAATGCCGCCGCTCAAACCCAGCGCCAGCCACAGCAAAAGTTGTCGTCGTATCGAATTCATTGCGTTTATTTAGGAACCAGATAGCCGATACCGCGCACATTCTTGATGAAGTCACTACCGAGCTTCTTGCGCAGGGCGTGGATGTGCACTTCAACGGCGTTGCTGTCGATACTGTCTTCCCATCCGTACAATTTCTCTTCCAGTTGCGCGCGTGACAAGACGACGCCCGGACGATCCAGAAAAGCACGCAGCAACGCGAATTCACGGGCCGACAGATTCACCGGCTGGCCCTGCAAAAATACCTCATGCGTAGCCGGATTCAGCGTCACTTCGCGCACTTGAATCAGGCTATCAGCGCGGCCCGACTGCCTGCGCAATAAGGCACGCATGCGCGCGGAAAGTTCTTCGAGATCGTAAGGTTTGATCAGATAATCGTCGGCGCCGGCGTCCAGACCGGCGACGCGATCAGCCACGGCATCGCGTGCGGTGGTGATCAGGACGGGAATAGTGTTGCCGTCGGCGCGCAGAGTCTGCAACACCGCCAGGCCGTTCTTTTGCGGCAGCCCAAGATCGAGCAAAACCAGCGCGTACTCTTCCTGCTTCAGTGCCAATTCTGCAGCCTTGCCGTCTTGTACCCAGTCGATGGCGAAACCGTCCTGTCGCAAGCCCTTGCGCACCGCTTCACCTACCATCAGATCGTCTTCGACCAGCAGGATGCGCATATTGTTTTCCTAAAGGAAACGCGCCAGCAAAAACACTACCAGCGAGATCAGGATGGTCGATGCAAACGGCAGCGAGAAGACGCGCCCGAACAGCTTGAAGCGCAGGTCACCGGGAAGGCGGCCTATACCGAGCTTTTCCAGCCATGGCAGCAGGCTGGAAAATACAATCACAGCGAGAAAAATGACGACAACCCAACGAATCATGTGCGGACTCTTTTATTGTGCTTGTTGTGTTTATAGACGATGAGTACGGTCGTGTGCGTACAGACGCTCCGGCCAGTTGATATTTTTTCCTACCGCCAGCACCTTGAACAACTCGCCCATCTCCGCGGGAGAAATCAGTTTTTGCACAGCATTCGATTGCGGCAGATAGGCCCGGCTTTGTTCCGGCGAGGTACGCAGCAGCAAATCGCCGATACCAGCGCCGAGCAAGAATGCGGCCTGACTGGTATAACCGAACACATCCAGACCGCCCTCGATGGCCGCCTTTGCCATCGCGGTGAAATCAACGTGCGCGGTCACATCCTGCAAACCCGGCAAATAAAATGGATCCGGATGGGCGTGATGGCGGTAGTGGCACATCAGCGTGCCTTGGCCGCGCTCGTGCAGATAATATTCGTGCGCCGGAAAACCGTAGTCGAACAACAAGGCAACGCCTTTTCCGCCTTGCAACATCGCGCCCAACGATTGCATGAAGCCTACAGAAATCGGATGGACTTCAGTCAGATAACCAACCGGCAAGACTTCGGCATCCGGGATCTGCGCCATCAAAGTATCGTCGCAAGGACGGTCCGCATACGCAAAGGCGCCAGAAGCATCCTGCGTGACGCCACGCTCAAGCCAGCTATCTTCGCCACGAATCACCAATTGCACCGGCATCGCGTCCAGTACTTCGTTGCCGATCACCACGCCCGAAAATGCCGCCGGCAGGCTGTCGAGCCAGCGAACCTGCGGAAAGTCACGCAGTGTTTCCTGTTGCCGTGCCCGTAACTGCGTCGAGATCTCGACGACGAAATAATGTGTCGGCAAACGATCGGCGGTACGCAGCTCGGTCAGTATGTCGAGGGCCAGTTTGCCGGTGCCCGCGCCGAATTCCATGATGGCGGCATCGGTCTGATCGAACAATTCTGTCGCCAAATGCGCCAAAGTTGCGCCGAAAAGCGGCGAAATTTCCGGCGCAGTTGTAAAATCTCCCTCTTTGCCCAATTTTGTCGCGCCGCCGCTGTAATAACCCAGCCCGGGCGCATACAACACCAGCTCCATGTAGCGAGCAAACGAGATCCAGCCATCGCTGCGCCGGATTTCGTCGGCGATCAGATGCTGGAGAGAACGGGAAGCGGCAAGCGCGTCGGCAGATGGTTCAGGTAATTGCAGTTGCATGGGCAGTATTGTATTTGAAATACGCAGCGGCCTTGCTCACTTGCCGGTGAATTGCCAGCGAATTGCCGGCGCTTTCATTTGCCTGCCGTCGGTCTGTGCGACCGCCTTCGCTTTAATTTACTAAACAATTTGCCAACAGATTGGCCAGCCGGGTTGCCCCGCAGCTCTCTGTTTCTGATGATATGAATGCCATGACTTCCTCACGCCAACAAGTAGCACTCGTCACTGGAGCCGCCAAGCGTATCGGCCGCGTGATCGCGCTGGCGCTGGCGCGCGATGGATGGGATATCGCCGTGCATTACGGCCAGTCGCGCGATGAAGCGCTGGCGGTCGTCAATGAGATCACTGCCCTGGGCCGTCGCGCCGTCGCGCTGCAATGCGAACTGGCGGATGAAGCCGGCGTACGCTCGCTGATCACGCAGGCTGCGCAACTCGGTCCAGTGACCTGCGTAGTGAACAACGCGTCCCTGTTCCGCAATGATCAGGCCGACAGCTTTACCATGACGTCACTGGATCTGCACATGCGCGCCAATGTCGCCGCGCCGGTGTTGCTGGCACAAGCCTTGTATGAGGCAACGCCTGCCGACCGGCAAGCCGTGGTGGTCAATCTGCTGGACCAGAAGTTGTACAATCCCAATCCCGACTTCCTGTCTTACACCTTGTCCAAGGCGGCGCTCCAAAGCGCGACCACGTTGCTGGCGCAGGCACTTGCACCACGTGTTCGCGTGGTTGGCGTAGCGCCCGGCATCACCATGGTGTCGGGAGACCAAAGTGCGGCGGAGTTCGAGAAGGCCCATCGCGTCACGCCGCTGGGCAAAAGCAGTACGCCGGAAGATGTTGCCGCAACGGTCTGTTTTGTTGCTGCGTCGCCGGCCATTACCGGCACAACGATTCTGGTGGACGGCGGTCAACATCTGATCCCCTTGCAACGCGACGTCATGTTCCTGGCGAAATAGCCCGCCCCGCTAAATCGCCTCCTTATTTTTGATGAACCGGCAAACCGGCTCCTACTTTTCTTTTCGGAAACTATGTTCTCTCTCTATCATCCAGCTCTAAACGATTGCCGCCGCCTGTTCCTGCGCAACTATGAAGTGCTGATCAACATCGGCGTGCATGAGTTCGAAAAGAAGGGTGAGCAACGCATTCTGGTGAATGTCGACCTGTTCATTCCACTGGCCATGTCGACACCAGAACACGACCAACTGGACGAAGTGGTCGATTACGACTTCATCCGCAGCACCATCGCCAAACGCATGGCCCAAGGCCACATTCATTTGCAGGAGACCCTGTGCGACGACGTCATCAAGGCGATGTTGGCGCATCCGAAGGTGCGCGCCGTAAGAGTTTCCACAGAGAAACCCGATGTCTATCCGGACTGCGACTCGGTCGGCGTAGAAGTTTTCCGCATTAAAGAAGCAATCTAATTACCTTATTTGCAGGCCCCAAGATGAACGATCTGCTCGAACACGCAAAACTCACCGAAGACACTTCGGCCGCCTCTGACGCCTCTGACGCCTCTGACGCCACGCAGGCGACTACATTGTCGCCATCGGTCAAACAGGCGGAGAAAATCGCCTACGAAAACAACAAGCTGCACAAACGCTTGTGCCGCCTGACCGGCCAGGCCATCGGTGATTACAACATGATCGAAGATGGCGACAAAATCATGGTTTGCCTGTCCGGCGGCAAGGACAGCTACGCCCTGCTCGACATCTTGCTGACCCTGCGCGAGCGAGCGCCGATCAACTTCGACATCATTGCCGTCAACCTGGATCAGAAGCAGCCGAATTTCCCTGCCGACATCCTGCCAGCTTATCTGGAAAAACTGGGCGTGGCGTATCACATTGAAAACCAGGACACCTACAGCATCGTCAAACGTGTGGTGCCGGAAGGCAAGACAACCTGTGCGCTGTGTTCGCGTCTGCGTCGCGGCATTCTCTACCGCGTTGCAACAGAACTAGGCGCGACAAAAATTGCCTTGGGGCATCATCGTGACGACATCCTCGAAACCTTTTTCCTGAACATGTTCTTCGGCGGCAAACTCAAGGGCATGCCACCGAAATTGCAGTCCGACGACGGCAAGCAGATCGTCATCCGTCCGCTGGCGTATGTGAAAGAAGCCGACCTCACGCGCTATGCAGAGGTAAAGGAATTTCCGATCATTCCTTGCGATCTGTGCGGCAGCCAGGAAAATCTGCAACGCAAGCAGATCAAGGGCTTGATGCGTGAATGGGAAAAAAAATATCCAGGCCGCGTCGATAATATTTTTGCGTCTCTGTCGACCGCTGCACCGTCGCATCTGATGGACAGGAATCTGTTTGATTTTGCCAATTTGAAAGCAACCGGCATCGCCGATGCGGATGGAGATATTGCGTTCGACGAAGACCCTTGCGCTACGAGCAACCCTACTGCGCAGAATGTTATCTCGCTACACCCTGCAGATTGAGTCCGATTGCGAGAGCGGCTCGCAAATCCACGCGGGCTAAGCCTGCGTGCTTTTTTCTCTGCGGTACCTGTAAATAAAATTTACAAAGTGGATAGTCGTACGGATTAGATACCAAATACCCTCCTGATCATCGCTTGAAGCGACTGGGCATCATGATTTAATTTGCTCGTCGGATACGTAATTCACGTAATTTTTCTGAAATACGCATTCGAACGACGATATCAATCAAATCAAGACAGTCGCGACAGCCGCAGGGGGCTGAGGGTACAACCTCAGAAAGGGAAGCAAGATGATCAAGGCTTCCTCCGCCGTAATGGATAGCATCCATACCTCTGCACATGCCCGACACTGCTTATTTCGTGCATGAGGAAGTTTGATGGCAGCACAATTCTGGCGCGACAAGCGCGTCTTCATTACTGGTCATACCGGCTTCAAGGGTAGCTGGCTGACACTATGGCTGCACCGTTGGGGCGCCAAGGTCTACGGCTATTCATTACCGGCCCCGACCAATCCGAGCCTGTTCCATCTGGCGCGACTCCAGAATTGCGTGCAAACGACGACCGGTGACGTGCGCGACCTGAAGCACCTGAGCGAAACGATGGCGGCAGTCCAGCCGGATGTCGTTTTTCACCTGGCGGCGCAACCGCTGGTGCGCGATTCCTACAATTCGCCGATCGATACCTTCGCCATCAACGTCATGGGCACCGCGCATGTGCTCGAAGCCGTGCGCCAGACACCCAGCGTACGCTCTGTCGTCGTCGTGACCAGTGACAAGTGCTACGAAAACCGCGAGTGGCTGTGGGGCTATCGCGAAGATGACCCAATGGGTGGCCACGACCCCTATAGCAGCAGCAAAGGTGCAGCAGAACTGGTGACATCTGCGTATCGCCGCTCCTATTTTCAACAAGGTACAGACTCGCAAGCTGCCATCGCCAGCGTGCGTGCCGGCAACGTCATCGGTGGCGGTGATTTTGCCGCCGACCGCCTGATCCCCGACTTTATCCGCGCGCTGGAAAAAGAAGAAGCCGTCAGCATCCGCAATCCACACGCGATCCGCCCATGGCAATTCGTACTGGAACCGCTGTCGGGTTATCTGACTGTTGCTCAGCGTCTGTTCGAATCCGGACAGCAGTTTGCCGAAGGCTGGAATTTTGGCCCTGCCGATACCGACTTGCAGACGGTCAGCCAGCTGTGTGCGACGTTCAATCATTCGCTGCAAAAGAACGAGGTCGCGCCAGTTGAGGTGCGACTCGAAAGCCAAGCCAACGCGCCACACGAGGCAGCTTTCCTGCGCCTGGATATTTCCAAGGCGCGCCAGCGGCTGGACTGGATTCCAAAGATGGAGCTGTACACGGCTCTGGAACTGACGGCGCAATGGTATAGCGGCTATATCAACAACGAAGACATGCGCTCCCTGAGCGAAAGCCAGATTGAGTTCTACCAGAATCTGACATAATTCCGGGCTATATCAATCAGGTCGGAATAAAGATGAACATTCTCGTTACAGGCGGCGCAGGTTATATCGGTTCACATACTTGCGTGGAGTTGCTCAGCGCCGGACACCATGTCGTGGTCTTCGACAATTTCTGCAACAGCTTTCCGGAAGCCTCCCGGCGCGTTGAAAAAATTACCGGCAAATCGCTGACGCTCGTAGAAGGCGATATCCGCGACCGCGCGGCGCTTGAGCAGGCGCTGCGTCAATATCAGTGCGACGCGGTCATCCATTTTGCAGGACTGAAAGCGGTTGGTGAGTCGGTTGAAAAGCCACTGGAGTACTACGACAACAACGTCGTCGGAACCGTGCGCTTGCTGGAGGCGATGCAAACCACCGGCGTGAAAACGCTGGTCTTCAGCTCATCAGCGACCGTCTACGGCGATCCGCAATACCTGCCGCTGACGGAATCGCACCCGCTCTCGGCCAGCAATCCCTATGGTCGCAGCAAGATCATGATCGAAGACATGCTGCGCGACTTCCATCTCGCCCATCCTGACTGGCGCATTGCGCTACTGCGCTACTTCAACCCAGTCGGTGCGCATGAAAGCGGCCTCATTGGCGAAGATCCCCAAGGCATGCCCAACAATCTGATGCCGTTCGTCGCTCAGGTCGCCATCGGCAAGCGCGACAAACTCAATATCTGGGGTGGCGACTACGATACGCCGGATGGCACCGGCGTGCGTGACTTCATCCACGTAGCCGATCTGGCGACAGGCCATCTCAACGCGCTGGAATATCTTAAAGAACCGCAGTGCTTTGCCGTCAATCTTGGCACCGGCAAAGGCTACAGCGTACTTGATGTCGTGAAGGCCTTTGAAAAGGCCTGCGGCAAAGCCCTGCCTTTCATCATCGCCGCTCGCCGCCCCGGCGATATCGCCTCTTGCTATGCAGATGTCACGCTGGCGAAGACGGCGCTAGGCTGGGAAGCCACACGGTCCCTGGATACCATGTGCGAGGACAGCTGGCGCTGGCAAAGTAGCAACCCCAACGGCTTTCGCATCTGACGCAAACTGGCACTGACGGTACAACAGACGGAACAAGCGATGATATTTGTAACAGGTGGCGCCGGTTTTATCGGCAGCAATTTCATTCTGGACCTCCTGGCAAGCCAGGACGAGCATGTCCTTAATATTGACAAACTGACTTACGCCGGCAATCCCTACAACTTGGCCAGCCTCGACGGCGACGAACGCTACCACTTCGTACAGGCCGATATTGCCGATCGTGAAAAAATCACGCAGCTGTTTGAACAACACCAACCGCGCGCGATCATTCACTTCGCTGCCGAAAGTCACGTCGATCGCTCCATTCATAGTCCGGGCGAATTCATCCATACCAACGTCAACGGCACCTTCAGTTTGCTCGAGGCTGCGCGTGCTTATTGGTCTGCGCTGGATTCAGAAAAAAAGGCTGCGTTTCGCTTCCTGCACGTGTCGACCGATGAAGTCTACGGCACACTAGGGCCGAACGATCCACCGTTCAGCGAAACGACGCCTTACGCACCAAACAGCCCTTATTCCGCTTCCAAGGCTGCGTCGGACCATCTGGTGCGCGCCTATCATCACACCTACGGCTTGCCGACGCTGACCACCAATTGCTCAAACAATTACGGCCCGTATCATTTCCCTGAGAAGCTGATACCGCTGGTCATCCTTAACGCACTCGACGGCAAGGCACTGCCCATTTATGGAGACGGCCAGCAAATCCGCGACTGGCTGTTCGTCAGCGATCATTGCGCCGCGATCCGCCAAGTGCTGGCGCGCGGCAAGGTCGGAGAAACTTATAACATCGGTGGCTGGAATGAAAAGGCCAACCTAGACGTCGTTCACACGCTATGCGATATCCTCGATCAACAAAAACCAAAAGCCGTCGGCAGCTATCGCGATCAGATCACCTTCGTGCAAGACCGTCCGGGACATGATCGTCGCTATGCCATCGACGCCCGAAAATTAGAGCGAGAACTTGGCTGGAAACCAACAGAGACGTTTGAAACCGGTATCGCCAAGACCGTACGATGGTATCTTGATCATCCGCAATGGGTGATCAACATCCGCACCGGCGGTTATCTGAAATGGCTGGAGCTTCACTACGGCGGCGACGCCGAGGAGACGACATGAGCACAAATGACCGGCTGATGCCTGAGCGCAAAGGCATCATCCTTGCCGGCGGATCCGGCACCCGGCTTTATCCGGCAACCACCGTCATATCGAAGCAGCTCATGCCGATCTATGACAAGCCGATGGTCTACTACCCGCTGACCAGCTTGATGTTGGCGGGTATTCGTGACATCCTGATCATCTCGACGCCGCAGGATACGCCGCGCTTTACGGAACTACTCGGCGATGGATCCCAATGGGGCCTCAATCTCAGCTACGCCGTACAGCCATCACCGGATGGGCTGGCGCAAGCGTTCATCATTGGTCGCGGCTTCATCGACAATGCGCCTTCAGCATTGATCCTCGGTGATAACATTTTTTACGGCCGCGACTTTGAGAATCAATTGCGCGCGGCTGCTGCAGGCCCTGATGGTGCAACGGTATTCGCTTATCACGTCAACGATCCGGAACGCTATGGAGTAGTCGAGTTTGACCGGCAACGGCGAGCTATCGGTATTGTCGAAAAACCGGCTCAACCAAAGTCGAACTATGCGGTAACCGGCCTGTATTTCTACGACAACCAGGTTTGCGATATTGCCGACAGCATTCAACCCTCGGCGCGCGGCGAACTCGAAATCACCGACGTCAATCGCACCTATCTGGAGCGCAACCAGCTGCAAGTCGAATTAATGGGCCGTGGAATCGCCTGGCTGGACACGGGCACCCATGATTCGCTTCTGGAAGCAAGCCAGTTCATCGCCACTATTGAAAAACGCCAGGGACTGAAAGTCGCCTGCCCGGAAGAAATAGCATATCGCCGCGGCTATATCGATGCTGCGCAATTGGAGAAACTGGCGGCCCCGCTAAAGAAGAATGCTTATGGCCAGTACCTGATGCGCCTCCTGACCGATCAGAGCTATTAACCGGCTTATTCTTTTATCTTCATGCAGATCACCTCTACCGCGATTCCCGATGTCCTGATCGTCGAACCAAAAGTGTTTGGCGACGACCGTGGCTTTTTTTTCGAGAGTTTCAACGCACGCCGCTTCCAAGAATTGACCGGCATCGTCGATGCTTTCGTGCAAGACAATCACTCCAGATCCGCACGCAATGTGTTGCGTGGCTTACACTATCAGATTCAGCATCCGCAAGGAAAACTGGTTCGCGTCAGTTCCGGTGAAGTGTTGGACATTGCCGTCGATATCCGTAAATCATCACCGACGTTCGGCCGCTGGGTCGGGGTCATTCTCTCGGCAGAAAACAAACGCCAACTATGGGTACCGCCCGGCTTTGCACATGGCTTTGTCGTCCGTAGCGACTATGCCGAATTTCTCTACAAGACCACCGACTACTGGATGCCGGAATACGAACGTAGCATCCTCTGGAACGATCCTGCCATTGGCATTGATTGGGATATTCAATCCCAACCCGTTCTATCCGCCAAGGACAACAACGGCACACTACTGGCCAACGCCGAGGTATTCGCATGAAAATTCTGCTCACTGGCCAGAGCGGCCAAATCGGCAATGAGCTGGCGCAGAGCCTGCGCGGTCTCGGTGAAATTGTCTCGTTCTCACGTCAGCAAATGGATCTGTCTGATCTGGATCAGGTGCGCGACACCATCCGTGCCACGCGTCCGGACCTGATCGTCAATCCGGCAGCGTATACCGCCGTCGTCAAAGCCGAGAACGAGCCGGAGTTGGCCATGCGCATCAACGGCGAAGCACCAGGCGTCATCGCGGAAGAAGCGCAACGGCTGGGCGCACCGGTAGTGCACTATTCCACCGACTACGTCTTTGACGGCACACAAGATGTGCCTTACGACGAAACAGTTCAGACACATCCGATCAATGTCTATGGCAAAAGTAAATGCGCCGGCGAAGAAGCCATTGCGCGTCACTGCGAAGCCTATTGGATACTGCGCACCAGTTGGGTCTATAGCGTGAGTGGCGGTAATTTTCTCAAGACCGTGATTCGTCTCGCACAAGAGCAGGAAAAATTCACCATCGTCGGTGACCAGTTCGGCGCACCGACATGGTCAAAAACCATCAGCGACGTGACGCGCCGCTTGCTGGTCAATCAGCAGACAACGTCCGGCACACAGATTGATCTCGATCATCTGCGCCGCACCAGTGGCATCTACAACCTCACTGCGGCAGGTGAAACTTCCTGGCATGGCTACGCTTCATTTATCGTTGAACGGCTGCAGGCTTTGCATGTGCCGGTCAAGGTCAGTGGTGCCAGCGTCATCACACCGGTACCGTCCAGCACGTATCCGGTCCCGCCGCATCGCCCCCCAAATTCCCGCTTGTCCGGCGCAAAACTGGCGTCGACCTTCGGCGTAACCATGCCGCAATGGCAGACCGATGTCGCCAACTGCCTCGATGAAATTATTCGGGAATACAACCTGGCTGACGGTCGCAAGCTGGCTTAAATAGAAAAGAAAGAAGAAGAGAAAGAAGAAGAGAATGCCTGCCGGAGGAGATTTTCCGACAGGATAAAAATCAGTTGCTCGGTACGTACAGCGTCTGATCGCCCTGCGTGATCAGGTTCAACTGCCCCATGAACTGTTCGAAGTTGTCGCCGCCGCAAATTGACCGCAAATAACGCAGCAGCAAATAACTGCCAAGTCGCTCTGCACAAAACGCCCATGCGCGCGATTGATAACCCTCACGCTTGACCTGATAGCGCTGCACGCAAGCCCACGCTACCGCTTCGATATCGGCGATGCTCTTGAGCCAGAAATCGGCTGGGAAGACGCCCAGTTCGACGCCTCCCATGAAGAACACGCGCTCATCGAAAAACAGTTCCACTTCGTTGCTGTGCAAAACACCCAGGTCTACGGCTTCCGCGGCGAAACGCAACATGTCCTCCACGTGATGCGCGCGTGCATAGTGCTTCAGATAGCCGGCACTCTGACCATCGGCAACGAAACCGCAGGTCTTCCCGACCAGCAGGTCGCTTGAGCCGGGATCAAGCATGCTGTCAAAACTTTGTCGCGCAAGATCCTTGTTCGACACCACGTCCATCATCCAGTTGTCTTCCGCCGGCACGCCGCTGATACGGTCACGCGAGATGAATTTCCGGTACATGCAGACGCCGATGCGTTTGACGTTGGGATAGTTCTTGAGAATGTGATTGCGCAACGCGAAGTTGCCCACCATGCCGCCGACGATCGGGTGGTAAGGCACCCATTGCGGCGCCAGCTCGCGCAGATTAAGGCGTCCTTCAGCCTGCGAATCACCCAGATAAATCGGGGTGACGAAACCAGGAAACCGAATCGGTAACTCTACATGTGTAATACAGCCGTAGACCAGCTCGGCGTTTTGTCCGCCGACCACGGTATTTGAAGAGGTCGCAAGTTGAGGTGGCTGAGATGACGCCGGTGCCTCGACCTTTTCAGCCTTACTGAATTGCAAGACGCTATTTCGCAGCGCCAAAAACCGATCGATGTGCGTGATGTCGCCGGTGGCGAGATAGTCGCGCTTCATCTTATCGAGTTCCGGCAACTTGTCTTGATACGCGAGCAGCCCGAGATCGGACAACGGCAACTTCGCATGATCAAATACAGCAATGCGCAATTGCTGATCCAAGGCCAGTACCAGCGAAGCAATGCGCTCCGTCAGCAGAGATTTCATCGTCAGCGGCGGCGTGTTGGTAGAAAGCGCATTGAGTCGCCCGGCCAGCGCATCATTACCGGACTCTGCCAGCTCGAATACCTTCTCCGTCAGATCGAACCACGTCTTCCAGAACACCGGCTTTGCAACGACATAGCCGGTATGCGCGACAGCGCGAAAGTCGGTGACGAATTCGCGCAGGTCAAGCGACAAACCGACCGCTTCCAGATAATCCTGAGCAAGTTGCTGCAAGCCGGGATGATGGAACTCGCCCTCTTCAAATACGTTCAGAAAACATGCCGCATTGCGCGTGAACGGGAAGAAGAGATAAGTATCGCTATCAGGATGTCCATCGACAAAGCGTGCGATGTCATCAGCTGTCAGCCCCGTCCGTTGGACAAAGTCTGCGGAAACGAAACCGTAGAGCGCCTCGTCATCGACAGCTTCGCTCGCGAAATAAGTACGGATGGCGGCATAGTCACCCCAGCCATCGAGACCGTCGTCGCCTTCACGTGGCAAGGCCATGAACCCGGCCTCGGCATTGCGCGCTATCTGATACAGATAAATATTCATGAAATGGTCCGTACTTATTGGCATTGGCATTGGTATTGCTGCATTCACGCGCTCAGACGAGCGCCCTCAGGGACTTCAGATTCACCACACCTGCATGTGCGGCACGGCGATCGCAAAACGTCCACCCCAGTTGCGAATCTCGGCCAGTTGCGCTTCCACTTCCGCTTTCAGATTCCACGGCAGGATCAGCACATAGTCAGGCCGCGCTGCAAGCAATGCCGCCGGCGACACGATAGGCACATGGCTGCCAGGCATGTACTTGTTCTGCTTGGACGCCGCAGCATCCGCCACCAGCGGCAACAGATCGGCGTGCACGCCGGAATAGTTCAACAAGGTATTCCCTTTGGCGGCAGCGCCATAGGCCATGACCTTTTTTCCCAAACGTTTTTGCTCGAGCAAAAATTGCAGTAAATCCAGCTTGATCTTTTCAGCGCGCGCTTGAAAGCCCTGATAGGTCTCAATCTTTTCGAGACCGAAATCCAGCTCTTGCTGCTGCACGCGACGCAATACCGCAGTAGGTTGATGGGCCGCATTTTCATGGCATGCATAAACACGCAAGCTGCCGCCATGGGTCGGGATCTGATCTACGTCGTACACGCGCAAACCCAACGTACGCATCATGCGATCAACACTGCCAAGCGCCAGATAGGAAAAGTGTTCGTGATAGATCGTATCGAACTGGCTCTGCTCAATCAGGTTAAGCAGATGCGGAAATTCGATGGTGATGGTGCCGTGATCCTTCAACAACACCGCCATGCCACCCAGAAAATCATTGATGTCCGGCACGTGCGCCAGCACATTGTTTGCGGCGATCAAATCGGCCTTGCCGTCACGCGCCACGATATCTCGTGCCAGCTTCACACCGAAGAATTCTTCAACAATCGGAATACCCTTGGCGCGCGCTGCGTTGGCCGTACTGGTGGTTGGCTCCACGCCCAGACAAGGAATGCCGCGCTGCTGCACATATTGCAGCAGGTAGCCATCGTTGGCGGCGATCTCAACCACTTTCGAATTCTGACTCAATGACAAACGGGATGTGATCATCTCGACGTAATCGGCGGCATGCTTGAGCCAGGTCGTCGACGTTGACGAAAAATACGCGTAGTCGGACTCAAACAATTGGTCGTAATGCGCATAGTCCTGTGTCTGCACCAGCCAGCAGGACCGACACACCATCACGCGCAGCGGATAGTAGGTTTCCGGTCGCATCAGGTCTTCCTGACGCAGATAGGCATTCGACGGCGGTGAAAAACCCAGATCGATAAACGTATCGTGCAGGTCGGTCTGACAGTGACGGCATTTCATAAAATAATCCCGGAAAAATCAGCGCCCAGCAAAGGATGCTGCAGGTCGCGCTCGGATAAATGTTGTGGCGGCAAAGGCCACGCAATGGCAACGCGAGGATCGTCGAAACGTAGAGCGCCCTCGGCAGCCGGTGTGTAAGATGCGGTATGCAGATACAGCATCTGTACTTCGTCGGTCAGCGCCTGAAATCCATGCGCGCATCCCTCGGGAATCAGCAAGGCGCGGTCATCGCCCTCTTCCAGCTCGAAACCGCGCCAGGTGAGAAAGGTCGGGGAGCCACGGCGCAGATCGACGACGACGTCGAAGATCTTCCCGGTCAGGCAGCGGATAATTTTCTTCTCCGCGTACGGTGCGTGTTGAAAATGCATGCCGCGCACGCTGCCGCGTTGCACCGTATGGGAATGATTGATCTGGCGGATGGTCGCGCCCTGCAACGCGTCACCCAGATCGGTGTCGCAGAACCAGCGGGCAAACCCGCCGCGCTCATCGCGACGGCGATCGGTTTCAATCAGTAGCACGCCGGGCAGGTCGGTAGGCAACGTCTTCATGTCTGCAGACTTAAGCCCACTTCTTCCATTGCGCGGCACCGCTGTCCCACAACTGGTTGAGCTGAATCTTGTCGCGCAGCGTGTCCATGCACTTCCAAAAACCATGATGCTGCCAGTTCAACAGCATGCCGTCGCGGGCGATGTTTTCCAGCGGGGCACGTTCAAAAATAGTACCTTCGCCATCTTGGAGATAGTCGAATACGCCTGCACGGCACACCATGAAACCGCCATTGATCCAACCCAGGTCGCCGGGCGGCTTTTCGCGGAAGTCGTTGATGTAGCCTTTTTCGTCGGTGTTGACCATGCCGAAACGCGCTTCCGGCTGGACGGTAGTCATCGTGACCAGCGCCTTGTGTTGATCGTGATGCGCGACCAGGGCCTTGATGTCAACGTCCGCCACGCCATCGCCGTAAGTCAGCATGAAATCTTTTTCGCCCAGATAATCACGTGCCGCCAACAAGCGGCCACCGGTTTGCGTGTGCAAACCCGTTTCGAGCAGTGTGATCTTCCAGGGCTCGGATTTATTGCGATGCACTTCGACTTTGTTGTCGACCAGATCGATGGTGACGTCGCCCTGATGGAGGAAGTAATTCGCAAAATATTCCTTGATCAAAAAGCCCTTATAACCAAGCAGGATCACGAACTCATTGAAGCCAAAGTGCGAGTAGCTCTTCATGATGTGCCACAGGATAGGCTTTCCGCCGATTTCCACCATCGGTTTCGGGCGCACATCGGTTTCTTCGCCCAGACGCGTTCCCAGACCACCAGCAAGAATCACAACTTTCACAAACACCCCCAAACATAGGTCATTTCGACAGATTGTGCCGACGCAAGCAACGGCATAATGTAGTTTTCGATCTTCGCAGAACGAAATCGGATTGCCTGCTATCGGCACCGCCCCCGTCCTTCGAAAATTGTACGTTATATTTGGCGCCGAAGGCATCGCAAAACGTCCGCTTCCAAAGGATTTTGCGGCGTTTTTGCACAATAATTCCCGATCGGGGCTATTTGCCGCAGCCGGGCTTTAGTCGTGTCCGGTCAGCGCAATTTATGATGGCCACATGAACGAATATTCGCAGCAAACGACAATAAGGACCGCAGCCGTGACGCGTAAAAAACGTATCCTGATCTACACCGTCGAGTCGACCTGGAGCCCCTGCCCGCAAATCCGCCTGATCCGCCCGTTCGCCCATCTGGAAGATGAGTGGGAATTAATCTGGGGTATTCGCGATGGCGTCCTCCAAACCGATGCCGTGGAAA
Source organism: Herbaspirillum rhizosphaerae (assembly GCF_046025915.1). Classification (GTDB taxonomy): domain Bacteria; phylum Pseudomonadota; class Gammaproteobacteria; order Burkholderiales; family Burkholderiaceae_D; genus Herbaspirillum; species Herbaspirillum rhizosphaerae_A. The sequence goes on along the minus strand of NZ_JAQQFR010000004.1, from coordinate 371,026 downwards.
GCGCCGATCTCATTCTGTTACATCGGTTTACGCCGGGCCTGCTGCCGATTTCGGCACTGGAGGCGATTTTCAACCTGGGCAAGCCGGTGATCTACGAATCCGATGACCTGCTCAATGAAATCCCACATGATCATCCGGAAGCCGCTGCAGGTGCGAGCTGGAAAGAAGGCATCGAATACACGGCACGACGCGCCAAGGCGATTGTCGTGTCGACAGAGTTTTTAGCGGAAAAATACCGCCCTCTCAATCCACAAGTTCATGTCCTGCCGAACTATCTGGACTACGATCTGTTTTTCCGTCCGGTGCCGACGCCGCGGCCGGACGATGCGATTACCATCGGCTTGCTTGGCTCATCGATTCAGCCATCTAATTTCGCGCTGGTGAACAAATCTCTGCAAGCGCTGTGCGAACGCTATGGATCACGGCTGAAAATTCATTTCGTCGGCTGGGAATGCCCGAAAGGCTGGGAAAATCATCCCAATGCCATCTTCCAGAGTTTCATCCATGAGTACGTCGACTATGCCGCCCAACTCAAGCAATGGGCTTGGAACATCGCGCTCATTCCACTGGCCAGCGACGAATACAATCAATGCAAGAGCTACATCAAGTGGCTGGACTATTCTGCGGCCGGCATCGCCTCCATCTTCAGCGACGTCACGGTCTACAACCAGGTCGTCACACATGACCAAACAGGCTTATTGCTACCCAATGATGACCAGGCCTGGCTGGACACGATTACGCAACTGATCGAATCCCCCGAGAAACGCAAAGCCATCGCCCTGGCAGGCCAGGATGAAGTCCGGAAAGATTTTGACCTGCGCGCAAAATCGGCGCTGTACAACAGCGTCTACAGCAGCTTCATCAGCAAACCTGCCTCAGTTACTGCGACCGCCTCGACAACGAGGTCAGCGGCACCTGCTGCGGCCACTGCCAACCCGACGACGGATGCCACCCCGATGAAAAAACACATCCTGCAAATCCATTACAACGAAGCTACCCGCCGCTCACTGGATCCCGGATTCATTCCACTGGAAGTGGTTGGCAATCCACGCCCGGATTGGTTCGAATACTGGTGCATTCGCGATTACTTCCAGAACAACGACCTCAACGCCGACGAGTACTACGGCTTCCTGTCGCCACAGTTTCACAATAAGAGCGGTTTGCAGGCGCATCAGGTACATGCGCTCATGGAGAGCAATCCGGGTGCAGATGTGTACACCTTCTCGCCGACCATGTCCGATGCCGCGTGTTACCTGAGCGTGTTTGAGCAAGGTAACCGCCGTCATCCGGAACTGCTGCCGATCGTCATCGAACTGATGCGCGCTGTCGGCCTGGAAGTGGACATTCAGGGTCTGATCAATGATTTCCGCACGACGGTCTATTGCAATTACATCGTGGCCAAGCCGGTCTTCTGGGAAAAATGGTTTGCCATCAATGAGCGTATGTTTGAAATCGCCGAAGCAGGCGACAGCGCATTGGCGAGAAAGCTGACCGAGATTACCGACTACGGCAAGAGCACCGTGCAGATGAAGGTGTTCATCATGGAACGCATCGCATCGCTGGTCTTGGCGTTGATGCCAGAACTGCGGATTGTCAATCTGAACGTCAGCGCGATGCGCATCGGCAATCCACTGTTCTATCCGTGCCGCGACGAAATGGTCATGCTCGATGCGCTCAAGGTCGCGTATCAGCATTCAGGAGATAACGCCTATTTGCAACGCTTCCGCGCTCTGCGGCATGATGTATTGCGACGCTGCGATACGGAATATTTTTCCGAGCAAGCGACCGACTTTTTCTGACTCGTTGCGGCTCCTTAATGGGGAGCCGCATTTTTTTCCAGCCTTACATCGCTACTGGCGGTCCGTCATTGACGAGGGGTCGGCGCAACGCACACCATCAAACACCTTCGGCCAAACCGAAATCAGCGTAACTGTTCACAAACTTTGGCTCGACCGCTTCGAATACCAAGGCATCCCCAACCAGCTTGTCTTCGTAGTATTCACCGTCAAACAAACCAGGGAAGCGAATCAGCGCCAGCACGACTTTTTCCAGCGGTCCGGCACCAAGATAATAGGCGCTGCCGTTCGCCCAGGGACGCAATACCGGCTTGCCGTAGACGCGGCGATTCAACAGCGGGTCCCGGCATTCGCCCCAATGCAAACAACGGTCGTGGTCAAGATTGGCGGAGCGTACGCCGGCGTAAGCATCTTCCTTCGCCAAGGTCACGAGGCTTTGACGTAGTTTTTCTGGTTCGCGCAGGCTCATATGGTCTTCAAGCTTGAGCACGCCGACGTTGTTACCGATGTTTTCGTACACCCACGTCAGCGCCTCTGCGACTTTCTTTGGCGTGCCTTCATAGGCATCAGACGCGTTGACCTGCAATGCGCGGACATGTTTGATCGATGGCGCATCGGCGCCGCTGACAATCATGTATTCGACATTCGCGTTGTCAAACTGCGCGGCCAGACGCAAGGCTTTTGCTTCGTTCTTTTTGCTGGAGACGATCATCACGATGCTATTGACGCCCGATGTCTTCTTCACGACTCCCTTATAGTCTCCAATGATGTCACCGTTGTACGGCATGGTGGCGATCGCTGACTTCAAATACGCCAGGGATGCACTGGCATTGCCGCGCGCCTGCTCAACCTGAAATCGCTTGTAATCCAGCGCCCATTTAAAGCCCGAAGGGATATGCAAGAACTCCTGCTCCAGGCGGTCGCATTCTTTCAGAATGCCGTCCCAGGTCAGCGGCGATACAGGCAATTGAAGCACCGTGGTGGCGCGTTGATTAAAAGTCATTGTGATTTCATCGAGTAATTGGAGCGGTGGACGCGGCAGGCATTGAATCCCATGTTGCTGAATCAATAGCCCAGCTTCTTGATTTCCATTTCGGTATTGACGCGATATACCAGACGTTCAAACCGGTCGGTCCAGTCATCGGTCAAGTTTTTCAGCAACAGACTTTTTCCTGCCGACGTAATGCTCTTGCGCAGACTATCGTTGCTGAGCATCATACGGATGTTGGATGCCAACATGTCGATGTTGCCGACGGGATGCATCATGGCGTTGCGCGCATTGCGCAGGCCGACATGCCGGTAGGTTTCCAGATCGGAGAGACACACCGGCACTTCCAGTTCAAATGCCTCCCAGATCGTCAGGGGCTGCGACTCACTGTCGCTGGCCAGCACAAATAAATCTGCGGAAGCCATATACGACAGTGCCACTTCATTGGGCAATTCGCCGAGCATGCGATAGCGATCCGGGAATGCATCTGCAAGCTTGCGTGCACCTTCCGGCAATTGCAGGTATTTACCGATGAAGACACATTCGATCTGGTTACGCAGATCAGCTTCCAGGCTGTCGACTGCCATTATCGTATCGGCAATACGCTTGCGCGGCTCAATCGTGCCGATGCAAACAATACGTTTCTTGTTGGCCGGCTTTGGTTCCGGCTGCAGGCTTTCCTGACGATAGATCGCATCATTCCAGAACGGCATGACATGTACCGTGGCCGGGCTGTCGAACAAAAAGCTACCGTACACGATGCGCTGGAATTCGGTCTGGAACACGATATGGGCAGCATGCTTGAAACCTTCTGCCAGCTGCGGGAAGCGCAATATCATGTCGCGACCAACTTCCGCCTCATGGATCCACCAGATCACAGGCACTTTGGGTGCTGCCTGTGCAACGTGGGCTCCCGACAAGAGCGTATTGGCAATCAGCAGATCGACTGCGCCGGCCTGTATTTCCTTGACGATAGGAATGCCAAGCGCCTCGAATTTCTTTTTGATCTCGCCTTCGCCATCAATGCGCGCCATGACCGACACTTCATGGTTTTGCACCAGACGCTCAGCCAGGCGCAACATGGCAATGCTGGCGCCGGTGGTATAGAACTCGTCATTCAGGAGGAGAATCTTCATGTACGACCTTAAAAAGCTGTCTTCAATAACAAAACTGATGCCGCTCGCTGATCCGTTTCTTCCGCAAGGGGCAAATTTTCATGCCCTCAGAGGGTTGCATGACCGGCTACCATCTTAATGAGAACCTCGATGCTCAAAGGGCCGAGAACATGCAGAAATGGCCCTCAACTTTGCATTTGGACAATCTTTCGAAGTCACCGCCAAGTCAGGTGCGTGCTACACTTTCGCCTTCTTTTTCGCCACCATCCTCAAACGTATGAACGTCGTCATTCTCGCCGCCGGCATGGGCAAACGCATGCAATCCGCGCTACCCAAAGTGCTCCATCCGCTCGCCGGCAAACCGCTGCTTGGCCATGTCGTTGATACCGCCAAGACCCTCGCGCCGTCGAAATTGTGCGTGGTCTACGGCCATGGCGGCGATGCCGTTCCGACTAGCTTTGCCGACACAACGCTGTCATTTGCCCTTCAAGAGCCGCAACTCGGCACCGGCCATGCGGTCGCGCAAGCATTGCCTTTTATTGATGACAATGCTTCCACGCTGGTGCTCTACGGTGACGTCCCCCTGACAACGCCGGCAACCCTGCAACGCCTGCTGACAGTCGCAGGCAAAGACAAGCTGGCCGTACTGACAGTCACCGTGGCCGACCCGACCGGATACGGCCGCATCGTGCGCCAACACGGCAAAATCACCCGCATCGTCGAGCAAAAGGATGCCAACGAGGCCGAACGCGCCATTCAAGAGGTCAATACCGGCATCATCGCCGCCCCGACCGCCAAGCTGCGCACCTGGCTGGCAGCACTATCCAACGACAATGCGCAAGGGGAGTACTACCTGACCGACGTCATCGCAGCAGCAGTCGCGGACGGCGTCGAAGTCGTGTCGGCCCAGCCGGCAGACATCACCGAGACATTGGGTGTCAACAGCAAGGTACAACTGGCGGAACTGGAGCGCGCCTATCAACGCCGCATCGCCAACACCCTGCTGGAACAGGGCGTCACGCTACTCGACCCGTCACGCCTTGATGTACGTGGCACGCTGACCTGCGGCCGCGACGTCAGCATTGACGTCAATTGCATCTTTGAAGGCAACGTCGAAATCGCCGACGGCGCCACCATCGGCGCCAATTGCATCATCAAGAATGCTCGCATCGGCAAAGGTGCGCAGATCAAACCGTTTTCACACATTGACGACGCCATCGTCGGTGCGGCCGCGCAAGTCGGCCCGTATGCGCGCCTGCGTCCCGGCACCGAGCTGGGTGAAGACGTGCATATCGGCAACTTTGTGGAAGTCAAAAAGAGCAAGATCGCCGCGCGCAGCAAAGCCAATCATCTGACCTATATTGGCGACGCCACCATCGGATCCGGCGTCAACGTCGGCGCAGGCGTCATTACCTGCAACTACGACGGCGTCAACAAATTCGAGACCATCATCGAAGATGACGTCTTTGTCGGCAGCGACAGCCAACTGGTCGCTCCGGTGCGCATCGGCAAAGGCGCCACCATCGGCGCCGGCACCACGCTGACCAAGGATGCGCCGGCAGATCAGCTGACGCTGTCACGCGCTAAACAGATGTCGCTGCCCGGCTGGACGCGTCCGGTCAAGATCAAGAAATAAAGCGCGGAAGGCGCGGCAATCGCAACAATCACAACAATCGCCTCAGACGGCGATCCGTGTCTCGAACTTGCTGCGGTGAATGGAGAAATAGCTACGCACATTGCGCACATTCTTGTGCGTAGCAAACAGACGATGTGCCAGCGCGTGATAAGCAGGCATGTCAGCCACCTGCACCATCAACACGAAATCCGGTCCCGGTGAGACGCGATAGCACTGCAACACCGCCGCCTCGCCTGCCACCAGCTCCTCAAACTCCACCTGACGCTCGTCACCCTGCTGATCCAGCGTGATCTCAACAATGGCGGTCAACGCCGGACCGAGCTTCTCAGGCGCCAGCAAGGCGACTTGGCGCGCAATGACGCCCGCATCTACCAAACGCTTGACCCGGCGCAGGCAAGTCGGCGCTGAGGCATGTACCCGCTCCGCCAATTGATGATTGGTTTGCGAGGCATCGTCCTGCAAGGCATTCAAGATGCGCTTGTCCAGATCGTCTATCTCCATTTTATCCATTTAAGTCAATTATTTGAAATATTGTTTCAATCATTACATAGCATGGAATAATAATCCAAATAGCAATCAATTTAGAAATCTTATTTCATATTGTCTGCCCTAAGATGAGCCCACTTACTCAATTATGAAAGGCAGCATATGTGCGGAATCGTCGGCGCCGTGGCGCAAAAGGATGTCACTCCAATTTTGCTGGAAGGATTGAAGCGCCTCGAATACCGCGGCTATGATTCCTGCGGCGTGGCCGTACACATGGACGGCAAACTGCAACGTTCGCGTAGCACCTCCCGCGTTGCCGAATTGCAAAAGCAAGTCGCCGAAACCCACCTCGCTGGTTTTACCGGTATCGCCCACACCCGCTGGGCGACACATGGCGCACCTGCCACCCACAACGCGCATCCGCATTTTTCGCGCGATCGCATTGCACTGGTTCACAACGGCATCATCGAAAACTACGAAGAACTGCGCACAGAACTGCAAAGCGCAGGTTACGTCTTTGAAAGCCAAACCGACACCGAAGTCATCGCCCATCTGGTCGATCACATGTATACGGGCGACCTGTTCGACACCGTGCAACAAGCTGTGCGTCGCCTGACCGGCGCTTACGCCATCGCCGTCTTCTGCGTCGACGAACCGCACCGCGTCGTCGCTGCTCGTCACGGTTCACCGCTGATCCTCGGCGTTGGCGAAGGACAAAACTTCGTCGCCTCCGACGCCATGGCATTGGCCGGCACCACCGACCAGATCGTCTACCTCGAAGAAGGCGACGTCGTCGACCTGCAACTGCAACGCTACTGGATTGTGGACGTCAACGGCAAGCCAGCCGAACGCGAAGTTAAAACCGTACACGCCTTCACCAGCGCGGTAGAACTCGGCCCCTATCAGCACTTCATGCAGAAAGAAATCTTCGAACAACCGCGCGCCATCGCCGACACGCTGGAAGGCGTCGACGGCATCATGCCGGAATTGTTCGGCGACGGCGCGCACAAGGTTTTCAAGCACATCGATTCGGTGCTCATCCTCGCCTGCGGCACCAGCTATTACTCCGGTCTCACCGCCAAATATTGGATCGAATCGATTGCAAAGATTCCGGTCAATGTAGAAATCGCCAGCGAATATCGCTACCGCGACAGCGTCCCCAATCCGAAATCACTTGTAGTCACGATCTCGCAAAGCGGCGAAACCGCCGACACGCTCGCTGCGCTCAAACATGCGCGCGCGCAAGGCATGACCAACACGCTCACGATCTGCAACGTCGCCACCAGCGCCATGGTGCGCGAATCGCAACTGGCCTACATCACGCGCGCCGGGGTTGAAGTCGGGGTCGCCTCCACCAAAGCATTCACCACACAGCTGGCCGCGTTGTTTCTGCTGACATTGGCGCTGGCACAAACCCGAGGCCTGCTCAGCGACGAGCAAGAAGCTGCGCATCTGAAAGCAATGCGCCATCTTCCAGCGGCATTGCAAAGCGTGCTCGCATTGGAACCCGGCATCGCAGCCTGGGCTGAGGCGTTTGCACGCAAAGAAAACGCCCTCTTCCTCGGACGCGGCCTGCATTACCCGATCGCACTCGAAGGCGCGTTGAAGCTGAAAGAGATCACCTACATCCATGCCGAAGCCTACGCCGCCGGCGAACTCAAGCACGGCCCGCTGGCGCTCGTCACAGAAGAAATGCCCGTCGTCACCATCGCACCGAACGATGCATTGATCGAGAAACTGAAATCCAACATGCAAGAAGTTCGGGCGCGTGGCGGCCAGTTATATGTATTCGCCGATGCCGGCTCCAGCATCGTCTCAAGCGAAGGCCTGCACGTCATCCGTTTGCCGGAACACTACGGTTTGCTGTCGCCGATTCTGCATGTGGTGCCGCTGCAATTGCTGGCGTATCACACGGCGTTGGCACGTGGTACCGACGTAGATAAGCCTCGGAACCTTGCAAAATCGGTCACAGTTGAATGATTCGCGAATTGGAGTTCATGGCAGCAATTTGAAATGGGTAAATTCCCGATTGCGAATGGCTGGCAAAGATAGCACCTTTAAATTTTCTCGCCAGCACTGAGAGTGTCGGTACCGTAGGATTCGGGCTAGGCAAGGTGCTGACCGCCGTGATCGCCTAGCTTGATATGGCCTCTCAGCGATTGTCGCAGGTGACGGAATATAGGCATTTAAGGGATAATGGCGCTTCCGTATACGCCAACTTTTAATTCAATATGCGCGACATTATTAATGGTTTTCTTCGCTTCCAACAGGATGTCTTTCCTAAACGCAAGGAGCTGTTCAAAACGCTCGCGACTGGCCAAACGCCAAAAGCATTATTCATTTCTTGCTCTGATAGCAGAATGGTGCCGGAACTTGTCACACAGCGAGAACCAGGTGAGCTGTTCGTGATTCGCAATGCCGGCAACATCGTCCCGTCGTTTGGCCCCGAACCGGGCGGTGTCAGTGCAACCGTTGAATACGCAGTCGCGCAGCTGAAAGTAACGGACATCGTCATCTGCGGCCACTCAGATTGCGGCGCGATGAAAGCAGTCGCCACGTGCGCATGTTTGGACCACATGCCGGCGGTCAAACACTGGCTGCATTATGCCGATGCCGCTCGGATGATTAATGAATCAAAGAACCATGCGAATGAGAATGACCGCATTAACGGGATGGTTCGCGAGAACGTCATTGCACAGCTGAATAATATCCGAACACATCCATCGGTAGCCTTGGCTCTCGCTCAAGGTCGATTGACGCTTCACGGATGGGTCTATGATATTGAAAGTGGCTCAATAGATGCGTTGGACTTCGCCACGAACAGCTTTATTTCGTTGGCGGAACATCCCTCAAGCAAACTTTAATACCCGTAAGTCGGCAGTACCGGATTGCCCCGCATATCGCTATCCCGAAGTATGCGGGGCAATTACCGCCGTCCTTTTTTACCCGAACAACGCCACCGCATCCGCGCCAGCCGCAATACGCATCGGAGAGGATGGATCCGTTGCCGCACGCCATACTGCTTCCACCACGTCCTTCGCTTCAGTAACGGGAGCAGGTTTGCCCCATTCGGCAAAAATATTCTGCGCCAGTTCTGCATACGCTTCAGGAATGGTGCCTTGCATACGCGATTGTGCATTCTCACCAAAACGCGTTGTCGGTGCGCGTCCCGGCAATACCAGATTCACACGCACGTTGAATTGTTCCAGCTCCAGCGCAAGCGACTCGGTGAAGGCGTTGACCGCCGCTTTGCTTGCGGTGTACACCGATAGCAAGGGAAACGATTTCAGTGTGACGGATGACGTGACATTGATGATGACACCCGCCTTGCGTTGTCTGAACTGCGGCAACACTGCCTGAATCAGCGCCATGGGGCCGAAAGTGTTTGTCTCAAAAATCTCGCGCACAGCAGCGATCGAAATACCTTCCAGCGCACCTAACATGCCGATTCCCGCATTATTGACCACGACATCGATTGGCCCTGCGGCTTCCACGGCCTGACGGATACTTTCCGGATCTGTGACGTCGAGCGCAAGGATGCGCAATCGATCGGAACGCGGCAGGATATCTTCACGCGGCGACCGCATCGTTGCAATGACATGCCAGTCGTGAGCGAGGAAATAGTTGGCGATGTCGAGTCCGAAGCCGGACGAACATCCGGTGATGAATACGGTTTTCATTGATTTGCATCCTGTGTTTGGTTGAGAACACATTGACTTTAGCGCGCCAGAACTGGACTTGCTACAATCAAGAGTCCGCTTTCCATTCGCAGGAGTCCAGATGGTCGATCCGCTCGCCGAAGTTGTCATGCTCCTGCAGCCGCAACCTGCGTTTTCAAAAGTTGTCAGTGGCGCAGGTCCCTGGCGTGTACGCCGGGTACGCGATCCGCGACCTTTCTACTGTGTCGTGACGGAAGGTTCATGCCGGCTGGATGTCGACGGGCAAGATCCGATCATCCTGCAGGAAGGCGATTTTGCCTTGATCCCTGCCGCACACGATTACATGACGTCGAGTTTGGCGCCCACCACTGCCAGGCATCTGGTGACTGCACCGACTAAATTGCCGAACGGCGAGTTCCGGGTCGGTGTTCACGATGCTCCACATGATGTGCGATTGCTGATAGGCCACTGCGCATTTGGTTCGCCGGACGCAGCATTGCTGGTCTCGCTCCTTCCGCAACTGGTACACATTCGCGGCGAAAAACGGCTAGCCACCATCGTGCAGTTGGTAGGAGAAGAATCACGGGAAAAACGTCCGGCACGGGAGGTCATCCTTACGCGGCTTCTGGAAGTTCTCCTGATTGAAGCGTTCCGCGCCACCTCAGGAACAGATGCGACACCCGGACTCTTGCGCGGGCTTGCCGATGAGCGCCTGGCGGTGGCAATAAGGCGCATGCATGAGAGTCCGACCTTGCGTTGGACCGTTGCTCAACTGGCGAAGGAAGCGGCCCTTTCTCGCTCAACTTTTTTCCAACGATTCAGCCACGCAGTCGGTACATCGCCGATGGGGTATCTGCTGGCCTGGCGCATGGCGTTGGCGAAAAATCTCTTCCGTAGTACAAGCAATGGCGTTGCCGAAGTGGCTGAACTTGTCGGCTATAGCTCTGCGAGCGCATTCAGCGTCGCATTCAATCGCCATGTGGGCTTGTCACCGACGCATTATGCACGCGAGGCACGCGAGCACATGGAGCATGCTGAACATGCGGAAGCACTTGGTGCATAGCATTTTCTTCGCGTCTGAAGATATCGTGTCCCGCAATCGACCAGCACAGACGTAGTCAGCTTCTCCATTGGCTTCATAATCGGCTTAACATCAGCGTCATGGAGGAAGATGATTACGCCGACGCAGTTCTCGTATCACTCCACTGTGATCGAGGTCGCCATCGCCATTTTCCAGCATGTCCGTGAACAACTGATCGGACTTGTTGAGCATCGGCAAATCCAGACCTACACTCGCGGCGAAGCGAATCGCCGTGCTTGTATCCTTCACCTGATAGCGCGCCGGGCCACCGGGTGTAAAGTCGCCGCTAATCATGCGCAATGCATGTTGTCGCAGTATCGTCGAGTCGGCAAAGCCGCCAAGGAGCGCTTCCCTCACCTTCGCCGGATCTGCACCACCACGCTCAGCCAATAACAGCGCCTCTGCCACGCTGGCGATATTGTTGGCTACCATCATCTGGTTGACGAGCTTGGCAAGTTCTCCGGATCCTGCCGGACCGACATGCGTGGGGCGACCCATTTTTTTGAGCAACGGTAACGCTTGCTCATAGGCTTGTGCCGTGCCGCCCGCCATGATCGCCAGGCTGGCTTCGATCGCGCCTTTTTCACCGCCGGATACAGGAGCATCAACGTAGGCAATGCCACATGCGGTAGCCTGCTCCGCCTGATGGCGCGCAGTCTCGACTGGAATTGAACTCATGACGACAAGCAGGCTTCCTGCGCACATGCCTGCAATCAATCCATGTTCACCCAGTAGCAGTTCATCGCAACTGGGACCGGAACTCAACATGCATATCAACACATCGGCATTGCGGACAACATCACTGGCCTCTGCGACTATCGTGGCGCCGAATGCAGAGAGGCGTTGTGCTTTCTCCGGAGTGCGATTCCAGGCCTGCACGCGATAGCCGGCCTGCGCCAGATGGCGCGCCATGGGAAAGCCCATGATGCCGGTACCGATGAAACCGACTGTTTCAATGCTGCGTGTTGCTGTCATGTCTTTTCTCCGCTGCCGAGGCTACCGAACCGCACCGGCAGCTCACGCTCGATGCATGCAGGAAAACCCGCCCTGAAGCGCGCCAGATGCGGTGTTTCCAGATGCCGATCGAATGCAGCGCGGTCGTCATAGACTTCGTAAAAAAGCACATGCGTCGAGTCAGCAAAGCACACGACGTCGAATTGGCGGCAACCAGATTCGTCTGCCACGGAATGATTCGCATCGTCATGCGCCAGCACGAGGAAATCCGCCATGCGGGCGGACTTGACCTCGAACTCTGCAATGACGACAAATGCTGTTGCTGACTTCATTTCTGCATTTGCCATGCGCAGTTCCTAGCGCAACAAGATGCTGCCACCCGGATTGGCGCGGGCATGCCGTTCCATTTCCTGACGCAGTTTCACCACGTCCAGATCGCTCGACAATTCAACATCCTCAAAGCGGACGACAGTGTCTTTCTTGACCGGACGCTTGAGCTTGACGTTGTGCGCCAATCCGATCGGCAGCGCTCCCAGTGCAAGGCTCTTCGACGCAGGAATGGCATTGGCCCACACAGCATAGCCGCCCTCACCGTCCAGCATTTCGCCGGCTTGCAGATCACGCTTGGCGGTGGCGACTGCATCACCTCGGAACTCCTTCGAGCATCCGGTAGATTCACCGCGCAATACGGCCGACAAGACACTGATACTGGTTTCCAGGCCAATCATATGGAACGGGCGCCACATCGATCCATACCAGCCGGATTTATCGACCAGCAGGCCATATTGTTTGAAGCAGGCGCGTGCATATTCAGTCGGCGCTTTGAAGGTGACGAACACGCCATAGCGGATGTTGTTGAAGACTTCGCGACCATCCGGCTCCTGACTGGCGGCGATATCAACCAGCCCGCTGCGCGCGAGCCGGCCGCCATCCGCTGCGGGACGAAACACGCTGGCCAAATCCTGCAAGCCGGTTGGCGGAAACGCGAGGCCGTCGTCAGGACAATCGAGACCGGTGCCGTTGGCGACCGCCGCCATTTCAATCGCGGCCTTGGTACCGTCAGTGAAGGAGTTATACATCTTGGGATTGAAATCGCCCTTGGCGACTTCTTCTTCAGTCCAGCCGAAGAATCCCCAGACCGTATCCGGCGTCGAATACCGATAACGCGGTTCGTAGTTCATGCCCTTGCCGGCCGAGACCAGTTCGAAACCACAAGAACGCGCCCAGTCGACCAGTTCGCAAATGATTGCGGGCTGGTCACCATAGGCCATGCTATAGACCAGTCCCTTGGCTTTGGCGCGTGCCGCCAGCAAAGGACCGCACATGGCGTCGGCTTCCACGTTGACCATCACCACATGCTTGCCGCCATCGATAGCCGACAGGGCGTGGCGCACGCCTGCAATCGGGTGGCCGGTTGCTTCGATGATGCACTCGATCTCCTGGCAATCAGCCAATGCAGCGGCACTATCCAGCACGCAGGTGGTGCCGTTCTTGACTGCATCGCCGAGCGTCTTGGCCTGATATCTGTCTTTTTCCCAGCCCACTCGCTCCAGTGCGGCATGGGCTTTTTCCACATTCAGATCGGCGACACCGACGATATGCATGCCTTCGATAAGCCGGGCCTGCGCCAACACCATAGAGCCGAATTTACCGGCGCCGACCAGACCGACGCGCACTGGGCGACCGGCCGCCGCGCGTTCGCGCAGCAAGCTGTACAGATTCATTTTTTATCCTCGTCAATGACAGAAGGTATCGCCCTTGTCTCTCGCGTTCTGGGCTTTGGGTGCGATACCTGAAAGCGTGAAATTGCCGTTATGTCTTGCGCCGCCACAGATGAAGCAGCGCCATGGAACAGACTGACCGGCAGACTCTTACGCGTTGGGCGAACTGCTTCTTGTGCAGTTTGAAATTCGCCCAACTCGTGCAAAAAGTTTACTCAGCGCATCCTGTTAAAACAATTAACATTTACGAGAGAAATACTTAGTTTTTCTAAAAAGTAGAAAGGACGAGGGATGAAAATGGAAAAAGAGAATGGGAAAAGTGATTAGCCCTGAAACGGCAGACGCAGATATTGCGCTTGTTCCGCCTGCCATTGCGCGACCTCCACCCGTAGCCAATCGATGAAAACGCTGACTTTGTTTTTACGCAGATGGTCGACCGGACAGACAATCCATTGGGTGGTCTGGGAAATCTTGGGCGGATTGCGTACCGGACAGACCAGGCCACCGTCGCGCAGCTCACGCCACATCATCAGGCTGCTTTCCAACGCCAGGCCGATACCGTCGGCGGCAGCATCGACCGCCATGTGGCTGCGATCGAACAATACCCGGCGCATCTGATTCGGTGGAGTGATCTTGCTCATGGAAAACCAATACGGCCATTGCACCTGCGATTTGACCGACTGAATCAACCGGTGCTGAGCGACGTCGGCAACATCCATACTGTCTGCAGCCGCATAGCCGGGGCTGCAGACAGGGAAAAACCACTCCTCTGTCAGCCCTTCGGTGAACAAGCCTGGCCATTGGCCACGTCCGTGGCGGATTTCGACATCCACGGTCTCACGCGTGAAGTCAGTTACTTCATTGGTGCCGTTCAGGCGCACTTCCAGGTCAGGATTGGCGTCCAAAAATGAACGTAAGCGCGGCAGCAGCCATTTGCTCGACAAAGTCGGGGTGGCTCGCACCGTCAGCAGCGTCACAGGACGCAGGCCGCGTATGCTTTGCGTCGCCTCGGAAATGCGGTCGATCTCTTCCGCGATCATGGAAAAATAACGCTCACCGGCTTCCGTCAGGGCGACGCCACGGCCTACCTTGACCATCAGGGACGTGCCCAGATGCGTTTCCAACGCCTGGATCTGCTGGCTCACCGCCGAGGGAGTAACGTTGAGTTCTTCTGCCGCGCTCGAGATGCTGCCGGAACGGGCTACCGCATGAAAAACACTGATCGAACGAAGAGGAAGATACATGGCGTCAACTCTTTAAATTTTCTACACGATACTTAAAAATAAATTAATTGTACTTCACCAATAAACCTCTTACATTCAATCACGAACTCCCACAGGCAACCTCATAGAAGGCGACCAGGGAATTTGGAAGGCATTCGGCCAAGATGTCGATTGCCGCAGCCAGACAAGCTGCACTGTATCCGGTGAAACAAGGCGCCTCCACCTGGAAAACCGCCCTCAAACCGGATCCCGACCTATAAAAACTGGAGACAACAGCATGAAGCAAACCAAACCGCCACGCGGCGATTTTTCGTCGGATTCGTCATTGGATTCGTCATCAGATTCGCCGTCGAGCCTGCCTTCCGCCAAACGCCGCAGCTTGCTCACTGCAGCGGCGACGTTGCCGCTATTCACGGTCTGGTCGGGGCCTGCACGCGCCGCTGAATTCAACTACAAGCTGGCAACCGGCCAGTCGCTCGATCAACCGATCAATGCACGCCTCAAGCAGGCCACTGATCGTATTCGCGAAGCCAGTGCGGGTCGCCTCGACATTCGTTTCTTCCCCGCCAGTCAACTGGGCTCGGACACCGATCTGCTAACGCAAGTGCGCTCGGGTGGCGTCGAATTCCTGAATATCGCCGGTTCGGTCATTTCGACCGTCGTGCCGCTGGCTGCGATCACCAACGTTGGCTTCACGTATTCCGATTATCAGCAGGTATGGAGCAGCGTGGACGGCGATCTGGGCAAACTGATCCGCGCACAAATCGACAAGAGCGGCTTCGTCTCGGTGGCCAAGGCCGGCGACAACAGCTTCCGCCAGATTTCCTCTGCATCCAAGCCGATCAAGACCCCTGCCGATCTGCAGGGATATCGCATTCGCGTGCCGGTGTCGCCGATGTTCACGTCGCTGTTCAAATCGCTGGGCGCCAACCCGACCTCGATCAACTTCAACGAACTCTACACAGCGCTGCAAACCAAACTGGTGGATGGTCAGGAAAACGGTCTGGTCGCCATCGATTCCGGCAAACTGTATGAGGTGCAGAAATACATCACCCAAACCAACCACATCTGGGATCCGTTCTGGATGCTCGGCAATCGCCGCGCATTTGCAGCTCTGCCTGAAGATCTCAAAAAAATCGTACAACGCGAGTTTGATCGCGCCTACATGGAGCAACGCGGCGACGTTGAGCAACTCAACACGACGCTGAAGGATCAGCTCACCAAGAAAGGTATCGTCTTCGAGACCGCCAACCGCGACTCTTTCCGAAAAGCCTTGTCTGATGCAGGCTTCTACAAGGAATGGCGTGACAAGTTCGGCGCTGCGCCATGGGCTGCGCTGGAGGCCGTCGTAGGGAAAATGTCGTGAGCGCCGTGCATAGCGCCGCACCGCCCATGCCACTGAAAGGCCCGGCCGGCAACTTGCTCGGCAGCTTGCAGCACTGGCTGGAAAAATCGGTGGAAGTCCTCACCGCTACCGTACTGGTCGCCGAGGTGGCACTGCTGTTCATCGGCATCATCGCGCGCTCGGTACTGCACAGTTCGCTGATCTGGAGCGATGAATTGGCATCGATCCTGTTCCTGTGGCTGGCGATGCTGGGCAGTGCACTGGCGGTGCAACGCTCCTGCCATATGCGCCTTACTTTCTTTGTGTCGAAACTATCACCGCGTACTCAGGCCTGGGCGGAAACGCTAGCCGTAGGCGTCACCGCCGTGCTGCTCTTGATGATGCTGCACCCGAGCTTCGACTATGTGGAAGACCAGGGTTTCGTCGAGACACCGGCACTGGGATGGAGCGGCATGGTGCGGGCACTGGCCGTTCCAGTCGGATTCCTGATTGCCTTCGTGAGCTGCGCGCTGCGCCTGATGCACCACAACAAGCGTGACATCCTGACCGTAGCGGCGTTGTTGGCCGTGATCGCCGGCGCCTGTTATCTGGCGGCGCCGATGCTCACCGCAATGGGACAAAGCGCACTGCCGATTTTCTTTATCGGCTTGCTGGGCGCGGCTGTCATGGCCGGTGCGCCGATCGCGTTCGCCTTTGCGATAGCGACCTGTGCGTATTTGTTGACCACAACAACTACACCGGTGGTGATCGTCGTCGGCCGCATGGACGAAGGTATGAGCAGCCTGATTCTGCTTGCGGTGCCGATGTTCGTACTGCTGGGCCAGTTGGTGCATGCAACCGGGCTGGCGCGCGTGATGGTGGAGTTTCTCGCAGCCTTGGTCGGTCATGTGCGCGGCGGCATGTCGTACGTGCTGCTTGGCGCCATGCTGCTGGTGTCCGGCATCTCCGGCTCAAAAACTGCAGACATGGCGGCAGTGGCACCGGTGCTGTTTCCCGAAATGCGCAAGCGTGGCATGCAGGATAGTGAATTGATTTCACTACTGGCCGCATCCGGTGCGATGAGCGAGACCATCCCACCTTCGCTGGTCCTGATCGCAATCGCCTCCGTAACAGGAATATCAATTGCCGCGCTGTTCACTGCCGGCATCATGCCGGCCTTCGTGCTCGCCATTGTGCTGGCAGTAGTTGCCTGGTGGCGCGCGGGATCGGACCATGTAGCGACGAGCAAAGCCCCGCTCAAGCACGTGCTGAAAACCTTCGCTATCGCCGTTCCCGCATTGCTGTTGCCTTTCGTGATCCGTACTGCCGTGGTGGAAGGCGTGGCGACGGCAACGGAGGTATCGACTATCGGTATTGCCTATTCGCTCATCGTCGGCCTGATCATTTATCGCGGCAGTCTGAAGTGGCATATGGCGTTACCGATTCTGGTGCAGACGGCGGCGTTATCAGGCGCCATTCTCTTTATCGTCGGCGCCGCCAGCGCAATGGGATGGGCATTGACGCAATCCGGCTTTTCACACGACCTTGCAGCAATGATGACGGCGGTGCCGGGCGGCGCGACAGGATTCTTGCTGGTCTCCATCGTGGCCTTCATCGTGCTTGGCAGCGTGTTGGAAGGTATCCCTGCCATCGTGTTATTCGGCCCCCTGTTATTTCCTGTGGCGCGCCAGCTCGGCATCCACGAAATACACTACGCCATGGTCGTTATTCTCGCGATGGGACTGGGCGTATTTGCACCGCCCTTCGGCCTTTGCTATTACGCAGCCTGCATCATCGGCGAAGTGAAACCGGAAGTGGCGCTCAAACGTATCTGGCTCTATCTGGGAATGTTGTTACTAGGGTTGATTGCCATTACCTTCATTCCCTGGATATCAATCGGTTTTCTTTAACTTCCCGATGTTTCAAACAAAAGCCCCGAACCTGGCCTGACGATAGGCAGACTTCACGATTTAACCTGATACGTGGGCTATCAATAGAAAAAGGCTCTCCGATCGGAGAGCCTTTGCATACTGCTGCCGGGCTTGAATCGAATACCTGGCGCGCAATTCCAGACGAGAACGCCGCCCCTGCCTGCTGGTACATCGCTTCGCTATCATTCCGACTATTCTTTGCCATCAGGGGAAGGTCAAGTCCAAACCGAGCTTGCGGGCAAGGACGAAGGTAACGATCCCCAGGCCCAGGAGCGATAGCATGAAGACTGCGGCTACCTTGCCGCCCGCGCGTAGCACTGCGCGTGTTTCCTTCTCCGTGTTTTTCTCCTTTTTCCCTTGATCGTAATGCCACTTGATGGCGAAGAACATGCCTATACCGAGCACGAGGGCCTTGAATGTAACGAAGACTATAGGGATCCATTCCATCATTTTGTGTATTTCCAAGCTGTTACTTAACGCTGTCTATCGTGAGGAGCACCACCTCAAAAAAAGCTGCTTCAGCAGCTTCATTTTTTGTTCAAACCTTCCGCTCAGACATCCTGCTTGCATCTTTCATTGCGTCTACTGATGAAATTGCAATGGTATCCAGCGGCGTGACTTGCCGGAATGCAGATGAGAGAGGGCAAAACGTCGGCGACTGCCATGCGAGGATGGTGTTGCTGCACATCCTGACGCATACTACTTGAAAGCAATTTCCATACATTGAGACAAAATGTCCCAGTCGAAAAACATACAAGATGAAAATTTGCCGATCTGGTTGCCGCGATTGGCCGTGCATGGCGGGCCGCGGTTTTTGCAGATTGCGGATGCCTTGCAGGCGGCGATGGTAGAAGGATCGCTGAAACCGGGTGACCGTCTGCCTCCGCAGCGTCAGTTGGCAGCACAGCTGGACGTCGACCTGACGACGGTCACGCGCGCATACGACGAAGCCAGACGCCGCAACTTGTTGGAGGGCCGCGGTGCCCGAGGCACTTATATCGCGGCACCGAAAGTCGAATTGACCTCGATTCTCGACCTGAGCATGAACACCCCTCCACCTCCGGATGGCGTGGACTTCGACGACATGTTGAAACAAGGCTTGTCTCAAGTACTGATGGGGGCAGATAGCGAATTGCTGATGACTTACCACCTGGCCGGGGGAAGCGACTCCGATCGCAAGGCTGGGGCCAAATGGCTGGCACCGATGTTTGGACATCTGGATTCTCAACAGCTTGTTGTCTGTCCGGGTGCACAAGCGGCGATCGCTGGATTGATCCTTGCGCTGACGGCGCCTGGCGATGTCATCCTGGCAGAACCAATGAGCTATCCCGGCTTATGTGCCGCGGCGAACCAATTCGGCCGACGCATCATTGCGGTGGAAGCAGACAAGCACGGAATGCTGCCTGCGATGCTTGAGGAAGCGTGCCGCCGACACAAGCCCGGGCTGGTCTACCTTAATCCGACATTGCAGAATCCGACCGCCGTCACCATTCCGCAACGCAGACGCAAGGAGCTCGCCGGCATCGCGAAGCGCTGCAATGTGCGCATCGTCGAGGACGATCCCTACTGGCTTCTTGCCGATAACCCGCCACCACCTGTTGCCACGTTTGCCCCGGAACAGGTGGTCTACATCTCAACCCTGTCGAAATGCCTGACGCCCGGCTTGCGTGTCGCGTTCGTGCTAATACGCGATCCGCACGAACGCGAACGCTTCCTGTCAGCGCTACGATCATTCGCGCTGATGGTCGCTCCTCTGACGACCGCACTGGCCACTCAGTGGATCCTCGACGATTCGGCTGACAGATTGATGGAAGGCGTACGCAACGAGGCGCGCGTACGCCACCGGATGGCCCGGGATATTCTGGCGGGACGGTACAGCGGTGCAGGCGACGGCCTGCATGTATGGCTCGAGTTGCCGGCGTACTGGAACTCTTCACAGCTTGCGCGTGCAGCCGACAGCGTAGGCATCGCCGTCACGCCGGCGGAGGCATTTGCAACCGGCAGCGGATCCGTGAATGCTATCCGGATCTCGCTGGGCAGCATCAAGGACCGTGGGCGCTTACAGGCAGGACTTCAACGGCTGTCTCAGCTGCTTGCGCGCAGGCCCGACTCAAGCGTATCAACGACGAACTCGCGATAGCTGCGCACGCGGCGTCCCAATATTTTCTCCATGGTCTCTGCAGCGCCATTTTGGGGATGCATGCCGTGCTGCTGAATGCGGGCCATCATCAGCCGCATGTCATAGGCCAGCCAGTCAGGCCCATGGGCCTTCAATTGCTGTTCGAAACCGTCGAGGCCATCGCCGCCATAGGCAATCGGTCGTTGCAGCGCTTCACTCCAGATGCTCGCGGCCATCGCGCCAGTCAACGCCTCCGGCCCCGCCAGTTCGAGCGTATGCCCGGGCAAGGCGTGGGCCGTGTGATGCCGTCGGAGCAGCTCGGCCGCAGCGATATCGGCAATGTCGCGCACATCTACCATCCGTACGCCTGCAGTGCCGATCGGCATCGGGTAGACGCCGTATCCCTCGATGACGGACCGGACCTGCTCGTCGTTTTGCATGAAGTAAGCCGGGCGCAGGATGGTTGCGGGGATGTCGAGGCTTTCGATCATCCGCTCCACTGTGTGCTTGCCGGTGAAATGCGGCACATTGGTGTACACGTCCGCATGGATCACGGACAAGTAGACGATGCGCTCAATGCCGGCTTCCCTGGCGAGGTTCAAGGTCGTCAACGCCTGCGTGACTTCATCCGGAACGACCGCATTGAGCAGGAACAAAGTACGTACCGAAGACAGGCTTGCGCGCATGGATGCCGTGCTTGCCATGTCCCCGACGACCTCGGTAACGCCAGGTGGAAGAGCCACCTTTCCTGGTGTACGGACCAACGCTTTCACTTCTGTGCCGCTGGATGCCAGGCGCTGGATGATTTTGGAACCGATGGTGCCTGATGCACCGGTGACGAGAATACTCATGATGTGCTTTCTTTCGGAAAATGCCGATTAGAGGGAGAAGTCCACGACGGTCTTGCCGATTTGCGGACGGGTACGGTTACGGTCGATCGCAGCGGGCAAGTCATCAAAGCTCACAACGGCGTCAATCCGGGACTGCAAGCTTCCTCGCGCCACCTCATCGGCAATCAAGCGAAGCCTCTCGGCGTCGGGCTTGTTCATGAACCACAGCCCGCGGCGGCCAGCGGGCGTGCTTGCCTGGATGGCTGGCGATGCGGTGCTGACGATTGCACCGTTTTCGGCAAGCACCGCCCACGAGCGATCAAGGACATCTCCACCGACATAATCGAGCACCAGATCGATGTCTTTGATGGCCTCCTCAAATCGACCTTGCTGGTAATCGATGACATGGTCGGCGCCTAAACTATGGACATAATCGAAGTGGCTCTCCAAAGCGGTAGCGAATACCACGGCACCAGCCTGATGCGCAAACTGCACAGCGAAACCGCCCAGACCGCCCGCCGCACCTTGGACGAGGATGCGCTGCCCCGCATGGATCGGGCCTGCAAAATGAAGACTCTGCCAGGCGGCGACGGAAGCGACAGGCAAGGCCGCAGCTTCCACAAAACTCAACGCCTCCGGCACCAGGCTGAGATTTTCTTCGCTCACGGCCACCAGCTCGGCATAGGCGCCGAGGCTGCCAAGTGCCCCCATTACACGGTCACCCTCGCGCAAACGGCTGACGCCCGGCCCGACCGCTTCGACGATACCGGCGAGTTCGATTCCGAGGACTGCAGGCAACTGCAAAGGGAAAGCGTCCCTGACATAACCTTCCCGGACTTTCCAGTCCAGCCCGTTGACACCGGCAGCGCGGACACGGACTAGCACCTGACCGGCGCCCGCTAACGGGGCGTCCAATGTGGAAATACTGACGGCGTCAGGGCCGCCGTATTGAGCAAGCATTAATGCGCGAACGTTTTTCATTTCAAACTCCTTTTAGTTGGGTACGAGCCAAAGATAAGGGGTTTCATATTTAAAACAAAGACCATAAAATATAGACAGCCTGTATCAATATTGGGACACCTATGGATTTGAACGCCCTTGAAGACTTTCGCCTGGTGGCCACTCACGGCGGCTTTGGCCGGGCCAGCCGCGCTAGCGGCCGCTCCAAAGCAACGTTGTCGCGCCGTGTTGCGGAGCTGGAAGATGCTTTGGGCCTGCGACTTATTGAACGAGGCATGCGCAGCCTGGAATTGACGGAAGCCGGCCAGTTGTTGCTGGCGGGGACGGAGGGGCCGATGCGCGATGTCGTTGACACGCTGGAGGAGGTGCGTGAAGGCATGGCCAGCCCGAAAGGTCGCCTTCGTATCGCGGCGCCGCTCGTTTTCTCCCAACTGGCACTGGGACGGCTAGCCGCCCAATTCGTGGCGATCTATCCCGAGGTCGAGGTCGAAGCCGTGGCAGAGGACAGGCTGGTTGATCTGGTCGAAGAACATTTCGATGTAACGGTTCGCATCAATCCACGCAAGGACAGCAATCTGGTCGGGAGGTGTTTTGCGAGGGATCGTCTGGTCCTGGCAGCGGCACCATCTATTCGCATGCCACGCAGACGTAGCGACACGCCTTGCGCGGTTCCGGCGGTGGTAACGCCGACCTATCGCGAAGGAGACATCTGGACGATACGCGATAGCAAGCTCACCATCGAACCACAGCCGGTGTTGCGCCTCTCCTCGTTGCTGATGGTGCGTGATGCGATCATTGCGGGCGCCGGAGTGGCGTTGATGCCTCAGTCCATCATCGGTGGGGCAATCGAGAAAGGCGAACTGGCGGTATGGGGAGAAGTAGGTGAAGAAGTCGAACTCTGGATCTTGCACATTTCCCGTCGCTTGCAGAGCCCTAAAGTTCGCGCTTTCGTGGAGTTTATGTGCGCACAGTATCGAAGTGGTGTGTTCACTATTTGATGTCGGTTGATGGGGAGCACCGGCCATCCATTTCGCGATGCTTTATCGAGTCGCCGAAGTTATTTCACATTGAACTGGTCGCTTCGTCGCTGTTGATCGCCAAATCAAACAAAGCTAGCTCTCGATTCCGTTGAAAATCCCGCTCTTCATTTGCAAAGTATTTATGGAGTCTTGAGAAAGACCGTATCGTAAATTTTACGGATTTCAGCCACCGATTCCGGGTCGTGCCACTTCTCCACGATACTGCGGTAATAAGGTTTTTTGCGATTAGCGATCAGTACCTTATTGATCTGCTCAATGACATTTCGCCCCCAATCATTTTTTGGGCACATTACCCGGTTGTAGACAACTTCGTCAGTTTCCTGAGTAGGAATAGCGACCAGTTCTCCAGGGCGATTCATCAGTCGTGCCTGATCAAATGCCAGCAACGGTAACTCGATCATGTAGTCGATACGCCCAGCCAACAACATGCTAATGGCTTCGACTTGTTCAGAATAATTTTCTCTCGGTGGATATGCCGCCAGAAGTTTGTCTACTGTGGGACTGTAGGATCGATCGCGCATCACCGAGGTGATGAACTGACGGTTCTGTAGCAGGGCCTGTAGTGATTGCGGGGCTTTGAACTGGGCCATGCGGTCGCGACGCACAATGATTCGCAAGGGAAGAAAAATCGATGTGGGCAGAGAGAAATAACCATAGGCCTCACGTTCCGGTGTTTTCAACATACCGATATAACACCAATGGCTGCCTTTTTTAATTTCGCTGATCGTACGTGGAAACGGCGCTGCCAATTCCACATGCTGATACTGAGGCAGATTCTCCGTAATCACGCCAAGCGTCAGATCAAAAATTCCCTGATGTGCCCACTCTCCCTCTCGAATCATATAGGGCGGTACATGATGTTTACCCCATATGATCTGGTCGGCAGCCATTGCACCTGGACATAGGAGAGTCGTCAACAGGAGGAGCAAAACATAACGCAGAACTCTATGCAACATCGCTTACTTTCTTCAATCGTACCGGAAGGTGCTATTCCGCAACCAGAACCTGGTTGCGTCCCGTTAGTTTTGCGCGATACAGGGCTGCGTCGGCTGTTTGCAGTAGCGTATTGACATCCCCCTCGTGCTGAGACGGAACACAGCTGGCAACAGCGACGCTGACCGTGATGCGCCCGAAACTTGATAACGCGTGAGGCATGTCCAGGGAAAAAATAGCGTCGCGCATTCTGTGCACAATACTAAGCCCCGATTCGCTATCAGTGTCGGGTGCTATGAGTGCAAACTCTTCTCCACCATAACGCGCGACGGTGTCGCCGGCCCTGCCGACAGTTTGTCGCAAGGTACTGGCAACTCGGCGCAATACTTCGTCCCCGGCAATGTGGCCATAGTGGTCGTTGTAATGTTTGAACCAGTCCACATCAAATAAAGCGACCATCAACGGTTTGCCATTGCGGGCGCAGCGCCGCCACTCCTGATCGAGGGTCTGATCAAAACAGCGGCGGTTGGGAATACCGGTGAGCGCGTCGGTCAGGCTGAGCAGTTTGAGTTGCTCGTTGGCTTGCGCCAGATCGTGGGTGCGTTCGGCAATGCGCAGTTCCAGCGACCTGTTCAGAACGCGCAGTGACTCTTTTTCCTGCTGCAACTCGTCGTAGAGCGCGCGGTTTTGTCCCATGTGTTTTCTTATGCTTGCCAGCATGGCGTTGATGGCGTCTGCAAGGAAATGCAATTCATGCTGTTTTTTCCCGAGCAACGCTATGCTTTGCTGCGTATTGAGTTGATTCAGATCCTGCTCCCGTACAAAGGAGCTAAGTTCGGTAATGGGCGCGCCTAGCCAACGGTTAAACACATACAGGAAGATGAACCACAACACCAAGGTCTTGATAATGGAATTGATAAGAATGAGCATGAATCCATAGGCGACTTTTTTGACGACGACGTGACGGCTGGAGTACACCGTCCAGGAGCCGATATCGTGGCTGAGATTATGTTCGTCAACATAGAGGATGGGAAAGCGATGGCCGATAGCGGCATTCAAGAAGTCAGACGCTACCGGGCTGCGCACGCCATCAGCGTTGACATGCGTCTGTATTCCGTCGCTGTCATCAATGTTTCCCAACGCGAGCCTCACACGTCCCTGGGGATCTTCTATCTTGACGCCAGTCACGACAGGCAGATTACTGATGCCCGTGAGCGTAGCCTTTTGCACATCGCCTTGAAAGCGCCATGTCGAACTGGCCAGACTGGCGCCAAAAGTCTGCTCCATGGCCGTCAGTTCGTTGTCGATTCCCGCTTTCGTATGCTGATATTCAGCGCCCAACTGAATGCAAGTAACAATGAGAGTCACCACAAAGTAACTGCCGAAAATGATGCGTAGCAAATGTACAGCCAAAGAATGCTTTGAGACAAAATTCATGTTTTTAAGCCGACGGGTATGCTTTGCTCAAAGGAAAACACGTTACCAGGATCGTATTTCTTTTTTACTTGCATCAATCGTGCCAGATTATCTCCATAGTAAGCTTTTGCCCAATCCGGGAGGGCCCGGCTAGGAAAGTTGACGTAGGATTGCGGCAACATGAATGGCTGCATGGCCGCAAAATATTCCGTGAGCCACGCTTGCTGCCTGCGCACCACATCCGGACGATCTATCGGCGCCCAGGCGCTTTCCATTTCAAATATGTAGTTGGCCTTTCGGTGCACGTACGCGGAGGCATCCGGCGCTACGTCCCTGACCTTGCCTCCGATGGCAAATAGAATCCCCATATTTTCCGGCAGCAGCGAGCCTCCGGGCCATTTCATCATCCATTGCAGCATTGTCTCCAGCGCTTCCGGTGGCAGGGTTTCGGCCACGTAGCTTGAGCGCAGGTCATACATGCCGTTCGGATCATCGGTTATGAGATAGTCACGCGCTTGCCAGTAGCTCATCTGGCGGATATCGCGCTTGATCGGTTTGACCAGCTTGAGTGCCGGAGCGAGCGCTTCCAGCGCCTTGTCGAGCGGCCCGAAAAACTGGCCCAGTGTGGTTACTTGCAACTGATCGCGTCGCGGCCGCGGTCCGGGGGCATCGGGATAGGCCTTGGTGCGGGTTGAAATCTGCAGCGCGTGATTGTTTTGTATTTCCTGCAATGTACTGAGCAACTCGATTTGCTTTTCGGCCGGCCACAGGATGTTGAAGATCGTCACGTCATCCTTCACCTCGTGCAACGCGAAACTGAATCCCGTGTTGACGCCAAAGTTACCGCCGCCACCGCCGCGGAGAGCCCAGAACAGGTCATTGAAGTCGCCGTTGGCGTCGGCGCTGATCTGCCGGCCATTGGCCAGCACGATATCCGTTTGTACCAAGCTATCGCAGGTCAGCCCTGCATGGGTTGCAGCAAAACCCCAGCCGCCCCCGAGCACCAGGCCGCTGGCGCCCACGGTGGGGCAGCGGCCGGAGGGAATAGCAAAGCTGGAGCCGCTGAAGGCGTCGGCCATATTTTGATTGTTGGCGCCAGCCTGAATGTAGCCGCGATTTTTATGGATGTCGAACCACACCTTGTTCATGGCCTTGACGTCGATCAGCAAGCCTCTGGTGGTTGAGAAGCCAGCATAGTTGTGGCCCCCCGAGCGAATCGCAAACTTCTCGCGATGGTCTGATGCCCAGCGCAGGCAAAGCTGGACGTCGTGCGCGTCTGCGCACATCGCTACTGCCAGCGGCAATACATCGGCATAACGGGCATTGTTGGGCGCTGCAGCCATCGCGTAGCCCATTTCACCTGGCAATATCAGGCGACCATGCAAGCTGCTGCGCAAAGCCCGTAAATTTTTTGGTGAATGGAGTGCAGGCGCCGCATTCACTGCTGCAGGAAAACCGCCCGCGTATAACAACGCAGATAACGCAGCCCCTGTTTGCAAAAACTTGCGCCGTGGCATGAAATTGGAATCGCGCATTATTACCCCCGTTGAAGTTTATTTTTTCTGTTCGCGCGAATGGATTCGCTTAGGGGATTAATTTTATCCGAACCGTATGACCGTATTATTTTGGTTTACCTTGATCAGCCAACAAGTGCAGTTCTTTCTAGACCTCCGGTATGGTGATCCCTGTAAGTATTGCCAAAAACCAACGAAATACTGTCGGTGTGCTTATTGGCAAGAGATGATTCCCCTCTGCAATTGCTAAACAACGGAGGTGCGGTCAAGGTTTCTTGGACGTTAGGTCACAAGATGATTGGTGGTCAGATTTACTGCGGCCTAATGCAAACTCCGATGCCTCGGTGCAAACGCGTAAAAATAGTCCGGACGAATTTGTCTATTTGTGTTCATGCATGTTTCGCTACTGGCCGGAACCTACCGTTAATACCGAAGCGACCAAGTCACGCGAGTGACTTCATGTTGTGCTGCGAGTTTCGAGTGATGAGGAGGGGCTTACGATCAATGCGGGGCTGTGGCTATAAACAAACCGTGGCGTTCCGTCCACTCGCCTTTGCCTGATACATCGCCATATCCGCACGGTGCAGCAGCGATTCCAGATCGTAGCTATCGGCAGCGACGCCGATGCTGATGGTCACGCCGAGATTTTCTGTTTGCCAGGGAATCGCCGTGTCGGCGACGGTTTCCCGAAATTTATCGGCAAGTATTTTGGCAGCGGCGATCTCCGTATTCGGCAGCAGGACGGCAAACTCTTCCCCGCCGAAGCGGCCGCATATATCCGTTTTACGGAATTGAGATTCGAGCAAATGCCCCATTTTTTTCAGCACAAGATCGCCGGCGCCATGACCATGGGCGTCATTGACGTGTTTGAAAAAATCGATATCGATCAGCAGAATGCTGACTGGATGCGCGTTGCGTTCGCACAGGCGAATTGCCTGTTCGCCGCATTCGGCGAAGGCCCGTCGGTTGAAGATGCCGGTGAGGGCATCGGTACGGGCCATGTTTTCTGCGATATCGCGGGCGTGTTGCAACTGATAACTCAGCAACAGGCTGCTCTGCATGGCCTTGGAAAGTACTTTTGTCCCCAGAAATGCGGTGGCGATCATGACGGTGGAAGCGATCGCCATGCCAAGTGCGGCCTGGCCCGGCTGGATGTACAGCCATAATGTGCTGGGTACCATCACGCAGCTCATTGCGCAGATTGTCATTACGCGATGAGAGGCGTAGGTAACCATGCTGCCACCGAGCATGCCGGCCAGGAAGAACAGCACAATCCCCTGTTGCATCGTTTTGACTTCGTGTATCAGATACAGCGCCCCCAGTCCCCATATAAGCGAAGACAGCATGAGCGTTACCGCATAGGGACGTTCCCAGGCAAGAATCTGCTGCCCCTGAGGGCGAGTCCCAAAATAACGCAAGAACATGATCAGGCGGATAAGTGTGCTCACACCAAGCACGCTAATCCATGCATAGACAGCGTGCGGCGAAATGCTCCCCCACAGTGTCCAGCACATGATGCAGGCGATCAGCAGACTCAGAAAAAGAGCCGGGAAAGACTGACGAAAAAGAAGTGAAAGCCTATCGGCGCGAATCGCCGCGTCATAGGGGGATACAAGCTGGTCGGGAATCGTCGGCGGAACGTTTGTCATTATTTTATTGGCTTTAACGAGTTCCCGTGGGCTGCCGCCATTTTTGCAGGAAGGAGAGAACGACGCTGTCTTTACGTTTGTCGAAGCATAGGGAGCGCGCTTATCTTCTAATTATTTGTCATGTTGTGCAAGAGGGAAAGAGCTTGCCCGAAGAGTTGCTCGTGCGACATTTTTAAAATTGAAATGTCGATGATTATTGATTTGCAGGTTCGTTTCAGTCAGCGTCGACTAGGAAGCGGTGGCCTTTTCGATTTTCTGGTAAAGCTCTGCGGCGCCTCATCTTTACCGTATCCGTGTTGAATTTCGTGCCTATTGAAAGACGGCTTCTGGCCGAGAGCTGCCATCTTCAGATGGGCTTATGCTAGCTGTACGAATAAATTTTAGTCATTATTTTTACCCAAAATCTCTTTTGGCAACACACACAAGTACTTCAAAATCCTCTGCAATTTGCTCGTAAGGGTTTCCAATGTAGCCGCATCGGCCATTCGCAATTGCCGCCCCCTGACGCAGTGTGTCTAGATGTTCAATAAAGCTCTCTGCAGTACCGAACACGGGGCCAACTGCCTCGACCAAACGTTCAGTTCTTTCAGGATGTAATGACCGCAGCGCAGCCCAAAGGTTAATTGCGTCCATGTTTAACATTGGTGGTAAGGGCCTGTTGCGCGAGGTAAATTAGATATCTTCTTCTGGCCGTTTGCTGACGTCAAAAGAAATAACCTACAAGCGCGTCTTCGATCGGTGAACGGTACGCCCGATAATAAAACCCGCCAGAGTAGCCAGGAGGGAAATAGGCCACTTTTCTGCGTCGTCGAGGAAATAGGACTCCAAGACGGTATTCAGTGCTACCCAGGCGAATCCAAACGCGGCCAGAGCCCCCATAACACCATAGGCACTATGTTCTCGTGCCGATACGGCGATTGAGGCAGTCGCAGGGGGATTTGCATTCCGAGAGGTGTCCACGTAACGATCTTTCAGTCGGAAGACGAAGTGCAGCGTCCTATCACCGACAAGCCATTTAACCGGGGTTTCTGGTCCGACATCGGCCATCCAAACCGGTGGAGCTGACGGAAAAACCTCTGCAACCTGGCGATCATCGATTTCGACGCTTAATCGATCATGGGTAGATGAATACTGCAGAAAATCTGATTCACATATTTTTCCTAGCAGAGTTTCCATTGTGGCTTTTGAGTCTACCTCGTAGACGGCATCAAGCCTGTTGATCTGGTCATCAGCAGAACAACAAGCTTGGCGAAGAACGTTGATTCGCATGGTTTAATTAATGAAGTAGTCTGCTTCTGGCCGGAAGCGGACACCGTGCAGTCATGTTCCGGGCGCACTAATTCTTAGAGATATTGATGCGAATAGTGTTGAATGGCTATGCCAAGAAAGCTAACCATAGCAGGATGATATGCATTGTGGAAATTCCGCATGTCTTCATTCTCTTCGTAAAACAAACTAATCCCAATATAGGCTTGCTTCGATGGAGTATAAAAACGGGAGAGAATTTTGTAGTGACGCTCTATTAACGATTGGACCTCCGGTGAGGTAGCGTCAGAATCTTGAATTAGTGGGCTTAACTCTTTATATAGAACGTCCCAATCTTGATGAACCTTATTTTTATCTACATGGGACCAGTTGTCAGTTGCGGATAGGGACGCGGCCTGCTCTGTAGCGAGTGCATCTCGGCATTCTTGAAAGTATTGAGGGGTTGTGTTTTGTGTCGTCATTATTTTTGGGTGATAAGCGGTTCTACTCATAGTCTCCAAGAAAAAAATCTTCTTGTAGCGATTGCGGGCATCATAGCGACGCACAACTAGGAGAGCAACGGAATCTTAAAGGTCTGTTCCCAAACGACAAAAACCTTCAGCATTTTCTCTTCCCCCTCCAAGCAAGAAAACACATCGACGCTACAAGATATTGTGTATTGGATGGCTGCTTCTGGCCGATTGCGGTCGTTGAGACTCTGGTGCACTGGATCTTGCATCAAGTTGCATCGTTTTTTGAAATACATAAATTGGCAGATGAGTTCTTTCTCAGGCGGGCTTCTTTCAGAGATTGCAAAGTCTCTCGGATAGAGGCCGAGTTCTTATCTGATATACCCACGATTCTTCACGAAGAGTTATACGGATATCACTCATGTTTTCACTTAAGATCAGAAGAGCGAGATGGACTACGAACCGTGACGCAAGTCAATTGCGTCACCCGATGTTTATAAAAAAACCGAGTGCGTTTAGTTTATACAATTTACTTGACACGGTATTTTGTTGGACCGATACTAAAACCCATATTAATTTTGTGACTATAGAAGTTACGAAATTTTCACTCTGTTTTTTGGCAGCAATATTGCTGCATAAATAGTGGCTATACAGCCTTCGATCTGCGCGTCAGCGCATCGAAGGCTTTTTTTTTCAAATTCACGGTTGTGGCAGCAGTACTGCTGCTTTACATATACCGGGCTATAAAGCCCCCGCTTTGCGCATGTGCGCATTCGGGGGCTTTTTTTTTGCGTTAAAGGCGGCTATGGCAGGGCATGGACAAAAAATTGAGACAGTAAAAATCGCTTGCATACAAATGGAGCCGCATATCGGCGACGTTTCCGGCAACCGGGCGGCGGGCATCTGGCTGATTGAAGCCGCGGCGCGCCAGGGCGCCAAGGTGATCGTGCTGCCGGAGCTATCCAATTCCGGCTATGTCTTCAACAGCACTGAAGAAGCGTTCGGTCTGGCTGAAGAGGTGCCGGACGGGGCATCTTGCCAGGAATGGATTGCCGTGGCGCAGCGTCTCGGCTTGCATATCGTGGCAGGCATCGCTGAGCGAGAAGGAGGGGTGCTCTACAACAGCGCCGTGATGATCGGGCCGGATGGCTACATCGGAAAATATCGCAAGCTGCATCTCTGGAACCAGGAAAACATTCACTTTGCGCGCGGCAATCTCGGCGTGCCGGTGTTCGACACGCCGTACGGGCGCATCGCTGTGGCGATCTGTTATGACGGCTGGTTTCCCGAGGTCTATCGGCTTGCCGCGCTGCAAGGTGCGCAGCTTGTTTGCGTGCCCACCAACTGGGTGCCGATGCCGAGCCAGCCCGCCACGCGCGACCCCATGGCGGTCACCTTGACCATGGCGGCGGCGCACGCCAATTCTCTCTTCATTGCCTGTGCCGATCGTGTCGGCGTCGAGCGCGGTCAGGAGTTCGTTGGTCGCAGTCTCATCACCGATTGCAGCGGCTGGCCGGTGGCCGGGCCTGCCAGCATCGCGCAGGAAGAAATCATCTACGCAGAAATCCGTCTGGCCGATGCGCACGAGCAGCGTCGCCTGAACAAATTCAATCAACTTTTACAAGATCGACGCAACGATGTCTATGGCAGTTATGACATCGCTGACGCGACAATCGCCGCCGCCGAAGTATTGAAACAGACATTCGAAAAATGAAGTGTCGGGGCGAGGCGGCATGCGTGGGGACGGAAGTGGTGTGAAGGGTAGCGAACAGGGAGTTCTTTCATTTTCAATCATGGGGAAAACAATGAAAAGTTTCATGAAGAAAAAATCGGCAGGGATGGTGCCGGCAGCAATCGTGGCGGCAATGGTGGCTGGCTTCGCATCGCCGGCGAAGGCACAAAGCAACGTGACTATCTATGGCAATCTCGACACCGCCATCGGCAAGACCAGCAACGGCGCCGTGACGATGGGGCCGGGATATTTCAACTGGCTAGGCTTCAAAGGCACGGAACAACTCGATGGGGACCTGAAAGCCGTGTTCAATCTGCAGATGCGGTTCAATCCCGACACGGGCGGCTTGTCGAATCCAGGTACCTTTTGGCAAGGTGAATCTACCGTCGGCCTGCAAAGCGCCACGCTCGGGACGGTGCGTCTCGGACGGGCGATGACGCCGATGTGGAATTCGCTCTGGTTGTTCGAGCCGTGGGCCAATGGCGCGACTTTTGCTACGTTGTCGGGATACCAGACGGGCAGCTACAGCAGTGATGGGGTAACCGACACGGCACAGAATTTTGCAACGTTTGCGCGTATTAACAACGGCGTCTTTTACGATTCGCCGAGCTGGTCCGGCGTCCATTTTTCCGCTGCGGGCGAGGCGGAACTGGCGCAGGGCGCGCGTGCGCGCAACAAGGGTCTGTCGTTGAACTATGACGGCGGGGCCTTGACGGCGATGGTGTCGTACGAAAAGAACCATCAGTACGATGAAATTGCCTATGCGGGCGCCACGTATGTGCTGGGAGGACTCAAGGTGTTCGGCAGCTATGCGCATACCAAAGTATTGAACGTGAAACCGGAAAGCCTGTATCTGCTGGCCGCGACTTATGCCCTGAATGCCAGCGATTCGCTGCGCGCCGGCCATGGTCGCAACAGCGGACTGCGCAGCCACAAGACCAGTCTGGGTTACGTACATGCTTTCTCGAAGCGCACCAGCGTGTATGCCGACGTGTGGAATGAACACGTCACCACCGGCGTCAACGGCTACGTCGTTGGTATCAGTCATTCGTTTTAAGGCCGGCGTAAACGGCCGGCTCGGCAATTAATGTTCAACGCTGCTTGCGTCACACGCGCAAGAGGGCGTTCAATGAAACCATCTCAGGGAGATACATCATGTTCAAACACATTCAACTTCACACGCAACTGCATACCCTTGCCCTGGCCGTCGCCTGTCTGGCGGCAGGTTCCCCGGCGCTGGCGGCGGACGCCATCAAGATCGGCGTGCCGATCGGCCTGTCCGGCGCCAACAGCGTGGTAGCGCCGGGCGTGGTGCAGTCAGCGCAATTGGCGGTCGATGAAATCAACGCCGCCGGCGGCGTGCTCGGTCGCAAGCTGCAACTGGAAATCGCCGATGACGGCTCCGGTGCCGTCGGCGCACAAAAGGCCTTCGATTCGCTGGTGTTTCAAAAGAAGGTCGACGTCGTGATCTCGATGGAAACCAGCGCCGCCCGCAATGCCGGTCTGCCCATCGTCAACCGTGGCAAGGTGCCGTACATCTACACCTCGTTCTATGAGGGACATTCGTGCAGCCCGTGGCTGTTCGTCAACGCCTGGGTGCCCGAGCAGCAGGTGCCTCCGGTGGTCGATTACTTCATGCACTACAAGAAGGCACAAAACTTCTTCCTGGTCGGCAGCGACTATTCCTTCGGTCGCGGCATGCTGGCGTTCACCCGCAAGTTCATTGAAAGCCAGGGCGGCAAAGTGGTCGGTGAGGAATATCTGCCGATGGATGGCACCGACTGGACCGCGATCCTGAGCAAGCTGCGCGTCAGCAAAGCCGATGCGCTGATCACCTCGACCGCCGGCGGCGCACCAAACGTGTCGCTGACCAAGCAGCTGCGCGCCACCGGCCTGAACATGCTGTATGGCAATCTCGCCGTGGATGAAGGCACGGCCAAGAGCATGGGGGCGGACGGCCAGGGCTTGTATATCTCGGCGTCCTACGTCACTGGTATCGACAGCCCACAAAACAAGAAATACCTGAGCGACATCACGAAGAAGTTTGGCGCTGACCTGAAGGTGCCCAATGACTTGTCCGTGCCGCAATACGAAGCCATCTATCTGTACAAGGCAGCGGTTGAAAAGGCCGGCGGAACCCAGGCCGACAAGGTACGCCTGGCGCTCAGCGAAGTGTCCTATGACGGTCCGCGCGGCCACGTGCAAATGTCCAAACAGCATCATGCGCCCTTGAACATGTATCTCGGCCAGGTGCAGGCGGACGGTAGCGTCAAGGTGATCCAGAACTTCAAGAATGTCAGCCCCGGAGAGCAATGCCCAAGTAATTGAAGCAGTGCGGGCTGCATGGTAGTGAAGCAGGTTCGCGCACCGGCCCGGCCGGTGCGCGGCGGCAAACCGGCAAACAAGTATAAGGAGGAGAGATGTCGTTGTTTTTGGATATTGTGAGTTCAGCCGCGATTTTGTATCTGGTGGCGGCGGGGCTGCTGATGATCTTCGGCGTGATGAAGATCATCAATTTTGCGCATGGCGCATTTTTGACGATCGGCGCCTATGCCAGCCTGGTCGTCACGCAACTGGGACTCAGTCCCTGGCTGGCGCTGCCGGCGGCGATGATCACCGGCTGGGTGTTCGGCATGGCAATCGAGTATTGCATCGTGCGGCCCTTGTATGCGCGTCCGCTGGACGCCATCCTGGCGACCTGGGGACTGGGCATCGTGATTGCCCAGGTCATCACGCTGGTGTTCGGCCGCGAAGGGCAGTTCGTCAACAGTCCTCTGTCCGGGCCGCTTGACGTTTTCGGTACCGATTACTCTGCCTACCGCCTGCTGCTGATCGTGTTGGCGGCGATCCTGGCGCTGGCCATGAGCCTGCTGCTGACCAAAACGCGCTTCGGCCTGGTCACCCGCGCCGTGATCATGAATGAAGAACTGGCACGTGGACTCGGTATCCATTCGGGCCGTGTGCGTTTCTTCACGTTCAGTCTGGGTGCGGCGCTGGGTTGTCTGGCAGGCACGCTGATTACGCCACTCTCGGGCGTAGATCCGAATATGGGCATCCCTTGGCTGATCAATGCCTTCATGCTCGTGATGGTGGCGGGTTCTTCCATGTTCGGCCTGGTGGCGGCAGCGTTGCTGTTCGGCGGCATCCAGATTTTGTTGAGCACTTACGTCAGTCCGGTGCTGGGTGGGATCGCCATTGTGCTGTTGTCGGCGATCACACTGCGTATTCGTCCCAAGGGGTTTTCTCATGATTAACAGTATTTCCACGAGCGGCCTCACACGCCAGGCACGAGCCAGTCGGTCCTTGTTGCCGGTGGCAGGCGTCTCGATCGCAGCACTGGTGCTGGTGGCAGTGATGCCGTCCGTGTTGGACACTTACCTTCTTAACATCCTGATCCGCGCCTTTTGCTTTGCCATGGTGGCGCTGACGGTCGACATCCTGTGGGGCTATACCGGCGTGCTGACTTTCGGCCAATCGGCGTTCTTCGGCATCGGTGCTTATGCCGCCGGGCTGGTGTTTACCCACATGGGCTTCAGCCCTGCCCACGCCTGGCTGGCGCTGGGCATCGCCGTGGCAGGCGCTGCAGCCGTTGCGGTGCTGGTCGGCTGGCTGTCGTTTTATCAAGGCGCGACGCCGCTGTATGCCTCGGTGATCTCGCTGGTGTTGCCGATCGTGATGACGCAGTTGCTGTTCTCGGGCGGCACCTTCACCGGATCGAGTTCGGGTCTGACGGGCTACACCATGATCGACCTGTCGCTGGAAGCCTGGTTCTGGATCGCCGGCGTGACGCTGGTGCTGGTCACCGCCGCGGCCTGGGTGTTCGTGCATAGCGACGCCGGCAAGATCCTTATCGGCATTCGCGACAATGAATCGCGTTGCGAATACCTTGGTATCAATCCCTCGCTGGTGAAGATCGGCTTGCTGGTCGTTACGGCCGTGGTCGCCAGCGTGGCCGGTTTCGGCTACGCCTCGTTCAGCGGCGTGGTCGCGCCGGAACTCTCGGGCTTTGTGTTCGGCACCGAAATCATCATCTGGGTTGCACTCGGTGGACGCGGCACGCTGATCGGGCCGGTGCTCGGCGCCATCTTCATCGAAACTACCAGCGCCTACCTGAGCGGGAGTCTGCCGTTCTTGTGGAAGTTGCTGGTCGGCGTCGGTTTCGTGCTGGTCATCATTCTGTTGCCGCAAGGGCTCATGCCGCTGGCGCTGCGACTGCGCCGGTTCTTGCCGCGCCGCCTGGCCGGTGGCGTCAACGCGGCGGCGCCGACATTGCTGGAAGCGCCTGGACAGAAACCCCACAGCATCGATCGTTCCACCCCGGCCATGCGGCTCGAACATGTCGCCAAGAATTTCGGCAGCCTGAAGGTGCTGGAGGGCATCGACATCGTGGCCTATCCCGGTGAACTGGTCAGTCTGGTGGGCCCCAACGGCGCCGGCAAAACCACCCTGATGCGTTGCATGAGCGACGGTGCAGAGAGAACTTCCGGCACCATCAGGATCAATGAACATGATATCCGCCGGTTGCCCGCCTACCGCTGCGTGGGATTCGGTATCGGCAGGAAATTTCAGACCGCCAACGTGTTTGAATCGCTGACGGTGGCCGAATGCCTGCGTATCGCCAGGGCCAAAGTCGAGCGGCCGTCGTTGCTGCGGCAAAAAAACACGCTGTCGCTGCCGTCGTATGCACTGGCGGTGTTACGCGCCACCGAGCTGGATCGCAAGCTTGATCAGGTCTGTCGCAACTTGTCGCACGGCGAGCAGCAGGCGCTAGAACTGGCGATGGTGCTGGCGCTGGAGCCGCGCGTGATTTTGCTCGATGAGCCGACGGCTGGCCTGACCAAGGCCGAACGCACGAAGATCGGTCATATTCTTATCGAGCTGTCGCGCGACTACGGTCTGTGTTGCCTGCTGGTGGAACACGATCTTGATTTTGTGTGTGAAATATCGTCGCGCGTGGTGGTGCTTCATCAAGGAAAAATCGTCATGCAGGGCACCGTGAAAGAAGTGGTCGAATCCGAACTGGTGCAATCGGTGTACGCGGGTAACGCAACGCCGGTATCCCAAGCCTTGCAGCAGGCAACAGCATCGAAAGGAGCGACGGCATGAGTGAAGCAGCATTGACCCTGAGCGACATGTCGAGCGGTTACAAGGATTCCATCGTCGTCAGAAACGTGTCCTTGTCGGTTCATCCCGGCGAAATTGTCGCGCTGGTAGGCAAGAACGGCATGGGAAAAACCACGCTGCTCAAGTCCATCATGGGCTATTTGCCGAAGCAGAACGGGTCCGTACGCCTGTTCGGCAAAGACGTCACCAGACAGCCCGCGCATCGGGTGGCGCGCAGCAACATCGCCTACGCTCCGCAGTCGAGATCGCTATTCCACGATCTGAATATCCGCGACAACCTGCGCCTGGGGCTATCGAAGGATAAACTCTTCGACGAGCGCTTTGCCGAAGTGGAGGACTTGTTTCCTTTCCTTAAGGGGCGCATGGCGCAACGGGCCGGCACCCTGTCCGGCGGTGAACAAAAGATGTTGCTCATTGCCCGCGCCCTGATGGTGCGTCCGGCGCTGATTCTGATCGATGAAGTGACCGAGGGCATGCAGCCGTCGGTGATTGATCGGGTCGCCACGGCCTTGCTGCATCAACGCAAGACGCATGGCACCTCGATACTTTTCGTGGAACAAAACGTGCCGTTTGCGGTGGCCGTTGCCGATCGTTACACGGTGCTCAAGCTCGGTGAAATCGTGGAAACCGGTGACACCGCCGGTGCCGACTGCCAGCGCGATATCATGCGCCATCTGAGCGTATGACGCCGCTTTGAAGGGAATAAGGACGATGGAAAAAAATTCAGGAGTGCAGCTCGCGCGGCGCATTGCTGCCGGCGAGTTGCCGGCGCAAGACGCCATGGCCGAAGCTTGTGAACGGATTGCCACATCGGAGCCGGAAATCCAGGCCTTTGTGGCGACGCTTGACCGCGCTACAGCGCTGTCCCATGCGGCACAGGCGCGCGGACCTTTGGCTGGTCTGGCGGTGGCGGTCAAGGATATTTTCGACACTGCCGATCTGCCCACCGCCTATGGCTCGAGCATCTATGCCGGCTATCAACCGGGCAGCGATGCCGCCATCGTGTCCTTGATCCGGCGCGCGGGGGGAACCGTGATCGGCAAGACCGTGACCTGCGAATTCGCCTACATGGCGCCGACGCAGACCCGCAACCCGGCAGATCTGCGGCGCACAGCGGGGGGCTCCTCGTCCGGTTCCGCCGCCGCTGTTGCCGCCGGCATGGTGCCGTTCGCCATCGGCACCCAGACCGGCGGTTCGACGATCCGGCCGGCCTCATTCTGCGGCATCGCCGGTTACAAGCCGAGCTACGACTTGTTTCCCACACCGGGCATGAAATGTTTTTCGTGGTCGCTCGATACGGTAGGCTTGTTCGCCGCCACGGTCACGGACGTGGCGTGGTTTGCCGAGGCGCTGATTGGACGGTCGTTGGCACGCTCCCCGCTGGACATGCGCCAGCTGGTGGTCGGCATCCCGCAAGCCTATCCCTGGGAAGCGCCGTCGGCCTCGGCCACACAGGCCGTGCAGCAAGCTTCAACAGCGATTGAGGCCGCCGGCGGCAAGGTAAGGCAGATCGCGCTGCCGGCCTGGATCGGCGAGCTCTACCGCGCTCACGCGCCCTTGCAGGAATACGAGGCGACGCAAACGCTGGCGTTTGAATTTGACCGTCATCGCGGCAGCCTGTCACCCATGCTCGGTGACTTCCTGCAACGTGCGCAGCGCATCTCGGTGGTGCAATACGACGCCGCGCGCAAGCTGATCGATGACGCCAAAATGCAGATGGATAGTCTATTCGAGGGTATCGATGTCTTGCTCACGCCCAGCGCACCTGGAGAAGCACCGATGGGATGGACTTCAACCGGCGACCCTGCCTTCAACAAGGTATGGACATTGCTTGGTACGCCGTGCGTCAGCGTTCCCGGTTTGTCGGGCCTGGAAGGATGCCCGATGGGCGTGCAAGTGATTGCGCCCCCGTGGCAAGACCAGCGCTGCCTGGCTGCAGCCGCCCTGGTGGAGGCAGCGATCAGGACATGCCGATTCTGACGCGTGCGCCGGCAATCGCCCGCAGCGGGCGCGATTTTATTTGAAACGAGCAACCAATATGACGGCCATGCAGAGAACCACAGAGAACGCAGCAAGGGAAACACCGTTGTCGGAATCATCCACCGAGCCGTGGCGTGTGGGCATCCTGTTTTCACGCGCCGGCATTACCTCGGTCACCGAGTCTGAGCATTTCTTTGGCACCGTGCTGGCCATCGAAGAAATCAATGCGCGCGGCGGCGTGCTGGGACGCCCGCTGGTCCCGGTTGCACTCGACCCCAAGGGCGACCTTGCGGAGTATCGCCGGATGGCGCATCAGATGCTGTCGCGTGAAGATGTCAACGTCATTTTCGGCTGCTCGACTTCATCCAGCCGCAAGGCGGTGCTGCCCGAAATTGAACGCAAGAACGGCTTGCTGTGGTATTGCTCGCTGTATGAAGGCTTTGAATATTCGCCCAACATCATTTACACCGGCGCGGTGCCGAATCAGAACAGCTTGCAGCTGGCCGCCTACCTGCTCAAGAATTGCGGAAAACGCATCTACCTGATCGGCTCGGATTATATTTATCCCAGGGAATCGAATCGCATCATGCGCGATATCGTCGAGCAGCATGGCGGCGAAATCGTCGACGAAATCTATTTGCCGTTCAACGTCAGTAGCGCAGAAATAGAACTAGCCGTACGGGAAATCAACAAGGCGCAGCCCGAGGCCTTGTTTTCCACCGTTATCGGCAGCCCCTCGCGCGAGTTCTATCGCGTGCTGCACGATCTGCGCATCGATCAGAAACCGTTACCCGTCGCCAGTCTGACGTTGGGCGAGACAGAACTCAAGCTGATCGGACCGCAATTTTGCAAGGGCCACATCGTGTCGGCTACCTATTTCAGTTCCTTGCCCTCGGAGGAAAATCAGCGCTTCGTTGCCTCCTATCGCCAGCGTTTTGGCAAGGATGCCACCGTCAGCGCATGGGGGCAGGCGGCTTACGGCCAGGTCTGTTTGTTCGCAAAAGCACTCGAACGGGCTGCATCGATGGACACGCAGAAATTGGTCGAAGCCGTTCTTGAAGAACGCTACGATGCGCCGGAAGGCGCCATCTCCGTGGAACCTGAAAATCATCACCTATGGTTGCAGCCGAAGATAGGCGTGGCGTGTGAGGATGGCAATTTCGACGTGGTCTGGCAGGCAAAAGAGGCTGTCAAGCCCGATCCTTACCTGACGACCTATGAGTTTTCTGAATTCTGGCTGGAGTAGGAACGCGACATGAGCAGACTGTTTGAAGACTTGCGCCATTTGCGGGTGGCGGTGATTCATCCCCCCGGGGAGGATCGCGATATTTTGCAAGGTCAGCTCAAGCGCATCGGTTGCCA
This sequence comes from Herbaspirillum rhizosphaerae, assembly GCF_046025915.1. Lineage (GTDB taxonomy): Bacteria > Pseudomonadota > Gammaproteobacteria > Burkholderiales > Burkholderiaceae_D > Herbaspirillum > Herbaspirillum rhizosphaerae_A. The sequence goes on along the minus strand of NZ_JAQQFR010000004.1, from coordinate 330,738 downwards.
AGTGCGTTGGATATGGCCGTTTTGCGCGACACGTCCGGCCGATACCGACGTCATATTCTTTCTGGTCGACAGGGAGCAAACCGTCACCGCCGAATGGTGTTGCACCGAGACGGACGCGGCATTGATTGCTCTGATCGACTATGAGAATCCGACAGTGCTCAGCGCCTTGCTGGAAACCAATGCCAGCGCCGTCATCACCAAACCTTTCCGCTCGTTCGGCATTCTGAGCTCGCTGGTGCTCGCGCGCTCGTCCAACGACTACAAGAAGCGCCTGAACAATAAAGTGAAACGGCTGGAAGACACCTTGCGCTCACGCCGTGAAATCGAAAAAGCCATCGGCATCCTGGTGGCGCGCAAGAGCATCACTGCCAGTGAAGCCTACGAAGCCATCCGCAAACAGGCAACGTCGCAGCGCATACCGGTCGTGCAGGTGGCGACCGATTTGATCCGTGCCAACGAAGCCTTCGACAAGATGGGTTTGCTGAGCGGGGATAAAAAAATCTAGTTATCAAGCCGTACCGGCGTCAGGGCTCATTGCCGCAGCAATGAGGGGGGACTGTTGCGTCCGTAATTTGCAGCGCAAGGCGGCTGCGTGCTCATTTGAGAATCTGTGCCATCGCGCACTTTTTGGAATCGGGATGCTATGAAAATGATATCTGACATCAAGATCGGCGTGCGCCTCGCTTGTGGATTCGGGCTGGTGTTGCTGTTCGCCATCGGGTTGCTGGCGCTGGGCATGCTGAGGATGAGTCAGCTGCAGCACTCGACCGACTTCATCGTCAACACCAAGGTCGCCAGCCTTGATGCGGCAACCGAAATGCGCGAGCAGGGCCGTGCCTTGGTGCTCGTGTTGCGCAGGATCACCACACCCGTCAATCAGGCCGAGGCGGACCGCGAAGCCGCCAACCTGGCGCTCACGCTGGCCGCCTACGCCCGGGCCGAGGTGCTGGCGAAAAAATTGATTGCCGATGAGGCAGGGCGCAGCGCATTGGAAAAAACTGTCGCCAACAAGAGTTCCGTGCTCCAGGTCGTTGACAAGATCCGCAGCATCGTCTCGCAAGGAAATACCTTCGACGCCGCCACGCTCTTGCAAAATGACTTCGACGTACCGCACGGAAAATGGATGCAGGCATTGGGCACGCTGGCGCAAGAGCAGCACGGTGCAATGCGAGTTGCCTACGATGAATCGCTGCGCAACTATCACAGCGCGATGATCGGCATGGCCGCCATCGGGATTGGCATCGTGTTGCTTGGAAGTCTGGCGGCATGGATCATCACAGGGACCATTTCGGGACCGATCAAGCGCGCCGGCATCATTGCCGACCACATTGCAGGTGGCGATTTGTCGCATCAGATCAAGCTCGAAGGAGCCGATGAAATCACCGATTTGCTGCGCTCCCTGCGGGCAATGCAGGCCAATTTGCTGATGATGGTATCCAACATCAAATCGAGTACGACCAACATGGTCATCGCCTCCCAGGAAATCGCTGCAGGCAATCTGGATCTTTCGCATCGTACCGAGTCGCAAGCCAGCTCGCTCGAAGAGACGGCTAGTTCAATGCATGAGCTGACCAACGCAGTCCGCAAAAACGCGGACAGTGCGCAAGCAGCAAATCAACTGGTCCTGTCTGCCAGCGATGCTGCCGCTCAGGGTGGAGTGGTGGTGGGTCGGGTGGTGGAGACCATGAGTTTGATCAAGCAGCATTCCCACAAAATATCCGACATCGTGGGCATGATCGACAGCATTGCATTTCAGACCAATATTCTTGCGCTCAATGCAGCGGTAGAAGCCGCGCGTGCAGGTGAGCAAGGGCGCGGTTTTGCCGTGGTCGCTGCAGAAGTACGTAACCTGGCGCATCGCTCCGCCAATTCCGCCAAAGAAATCAAAGACCTGATCGGCAACACGACAGAAAAGATCGACCAGGGCAGCAAACTGGCGGAAGAGGCTGGTGCATCGATGGCGCGCATTGTGGTCGGCGTTCAACACGTGGCCGACATCATGACGGAAATCAGTTACGCCAGCCGCGAGCAAAGTGAAGGCATCGAACAGATCAATCTGGCGATCGGTCAAATGGATGACATGACACAAAAAAATTCGGCGTTGGTCGAACAGGCGGCAGCAGCAGCTGACAGTATGGAGAAGCAGGCTGCGGGTCTTGGACGTGTCGTGGATACGTTCAAAATCACGATCGATAGCAGACCAAATACAAAGTCAGCCATATTGTTATCGCGGCCATAAACTTGCGCTGACAATGGCTTTCCGTTTAGAACCATTGCCGGGTATAAGGCAACAGTTGCGGCCAGTAATGTTTCTTGTTCGATGGCTGCTTCTGGCCGATTGCGGACGTCCAAGGAATAATATTTTGTACGTTCAAAAGCGTGCCAGCTCACAAAGGACGCCACCAAGATTTTTTCTCAGTTACGACATTCTCCATGAAGACCGGCTCAGAACGCATGTATGCCGTCCAGACATCCTCACCCATCAATTCACTAAGCTGGTCTATAACTTTAACCGAGCGCTCCATAACTTGTCGCACCTGTATTACAAGTTCGCTCCTAGGAACTCGAATGCAAACGTGTGTCTCGTCATAATCGGGGTCTCGCTGCCGAAGATAGATATCGTCTTCATAGGCGTCAACTTCCATTTCCCAGCATTGGTCAACGTCGTAATAAATTTCCCCAGATTCGACTGACAATAGCGCGTTCAGAAATCCTGACACCTCTGAGTAATTGTCATACCAAGGAAAAGAAATATGAACGTCGTCTTCGCTATTCCATAGCCAAAACCGCACCCAGAAGTGATGACGAATTGACCTAAATGAAAGTCGATGATGAACTGCAAATCTAACAACCTGTTTATAGTAAGCAGCCAATTCGCCCTCACGCCCAATAAGCTCGCTCGTACAAACCATTGAGGACTGTCGCCTTGGAATTGAGGGCAGGTCAAGACTCTGTGTGAATTTTGAGCGGTCTGCGTCTATGTGCCTGTCCGGACCGAAATCGAGTTCGTCCTTTAGGAGAAAACACAGTTCCGCATTCAGCATCGATACTGATTGCGCTTCAGAGAACCAAGGTTTCATATTTTGCGTTCAAGTCTGGTAGCAAGCATTCTGTCGGAGTGTCCGTTTCTGGCCGTTTGCGGACTTAGTCCGTCGTTAAAAAAGCCGAGGTGCGTCATCGGCTTCCCCTGCAATGAGATAGCATCTGTTTTTGTTTTTTCTTGTTCAGCTACTATTTTCGATAAATAGGAATGTAGACGATACCGCCGCCTTGCGTGCAACGTCCCTGTTGAAAGAACTGCATGTTCGCGTTGGTAATCGCAATGGTATTTTTGGGATACAGCGATGCGAAATGTGCTTTTGCCGCTTCGAAATTGTTGTCGAAATTAATATTTATGCCGGACAGTTCTTTCGAAAGATGAAAATCCCCGTAGTACTGAATTTGGCCAGCTTTCACGTCGAACACCGGGAGTGCCTGGGTGCAATTAGCTGCATAAGCTTGGTCAGCGACGATGCGGAACAACCCATAGCCTCTCGATTGTTCAGTGACTTTCAACTTGCGAATCAAGTATCCGTTCTCTGGCTTGCCAACGATCCCGCTAGGAAGCTTATAAGTGTCAGAATAGAATTTTCCATCTTCCTTGTCGCCACTGTGGAACACAAGCCGCACATCAACAGGGCCCCCAATGATGACCAAACCTTCGTCGGGTCCCAAGACGATTTCTTTTCCTGATGGAATGTTCGAAAAGGTAACGCATCCCGCTAGCAATGCTGTAGAAAAAAGTGGCAGTAGAATATTTCCATATAGCTTGCGATTTATCATAGCCATTTATTATTAAAAATTGGGGTAAGTGGAACATCAGGAAGGTGCCGATATGTACCGTTCCTTGATTGGCTATTCTTGGCCGATTGCAGGCATTTTATACACCGCTGGCCGCCTGTAATTGATGGTCAGCTTATTATTTTTGTGGCTCACTAGTTATGACAACTCTTGTCTTGAATTTTCCTCTAGAGAGATTTTATGTCGTACCAGTGAACTCATCCGAAAATAAGAAACAGTTAGCCCCATAGGTCCGAATACTAGTGCGCAAAAGACCCATAAGCTTCCATTTTTTCCTACTTTAAACGCCAAATCATCCAGAATGAAAAGGTAATAAATATAAGCCACTATCGCGAGCAAAAATAGATAGCCTAAAACGACACCGGCGCTCTCCGGAATATGCGCTGCAAATATCCCACTAAGAATCCAAATAGCGACTACTGCAACCATTAAAAAGAACGTGTAATTAAGCCAATTCAAACGGCTAACAAGACTAGGATTAGGCATTAAAAAGTAGAGCATTAAATTTTCCTTTTTTTGTTATAACGGAACATTCATAAAGCAGAGGCCTATCCCTCCCCCTAAGACCTGTGTACGTGCGCTACATCTGTAATCGTCATTATTTTCAGAGGTCCCTAAAGCGGGATTTTTTAGACAAACGATCCAACTAGAAATGGCATCAAAACTGCAAAGACCGTTTCTGGCGGCTTGCAGACGTCCATCATTGTTTTAATAGTCTGCTGATTACTCACGAGATTGATTCTGCTCTCGTTGCGCCAAGAGAAAATTTCTTTGAACGGGGCTCTTCAGTACAAGTTGGTGCTCTTCAAGAAACTTGGCCAGGTGCGGTTCGTTCTCACGGACTCCGACGAGCCTGGCGCGCGTATTATCGAGTGCGATAGACGCCCTGCATGTCGAGCAGACAACGTAAGACTTGGAGAGAAACGGGATAGTCTTGATGGTGAAGAACGACACCCACTCGTTTTCCTTCCAGTGCTCCCACGTGCGTTTTTTTTGGCAACGGTAGCAATGGCAACTGAGTGCAGGACCAATCTTTTTGGTCTCCTTGAGCCAACCGAACATGACTAACATCAGTTCTTCCCTTGTAATGGTTCTTAGTTTTTAATGCGCGAGCAGTTTACCAGTCGATATCGCACCTACGCAGACTTATGCAGAGACCAAAGACCGAATTTTGCTTTCCTGCTAACGCTTGCTCCTGGCTGATTGCGGACGTCGATTCTTACTTGAATTATGCGGCGTCGATGAAGACGAAAGTCGATAGCCTGATCGCTTACTAAGCTAGCCAGCCAGGATTCCCTGCCATTGCTAGTATCGGCTCAGCACGTAGTAGCCATATCTTTTTCAACGCTGATTTTGTTCTTGTACGAGTTGCGCCAAAGCCTTCACTTTAGGTTGTACGGAGTCTTTACGCGATATAAGCATTGTGTTGACTGAGTTTATTTTTCCTTTGGGGTAGTGCTCCGATAGTCTCGAACGCTCGGTATAGGTCTCAAGCACCGCAGCAGGTATCAGCGCGACGCCCATGCCGGCAATACAGCAACCAAGAATCGCATGATAAGAACCCAATTCCAAAATCTTCAGAGGGGCGACATCGTCGCTGACGCACCATGCTTCCAGACGTTGGCGATGAGGGCAGTCAGGTTCAAACGCCAATAAGGTACTTGTTCGCATATCTTTTGCGGAGCGAATCTTTGGATGACCAGGTGGACCGATAATCACCAACGGTTCGGTATAGGCCAATATGCTATTGAGCCGGGGATCAGATACAGGTTCAGCCACGAGCGCGGCGTCAAGCTCTCCGCTAAGTACGCGCACAGTGAGCGGTCGAGGGGCGCCAGTTCTCAGTTCTACCGAAAGCCGTGGATATTTTTCATTCAGTTTTCCGAGCAGGGACGGCAATCGTATCGCGGCAGTGCTTTCCATCGCTCCCAATGCCAGCACCCCGGACGGAGCTGTATCGTGCATCGCGGCCCTTGTTTCTTCCGCCAGTGCCACCAAACGCACAGCATAGCCAAACAATAATTTTCCATGACCGGACAACTGAAGCCGATTTCTTTCTCGAATAAAGAGAGAGATATCGAGATCTGCTTCCAATTTCTGAATACAGGTAGTGACGTTGGAGGGCACGCGGTGCAGCACTGACGCTGCATTTGTGATGCCTCCTTCGTTGACTACAGCGAGAAAGACACGCAGATCGGAAAGTTTCATATTCTTATTTTGGAAACGAAAAATTCATTTTAATTCAATATTAAAGAATTTATATAAGCTCTACTATTCGCCAATCAGCCTTCATTCAGAAGGAGGAAATCATTTGGAGACGACATGTTGCTAACGGTATTTCGGTCAAGACTACGTTCTGAAAATCAAGAAGAATATTTAGCCTGGGCGTCACGTATGAGCCTATTGGTAGCAAAAATTCCTGACTACGTTTCACATAAAGGATTTGTCTCAGCGGATGGAGAACGTGTGACGGTCGTGGAGTTTTCTAGCGAAGAAGGAATGAAAGCATGGGCGACGCATCCTGAACATCTGGAGGCAAAGAAAAAAGGACGAGAGTCATTCTTTTCAGAATATCGTGTTCAGATTTGCAATGTCTTACGAGATAGCGCGGATCGGACTCGTTGAAGATCGTCGGCTGGAAGTACTGCACAGATCGGAGAGAATACGGAGGTGCATTGGGGCTATGCACTGAGGACAATTGTGTTTGTGCTTCTGGCCGATTGCGGACGGTCAAGTACGATTGTGAGCCGATTGTGGATTGTGGACTTTGAAATCTGATAATACTCACCGAATCGATATCGTCGCCTTATTTTCCACCATAAGTCTGGGTCGGCACCCATTTTCCACCCTGGACGCGAAACACCGTATAGGCGGGATTATTGAGGTTGCCCTGGCTGTCGAACGAGATCTGTCCAGTCAGACCTTTGTATTTCAGATTGTGCAAGGTTTGATTTAGTTTTGCCGGCAACAGTGAGTCTGCTTGCATGATGGCCGCTATGATGACATTGGCCGCATCGTAGGCAAATGGCGCGTAGTAATCAATGTGATCGCCGTAGGTGGCGACAAATTTTTTGTGAAATTTTTTCCAGCCATTCATGCTGCCTTGCGGCAGACCAGTGGCAATGCCAAAGGTGCCTTCGCCGGTGGCACCTGTGAGGCTCAGGTAGATCGGACTGACGATTCCACCGGCGGCGATCATGCTGGCGTTAATGTGTGCCCGTTTCAAGCTGGCCTGTAATACTGCGGCCTGCGCCATCAGCCCGCCAAAGAAGACGATATCAGGATTCTTGATTTTCAGGTCGTTCATGGCGGCATTGAAATCGGAGGTTTTGCTGCTGATGCTGTGACGTGCGACCAATGCGCCTTGTTTAAGTTGAAGATCCTGGCTGAACAGGTTCGCCAGCATAGTGCCGTAGATGGTGTCATCGTTGATCACGGCGATACGTTTGGCATGCAGGTTTTGTTGCGCGAACTGGACCAAGTGGCGGCTGATGTCGCCGTCGTGGCCCACTACGCGAAATACATTCTCGAAGCCGTTGGCAGTGAGCTTCATGCTGCTAGAGCCGGGCGAAACTTGTGGAATATTGGCGGCGTGATAGACCGGCGCTGCGCTCACACTGGAAGTTGATTGCCAATGGCCAACAACGGCGATGGCACCTGCTTTGACCAGATACTTGGCGACCAGCGCGGCAATGCGCTCGTTGCCTTGATCATCTTGGGCCAGCAAACGAAATTCTACCGGCATGCCGTCAATGTGCGGATCGCCCGCATTTGCCTCGGCGAGCGCCATTTCTGCTGCATGCACCATGCTTTGGCCAATGCCGGCCGAGTCTCCTGAAAGCGGGCCGGCGAAACCGATTGTCACAACCCGGCGTACCACAGGGACGGTTTGGACTATATGGTTGGAATTGTTCGCGCGGCTTGAATTGGAAGGCGTTGCGGCATTGCTGCCGCCACTCAGCAGCATTGCGACCGTCAGGACGTATGCTGACAACCTGACCGATAGCCAAGCGAATGGCATGATTGACGGTGACTGATTCCAACGCGATGCACCGGTGCTGAGCCCGGCAGAAACCGATTTCATTGCGTTCCTCCTGATGGCTAAACGGTTGACATTGCCATGGGTCACACAGGATGCGCCGTTGCGAAGGCCTGCAAGCAAGAGCATTCAATGCATCATTATCGGCTAGCTACGCTGATTTTAGGGTGTCATTGACAGAAAAAGGCAATGCTGACAATTTCCATACATGTTTTGGATTGTTCAAGCGCAGCGTAAGGTGCGCAATGCCGGGGTGTTGAACAACACTGCAATCCCCCCGTACGCCCCCTTGAGTACTCACTTTAATATAGTTCTTGTCGAACTTGGTTTGATAGGCGAAGGGCTCATGTGAACTACCAAAAACATTGGGATATAAGGCACTTAGATTTGGTGGTTCCGACGGTCTTTGAATTCCGTGATTGCGGCGCGAATCTCCTTTTACTTACACAATGATGAATGACGACTTGAAAGTTGGTGCTTCGCCTCCCTGCGCCGGTAACTGACGTTAAGAACGTAGACCATGCTTTGGTACTATTGGGCGTCCGCAAACGGCCTCGGCTGCGTAAAAACGTAAAACATCAGAAAAATCATGTGTAGGGAGATGCTTCCCGATGCCAAGAAAATCGAATACAACGCGATCTGAGAGGCCGATTTTTAAGATGACTAAAATTTCTACGTTTTTATACAGCCGCGGCCAGATGCGGACGCTACTCGACGTAAAAGAGGGAAATTTCACGCATCGCGATAGTTTCTGATTGTCCGGCTCCAGCAGTTGGTGGAGCCGTTTTTTGGTTATCAACCGACGTGTTTTTCGCGCATTAATTCAATACCTGTAGACCAAGCCATCTCGGGTCGATACCCAAGATCCCGCTGTGCTTTCGAGATATCCAGAGTAAAGTCTTTACTAATGAACCGCAGGAGCTGCCGTGTTATTGGAGGCTCTCCCTTACGGGAGAAGAGCTTCCAAATTGCTTCCATCATCGTAGCCATGAACCATGCCATCCCAGATGGGATAGAACGTTTCGGCGCTTGGACGCCCTGGCAATTCAGGAATGCGTTCAGTATTTCACGAAAGCTTTGGTCAATGCCGTCACTGATGAAATAGGCTTCACCGCCTCGACCTCTATCGATGGCAAGCTCGATTGCGTGGCAGACGTTATCAACGTGAACGGTCGACATCACTGCAGAGCCGTTATTCACGAAGCGGAATTCCTCAGTCTTCACGTTCTCTAAAATGTCCTCCAGCATCGGCATACCGTCGCCCCAAATCATCGGCGGACGAATGACAACAGTGTCGAAAGTGCCGGGTCGGTTAGCTTTTAGAACCAGCATTTCGCTGCGTGCCTTCGAGGCAGCGTAAGGAGCCCAAAACCGTTCTTGAAGTGGCAGGCTTTCCTGTGCTTTGTGAATATCGACCATATCGCCCATGATGACCGCCGCAGCGCCGACCTGTATAAAACGCTTGACCCCGGCAGCCTGTGCAGCGTTGAGGAGCAACTCGGTGCCGCGAACATTCACCGCCTCAAATTCAGCATTGGTCCCCCAAAGCTTGAAGAGTGCCGCCACATGGACCACAATGTCGCAGCCGCGCAACGATGCGACCAGCTCGCTGGCTTCGTTGAGGCTACCGTGAACTGGCATCGCTCCTAAGCTTTTTACAATCCGACCTCCTTCGTCGTTGCGCACCAAGGCTCGCACTTGCCATCCTTGTGCAACCAAACGCTTGATTAATCGGCCGCCGACGAACCCGGAGCCTCCAGTAACAAAACATGTGTGGTTCATTCCAAACTCCTATAACAATGTTATACAAACTTTATAACATTGTTATAATGAATGTCAATAGCAAGCTGATTTCATATAACCATGGACAATATTTCTGTAATCCTTGACGCTGCCGCGGCGCTGCTTGAAGCACACGGTCCCGAGGCACTTACTGCGCGCGCAGTTTGTGATGCCTCGGGTATCAAGGCACCCACGCTTTATCATTATTTCGGGGGAAAGCAGGGCCTTGAACGGGCGTTGATTGAGCGCGGGATGGCTGAGTTCATGCAAAAGAAACGCATGCCTCCGCCTTCAGCTGACCCACTTGAGCAACTCAAGTCTGGATGGGACATTGCAGTCGAATTCGCCCTCAAACGGCCTGCATTGTGGCGCCTTCATGCTCAGTATGCGATGACGCATCCCGAAGTGTTTGCGGACGCGTATGCGCTGATGCAATCGCGAATACAGCGGCTCGTGGACTTAGGTATTTTCAACGGTCCTGTCGATGTTTCGGCTCGTTCTTTTTGGGCAGCATGTCAGGGGGTGCTTGCTCTGATTCTGCAGGGACATAGCAACCAGGACGTCGAGTTCACGAGCGAAGCACTTTTCGATGCGGTTACGGCTCGGCTGAGACGCCTATGAGTCGCCAATCGTTTTAAAGACACGAGTGCTTGGCCCTGACAATGTACGTGTTTGATCCAAAGATGACGATCTCCTGCAAGATTTAATATCAAACGCGAGGCCTTCCGATGGCTGTACAGGACCTGAATCGATAGCATGTTTCACCGTGAGCAACCGGCCCCGGCTGCGTAAAAACGTAAAACTGCGGTACTAAAACTATCCGTTAATCCATAAACGACAAAGCCTGCATACGCAGGCTTTGTTCTATCTCTGTAATCATCCAACATATGCAACCAGCCATGCCGCGCTTACGCCATGGAATCGTCGTAGCTACCGCTGTCACTGCTGTCATCAAGATCAATGTTGCTGAGGTCTGCGAGATCGTTGTTGGACGCCGTTTCACTGCTGCTGTCGTTACGGTCTTGAGCATGCGTCTCACGTCCCTTGTCGGCGCTGTCGCCGTAGTAATTGTTGACCGTCGTGTTCTCAACGTTTTCAACAGGGGCGCTCAATCCATTCTGATGCGCTGATCCTAAGCCGCTGCTGCTGCCGCTATTCATCAGATGCTCGATTCCTTGGTAAAGGAAAGCGCCACCCGCCACGCCGGCTGCGGTGGCTGCAACAGTACCCAGCATGCTGCCCATGCCGCCACCAAAAAATCCCGCGGACGGCGCCGGTGCCGCCTGGTATTGCGGAGCTGTCTGTGCAGGCGCAGGTGCGGGCGCATACGCCGGTGTATAAGCAGGAGGCGGCTCGGAACGCGCAACCGCAGCAGGCGAATTGCCCCAGGAATTGCTATCCAGAAATCCACGTGCCGGGCCTGCGCTTGATTGCAATGCCTGTACCTGACTTTGCAATGAGGCAATCTGAGCCTTGGATGTTGCGAGCGCCTGATCCATCAACAACGCTCGTTGCACCAGCAGGTAGGCTGCATCCGGCTGCTGCGCGATGGCACTGGCGATCATCGCGTCAGCTTGCGGATCTTTGCCGATGCCGCGTACCTGTGTCAGTTGATTGAGAAAATCTTGAAGCATTTGTGTTTCTTGAGGACTCATGATGCCTGGCTCCCAGCCTGTATACAAAGCGATAAACGCACAACAATAAACGAGACAATATGCCCCCGTCTTCAGACGGCTTTGATGCTCATTATGCGCGTGATATCGCCCTGCATTTGTGACTGGAATTGCAAAGTTCGAAACAGCTTGTAACTTGATCTCTTCAAACTGCCGACAGCAGCTATCTGGAACACCCTGCGATCAAGCGGCGCTCAATGTCAATATCGACGTGGCCTACTCTGCTGACTGGTTTGACTGCTGAGCGATGAACTCAGTCGCACGATCACCAGGCAAGAAATGGATTGTCTTCATCGAACCGATAGCAAAAATAAAACCCGCTACTTCGACCTTGTTTGTATGTGGGGTTTTAGCTGGTGCCTTACAAACAATCGGCGACGGCTTCCTCTTGCGCTGCCGGTGATTTCTTGAATCTTGTTGCCAGCCAACACAAGATCGAACCGGCGCATACCAACGATGCGCCCACCCAGAATGACTTCGGCAAAGGCGCATGCAACAAGACTGCTGACAGCGCCGAGGAAAAAACAGGGATGAAGTACGACGCGCCCGCCAGAACAGTGACGTTGCCATGCAGGATACCCACGTTCCATGCCGCATAGCCAAACCCCATCGCTGCCGCCGCCAAGAGCAGATAAACAACCGCCGGGGTGCTGAACGACATCGCAGCATGATCGCCGAGGAAAAATTTCCCCCACAGCGTCAGCGCGACGAGGATGAAGAACAGCGTCACCCCATTCTTCCCCTGCGCGAGGCGGGCTGTCACGCTGCAATAAGCGGCCCAGATGATGGCGCCAAAAAAGGCTAAACCATAGCTAAGCGGATTGTCCTGAATGTTGGCGAGCATGCTCGCGATATCCAGCCCCTGGTCGCCGCCCAGCACCCAGCAGATGCCAAGAATCGAGAAAACGAAACCGGGAACGACCAGCCAGGTAGCGCGCTGCTTGTTGAATGCGATAGAAGAGATGAGCGTGAACGTCGGCCACAGATAGTTGACCATGCCGACCTCGATTGCTTGCCGGCCTGTGTTGGCATAGCCTATCGACAGGGAAAGACAGAGCTCATAACTTACAAACAGGAGGCTGCCCCAAAACAGATATTTTCTGGGGAAGCTGCTGAGTTTGGGAAAGCCAACCGACAACAACAGGAACAAGGAAGCCACGCTGTAAATCATCGCTGCGCCGCCGGTTGCACCGAGAGTTTCGCTGACGCCGCGAATCAATCCGACAATCGAACTCCAGAGGACCACTGCGGTAAGTCCAATCATCGTGGCCTTCTTGCTAGTCATTCATGCTCATCAAATAATGGTAATAGGGTAAAGGCCAGAATCATGTTGCCAAAGAGAAGAGCCGATGATCGTCAGTGAGCAACTGCATGTCTGGTTTGCGGATGGGACGTGGAATGTATGCGTGGTGGGAAATGCGCTCGATCGGATTCAACCGAACGCAAACTCAATATCCCCGAGCGCGGGTATCTTATCATCCTCGGCGTTGGTGGCACACGGCAAACCCATCAGAGAACGTCCATCCACCGCTTCTATTTGATTATCAAAAAATCAATATCCCCACATGGATTTACATGTGATTTTGTTCAAAAACGTCCGGTAACCGACCAGACGTGAACATCACACAACGGGCGGCTGCAGATCAACATCCGGTTGGCAAGCCGAGGAGACCGGCAGGCGCTAAAATAGCTTCCCCGTTTTCATAAGTTTGTTTGGGCAAGCCCACGCGCATCTGTTATTCATGGCACTAGATCCCTCCACCATCCTGATTCTCACAACCGCCTTGGCTGCCGCCGCGGCACTTTACCTGGCCGTGGAGTGGAATAGCGTTCGCGAGAAATCGCTGTTGTTCTGGAGCGCCGGCTTCGCAGTCATCACCGTGGGTTGCGTGCTGGCGCTACTGCGCAGCAGCGGCTTTTTGCTGATCGGCATCTGGTTTGCCAACGGGCTGCTGATCATTGCTCACTGGCTATTTCTGGCAGGTGTTGCCAGATTCACGCAAACCAAACTGTCGCGCGGCTGGTATCTGATCGCCGTGATATGGCTCGCCATGCTGCTGGTGCCCAGCGAGCCCTGGTGGTCCAAGCTGATGCTGTGCATCCAATCCCTGCTGATTGCCTCCGTCACCCTGCGCGCCAGCTTCATGCTGCGTCCGCATGGCGTCTCTCTCAGCGTCGGCGCGGTGCAGTTACGTTATGTACTGCTGGTACACGGGCTCTTCTATCTTGCCAAGGCCGGTTCAACGGTGGCGCTGAATACCTTTGTCGACCTTGCCGCCTTCCGTGGCGAAGTGATCCAGATCTCGCTGGTGGAAGGTGCGATGGCGATCATGCTGATCGCCTTGTCCATGACCGGTACCGAGCGCCATCGCCGCGAAGAACGCATCGAACAACTCGCCGCCCGTGATCCATTGACCGCGCTGTACAACCGTCGCGCGCTGGACCGGCGTGCGCCCGGCTTACTCGAACAGGCCTCGCCGGCGAATCCCGGGGCTTTGCTGTTGATCGATATCGACAACTTCAAATTAGTCAATGACCTGCATGGCCACAGCGCCGGCGACAAACTGCTGGTTGCCCTGAGCGAAATGATCCGGGATGCCTTGCCGCAAGGATCCTTGGCCGCGCGGTTGGGTGGAGACGAGTTTGTTATCTTGCTGCGCAATGCTTCCAACGACAGCGTAGTCACGCTGGGCAATGGCCTGCGTGAGAGTTTCGGACAGATGGCGCGAGAAGCGTTTTCCACCCCCATGGCGGTTACTCTCAGTGTCGGTGGCGCACTGTTCGACCATCCACCGACAGGCTTGGCCGCGTTGCTCGAACTGGGGGACACCGCCTTGTACCAGTCGAAGCGTGGAGGACGGGACAGAGTCAAGGTCGTGACTTCCGTTTAGCGAAAGCATCGCAGGACCAAAAACAATCAGCGCAGACAGACTGAGGAGCAAACCATAGCTGCTCTATAAGAGCAGACAATTCCTCCTGCCTGCAGGTTTCCGCGAGACACGGCATAATGCCCGACACCAGCCCCCCATCTGACGGTCGCCTTTGTTGAGGCCGACGCCGCGCATGTTGCGGTGAGTCAAACAGAATCAGGCAGCTATTCCTAACCGACGCCATGTCCGAATCAATCCAAGCAAAACGCCACCTCGTCATCGCAGCAGTGATGGCCTCCATGGCAATGGTCGCCCTCGAAGCCACCATTGTCGCCACCGCCATGCCGCAAATCGTCACGCAACTGGGAGGACTGCACCTCTACAGCTGGGTGTTTTCATCTTTCCTGCTGACGCAGACGGCGATGACGGTGGTGTTCGGCAAACTCTCCGATCTGTATGGCCGCAAACCAGTGATGCTGGCCGGTATCGCAATCTTTTTGCTGGGTTCCGTACTGGCCGGCTTCGCCTGGTCAATGCCCGCGATGATCGTGTTTCGCCTGATTCAGGGTGTCGGCGCAGGAGCGATCCAACCCGTGTCGATGACCATCGTCGCCGATCTGTATCCGGCCCGCGAACGCGGCAAGGTGCAAGGTTATCTGGCCAGCGTCTGGGCGGTATCGGCGGTGCTTGGCCCGCTGGTCGGCAGCCTGATCATTCACGATATGTCGTGGGCCTGGATCTTTTGGCTGAATGTGCCGATCGGCCTGGCGGCGGCAGTCGGCTTTGTCATGTTCTTGCGGGAAGGCGAGCGGCACGGCAAGCCGTCTCTCGATATTCCGGGGGCCGTCTTGTTTACCGCCGCGATCGGTGCGCTGATGTTTGCGCTGACCGACATCGGTGCGTCCAACACAGAACACGCCTTGATCGAACTGGCCATCTTCGCTGCCTGTACGGTGCTATTTGTATTGCAGGAACGGCGTGCGGCCGATCCGATGATTTCGTTCAGCATCTGGGCCCATCGCCCGATTGCAGCGTCGAATTGCGCGACGGTGTTTGTGGGCATGGCGATGATGGGATTGACGACGTTCCTGCCGGTGTATGTGCAGGGCGTGTTGCATCGCACGCCGGTTGTCGCCGGTCTGGCGCTGACCATGATGATGGTCGGCTGGCCGCTGGGCGCGACGACCACGGCAAAATCACTGCATCGTTTTGGCCTGCGGCAATTGATGGTGTTCGGCAGTGGTGTGATTCCGCTGGGCGCACTGTTCTTCGTGCTGCTCACGCCCGATAGTTCGCCGTTGATGGCCGGCATCGGTTCGCTGATCATGGGGCTTGGCATGGGTATCGCCAGCGTCAGCTCGCTGGTGCTGATTCAGGAAATCGTGGAGCCGCGCCAACGCGGCAGCGCCACGGCATCGAATCTTTTCTCGCGCAATCTGGGCAATACGCTGGGCGCAACACTGTTCGGCGCGGTGCTCAATTACGGACTCGCGCATGCGCCGGGTTCGGTTCCCGTGACTGCCGATCAGATCAAGCATTTGCTCGATACACAAGCCGACAGCGGCGTGCAAAATATGCTGGTGCAGGATGCCTTGCATCATTCGCTGCACATTACCTTTGTGATGATGTTTGTGATTGCAATCGCAGTGCTGCTGGCCGCGATGGTGGTACCGCACATTTCCCTGCGACGCAACGTACAGGTGTCGCCGCACGAAAATCTCTGACATATCTGATATCGCCGATAGCAAGCCTGTCAGCTGCAATGGCTGACAGGCCATTTCATTCGACGTACCCTCCGCACAACGGCGCCGTCAGTCGCTTTTTTCCGCATTCAGGGCGGTGCGAAAGCACAGCCCTGCCAGAATGACGGCAGCAATCGCCAGCACATACGCCAGACTCTCTCCCTGAAACAGATTGTGCAGCTTGCGCTTGTAGGCGGCCACAATCATGGCGGGTGCACCGCCGAACCTCTGCACGCTATCCGCATCCTGCTTTGATTCTTCGCTTTGATATGCCTGGCCGCCGACGAGGCTGTACTGCGCCGATGCGCTCGCAACAGCGCTGGTTTTGATCAGATAGGCGCCGGCGAAACCGGCAATGAGAATCACGATTCCCAGCACGAACCAGAATCTGAATGCTGAAGAACTGCTCTGCATGCTTGCTTCCCTTTCCCGATAGTCCACCTGGCCCACAAAGTCCACACTGTGCCGGGAGGAAACCCGACTGTTGCTCCGGAAAGGAATTTATCACTGATCGAGGCCATGCGTGTAACGCATTTCACGGCGATACGGTGTAAATTGTGAGCCGGTGGCGGTGTTGCGATCACCACCATCTGCATGAACCATTCGCACAATCTGACATGATTAAAAAAGGATCTCATATGCGTCAAAACATCATGGTTCTCTCCATTGCAGTTGTCGGTGCGTTCGTGGCCGGCATTGCGGTATCGCCATTAGCCCAGCACGCGATTTCCACCGCACATGCTGAACAGGCGCCGCTGGCGCCTGCAGTGATTGATCTCAACACGATCACCCATGCGATGCTCCCCAAGACGCCATATCCCGAGTTGAACTCGAAGACGCTCGTCAATACGGAAAACGCCACGATCAATCTTCAGTCGGGCAACGTCAACAAGCACATTCACGCCAAGACCGACGAGATCCAGTACATCATTGAAGGCAGTGGCTCGATGTGGGTGGGCGGCGAGCTCAAGGAATTCAAGCCGGGCACGCTGATCATCATCCCCAAAGGAACACCGCACGCAGGCGCTGTCGTCGCCAACGGGCCGGTCAAAGCCCTGGCGATCAAGATCCCGCCTCAGGGCAAGGACGATATTGCGTTTGTTAACTGAGCGTCTGCATAAGGCACTTTTGAAATGCCTTTATAACAGGCCGTGCGATGTCACTGTCCTGCCGGCCTGCTTCCAGGATTTACGCGTATTGAAAAAGACAGAGCGAGAGAGAAAAGGCGATGGTTCGGGATGAACCGCGGTGACATACAGAGAATGCTGCAGCTGATCGCGTATCCGTGCCGGCAATACTCTCCGCCACGGATACTTACTTGCTAACCAACTAACGCAGTCGATCAACGCTTCAATTGCGACAAATCGCGCACTGCGCCGCGATCGGCGGAAGTCGTCAGTGCTGCGTACGCTTGCAGTGCTTGCGACACCACACGTTCACGGCCCAGCGGTTGCCATGCATCGTGACCGAGTGCTTCCATCTTGGCACGGCGTTGCGCCAGATCTTCGGCGCTAACTCGCAGGTTGATCGTGCGGGCCGGGATGTCGATATCGATCATGTCGCCCTCTTCCACCAGACCGATGGCGCCGCCTTCAGCCGCTTCCGGCGAAGCGTGACCGATCACCAGCCCCGAGGAACCACCCGAGAAACGGCCGTCGGTGAACAAGGCGCAAGCTTTGCCGAGCCCCTTGGACTTGATGTACGACGTCGGGTACAGCATTTCTTGCATGCCCGGGCCGCCCTTCGGACCTTCGTAACGAATGATGACGACGTCGCCGGCGTGCACGGTGTCGCCGAGGATGCCTTCGACGGCTGCATCCTGGCTTTCAAACACGCGTGCCTTGCCGGAGAACTTCAGGATGCTTTCATCCACGCCGGCGGTTTTCACGATGCAACCCTTTTCAGCGATGTTGCCGTACAGGACCGCGAGGCCGCCGTCCTTCGAATAGGCGTGCTCGATATCGCGGATGCAACCGATGCTGCGGTCGAGATCGCCGTGTTCGTAACGCTCAGCCTGCGAGAATGCAGTCTGCGACGGCACGCCACCCGGTGCGGCGCGGAACAGCTTGTGCACGGCCGCATCGCTGCTGATGCGGATATCGTACTTTTCGATCGCTTCGCCCATGCTCTTGCTGTGCACGGTCGGCAACGAGGTGTCGAGCAGACCGGCGCGCGACAGTTCACCCAGGATCGCCATGATGCCGCCGGCGCGGTGTACGTCTTCGATGTGGTACTTGTCGGTCATCGGCGCTACCTTGCACAGGCATGGCACCTTGCGCGAGATGCGGTCGATGTCGGCCATGGTGAATTCGACCTGCGCTTCGTGCGCCGCAGCCAGCAAGTGCAACACGGTGTTGGTGGAGCCGCCCATCGATACATCCAGCGCCATCGCGTTTTCAAACGCGGCCTTGCTGGCGATGCTGCGTGGCAGAACCGAATAGTCGTCTTGCTCGTAGTGGCGCTTGGCCAGCTCAACGATCAGGCGTCCGGCGCCCAGGAACAGTTCCTTGCGATCAGCATGAGTCGCCACGATGGTGCCGTTGCCCGGCAACGCCAGGCCCAGCGCTTCGGCCAGGCAGTTCATCGAGTTGGCGGTGAACATGCCCGAGCACGAACCGCAGGTGGGACAGGCGGAACGTTCGATTTCGGCCACGTCCGCGTCGGATACGGTGGCGTCGCCGGCTTTGATCATGGCATCGATCAGATCAAGCTTGATGACCTTGCGATCATTGTTGACGACCTTGACTACCTTGCCCGCCTCCATCGGACCACCGGAAACAAACACCACAGGAATATTGAGGCGCATCGCGGCCATCAGCATGCCCGGTGTGATCTTGTCGCAATTGGAGATGCACACCATCGCATCGGCGCAGTGCGCGTTGACCATGTATTCGACGGAGTCGGCGATCAGGTCGCGCGATGGCAGCGAGTACAGCATGCCGCCGTGACCCATGGCGATACCGTCATCGACGGCAATGGTATTGAATTCTTTGGCGACGCCACCGGATGCTTCGATCTCGCGCGCCACCAGTTGGCCCAGATCCTTCAGATGGACGTGGCCCGGAACGAATTGCGTGAACGAATTGACCACGGCGACGATAGGCTTGTCGAAATCGCCATCCTTCATGCCGGTGGCGCGCCACAATGCGCGAGCGCCGGCCATGTTGCGGCCTTGGGTGGTGGTACGGGAACGATAGACTGGCATGTTGGGTGTCTCCTCAGGGCAGCAAACTAAATGAAAGCGGAAAATTGAAGCGCAAGGGTGCCGTTTTCGCAACCAACTGTCCAATATATAATTGAATGCCCTGTAATTCGTATTGCATATAATTCATGCCCGGCGAGAAAAAGGAATGATGGAATGAAAGTGACGCTGGTGGTTTTCGATGGCGTGCAAGCGCTTGATGTCGCTGGACCTCTCGATGTGTTCGCCGAGGCGAATCTGCTACTGCCGAAGAAAGACCATTACGACATCACACTCGTTGGCGAACGGCCGGATAGCGTCATGTGTTCCAGCGGCATTGAATTCAAGGTGCACTTCGACTATCCCAACTTCCATGCCGACAGCGATCTGTTACTGGTTGCGGGCGGCCCAAGGGTGCCAGACTATCGTCCGGACCCGGCCTTTCTTGCCTGGCTCAATGCGCGTTCCTGTGAAGCAACCAAGTTCGGCGCCGTCTGCAATGGCGTGTTCTTGCTGGCACACGCCGGTCTTCTTGCGGGACGGGAAGTGACCACGCATTGGGATCACGCCGCGCGGCTGGCAACACAATTCCCCGATCTGAACGTCCGTCCCGATAAGATATTCGTGCGTGACGGCAACCTGTTCACCTGCGGCGGCGTTACTGCCGGCATCGATCTCTGTCTGTCACTGGTCGCAGAAGACTGGGGCCATGATCTCGCCATCAACGTAGCCAAACGCCTGATCGTCTACATCCGCCGCGATGGCGGACAATCGCAGTACAGCCCTTATCTCGCGGTCGGGCCCAATGAGGATTCGCTGGTTGCCAAGGTGTTGAAATATGTGACCGACCACATCAGCGAAGCCTTGACCATCGAAGACATCGCCGACGCCGTGGGCGTCAGCCGCCGTACTTTCTCACGCGCCTTCGCCAAACACGCTCATGTCACGCCATCTGTTTTCGTGGAGCAGGTACGCATCGATTTTGCGCGCAAGCTGCTGGAAGAAACCGACGTGCCGCTGAAGACCGTGGCCTTCCGTTGCGGGTTCAGTACCGCGACACAGATGCGGATGATCTTCTCGCGCCAACTGAACACCACGCCCAAGCTCTACCGAGAGCGCTTCCTGATTCACGCTGACAAATCGCCCTCTCTTGCACAAAGCGAAATCAGGCAATCAGCAGACGGCCGCTGAACAAACCATGCAGCGTGCGCAGCGCCAGCACCGCAATCGATACTGTGAGCAAGAACAGCAGAGCGGCAGCAATCAGCGCCAGACCGGCGCCACCGACGGTACCCGCATAGATGAACGCGGCATTGGTCAACGCCGCCATCGGAAAGCCGATCGCCCACCACGACGGTGAAAACGCCGGCGGCTTCACCATCAGGCGATAGAAGATGATCACGAACAGGAACAGCCCGAAATAAAACAGCAGCGACGCAAACATGTCGACACGGTGCACCAGATTCACATACGCGATAAAGCCGACGCTGAACGGCGCCATCAGTATCATCTTCGACGGCCGCATGCCGTCCACCAGAGGATCATGGTGAATCAGCCGGGAAAAGATCAGAATGAAAAAAACGATGGCGCAGACGCTACCAACGGCTGCGGCAAGCAGGTTCACCTGATAAGCCCATCCCTCCATGAAAGCGCCGCCGCTGACCACGATATCCAGACTGCCGACACCGGCGATCAGCCAGGCCGGCATGACCGTGGCGGGCGCGGCATTGCCGTTCAGCATCCGGGAAATCATGACAATGCTCAGCACCAGCGTCAGCACCGTACCGATGATCCAGACGGCCAATTGAGCCGAAGCGCTGTAGCTGCCGATGATGCTCGACAACAGCAGGATGCTGATGCTCACCGTGCCGAAGAAGCTGGCGATGACGGGATGCGTGAACTCCTGCTTCACTGTTTCAGAATGTTTGATGAGCTTGCTCAGGTAGGACAGGCTCAGGATGGCGAACATCGCCAGCGCGAGGATACCGATGGCCTGCGATACGGCAAGGTCGGCGCCATAGGCCTTGTGGGCAAGACGCCAGGCCAGCGAAAGCCCTGCGACACTCATGACCGAGCCGAAGAGGCTGACTGGCAAATAGCGAACCGACTGTTGAACGCGAGGGCTGGTGAGGACTGTGCGACTGGGATGGAAAGATTCCATGACAACTCCAATGATTAAATAAATGACGGCCACTGGGCTGCTGAACGACTGAGCGGCTTCTACCGGTCACTTCGGATCGGCATTTGAGGTATTTGAATACAGGCCTGTGGCTGGACGCTTTTGATTCTGCACGAGCGGTTGCCGCCTGTGAGCGCTCTTCTCCTGCTTGTCCCCAAACGCATGCGGGTTGTCCCCAAATCGATCAGGCACTGTGACGATTGAGCACAAATAAGCGCCAGTATTGCTTCGGGGACAGAGCACTTCGTCTGATCTCCTGAAAGCGCATGTTGTCCATAACAAATTCCGGGTTCCCATGTATGCTTAGCCAAACAACCGGGGCATTGCGCCAACACCGGAACAGGGGGATTCCGATGCAGAGAACACAGCCGTTCGCCGCAGTAAAAGTCATTGCCGTTGCAGTGATGCTCGCCGTCGGTGCAATCGCCGGCCATGACGCCAACGCGGCCACCGGCTACTACCTCGTGTCGGTCTACAGCGACGCCAATCAAGTCTCGGTCGACTACAAATATTGGAATGCCAAACGAAACGACGCACCGCCGTTTGGATCGTCCGAGCTGGGCATCGGCTATGGCGTCAACTCGCGCTGGTACACCGAGGTCTATGGTACGACTACCCAAACTGCAGCCCAAGGCACACAGTTCAGCAGCCTCAACTGGCAAAACGATTTCCTGCTGACGCAGGGACAGTACTGGTTTGATCTCGCCATCCATACCAACATCGAGCAATACACGCGCCGCGATGGGTATGGGTTGGAATGGGGGCCGGTGTTCCAGACCGAGATCTGGCGAACGCAACTCAATGCCAATGTGTTTCTGCAGCGCGATTACCGAACCACCGCCGACAACAACGCCACACAACTGGTTTATCAGTGGCAAGTCCGGCAGCACTGGAAGCCGCTGCTCAACTTCGGCCTGCAGGGTTTCGGCGAATTGGGTCGATGGGATAACTGGAACAGCACCGCAACGCAGTCACATCGCGCCGGCCCCGCGCTGTTCGGCACCTTGTATCTGCCCAACGGCCACAAGGTCCTGTACGAAACAGCCTACCTGCTGGGCAAGAATTCCGGTCGTTCCGCCAAGAGCTTCACCATGCGGGTGCAATACGCCTTCTGATTTTCATTGCTTTTGAGCATAAAAGACTAAAGCGCGTGACCGTAAAAGAACACCCGGCGTTAGCTGATTGACATCAATGTGCGGCGAGGATTACGCTGGACGAAACGCCGTCAACCGGAGATGTTTGCATGGCACTGATCAAATCCCAACCAGCCACGCTCCTGGAAGTCATGGAGCATCACATCCAGTTTACGGAAAATGGGATTGCCGTCTTCGACGCAGAAGACCGCTTCATTTTTCATAACCAGGCCTTTGACTGCATCTTCGGCCTGGATGCCAGCGCCATGGAAGGCTGGACGCAGGACGACTGGCTGACCTGGATGTATGTGCATCGGGGCGGCGTCAACATCGAATGGGATTCCCTTGAATCCTGGCTGGCCTATGTGCATAGCGTGTCACGCTCCAAACCCTTCCGGCGATTTGAGACGGATCTGATGGATGGGCGATGGCTGCTTGTCAGTGAGCAAACCTATCCTTCCGGACATCTGGTTTTGCATTTCGCCGACATCACGCTGCAGAAGAAGACCGAGATGGAATTGAAGGAAGCCATCGCCAAGATTGAACACATCGCACAGACCGACGAACTCACCAATCTGCCCAACCGCCGCCATATCCTGAGCCGCTTCCATGAAGAGCTTTTGCGGGCGGCACGCTACAAGCATGAGTTCTGTTTCGGCATCCTCGACATCGACCATTTCAAACTAGTGAACGACAAATACGGCCACCCGGCCGGCGACGAGGTGTTGCGGCATTTTTCCAAATTCTTGCGCGACCATCTGCGCTCGCAGGATATTGTCGGCCGCGTGGGCGGAGAAGAATTCGCCATCCTGTTTCCGGAAACCAAACTGGACGATGCATTGCTGGTCCTGAGCCGGATCAACGAAACCTTGCGTAAAGAACGCCTCGGGCAGATCGCGCCGGATTTCTCCTATAGTTTTTCGGGCGGACTGGTGTCATCAGAACCAGACCTGATGGAAGACTGTACCTTGCTGATGGCAAAAGCCGACAAGGCGCTTTATCAGGCCAAGAACGGCGGGCGCAACCGGGTGCTGCGGTATCAGGACGATTCCCTGATCAGTATTCCTTGATTAGTGCCAGACAGCGGTGCGGTGGGTACCGGCGCCGCCGGCCAAAATCGCTTTCTCGCACATGCACAATGGACGAAGAAGTCGTGGTGAGATCGTCGACGGGTCGTTACCAACTTTCCAGCCTGCGAGAAAGGCTGGCATCATCGCGGCCTTCTTTTCCTTCTTCTCGTACTTTCTCCTCTGCAAACCAGTAATGACAAACTGGCATCACAATCGCTTGCGATAAAACGCATCTTGCGGCCAAGCAGTGAGATCCGATCAAGGTTTCCCGACATACAAAGCCAAAAGGCGTTGTTATGATCGCGCCAGTTGCTCAAGAACGCGTCCCACATTTCAGCATTTTCTCTTCCGACGGTACCACCGCCGGAGGAGTCGATTACTTTTGCGAGCGAGCTTTTCCGCAAAAAACGATCTGCAGCATGTCACCTGTGTTGATGGTTTAGTCACATCGCGATTGATGGATGCACAAGGAGGCGCACTGACGCCCTGTCACGTGCACCTGCAAGCGCGTGAACAGCGAATAAGGGAGAACAAGAATATGGCTGTAGCTGCTGTGAGCATGGAAGTCCCGGATCTGGGTGCGAAGGATTTTTTCCTTGCCCGGCAACCTATTCTGAACATTGAGCAGGAACTGATCGGCTATGAGTTGCTGTTCCGCAGCACTGCCATCAATCGCGCCACCGTTACCGACGACGCTGCTGCGACGGCGGCAGTCATCGAACATGCCGCCGAACTGGGCTTGCACAATGTGATCGGCTCACTGACCGCTTTCCTCAATGTCGATGCCGCCATCCTGATGAGTGACGTGGTCTTCGTGCTGCCCAAGGATCACGTCATCCTGGAAATTCTGGAAACCGTGGAACTGACACCGCCGCTGATGCGCCGTATCGAAACGCTGAGCGAGGCAGGATATGTCTTTGCAATCGACGATCTGGTGCGAGAATCGGACCGTACCGATCAACTCATGCCGTTTGCGCGCATCGTCAAGGTCGACGTCCTGAAAATGCCGGTTGAAGAAATCGCCGCCCTGAGCGCCAGTCTCCGGCAAAAAGGGAAAAAACTGCTGGCGGAAAAGGTCGAAACCATCGAACAGTTCAAACTGTGCCGCGACTATGGCTTTGACTATTACCAGGGCTATTACTTCGCCAAACCGGATGTCCTCCAAGGGAAAAAGCTGAGTGCGTCTTGCGTGATCATCATGCAGATCCTGGCGCTGATCATCAAGGGTGCCAACAACTACGAAATCGTGCGCTTCATCAAACAAGACGTCGCACTGAGCCTCATGTTGCTGCGTCTGGTGAACACACCTTTGTGCGGATTCCGCCGACACATTGCATCGCTGGGTCAGGCCTTGCTGGTGCTAGGCGACCGGCAACTGAAACGCTGGCTGCAAATCCTCCTGTATGCCAATCCCAACAGCAACCGGCAATCGGCCTCGTCACCGCTGATGATCCTGGCTGCGACGCGCGGCAAGATGTGCGAGCTGCTCTCGCAGAAGATCCAGCCGCGCCGTCCAAACAAATCCGATACCGCCTTCATGGTCGGCGTACTGTCGCTGACGGATGCTCTGTTCAACCTGGAAATCGCCGACGTGATCGGCCAGATCGGCGTATCCATCGAGATCAGAGAAGCACTGCTGTCGCGCGGCGGATTCTACGGCGGTCTATTGCTGCTGGTGGAATCAGTTGAAAAACCGGAGTTGCTGAGCCCGGCTCAACTCAATGAGATGTTGAGTAATTTCCAACTTTCTGCAGAAGAGTTCTACAGCGTACAGAAGGAAGCCTTTGAATGGGGCGATAGTGTTTCGGAGAACATGAGCGCTGATGAATAATCCAAACACCAAGCACGGACAGCGACTAACGAAGATTGACCAGTGTATTGATAGATTGACAAGATTAAAGGCAGTCGGCAGACGTTACCCATTCTTTTGCACGCTGCTAGCGTAAAGAACATTCAAAGACTTTCGTCTGCTGTTATGCTGATGCCGCTCAGCAAGTGTCGGCCCGACTGACTGAAGACATGCGGATTACCGCGCGTCCAAGAAAAATCAGCAGTGGGCCATCGACAAGAACAGAAAAATAAAAAATCCATACGAATGATATGAAGAGTCTGATTTGCACATCGGCAGATGACAATTGCCTCAAGAAGGAAGACCTGTACCGGGCGCTGGTAGATGCCTTTACGGATGGCATCGTCATGCAGCACGAAGACGGGACAGTGTTCGATTGCAATGGCGTCGCGGAGCATATCCTTGAGTGTCCGAAAGAAGCCATGGCTGATATGGTCGCGCTGCTGCGTTACCGAAAAACCATGAAAAGCGATGGCACCGCCTTCGACGAAGCGGAGTATCCAATGGTGATTGCCGGCGCGTCGTTACAGCCGGTCAGCAATGTCATGATGGGCATGACGCGTCTGGATGGCCGCTTCTGCTGGCTCGAAGTCAGCGCCAGCCCGATCATGGTCAATCGCGGCAAGGATTTCATCGGCGTCGTTACCTTTTTGCGAGAAATCACCGAGCGCAAGGAAGCGGAAGAAGCGCTGGAAAAGCGGCATCACGAACTTGAAAAAGGCATCTTCAAACGCACCGCGCAGTTGGAGTTCACACTGGGGCAGTTGAAGCTTGCGGTGAGCGCCTCCAATACCGGATTGTGGAACTGGAATCTGCGCACCGATCAGTTCTACTTCTCGCCCGAGTGGAAGCGCCAGATCGGTTATGCCGACCATGAGATCGGCGACACCATGGATGAACTGGTGTCTCGTATCCACGTCGACGACCGCGAACGCGCGGTGACGGCGACCGAGTCTTATCTGGAGGCGCCCAAGGAATCGCTGGAAATCGAGTACCGCATGCGCCATCGCGACGGCGGTTTCCGCTGGATCCTGTCGCGCTCAATGGCGATGCTGGATGAAAACGACAAGGCGATTTTTCTGCAGGGTTCGCATGTCGATATCACCGAACGGAAACAGTCCGAAGAAAATCTGCTGGCGCTGACACGCGAACTGCGCGATGTCTCGCGCGAGCTGGCGAGAGTGGAAGAAGCCGAACGGCGTCGCTTCGCGCAGGAACTGCACGACACCATCGGTTCCGCGTTGGCGGCACTCAGCATCAACATGACCATCATGAGCGGCGAGATCGCAGGAGAAGGTTCGACCGGCATGGAAGCGCGACTGAAAGATTCTATCGTGCTGCTCGATGACACCACTGACGCGGTACGGCGCCTGATGGCGGAGCTGCGGCCACCGGTGCTGGATGATTACGGTCTCGAAGCTGCATTGCGCTGGCAGTGCGAATTATTCGCCGAGCGCTGCGGATTTCAGTTCACGGTGGATGTCTACGGCATTGCCGATCGCCTGGAGCCGGAGCTGGAAATTTCCTTGTTTCGCATCGCCCAAGGCGCCATCACCAACATCGCCAAGCATGCACGCGCAACCAATGTCGAGGTGATGCTCAACATCTTGCAGAACTCTGTCACGCTGACCATCATGGACGACGGCGTCGGCTTCGTGCCCAACGTACATCGGGATCAAAAGTCGAAGCCGACCTGGGGATTGGTATCCATGCGCGAGCGTGCGCAGGCGCTGGGCGGCAATCTGAAGATCATTTCCGAACCCCACAAAGGCACCTGCGTCGAAGTCGTCGTGGAACTCTCATCATGAACACGGCAATGCCTGCGCCCATCCGCATTTACATCGCCGATGACCACACCATCGTCAGAGACGGCTTGGCGGTAATGCTGCAAGTACATAGCGATATCAAGGTGGTCGGCTCCGGCAGCGACGGCAGACAGGCTGTGAAAGAAGTCGCGAGTCTGCGTCCCGATATCGTGATCATGGACATCGCCATGCCCAATCTGAATGGCATCGAAGCGACCATACTGCTAAAGGATGAAGCGCCGGGCGTGAAGACCATCATGCTCTCAATGTACGCGACGAAGGAGCATATTTTCCGCGCACTGCAGGCCGGTGCACGAGGTTATCTGCTGAAGAATTCCGCCGGGTCGGAACTGGTCAACGCCATTCGCGTAGTGCAGTCCGGTCAACGCTATCTGAGTCAAAAAATTGCCGACACGGTAGTGGACGACTATCTTCTCGATCACCGTGTCACCGGGCCGCTTGATGCCTTGAGTGCGCGGGAGCGAGAAGTCTTGCAACTGGTGGCAGAAGGACATTCCAGTGCGCAAGTGGCGGCGATGTTGTCGCTGTCGCCCAAATCCATCGAGACCTACCGCAGCCGGCTGATGCAAAAGATCGGCGTCAGCGACTTGCCCAGCCTGGTCAAATTCTCCATTCATCATGGATTGATTTCACTGGAGTAGTCCGCTCCGCAGTCTCCTTGACTTTCGCGCATCGTTGCCGACGCAAGTGTAGGGATATTCCCCTGCACTTGTCATGCTTTCCCTACAGAAATATCGCTGCATAGCCTTTAGTATCAAGGCTGCCCGCGCTGCGCCTGTCCGATCTTTCCGCGCGGCCCCGGCAGTGGCATGCCAACAGCAAATCCATGTGTCCCGTGTATCGCCTGACCAGAACAATGAACGCAAAGACCGTATTGCGCGAACGTCGGGATGAATAGCGGCATGGAGACTGCCACCATAAAAAATGCCCTGCATACGTCACCGATGTCTGTCTCGATGGGTAGAAACATGCGATTGATTTACGTATTTCCGTTGCTGCTTTCTTTGCTGGCAGGATGCGAACGAAGCCCGCTGGAAAAGCTGGTGTTCGAGCACGCCAGAGAACAGGCGAAGATTAACGCCGCTAATTTTGAGCGCAATAAAGAAGCGCGCGAGCGGCAGCAACTCGCGCTGCGCAGGAAGTTTGATGCCGATGAACCGGATGCGGAGACAGGTTCGCCTTGACGGCATCACCATTGATCATGTGAAGCGATGCCGCGAGGCGGTATAGCTGCGACGGTTGAAGAAGTGGCGACGATAGGTACAGCAACTTCGCCACGATCAGTGAAGATGAGAAATCTGCTTGTAGCGGTACTCGTCTTGTTCCTTCAACTTCTGATCTTCGTAGTCGAGCAGTTTCAGATGTTTGTCGACGCTCAGGCAAGCCCAGACGAGCAGCACGTCGAGAAGAATAATGCCGATGTTTGTGAAACTGATTCCGTAAGTCATACAGCCCCCTTTTCCAATCACATTGAGTAAATTCCTCTGTTGCTGATTACAGCATACTCATTAGGTTGAAATTTCCAATCAGGGAATTCCTGATTTCTGCGAGGTAATTTGCCGGCGGAAAAGTTTACTTTCCACCGTGCAAACAAGGACTGCCGCTATTCGACTAATACTAAGGCGAGCGCTGAGTGATGAGAGGACGAAATGCCGGTGCTAAAGATGCGGCAGATGTGGGAAGTGTGAGGGATGTCAGGTGCAACCGCTGTCGTTGTTGTTATTGTTGTTGCCAGGCTCGTCACCTTCTTCGCCCAGTTCACGCAGTCGCACATTGAGGCGACCAATCAACTGCGCCAGTTGTTTTTTCTCCGCCGGATCCAGGACTTCAAACAGCTGGTCGGTGAAACGCTTGCGTATCGGCTCCGTTAACTGCACCACCTCGACACCCGCCGCCGTCAGCGAAATGTGCTTGACCCGGCGATCAGTCACGTCCGCCACGCGCTCTACCAGGCCATCTTTTTCCATCGCATCCACCGCTTCGGTGATCGTGCGCGGCGCAAAACCGAAGGCCTCGACCAGATCGGTAGAGCGTACCTTTCCCTGACGATGTATAAAAATCATCATTTTTGTTTTTGCGAACGAAGCGCCCTGGGCTGCCATCAAACGGTTCAGCGTGCGTTGCGAGGTCAGGTAAAAATCGCGCAAGGCTTCGCCGGCTTCGACGTTTTCAGAGGCAAGTGTAAAGCTGTTGGACATATTTTTCTCTATTGGCATATTATATGGTACCTCCACTAATTTGAGGCGCCAACGATTTCAACTCCGGTGCCGATAGTTTCAGATAGTTTCATACCGACCAGGACAGAACAAGCATGAGCGCAGCGGATACTCCTACCCCAGCAGCCCCTACCCCGGAAAAGCCCAAAAAACGCATGAGCCCACGCGCCAGATTGATCTTGCGCAGCGTTGCCACTGTCGCCGTGATCGCGGTCGCGGTGTGGTTCTTTTACCATGAAACGCGTGGCAAATATATCGAGAGTACGGACGACGCCTACATCCATGCCGACAACGTGACGGTCTCGCCCAAGGTCTCCGGCTACGTGGAACAAGTCTACGTCGCTGAAAATCAGGACGTGAAAGCCGGTCAGCCGCTGGTGCGCATCGACCCGCGCGATTATGCCGCGCAAAGCGCGCAGTTCAAGGCGCAGATCGACGCCGCAACGGCCAGCGAAGAATCTGCCAAGGCATCCCTGCAGGAGCAGAAGAGCGCCATCGCCCAGGCCCAGGCGCAACTGGCCTCGGCCGAAGAAGATGCGCGCTTCGCCGCCAGCGAAGTTGACCGCTATACGCCGTTGGCAGCCACCGGTGCAGAAACACGCGAGAAACTGAACTCGCTGCGCAATCAGGCAGCCTTGTCGCGCGCCACCGTGGCGGCACGGCGCGCCGCACTGGAAGCTGCGCAACTGCGCGTGAACTCGATGCAGGCGCAGATCCGCCAGGCGCACGCACAAGGTGAAAACGCCCAGGCGCAATTCGACGCCGCCAACGTCAATCTGGCATCGACTGAAATCAAGGCCAGCACCGATGGCCGTATCGGCGACAAGTCGGTGCGCGTGGGTCAGTTCGTCTCGGCCGGCACGCGCATGATGTCGGTGGTGCCAACGGCATTCTATGTGGTCGCAAACTTCAAGGAAACGCAGATTGGCCTGATGCGCATCGGCCAGCCTGCAACAGTGGAAATCGACGCACTGCCGGGTCAGGAACTGCAGGCGCATGTGGAAAGTATTTCTCCAGGCACAGGAGCACAGTTCTCGCTGTTACCGCCGCAAAACGCAACCGGCAATTTCACCAAGATCGTCCAACGCGTACCGGTGCGCATCGCCGTGGATGTCGGCCCGGAAACACGTCGTCTGTTCGTCGCCGGTTTGTCCGTGACCGCCAAGGTCAACACCATTAATGCTAAAGACGCCAAGGACAGTGAAGGGAAACACCTTTGAGCACGCGTCAAGCGCAACATCAGCAGCCTGCGCGTGCTGACGCCGCAGCGTGGCTGGCGGTCGCCGCCGGTACGCTCGGCGCGCTGATGGCAACACTCGACATCTCCATCGTCAACTCGTCGCTGCCGACTATTCAGGGTGAAATCGGCGCCAGCGGCACCGAAGGCACATGGATCGCGACCGCCTATCTGGTCGCCGAAATTATCATCATCCCTCTTTCAGGATGGCTGGAAAAATTGCTCGGCCTGCGCACGCTGTTGTTGCTGGCCGCCAGCTTGTTCACCGGCTTCTCGATCCTGTGCGGCTTCGCCAACAGTTTGCCGATGATGATCATCGGCCGCGTCGGGCAGGGCTTCACCGGCGGTGCGCTGATCCCTACCGCGATGACCATCATCGCCACGCGTCTGCCGCGCTGGCAGCAGCCGGTCGGCAATGCGATGTTCGGCGCCACCGCGATCCTCGGCCCCGTGCTGGGGCCGGTGCTCGGCGGCTGGCTGACCGAAAACGTCAGTTGGCATTACTCCTTCTTCATCAATGTCCCGGTCGGTGCGGCACTGATCACACTGTTGCTGGTGGCGATGCCGTATGAAAAACCGAAGTTCGATCTGCTGCGTGAAGCCGACTGGTTCGGCATTCTCGGGATGGCGCTCGGACTGGGCGGCCTGACTGTGGTGCTGGAAGAAGGCGAGCGTGAACAATGGTTTGCTTCCACCGATATTCGCTGGCTGGCATTGGTTTCGGTGATCGGTTTCATCCTGCTGGCGATCGGACAACTACGCGCACGCCACCCGGTCATCCAGCTGCGGCTCTTGCGCGACCGCCAATTCGGTTCGGTGGTGGCGATGGCGATGGTGGTCGGTGTTGCCTTGTACGGCACATCGTATGTGATCCCGCAATTCCTTTCCGGTATCGCCGATTACAACTCGCTGCAGTCCGGCCAGATCGTGCTGTTGTCCGGCGTGCCGATGATCATGCTGATGCCCTTCACGCCGATGCTGATGCGACGTATGGATATCCGCCTGGCGGTCGGTGCCGGCTTGCTGATGCTGGCCTTCAGCGCCTTCATCGAAACCGATCTGAGCCCGCTGTCGACGGGAGGATCTTTCATCGCGTCGCAATTGCTGCGCGGTCTCGGCACCGTGCTGGCCATGATCTTTCTCAATCAGGCGGCGATTCGTTCGGTACCGGCGTCGCAGGCGGGCGATGCAGCAGGCTTGTATAGCGCTGCGCGCAATCTCGGCGGCTCGCTGGCGCTGGCCGGCATTGCGGTGATTCAGGATCAACGCATCTGGTTGCACAGCCGTCGTCTGGAAGAGAGCCTGTCGGCCAACTCCGATCTCGTTCAATCTTTCATGAGCGCACAAAGCGCCTCACTCGGCGGACAAGCCACCGCACTGCAAGCCCTTGGCGCGACGATCCAGGTGCAGGCACTGACGATGACTTACGCCGATCTGTTCTGGTTGCTCGGCGTCGGCATCCTATGCGTGACGCCGCTCGTTTTTTTCCTGCGTCCGCTGCCGACCAACGCGCCTCCGGTCACGACTCACTGATGAATACCATGCTCCCTACTTCTACCTTCGTTCCACGGTTGATCCCACGATTGATTTCCATCGCTGCGGCTGCGCTGCTGTCGGCCTGCACGCTCGGTCCCGACTATGCCGGCCCGCCGGATGTCGCGCCGCACGCCACGCAAAACGGTCATTTCCTCCGTGGCGGCGACGCCGTGCAGACTCAAGCCTCGCAGCTTAACAACTGGTGGGAAGGCCTGTCGGATCCGCTACTCAATGAACTGGTGCAACGCGCACTTGTCGCCAACCCTAACCTGAATGTTGCCAAGGCGAGACTGCAGCAATCGCGGGCTGCGCTGAATCTGGAAAAAGCCAATGCCATGCCGACCGCCAGCGGTTCGGCACTGTATGCCCATGCGAAGCTGCCGCCGTTGTCGAGCGGTGGCTCATCGACCACCTTGAATCTGTACAACCTTGGATTCGACGCGTCATGGGAAGCCGATATCTTTGGTGCGAACAAGCGCAGCATTCAAGCTGCACGCGCCACATCTGAGGCGGCAGAAGCCTCGCTGGCCGACGTCCAGGTCAGCCTCGCCGCCGAAGTCGCCAACGCCTATATCAGCCTGCGCGATCGCCAGCAACGCATCGCACTCGGCGACCAATCGATTGCTGCGCAGGAAAAAATGATTGCGCTTGCGCGCCAACGTCTCGAGCGCGGTACGGCGTCGAACCTCGATATCCTGCGTCTGCAAAATCAACTGGAAGGAACGCGTGCCGATCTCACGCCGCTAAGCGCAGAAATGGAATCGTATCTGAATCAGCTGGCAACACTCGTGGGTGAAGAACCCGGCGCGCTGGATGACAAATTGAATGCCGCAGCACCCTTGCCGTTGCCGCCGGCCGCTGTCGCCGTGGGTGATCCGACCGAGCTGCTGCGGCATCGTCCCGATATCCGTGCAGCCGAACGCACCCTCGCCGCCGATACCGCAAAGATCGGCCAGGCCGAAGCCGCGCGTTACCCCAGCCTGAAATTGTTCGGCGTGATCGGACTCGGCGGCACGCATGCTTCCGACCTGACTAACCTCGATGATTTCGCGACTATTCTGGCGCCGATGCTGAGTTGGAATTTTCTCGACTTTGGCCGCAATGCTGCGCGCGTGACCCAGTCGGAAGAAGTGCGCAATGAAGCGGAAATGAAATATCGCCAGACCGTACTGGAGGCATTGAGAGATGCGGAAGATTCGCTGTCTCGATTCCGTCATGGCCGCATCACCGTAGCAACGCTGGCGCGCAACAAGGTGTCGGCAGATCAGGCTTTGGATCTGGCGCAGCAACGCTATCGTGCAGGCACGACGACCTTCATTGATGTGCTCGACACCACGCGCCAGCAACTCAGCGCACAGCAAAACCTGCTGCAAGCCGAAGCCAATCTGACACGCAGCTTTGTCGCCATTCAGAAAGCACTAGGACTGGGCTGGAACAGCTAAGATCTAAGGCTTCATCGTGGCAGCGACGTTCAGAACTGTTCCCATGATGCGTCGCTGTTCTGCGCAATCGCTGCAGGCTTGATTGCAGACCTGGCGACCGGTTTGCTTGCAGGCGGCACTGCCAGCTTGGGAGTGACAGGAGTGATATCGACGGTCGTCTTTTGATGCGTCAACTTCGGTGCAGCACTCGATTCAGCGCCAAGCTTGAAGATGCCGACCACTTCCAACAAGGTCCCGGCCTGATGCTGCATCGATTGCGCCGCCGCTGCGGCTTCTTCCACCAGCGCCGCATTCTTTTGCGTCACTTCATCCATCTGCGTAATGGCGAGGTTGATCTGCTCGATGCCGTCGCTTTGCTCTTCGCTGGCTGAGCTGATTTCCCCGACGATGTCGGTGACGCGTTTGACGCTGTTGACGACGTCGGTCATGGTGGTGCCGGCCTGCTCGACCAGTCGGCTGCCGGCATCAACCTGCGCCACCGAGCTGTCGATCAGCGCCTTGATTTCCTTGGCTGCTGCAGCGGAACGTTGCGCCAGCCCGCGCACTTCGGAAGCAACCACTGCAAAACCGCGTCCTTGTTCGCCTGCACGCGCTGCTTCCACGGCGGCATTCAACGCCAGGATGTTGGTCTGAAATGCGATGCCATCGATCACGCTGATGATGTCGACGATCTTCTTCGAGGACTCGTGGATCGTGCCCATGGTTTCCACCACCTTACCGACCACGTTGCCGCCGGCGATCGCCACCTCGGATGCGGAGGCAGCCAGCTGATTGGCCTGACGTGCGTTATCGGCATTCTGCTTCACAGTCGAAGTCAGTTGTTCCATTGCCGACGCGGTCTCTTCCAGCGAACTGGCTTGTTGTTCGGTACGCGTCGACAGATCCAGATTTCCCATGGCGATCTGATTGGAAGCGGTGGCAATGGTGTCGGTACCGGTACGGACATGGCCGACAATTTCCGCCAGGCGGTTACGCATCACCCGGATGGATGCCATCAGGCTGGTCTGGTCGCCCTGACGCAACGTAATCGACGTCGCCAGATTGCCGTTGGCGATATCGCTTGCCACCGCCATCGCATAGTCGGGCTCGCCACCGAGCTGGCGAATGATGCTGCGTGTAATCAACCATGCCGCAATCAGACTCAGAAAGAATGCCGCAGCACTGACGGCAAACAGCAAGGCCGTCGTATAGTGATAGGTCTCCTGGCTGTCGGTCACGGTTCCATCCATGGCCGCATGCTGGAAGTCGGATAGCTGCCTGAGCGCAGCAAACATCGCCGTCTGCTTGGTGCGCATGGCACCAAACAGCAAGGCCCGTGCTTCATCTGCATTTCCTTTTTCCAGCAAGCCGAGCAAATTCTGTTGTTCGGCATAGTATTCGTCACCAGTCTTTTGCAACGCAGTCGTCAAGCCCGCACCTTGCGTGCTGGTGATCAGGCCGGCCAGCTTCTTCAAGGTGGCATCGTTTTCTTCACGTGCCTTCTTGATGCGCACCAGCTCCTGCGAATTCATCTCGACACTGTTGGACAGCGCCACGTTTCTCACCGCACGCGCGATCACATTGACGTTGTTGGAAATCGAATCGATCAGGAGATGTTTTGCATAACGGTCATGCACTAGAAAGTTGATGTTCTCGTTCAGTAGTGCCAGACGCGTGAAACTGAAGATCGCAATACCCAGCAGCATTATCAGGATCAGGCCGAATCCGAGATACAGACGGCTGGCGACTTTTAATTTGGACAAATTCATGACGCAGTTCTCCTGAAGGGACATACAAGGACGTGATGCTTTCGGGCCTGCCTGTTTCAGAGAATTCTACTGCCAGAACGGCAATAGCTGTGCGGGCATTTGAAACCTGCTGTCGGCAAACGACACTCCGCACGCGAGGTACGCAAGAGGACGTTGGGTAGAAATGATGTCTCTATAACAAGCTGCGATAGAATCTCGGCATGACCGATACCCCCGACATCCGCCACGCCCAATTCCCCGCAGACCGAGACGCAGTCATCGATATCTTCCGCGAATACATCGGCAGCGTGAGCGTCGATCTTGGCTTCCAGGATTACGAAACTGAATTTACTGCACTACCGGGCAAATATGCAGCACCCGACGGCCGGCTGCTGCTCGCCTGGCACGGCAACCGCGCAGTTGCCTGCGTGGCCTTACGTAAAGTCGATGCGCAGATTTGCGAGATGAAACGTGTCTATGTACGACCCGAAGCACGCGGCGAACAACTCGGTCGCCGTCTGGTGGAGCGCATCCTGCAGGAAGCGCGTGAGGCCGGCTATGTGCACATCTGTCTGGACGTATTGCCGGAGTTTGCTGCCGCGCAGCACATCTACGCCTCGTTCGGTTTTACCGAAACAACGCCGTTCACCTTCAATCCGGTGCCGGGGACGAAATTTCTCGGCCGGGATCTCTAGCCTTATCCGTTCCTGAGTCGCTCTACTGCAGCGGCATATTCTTCCGCCAGCAAGCCGATGATCTCCGCCGTATTGCCCGCACGAATCAACGGTGCCCCCTGCCCCGCCCAGAATGCGGCGAACTCGTGGCTGCCACGCTGGCTGGCGAGCGCGTGCAATTGCTTGCCGGCATCGTAAGCGATCGGATAATCGCTGGGCGCTGGTGCACTGGCGGCGCCGACTTCGTTCATGATCCGATTTGCAATGCCGCGCGCCCCCCTGCCGGAAATCGCGCGCGTGACTTTCGTGTGTTCGGCCCGGCTGCTGGTGAGGCTTTGCCGGTACTGCGGACTGGCGTTGGATTCTTGTGTCAGCAAAAAGGCCGTTCCCATTTGCACCGCGTCGGCACCAAGCATGCGCGCGGCGGCAATGCCCTGACCGTCCATGATGCCGCCCGCGGCAATCACCGGCAGTGAAGTCTGATGCGCTATCGCCCGCACCAGCGCAAAGGTGCCTATGGCTTCATCCTCTGCGCTGCCGTCAAAGACACCGCGATGTCCGCCAGCCTCGTAACCTTGCGCGACGATGGCATCGACACCCGCAGCTTCCACCGCGCGTGCTTCGCTCAATGTCGTTGCATTCGCCATGAGAAACACGCCGGCCTTCTTGAGCGCTTCAATCACCGATGCATCAGGTAAGCCGAAGTGAAAACTGACGGCCGCAGGCGGCGCATCAAGCAACAGTTGCTGCATGTCATTGTCGGTGACGAAGCTTTGATAGATTTCTCGCAACGGCAATTTCAGCATGCCACCGAACTCATTGAAGTAAGGTTTCAGATGGTCGGCCCAGGCCTGATCGCGTGCCGCATCAGCCTGCGCCGGACGATGCGCGAAGAAATTGACATTGAAGGGACGTGAAGTCAGGCTGCGCGTTTCCGCCAGCAACTCTTTTGCCTGAGCGGCGTTACTGGCGCCAAGCGCCAACGAACCGAGCGCACCGGCATTGGATGCCGCCGCTGCCATGCGTGGTGTTGATACACCTGCCATGGGCGCCTGGATGATGGGATGGCTCAAACCCAGTCGGGTTGCGATGACGCTGTTCATTGATCCTCCGGTTTGCTGTGATGCATTCATCTGCACTTCACTATGTCACTGCCCCGTCGCCTTGCGACTCGCCCACAGATTGGCGGCAGCCCCGCACAACAACATGCCGCTCGTCAAAAAGAATACCGAGCGCATGCCAACCAGTCCGCCCATCGCACCGCCGGCCAACGGACCAAGTACCTGCCCGGCATATTGCGAGGATTGCGAATAGCCCAGTACTTTCCCCAGCGCACTCTCCGGTACGGATTGGCGGATCTGCCTGGCGATCGAAGGCAGCAATCCGGCCAGCGCCGCTCCCAGCAGGAATCGCAAAATCGCCAGCTGCCACCACGCCGACACAAATGCCTGTGGAATCATCAACAAAGCGGCAGCCGTCAGACAATACACGATAACGCGCCAGCCACCAATGCGGTCGGCAAGCCGTCCCACCGGGGCTGCCATGATGATGCGACCCAGCGCCGATGCGGCCATCACGATGCCGGCATCCAGTACAACATGACTGCGGTCGACGTGAATAGTCTGCAAATAAACGGTGATGATCGGTTCGATCGACATGCTGGCAAACAGCACCAGGATGGCGGTCGCAAACGTGGTGCCGACGATCAGGCGCAGATGCTCTTTTTCCGCCAACGCCGGTGCCTTGTGGTGGCGTGGACGTGGTTCGGCTCTCTTATTGCTTCCGCTTGCTTACTGAGCGGTTTCGAAGATCAGCTCCAGCTCAAGCGGCGCACCCAATGGCAGCGACACCACGCCAAGCGCTCTGCGCGTCGACGTCTTGTCCTTGCCAAACACCGCCTCCAGCAGTTCCGACGCGCCGTCCGCTACCAGCGGATGCGAACGGAAGTCCGGTTCGGACACAATGCTGACCGCAAGCCGCACAACACGGCTCACCTTGTCCAGCGAGCCGAGTTCGTCACGCACTACCGCGAGTGCGTTCAGACAGGCAGTGAAGGCGGCGTCGCGCCCGGCTTCCAGATCCAGCTCGACACCGACACGGCCAACGTGCCGCGGCTTGCCATCCACCACCGGCAGAATGCCGCTGAGGAAAAGCAGGTTGCCGCTCTGCACCGCCTCGACGTAAGCGCCCAGAGGCAGGGGCGCTGCCGGCAACACGATGCCGAAATCCTTCAGGCGTTGCTCTGCGCCGCCCGCCGACACACCACGCGCGATTACCATTTGCCCGAGTGTGCGCCGCCATCGACGTGCAACACTTCTCCGGTCACATTCCGTGCCTCAGTCAGATAAACCACCGCGTCGGCGATATCCTGCACGTCAGAAATCACGCCCATTGGCGACAAGGTCTTCAGGAAATCCTTTGGATTCTTCTCATGCAGAGGCGTGTCGACGATACCGGGTGCGACCAGGTTGAAACGGATGCCGTCCTTGGCGTATTCCAGCGCCAAATTGGTCGATAGCGAATTGATGCCGCCCTTGGTGATCATCGGCACCGATGCCGTCACGCCGGCAATCGGATGCTCCAGCAACGAGGTGGTGATGCCGACCACGCTGCCGCCGGTGCCTTGCTTGAGAAATTGGCGTACGACGTGCTGGGT
This sequence comes from Herbaspirillum rhizosphaerae, assembly GCF_046025915.1. GTDB lineage: Bacteria > Pseudomonadota > Gammaproteobacteria > Burkholderiales > Burkholderiaceae_D > Herbaspirillum > Herbaspirillum rhizosphaerae_A. The sequence goes on along the minus strand of NZ_JAQQFR010000004.1, from coordinate 292,066 downwards.
GATGTAGAGATAGCCTTGCAGATTGGTCGATACGAAGGCCCGGAAGTCCTCTTCCGTGTAATCGATAAAAGGCTTGGTGTAGAAGATGCCGGCGTTGTTGACCAGCGCATCGATGCGATCGAATTTTTCCAGTGCGGCGGCAACCACCAGCGCCGCCGTTTTTTCCAGGCCGATGTCGCCATCAACCAGCACCAGATTGGCGGAAGCCGTAAAGCTGCCGCGCTGTGCGATGCTGCGCGAAGTGGCGACCACGTTGTAGCCGCGGTCGAGGAAGTTTTGCACCAGGCCGGCGCCGATGCCTTGCGATGCGCCGGTGATGATGATGGTTTTATTCATGCTCATGGTAATGCTCCTTGTAAGTAAATAAGTAACTGCGTGAGTGAAACAAAGAATGCTGTCTCGTCAGGTTCCTCCCCAAGCCTTATCGCGCCTGAGCCTGCTCCTGGAAGACGGTGTCAATCGAAATCGGGTTGAGATGATCGAGATAGTTGCTCATGGTCTTGAGCGCTACACCGATCAGGATTTCCATCAGGACAATCTCGTCATATCCTGCTGCGAAGAATTTTTGCTTGGCGACCTCGCCGACAAAGCCACGCTCATTGACCAGCTCGCGTGTCAGCCCGACCAATGCATCCAGACCGCTATGCGTTAAAGCCGTGCGATTGCGCACCGACTGGATGATCTCCGCATCGACGCGCATGCCGGCCAGCGTGGTGGAATGCGCCGCGATGCAGTAAAGGCATTTGTTCTCGACCGATGCCGTCAGCAAAACCAGTTGCCGCTCGCGCACTGTGAGCACCGTGGTTTCCCATGCGGCGTCCAGCGCCAGATAGCCGTTGAGCATTGCCGGCGAATTGCCGAGCGTGGCCATCAGGTTAGAAATCGATCCCAGCCGCTTTTTTACGAACGCCATGCTTGCTCTGGCGTCGTCGGGCACGGATTCGATGGTGAGCGGTTTCAAGGTTTTCATGGAGAAACTCCGGATTGATACTGTTGCGTCATCAGGGATGCCGGATGGCGTAGACAGGAGAATGAAGCAAAGGCGCTTGTTTGATTAGATGGAAATATGTGGAATTTCTTTTCCATTTATGAAAATATCGCGACATGGCGGATCTCAACGACATTGCGATATTTGTGAAGGTGGCTCAGTTCGAGAGCTTCAGCAGGGCTGCGCACGCACTGGGTATGCCGGTGTCGACGGTCAGCCGCCGTATCTCCGAGCTGGAGTTGCAACTGGGCGTCACCCTGCTGCAACGAACCACGCGCAAGCTGACCCTGACGGTGCAGGGTCGGGACTACTTCCATCAATGCCAGGAGCCGCTCAACATCCTCGCTGACGCCGAGCGCGTGTTGACACAAACGCAGAAGAAGCCGGAAGGCCTCTTGCGTGTCACGGTTCCCGTGGTATTGCGGGAAGAAGCGTTTTTGAACTTCGTGTCGGATTTTCTGAAGAACTATCCGCGCATCAAGATCGATCTGTTCATCACGAATGAATTCGTCAACTTCGTCGCGCAGAACATTGATGTGGGTATACGTTTTGGCGAGCTGGAAGACTCAAGCCTGATCGCAAAAAAATTGGGCACCAACATCCGCTATCTGGTGGCGACGCCGGCTTACCTGGAAGGCCGGCCGCTTCCCGCAAAACCAGAAGACCTGCGCGCGCATCAGTGCGTATTGATGAATGGAAAAAACAACGAGGCGAAATGGAATCTCGCCAGCGGCAAGAAGCAGGTGTCGGTACACGTTTCCGGTGCGATCTCCAGCCGCGACTTCAACAGCGTGAGCCAATTCACTTATAACGGCCACGGCATCGGCTTGCTGCCCTTCAATTATTGCGATGACATGCTGGCCGACGGCCGCTTGCAGCGCGTCTTGCCTAAATGGAGCTCACCGAAGATTCCGGTCCATGCGCTGTACCCGACACGCAAGTTTTTGCCGGCCAAGCTGCGCGTTTTTCTCGACGCGCTGGATGCCTGGCAAAGTCCGTTCTGGAATAAATGAATTGAATATGCCGGTCAGGATTGACGTGCTCTCCAATTCAGCCGCGCAAACAACGATGCACCGAACAGGTTGACGATCAACCCCACCATCAGCAAGGCTGCACCGATGAAATGGATAGCCTGCAGTTCTTCACCGAAGGCCAGCCAGCCTGTGGTCAAGCCCACCAGCGGCACCAGCAAGGTAAACGGCGCCACGCGATTGACCGAGTAGCGCGCGATCAGGAAATTCCACACGGCGTAGCCAAACAAAGTCGAGGCCCATGCGATATATGCCACGGCGGCAATGGATTGCAGGCTCATCTGTTGCAGTGCTGAACCGATCACGGCTGGACCTTCCATCACCCACGACAAAGCGAACATCGGCAATGGCGGTACCAGGCTAGCCCACACCACGAAGGCCAGTTGATTCATCGGACCATAACGGCCCACGGTACGGCTGACGATATTGCCGCATGCCCACATGGCGGCCGCAGCAATCGTCAACAGAAAACCCAACAAAGGCATCGATGTGCCATGTGCGCTGCCGATCAGCGTCAGGCCGCCGGCTGCCAGCAAGAGGCCGGCCAGTTGATTGGCGTGCCACTTTTCACGCAGCCATAGCACGGTCAACAAGAGCGTAAAGAAGGATTGCGACTGCAAGACCAGTGACGCCAATCCCGACGGCATGCCGACATGAATCGCGCTGAACAGAAACGCGAACTGACCGACCGACATGGTCAGTCCGAAGGCCAGATAGAGACGCAACGGCACCTTGGGCGGACGCAAAAACAGCAGCGCCGGAAACGCCGCCAGGATGAAACGCAAGCTCCCCAGCAGCATCGGTGGCACGCCGGCCAGACCGACTTTGATGATGGCAAAGTTGACGCCCCAGACCAAAATGACAAGCAGTACGAGAGCCAGGTGAGCGGGACGCATGGGATGGGCTTGCATGGGCGCCTTAGGATGAATGCCGAAAATGAAGGTGAAGCGGGCATTCTACAAAAAACTTCCCGCTTCTGCCGCGCGACGATATCGTCGCCAGTTCGGCAAGGCATCCATCATACGATCACACTCCCCGTCGGCAAGACGCCGTACAGACAAGCTACGGACAAAATCGGCCACATCAGCAACAAATCAGGACGAGGTATTAAGCGGCGTCCGCCAAAGCCTGCGCCATCGCGCGTATCGCCAACGGATAACCGGCAGCCCCCAATCCACAGATCACACCGGTCGCCGCCAACGAGATCAGCGAATGGCGATGGGTTTCTTCGCGTCGGTGGATGTTGGTGATATGCAGTTCGATCACAGGCGTGCGCAGCAGCTTGACGGCATCCAGCACCGGTATCGACGAGAAAGAAAAACCCGCTGGGTTGATGATCACACCGGCATCCCGCTCGTAGGCTTCGTGCAACCAGTCCACCATGACACCCTCGTGATTGGTCTGACGGAATTCGCATTCCAGATCCAGCTCGCGCGCCGTCGCCAACGTGCGCTGCTGGATTTCCGCCAGCGTGGTGGTGCCATAAATGTGCGGCTCACGTTTGCCGAGCATGTTGAGATTGGCGCCGTTGAGTACATAAACCAGCTTGGTCATGAAATACGATCCTTCAGAGATGTGGTGCGTGTGCGTTAAATAAGACGGGGTCAGGTGGCGCGATGATGGCCCGCATCTGCGGACAGACCGTGACCGGCATGTACATCGTCCACTTGCGAGACGGAGTCCACGCGGTTCATGTCGATACCTTTGGTTTCCGGACCAATCAGGATCATTGCCAGCGAGAGCAGATTCAGCGCGACGCATACCCCCACCACGCCCCATGGAGAACCGTGAAATACGCTGAGCAGCCAGACCGCCACTACCGGCATCGGCCCACCCGTCAACAGGTTTGCGCCGGTGTAAGCCAATGCCGAACCTGAGTAGCGCACGTTGGTCGGGAACGCTTCCGCAAACGCTACCGGCTGAATGCCGCTCTGAAACTGCGTGAAGCCGAGAAACAATCCCATGATGATCAGCATCGGCACAAAGCTCTTGGTATCGAGGATGGCGAAGTACACGAACAGAATCAGCAAGGTCGCTGTCGATCCCAGTGCCAGCGCTTTTTTGCGGCCGATCTTGTCACTCAGAATGCCGCCGCCAAGTGCGCCGAAGATTGCGCAGACATTGGCGCCCATGAGCAACAGGAAGCCGGTTTGCTTGGGTACTTCCAATGTCTTGGTGATGTAGCTGAGAGAGAAGACGACGATCAGGTAAAAAATCGCTGCCGGGCCGCAGAAAAAAAACATCAGGCGCAGCACCGTCTTGTAGTGAAACCTGACGGCATCCTTCAGCGGACTGCCGGCTTGCGCCGTGGCGGTGCGCTTGAGTTCGACGAAAGCCGGCGTCTCATTAACCTTGAGGCGGATATAAATGCCGACGATCACGAGAATAAAACTCAGCACAAATGGAATGCGCCAGCCGTAACTGTCGAAAGCATCCGCAGACAACAGCGAGGCCAGCAGCAACAACACTCCGTTGGCCATGATCTGACTCAGCGGTGAACATAATCCGAGCAGCCCGGAGTATTTGCCGCGACGATCGGCAGAGGCATGTTCCAGCGCCATCAGTTGCGCACCGGTGGATTCACCACCCAATGCGAAGCCTTGAATGATCCGCAGCAGCACCAGAAGAATCGGCGCCCATACCCCGATCTGCGCATAGGTAGGCAGCAGCCCCATCAGCACCGACGCCAGCCCCATGATGGTGACGGTGCCTAGCATCAGGTTGCGTCGTCCCAGCTTGTCGCCGAGATGACCGCAAATGATGGCGCCCAGCGGGCGCGCCGCAAGGCCCACGCCGAACGTCCCCAGCGACGCCAGCAAGGCGTTGGTCGGATCCATGGACGGGAAATACAGCTTGGGCAGCACGGTCGCCGACACGGCGCCGTACAGCGTGAAATCAAACCACTCGAGCGCGGTGCCGATCGTGGCGGCGGTCACTGCACGCGGCCCCATCGCGGCATGTGGCGCATGCGAGGCGGCGTTGACTCCTGTATCCATTGTTGTCTCCTGTAAGAATGTGCTGCGGACTGATGGTCCGCTAGTCGATTAATTTCTGCACTGATCACCGCGTTCCCTGACCCGTATCTTCCAGACGAAAAGGCAGGTCGGTAGTGACGTTCAGCATGCGCTGCTTGTTTGTTTTCAGAATCCTGGCACTGCTGGCGTAGAATCATATCAACGCATGTAGAACGTGATTCCAGACTGGAATTTCGTTTCACAATATGAATTAAAAGAACACCTCTGCATGCGTCCACGACGCAACTACAGACCAACTACAGAATGATGGAGACGCATGAACGGCGTGCTGGAACGAACCCTGGCGATTCTCGAATACCTGGCGGCCCAGGCTGAAGCAACGCCGCTGGCCTTGCTGGCGGATGAACTGGAAATACCTCGCAGCGCCTGTCACCGGCTGCTGACAGATCTGGTGCGCTGCGGTTATGTACGGCAGGTACGCGAACATGGCGACTACGTCCTGACGACCAAACTTGTTGGTCTCGGACTGAGCTTTCTGGCGACCTCGGGCATCGTCGATATTGCACAGACGACGCTAGATCGCCTGGCTGACTTGTCGGGAGAATTGGTGCGTTTGGCCATCGTCGACGGTGACAGATTGACCTGGGTTGCAAAAGCGCAGGGTGCACGCAAGGGGCTGCGCTACGATCCTGACATGGGCATGGACACCATCCTGTCGTGCTCCGCCACCGGGCATGCGTGGATGCTGACCATGTCAGACGAGCGTGCGCTGGAACTGGTATCACGCCAGGGATTCGGCAAACCCAAGGACTTCGGCCCGAATGCGCCGACCACGGTCAAAGCCTTGCTGGGTTTTCTGGAAGCCGGAAGAAAGCGCGGCTACGCCATGATCAACGAAGTGTTCGCGCCGGGCATGACGGCCATGGCGGCCCCGATCCAGCGCAAGGGTTATCCGACCATCGGCGTCATCAGCATTGCGGGGCCGCTGATGCGTTTGAGCGAAAAGCGCATGCAAGAACTTGGCCCGGCGTTGCTGGCAGCCGCAACAGAACTGGCTGCGGCAAGCAATAGTTCACCAATGTTCAGCAGAAGCACAGGTTAATAATCCGAGAAGACACTTATAACTGATCGATGGTCGCGGCTACCGCCGTCAAACAAGCCAACGCCTGGTCGATCAGGACGTTCAGGGCGGCTTTCTCATCATTGCCTTCGCCACAAGCGTTGACGATCAACGGCGCACTCAGACACAGACGCAACGCCCATGCCGGAGACGATGCCGGGCCGGCGCATTGCACCGGCTGGCCCAGCAGATACATGCGGCCGTCAGCTTGCACCGTGCTCTGCAAAGTCCGGTACAAACTTTCCACTTCACTGCGCTCCAGCATCTTGCGATCTGGAGCCGGTCTACAGGGAATGAAGGCGTGGATGGTTGCAGGTTTATTTGACGCTGCGGCGCCGTTATCAAGCGCTCTGAAATGCGGATCAGAAGACAATCTTTGTTGTATCGTTTCTGCACATGCCGTCACGACACGATGCACTTCTTCCGCCGGCACGCGCAGAAAGTCTTGCATCTCTTGCAGCGCCGCTTCCCAACGCAACAGCAAACCCATGTTGGGAACACGCGTGAGTTCATTGGCGCCCGGCCAGTGTGCCGGCCACTCTGCGCTGCTGGAATAAGACCGCAACAAGGCCGGCATAGCCCGCGCCTGCATCGCTTGCGCTATTTCTGCAGGAATCAATAACGCGCCGCAAAACGAAGGGGCGGCAAAAAACTTCGAGCCGGTGATCGCGACCATGCAGCCAAGCTGCAGATAGGCATGCAGAGCTGCGGTATCGATGCGGAACTGACAGGCATCGATCAGCACCGTCAATTGGGCGCCCCAGCGATTTTTCATTCTGGCGATGGCATCCATACTCGGCGCAGCGAGACCGGTTTTCGAGACATCCACGGCAACCAGCAAGGCCGGCAATCCCTGCTCCAGCACGCGGTTTGCGGCCAGCTCGAAATCGGCGTCGACTTGTGCAGCGGGACGGGCGCTGCCATCGGGTGCGCGCAGATCGACGTGGATCATGGTCGGCCCGGCGGCGGCTCGTGCAGGCGGCACGTCACCGGTGGCGGTGCGAGAAGAGAACGGCTGGCCGCACAATGCCGCTGCAACGCCACTGCCGCTCTCTTCACACTGGATCATGATGGCGTGCAGCGAAGCCTCATGTAGCGTTTGTGCGAGACTCGCGGCGATCAGATGTGCGTCGGTGCCGGAGGCGGAAAAGATCATCTCCACCGCCATCTGCGACGACAAATCCCAGAGTGAGAGAAAGCGTGTGCGCAGTTGCTGCAACTCGTGCGCATAGACCTGTTCAGGAAAGCTGGTGGATAACGATTCCGACAACCGATGCCGAAACGATTCCAACGCATCATAGGTGGACGCGGAAACATGCGACGCTGTGGAGGAACTGAAATCAATACAGTCCGCGACCGGATAGGGACGGCATCCGTATTTATTGAATGCCTTGCCGTCGAGCAGACGGATTCTATCGTCTCCGCCTTGCAGTAACAAGGTGGAGACTGGCGACAAGTTATCCCGCTTGATTGGGGCTGCTGGCATCGGTGTTACCGGACGGTTTGGTCGAATCCTTGGCTGAATCTTTCGCCTTGTGCAGCATGCTTTGGAAAGCAGCGAACACGTTGCGCATGTTGTCCTGCTTGTACGGGAACATGTCCACCGGATCCATCGCGTGTACGATCATGCCGGTATCGACTTCAAAGATCAGCAGACGGCCATCCTTGGTTTCGGCGCAATCAAGACCGTAATAATCCAGCGGGAAGCTGCGGTTCAACACATCGAAAGCGGCCTGATGGCGCTCGACAAAATCCTGATCGAAGTTGCGCATGACGGCGGCTTCTTCATCGCGCTTGAAGCTATTCTCGCCGGTCATGTTGGCGTTGAGATAGTGCACCATCCAGTTTTCAGAGATGGCCATGTGGCACAGGAACGGACGGCCTTCGATCAGCACGATGCGGTATTTGCGGAACAGGCCGTCGGCGCTGCTGTAATCGACAAAACGGGAGATGAAAAATTCGTCGACCTCATGCGCTTCCAGATAGACACCGATGTCGGCTGGCGTGAGCAGCTTTTCCAGGCCTTTGCCGGCGTGCGAACCAATTGGACGAATGATCAGCGGGAACTCGCCGTCCGACAAGAAGTTGGTCAGTTCAACGGCGCCGTTCTGCAGCTCTTCCAGATCGTAACGATCGATGCGTGCCGTCAGTGGAATCGACAGCTCGGGCTTGTCTTGCAGCAGTTCGCCGACGCGATCTCGCGACAGATCCAGAGACGGTTTCGGATGATTGAGCAGCCGAGTGTCCCAGCCCTCGACAGCCTCACACAACTCCTCCAGCAAGTCGCGCGTCATGTCGGATTCACCAACGGCCACGAACAGCACATCGTGCGGCGGCAATTCGGTCGGGAGGTCGCCATAAGGCTTGACGTACAAGACGTCGAGCGCCACGTCGGAACCGGTGAGCATGAACTCCAGCGGCGTGTTCGCCATGAAGTCGCCGGTGACCATCAGCGCCAAAAGGCGCAGACCGACTTTGCCATTAGCTGCGGTCGGCAGATGATAAAGCTGCTGCATCTCAATCGCGTCGAGCTGCGTCGCGGCGGCAACTTCGTCATTGCCACGGATGTACAGGATCGTCGACAAGTCCATCATGGCCTTGTGATCGTCCGGTGCCGACTGCAAATGCTGAAGCAGCGTATTGCCGATCGGCCCCAGGTCAACGTCGAAATAGGCGGCGGTCAGCAACTTTGCCAGCCCAATCAGATAAGGAGAATCCGGGTCGAACTGTGGCGTGAGGTCTTGCAGGGAGGGTTGGATGTTCTGGCTCATAGTGTGTGCGCAGCAAGGATACCCGGGCTCAGTCGCGCAATGGCGGCCAGCAGTTTATCCATATCCGCGGTCGTACTCCGGTGGTTGAAGAGGGCGGCGCGAATGACGAGATGGCCGTTAACTTTGGTAGACGACGGCGCGGCAGCACCGGATTCCTGAATCGCGATCAGCAACTCACGATTGATGGCGTCGGCAACTGCATTGGAAACATCCTCCGGACAGCGCAGCCGGAAACAGACAATGTTCAGGTTGACCGGCGCCATCATTTCCAGCGTCGGATCGGCGTTGATGCGTTGTTCGAGATAGCGCGCGAGTTCGCAGCTATGATCGATCACCTGCGCCAATTTGGCCGCACCGTAGACCTTGATCGTGAACCAGGTCTTGAGCGCGCGGAAGCTGCGCGACAAATCCGGTCCGAGGTCGCAGGGCCAGGGTGAGCCAGCGGCAATGCCGCGCGTGTCGCGTGCGAGGTAAGTCTTTTGCTCGTCGTCGAAAGTACTGAGGTGCAGCTCGCCGTCGCGTGCCAGCAGGAAGCCGGCGTCATAAGGTACTTGCAGCCACTTGTGGAAATCCATGGCGATGGTGTCGGCCAGCTCTATGCCCTTGAGTTTCTTGCTTTGCACAGGCGACAGCATGGCCATCGCGCCGAATGCGCCGTCGACGTGGAAATGCAACTGCTCGCGCCGCGCCAATGCGGCAATGGCGTCGAGGTCGTCAATCGCACCGATGTCGACCGAGCCCGCCGTACCGACCACAAGGAAAGGCTGCAGTCCGGCAGCGCGATCGGCAGCGATAGATTGCTGCAGCACCGCGAGGTTCATGGTGCCGTCCGCCAGAATCGGGATCTTGCGCAGGTGCTTGCGGCCAAGACCGGCGATATCCATCGCCTGCTCGATACAGCCGTGGGCAGCGGCCGAGGTGTAGGCCACCACATTATTGCTGGTCTGGGTACCGTCGTCGCGCACTTCGACACCGAAGGCACGGCGCCGTGCGATCAGCACGCCGATCAGGTTGGCCGCCGAAGTGCCGGTAACGAACAAACCGCTGGTGCCTTCGGGGAAGCCGAACAGCTCGGCCATCCAGCGCACGATCTGGCGTTCGACTTCGACGGGAATCTGATTGCGGCCGCCGAGATTGGCGTTCAGGCCGGCAGCCAGCATCTCTGCCAGCATGCCGACCGGCGTGCCGCCGCCATGGACCCAGCCCATGAAACCGGGATGGGCGTTGCCGACGGCGTAGGGAAGAATGCCTTCCATGAAAACTTGATGGACGCTGTCGAGCGAACTGCCTTGCGCGGGCAGACGCTCGCTGAAAGGCAGACGCGCGGCCTCCGGGATCGGCTGCCAGACCGGGCGCTCGCTGACGTTCTCCAGGTAGTCGAACATGTCGTCCAGCATTTTATGCCCCTGCTGCCGGAGTTCGCTCCAGTTTGCAGGATCCAATGAGGAGATCGACTCCGGTACTGCCATAAGCCCTCCGTGGCCTGGTGCTCCGGGTTGAAGAGCGCCCGGGATTAAATCGTGTTCGTGCTGCCTCCTTCCATGCCGGCTGTACTAACAGTGCCGACAGCCGAAGTGCCTCGGCCAGAGGGAGAAACAGGGAGGTAAATCATATCACGCGGTCAAGAGGGCAAATCTCGCGTGTGAGGGGCGTTTCGATGGCTTTTCAAAGGAAGGGATCGCTGCGGTAGCGGCAATGCCTTCCGGCCGCAATGCCTGGATGTGGTATGACGATCATCAGCATGCAACACCGCCAGGATGGCAGACCACTACGCCATTTTTAACTCCTCAGCGCCGCGTTTAGAGAGAGCGGGTAATGCCGCCATCGATGCGAATGTTTTGTCCGGTGATGTAGGCGGCATCGTCCGACGACAGGTGCGACACCAGCGCCGCAATTTCAGCGACCTTGCCGTAACGGCCCATGGGGATTTGTTCCTTGATGCCCGGCTTTTCCGGCAGGCTGTCGATGAAGCCCGGCAGGACATTGTTCATGCGGATATTCTCTGCAGCGTACTTGTCGGCGAACAGTTTGGTGTAAGCCGCCAGCCCCGCACGGAACACGCTCGACGTGGGGAACGATTGCGACGGTTCCACCGCCGAGAAACTGGAAATATTGATGATCGTACCGCCGCCCTGCTTTTGCATCAGCGGCGTAACCAGACGCGCGGTGCGCACCACGTTCATCAGATAGACCTCCATGCCGAGCAGCCATTCTTCGTCAGTCAGCTCCAGCACTTTGCCTTTCGGACCGTGACCTGCGCTGTTGACCAGCACGTCGATACGGCCCCAGCGCACAACGCAGGCATCCACCGCTTTTTGCAAATCGTCTTGCGAACGGTTGGTGCCGGTGATGCCGACGCCGCCCAGGCTGTTGGCGAGCGCTTCGCCCTTGCCGGATGAGGACAGGATGGCGATGCCAAAGCCGTCGGCGGCGAGTTTCTGTGCGACGCCGGCGCCCATGCCGCTACCGCCGCCAATCACCAGCGCGACCTTGGTGGGAGATGTTGTGTTCGCTGTGTTCGCTTTGTTCGCTTTGTTCATCTGTTGCTCCGTCTTCGTGGAATGCGCTTGATGCGCCGGACTTAATCGAAGGCGAAAGCCTACACGAATGCCCGGAGGTTTGCCGGACGCCATCTTTTTCCGCCGTAGTCCGGCCGCGACTGTCCACGATTGCTTTCAGCTCGCGTATTGACGTCGTTATTTTTTCACAACACTTTCACCACGATTGCCACCCAGCAAACCCTGAAGCCCATACGCAACAGCATGTTTCTCTTGGTATCGCAGATGCAAATGGTTATGATTCTTATTTAATTACATCTATAAAGAATTCTTTTACGGGTCTTCCGCATCCAAAAAGTTGAAAGCCGGAAGCACCACTCGCCTTCTCTACCCATCGACATGACCATGATTCCATTTACCCTTCCTCGCACCGTCGCCACACCCAGCCGCTGCGCCGTCGCCATTGCAACCGCATTGTTTTCCTTGTCCGGCGCGTCGTATGCGCAACAGGCAGCACCGGAGAACGGCAATTCGCTGGAAACCATTCAAGTCAGCGGTGACTGGCTGGGCAGCAATACGCTTGAGACAAGCGTGAAAACATTCCCGGGTGCGCGCACCGTCGTCAAAAAGACGGAGATTGAAAGCACCGGCGCCGTCAACATCGGTGATGTGATGCGCCGCATTCCCGGTGTGCAGGCGACCGACAACTCCGGTACGGCCGGTAGCGCCATTTCGCTCAATATCGGTGTGCGCGGTCTGACCGGACGCTATTCGCCCCGATCGACGATTTTGCTGGACGGTCTGCCGATGTCAGTCGCTCCTTACGGCCAGCCGCAGATTTCGTTTGCACCAGTAAGCCTCAATAACATCGAAGCAATTGACGTCGTACGTGGAGGCGGCGCCGTCCGTTACGGCCCGCAAAATGTCGGCGGCATCATCAACTTCAAGACACGCTCGATCCCGACCACGCCGGGTCTCACCAGTGACGCCAGCGTGCGTTACAACAGCTACAGCCAAGGCGGCTCCAGCACCCAGTACAGCGCATTTGCAGGCACTCAACTGGACAATGGTCTGGGCCTCGCCATGTTGTATTCGGGAACGGAAGGATCGGGGTGGCGCGACAACAGCAATGAACGCCTCAACGATTTCGCATTGAAGTTCCGTTTTGAAATCGACCCGAGCTCGGAAATCTACGGCAAGGTGTCCTACTACGACGTCCTCTCGCGTACACCCGGCGGACTGACAGTCGCGCAATACAATGCCAACCCGTTCCAGAACACACGCAAGCACGACTTCTGGTCGGGCAATCGCAAGGCCGTTGATTTCGGCTACCTGAATACGATTTCAGATACCAAGGAATTTGAAATCCGTACTTACTTTGTCGAGAGCTTCCGCCAAAGCGTGTTGATCGGCAGCTCTACCACCAACTATCAGCACCAGCCGCGTGATTACCAGACCACCGGTATCGAACCGCGCTATACACAACGCTTCTTCACCGGCAAGGTCGCCAACGACGTCACTGTCGGCTACCGCTACATCGGCGAACGCGGCACCGACAAGACCTACAACGAGTCGATCGCAACTGGTGTCAACGGTGCAGTCTCGTCATTCAAGAACAGTACCGATGCACATGCGGTCTATATCGACGACAAGATCTCCATTGGTGCATGGCGCATCACGCCGGGCATGCGCTACGAGCACATCAATTCCACACGCATTGATTCAGCCACCAACGGCAAATTCGAAGTCACCAACAACAAGCCGCTGCCATCGATAAACGTGGCTTATCTGTATTCGCCGGAACTGACACTGTTCACCAACTACAACACCTCTTTCGGCGTAGTGCAAAACACCCAGCTCAACTCACTGTCGGCCAACAACCCGTTGTCACCTGAACTGGCAAAAACCGTCGAAGCCGGTGCGCGCTGGAAGGGCAACAATCTCTCCGCTGAAGTCACGGTCTTTGATATTCGTTTCGACAACCAGATCTCGCAAATCCCCGGCTCCAATCCGGCGCTGTTCCAGAACATCGGCAAGACTCAGCACGACGGTGTTGAAACGTCGATCGATTACAGCTTCGACAAGGACGGTGCATTACGCGGTCTGAATGTGTATGCGACTTATGCTTACACGCGGGCTCTGCAACGATCCGGTGCGACCACGGGCCTTGATGTGCCGTTCTACTCCCGTCAGACCGACACGATCGGGACACGTTACGAAACTGGTCCTTGGGCATTCAATCTGTCGACTACGCATCAAAGCCGCCAGTTCATGGATGTCGCCAATACCATTACGGAAAGTGCCGACGGCAGCGTCGGCGAGATCCCCGGCTTCCGTACCTGGAATGCGCAAGTCAGCTGGAAGATGCCGAATGCCAAGGGCTTTGACGTCCTGGCAGGTGTCAATAACCTGACCGACCGCCGCTACTACACGCGCAACATCGACGGCAATGCAGGCCGCATGGTCGGCGCGCCACGCACAATCTACGTACAAGGCCGCTACGCATTCTGATCATTTAATTGATTATCTGAAGCACACCGAAGTACGCAAGATCCTTGCGTACTTCCGATTACATCAACCTACACCCCGGTCGGCCTGAAACTCTTCGCCAGTTGATTCAGCATGAATTCCGGCGCCAGCCGGCTCATCAGCTTGAGTACATTGCTCAGCCCCGGACGAATCTCCAGTTTCCCTGCTTCGATGCCTTTGATCGCATGTTCGGCGAGCACTTTGACGTCCATTGCTTTCATGTCTTTCACCTCTTCCTTGAACTCCTCGCGGAACAAGGGCGTCTCCGTACCCGGCGGCGCGAGTTCGATCACGGTGACGCTGCTGCCGCGCAATTGCACGCGCAAGGCTTGCGAATAGGAATGCAGAGCAGCCTTGGTGGCGCTGTACACCGGTGAAGACACGAACGGTATGAAGGCCAGGCCTGATGAGACATTGATGATGGCGGCATCCTTCTGCATTTTTAAATGCGGCAGAAATTGCTGCACCATGCGTAGCGGCCCGCTGAGGTTGATATCGATCTCGCGCGTAATGTCGGCGACATCATGACGCGCATCGTTGAGATCGAGATTGCGCATGATGCCGGCGTTGTTGATCAGGACATCCAACGCAGGGAACTGTGACGTCACCTGTGCGTGCAAGGCGGCGATCGCAGCAACATCACTGACATCGCTGCGAATGATGTGCACTTGCGGCAGCATGCTTTTTGCCCCGTGCAGCTTGTCGACGTCACGACCGGTGATGATCACCGTATTGCCCAGTGCAATCAAACGGCGCGTCAACTCAAAGCCGATGCCGCTGCTGCCACCGGTGATGAGGATGGTTTTATTCTTTAATTTCATGATTGCTCCTGAGTGTGAGTCCATGGATGATCGGTGAATGATCTGCAAGTTTCGCTTGCCAGAAAACCCGCTGAAACCCAGTATATGGACTACACTCTCTTTTAGAAAGTAGGCACTATCAAGTGCGAGAGTTACCTGAAAGAGAGTAATGGGAGAGCAAGCCAAATGAAGATCGCACCACCTACCAAAGAGCAAATTGCCAGGGCGCACTACTACACCACGCAAACGCCGCCGAAAGAAATCGATCCACGTCTGGAAGCGCTCGTCACCGAGGTGATCGGCCGCGTCGCCGACAAGTGGACCATGCTGATTCTGGAAGTGTTGTCGGAACACGGCGAGTCGCGTTTCACACGCATCGGTGAACTGGTCGGCAGCATCAGCCAGAAGATGTTGACGCAAACCCTGCGCCAGATGGAGCGCGACGGCTTGCTGATTCGCACCGTGCATCCGGTGGTGCCACCGCGCGTCGAATACAAACTGACCGAGCTAGGTATGAGCCTCGGCGCGGCATTTTGCGGTGTATGGATTTGGGCAGCGGAAAACTTGCAGAGCATCGAACAGGCGCGCCGCGAGTTCGATCAGAGAGCGGACAACAAGACCGCAAAGTAAATGTAGAAATGAAAACGCCCTGCATTCCTTTTATGAAATGCAGAGCGAGAGACAAGATGAAAATCAGCGACGGCATTCAAGCCGTCGCCATCAAATCAACGCCAGCCGCGATGCCAGCCATATTGCGGATGACGCCAACCCCAGCCATAGTGCGCGTGATATTCCCAGGCATAGCCCGGACCCGGCGATGCATACGTCGGCTGCACATACACTACACCCGGTGGTGCTGCGTAAGCGGGCTCGACATAAGCCGGACGCACGGACGGCGGGGTTACCACGCAACCGCTGACGGCAACCACGGCGGCGGCGGCCGACAACAGGCCGGCGATCCTGATCATTCTGGTATTCATTTTTTTGCTCCTCGTTATGAAATCGGATAATGATGTCAGCCTCATATCGACCGCCCGGACAAACGCCGGCCGCAACAAGGCTGTTACCCTCTTAACGGAAAGAGGCCGCAAAATGAAGACTGTAAAGTTGTATTAATCTGTAAGAAGATTCAGCAGTTTGTCAGACATTGCCAAGAAATAAATTTGCCATGCTGTCATCATCAAACGCTTCTCCGATTACACCGCTCAGGTCTCTGCGGCGTCCGTTGAACAGGTCAGCGCTTCCCATTGCGCCAGCTCCTGCGTGAGCTCCGCCAGCTTCTTCCTGACCAGTCCCAACGCATCGCTTCCCAACAGCAAATGCGCCGGCGGCGACGGACTATCCACCAACGTCAACATCGCCTGCGCCGCCTTGCGCGGATCGCCCGGCTGCTTGCCGCTGCGCTCGGCGCGCGTAGTACGGATGGGATCGAACAGCGCATCGTAGTCAGCAACACTGCGCGGCGAACGCACCATCGAGCGCCCCGCCCAGTCGGTACGAAACGATCCCGGCGCCACTGCAGTGACAAACACATTGAAGGCCTTGAGTTCCTTGCTCAGCGTTTCTGAAATCCCCTCCAGCGCGAACTTGCTGCCACAGTAGTACGCAATGCCCGGCATCGTAATGAAGCCGCCCATCGATGTGATGTTGATGATGTGGCCGCGCCGGCGTTGACGCATGAAGGGCACAAAGCCTTTCGTCACTGCCACCGCGCCGAACACGTTGACATCGAACTGGCGTTGCAAGGCATCCATGCCGGACTCTTCGAAGATTCCTTCGTGGCCGTAGCCCGCATTGTTGACCAGCACGTCGACCGGGCCGATGGCTGCCTCAACATCGGCCGCGATCTTTTCTGCGGCGGCAAAATCAGTGACGTCGAGAACACGTGCGAACGCGCGTCCCGGCGTTGCGGAAAACTGCGCCTCGAAATCGCTTGCGGCGGCAGCGTTGCGAACCGTGCCGATCACGCGATGACCGGCATCCATGGCAGCTTGCGACAGGGCGCGGCCGAAACCGCTGCTGACGCCAGTGATGAAAAAAGTTTTGGATGCAGACATGGCAATTCCTTTGCTGTACGTGAAAAAAGAACAAAAATCGACAAGGCCATTATCGATTTCCACGCACGCTGCGGCTGCCGGTTCTTCTCGCATGTTTGCCTGATTCTCTGAGGCATATGCAAATACAGGAAAACAATGGCACAGTAGCAGCATCACGAATTGCCGGATTCAATGACATGCCCGCAGCTCTATCACTCAGTACCCCAAAGGAAGTCCACCGCCGCATGGCTGAACGTATGGTCGAGCTGCTGGCGGCGCTGACGCCGTTGGAAGGCTATAACCTGTCGCCGCTGGCCGATGTGCGCTTCCTGCGTTCGAATCGTCCGTTGAAACGCATGCCGGTGCTGTACGAGCCGGGCATCGTGATCGTGGCGCAGGGATGCAAACGCGGCTATCTCGGTTCAGAAGTGTATTTGTACGACGCTCAGCACTATCTGGCGGTATCGGTGCCGGTGCCGTTTTCGATGGAAACCGACGCCAGCGAGAAGGAGCCGATGCTGGCGATTTACCTGCGTCTGGATTTCAAGGTCGCGGCAGAATTGATGATGCAGATCGACGAATGCGTCGGCCCCAGCGCCGCCAAACCGCGTGGGATGGTATCAACGCCGATGGAGACGGCGCTGAGCATTTCCGTGCTGCGTTTTCTGGAAGCCATGAGCAATCCGCTGGAAGCGGAAGTATTAGGACCGTCATTGAGACGCGAAATCTATTTCCGCGTGTTGACCGGCCCGCAAGGAGGATCAATGCGCGCTGCGCTGACCATGCAAGGACAGTTCGGCAAGATCTCGCGTGCCATCAGCATGATCCACCGCAGCTATGACGAAGCGCTCGGCATCGAACAACTGGCCAGGGAAGCGGGCATGAGCGTGCCGACCTTCCACGCCCATTTCAAAACGGTAACGGATACCTCGCCGCTGCAATATCTGAAATCGACGCGGTTGCATCAGGCGCGTCTGCTGATGCTGCGCAACGGCATGACGGCTGGCGCCGCCTGCGCGCAAGTGGGTTATGAAAGCGCGTCGCAGTTCAGCCGCGAATTCAAACGCCTGTTCGGCCGCACGCCGGTCGATGAAGTCGACCGCATGCGCAAGAGTTTCGCACTGCCGCCGCAGGATGACGGCACGCAGTTTGTTTCTTCACACTGATGGTGCAAACCTCAAGTGAGACAAATACTGCAGCTGTGTCCCTTGCAATTGTGCAGTACGCTGCTGCGAGCTGCACCTGCATGCGCACCCGGACCTGCCGCGCCCTGCCCCGCGAGTTGCTCGGCGCCGTTGCGCGGACGCCAGCGCTCCGTCACCTGCAAGCCGACGCGACCACCTGTCAGCAATGGTGCGGCGGTGGTATCCGTTTTACAGTAGGGGCAGGCAACCTGGCCATGCAGGGCCTGCATGTTGAGGAATTTCTCGAAGATGCCTTCGCAATGGCTGCAGCGGATATCGTATAAGGGCATGTTCTGCTCCGGTGTAAAAATTGCGTTGATGCGAGGATCGCGGACGGAGTGAGACCTCCATCCGCGACTGGACTAACGACTAAGGTTTTCGGCCCCAGTACGATTTGTCGTTCAGCATGCCCTTCGGCGTAATGTCCTGATCAAAGATCGAGGTCGGTAGCGACACCGTGCACGCGCAGTTAGGAATATCGACGATGCCGCCGATGCGTCCCTCCACCGGTGCTGCGGTCAACAGCATGTAAGCCTGGCTGCCGGTATAGCCGAAGTGCGTCAGGTAGTCGATCGCCTTCAGGCAAGCCTGGCGATAGGCGACGGTGGCGTCGAGGTAATAGTTGACGCCGTTTTCGACGCTGATGCCTTCGAAGGTCAGCCACTGCTCGTAGTGCGGCTTTACCACGCTCGGCATGAAGATCGGCGAAGTGATGTTGTACTTCGCCATACCGCCCTTGATCAGATCGAAGCCGACGTGGCTGACACCGTCCATTTCAATCGCGCCGCAGAAACCGATTTCGCCGTCGCCTTGCGAGAAGTGCAAGTCGCCCATCGAGAAACCGGCGCCCTTCACATACACCGGGAAGAAAATCCGCGTGCCGGCCGACAAGTCCTTGATGTCGGTATTGCCGCCATGTTCACGTGGCGGCACAGTACGTGCAGCGATCTTTGCCATCTCGTCGAACTTGGCGCCGGTGAGGCCGCGCAACACGGCAGTGCTTGGATCAGGCGGCTTGGCCAGACCTTTGGCAGCGAGCGGCGCTTCACGGCGATTCCACTCCGCCAACAGATCATGCGATGGCAAACACCCCATCAGACCCGGATGCGTGAGACCGGCGATGCGCACGCCGGGGATGTGGCGCGATGTCGCGTACAAACCTTTCAGATCCCAGATCGCCTTGTCGGCTTCGGGGAAATAATCCGCCAGGAAGCCGCCGCCGTTTTCCTTGGAAAACACACCTGAGAAACCGACCGGTGTCACCGGCTTGATGTCGAGCAGATCGATCACCAGCAAGTCGCCCGGCTCGGCGCCTTCGACATGGAAAGGACCGGTCAGCGGATGAGCGCGCGTGAGGTCGACGTTCTTGACGTCGGCGACGTCGTCGGTGTCCTTGATCTGGGCGTCGAGGAAGTCCAGCGATTCAATCAGGATCGCTTCGCCCGGCTTGACCGAAGACAGGAAAGGCAGGTCGGGATGCCAGCGGTTATGTCCGAGTTCAGGCTGCTCTGCCAGCGGTACGCCGGGCTTGATCTTGAAGTGTTGCATGCGACTCTCCTTCTCGTTTGGTTCATGTGGTTCGTGCGTGAAATAGGGGTTCTCGTTGCTACTGTTCGTTACAGCTGTTCGTTACGGCTATTCGTTCGGAATACCCGGCACCGGACACTCCGGCGTGCCGGCGGTCTTGCGCGTGATCGCTTCGACCTTGGCGCGTGCCGCCTGCGGGTCGTTGACCCAGGTCTTGTAGAAATCGAAGGGGCAATCGGCCACGCCGGCCGACGATTCGCCGGAGTTGATCTTGCCGGTGTAGCCGCGATGCAGCAGCTTGAACAGATGGTTCTGCGACTGCCAGTTGCGGCGTGCATCGCGGATCGCACTGACCGACAGTTCGGCATACTGGATACCCATCTCTTCGGTCTCGCATTCGCCCAATGTGCGTCCGTCGAAACCAACAATCGCCGAGTGACCGAAATAGGAATACACGCCGTCAAAGCCGGCCGCGTTGGCAACGGCGACGTAGACGTTGTTCATCCAGGCCATCGCTTTTGCGACCAGCACTTGCTGATCCTTGGCCGGATACATGTAGCCCTGGCAACGCACGATCAGTTCGGCGCCCTTCATGGCGCAGTCGCGCCAGATTTCCGGATAGTTACCGTCGTCGCAGATGATCAGGCTGATCTTCAGCCCCTTGGGCCCGTCGCAAACATAGGTCGTGTCGCCCGGATACCAACCCTCAATCGGTGTCCACGGCATGATCTTGCGGTACTTCTGCACGATCTCGCCCTGGTTGTTGATCAGGATCAGCGTGTTGTAAGGCGCCTTGTGCGGATGTTCTTCATGACGCTCGCCGGTCAGTGAGAACACGCCCCAGACGTCGGCAATACGGCAGGCTTCCGAGAACACGCGCGTCTCTTCACCGGGAATGGTGGCGGCGGTGTCGTACATTTCCTTCTCGTCGTACATGATCCCGTGCGTCGAGTACTCGGGAAAAATGACAAGATCGAGGCCGGGCAAACCCTGCTTCATGCCGATCAGCATGGCCGCGATCTTGTTGACGTTGTCCATTACCTCTGCGCGGTTATGCAGGCGCGGCATCTTGTAATTGACGACCGCCACGCCTACCGCGTCTTTACTGCTTGATATGTCTCCGTGCCTCATGGTGTTGCTCCTCCTTAAAGACTGTCGATATACAAACTAACTGCGCAGAAAATTAAACCGACAAATACTTGCTGATGGTCGGTGCATCGACGTTGTCGCGCGTGTCTTCATAGACGAAGCGGCCCTTGTCGATCACCAGAAAACGATCGGCGATCTCCAGCGTGAAACTCAACACCTGTTCCGACACGATGATAGTGAGTTCGCGAATCTTGCGGATCTCTTTCAAGCTGCGTGCGATGTCCTTGATGATGGACGGCTGGATGCCTTCGGTCGGCTCATCCAGCAGCAACACACGAGGATTGGTCGCCAGTGCGCGCGCAATCGCCAGTTGCTGTTGCTGCCCGCCCGACAGATTGCCGCCCTTTCGGCTACGCATTTCGTACAGCACCGGGAACAATGCATACAACTCGTCCGGCACCTTGCCGCGCGCATCGGCGGCGAGGCCGGTCTGGATGTTTTCCAGCACCGTCATGCCGGGAAAAATCATGCGTCCCTGCGGCACGTAAGCCACGCCGCGCGAGACGCGCTGATGGCTTTCCATGGCGCCAAGTTCGACGCCATCGATTTTGATGCTGCCGTCGCGCAGCGGGAGGATGCCCATCAGCGTCTTGAACAGCGTGGTCTTGCCCATGCCGTTGCGGCCCATGACGGCGACGATTTCTTCCTTCGCCACCGACAGGTTGATGTCGTGAATGACGGCGCTCTGGCCGTAGCCGGAGGCGAGGTGCGATACGTTAAACATGGCTGGCTCCGGGAATGAATTAGTGACCTAAATAGACGTCGATTACTTTCGGGTCAGACTGCACCTTGTCCATGCTGCCCTCGGCGAGAATTTTTCCCTGATGCAGCACGGTCACCTTGTGCGCGATGCTCTTGACGAAATCCATATCGTGTTCGATCACCACCACTGAACGGCCCTGGCTGATGCGCCCCAAGAGTTGCGCAGTCTTTTCGCGCTCGGACACGCTCATGCCGGCGACCGGTTCGTCCAGCATCAATAGCTCAGGCTCCTGCATCAGCAACATGCCGATCTCCAGCCATTGCTTCTGGCCATGCGATAACAGGTCGGCCTGGGTGTACAGATGCTGGTCGAGGAAGATTTCCGCCGCCACCGACTCAACACGTGCAACCACATCTGGTGAACGCTTGAACGTCAGCGCACCGAACACCTTGCGGCCACGCGGAAAAGACATCTCCAGGTTCTCGAATACGCTGAGGTTTTCGTAGATCGAAGGCGTCTGAAATTTGCGGCCCACACCGACGCGCACGATGGCGTGCTCGCTCATCTTGGTCAGCTCATGATTGTTGAAACGAATGCTGCCCGATGTCGCCTGCGTCTTGCCGCAGATCAGATCCAGCACGGTGGTCTTGCCGGCACCGTTGGGGCCGATGACCACACGCACTTCATTGCGCTGGACATACAGGTTGAGCTTGTCCACTGCCTTGAAGCCATCGAAGGAAACGGTGAGATCTTCAATCGCCAGCACAGGATGGTCGGTCGATTCGAATCCGATAGGTGCGTTGCTCATTTGCTGGCCTCCAGGTTGGCGCCGTCGATGGCGATATCGGTTTTGTCAGGTTTGGCAGCAGCTTTCGGTTTTACAGACTCCGGTTCGGCCGCCTTCGGCTTGCGGCTGAACTTTGCTATCAGACGTTTCCCTTGCTTTTCATATACGCCGGCCAGGCCGTTGGGGAAGTACATCACCACCGCGATGAACAGACCACCCATCAGGAACAGCCACAGCTCGGGAAAAGTTTCGGAGAAATAGGTCTTGCCGAAGTTGACCAGCAAGGTGCCGTACACCGCGCCAAGCAGCGACATGCGACCGCCGACCGCGGCGTAGATCACCATCTCGATCGATGGCACGATACCGACGAAGGACGGCGACATGAAGCCAACCTGCAAGGTGAACATCGCACCGCCGATCGCCGAGAACATCGCCGCGACACAGAACACGAATACCTTGAAACTGGCGACGTCGTAACCGGAGAAGCGCACGCGCTCTTCCTTGTCGCGCATCGCCATCAGCAGGCGGCCGAGCTTGGAGGTCAGGATGTAGCGACCAAACAGGATGCAGGCGAACAGCAAACCGGCATTGACGAAGTACAGAATCATCTTGGCGCTATCGGTGCGGATATCCCAGCCCATCAGCGTCTTCAGATCAGTGATGCCGTTGACGCCGCCGGTCAGACCTTGCTGGCCGATGATCAGGATCGACAGGATCGCCGCAATCGCTTGCGTCACGATGGAAAAGTACACGTCGCCGACACGGCGTTTGAACATCGCCATGCCAATGATCAGCGCCAGCAGAGTCGGTACCGCCAGCACCGCCAGTACGGTGAAACTGAAGCTGTGGAAGGGCTGCCACATTGTCGGCAGCGAGGTAATCTGGTTCCAGTCCATGAAGTCGGGGATGCCGGGCGTGGACTGGATCTTGGTGCTGATCGGGTCGGATGCTTCCAGCTTCAGGAACATCGCCATGCAGTAGCCGCCGACGCCGAAAAACACGCCCTGGCCGAGGCTCAGGATGCCGCCGTAACCCCAGCACAGCACCAGGCCGACGGCGACGAAAGCGTAGGACAGGTATTTGCCGACCAGGTTGAGACGGAAGATGTCCAGGCCCAGCGGAAAGATCACCAGCAACAGCACTCCCAATATCAGCAGTCCGATCAATCCGGATCTGCCGCCCAATAATTTTTCGTATGCTGCATTCATTGTCGAACCTCGCGGAGGGAATCTGTAAGACGATTTATTTACGTACGCGTGCCGAGAACAATCCCTGCGGACGCAGCATCAGGATCAGGATTACCGCCGACAACGTCAGCACCTTGGCCATTGAGCCGGTCAGGAAAAACTCTGCTGTGGATTGCGTCTGCGCAATCGAGAAGGCCGAGGCAATCGTGCCGATCAGGCTTTGCGCACCGCCGAACACCACCACCAGGAAGGTGTCGACGATGTACAGTGAGCCGCTGGTGGGGCCGGTCGAACCGATCGTGGTGAAGGCTGCACCGGCCACACCCGCCACGCCGCAACCCAAGGCGAAAGTAGTGCGGTCGACCTTGCGGGTATTGATGCCGACGGCGCCGCTCATGACACGGTTCTGCATCGTGGCGCGCACCTGCAAACCCCAGCGCGAACGGAACAGCAGGATGAAGATGCCGCCGGTCAGCAAGACCGTCAGACACATCATGAACAGACCGTTGATCGGGATATCGATGGCATCGGTCGGCTTGAACGAACCCAGCAGCCAGTCAGGCAAGGTGGCGCTGACTTCTTTGGCGCCGAAGATAGAGCGGAAAGTCTGCTGCATCGCCAGGCTCAAACCCCAGGTCGCCAGCAGCGTGTCGAGCGGGCGCTTGTAGAGGCGGCTGATCAGCAGCAGCTCAGTGAGATAGCCGAAGCCATAAGCAACGATGAAGGACAGCACCACCGCGCCGAAGAAGTAGTACGGCTGCAGGCTGGGTGCGTAAGTCGTCGTCAGATGCGACAGGAGATAAGTGATATAAGCGCCGATGGTCAGAAACTCGCCGTGCGCCATGTTGATCACGCCCATCTGCCCGAAGATGATCGCCAGGCCCAGAGCCATCAGCAGCAACACGCAAAATACCGACAGGCCGTTGAAGCCCTGCATGGCGAAGATGGCGAAAAATTCGGATAGAGAAACCATGTTGACTCCCGCCCTGGGTGGTTAAGAATTGGTGTTGAAGATTTCAGTTATTCAGCTATTCAATGACTTGGGCGGCAGCGCCCGCATGTCACTACAGACGCCGCCGCTTTGCTGCCAACAAATCAAACTGTGCAAACTACGACCACCCGACCATCTATGCCGTCGTCCCAGCGAACGCTGGGACCCAGTGGCGTCCAGCACTTGCTCACCGTGACGACGCTGGATCCTGACTTTCGTCAGGACGACGGAGAAATGATCAGCAGTGCTTATTGATACCCCTTAGGGAAAGGATTCGGTTCGATCAGGTCCGACTCATAGATGACCTTGAACTGACCATCCTTCTGCGCTTCGCCGATACGAGTCTTGCTCCACAGGTGATGGTTGGCGTGGACCTTGACGTAGCCTTCCGGAGCAGTCTTCAGCTCCAGCCCCGGCGAAGCGGCGACGACCTTGTCGACGTCGAAGCTGCCGGCCTTTTCAACCGCGGCCTTCCACAGCCATGGGCCGAGGTAAGCTGCTTGCGTCACGTCGCCGATCACCGAATTGGCGCCAAACTTGGCCTTGAACTCGGCCACGAATTTCTTGTTGTTCGGATTGTCGAGGCTTTGGAAATATTTCATGGAGGCGTAGAAGCCTTCGACGTTTTCGCCGCCGATACCAAGCATTTCATCTTCTGTCACGGAGATGGTCAGCAGGTTTTGTGTCTTGGCGGTGACGCCGGCAGCCTTCAGCTGCTTGTAGAACGCAACGTTACTGCCGCCGACCACGTCGGCAAAAATTACATCCGGTTTTTTCAGCTTGATCTTGTTGATCAGCGAGCCAAATTGAGTATTACCCAATGGGTAGTACTCTTCTCCGACCACCGAACCCTTGAGCACGTTTTCGATGTGCTTGCGGGCGATCTTGTTGGAAGTGCGCGGCCAGATGTAGTCGGAACCGATCAGGAAGAAGGTTTTGGCCTTCTTCTCTTTTGCCACCCAGTTCAGGCCGGCAAGCACTTGCTGCGTGGCTTCCTGCCCGGTATAGAAGACGTTCTTGGACTGCTCCAGACCTTCGTAGAAAGTCGGGTAGTAGAGCAGGCCGTTGTCTTTTTCGAAGACCGGCAGCACGGCCTTGCGCGAGGCCGATGTCCAGCAGCCGAAGACGGCGGCGACGTGATCGTTCTCAAGCAGCTTCTTGGCTTTTTCGGCGAAGGTCGGCCAGTCGCTGGCGCCGTCTTCCTGGATGATCTTGATCTTGCGACCGAGGATCCCGCCCATGGAGTTGATCTGATCGATCGCCAGACGCTCGGCCTGGATAGAACCGGTTTCGCTGATCGCCATAGTGCCGGTAGCCGAGTGCAGCTGACCGACGGTGACTTCGGTATCGGTGATGGCGAGCTTGGTGGTGTTGATCTTGGCGGTTGGGAACTGCTGCGCCATGGCCAGGCCCGGGAGCGCCATGGCAGCACCGGCGGCGCCTGCGACGATGCCCATCATGATCTTGCGGCGTTGGGATGAAGGCGGTTTGGAAGAGGAATGGTGCGACATGCGGTACTCCTTTCGAGCGTTATTGGTTGTTGTGCTGATCAGAAAAAGTCAGAGAACTCAGAAGGCCTCAAAACGAGTAGAAAGACCGGCCCGTTGCGATCACAAGCGCACGGCATACGAATGCAGTGCATGCGATTTTTTCTCCCTGCCGGTGGTTCTTTCTGTTCGTTCTGGGATGGAGAATAGGTTTTGCGGTGCGGCGCAACAATACGTTGTTTGACGTAAAAATCTGCGCATGCCGGCGTCTTCCGGGCGCAGAAAATGACGCCCACCCGCACAGCTTTCGCCCACGCGCGGCATGGTATTGGTGCGTTTTTTCGGCGAGGCGCTGAGAGAGAGCCTGATCACAGATCAGAACGATGCTGTGTTTTGGTGAAACGGGATGGAAGCGGCGTTCCGGCATACGTCATTTGACGTATGCCCTCACCTACCGATTGGTTTGAAAATTGCTTTCATGGAGCAGTAATGATTTTGCAATTGCTCTGCCCTGCAAGGGGTCTTCGTCTGACCGCCGTGTAGCACGGCAGACGGCACCGGCCTCAGCGCTAACTTAGCAATAACGGCCGCCACCATGAACGCGAGCAAAATGTGACTAACCCCGCCATACAACGCATTGTCAAAGTCCGGCGCGACTACAACACCTGGGTCGCCAACGAGACGCTGGAAGACTACGCGCTGCGCTATACGCCGCGTTCGTTCCGGCGCTGGTCGGAATTTCGCCTGGCCAATACGGCGCTGGGTGCAACCTCGTTCCTGGCGCTGGAAGCGATCAGCGGCGCAATCACCCTGAGTTATGGATTTACCAACACCTTCTGGGCGATCGCCTGCGTGGTGGTGCTGTTTTTCCTGACCGGTTTGCCGATCAGTTATTACGCCGCCAAGTATGGCGTCGACATGGATCTGTTGACGCGCGGCGCCGGCTTCGGCTATATCGGCTCGACCGTCACCTCGCTGATCTATGCCAGCTTCACCTTCATCTTCTTTGCGCTGGAGGCGGCCATCATGGCGCAGGCCATCGAAATCTATTTCGGCCTGCCGCTGGTGTACGGCTATGTACTGTGCTCGCTGATCGTGATCCCCATGGTGGCGTACGGCATCACACTGATCAACCGCCTGCAGATGTGGACGCAGCCGGTGTGGATCGTGCTGCTGACGCTGCCTTATATTTGCGTCCTCTATAAAGAACCGGAAGCGCTCACCAATCTGCTGACCTTCGCTGGCCGTGCCGAAGAAGGGGGTTCGTTCAACATCTATCTGTTCGGTGCGGCAGCGACGGTGGCGTTTTCGCTGATCGCGCAGATCGGCGAACAGGTCGACTTTCTGCGCTTCCTGCCGGAAAAGACACCAGCCAATCGCGGCCGCTGGTGGACCGCGCTGCTGCTGGCCGGGCCGGGATGGATTTTGCTGGGCGGCGCAAAAATGCTCGGCGGTGCGCTGCTGGCCTTCCTCGCGATTCAGCATGAAGTGCCGATGGGCAAGGCGGTGGAGCCAACCCAGATGTATCTGATCGGCTATCAGTATGTGTTCTCCAATCCCGCGCTGGTGCTGGGTGCGGTCGCGCTGTTCGTGGTGGTGTCGCAAATCAAGATCAACGTCACCAATGCCTATGCCGGTTCGCTGGCATGGTCCAATTTCTTTGCGCGTCTGACGCACAGCCATCCGGGCCGCGTGGTGTGGCTGGTGTTCAACGTGCTGATTGCGGTGCTGCTGATGGAACTCGGCGTCTTCAATGCGCTGGAGCATGTGCTGGCGCTGTACAGTCTGGTGGCGATTTCATGGATCGGTGCGGTGGTGTCGGACCTGGTGATCAACAAGCCGCTGAAACTGAGCCCGGCGCATATCGAGTTCAAGCGCGCCCATCTGTACGACATCAATCCGGTCGGTGTCGGCTCAATGGCGATTGCGTCCATCCTGTCGGCGATCGCCATGTCCGGCGTGCTCGGCAAACTGGCGGCGGCAATGTCGCCTTTCATCGCGCTGGGCACGGCATTGCTGGCGGCGCCTCTGATCGCTATTGCGACAAAGAGCCGTTACTACATCGCGCGCGAAGACACACTGTCTGAACATGTGCACGCGCACAAAGAGCACGACCATCAGCATGCCCAGCTCGATTGCGTGATCTGCGGCAATCAATTTGAAATGCCCGACATGGCGCACTGCCCCGCTTATCAAGGGGCGATCTGCTCGCTATGCTGTTCGCTCGATGCGCGTTGCAACGACCGTTGCAAGACGCCCGCGGCGCGTCTGCCGAATCAGGCATTCAGCGCCTTGCAGGCCTTGTTGCCGGCGCGCTTCACGCTCAAGCTCAACACCCGCATCGGCCACTATCTGATCGTGTTCGGCTTAATCTCCGGCGGCCTGGCGGTGGTGTTGTGGATGCTGTACTTCCAGCAGATGGCGGGTATCTCCGGCCTGACGCCTAGCGGCCCTGATTCCATCCAGAGCATTTTCATCAAGCTGTTCTGTACGCTGCTGGTGTTGATCGGTGTCGGCTCGTGGTGGCTGATCCTGACCAACGAAAGCCGCAGCGTCGCGCACGAAGAATCGGAACGCCAGACCAACTTGCTGCTGCAGGAAATCGAAGCGCACAAACAAACCGACGCCGAACTGCAACGCGCCAAGGAAGCCGCCGAATCCGCCAACCTCGCCAAGAGCCGCTTCGTCACCGGCATGAGCCATGAGCTGCGCACACCGCTCAACAGTATCCTCGGTTACGCGCAGATACTGCATGTCGACGCCACTATCCCGCCGGCCCGCAAGGATGCGATTGCCGTCATCCGGCGCAGCGGCGAACATCTGCTGAGCCTGATCGACGGCTTGCTCGACATCGCCAAGATCGAAGCGGGCAAGATGCGCCTGGCGTCGGATGAACTGGCGCTGTCGGAATTCCTCGAACAGATCGCCGGCATGTTTGCGCCGCAGGCTGAACAAAAAGGCCTGAGCTTCCGCTTCGAAAAAACCGGCCGCATCCCGCACATCGTGCACGCTGATCAAAAACGTCTGCGCCAGATCCTGATCAACCTGCTCGGCAATGCCGTCAAGTTCACCGACAGCGGCAGCGTGACGGTGCGTGTGCGCTACATGCGCGAGATCGCCTACTTCGACATCATCGATACCGGCATCGGTATCGCCGACGACGATCTGGAACGCATCTTCCTGCCGTTCGAACGCAGCAACGCGGCCAATCTGCGCGAAGACATCGGCACCGGCCTGGGCCTCGCCATCAGCAGCATGCTCACGCACATCATGGGCGGTGAGCTGGCGGTCAAGAGCAAGGTCGGCAGTGGCAGCAGCTTCCACCTGAAGATCTATCTGCCGGAAGTGCACGTGCCGCGTCTGCGTCTGAAACTGGAAGACCAGATGTCGGGTTATATCGGCCCCTCCAAGCGCGTGCTGGTGGTGGATGACCAGGCTTCACAACGCCTGCTGCTCAAGGAGATGCTGCTGCCGCTGGGCTTTGACGTAGTAGAGGCCGACGGCGGCATCGCCTGCCTGGAAGAACTGGCGCGCCGTACCCCGGATCTGGTGCTGCTCGACATCGCCATGCCGCTGATGGACGGCTGGTCGGTAGCGCGCGCCATCCGCGCACGCGGGTTGACGCAACTGCCGATCATCATCGTCTCGGCCAACGCTTTCGAAAGCGGACACGAGCGCAGCAATGAACGTAGCAACGACGGCGATGGTGTCGACCCACCGCTGTATAACGACTTCGTCGTCAAGCCGGTGTCGTACAACGAGTTGCTGTCCAAGATCAAGCAGCAGTTGCGTATCGACTGGGTATCGTCACCCGAGACGTCTGAGTCAGCACCGCCGCCTTTGCTGCCCTCGGCACCGGAGAAAAAAATCGTCGCAGCTCAACCCATGATGCTGGTGCCCTCGCAAGAAAAACTGCAGGCACTGCTGGAGCTTGGCTCCATCGGCTACGCCAAAGGCATCCTCAAGAAGTTGGATGATATGGAGCAACAGAATTCTGCGTACCTGCCCTTCACCACGGAACTTCGGCAACTGGTCAAACAGTTTCGCCTGAATGAATATGTCACCCGTATCAAGGAGATGATTCGTCATGATGTCAACAACGTTCGATAGGCATGTCGTCCTGATCGTCGACGACAAGCCCGACAACCTCGCCATGCTGTCCGATTCGCTCGACGAGAGCGGCCACATCGTGCTGGTCGCCACCGACGGCATGAGCGCGCTGGAGCGGCTCGACTACATTACCCCCGACCTGATCCTGCTCGACGCCATGATGCCCGGCATCGATGGTTTCGAGACCTGCAAACGCATCAAGCTGATCAAGAGCGTCAACCACGTTCCGGTGGTATTCATGACCGGGTTGACGGAAACTGAACACGTCGTGCGCGGCTTCGAAGTCGGCGGTATCGACTACGTCACCAAGCCGATCAAGCCGCAGGAAGTTGTTGCCCGCATCGGCGCTCACATCAAGACTGCACGCATGATGTCGCAGGCGCGCGGCATGCTGGAACACGCCGCGCATGCCGTCATCGTCTTGAGCGGCAACGGCCTGCCGCTGTGGCAGACCAGCAAGGCCTCGCTCTGGCTGGAGAAATATTTCCCCGCCGGGACGAACACCAACGCCACGCACAAATTGCCGATAATGCTGCAGTCCTGGCTCAACGAAAGCCTGGTGCGCCAGCGTCAAAACAAGGGGGGCGACATTCGCCCATTGGTAGTGACACAAGGTGACTGTGAACTGCGTGTGGCGCTTTCCGCTGCGGGACAGGGGCATGAAATCACTTTGCTTCTGGAAGAAAAGAACCTTGCCGCCGACATCGCTGCCGCCGCAACAAGCGCAGCCATGCATCCGGCGCTCAGTAACGACGTCACAACCAACCCGCTGGCGCTAGGATGCTTCCATCTGACGCCACGTGAAAGCGACGTCTTGATGTGGCTGGGCAAAGGCAAAACCAACCGCGACATCGCCGACATCCTCGGCATGAGTCCGCGCACGGTCAACAAACACCTGGAACACATCTTCGTCAAACTTGGCGTGGAGACGCGCTCGGCGGCGGCGGTGATGGCGAGCGGGGTACAGCAGACGCCGAGGAGCGGCAGCGGGATGTTGCAGTAGAAATTGGGGTTCGCTTAAGACAGATTTCCAGCGGATTTCCACCAGCTTGCCACCACAGGCATCTGGCGTGGATCAGATGGATCAGCTACAGTAGCGGACGCGTTCTTCTCGCTTCCCTAGCTGATTTGCATCTGACATCACCCGCATGAAAGAATTTTTCTGTTCACTGGCCATGGCCGTCGCCTTCTGGATCCCGGCCACTGCTGCCGTATTCACGATAGCAGCAGCCATCCCGCTTAAAAGTATGAGCACTGCCATTACCGGCGCGATCGGCCTGCTGGTGACGCTGGTGTTTCGTTTCCTGATTAAACGAATCAACAAAAAGAAAATCGCACCGTGCGAATTTGAGCGCATGGACTGAGCCGGGTAGTCGGGTAGTCGGGTAGTCGCCTCAGTCTGCGACTGTCTCTGCGGCAGCATCAGCATGTTCCATTTCCCAGAATGCACCGTCGCCACGCACCGTCGTACGGTTAAGAACACGACGCTGCAGCGGCGACAGCGGCGTGGCGCGATGTGCGACGCGGAAATTATCCGCTACCACGAAGTCCCCTTCCTTCCATTGATGACGATATACCGCCCCCTCGCGTGAGAAGTGGCGATCGATGCTTGCGATCAGCGCTTCCGTCTCATCTTTGGCCATGCCGATGATGCTATCGGTCAGACCGACGTTCAGATACAGGCCGTCTACACCGGTATGCGGATGCGGCATCACCAGCGGATGCACCACGTGATTGCGGTGTGTGGTTTGCAATCCCTGTACCTGCGCCTTGAGATCATCCGGCAGGCTGCGGTAGGCTTCCTGCAGATCAGTGAACAAGGTATCACCGCCAACGTCCGGACGTGCTTCCAGATGCCATAGCGACATCGGTGTCGGCACCGCGCGGAAGGAGCCGTCCGAATGCCAGTAGCGACCGACGCCGGTATAGCCTTCGGTGGCGCGGCTGGCGACACGGAAGATTTGCGGATAGCCGGGGATCTGGCTCGCCGTCGGTGGGAACTCTTCCAGCGCGCCGAATACTTCAGACGCGGCAATCTGCGCCTGCGGCGTCAGCACCGGGCCGGGAATCACCAGCAGACCGTAGTCGAGCAAGGCTTTCCGCAGGGCTTGTTGTGCTTCTGGATTGTCGCTCAGGCGGGCCAGGTCGACGTTGTTGATACGGGCGCCGAAGCCGACGTCCAGAGGGATGATGTTCATGATTTTTCCTTTCTTCATTGATACGGCTGCGCCCAGCATGTGCATGAGCGGGGATGGGGGCGCAACCGCATTTCGCTTCAGGGCAGCGACATTCAGGCCGCCGGCAGGACATGCAGCATGTCTTCCGGCTCCGGGCGATGGGTGTAGTCGGGATTGACTTCGGCGTACAGAATGGTGCCGTCCTGGGCAATCACATAGCGTGCCGGCATCGGCAACGTCCAGCTGCCGTCACCATTGAACGTCGGCAGGTCGTTCTTGAGCATCTTGTACAACTCAACCAGATAATCCGGCAATGCGAAGCGCAGTCCAAAGGCGGCAGCAACGTCGTTGTGCGTGTCGCTCAGGATAGGGAATTCCAGATTGTTGTTGCGCATCGACTTGCGGCTATTGGGTGCAGTCTGCGGCGAGATCGCCACCAGATTCGCTCCGGCGGCACGAAACGCCGGCAATGTTTCTTGCAGGGCCTGCAGCTCCATATTGCAGTAGGGGCACCAGACGCCGCGATAGAAACTCAGGATCAGCGGGCCTTGTGCCAGCAGTTCGGCGGACGATACCGGTTTGCCGTCCGGATCGTTAAGCGTGAACGACGGCGCCTTGTCGCCCGCCTTCAATGTACGGCCGGCCTGACCGGAGGCGATGAGTTCGGCCGTGGCGCGCGCCATGATCGGGTGGATTTCGGCAGGTGCCTTATAAGGTGGCTTGCCGGCAAGAAAATCGGCTTTGAAGGCGTCCAGTTTGGCTTGCAATGTCATGAAAATTCTCCGGGTGGGGGATCGCAAAAATGCAATCGACGGAAGCATCTTCATCCAATCGAGCCAGCGTGAGAACGCAGGTGAATGGCATATGATTCATTCCCCAGAAGAATAAAGAATGCCTGATAGGGATAAAATCACTGACAAAACCCCAAAAACAAATTCTACGAAGGAATAGAAATGGATCGTCTCAATGCAATGGCAACCTTCATCAACGTGGTCGAATCAGCCTCGTTCTCGGGCGCCGCGCGTCGGCTTGAGATCGGCCAGCCAGCCGTGTCAAAGACGATTGCGCAACTGGAAGAACGCCTTGGTTTGCGCCTGCTGCTGAGATCGACACGTGGCCTGACGCCGACCGAAGCCGGCCAGCGATTTTATGAACGGGCCCTGCGCGCCATCGAAGAAGCCGACGAAGCCGAGCGCAGCGCGCGCGACGCAGGCACCGGCTTATCGGGGCCGCTGCGTGTTTGCGCAGCGGTGACGTTTACCCGCATACGCATCCTCCCGTATCTGAAACCCTTCCTCGACATGCATCCGCAACTGAGTCTCGACATCGTGCTCGACGACCGCCACATCGACATGCTGGAAGAAGGCATCGACGTCGCGCTGCGCATGGGATCGCTCAGCGATTCCGGCATGACGGCGCGCAAGATTGCGCAGAACCCGCGCTCGGTGCTGGGTACGCCTGCCTACTTCGCCCAACATGGGGTACCCGCAACACCGGCGGATCTGAGTTGCCACAACGCAGTCATCTACGGCCAGACCGGCAGCAGTTGGGAATTTCGGCGCGGCAGCACCGAGGTGTCCGTTGCCGTCAACGGCCGCATCAAGGTCAATGCCGCCGAAGGCGTACGCGCCGCCGTGCTGGCGGACATGGGTCTGGCGATTTCATCAGAATGGATGTTCGAGCCTGAACTGGCGAGCGGCGCACTGCAACGCGTGCTGACGGAGTGGCAATTGCCGGCGATGGATTTGTGGGCGGTGTATCCGGGTGGACGCATGGCCAGCGCAAAGGCGCGTGCTTTTATTGCCTATGTCGAGGAATTGCTATCGGCCTGATAGGAAAATATTTTAGCTTCGTTCAGTGCCTTGGCAATCAAAATATTGCAGCGCAAAACAATCGCCACAATTCAATGCCAGAAAGGCTTTCAACCTGATTTTTATGCCCCCTGCAAGGTAACAACATTACCCTGCGGATTCACTTTGGCGACGACCAACCTTCTCATCAGGATTTCCCTGATGTTGTGGATTTTATATGTCGCATAGAGTGGCTTCAACGGAGGGAAAATCATGAAGAAAATCCATATTGCAGTAACGCTGGTGATCCTCGCAGGAGGTTACATGAACTGGATCAGGGCCGTACATGCTGCGGCATCAGGGCAACTCGGCCTATCGGCAATGGTCGCCGAGCGCTGCCGGGTCGATTTCAGCGAAGGTAGTGCGGACTACTTTCAGTCGTGCTCCAGCGTTGACATCAAGGCATCGGAAAAAGCCAGCAACGTTATCGGTGAACACATCGCCGTCGATGCAAACGCCGATCCTTATTATCTCGACCGTGTTCCTGAATCGATGGCGATGGCGGTGCCGAGCTCGCAACCCCAGTCCACGGCAGCAAGCCGACGCGCTGGTGCACCCAAAGTCGTTACGATCAACTACTGATCGTTGAGGGCTTCGCCGGGAGCGCAATCGAGCATCATCAGCACATCACTGGGGATATCACTTGCCTTGCTTGCGCTGAAAGGTCTTGAACGCTTCCGGCGTCCAGGGCCGCACCGCCATGATGAAACTGGTGCCGAAGCGCTGTTCAAGCGGCAGCTCCAGATCCTGATGATGCAGTGCCGAGAACTCAGCGCCAAGACGACGCATATGCTGCTTGACGACTTCGTTGCTGGCATGCGAGAGCATGCCGCTGAGCATCGTCATCTTTTCGCCTTTGCCATCGAAGCGCGAATTGAAGAAGTCGTTTTTCAACTGCGCGCGAAAATACTGCTGGATGGGGCCGCCTGGCAACCATTGAAAATCCGGCGCCACGCGTACCCTGATTTTGTTATTGGGCAGCAGATCGATGATGCCCAGTTTGTCCAACCGCGCCAGCAGACGAATACTTTCAGCTTTGGTGAATGCAAAGGCGTCGATGATCTCGTCCAGCGTCCAATGATTGACCGCATGCACGGCCATCAGCAATAGTCTTGGATCAGCAACCAGCTTGCTCTCCTGCTCCTGCGTCAGCTGTACCGGCGTGGCCGACTCATGCGCCACCATGCGCGCCAGATCGCTGATCTGTATGTTCAGTAGTGAACAGATCTGATCGAAGCGCTCCAGCGTAAAACTCTTCTCGGCAAACACGCGCTTTACGCTCGCCTCGCTCAGGCCCAATCCCTTCCCCAATTTGGCATAAGTGACACCGCGTGCTTTCAGTACGTTTTTCAATGCACCGACGAGCGCGTCTGCCTGGGCCATGTTGTTTTCTCTGGATGGTGAATGGAGGGAGATCAGCAAATAGTATCGTATTTCGATACTTAACTATCCATTAGTCGATTCTATCCATGCCATTTACACACATTCCAATACCGTTGTTACAGTCCGCCTGCGCTCAACGAGGCGCTCCCAAAAACTCAACAAGAGAGAACAACATGAACAAGTCGACACAGTCCTTCGCCAATCCATCCCCTTCTTTTTCTTTCATCCGTGCTGTTGCACTAAGCTGCGCGCTGTCATTCAGCCTGCTGTCCAATCTGGCCGCTGCGCAATCCACTGCCAGCGATGCCTCCGCCATCTCGGTTGTGGCATCCGTGGTGGCGCCGGCGATGTTTATTTCCGAAGGTGGTGAATACCTGGTCAAGGGCGTAGAAGCATCGGGCAAGGGCTCGGTCTATGTGCTGGAAAAAATCGGCACTGGTGTGCGCGGCTCCGTCATTGTCACGACAACTGTGAGCGGTGCTGTTTCGGTCGGCGTGGGCGCGAGCATCAAGGCCACGGCTACATCGGCGGGCATGTTGCTGGTCAGTGCAGGACAAGTGCTGGCGATCATCCCCAATGAGCTGGGCAAGGCGCTTATGAAGAGCAAGAAGATTTCCTGATCGTCTCCTCCAGACATCATCAATCACGCCACCAAAAGAGAGAACAACATGTACAAGAAACTCTTGCTCGCCACCGCGACCGCCCTGTCACTATTGCTGCCTGCTATCAGCCAGGCAGGCCAGGGATGCGAACAAAAACCGCCGACCGTCGGCATGGTCACCAAAGGCATCGCGATGGCGGTCAAGACGGTTGAACAGCTCAATGCCAGTGGCGCGGATGTCGTCATCATCGGCCGCGCAGGACAGGATCTGAGCAAATACAAGCAGCACTATTCGCATCTGGGTTTTGCCTACAAGGAAAATGGCAGCTGGACCATCGTGCATAAACTGAACGAGTGCGATACCGCAATCAGCAATATCTATGAACAGGGTATGGGACAGTTTTTTCTCGATGACCCGTTTCGCTTTGAGACGGCAATCGCCATACCAACGCCCGAAGTGCAACAGCGCCTGCGTGCCGTACTCACCGATCCGCAAAAATTGCTGACCGAACACACTCCGAACTACAACATGCTGTCCTATGTGTGGAGCACGAAGTATCAACAGTCCAATCAATGGGTATTGGAAACACTGGCGATGGCGCAAGAGCCTGTCATCCATAATCGTGAACAGGCTCAGGCCTGGCTGAAGTTCAAGGGCTATGAACCCACGGTGCTGACACTGGGTCCGATGACGCGTCTGGGTGGAAGGA
Organism: Herbaspirillum rhizosphaerae; assembly: GCF_046025915.1. Classification (GTDB taxonomy): domain Bacteria; phylum Pseudomonadota; class Gammaproteobacteria; order Burkholderiales; family Burkholderiaceae_D; genus Herbaspirillum; species Herbaspirillum rhizosphaerae_A. The sequence goes on along the minus strand of NZ_JAQQFR010000004.1, from coordinate 255,472 downwards.
TGTTCAAAGCCAATATTGCCTTCGACGATCATCCCAACGAGAAACGTTTCAGTGATCGTATCGAAACCATCGGCGCAGATTCTGTATTCGCCTTTCTGGAACAATCAGGTTTGCAGCTCTCCCACATCGTCATCACCCTCTGAACAACATCACCGCACCGCCGCTTCTGGCGCGGCGGCGCGGCGACAGAACCCATTCAGAGAGCATCATTTTCGGCACCCGCCAACACCCTTCAGTTAGACGATCTGCTTATATCAGTCATTCTATTTTCGGATAACGCTGAAATATCTGGTTGCAAAACAAAACTCCGATCCCAGATCGGTACTGAGCCCAAATGAAACACTTCCGGTTTCACTTCAAGCTTCACTTTTTTGCCTTATTTGCACTAACCATTTACTCAGAGAGAATAAAATGAACATCGCTAAAATTATCGCCGCTACAGCTCTGATCGCCGCCGCAGGTTCCGCTTTTGCTGAAACCCAATATCCGGTTGACAAGCCTTTCGTTTCCACCAAGACTCGCGCCGAAGTCGTCGCTGAAGTCAAACAAGCTGGTGGTGACCTCGGCCGTCGCAACTATCAAGAAACGTTCAACCCAGCGCCAGTCGCGTCTTCCAAGACCCGCGCTGAAGTACTTGCAGAACTGGGCCGCGGCGGCAACATCGCTCGCGCCAACTACGTCGACACCACGCACTAATCGGCTGCATCACATGCTGATGACAGATAGCCCGCTCCCGGCATGATGCCGCCGGCGGACTATCTCTGTTGATTTCCTCTTCTCTTTTTTGCTGCTGTCTGCCGCATCTCGCGCAGATAAGTACTTACGCCTTCTTGCAGTGATGCGATCTCCGCTTGCCGGGATTGCGATCTGCAACAAGCGCATCTAATCTCCCCTCTACCATTTTTTCTTCCATGTTTTGCTCCGCTTTTCGCGTAAGCAAAGTCGTAAACAGTCGTTCCAAATTTCACGCCGGATTTTTATACTCGCTCTTCGTGTAATGCAGTCTGCACATTCGTTCACGCAGAAAAAATGACGTGACGAATTGTGCAAAATCTTGCAGATGGCAAATCGCTGGCGCGCCAATAAAAGTGTGATACATTCACCGACTTGCTCCACCTGGATTCGGGGAGTTACACCCCCGGCTTTGGTTATAACCGGCAACCCTTATAAGAATAATCGACTATGAAATCGAACACCCCGGGCAGCAAAACTGCCGCCCACGCAACCATCTTCGCGCAAGACATCAGCCTGGCGTGCCCGCACTGCGGGCAGCTCATGTTGCAGTTGTCCGCGGACGCACGTCCGATACAGGAAAAGAAACTCGCCTGCCCATCATGTTGCAAACAAAGCAAGATGGCAAAACTGAAAACCAGCAGCGGCGACACTTATCAGCTTTACATTCGCCAGATTGATCCGAACGCACGCATCGGCGTCTACAGTTACAAAAAATAAAATATTTGCAGGCCGGTACAGGCCAAACAAAAAAGCCCCGCACGTTGCCGTGAGGGGCTTTTTAAATTTATAGCGTAAAAAATGCAGCGCCGATATGTGAGTAGATTCGCGCAGCCCAGTGCTATCTGCAAAGTGGCCGCGCTTTGAATCTGCTCACATGTCGACGCTGGCCGACATGAGGACGATGCCGCGGGAGTAAGCGCCGTCCTGTTTCACTACAGCATAACAACATTCAAATCATGAAGCAGAGAGGAGAGGTTTCACTATACCGTTCTCACTTCTTTGCTTCCAATAATCAATCCGAGTATGGATGCTCGGATTTGTCATGATCAGAAACTGCGCTATTCAATACTATGCGCGACTACCGGCTCGCCCTCAATGCTGACCGACTGTTTTCCATCGGGACCAACCGGCACATCACCAACGAGGGTAATGCGATACAGCTGGCGCTCGAAATCAGTATCGTAAATATCGACCGGGGCCAGATGCGCCGTGGAGCGGTTGTCCCAGAAGGCCAGTGATCCCTCTTCCCATTTGAAGCGCACCGTGTACTCGGGACGCACGACATGTTCGAACAGCAGTGCCAGCAACTGTTCACTCTCGCGTGGATGCAAGCCGACGATATTCTTCAGGAATCCCGGGCTGACATACAGCGCTTTCTCACCGGTCTCTGGATGCAAGCGCACCAGCGGATGATGACTGACCAGCGGCGTTGCTGCGACCTTGTTGACGAAATCTTGTGTAGCGCGATTGCCCTCCGGCGGCGTGAAGCGATGCTCGCCCTGCAAGGTATCGACGAAAGCCCGCAAGGCCGGCGAGAGCCCCTGGTAGGCCGCAACCAGATTAGTCCATTGCGTATCGCCGCCATACTGAGGAATGGTCACACCACGCAAGATCGACGCCGCCGGCGGATTGATTGCGGCAGTGACGTCGGTGTGCCATCCGGTCCATGGCCGTACCAGACGAGGGCCGTTAAAGCGATTTTTGAAGCGGTCGCGTCCGACAGAGTAAATCTCAGGATGGCCAGGCTCGTAGCCGAATACCGGATGCCCCACCGTCAGATCGCCGAACTGCTTTCCAAACGCGACATGTTGCGCGTGACTCAATGGCTGGTCGCGGAAGAAGACAACTTTCCATTGCAACAAAGCCGCACGAATCTCTGCAATGGTCGTGGCATCAAGAGGCGCACTCAGGTCGACACCGGAAATCTCCGCACCAATATGTACGGCTTGTGGCTTAACAACAATTTTTTCGTAAATCGGAACAGTCTTGTCTGCAATCGCGTTCATGTCGCCTCCGGTCATCGCTGAAAACCATATCGCGGTGGCCGGATATGGGATGTGCAAACGATTATAGGAAGCGTGGTTCAGGCGAGTCCAAGAAGGAATTCGCATAACTTTAGAAGACAAATTGCCATCAATCAGACCGAGGCTACCTGTCATGATTTTCAATCAGGCGATTATTCCTGACTGCACAAGCTGGCTTTCACCGACGGCATCATCAACGCTGGTCGCGCCCACCATCTTTCTCATTCTTGCGGCCGGCGGCCTTGTCTTCGTACATGCCGTGATCGGCGAGCTTGATCAATGTTTCAGCGTCCTTTCCGTCTTGCGGATAGAAGGACACGCCGATGGAAGCGCCGACCGTCATGCCTTCCGCACCGTCGACTTCCATCAGGCATTCCAGCGGTGGCGCCAGCGCATCCTCGATCTTCTTCCGGACCTTGTCGGCAAACGCCGCTTCGGCAATGCCCCAGAACACCAGCACGAATTCATCACCGCCGAAACGCGCCACGACATCGTCCTCGCGCATGATGGTGCGCAGGCGCTGGCCGACTTCGATCAGCGTGAGGTCGCCGTACTCATGGCCAAGCTTGTCGTTGATTGCCTTGAAGCGGTTGAGGTCGATGAACATGACTGTGAACTGTTCAAACAACTCGGTGGCGCGGCGACCGCGTTTGTGTACCGCGGCATCCAGATAGCGCAGCAAGGCGGCGCGGCTGGTGACGCCGGTGAGTTTGTCCGTGCTGAGTTCGCTCTGCATCTGCATGAAACTGTCCGCGAGCTGGCCGATCTCATCGCGCCGCTCGATCTTCAACGCGACGTTCATCTGGCCTTTGCCGATGCGTGCCGCTGCACGTGACAGACGCCGCACATCACGCACGACCCAGTGCACCACGCTCAGTCCCAGCAGCAAGGCAATGATGACGGCGGACACGGCAATCACGACAGACCGGCGTTGTCGCGCACCCATGAATAGGAGGCGTAGATGGTTTCGTCGTCCGGCCCCTGAAAGGTGAAGGTGCTGTTGGTGCTACCAACATTTTGTTCTTCGGCGAGATGTTGTTGCAAGGTGAGATAGGCGCTGCGGATGATCTGATTCTGGCTGATATCGGCGCGCAAACGACCTACCTGCCCTTGCTTGTCGGTGTAAATATTTTCACCGCCGGACGATGCGATGAGGTTGCCGTTCGACTCCATGATGAAGGCGACGCCGCGCGCGCTGACGTGCAGGTCGCGGATGAAATCATTGAGCGCCTTGAGCGAAACATCCGTGGCGATCACGCCTTCAAACTGACCATTTTTTGACAGCACGCGCCGCGATCGGGTGGCGACCAGATCCTTGTCCCAGTAGTTGATATAAATCTCGCTCCAGGCATCGCGGTCACTGTTTTGACCGGCGGCATACCAGGGCCGCGTGCGAGGATCAAATTTGGTCTCGTCATTCTTGGGCATGCTGAGCTGGCCCCCGATGCTGTCGAAACGATAAGCGCTGCGATAGTCGAGGGAAGCACGCTTGACGCGTAGCTCGGCATCGTCCGGCGCAAAGCGGAACAAACCCACGAAGTCGCCGCTGCGGTTGCCGTAGAAGACGTAATTATTGAGTTCCGGATGCATCGACGTCGCACTCCAGAACCGGGCGCGCATGGCCTCGAGATCGGTATTGATGTCAGGCGCTGCCGGCAGGCCGCGCGGGTACGCCGATTCGAGCACCGAGGTTGCGCCGTCGATGTGACGCTGCACCGTCAGCGCAACGCGGTCGGCAGTCTGATCGAGCATTTGCTCGGCCACCGAGACAACGGCATGCCGCCCGGCAAAATAAGAGAGCAATCCAACCAGCAGCGACAGCGCGAGGATCAGGACGACAAACGGCAAGATCAACACCTTCGCCAGCGAAGATGATGAGCGGAGTATATGAATCATGGGCCGTCCCTGTTTTTGTCTTTATTTGTATCTGTTCTATCGATTCTTGATGTGTACGCCTTGGCAGGTAAATACCCACTTCGATATTATCGGCAGCAGGATGTTCGAAATGAAGTGATACCGAAAGGAAATTTTCAGCGCACAAGAAAACACCCCGCCGGCCACCATGTTGCATGGGGCGGGCGGGGTGGGCGGACAGTCGGTCTGATCAGGCGCGTTTGCGCTGGTCGCCGAGTTGCGGTGCAGAATTGACAATCGAGCTGCCGACCGGACGCAGCGGCACGATATTGCCTGCGCCTATCGCTGAAACCACTTGCGTACCCGATGCCGGCGCTTCCAGACTGAACACACCCACTGCATGGTTGAGGCTGGAGGCCTGATCCTGCAAGGTGCCAACGGCGGCGCTGGCTTGCTCCACCAGAGCAGCGTTTTGCTGGGTGACCTGATCCATCAGCGCAATTGCGCGGTGTACTTCTTCAATGCCGATACTTTGCTCGTGGCTGGCGGCGGAGATTTCGCCCATCACGTCAGTGACGCGCTTCACGCTGGCGACGATCTGCTCCATCGTGTCGCCGGCCTGCTCGACCAGCTTGGTGCCGGTGTCGACTTTTTCCACCGAGTCGTCGATCAGGTGCTTGATCTCTTTCGCTGCAGCCGAGCTGCGTTGCGCCAGGCTGCGCACTTCCGTCGCAACCACCGCAAAACCACGCCCCTGTTCGCCGGCACGAGCTGCTTCGACCGCTGCGTTCAACGCCAGGATGTTGGTCTGGAAGGCGATGCCATCGATCACTCCGATGATGTCAACGATCTTGCGTGACGACGTGTTGATCGAGTCCATGGTGTGTACGACCTGACCGACAATCGCTCCACCTTGCTGAGCGATTTCGGATGCGTTGCGAGCCAGTTGATTGGCTTGACGTGCATTGTCGTCGTTCTGCTTCACGGTCGAGGTCAGTTCTTCCATCGCCGAGGCGGTTTCTTCCAGCGAGGCAGCCTGGTCTTCGGTACGTGCTGCGAGGTCACGGTTGCCTTCGGCGATCTGGCTGCTGATTTCAGTCACGCCCGCAGCGGCGTCACGCACTTCGCTGACGGTGTTGCGCAAGTTGCTGCTCATCTCGGATAAGGCGGCCATGATGCTGTTACGGGCAGCGCCGTCCTTGCTGATGTCCACTGCATGATAGAGCTCGCCGCGATCGACGGCGAAGGCCAGCTCCTTGACGTCATCCGGTTCGGCGCCCAGAGCACGGCGGATATAACGTGTAATCAGCGTCGCCAACACTACGCCGGCCATCATCGCCACGGCCAGGAAAGTCAGCATCAACGCCTTGAAACCATGCGCCAGATTGCGTGCACGGGCCGACTCGGTCTGCGTCATCTGCTCTTCCAGATCGATCAGTTTGTTGATCGATGCCAGCCATTCGGTAAAAGCGGGCTTGCCTTGCTGCAGCATCATCTGACGCGCGCCGTCAGTGTCGCCGCCGGTACGCGCAGCGATGATCTTTTGCACCAGCGGCATGGTGCGTGCTTCGATGGCTTTGATGGACTCCAGATCGGCGCGATCTTCGGCGCGCACTTTCTTGCCTTGTTCGCCTGCAAAGATGGCGTCCAGGGGCTTGGCCGATTGCTGATAGTCGTTGTCCAGTTTGGTGATCAGTCCGACGACGTCTTTCACTTCAGCGTCGCCGACCAGCGTCAGGTCGCGCAAGGCGATGGCGCGGTCATGCACGCTGCCGCGGAAGTTGATGGCATAGCGTTGCTTGACGTTGTTGTCGTCGCTGATGGTGCTGAGACTGCCCTCGATGGAATTGACCTTCATGATGCTGAGGATGGTCAGCGCCAGCATCATGGCCAGCACGATGGCAAAGCTGATGCCGAGGCGAGCCGCCACGCTGATGGCGGTTCCTTTGGCTGGCTGAGATGGATTGTGCATGTGAAGCTCCCTGAAGTTTGGCGTCGGCCCGATGACCGGCGCAGTATTTTTCTTGCCTGCGATCCACATTCCTGCGTAACTGGATCTGGACATGAAGCAATATTATTGAAAAACAATCTTTAGGGAAAATTGATAGTCTTCATCAGTTCAATAGCTTTTTACCGATACACAGGAGGCATGCGGATTCCAGCAAGGTTACCTGCGGGCATCACAGAAAGCATGGCCGGAAATGTCCGCAAACAGGCAGAAAAAAAGCGCCGGTCATTGATTGACCGGCGCTTCTCGATGCGAGGTATTGCGCTCGCATTGTGCACTTAACTGCGGCTATTAACTGCAGCCCTTAGCGAAGACGCTTCATGGAAGCACTTCTTCCGCCTCACTCTATTAGAAGTTGTGGATGATGCCAACGTTGAGTGCGTTCTGGCTGTTGTCCGCGCCAGGCACGCTGGAACTGTTCACACCGACGTTATACATGTCGGATGCGCGCAGGTTGCGATAGATACCGTACAGCGTGGTGCGCTTGGACAAGGCGTATTTGGCGCCGAGGTTGAGCTGAGTCATCTTGCCGTTGGCGGCGTTGACGAAGTTCACGCGGGCGTACTGCACGCTGCCGAGCAAGGACAAGGATGGTGTCAGCGCGTAGTTCACGCCGACGTCGAAGATGTTGGTCTTGTCGTTGTTGATGCCGCCGACAGCAAACTGCGCCGTGGTGTCACCCGTGAAGTTCGCTGCCGATGCCGCCGAAAACGACGTAGCGCTGCCGGCTTGTGCCAGCGGCAACTTCACTTGCGACCACGAACCGTGCAACTTGGCTGCGCCGAGCTGATAGCTTGCGGCCAATGTCCAGGTCTTCAGGCACGTGTCGCCGACGTTACCCGCGCCAGTTGCGCAAGTGGTTGCGGAGGACGAGTTGACGTCGCTCGAAGCCACTGCGCCGGTCGCGTTGCTGGCCTTCTTCGCCTGGAAGTAGCCCAGACCGATACCGAACGGGCCGTTGGCATAGGCGCCGCCAATGCCGTAGGACTGACCGGTGGAAGTCGAACCGGCCGTTTCGCCGAAGCCGTAGATCACGCTACCGTAGAAGCCGTTGACGTTCGGTGTGTTGTAGCGGATCGAGTTGTTGACGCGTTCGCCGTTGGTGCGGTCCAGATCCTTGGCGTGGACGTTGCTGACCATGCCGCCCAGATCGTCAACGGTGGTGAAGGCCGCGATGTCGTCGATGAAATCCTTCTGACGGCCAAGCAGCACCGCGCCGAAGTTGCCGGACAGGCCGACGGTCGCGGTACGGCCGAACAGCGTGCCGTTTTGCGCCGCTGCGCCGGTATCGACGTTAAAGCCGTTTTCCAGATTGAAGAGGGCTTTCAGCCCGCCGCCGAGGTCTTCGCTACCCTTGAAGCCCAGACGGGAACCCTTGATGGCACCCGAATCAACACCAGCGCGGTTGCCGGTTGCGCGGCCTGTGCCGGTTGCCACTTTGCTGTTGTAGCCGACGCTGGCATCGATGATGCCGTAGATCGTGACCGAGCTTTGAGCATGGGCGATGCTCGCGAACGAGCCGAGCGAACTGATAACCGCCAGCGCCAAAAGAGACTTTCTCATTTTTCAGAACTCCAATAATTGTTAATCCAATATTGATCGATCGAGGTGTTGCAAAAACACGACCAAATCGATGCTTCTCGAAGGAAATTGCAAGAAGACTTTATTTATTTAAACAAATAATGGAATTTAAAACAAAGATTTATTTTTAAATTTTCACTTTTAACGATGTATTTGTATCTTTTATACAACTATGTCTAGACAACAAAAACGACAATGCCCCGGCCGAAAGGAAGGGGCATTGCGTGATGTGGATACCTGAGTCAGATGCGTATGGACTCGAAGAAAAACCCGGTGGCGCTCAGTAGTGGAAGCGGCACTGATGCACGATGATGTTGCCGTTCAGGCGCTCGAACACCACGCGATGTTCCGGTGACACGCGCACCGCGCTGAGTCCTCTCAGACTCAGCGGCAGGCTGGTCACCTGATGGCTCGGCAAGGCTTCGCCGTGCTTGAGCTTGTGCAGCACCTGACGGATCTTGCCGGCGAACGCGCTGTCGTTGGCCTCCCAATAAGCGAGGTCTTCGGCGGCGCCCGGGGTGAGCAGCAGCTTCATGGCAGTCTCACTCAACGGCGGCCTCGACCAGATATTCGGCGCGCACTTGTTGCAGGCTCTGCTGCAATCGTTCGGCATTCACGGAGGTGGCGAACAGGTGGACGATGTCTTGCAGCGAGCGCCAGGTGGACTCCTTCAGGATCATCAGGTTATCGCTGGAATCGAGTGTCACCAGGATCTCGTCGGAGTCTGCCAGCTCCAACACTTCGTCGACATGGCTAGCCAGATAGTTTGCGCTCAGGGAATACATGCTTACCTCGATTTTATTGTGTGTTCGGAAGAATTCTTGTCTCCGCCTGCCTCACGACGGTACCGGCTTATGTGGTGTGCGGTGCGCGGCGTCGTGACGGCTTTTCCTCTTCGGCATCGTCGGGCGCTGTGCGCATGGACGAGGTCATCGGATTTTTGCTGTGCTGCTTGTCTGTCTGCTCTTCTCTTGCTTACTGCTCTGATCAATAACCGTGATACAGACCTTGCGGGTCAGGATGCTTGTTGTACTCGACCAGCTCGGCCAGCACCTGGGCGCGGGTCTTGGTGGAGACGAACGGCGGTGCATACGGATAGTCGGCATCGTTGACGTTCAGCTCACCGCGGGCACGGACTTGCTCCAGCTCGGCGATGACCTGGGCGCGACTTTTGGTGGAAACGAATTTCGGTGTGGACGGATAGTCGGCGTCGCTGATGTTGAGCTCGCCGTTGGCGCGGGCCTGGATCAGTTCGGCCACGACTTCGGCACGGGTTTTGGGAGTTGCGGATTGGGGATTGGGCGCGTCTGCTAATACGGAACCGCTGAGAACGGTCAAAAAGAGAGCGGCCGCCAATTGATTGATAGCCATTTTTTTCTTTCGATAATTGACGATGATGATTAACTACGAAGCGGCGGACCGATCGGTCATGAACACCCTTCGGCCCGCCTATCGATGAAGGGAGTTTGGTGCTGCTCATCGATGGACGTACTTTAATCTTTGCCAATAGGAGAATAAATGGCGGCACAGGAAAAACGTTATTCCGAAAACAGAAACAATTGACCGTTAAAAAATCAGGTATACGCGCGCGCTCATGATCTTTGAATACCGGTTATCGATCCTCAAGCGAAATCCACGACTACGAAGATAAGCATCGGACTTATCCTGTCGTGTGAATACATATTCCCCAACGAAAACAATTTTGAGCGCGACCTGCCGCATGTTTACGCAAAGAAAGTATTGATGGCGTGTTGACGCCGGATTCTCGGACGCCTGGAGGGGGAAGAGTTTGGATTGCTGCTGCCGTCAGCCGCGCTGATGGAGGCGGTACATAGTGCAGAAGTGCCGCGGCCGGGGACTGAGCAGCAGGTGGTGAGAGGTGATTTCGGTAGCTGCCGCCGCGATACGCGAAGAAACCCCAGACCCGTTCCAGTGCTCGAGCCGATCGCACCCTTTACATTGCCACGAACAAGGGGTGCAACCGGATCTCGTCAGGGGAAAATACCTCGACGGAGAACGACGCAAAGGACGTTGTGCAAGCCTGACGCATGCATCAATCGGCTGCGCGCAGCTTCTTCACTTCCGCATCCGACGGCTGCAAACTGGCGCCGTCCACATACACGAAACTGCTCATGATGCCCTTGCCGTCCTTGACGCCGGTGCGGCCGACGAAGGCGCCCAAGGTGGACTGGTGATCCTGCGCGCGGTAGGTGATCGTCGCCACCGGCGTCTCGACCTTCAGACCGGAAAACGCCGCTGCCAGCTTGTCGGAATCGGCACTGCCTGCTTTCTTCAAACCCGCGGCAATCGACATCAACGCGCTATAGCCGACCAGCGATCCGTTGCGCGGATAGTCATTGTATTTCTTGCGATAGGCATCCACAAATTTCTTGTGCTCCGGCGTGTTGATGGCGTACCAGGGATAGCCGGTGACGAGCCAGTTGCTCGGTGCTTCGGCGCGCAGCGGATCAAGATATTCCGGCTCGCCCGACAGCATGGACACCACCTCACGTCCTTCGAACAGACCACGCGTATTGCCGTCGCGTACGAACTTGCCGAGGTCGGTGGCAAACAGCACATTGAAGATCGCATCCGGCTTGGCATCGGCCAATGCCTGCGTCACGGCCCCGGCGTCGATCTTGCCCAGCGGCGTGGCTTGTTCGGCGACGAATTCAACGTCCGGCTGCGCCGCTTTCATCAGCGTCTTGAAGCTGGCGACGGCAGATTGCCCGTACTCATAATTCGGATAGACGATGGCCCAGCGCTTTTTCTTCAGCTTGGCCGCGTCCTTGACCAGCGACGCAACCAGCATGTAGGTCGACGGGCGCAAACGATAGGTGTATTTATTGCCGTTGTGCCAGACGATCTTGTCGGTCAGCGGCTCCGCTGCGAGGAAGAAAATCTTGCGCTGCTTGGCGTAGTCGGTCAGCGCCAGACCGGTATTGGAGAGAAAACCGCCGAACAGCAATGACACCTGCTCGCGCTTGACCAGCTCTTCGGCCACGCGCACCGAGTCGCCCGGATTGCCGTTGTCGTCGCGCGAAATCACTTCCAGCTTTTTACCGAGTACGCCGCCGCTGCCGTTGATTTCTTCCAACGCCATTTCCCAGCCCTGGCGGTACGGCTCGAGGAACGCAGGCTGCGCCTTGTAACTGTTGATCTCGCCGATCTTGATCGTCGCCTGCGCCGAGGCGCCGGTGGAAAAACTCCCCGCAGCAAAAGCAAGGGCAGACGCAGCGATGGAAAATTGCAATGAGTAGGTGAAATTGAAGCGATTGCGCGAAGTCATAGTGTCCTTCCCTGTAAAGACGACAAGTATAACGAGCGTCGGCAAAACGCACAGAAATCAGGGGAAAGCACAGCCATTATTGCCGGCCGCCTCCGTCGCTGTAGCTCGGCATGTCGTCCTGGTGTGTCAGGTGATGTGCTGTATGGCGCCATGATGGCATAGGCACCGGTGGCGGATACGAAGACGCGCGTCTCGTTCACCCAAGACGGCGCATTGACTTGTAATTGGGACGCAACGTCACCTGCACAGCGGATGGTTTGAACTGATGACGCAGACGCACCAATCCATTCAAGACGGAGATCAAACTTTCATCATGTCCAGAACTGCCTTTGAAAGGCCGTTATTCGCATCGTTCAGCGCCTCCGGGACTTCAAAATGATTCTTTCCGGGAAGGACAAAGCGTCCACGCAACTTTCCCATCCCTGCAAGAACAGTCGCAAACTCTCCGGCCTGTCGCTGGAATTCAGGACTCTCCTTGTCACCATTGGCGACAATTACCGGGCACACGATCTTGTCCAGATGACGCAGCGGACTCAGCGCGATCACTTCGCCGGCCGATACCTTCACATAGCTGCTGCGCGCAGACAGCAGCACGGGATACAACTCATACATGCCGCTCATCACCACCCCACCCTTGATGAGATCCACCGGCGCGCCGAGCGTACTCCAGTCGGTAGTTAACAACACCGCGCTCAAATGGCCGCCGGAAGAATGGCCGGAGACAAAGATGCGCTGAGGATCACCGCCGAACCGGGCGATGTTGGCATGTATCCATAGCATGGCATTTCGGCATTGCGTCGCCATGTCAGGCAAACGCACAGCCGGAATGTTGGCGAAATTGAGCGCGACATAAAGACACCCGTTGTCGACGAAGGTCGGCGCAGGCGCGGAGGAATCGTCCTTGCCGAGCGCACGCCATGCGCCACCATGCACAAACACCATGACCGGCAGCCCTTTCGCGCCTGCCGGTGCAAAGATGTCCAGTGTCTCGGCATCGCTGCTGCCGTAACGCTCCGTACGCGGAGGATATTTCTCGCGCACTGCCGCGCTGTCGGTGGCATAGCGTCCGATCACTTCAGCGGAATTCGGGGCCCAGTTGCGCTGATCATAGGCTTTATCCAATTCATCCTGGGTGTAGCCGAGAAAAGGATTGCCGGCAGAAAATGCGACAGATGGGACACCCAACAATGCTGCGACGGCAAGCGAAAAACGACGGCGATCCATGCCAACTCCAAAGCAATTCAACGAATAAGAAAGGACACCGAAAATGGTGTTGAAAACAGTGTCGGTAAATGTCTCAGCTTTAGCGCAGGATTTCGGCGATGACGGCCTTGCACACCGGGCTGCTCTCATCCGCCAACGGCCACAACACCGTGTAGTGATGCGTCGCCGGCACGACGTGATGCGCCACGACCTGCGGCCAGCAATTGGCGATCACCGCAGCCTGAATATGAAACTGTCCAGTCTCCTGCTCGCCGATGATGGTATGCACGCGCGTTGTTGAAGGCCCTGCCATGAGTACCGGACTCAATTGTTCCGCACGCTGCACATTCAGGCCAAGCGCCTTGTTCAGCGATGTGGGAATCAGCGGCACCAGGTCAAACAAGCCGCTGATGGCGAACACTGCTTGCACCGGCGCATCCTTACCGGCGGCAACAATGTCTGCTGCGATGTAAGCCGCGAGATGACCACCGGCGGAGTGCCCCATCAGCGACAGCCGTGCGAGGTCAATATCGAGTTGATCGGCCATACCGCGAATGCGCGCCAGCAAGGCATGCACTTCTTCAGCCATCTGCTCGATGCTTGCCTGCGGTGCCAGCGAATAATTCATGACGGCGACGCTGATGCCGGCGCGTACATACGGCGCTGCGATGAAACCGATGTCGCTCTTGTCGCCACCTTGCCAGTAGCCGCCATGAATGAAGACCAGCAAGGGCCGTTTGGTCCCGGCAGCGCGATAGAAATCGAAGCCTTGCAGCTTACCTTCTCCATAGGCGATGTCGGCATCGCTGAGCATCGGCTCGCGGATGGCGGCCGTGGCTTTTTGCCAGCCCTGTAATACCTGAGGAAAATCAGGGAACGCCGCCTTGAGGTTGTAACCGGCTTCGCAATCCTGTTCAGCACAGATGACGCGCAGTGCCTTGTCTGTCGATGTTGCTTGATTCATGCTGTTTTCCTGTACTGTTTTCTATGCTGCCGTACCGGGTTCAGTACGATGATTTATACGCTCAGATAGCGATCCCACAAATCCGGCTGCGCCGACAACTGTTTGGAATCGCCCTGCCAGACGACTTTACCTTTTTCAAGGATGGTGTGCTGGTCGGCAAAACCGATCAGGCGCTTGATGTACTTGTCGATGACGATGATGGTCAGGCCATATCCGCGCAAGGCCTTCAGGCACGACCAGATTTCTTCCCGCACCAGCGGCGCAAGACCTTCGGTAGCTTCATCCAGAATCAGCAAATGCGGATTGGTCATCAGCGCCCGGCCGATGGCGAGCATCTGCTGTTCGCCGCCGGAGAGCTGTGCGCCACCGTTGGTGCGGCGCTCTTTCAGACGCGGGAATTGCTGATAGATCTTTTCCAGCGTCCAGGGATTGTCGCGGCCGTTGCGGCGCGCTGCAAAAGCGGACAGGTTTTCTTCGACACTGAGATTTTTGAAAATCTGCCGGCCTTCCGGAACGATGGCAATGCCGCGCCGCGCGATGTTGTCGGCGCTCTGCGCATGAATCGGCTGACCGCGGAACGAGACTTCGCCGCCGGTCGGACGATTCAATCCGAGGATGGTACGCAGCGTCGTGGTCTTGCCCATGCCGTTGCGGCCAAGCAGCGTGACGACTTCGCCTTCATTGACGCGCATGTCGATACCGAACAGCACCTGGCTCGAACCATAACCACCCGTCAGTCCGGATACTTCCAACAGTGTGCTCATTGTGTTTCCTCTTGCATTTTTTCCCCGTCCCCGTCCCCATCCTCTTCCTCCTCGCCGAGATACGCCAGCTTGACTTCAGCGTTATTGCGAATCTCGTCCACACTGCCGGTTGCCAATACCGCACCCTGCACCAGCACGGTGATGCGGTCGGCTAGCGCAAACACGGCGTCCATGTCGTGCTCGACCAGCACGACGGTGAGCTCTTGCTTCAATGACTGGATCAAGGCAATCATCTCGCCGGATTCTTCATGTCCCATACCGGCCATCGGCTCGTCCATCAGCAGGACGCGCGGTTTGCAGGCGATGGCCAGACCGACATCCAGACGGCGACGTGCGCCATGCGACAACTGCGACGACAATTGATGGGCGAATTTTTCCAGACCGACGCGACGCGCCACCGACAGGGCAGTGTCTTTTGCTTCTTTGTCCTGTGCGCTGCTGTGGAAGAAACCATAGCTGACATGTTGACGGCGCTGTACCGCGACTTGCAGGTTTTCCAGCACCGTCAGCTCGTCGAAAACGCTCGTGATCTGAAACGAACGCGCCAGCCCGGCGCTCACACGCGACTGTTCTGCACGGTCGTGCATGGCTTCGCCGAAGAGGAAGATTTCACCGGCATCTGCTGCCAGTGCACCCGACAACAGCGACAGCAAAGTCGTCTTGCCGGCGCCGTTGGGGCCGATGATGGCGTGGACGTGACCGGCCGCAATGTCCAACGTCACATCACGCGTGGCAGCGAGGCCGCCATAGCTTTTCTTCAGGCCTGTCACCAACAAGGCTGATGAATTTGACAAGGCCTCATGCGCCATGTTGTTCTCCCTGCTTCAAGGACTTGCCGATGGTCATCAAGGAACTGACGCCGCGCGGCGCCACCATCACCACCAGCAGCAAAATCAGGCCCACATAGATTTGCCAGTATTCGAAATGCGTCGACAGGATCTCTTCCAGCAACAGGAAGACCGCTGCGCCGAGAATGCCGCCGTAAAAGTAGCCGACGCCGCCCAGCGCCACCATCACCAGCAGAATGCCGGACTGCGACCAATGCAGCAGCTTGGGACTGGCGAACAGATTGCTCATGCCGATCAGGCTGCCGGCAATGCCGGCGATCACCGCGGCGATGACGAATGCCGCCAGCTTGTAGCGCAAGGTCGGGTAGCCGATAGCCTGCGCGCGCCGTTCATTTTCACGCATGGCGTTAAGTGCCAGGCCGAAGCGCGATTTCAGCAGGCGCGCCAGCAGCACATGCACCACCAGCAGCCAGGCCAACACCAGCCAGTAGAAACCATTGTCGCCGCTGATATCGAGACCGAGTCCGATCACCGGACGGCCGTTGATCTGAATACCGTCGTCGCCGCCGTAATAGCGGAAGCCGACAAAGAAGTAATAGAACAGCTGCGCCAGCGCCATCGTGATCATGATGAAGTACACGGCGCGCGTGCGCAGTGCGATGGCACCGATCATCAAGCCCGCCACGGCAGACACCAGTGCGGCGATCAGCCAGATGATCCAGGCGCTGGTCACGCCATGGAAGCTGGCAATTGCCGTCACATAGGCGCCGAGACCGAAGAACACGGCATGCCCGAAACTGACCATGCCGCCGTAGCCGAGAATGAAATTGAGACTGGAAGCCATGATCGCGAAAATCAGGATTCGCGTCAGCACACCGATGTAGTACTCCATCCCGGTGGCCTGCGCCAGCACCGGCAACAGTACCGCCAGCACGATAAAAAAAAGCAAAAGCAAACGTTGCATGGACATCCTCAGGAACGAGCAGGGAACAAACCGCTGGGACGCCAGAACAGCACCGCGATCATTACCAGATAAATCATCATCGAACCCAGCGCCGGACCAACCGATGCGGCGGCATCGGCACTGAGAAAGAGTGCGAACAGCTGCGGCAGCAAACCGCGTCCGAGGGTGTCGACCACGCCAACGATCAGCGCACCGACCGCCGCGCCGGGCACCGAACCGATACCACCGATGACCACCACCACAAACGCCAGAATCAGCACGTCGTCGCCCATGCCGGCCTGCACCGCCACCAGGGGGCCGAGCATGATGCCGGCCAATGCCGCCAGCACCAGACCGAAGCTGAACACCAGGCGAAACAGCAGACGAATGTTGATCCCCATCGCGGTGACCATTTCCAGATTATTGGAACCGGCCCGTACCCACATGCCGAGCCGGGTACGATTGATCAGCAGATACAAGCCGATGGCGACCAGGATGCCCACCGCCATCACTAGCAAACGGAAGCTGGAATATGGCAGGCCGAACAACATCACCGGACCGGCAAATGCGGCCGGCATGTTCAGCGGCAGCGGCTGCGGCCCCCAGATCATGCGCACGCCGTCGTTGAAGATCAGGATGAGCGCGAACGTCGCCAGCACGTGCACCATATGATCCTTCTTGTAGAGCCGCCGGAACACCAGCCACTCCAACAGGAAGCCGATCGCCGCAGTCGCCGGCAATGCGCCCAGCAAGCCCAGCCAGAACGAACCGGTAGCGCCTGCAATGTACGCCGCCAGATAGGCGCCGATCATGAAGAAGCTGCCGTGCGCCAGGTTGACGAAGTTCATCACGCCGAAGATCAGCGTCAATCCCGAAGCGATCAGGAACAGCATGACGCCGAACTGCAGGCTGTTGAGCACCTGCTCAAAAATCAGATTGGCCAAGATCGTCCCTTATTGCATCTTGCATTCGCCGACATAGGCGTCGACGTGATCGGTCATCAGTGTCTGCGTCATGTTGTTGACGTATTTGCCGTCAGCGGCTTTGGTGATCACGCGGGCATACTGATTCTGGATCGGATAGTGGTTGGCTGCGAACTTGAAACCGCCGCGCACCGACTTGAAGTTGGCCGCTTTGATGGCGGCGATCAATGCGTCGCGGTTTTCCACCTTGCCGCCGACTGCCTTGACGGCGCTGTCGATCAGCATGGCGGCATCATAGGCTTGTGAGGAATACATCGAAGGCTGATGGCCATATTCCTTGACGAAGGCCGCGACGAACGCGCGATTCTGTTCGTTCGGCAAATCTGCCGACCATTGGCCTGTATTGGCAACACCGGCAAGCAGATCGCCATTGGAGAGCATCTGTTGATCAGCGTCATAGGCAGGCATCACGCGCACGATCTTCGGATCCATGCCCGCAGCCGCATATTGCTTGACGAAGTTGACACCCATGCCGCCCGGCAGGAAGAAATATACGGCGTCGATATTGGCCGCACGCAGTTGAGCGATTTCCGTCGCGAAATCCAACTGGCCGAGTTTGGGGAACAACTCGATTGCCGGTTCTTTTTTCAGGAAACGCTTGAAACCGGCCGAGGCATCTTTACCGGCAGGATAATTCGGCGCGATGACGGCAACGCGTTTATAGCCCTTGTCGGCCATCAGCTTACCGGCAGCTTCGTGGGTGGCGTCATTCTGATAGCTGGCACTGAAGAAATACGGCGAACAGCCTGCGCCTGCGAATTGTGCAGGGCCTGCATTGGCGCTGATCACCACGGTCTTGCTGGCGAATGCTGCCGGTGCGACGGCCAGCAAAATGTTCGAATAGACAAAGCCGGTCAGGATGTCGACCTTCTCGCGCTTGAGCAGGCGATCCGCACCTTGCTTGGCGGCGTCGGGGCTGAATTGATCGTCGACGGTAATGACTTCGGCACGCACACCGCCGAGCTTGCCGCCCAGGGTTTTCAACGCCAGCGTGAAGCCGTCGCGCTCGTCAACGCCGGGAGCGCTGGCCGGACCGCTCAGGGTGGTCAGAAAACCGATCTTGACGACGTCCGCTGCCTGCGCGCTAAAGCTGACGCCGGTTGTCAGTGCCAGCAAAGCTGCACCTGCCATTGTTGTTATTCGATTCATGCCAAAACTCCCCATGGTGGATGAAAGATACAAAATACGTAATGAAACAAAAAACTGTCTTGCGAATGCCTTTACACGAAGCCGGTTTGGTACCGGCCTCGCGATCTATCCCGGCATCAACTGCGGCTGTCGGCTTTCGACAAAAATGCATCTGCAAAAAAATCTGTTTCAGGCAACCCGCAACTGCCGGTGAAATCGCGTCGCGCGGATTCGACCACGACCGGTGCACCGCAGGCGTATACCTGGTATTGCTGCATATCGGGGATGTCTTGCATGACTGCCTGATGGACGAAACCTGTGCGCCCCGTCCAACCGGATACGCTATCCACCTCGGACAGCACCGGCACATAATCGAACCACGGCAGGCGTGCCGCCCAATCGCGGCACAGCGCATCCATGTACAGATCAGCCTGTCTGCGCCCTCCCCAATACAGACGCATCGGCCGGTTGTTGTTCTTGACGATTGCTTCTTCGACCAAGGCTTTGATCGGAGCAAATCCCGTGCCACTGGCCAGTAGAATGACAGGGCTCGCGCCATCGCGCAAATAGAAATTACCGCCCGGCCCTTCGAGCTGCAGAATTTCTCCCTCCTGCAAGCCGCCGAAGACGCGGTCGGTAAACAAGCCGCCCGGCAAATGCCGCACGTGCAGCTCCAGCACATCCTGACCACCGGTGGCGTGCGTCGCCATCGAATAGCTGCGACGCTGGCCATCGCCAAGCACCACGTCGATATATTGCCCTGCCTGATAGGTCAGCTCCGCACCATCGCAACGCAACTGCAGCACCGCCACATCCGGCGCAGCGCGTGTGATGCCATAAATTGTCGCCTGCATTTTTTGCACTGCGGGAGCGACTTCTTCCTGTGCAGCGGTGCCCATGCCGACTTCCACGCGCCCTGCCACAACACGCACCGGAAAGCTGCGCACCGCTTCGGTCACCGGCGCGCATCGCGGCGCACCGCTGCGGATGTCGAACAATCCCTGATGCAGAGGGCATTCGACGCAGCCATCCTCTACATAGCCGTCGGATAGTTTGGCGTTGCCGTGAGTGCAAAGATCTTTCAGTGCAAACAATTCTTCGCCGAGACGAAACACGGCGACCGGCTGACCGCCGGCCACCACGGGTGCAACCTCGCCGTCGCCAAAATCATCGGCATTGCCGACATCAAACCAATCACTCATGACGCTCATGACACTCCTCACCTTCCTCAGATCGGCGTGGCCAGCAAGGTCGGCACCCGCAACGTGTCATAGATCACGCGGCGGCTGGCGTAGCGCCAACCGGCGGCGGTCTTGACCACGCGATCGATATAACGGCCGGCCTGATACACGAAGGACTCGCCGTTTTGCAAGGTCTGGATCACGACATAACTCGATTCGGATTCGACGGTGCCGTCGTCCACTGACTTGAAGATCAGACCCGATGTCATGTGACGATAGGTATGTTCTTCGTAGATGTTGGCGTGGCGCAGCGACAGCACGCGGTCGCGCAACATCTTCTTGCTGTCGCAATAAATGATGCCGATCGGCAGGCCCGCATCAGCGTTCTCGCGCGGGATGATTTCGTACAGGCAATCGTCGGTAAAAAACTCCGGCCACTCTTCCAGGCGATCGTTGTCGAGTGCGTGGATATAGCTTTCCTGCAATTGGTGGAGTTCAAACCACAATGTCATTTTTTCCATCTTGTTTTCCTCGCTTACGCTTTCTCGATACTCTGGAAACCCATCAGCTTCTGATAGCCGAGCCAAAACTTGCGGATCAGGCTCTCGGTGATCAGCGTGTCTTCCTGATCCGGGCTGTCTTTTGCCATGTCCATCACCGAGCAATCGTTGGGGTCGCGGGCAGTGCCGCGCTGCACCAGTTCCGTCGCTTCGGTGTCTTCCATGGAGATGTAACCTGCCGGCCCGACCAGATTGGCTTGCTTGATGCGCAGCGCGCGCAACTCAGGCGTGTCGTCTGCATAACCGAAGAAGTGGAAGATCAGCTCGAAATTGCCCGGGCCTTTCGGCAGCAATTGACGCGCGACCAGCGTGTTATGAATCTGCTGCACCACCAGCTGCGGGAAGATCGGCTGAATATGGTTGGTGGTCATTTCTTCATACTCTTTGATCTGGCCGAGTACGGATGGATCTTCCAGCTGGAAGCCCTCGTCGAAGGAGCGAATGGCTTGCTGCTTGTAGGCGTCCGATGTCTCCGCCTCGTTCTTGGTCGCCGTAATGATGCTGTGCAGGCCATGATGCTTGTCGGCGATCGAACGCGCCTTCATGCCCACGCGGAAAATATTGAACGTGGTGTGGAACAGATGCAGCAGGCTGGCGTGGTACGGATCCTTGACGTTTTCCAGATACAGCTTCCAGTTCGACTTCGAATACTGGCGTGTGCAACCGAGATAAACAATAGGCTTGTGGAAGATGCGATCCAGCCACGGGCGCATTTCCGCGCCGATGTAGTCGGCCAGCGGCTCTACCGTCGCGCTGAAGCTGGCGAAGACCAGGCCGCGATAGCTTTCCACCCGCAACTGGCGCAGGCCGTGGCATTTTGGATCGAAGTCCTTGGCCATGCCGGCTGCGCCTTTTTGACCACGGCGGAACGGTACGCCCAGCAAGTTGCCGCGGGTATCAAAGCTCCATTGATGATAAGCGCAGCTGTGTGAAGTCGCGTTGCCGCGCGGTGTGCGGCAGACGATGGCGCCACGGTGCGCGCACTTGTTGACCCATGCGGCAAGCTCACCGTCTTCGGTGCGCGTGACGACAACCGGTGTATCGCCGACGAAGGTGCTTTTGTAATCGCCGTTGTTGGGGATCTCGGCTTCCAGCGCAAGAAAACTCCAGGTCTCGCCACGATAGATGCGTTCCTGCTCGAGATCGTAGACCTCCTGCGAACTGAACACCTTATAAGGAGTGCGCGAGCCATCCGTGCGCGGGAACTGCAGCAATGGCACATAGCCTTCCTGCTCAAGCCGGGTTGTATTGTTCATGAAGCGTGTCCTCATCTGGGTAAACACCGAGCCATACCTGACTCAGCAGATGCCCCATCATAGGGAAAGCACTTCCGGCACAATATCCGCCGTTTGCAAGCTTGACCTTGTGCGCTATCCGTTTCTTGCACTGTTGCCCATGCATGCTCCTACCCGCCTGTGGAACATTCCTTGCAAGCCGCCCCGGCTATGCCATTTCACCCCACTTTTTTTTGCTGCACCGCACCGTCAGAAACCTTCACGCTGATGATGGCCTGTTATACCCAATAGGTATGCAAGGTATCGAAATTGGTCTTGGACATGGCCACTGATTTGTTTCTATGATTCGGCAAACAACCTGAAACCGGATTTTTATCTTGAGCCTCTCACCGACTTCCATCGAAACCGTCGACGTCATCTTGCTCGATGTCCCGACCATACGGCCGCATCGCCTGTCGATGACCACCATGCATCGCCAGACGCTGGTGCTGGTGCGCATCACCGGCAACGACGGCGTGACGGGCTTGGGCGAGGCCACGACCATCGGCGGGCTGGCCTATGGAGAGGAAAGTCCGGAAAGCATCAAGGTCAACATCGACACGTACATGACGCCTTTGCTGACAGGTAAAGATGCCAATCAGGTCGCCGCACGCATGCAAATCCTGAATGACAACGTACAGGGCAACCGCTTCGCCAAATGCGCTATCGAAACGGCGTTATGCGATGCGCTGGCAAAACGTCTTGGCGTGCCGCTCAGCAGTCTGTTCGGCGGCCGTGTACGGTCGAGCTTGCCGGTTGCCTGGACCTTGGCCAGTGGCGATACCGGACGCGATATTGAAGAAGCGGAAAAAATGCTGTCGCTGCGTCGGCATAACATTTTCAAACTGAAAATCGGCGCCCGTGCGGTACGCGATGACGCCGCCCATGTCGCGGCCATCAAGCGCGCCGTCGGCGACCGCGGCAGCGTGCGCGTTGATGTCAACCAGGCCTGGAGCGAAGCGGATGCCATGCTCGGCATGCAGTTGCTGGAGCAAGCGGGCGTCGATCTGGTGGAACAACCGATTGCCGCCGGTAATCTCGATGGCTTGCGCCGCCTGCGCGACAAGAATCGTATTCCGCTGATGGCCGATGAAACCTTGCATGGCCCTGGCGATGCATACAAAGTCGCGCAGTGCGGCGCAGCCGATGTGTTTGCGGTCAAGATCACGCAATCGGGCGGACTGACCGGCGCGCAGCAGGTCGCCGCCATTGCCGCTGCAGCCAGTGTGGACTTGTACGGCGGCACGATGCTCGAAGGTGCAATCGGCACGATGGCTTCGGCGCAATTGTTTTCGACATTTTCCCAGCTGGCGTGGGGCACCGAATTGTTCGGCCCGCTGTTGCTGACGGAGGAGATTCTTACCGTACCGCTGCGCTACCGCGACTTTTCGCTGGAGCTGCCGGACGCACCCGGCCTCGGCATCACACTGGACGAAGACCGCGTGAATTTTCTGCGCCGCGACCGCAAAACCACGCTGGTGTCGCTGGCCTGATCCCCTCACCTATTACACCAAGCAGGAGACAACATGCTGTTTAAAGTCACGATGGATGTGCAACTGCCGCACACCATGCCCAAGGAAACCGCAGACGCGCTCAAGAGCCGCGAACGCGAACTGGCGCAGAGTCTGCAGCGTTCCGGAAAATGGCGTCATTTGTGGCGCGTGGTCGGACGTTACGCTAACGTCAGCATCTTTGATGTCGCCAGTTCGGCGGAACTGCACGACCTGCTGCTGACCCTGCCGCTGTTTCCCTACATGAAAATTGAGGTCGAGGCGCTATGTCGTCATCCATCCTCGATTCATGAAGACGAACGTTGATATCGATACACCCTCACAACTAAGCCGTACCAAGCCAAAAGCCAATCAGAGACGAGAGAGACGAACATGGACAAGAAGACGATAGACGCCGTACTGCAGAAAATCGAAAGCACTGAAACAGGACAAGGAGACCCGCGTGTCAAAGAGATTGTTAACCGCATTGTGCGCGATCTGTTCCACACGATTGAAGAGCTTGATGTCCAGCCTGAAGAATTTTGGTCTGCCGTTCATTATCTGACCGCTGCAGGACAATCCGGCGAATACGGTCTGATCGCTGCTGGTCTGGGTTTTGAACACTTCCTCGATCTGCGTATGGATGAAGCGGAAGCACGCCGGGGTATCGATGGCGGTACTCCGCGCACCATTGAAGGCCCGCTGTATGTCGCCGGTGCGCCGGAACAAAAGGGCTTCGCCCGCCTCGACCAGGATGAACAACCGGGCGAGACGCTGTTCATGCAAGGCCAGGTGCGAGACAAAGACGGCAAGCCGCTCGCGCATGCGCTGGTGGAAGTCTGGCATGCCAATCATCTGGGCAGCTATTCCTTCTTCGATCCAAGTCAGACACCGTTCAATCTGCGCAGCAGCATTCGCACCGACGCGGAAGGCCGTTATCGTTTCCGCAGCCGCGTACCCGTCGGCTACAGCGTTCCTCCGGGTGGCGCCACCGATCAGTTGCTGACCAAACTGGGACGCCACGGCACGCGTCCTGCGCATATCCACTTCTTCGTTTCTGCGCCGGGGTATCGCAAGCTGACCACGCAGATCAACATCGCCGGCGATCCATACCTGTGGGATGACTTTGCCTTCGCCACCCGCGAAGGGCTGGTGCCGGAGATGACGCACATCACCGATGCTGCGGCAATCCGCAAACATGAAGTTGACGCGCCGTTTTATTCCATCGACTTCGACTTCATGCTGCATGCCGAACAAGCCGATTTGCCGAAGGCGGAGATCCAGCGCGATCGCGCTACTGCCTGAGCGATCACAAGCACGATCTGTACAGCATAAACTCAGCTAACGTCGGGCCATGCCAATGCATGGCCTGATTTTTTTCACGATATAACATGCAGAAAAAGTCATGACGACTACGCGATCAGCATCCATGTCTTATACGCTGGACGGTCCTCCGGAAGCACCGGTCCTGATGTTTTCCAATTCGCTCGGCACGACCATGTCGCTGTGGGAAAGCCAGGCCCGCAGCTTGCGCTCGCACTATCGAATCTTGCGCTATGACACGCGCGGCCATGGTGAAAGCCCTGGAGTCACCGCTGCAGGCTCGCTGACGCTGGCGCAACTGGGGCAGGATGTCGTCGATCTGCTGGATCAGCTCAAATTGGACAAGGTCAATTTCTGCGGAATTTCCATGGGCGGCATCATCGGCTTGTGGTTGGGCATTTACGCCGCTGATCGCGTGCAGCGTCTGGTCGTCGCCAATTCCGCTGCGAAGATAGGCAGCGAGGACGGCTGGCGCAGCAGAGCGGAGCAGATTGCAGAGAATGGCATGGACGGTGTCGCCGATGGCGCCGCCGGACGCTGGTTCACACCGGAGTTCATTACCCGTACGCCGATACTGGTGGATGCCATGGTGAGCGATCTGCGGCATTGTTCACCGCGTGGATATGCAGCTTGCTGCATGGCCTTGGCCGATGCCGACCTGCGTGAAGAGGTAGTTCGCATCGAAGCGCCGACCCTGATCGTGGCCGGTCGCCATGATCCGGTGACGACGGTTTCCGATGCGCGTTTTTTGCAAGAAAGAATCGCCGATGCCGACTATCTGGAACTGGCTGCCTCGCATTTATCCAATGTCGAAGCGAGCGACGCTTTCACTGCCGGTCTGATGAAGTTCCTGGCCTGACTATTTCAACGCCGATTAAACGCCGATTAAACGCCAATTAAACGCCAATCATTATTCGCCGTCCTGCGGCATGTTTTGTTGAACGATATGCGCCGCAGTAGCGCGCAATTTTTCCAGCAGGGCGGAGCGATCACTGGCGCGGAAATTCATGATGACGGGTGAGAACACGCCCTTGTTTGCCAACGGCCGATAGACGACATCGGCACGATGCAAACCCTGTACCGAGCGTGGCACCAGCGCCACGCCGACACCGGCGGCAACCAGGCCGATGGCGGTTTGCATCTCGTTGGCTTCCTTGACGATGGTCGGCTTAAGGCCACGGCTGGCGAAGATCTCCAACACCTGATCTGCGTAGCTGGGGCGCGGTCTGGCCGGATAGAGAATGAATTTTTCTTCGGCGAGCTGAGCCAATCCGACCTTGGTCTTTTTGAGCAAAGGATGGCCCAACGGAAAAACCGCCATCAACGGCTCTTCGATGATGGTTTCGCACACGATGTCGGGATCGCTGATCGGCAGGCGGCCGAAGCCGACATCGATGCGCCCCGACTTCAGCGCTTCGACCTGCTCCATGGTCATGATTTCAGAGAAGCCGATCTCGATCTCCGGCAAGTCGGCGCGGAAGCGCTTGATCAGCTCCGGCAACAGCCCGTATAGCGCTGAGGGAACAAAGCCGATATTGAACCAGTGCTGTTGCCCTTTGGCGATGCGCCGCGTGCCCTCCTCGATCTGATCAAGCCGGGACAATACCTGTACGGTCTGCTCGTAAAAGAATTTTCCGGCCATGGTCAGCGCAATCGGCCGCGACGCACGGTCGATCAGTTCGGCGCCGACGAGCTCTTCCAGTTGGCGTATCTGCCGGCTCAGCGGCGGCTGGGCGATGTGCAGCAGTTCGGCAGCCCGGCTGAAACTGAGCGTGCTGGCGACTGCGTTGAAATACTTGAGATGGCGAAGTTCCAATATACCTCCGGAGCATACAGTGATGCCGATTTGATATTGTACGTTTTACCAGCCCGCGCATAAAATCTAAAACGCTGCGTTGATAACAATAAGATCCACAAGACCGCTATGATCGATAAGACCGCACAATGCGGTACAAGATAATGCAGGGCAATGCAAAACCGTTTGGACCGCACGAGGACAGCACGGGACAACATAAGGACGCTGGCGGTGTTTTGCAGAATGCCTTCAAAAAATCATTCAGGAGACAAGCATGAAGAAACATCTTTCCGTTCCGGGCACAGGCCCGCATCCCGGCAACCATTCCAGCAATAATCCCGCCTATGCGCGCTATCCGCGCATGAGCACCGCGAAATTCGGGCACGAAAATTGCTGACAGTTGGCTGATTGTGGATTGACTGCAGCTTGATTTTTACGCAGTCAATTGCGGGTGAACACTGGTATTCGCCCTTCAGTCCATTCTTTGTTTTCCCGAATCAGGTGTGGAAATTTCCCGCCGGCGGTTCGGCAACACCCGGTCTCTATCGTCCTCCCATCCCACTCGGCGGGACATCGTTAAGAGGTTAACATGCAGAACATAATTCAATCGCTCAGCCTGGCGCCGCTCTATCGACATCGTGTCTTTCAGTCGACAAGGAAGGTGGATTGCCATGCGCAGGTCGCCAATGAATTGTCGGAACATGATTTATTCTGGAAGGGCGATGACGTCGATACGGTGCTCTTCAAGGCGGCGATCCAGCAGTTGCAGATCTTCATGTTGAAGTACGGTGCCGAGGTGATCGTGCGGCCTCGCCTGTTCAATGGTTTCGCGCTGGTCCACATGACCCTGAGCGGCACCGCCGAAATTGAAGCCGACGGCCAAAAAGTGTGCATCCCGCAAGGCAAGACCGCGTTGATTGCACCAAAACGGAATTTGCGTCTGTGGTGGCAGGCCGGCTCGGAACAGTTGATCCTGAAAGTGCCGCTGGCCTTGTTTGAAGAACTCAGTGCACAGGGACAACCAGGCCCGGCCAACATGCCGTCGCTGTTCTTGTTGCCTGAGCAAGCCATCCCGCATTGGGATCTGCTGATCCAGTCGCTGTTGCGCGTACTGGCGCTGCCGGGACAGAACGACGGCCACGATGCATGGATCAGTCATTTCGAACGTGGCGCCGCGCAGTTCCTGCTGTCGCAACTCACCAGCACCTACACTGCCGGCCCGACTGCGGCCGGTATCGCAGCCGACGAATCGGCGGAAGGCCTGGTTGGCTCCGGCAAACTGCAACGCCTGGACATGCTGGAGAAGTACATCCGTACGCGCCTGTGCGCACCGCTGGCGCTGGCCGATCTGGCCAACGCCGCCGGCGTCAGCGTACGCGCGCTCAACGCCTTGTGCCATCAGCATCATGGCGTCGCACCAATGGATCTGCTGCGCAATATCCGTCTCGACGCTGCACGTGAACGCCTGCTCACCCATCCCGGCGCGAATATCACCGATACCGCCTTCGAATTCGGCTTCGGCCATCTGGGCCGTTTCTCGGCGTATTACCGTGAACGTTTCGGCGAGCTGCCCAAGCAAACGCGGGGCTGCGCACGCTGATACGTCTTCTCTCTCATTCTTGAAAACGGCATCGAAAGGTGCCGTTTTTTTTCGCGCATTCACGTCGTTCTCATTCCGTCTTTGTCTGCCCGCCTCCGGCGTCGCAAGATTCGGATAAAGCGCAGGCGCGCATCTGCAAATGCCGGATATTTCTTTCATCCGGCACTCTCTATGATCAGCGCGAGGATAGTCCCCACGCATCGTCCATGAAGACGTGAGATCTCACCTCGCCCATGGAAGACAACCGATCAGACAACAACGGAAACACCGCGATGCATAATTATTTTCGCTCCATCCAGTTCAAGGTGACGCTGGCATTTTCGCTGTTGGCGCTGGTCCTTCTCTGCCTCGGCGCATCCACCATTGTCGTCACGCAGACCTTGGCCGCCGATGCGAAAACCGGTCATGGCAGGGAGCTTGCAGCGCTGACGAATTGGATCGCCGGTGCATGCATGATCGCCGGCGCAATCATCGCCTTCATCGCAGCGCGTCATCTGATCACCGTCGTCTGCGGCGGCTTGCATCGTCAGACCGGCAAGTTTGGAGAGATGGCGTCTTTCCTCGATTTTTCCAAACGGTCGGCCAGTCCGCGCAGAGACGAATTCGGCACGTCGGCACGCGCCTTTGACGGCTTTCTCCAACGGGTGGAAGACGTTGTGGTCGGCGTCGTCAATGCCACTGCATCGGTCGCCACGGCAACACGCGAGATCGCAGCGGGCAATATGGATCTGTCGATCCGTACCGAGCAACAAGCCGCCTCGCTGGAACAGACCGCACACAGCATGCGGCAACTCACCGAAGCCATCCGCAGCAACACCGACAACGCCTTGCGCGCCAACACACTCGCCGATGGTGCGAATACGCTGGCGCTGTCCGGCAGCAAGTCGATGCAAACCATGAGCGCAACCATCGGCCGGCTTGACGAAAGCTCCAAACAGATTTCCGAGATCACGGCGCTGATTGATGGCATCGCATTCCAGACCAACATCCTGGCACTCAATGCGGCCGTCGAAGCGGCACGTGCCGGCTCACAAGGACGCGGCTTTGCAGTGGTCGCCAGTGAGGTGCGTAATCTGGCGCATCGGTCTTCTGCCGCAGCGAAGGAAATCAAAGTACTGATCGATGCCTCCGTCAGCATGGTGCAGGATGGTTTGCATCAGGCCCATGAGGTCAGGACCACGGTCGAGAAGGTGCAGCAATCGATCAGCGCCGTCTCCGACATCGTCAATGCCATCAGCGCAGGATCGGTCGAGCAGCGACACGGCATTGAAAAGATTAGCGCCGCCATCGCGCAGATGGATCAGAGCACACAGCAAAATGCAGCCATGGTGGAGCAAGTCGCGGCGGCAGCACAGTCGCTGGAAGAACAAGCCGGCCGCCTCAACTATTCCGTGTCGGCATTCAAGGTCTCGAACACGCGCTTACGTCAGGGTGAGCAGACATCGGTTAAACCCAAGGCATCCATTACATCGGCTGCATTGGTTGCACCGATTGCACAGGTTGCACCGGTCGCGCTGCTGACAACGAGCTGATTGAGCACGGCACCGCGCTGTAACCCTCTTCTTTTTGCACCAGAAAAATCCAATTCTGCACCGCGATGCAACGGCGGCAGAACGCGCGTAAAAAACGGATATTGGCGCGCGTCTAACGTGCAAGCGCCGGATATTTTTCATCTTCCTGTTTATCTAAGATCGCTTCGACAAGAGACAACACTGCGCGGCCGTGTCGCGCAAGAAAAACAAGAATCCTTGCATAACACTGCATCGGCACAAGGAGATGAAGGTCGACCGATGCATAGCGACGGCGTGGTCATCGCAGGCAGGAAAATGAAACTGCCGCCTGCGATATCGGCAGCTGCGCCGACATATTGATTCTGCAATTTCATTCGAATGGGGAAGATCATGAACAAGTTAGTCTGCAGCACCCTGGCTCTGCTCGGCGCGGCGTGCTCGCATCAGGCGATGGCGCAAAGCCAGGTGACGATTTACGGCATCATCGACACGGGCGTCGTCTACACAACCAACGCCAATGCCGCTGGCAATTCCGCATTGAAAATGCCCTCACTCACGGCGTCGTTTCCATCGCGTCTGGGCTTCAAGGGTACTGAAGATCTGGGCGGAGGCCTGCAAGCGATGTTCGTACTGGAGTCCGGTTTTGCCGTCGACACCGGCGGCATGGGGCAAGGCAATCGCCTGTTCGGCCGCCAATCCTTCATCGGCTTGAAAAATAACTACGGCTCCATCATGCTGGGCCGCCAGGTCAACATGACCTATCTGGTCACCGCCAAATCGGACGTCATGGGTCCGAACATTTTTTCGATCAGCAGCATCGACTCGTACATTCCGAATGCACGCAGCGACAACGCCATCGGTTATCTCGGCACCTTCTCAGGCGTGACGGTCGGTGCGACCTATAGCTTCGGCCGCGATACCTCTACCGCCGGCGGCGCCAGCGCCACCAGCTGCGCGGGCGAAGTGGCCGGCAATGCGAAAGCCTGCCGCCAGGTCACTGCGATGCTTGCCTACGACAGCCAGAGCTTCGGCGTGTCGAGCTCGTACGACATCATGTATGGCAACACCGGCGCATCAAACGGCCTCACCAGCAGCGACAACACCGATCAGCGCGTGACCCTGAATGGCTATGCCATGCTGGGCAGCACCAAGATCGGCATGGGTGTGATGGATCGCAAGACGCGTGCGGCGGCGGTCAACACCAATTCCGATTTGTACTATCTGGGATTCTCTTATCCGATCAGCACGGCGCTGGTGCTGGACGCGCAGGTTGCCAAGCTGAGCATCAAGGGCTCGGCCAACAAATCCACGCTGTCGGTGGCACGCCTGACCTATAACCTGTCCAAGCGTACTGCGCTATATACGTCGCTTGGCTATATGAAGAACGCCGGCACAGCGGCAATTCCTCTGGATGTCGGCGGCACCGTCGGCACCGGCATGAATCAGTTCGGTGTGATGACTGGCGTCCGCCACACCTTCTGATGTGTTGAAGTCCCTCTGTCTTGAGGTGACGGCGCATGCACGAGTGATCGTGCATGCGCCTTTTTTTTTAAAACGCGCCGACGTAGTTTTCTGCCAATGCGGTGGACAGAGCGCGTGAATTGACCACGTTCTCCAGTTCGGCGCGCTGGATCTGTTGCTGGAACGGCGAGGCATCGTCAAAGGTGTGCAACATGCTGGTCATCCACCAAGAGAAATACTCTGCGCGCCAGATGCGCTTGAGTGCTGTTTCCGTATAGACGTTGAGCTGGTCGCTGTTGCCCTTCTTGTAGAAATCATCCAGCGCGCGCGACAGTACCTTCACATCGCCGACGGCCAGGTTCATGCCCTTGGCGCCGGTCGGCGGCACGATATGCGCCGCATCGCCTGCCAGAAAAAGGCGGCCGTACTGCATCGGCGTCGACACGAAGCTGCGCATGCCAATGATGCCTTTCTGAAAAATCTTTCCTTCCTTGAGACGCCAGCCGTCGCTGCTTTCCAGACGGGTATGCAACTCGCTCCAGATACGGTCGTCGGACCAGTTGTTGACGTCGTCTTTCGGATCGCATTGAAAGTACAGGCGCTGCACCGTCGGCGAGCGTGTGCTGACCAAGGCAAAGCCGCGCTCGTGTTGTGCATAGATCAGTTCATCCGACGAGGGCGCCGATTCCACCAGGATACCGAACCAGCCAAATGGATAGATGCGCTGATAATCCTGGCGCACGCCTTCCGGAATCTGCGGACGCGACACGCCATGAAAGCCATCGCAGCCAATCACGAAATCGGCCTGCAATTGCTGCGGCTGTCCGCCATGCATGAAGCTGACCGATGGCGTCTCGCTCTGCACATCCTTCAGCACGACGTCGCTGACTTCGAAGAGTAGTTGACCTTGTGCCGCCAGACGCGCCGCGACCAGATCCTTGATGACTTCGTGTTGCGCATAGACGGTAATGGCGCTGCCGGTCAGTTCGGTCAGATCGATGCGATGACGGCGGCCACCGAAAGCCAGCTCGATGCCGTGATGCAAAGCACCTTCCTTGCGCATGCGTTCGCCGACGCCGGATTGGGTCAGGATATCCATGGTGCCCTGCTCCAGCACGCCGGCGCGAATCGTCGCTTCGATATCGGCGCGGCTGCGGCTTTCCACCACGACGGACTCGATACCTTGCAGATGCAATAAATGGGACAACAGCAAACCGGCCGGACCGGCGCCGATGATGGCGACTTGGGTGCGCATGGCATATCTCCGTAAGTAATAATTTTTTATATGCCTGCATCGTAGTCCGCGATGCGCCGGGAAAGAATGGATGAATTCTGAAATTACTTGTACTATTTTGACACTCACAATTCTGACGACGGTATCCGTATGGCAACCAGAAAGCCGGCAACACGAGCAAGTGAAGTCCCGCAATTCTCTCTGTACGGCGAGGCTGTGCGCAGCGAAGGTGCGGAGTTTGTGCACATCGAGTTGATCGAGACGCGCAGCCGCATCCACGACTGGCATATCGAACGGCATACACATCGTGGTCTTTTTCAGGTACTTTTTTTAATGTCCGGCCATGTGCGCGCCGAGGTCGAGGATGAGGTCTGGGAACGCGATGGCCCAGTCGTCATTACTTTGCATCCGTCGGTTGAACACGGTTTCGACTTCTCGGAAGAAGCGGTCGGCTTTGTGCTGACGGTGGACCAGAATGTGGTGTTTTCAGTCGGCGAGAGCAAGGATGCGGGCTTGCACAGCGACATCTTTTCCGCGCTGTTCTTGCAACCGCTGGCGATCGATCTCTCGGGCGCTCCGGAAATCCGCGAACGTCTCGACGCTATCCTGCGCAATCTCATCGCCGAGTCGGCATGGCCGCTGTTCGGCCACACGCTGATGCTGGAATGGCTGGCGCGCAGCGTGCTGCTGTTGCTGGTGCGGCTGGAGGCGGATCATCGCTCGGCGGATCTGTCGGGGCGCAACGACTTTGAATTGTTCAGCCGCTTCCGTACGCTGGTGGAGGCGCATTACAAGGAGCAATGGCTGGTGGGGACGTATGCAGATCAGTTGCATGTGACGCCGAGCCGCCTGAATCGCTTGTGCCTGAAGCTGGCGGGGCAGTCGGCGTTTGATATGACGCAGCACAGACTGATGCTGGAGGCTTGCCGCAAGCTGACGTATGTGCCGTCCAGCGTGGCGACGATTGCTTATGAGTTGGGGTTTCAGGATCCGGCTTATTTCAGCCGTTTGTTCAAGCGGCATGTGGGGATGTCGCCGAAGGAGTTTCGTAGTGAGAGTTTGAAGGGGTGAGAGATGTTTTGTTGCTGTGGCTTGCTGTGTTTTGTTCCGACGAAGTTCTTCTGGAATTGAAACACCTATCTCTTCGATCAACCCTTCGCCGGGGGTAGCCCGGCAAGGTTGATCGAAGAAAGAACAATCTAAGCTACCGACATAAGCAAAATCGGAACAGCACACCTAAAGCAACGCCCCCAACTCCACCTGAATCTTCAACATCGCCGGCAAACACCTCTCCACCATCTCCTCCAGCTTCATGCGCGCAGCATGCACACTGATGTTCATGGCCGCGACCACCTCACCCCGAAAATTGCGAATCGGCACCGCCATGGTTCGCAGCCCAAGCTCCAGCTCCTGATCCACCAATGCATATCCCTGCTCGCGCGTGCGTGCTATCTCCAGTGCCAGACGATCCTTGTTGACGATGGTATGCGCGGTGATCTGTTCCGGCTGCAAGCGCTCAAGGAAATGCTCCATCTGCGCCTGCGGTAGATGCGCCAATAACACGCGACCGTTGGCGGTGCAGAAGGCCGGTACCCGCGTCCCAGGTTGCAAGGTGGTCGACACCAGCCGGCCGGCGCTGACGGCGGCCACACAGACCAGCTGATCATGGTCGAGCACGCCGGCGGAGGCGGCTTCTTCCAGCGAATAGGCCAGGCGATACAACAACGGCTGCACGATGCGCGGCAATCTGGCCGAGTGCAGGTAGGACTGGCCGAGCCGCAAAATCATCGGCGTCAGGGAAAACAATTTTTGCTCATGCCGCACATAACCCAGATGCGCCAGCGTGATCAGATAGCGGCGCGCAGCAGCACGTGTGAGACCGGTGCGCTGAGCAACTTCGGCGATGGTCAGGCGTGAACGTTCCTGATCAAAAGCCTCGATCACCTGCAGGCCTTTTTCCAGACCGGCGATGAGGTCGCGTTTGTGCGGCGCGGCAATTTCGGTATCGGCGGCGTTTTGTGGCTCAGTCATGGCGAATCTGCATAAAGTCGTCTATTTGTGCGATTCTCGCACAAATAGGGCGAATATCGAATGGAACGGCAACAACCTCCCTTGTGGCAGCACGGTTCCTTGCCTAAGATCCGATCAGAACAAAACAACACGATACGTTATTCGCACGGCAAGACCCTGTCGACACGGGCGAATTACCTATCGCGCCAGCATGCATCGCGGCGTGAATCGTGTGCTATCGACCCTTTTCAAGGAGACCCCATGAACTTCGACGCAGTCGAATCCGGCGTTTATCCGGAGCTGATTTACCCTCCCTATAAATCCACCGTCAAACGCGGTCCGACGCAGGCGCCGTTGCGTATCAACGCTGCCGCTGCGACCACGACCAATCTGTTTGCCTCGCCCAAGCTGATCCTGCCGCACGATATGGATATGACCGCACAAGGCAAGGGCGAACCGCTGGGCGAGAAGATCGTCGTTACCGGCCGCGTGCTCGATGAAGACGGCAAGCCGGTGCGCAATTCACTGCTGGAAGTGTGGCAATGCAATTCCGCAGGCCGCTACTGGCACAAGCGCGATCAGCACGATGCGCCGCTGGATCCCAACTTCACCGGTTTCGGCAAGATGCTGACCGACGACAACGGCCGCTATCGTTTCGTCACGATCAAACCGGGCCCTTATCCGTGGGGCAACCATCACAAGGCATGGCGTCCGGCGCACATCCACTTCTCGATGTTCGGCAACGTGTATGCGCAGCGCCTGGTGACGCAGATGTATTTCCCCAGCGATCCGCTGTTTGAATACGACCCGATTTTCCAAAGCATTCCGGACGAGGCTGCACGCCAACGTCTGATCTCGCGCTTCAGCCTGGATGAAACCGTCGACGACAAGATGCTCGGCTATGAATTCGACATCGTGCTGCGTGGACGTAACGCCACGCCGATGGAAACCTGAGGAATTGGAGAATACGATGACAAGCAAAATCACAACCTCACAAACCATCGGCCCGTTTCCGCATGAAGCCTGGCGCTGGGCCGTCGACATGACCGCCAACGTGGAAAGCAGCGCACCGAAGATCGTCGTCAAGGGCGCGATCTTTGATGGCGACGGCGTGGCGATCAATGATGCGTGGATCGAGACATGGATGCCGGACAGCGCACCGGTGGAAACCGCACATGCCATCCCAGGTTACCGTCGCGTGCCGAGCAATGACGAAGGCGGCTTCAGCCTGCAGATCACCTTGCCTCAGGCCGCCACCGCCGGCAAGCCTGTCGCGTATGTCACCGTGTTTGCACGCGGCCTGACCAAGCATCAGTTCACTGCCGTCTTCCTGGAAGACGATGCGGGATTGGCGCAGTCGGACATACTTAACCAAGTACCGCAGCAACGCCGTACTACCTTGATTGCGAAGAAGCAGGCGGACGGTTCCTATCTGTGGAACATCAATATGCAGGGCGCACAGGAAACGGCATTTTTCGATTACGTCTGAAAACTGATTTATCCTGAAAGAACAGGGACTCGTGGATACCCTCCACCGAGTCCCGTGTGCGTTTTACCGATTACAACGGAGCCCATGTGAGCGTTTCCATATTCGACAGTTTTTTGACCACGCCGGAGATGATCAAGGTCTTCGACGATACGTCCATCGTGCAGGCGATGTTTGACTTTGAAGAAGCGCTGGCCAATGCGGAGGCCGCCGAGGGTGTCATTCCCGAAGCCGCTGCACGTACGATCGCGAGCGTTTGCAATGCGCAGCTTTACGATATCCCCGCGATCATCCAGGCCGGTCGCCGCGCCGGCGCGCTGGCGATTCCACTGGTCAAGGAATTGACCAAGGCCGTCGCGCTCACCAATCAGGAGTCGGCCACGCATGTGCACTGGGGCAGCACCAGTCAGGACGTGCTTGACACCGCCATGGTGCTGGCCACGCGCGAAGCGCTGAAGCTGATCGACGACGGCCTCGGTGAGCTGACCGCACAATTACTGAAACTCGCAGACCAGCATCTGTCCACACCGGTGTTGGCACGCACGCTGATGCAACCGGCGCAGGTCACCAGCTTCGGCTTCAAGCTGGTTGGCTGGGCAGCGCCATTGATGCGCGCGCGCGAACAGCTGCGTGAACAATCCGCACGGGCCTTGCAGTTGCAACTGGGCGGCGCCGTCGGCACGCTTGCCGTACTCGGCGACAAAGGTCCTGCAGTCGCACAACGCATGGCCGATGCCTTGCAATTGAAAGTCGCCGATGCCGCATGGCACACACAGCGTGACGAATGGATGCGGCTGGGCATGGAAGTGGCCGTGTTGACCGGCAGTCTCGGCAAAATGGCAACCGACCTCAGCCTGATGGCCCAAGGTGAAATCGCCGAGCTGGCCGAACCCTCCGGCAACGGCCGCGGTGGTTCATCGGCAATGCCGCACAAGCGCAATCCAGTGTCATCCATGATCGCCCTGGCAGCGGCCAACCGCGCACCGCAACACGCCGCCGCCTTGCTCGCCGCGATGGGACAGCAGCACGAACGCGGCCTCGGCAACTGGCAGGCGGAACTCGCGGAATGGCCGGCCTTGTTTCTCGGCGCGCATGGCGCGATCAAGGCGCTCAATGAAGCCTTCGCCGGACTCATCGTCGACACGCGCCGCATGCGCCGCAATATCGATGCGCTGCAAGGCCTGGTGTTTGCCGAAGCGGCGTCCATCTATCTGGCAAGCGCCATCGGCCGCCCGAATGCGCACGCGCTGCTGGAGAAATTGACGCAACGCGTTGTCGAGACGCAAGGCCATCTCGCCGATGCGCTGACCGTCGCGATCAAGGAAGATCCTCAACTGAGCAAGCAGATCGATATCAGCAAGATTCAGGATCTCTTCGATCCGGTGCAGGCGACGGGTGCTGCACGTGCGCTGGCAGAACGTCAACTGAAGTCGTTGCAGCAAGACAGTCGCTAGTTGGGCATCCTTCCATCCCATTTCCATCACGAGATAACCACATAACGAGAGACAACCATGAGCTACGATCCCCTCGACCACGATTTTGAACGCGGCATGCGCAATCGCCGCAGCGTCCTTGGCGATGCCTGGGTAGACCGGTCGGTGAGCAACGCCACCAATTTCAACGCCGAATTTCAAAACCTGATCACGCGCTTCGCCTGGAACGAAATCTGGGGCCGTCCCGGTCTTGATCACAAGACCCGCCGCATCATCGTGCTGGCGATCACCATCGCGCTGGGACGCTGGGAAGAGTTCGAGCTGCACGTGCGTGCCGGCCTACTGGGAGATCCCGCCACGCGCCTGACGCCCGATGAGATGAAGGAAGTCTTGATCCAGTCAGCGATCTACGCCGGCGTCCCTGCAGGCAACACCGCATTCACGCATGCGCAACAGATCCTGCGCGAAGTCGGCGAACAGATTGGTTACACGGTGGCGCCGATGAAGCCGGCCGACACCTTCCATTCTGGTATCGGCAAGGAAGGCCGCAGCAGCGGTTCGCCGTCGCTGCACTACAGCGTGCGCACACCGCGCAACGGCAAGGCGCCACGCCACACCATCGTGCTCAGCCACGCCATCGGCTGCGACCTGATGATGTGGGATGCGCTGGCCAATCAGCTGTCCGCCGACTGCAAAGTGATTGCTTACGATCATCGCGGCCACGGCAGTTCGGAAAAGGCAGACGGTCTTTACAGCATGGCTGAACTGGCCGACGACGCCGCACAGATGTTGCGCGACCTCGATACCGGCCCTGTGATCTGGATCGGTCTGTCCATGGGCGGCATGGTTGGTCAGGAACTGGCTTTGCGCCATCCCTCATTGGTGCGCGCCCTGGTGCTGGCCAACACGACATCGAGCTATCCGGAAGCCGCACAACTGGCCTGGCAACAACGCATCTCCACCGTACGCGAACAGGGTATCGAAACCATTGCCGATGCGGTCATGGGGCGCTATTTCCACGATCGTTTCCGCGCGGAGAACGCGTCTACCGTGGCGCGTTTCCGTGAACGTCTGACCAGCACCGACGCCGCCGGTTATGTCGGCTGCTGCAATGCCGTCGGCACAGTCGATACGACAGCACGTCTGGGTGAGATCAATGCGCCGACGCTGGTCATCGCCGGCGAGCTGGATCAGGGTACGCCGCTGTCGATGTCGGAAACCTTGGTCAGCGGCATTCGCGGCGCCAAGTTAGCGGTGATCAAGGATGCTTCGCATGTGAGTGCGGTTGAACAGCCGCGGGCGTTTGCGGAGTTGGTGACGGATTTTATTCAGACCTTGTAGATCTCTGTTCGTGATTAAAAAAGCCTGGTTCGCATGACACGAACCAGGCTTTTTTTTGAGATGCAGGATGATCAGACGCCGGGATCCTTGAAGTTCTCGACCTTGTCGAATTCAACGTTGTAGTACTCATTGCCACGCTGTTCGGCTTTGCGGATATAGACGTTTTGCACCATGTCGCGTGTTGCAGCGTCGAGCGTTACCGGGCCGCGCACGCTTTCCCAGCTCATGCCTTTCATTGCCGCCAGCAACTTTTCGCCGTCGGTGTCGCCATTGGTTTTCTTGAGCGCTTCATACAGCAGGTGCATGCCATCGTAGCCACCGACCGAGTGGAAGTTGGCACGCATGCCCTTGTTGGCTTTGGCGATGCCGTCGACATATTCCTTGTTCAGCGGAGATGGATGTGCGGCCGAGTAGTGGTGGCTGCTGACCACGCCGCTGGAGGCGGTGCCGATGCTGGCCATCAGGTCGTCGTCGAGGACGTCGCCGGTGCAGATGAGGCGAATACCGGCAGCGGCCAAACCGCGTTCGGTAAATTGTTTCAGGACAGCCGCACCTTCACCCGACGGCACGAAGACG
The DNA here is from genome assembly GCF_046025915.1 of Herbaspirillum rhizosphaerae. Classification (GTDB taxonomy): domain Bacteria; phylum Pseudomonadota; class Gammaproteobacteria; order Burkholderiales; family Burkholderiaceae_D; genus Herbaspirillum; species Herbaspirillum rhizosphaerae_A. Next base: position 216,933 of record NZ_JAQQFR010000004.1, on the reverse strand, counting down.
AACAGCGCTTCCGGCTTGGCGTCTTTCACGCGTTGCAGGAAAGGGGCGTAGTCGGGATTGCGCAATGGTGCGCGCAAGCTTTCGAGAACTTTGCCGCCGGCATCGGTAAAGGTCTTGACGAAGACTTTTTCAGCATCGATGCCGGGACCGTAGTCACTGACAAAAGTCACGACGCTTTTGATCTTGTTCTTCGCGGCCCAGCTTGCCAGCGGCGCCGTTACCTGCGGCAGCGTGAAGCCGGTGCGCACGATGTACGGTGAGCGCTGCGGGATGATGGAAGTCGCCGCTGCAGTGACAATCATCGGCACCTTGGCCTGTGTAGCAATGGGGGCAGCCGCCAGCGCCAGCGGTGTCAGGCCGAAGCCGGCCAGGACCTGCACCTTGTCGCGCGCCACCAGTTCTTGCGCGAGGCGCTTGGTGACGTCGGGTGAAAGGCCGCCGTCATCCTTCAGCAGAATTTCCACTTTGCGGCCGGCCACGGTGTCGCCGTACTTTTGCTGGTACAGCTTGACGGCGGCTTCGATCTGACGGCCAGTCGAAGCGAATGGGCCGGACATTGGCACGATCAGGCCGACCTTGATCGGATCGGCGGAAGAACCGGCGGCAAACGCAGACAACGGCAACATGCCGGCTGCCAATGCGGCGGTGCCGCCCAGCAAAATCTGGCGGCGTTGGGTATTGATGGTATCGGGCATTTTTGTCTCTCTCTTTTTAGTTATCAAATGGGTCGAACAAACCAGCAGGTCAGACATCCAGAACCAGCAAGGTGCTTTTGGCGCGGGAACAGCAAGGGGTGAACTGATCGTTGGCGGCGCGTTCTTCATCAGTCAGATACAAGTCGCGGTGGTCCGGCACACCATCCAGCACGCGCGTGAGACAGGTGCCGCATACGCCTTGTTCGCAAGAGACAGGAATATCGACGCCGTTGTCAGCAAGGATTTTGATCACGGTCTCGCCAGCTGGAATCGTAAAAACCTGGCCACTGCTGGCGATCTTGACATCGAAGGGCGCGTCGCCGTCGGTCTCCACCGGCACAGCGCCGAAGTATTCCAGATGCACCTGTGCCGACGGCCAGCCTTTGTCCTTTGCCGTGTTGACGACATGATCGATGAAACCGCCCGGGCCGCAGACATAAATATGCGTGTCAGTATCCGGGGTGGCGATCATCTCGGCCAGTTTAAGTTTTTGCTCATCGGCACCGCTGTCGTAGTGATACACCACGCGGTCTGCGAAATCCGAGGTGGCGATGCGGTCGCGGAAAGCCGTGCGTTCCGGCGAACGCGCGCAGTAGTGCATGGCGAAGTCCGCAGCGGTCGCGGCGAGGCGCTCGGCCATGCACAGGATGGGTGTGACGCCGATGCCGCCGGCCAGCAGTAAGGTGCGTTTGGCCTGCGTCAGTGGAAAGTGATTGCGTGGTTCGCTGATGGTCAGCACATCGCCGACCTTGATGTCGCCGTGCATGGCAACTGAACCGCCGCGTGATTTGGCATCGCGTAGCACGCCGATCTGATAGCGATGGCTTTCGTGCGGCGGATTGCACAGCGAATACTGGCGAATCAGGCCGTCGCGGATATGCACGTCGATGTGCGAGCCGGCGCTGAAGGGAGGCATCGGTTTGCCGTCGATACCGGCCAGTTCGAAACTGGCGATGTCTTCGGCTTCCGCGGTCTTGCTGATGACTTTGACTTGTAACTGGCTCATGGTGTTCTCTGCTAATGCATTTTGATGTTGGTTGCGGCCGTGGCTATTCCAACAATAGCAACGACGGCAACGACAGAAGCGACCGCCCGGGTCGCTTCCGCAATTCGATGGAACCGTTGGATCACGCAGCGTCGGCAGTGACGGAGGATGGTTGTTCTTTCTCCTTTGTCATCCACTTGTCGAGCAAGCGGCGCGACTGCACGCCGCCGGCATCAATGTTGAGCATCAGCAGTTTGCGCTCCGGATGCTTGAGAATGTTCTGTTGTTGCATCTCCAGCATGTCGCGATCCTCACCGAAGATCTTGCCCTGACCCTCGCGGATGGCTGCCGTCAGTTCTGCGTCCTGCGGTTTGAAGTTGCGCGCCATGCCCCAGAAATACCAATGCGAGGTTTCAGTTTCCGGCGTGATGAAGTCGACCACGATGCTGGACGCCTTGTATTTCGGATCGGCGTTGTAGCCGCCCTTGCCGGCATGCGCCACGCCGACTTCGATCATCACGTGGCTCGGCGGTGTGAAGTGGCAGATCTGCCAGCGATCCACCAGCACATCGTCGGCAAGACCATTGCTACGCAGCGCCATGCGCCAGAACGGCGGCGCCATGATGTTTTCCATGAAGCGGCTGGTGATGACTTCGTCGCCTTCGGTCCTGGTGTTGACGGGCGCTTCGTCGATTTCTTTCTGACCGATGCTGGACGCGTGCACATAGGTTTCGTGCGTCAGATCCATCAGGTTGTCGATCATCAGGCGGTATTCGCAATTGATGTGATACAAGCCGCCGCCATACGCCCACTCGGGATTGTCGGCCCATTCCAGATGATGGATGTGCGCAGGGTCGGCCAATTCTTTTTCGCCGGGCCAGACCCAGATGAAACCGTAACGCTCCACCACCGGGAAGCTGCGGATGCATGGAAAGCCACGCACACGTTGACCCGGCATGCTAATGACCTTGCCGTCGCAACCCATCTCCAGCCCGTGATAGCCGCATACCAGTTGACCGTCGCGTACAAACCCTAGCGACAAAGGCGCACCGCGATGCGGGCAGAAGTCTTCGACTGCCGCGACCTTGCCTCCGGCGCCGCGATAGAACACGATCTTCTCGCCACAGATTTGACGGCCCAATGGCTTGTCGGCGATTTCGTCAGGGGTACAGGCGACGTACCAGGTGTTTTTTGGAAACATGTCTTCTCCTCCTCAGGAACTTCCATTGTTCGGTGATGCGAATGCGTGAAACCTGGGTGCGCGACAATGCATGGACGAAGGCGCATCAGTGCGCGGAATCTGCCTCCAATACATCGACGATTTTTTACTTCTTACGTGGCACAAAAAAAGCGTGCATTAATTACCGTGTTCTTCTTCCGCAGCCTGTCTGTGGGGCTGTCGGGTCTCTGCTGCTTTGTTCTTCGATTTAATATTCAGTACACTGAATGTTTGAGAAAAGTATCCTCCAACTGCGCAGCGATGTAAACCCAATTTCGAATTTATTTTGTATTTTTGATTGCGCATCGCATCAAAAATGCGTGGCGCAACAGCGCAGCGGATACACTACAAAGCTTCATCATTCGTCTTTTGCAAAACCGACAACCATGCCTCGTCCAAGCACAACACAACAAGCACAAACGCCAGCGCAAGAGAGCCAGCTGATCGATCTCTATGAGCATCCCGGCCACTTGTTGCGGCGTGCACAACAAATTTCGGTATCGATCTTTCTGGATGAGCTGGGTGGTGACATTACACCGGTGCAATATGCGATTCTGCGCACGCTGTCGAACCATCCCGGCATCGATCAGGTGACGCTGGCCGGACTGGTTGGCATCGATACCTCGACCGGCGCGACCGTCTGTGTCCGGCTGGAAGAAAAAGGTTTGCTGGTGCGCAAGGTCATCCCGCACAACCGGCGTCAGCGCGCGCTCAACATCACACCAACCGGCGAGCAAATGCTGAGCGATCTGATCCCGGCAGCGCAGCGTCTGCGCAAACGATTGCTGTCACCGCTGGAAGCGGACGAGCAGGAGCAGTTCATGCACCTGCTCGACAAACTGGTGCGCGGCAACAATACCGAAAGCCGTGCGCCGCTGGCCAGCATCAAACCTGTCGTCAGCGATAACGAATAGCCTCTCTACGTCAATCGCCGGAAAACATCTCGGCCAGAATTGTTCGCAGCCAGACGTTGGCGCCATCCTTGTGATACTTGCGATGCCAGTGCTGGCGCAGATCGAAGGTCGGGATCTCCAGCGGCGGTTCCACCAGCCGGATGTTGGAGAACTGCGCAAACGACGCTCCCACGGCGCGCGGCACCGTCACCACCAGATCGGATGATGCGATCAGAAAAGGAATCGACATGAAGTGTGGTGTCGACAGCACGATGCGGCGCTGGATCTTCTTCTTGATCAGCAATTGTTCGAACAGCTCCTGGCTGCGCCCTTCCGCCTTGATCACCGCATGCCCCAGCTTCAAGAACTGCTCCATCGAAATCTTGCGCGAACGAATGGGATGATCGGCCCGCAGCAGGCAGATGAAGTCATGTGAAAACAGGCGCTGCTGAAACAGATTGCGGTTCTTCAGATCGGGGAAATATCCCACCGCCAGATCCACTTCTCCATTCTCCAGCGCTACGTTCAATTCAAGCGGCGTCATCGATACCGAGGCCACCGACGCGCCCGGCGCATCGCGCTGAAAGCGATCCAGCACCTTCGGCAGGAAGGTCATCTCACCGATATCCGACAAGGCAATTGTGAACTTGCGGCTGGTCGTCGCCGGATTGAATACTTCGCTCGCCAGTACGTCGGTATGGATGCGCTGCAGGATGTCGCGCGTCGGACTGATCAGCGTCACCGCGCGCGGTGTCGGTTCCATGCCGTGTGAAGTACGCACGAACAAAGGATCACTCAGCGCCGTGCGCAGCTTGTTCAGCGCGATGCTGACGGCGGGCTGGCTCATATTGAGCTTGCGTGCGGCGGCGCTGACGCTGCGCTCCTCGAAGATCGCCAGGGCAATCGGCAAGAGGTTCATATCGAAGTTGGCCATGCGGTCTCCATGCTGGCGATTTTTTCTTGCGTTGTGCTCGCGTTCATCACGCGCCATCTATTCGAAAGTCGAATAAATATTATGCAGAAAATTCTATTTTCAAATAATTTCGCTTCGGTATGATCCTCCTCAACCGGCCTGAACACAAGTTCAACATATAAGCCGGGCGCCGCATGCAACGACATGCGGGATAACAACTATAAACAATTACAAGCAACGACAGGAGACTTCAACATGCAACAATTCAAGCGTGCGCTGTGCGGCCTTGCCTTGAGCCTGGCATTCAGCGCCACTTCCAACACGAGCGCTGCCGCTGACCAGACCAATACCATCCGCATCGGCGTCATTACCTCGCTGACCGGTGTCGCAGCACAAAGCGGCGAACAAATGAAAGCCGGCATCGACACTTATCTGCGCCTGCATGGCGACATCGTGGCCGGCAAGAAACTGCAAATCATCTACAAAGACGACACCGGCCCACAAGCCGACGTCGCCAAACGTCTGGCCACCGAACTGATCAGCCGTGACAACGTCGACATCATCACCGGCTTTGTCTTCACGCCCAACGCGATGGCGGTCGCCGCCGTGGTTGATAAAGCGAAGAAGCCGATGGTCGTCATGAACGCCGCCTCGTCGGCAGTGACCACCAAGTCGCCCTACATCACGCGCACTTCCTACACCATCGCGCAATCGGTCAAGCCGCTGGCTGAGTGGGCCTATAAAACCGGCTCTCGCCGCGTGTTCTCGATCGTCTCCGACTATGCGCCGGGACTGGATGCCGACACCTGGTTCACGAAGACCTTCACCGCATTGGGCGGCACCGTGACCAGCTCGGTGCGCGTGCCGCTGACCACGGTCGATTACAGCGCCTATCTGCAACGCATCAAGGACGAGAAGCCGGATGCAATCCACGTGTTCCTGCCCAACGGCCAGCCGATGGTGTCGTTCATCAAGGCGTACAAGGAAAAGGGCCTCGACAAGGCCGGCATCCGCTTCCTCGGCGGCGAAGGCTGGGCTGACGAAGATGTCTTAAGCATGGGTGGCGATTCGATGCTCGGCATCTATACGGCCGGCTTCTATTCGTTCTCGCGCCCGGGTGCCGACAATGCCAAATTCCTGGAAGCGTTTTCACAAACTGTCGGCGGCCGCTTCAAGCCGAACTTTCTTTCAGTCTCCGCCTATGACGCCATGACCTTGATCGCCAAAACGCTCACCAAGACCAACGGCAACACCGACGGGGCGACCTTCATGAATGCCGTCAAAGGCTACAGCGCGACCAGCCCGCGCGGCACTGTCGCCATTGATGAAAAGACCAACGACATCGTGCAGACCATCTATATCCGCCGCATCGACAAACAGAACGGCAAATATGTCGCGACCGAAATCGACCGTTACGACAACGTCAAGGATCCGGCCAAGTAATTTGTATCTCAGCTGATCAGCAATACTGAAAGGAGTCATCATGTTTCCACTGAATCAATGGTACGTCGCCGGCTTTGTCTGGGAGCTTCAGGACAAGCCTCTGGCCCGCACCCTGCTTAATCGCCCGGTCGTCATGTTCCGCACCGAGTCGGGCGAAGTCGCCGCGCTGGAAGACCGCTGCTGTCACCGCAGCGTGCCGCTGTCGTGCGGCTCACTCGAAGACGGCGGTATCCGCTGCGGTTATCACGGTCTGCTGTATGCTCCCAGCGGCCAGTGCATTGAAATTCCCGGTCAGGTCAAGATCCCCGGCAAGGCTTGCGTCAAAGCCTACAAGGTCGCGGTACGCAACGAAATCATCTGGCTCTGGCTGGGTGAGACCGCAGATAGCCAGCCGGTCGGCCAGCCACCCGAAATCGCTGCACACGACAATCCCCGCTACAAATACAAGGGCGGCGTATTCCATTACGACGCGCCGTATCAGCTGATCCACGATAATTTGCTCGACCTTAGCCACGTTGGTTACGTCCACACCAAGACTATCGGCGGCAATGCCAAGACACACATGGAAGCACCGACCAACGTCACCAGCGACGGCGACAACGTGCGCGTGGTGCGCTGGATGAAAGCTTCGCAACCGCCTGCGACCTATAGCGCAGCCTGGCCGTTCAAGGGCAAGATCGACCGCTGGCAGGAAATCGACTTCCACGTCACCCATCTCAACATCTTCACCGGCGCGGTCGATGCCGATACGGAATCGCTGGAAGATCCAAACCGTGGCGGCTTCCACATGCGCGGTTTCCACGGCATCACGCCGGAGACAGAAACCACCTCGCATTACTTCTGGACCATGGCCAGCTCATCCCATCCCGATGCACCGGACAACCTGGAACTGGTCTATCAGCAAACCGCCGTCACCTTCGAAGAAGACCGCGTCATCATCGAGGCGCAATACCGCAACATGTGCCAGTTCGAGAATGCATCGATGATCGACATCCACGTCGACGCTGGCGCCAATCGCGCGCGCCGCATCGTTGCCATGCTCAGTCAACAGGCCGAACAGGCGGCCTGACCGTACCTCTCCTGCGAGCGCGCTGTATGGCTGCATGCGGCGCGTTCGTCCTCCCTTTTTAATCATCGCCACCGTGTCTGTCTGCGGGGCGGTCGCTTACGCTCTCACACCATGAACGTCATCCTCTCCGCCATCCGCAACAGCGGTACAGCCATCCGTATCTTTGAACTGCATACTGCCGACGGTAAGGCGTTTCCTGCTTACCAACCTGGTGCACACATCGACGTTACGCTTGGCAATGGGCTGGTACGCCAATACTCACTGTGCTGCGATCAACCCTCACCCGACCGTTATCGCATCGCGGTCAAGCAAGAGCCGCAATCGCGCGGAGGTTCTGCGTGGCTGCATGCCGAAGCGAAGGAAGGCGACACACTGCAGATCAGTGCTCCACGCAATGCTTTTGCATTGGCGGATGCTGCCGGCTCGCATCTGTTGTTTGCGGGTGGGATCGGGATTACGCCGGTGTTGTCGATGGCATATGCCTTGTTGCGTGATGGTGCCGACTTTCATCTGCATTACTTTGTGCGCGATGAGGCGAGTGTTGCGTTTCGGGATGAGTTGACCGGAACGTCACTGGCTACTCATGTATCCATCCATGCTGGTCTGTCAGTTGACCAGACGGGCGCTGTTATTGCTGCGGCGCTGACGGATGCTGCGGTTGACGCGCATGCTTACACTTGCGGGCCGGGGCCGTTCATGGCGACGGTTGTTGATCTTGCTACGGCCAGGTTGGGAGCATCGCAGGTGCACAAGGAGTCGTTTTCCGCACCTGTTGCGGAGGCAGGTGATGCGGCTTTTGTGGTCCGGTTGAGTGATGGCAAAGAGATCGAGGTTGCTTCAGGAAAGACAGCTTTGGCTTGTCTGCAGGAGGCTGGGATTGAGGTCGATTGCTCTTGTGAAGTCGGCGTGTGCGGGACTTGTCAGACCAAGGTGATCGAGGGGATTCCTGATCACAGGGATGGGTTCTTGAATGAGAAGGAAAAAGCTTCTAATCTGTGGTTTATGCCTTGTGTTTCTCGGGCGAGGACGGGGGTGTTGGTGTTGGATTTATGAGGTTTTTTGTTCCGACTATCTCTGTTAGGTAGCTTCGATTTTCTTTCTTCGATCAACCCTGCCGGGGGTAGCCCGGCGGCTACTCACTTTCTTTGTCTCGCCAAAGAAAGTGAGCCAAGAAAGCGACCGCTGGGTCGTAGCCCCCTTCGGGGGTTCCCGGCGCCAGCAGGCACAAATCGGGAAGGGAAAACAACTCGCTGCGCTCAGACATTTTTCCCTTCTTTTTCCGATTTGTACCCGCGCCACCGGCTACTCTCAAGCGGGCTTCCAAACTGGCTCGCTTCGCATCGCCAGGGGACGGTGACTACGCGAACTCCTTTAGTCTCTTCTGCTTTGTCGTTCCAACGAAAGTTGGAACCCAGCGTCGTGAAGGCGGTTGAGTGAGCGCAAACGTCACTGGATCCCAGCGTTCGCTGGGACGACGGCGTTAAAAAGTAAAACTGAAATTTGTAGCGTCACCGACGTCTAAAGGCGCAACGCCGAAGGCGAGCCAGTCAAGGCGAGGCGAAGCGAGCCCGTCTCGAAGTCCGCTTGAGAGTAGCCGGTGTCAGCGGGCGAAAATCGGATTAAGAAGGGAAAAATGTCTGAGCGCAGCGAGTTGTTTTCCCTTCCCGATTTTCACCCGCTGGCGCCGGGAACCCTCGAAGAGGGCTACGCCCCAGCGGTCGCCTTCTTTTGCTTACTTTTCTTGGCGAAGCAAGAAAAGTGAGCGGCTGCCGGGCCGCCCCCGGCAAAGGTTGATCGAAGAAAGAACAGCGTCAGCAACAGCAAACGTGAAGTCGGAACAAAGATCGCCGTCATCCTGAACACCACTAGGACAAAACCCCATCACGCCACCGCCACCAACCGATCCAACTTCTCCCCATCTGCCAGCAAACTCGCACTATCCGAGTCATGCACAATCCGCCCGCGATCCAGCACAATCGCCCGCTGCGTCAACGACAACGCCATCCGCGCATGCTGTTCCACCACGATCACCGACATCCCCATATCTTTGACCAGCCCGCGAATCACGCGCAGCAACTCCTGCACGATAATCGGTGCCAGCCCTTCCATCGGCTCATCCAACAAGAGGATGCGCGGACTCACCATCAGTGCGCGCGCAATCGCCAGCATTTGCTGTTCGCCGCCCGACAACTGGTTGCCCATGTTGTTGCGGCGCTCTTCCAGACGCGGGAAGATTTTGTAGATCTTCGGCAGATCCCATTCGCCACCACGTGCGACGACCGTCAGATGCTCCTCCACCGTCAATGAAGGGAACATGTAACGTTCTTGCGGTACCCAGCCCAAACCGGCGTGTGCGCGTCTGTATGTTGGCACGCGCACGATATCGCCGCCGCACCAGCGGATACTGCCGCTGTGCAGACGAGTCAATCCCATCAGCGTGACCAGCAGACTGGTTTTGCCTACGCCGTTACGCCCTAATAGCGCGAGGCTGTCGCCTTCCTTCATGGAAAACGAGACGTCTTCCAGTACGATCGAATCGCCGTAACCGGCAGTGACCTTGTCGAGTGCAAGCAGCTCACTCATGTTCAGACTCCCCCAGATAAACTTCCTTGACGCGTTTGTCGGCAGCAATTTCTGCCGGCGTGCCTTCGGTCAACACTTTGCCGCCGACCAGCACCGTGATGCGTTCGGCAAAGCGGAACACCAGGCCCATATCATGTTCAATGAAAACGATAGTGACATCACGCGGCAGTCCGGCGATGACTTCGAACAGCTCCTTGCTTTCCGCCGAGGGAATGCCGGCAGCCGGTTCGTCCAGCAACAAGACTTTTGGTTTGGTCGCCAGCGCCAATGCAATTTCAACCAGACGCTGCTTGCCGTAGGCGAGGCTGCGCGTGATGCTGTTGGCTTCGCCGTCGAGCTTGAGCGATGCCAGCAAGGCCATGGCTTCGTCGATAACATCAGTTTGTTGCGCCACGGTTTTGTGCCAGACGTACTGCATGCCACGCCGCTCGGAAATCGCCAGTACAACGGATTCCAATACCGTCAGACCCGCGAACAAAGTATTGATCTGAAAGGTACGTGTCATGCCGCGCTTGACGCGTTCATGCTGCGGCAGCGAAGTGATGTCGTCATCACCGAAAAACACCTTGCCGCTCGATGGCGCAAAACCGCCGGTCAGCAAATTGATGAACGTTGTCTTGCCCGCGCCGTTCGGCCCGATCAGCGCATGACGCGCGCCTGGAACAAAGGTCAGCGAGACATCACTGTTGGCCTTGAAGGCACCCCATTGTTTGGACAGGCCTTCTGTACGCAACGTGGTGTTTGCGCTTGTATTTGTTGATGTGCTCACGAGCGCTCTCCTTTCACAGCCGAAGTCTTGCGCAGGTTGTTCCAGATCAGTGTCAGGCCGCCGAGAATACCGCCGCGAGCGAACAGCACGATGACGATCAGCAGCAGGCCGATCCAGAATTGCCAGTAGGCCGGATTCAGACCGGAGAGATAGTCTTGCGCCAGCATGAAAATCGCTGCACCGACCAGCCCGCCATACAGGCGACCGGTACCGCCCAGCACCAGGATGATCAGCAGTTCAGCGGAACGCGGAAAACCCAGTACGTCGAGTCCGACGAACTGTGTGGTCTGCGCCAGCAAGGCGCCGGCGACACCGGCGATCGCGGCGCTGATCGTGAAGATCACGGTCAAGCGCTGGTTGACGTTGACACCGATGGCCGGCATGCGGCGACCACCTTCGCGGATGCCGACCAGGCTCAGGCCGAACGGTGAATTGACCAGACGGCGCAACACCGCGAACAAAATGAACAGCACAACGAAGCTATAGATGTAGGCAACCTTGCCGTTGAGATCGAACTCGAACACGCCGAAGATTTTGTCCACCATCATGCCCGACAAGCCATCGACACCGCCGGTGATGAAGGCCGCCTTGTTGGCCGCTTCGAACAGCATGAGGCCGATGCCCAGCGTCACCATCAGGCGCGCCAGATCGTTGCCGCGCACTACCAGGAAACTGATGATGTAGCCGAACAGTGCGGCGACCACCGCCGCCAGCAGCAAGCCGCTGATCGGCTCGCCCCAGCCGTGCACCGACAGCAGGCCGGCGGTATAGGCACCAAGGCCGAAGAAGGCAGCATGGCCGAGTGACACAATGCCGCCGTAGCCGAGGATCAGATCGAGCGAGATGGCGAACAAGCCGACGATCATGATCTGGCTGATCAGGATCAGGTACTCGGGGAAGACAAAATACGCTGCCACCGGTAGCAACCAGAAAATGATTTCCAGCGGCTTCCAGCGGTCATTGGGCAGACGAAGCAAGGGAGACATGGTAGTGGTCTTTACGCTAGAAGTTGTTGCAGCCGTGGCGGGCGCGGAAGTCGGGGTGCTCGCGCTCATCCACGCCTCCGCATCAGACCAGCGGGGAACAGGATCAGCAGCAGCACCATCAGGCCGTAAATCACGAAGGCGCCGATTTCAGGTACATAGTATTTACCGGCCACGTCGAAAATGCCGAGGATCACCGCAGCCAGCAACGGCCCCTTGATCGTGCCTGCGCCGCCGACGGCAACCACCAGCAGGAAGTACACCATGTACTTGATCGGGAAAGTCGGATCCAGACCCAGCACGTCAATACCGAGACCGCCACCCAGACCGGCCAGTCCGGAGCCAAGCGCAAAGGTCAGGCTGAAGACACGGCTGACGTTGATACCCAGACCTGCCGCAGCAACCTGATTGTCGACCGACGCACGAATCTGCGCGCCGAAGCGTGTGCGTTCAATCAGCAATCCCAATGCCGCAGTCACCAGCACCACGACACCGATCAGGAATACACGATACGCACCGACATCCAGACCAAGCAGAGAAATCTGTCCGCGCAGCCAGTCCGGCAAATGCACCGGTTGTTGCGTCGGCCCCCAGACGTAGGTTGCACCCGCGACGGCCATGAAGGTCAGGCCGATGGAAAACAAGACCTGATCCAGATGACTGGCTTTATACAGACGGCGATAGAGCGTGCGCTCCAGCACCAGGCCGACCAACGCCGACGCCAGGAAGGCTACCGGCAAGGACGCCAGAAAAGGCAGGCCGAGCTGATTGAGAATGGTGACGCAGACATAGCCGCCCAGCATCGCAAACGCGCCGTGAGCGAGGTTGATGAAATTCATCATGCCCATCGTGACCGACAGGCCGACGCTGATCAGGAATAGCAGCGCGCCGTAGGCAATGCCGTCGAACATCACACCAATGAAGTTGCCGATCATGAGCAATCTCCATGGCGGCAGCGTACGACGCTCCCGCGTTGAATGTGAACAAAGGTGGGGTGATGCATGGGGTGTCTCCTCTTCAATCTCTTGTGCAAGCGCTGCTTTTTATTGTCGTGGCTCTTGATGGCCGGCAGCTTTGTATTTACTTCCCTTTTCCTACAGCGCCATCTGTTTCAGACACGCTCAATGATAGTTGCAATGCCCTGACCAACCCCGATGCACATGGTGCACAGGGCGTAGCGGCCACCAGTGCGTTGCAGCTGATACATCGCGGTAGTAATCAGGCGTGCGCCGCTCATGCCGAGCGGGTGGCCGAGTGCAATCGCACCGCCGTTCGGATTCACGCGAGGGTCGTCGTCGGCGACACCCAGTTCACGCAGCACCGCCAGACCTTGCGAGGCAAACGCTTCGTTCAGTTCGATCACGTCCATTTGCTCTATGGTCAGACCGACTTGCTGCAGCAGCTTTTTAGTTGCCGGCGCCGGGCCGATGCCCATCACGCGTGGTGCGACACCTGCAGTCGCCATGCCGACAATGCGCGCGCGCGGTGTCAGTCCGTATTGCTTGACCGCTTCTGCACTCGCCAGTAACAAAGCGCATGCGCCGTCGTTGACGCCGGAGGCATTGCCCGCGGTAACGGTGCCATCGGCGCGTACCACGCCTTTGAGCTTTGCCAGCGCTTCCATGCTGGTGGCGCGCGGATGTTCGTCATTGCTGACGGTGATGGCCTCGCCCTTCTTCTGCGGAATCACGACCGGCGTGATCTCTTGTGCGAGCGTACCGTTGGCTTGCGCGGCAGCAGCCTTGGCCTGGCTGGCGACGGCGAACTTGTCCTGATCCAGGCGGCTGATCTTGAAATCGTCGGCGACGTTTTCACCGGTTTCCGGCATGGAGTCGGTGCCATAAAGCGCCTTCATCTGCGCGTTCGGAAAACGCCAGCCGATAGTGGTGTCGTAGATATTGGCATTGCGAGAAAACGCGCTGTCGGCCTTACCCATGACGAAAGGCGCACGTGTCATCGACTCAACACCACCTGCCAGCATCAGCTGCGCTTCGCCCGACTTGATTGCACGCGCGGCCGTACCGACCGCATCCATGCCCGAGCCGCACAGGCGATTCATCGTGGTGCCCGGCACCGATTGTGGCAAACCTGCCAGCAGCGCGGACATGCGTGCAACGTTGCGATTGTCTTCGCCGGCCTGATTGGCGCAGCCGAAGATGACGTCGTCGACGGCGTTCCAGTCGACTTGCGGATTACGTTCAATCAGCGCGCGCAATGGAATGGCACCAAGGTCGTCGGCACGCACGTCTTTCAATGCGCCGCCGTAACGGCCGATGGGAGTACGGATGGCGTCGCAGATAAAGGCTTCAGTCATGGTGTTCTCTTTGGTTACTGGATTACAGGATCACAGCGGTGGCAACAGCGGCGCGCCGGTGATTTTCTGCAGTTCGTCAAAGGACATGCCGTCGACGATCTCGCGCACGCGCAGGCCGTGTTCGGTCACGTCCAGCACGGCCACATCCGTATAGATGCGGTTGACGCAGCCGATGCCGGTCAATGGATAGTCGCAGTGCGAGACGATTTTGCTTTCGCCGGTCTTGGTCTGATGTTCCATCATCACGAACACTTGCTTGGCGCCGATGGCCAGATCCATTGCACCGCCGACCGCCGGAATTGCATCGGGTGCGCCCGTATGCCAGTTGGCCAGATCACCGGTGGCCGAGACCTGAAAGGCGCCGAGCACACAGATATCGAGATGGCCGCCGCGCATCATCGCGAACGAGTCGCCGTGGTGGAAGTAGGCGCCACCGGTCAGCAAAGTCACCGGCTGCTTGCCGGCGTTGATGAGGTCTTCATCTTCTTCGCCGGGTGCGGGTGCCGGACCCATGCCGAGCAAGCCGTTTTCGCTGTGCAGAAAGACTTCTTTATCTGCCGGCAGATAGTTGGCGACCTTGGTCGGCAAACCGATACCGAGGTTGACGTACGCGCCTTCGGGAATATCCTGCGCCACGCGCGCGGCGATCTGATCACGGGAAAAGCGATTAACGGGATTAGTAGCGGAACTCATTATTTGGTCTCCTGTGCAGTCTGCAGCACCACGCGCTGCACAAAGATGCCCGGCGTCACGATGGCTTCCGGATCCAGTTGGCCCAGTTCAACCACTTCGCTCACCTGCGCAATGGCGCACTTGGCGGCCATCGCCATGATAGGGCCGAAGTTGCGCGCGGTTTTGCGATACACCAGGTTGCCCCAGCGGTCGCCGCGCAATGCCTTGATCAGTGCGAAGTCGGCGTGAATCGGCGACTCCAGCACATAGTGACGGCCATCGATGAGACGGGTTTCCTTGCCGTCGGCCAGCATGGTGCCGTAGCCGGTCGGCGAGAAGAAACCGCCGATGCCGGCGCCGGCGGCGCGGATGCGCTCGGCCAGGTTGCCTTGCGGCGTCAGTTCCAGCTCGATTTCACCGGCGCGGTAGAGCGCGTCGAACACGTAGGAATCGGTCTGGCGTGGGAAGGAACAAATGATCTTCTTCACGCGCTTGGCCTTGAGCAATGCGGCCAGCCCGGTGTCACCGTTGCCGGCGTTGTTGTTGACGATGGTCAGGTCGCGCGCGCCTTGTGCAATCAGCGCATCGATCAGCGCCGCCGGCATGCCGGCATTGCCGAAGCCGCCGATCATGACGGTTGCGCCGTCATGGATATCAGCCACGGCTTGTTCCAGTGACTCAGTAATTTTGTCGATCACGTTGCGTCTCTTTCGTGAATCCGTTCGTTGAACAGCAAATGCATGAAAATGGTTCCGCGATAGTCCGGCATAGGTGGCGACTGTATGTCGCTACTGCCGTACTTCCCGGAATGGCTTGTCTCCGCCTTTATTTTTCTATGCTCCTGCGCTTTTCCAACCGCTGTTTTCGCTCTGCTGGAGAGTCAAAATGCGTGCGCGCCTGAATTCTTTTAGGTACAATCTATTTGTGCGATAAACGAACTAATGTTTGTTTTTCGCACACATTAGTGTAGCGATACCCGCCTTCCTGCGTCAAGAACAAACAGGCAGGTCTGTGCGATGTCCGCACAACATATTAGAATCGCGGACAACCCGGCACCGTCGCGCTCTGCGCTCTCCGCGCTGCTGTTCATCCTCACATCGTTGCCATAGTTACTTATCGTCATTTTTTGAATGCCTATGACCAAGACACCTGCTCCAGCAAAGACCCGCAAGCCTGCGGCAAAATCCGGCAAGATGGACGCCGGCGCCGCTGCTTCGGCCGCTGTTCCGACCGCAGAACAGGCCGAAGAAAAGGAGCTCACCATCGCTGAAGAAATCGACGCGCTCACTGATCCCAGCTTCATGACCTCGCTGGCGCGCGGCCTGGCGGTGGTGCGCGCTTTCAGCGATACGCGGCGCACGCTGACGATTGCGCAGATCAGCCAAAAGACCGGTATCCCGCGCGCGGCGGTGCGCCGTTGTCTGCATACGCTGAAGCAACTGGGTTATGCCGATTCCGAGGTGAACAATTTTTCGCTGCGTCCGAAGATTCTGACGCTGGGTTATTCCTACCTGTCGTCGACGCCGTTGACCGTATCGGCCCAGCCTTGCCTGAACAACATCACGCGTACGCTCAACGAGTCCTGCTCGCTGGCGGTGCTGGATGACAATGAAGTGCTGTATGTCTCACGCTCGGCCACCGCGCGCGTGATGTCGGTTGCGCTCAATACCGGCAGCCGTCTGCCTGCGTATTGCACCTCGCTCGGCCGCGTGATGCTGGCGCACATGTCTGAAGATACGTTGAAGGCGTACTTCGACAAGGTAAAGCTGCGCGCCTTCACCGACAAGACCGTGGTGTCGCAAAAGCGCCTGCGTGAGATCCTCGCCGAGGTGCGCGAATCCGGCTATGCCGTGATCGATGAAGAACTGGAAGTCGGCTTGCGTTCTATCGCCGTACCGGTACGTGGTGCATCCGGCTCCGTGCTGGCAGCATTGAACGTCGGTGCGCAAGCGGCCCGCGTCAGCCGCCGCCAGATGGAAGAAGAGTTTCTTCCTGTGCTGCTGCGCGGCTCGCAAGAGTTGTCCGTGTTGCTGCCATAAGCAGACACAAAAAATCCGGCGGACCTTGCAGTGCGCCGGATTGAAGACAGTAGCGTGAGCCGCTGTCGATGCTACGGCGCGCCCTGCTCAGTGGCGCGCCATCCTCCTCAAGATTTCCTTGAAACGCTATCAGACTCGCATCAGAAAGTGTGACGGATACCCGACATCACGCCCAACTGATTCTTGCCCGCACCAACGGTACCGCCTGCATCGATCGCTAAAGCGGAAGTGCCGCCGTTTTTCTGGTAGCCCAGCGATGTGTACAGCGCAGTACGCTTGGACAGGTTGTAGGTCAGGCGGCCGACCATCAGGGTCACGTCGTTAGGGCTGCTCTTGACGTTCAGCTTGGCGACCTGTGCGTCCAGCACCAGCGCTGTCGACAGCGGCACACTCGCACCCAGGTAATACAGGTCGGAGTTGGTATTGACCGCACCGGCGGCACGCGTGCGGCGATCAACCACGCCGGCACCGATCTTGGTGTCGCCGATCATGACGAAACCGTTCAGGGTCACGCGCTGGTCAGTGTTGTCGCTGCTGGTCAGGCCGCCGGCTGCGCCGGTATTGCCGTACAGGATGTCATAGGATGAAGTCACGCCGAACGATTTGTTGTCATAGCCGACCAGCGCCGTGACCTGGCGGCAAGCCTTGGAATTGCCGGCCACTTCGCCCGCGCAGCCTGTTGCAGCAGGGCCGCCGGTTGCCGAGGTATCACGGCCGAAGCTGTATGTCGCGCCGACGGTGAAGTTGGAGAAGTTGCCCAGGTAGCCGATGGAATTGTCGCTGCGTGCATTTGGTAGGTAGCCGTCGATGCTGCCGATCGCAAAAATGTTCGGACCCATCACGTCCGTTTTCAGCATGGAGATGTAGGTCATGTTGACCTGACGGCCCAGCATGATCTGGCCCCAGGTATTGCTCTTCAGGCCAACCAGCGATTGACGGCCGAACAGACGATTGCCTTGTCCCATTGAACCAGTGTCCGGTGCAAAGCCGGCTTCCAGTACAAACATGGCTTCAAGCCCGCCGCCCAGATCTTCCGAACCTTTGAAACCGATACGCGACGGGAACGAACCGGTCAGCGACGGCATCTTGAACACCGAGTTGCCGGCAGCGTTGGCGTTGGTGGTGTAGACCACGCCGGTATCGACGATACCGTATATGGTGACCGAGCTCTGCGCCATCGCATTGCCTGTACACACTGCACCCATTGCACCCATCAGCGCGATTGCGCTGCAAATTGTCTTCTTCATTGTGCCTCCTCCTGAAACGTGAAAATTTTTAAGTTCGTCTTGTTGGTGTTGCCAATCTTGCGATTTTTTGGCTCTGCTCCCGACTTCTTGATGTTACTGGAAGACTTGGCATGTCCAAGGACTGCGGACGTGCGTCGTGCTCCCTCCCCGGTGTCGATACGTGGATTCTGTGTGGCCGAACACGGGCTTCCGCGGGTTTCGCAGGGATGCGTTCAGTCCGTCTTCCGATTGATGAACGGAAGACGTTGAGATGTTGCTGTTCGTGCTGTTGCTGCCTAAGCGTTGCCGACAAACGTCGGCGAAATCCTGCAATGCCGCAAATGTCTACTTGATCGGTTCTCTGCCTGAAGAGGCATTGAACGTTTCGTCTCTGTTATTTCATTTTTATTTAATGTTCGATCACCGAACAAGATGTTGGTTACCGAACGCTTGTTGCGATACTATTGTTCTCGCTGAAGCTTGTCAAGAATGCGTAAAGCAGAAAATTTTCGACAGCGTCGTCTGCAAGCAACAGCTAAAATCCAGCGACAAGAAAAATTTCCTGCCGGGCAGCGCGAAGTGACAGACCTTGTACAACACGTCTACAACGCTCTTCCGGCAAGGCATTCAGCGCTGCGGCAGATGAAAAAATCACAGCTCAAGATTGAAAAATCGCGTGCGCAGTCCGTATCAGGCATCAGATGCGCCACGCAACGACAACGTATCGAAGGAGACAAACATGAAGTTTAAAAAATCGGCATTGCTGGCAATGCTCGCGGGGGTGAACTTTTTTGCTGCCGCACACGTGCAGGCGGCAGACACGATCAAGATCGGTCTGATCGCAGCTTTTTCCGGCCCCTTCGCCGACTACGGCAAACAAATGGAAGGTGGCATCAAGGCTTACATGGCGCAGAACGGCGATACCGTCGCCGGCAAGAAAATCCAGATCATCGTCAAGGACACCACCGGACCATCACCTGAAATCGCCAAGCGTCTGGCGCAAGAATTGGTAGTGCGTGACAAGGTCGACTTCCTCGCCGGCTTCGGCCTGACACCGGAAGCCTTGGCCGTGGCGCCGATCGCCGAGCAAGCCAAGAAGCCGATGATCATCATGAACGCAGCAACATCGATCATCACCACCAAGTCGAACTACATCGCGCGCTTTTCGATGACACTGCCGCAAGTGTCCGGTCCGATGGCGACCTGGGCGCTGAAGAACAACATCAAGAAAGTCGTAACGCTAGTCGCCGACTACGGCCCGGGCATCGATGCCGAAACCGCCTTCAAGACCAACCTGCTGGGCGGTGGCGGCCAGGTGATCGAATCGATCCGCGTACCGCTGCGCAATCCTGAATTCGCACCGTACATCCAGCGCATCAAGGATGCCAAGCCGGAAGCCGTTTTCATCTTTGTTCCGGCCGGCGAGCAAGGTATTGCTTTCATGAAGGGCTACCGCGAACGCGGCCTGGCCGAAGCGGGCATCAAGGTCATCGCTACCGGTGACCTGACCGACGATCATGTGCTGCCGGCGATGGGCGATGCGACGTTGGGCGTAATCACAACGTTCCACTATTCGGCGGCGCACAACTCGCCGGAGAACAAGGCATTCCTGAAGAGCTATGCCGCAGCGAATCCTAACGGTGGCCGTCCCAACTTCATGGCAGTGGCCGCCTATGACGGCATGGCGGCAATCTACGAAGTGTCGAAGAAGCTCAATGGCAACATCGACGGCGACAAGGCCATGGCGATCCTGAAGAACATCAAGCTCAACAGCCCGCGCGGTCCTATCTCGATTGATCCTGCAACACGCGACATCGTGCAAACGGTGTATGTACGCAAGGTGGAGAAAGTCGGCAACGAGGTCTACAACATCGAGTTCGATAAATTCCTCAACGTGAAAGACACCGGAAAATAGGCCGACTCGTCACACTAGTCGGCCGCGACAATTGAAGAAAACCAGAACGCCGGTGATGCAATGCACACCGGCGTTTTTTTCGCCCGGAAGACTTGCGTAGCAGCCCGTGTGTTACCGCCAAACAGATCTTCTGCACGGCAATCTCGATGCAGTGCAGCATGGACGCATCGCTGCAAACCACGCCACAAGCGGCATTACGTTGTTCGGTAGCCGCCCTGTTTTACGCTTTCAATGGGCTGCTTGCATTGGTTAGCGCTTGCATTTGCTGTTTACATACTTATACTAAATAACAGTTATAACTTATAAGTAATTGCCGGTATCCCTGCCGAGCAATCTCGAGACAAACAAGCTGAAGGCAAGCTGGATGAAAGCAAGCCAAAAGCAAGCGACACCCTCAGTGCACAAGCACCAACAACAGGCTGGCCATGACGAATCATTCTGACGATCTTCTCGACATTCACTACGACGGCGCGATTGCCGTCGTTGCCATCAACCGCGTCGCCAAGCGCAATGCGCTGAGCGATCAGCTGGTGCGCGCAATCCAACGCTGCTTCGAATCCTTCCCGCCGGAAATCAAGGTCGCGGTGATCCGCGGTCACGGCGACCATTTCTGCGCCGGCCTCGATCTCTCCGAACTGCGCGAGCGCGACACCAGCGAAAGCATGTACCACTCACGCATGTGGCATGCCGCCTTCGAGCGCGTGCAATTCGGCGGCGTGCCGGTGATCGCCGTACTGCACGGCGCCGTCATCGGCGGCGGACTGGAACTGGCTTCCGCGGCGCATATCCGTGTAGCCGAAGACAGCGCCTTCTACGGTTTGCCGGAAGGACAACGCGGCTTGTTCGTCGGCGGCGGCGGATCGGTGCGCATCTCGCGTCTGGTCGGCGTTGCCTGCATGAGCGACATGATGCTGACCGGCCGCGTGCTGTCGTCACAGGAAGGTCACCAGGCCGGTATCTCGCAATATCTCACCGCTGCCGGCAAAGGCATGGAAAAAGCGATGGAGCTGGCAGCACGCATCGCCAAGAACGCGCCGATGACCAATTACGGCGTGACGCATGTATTGCCGCGTATCGCCGACCAATCGATCCAGGATGGCCTGGTGACGGAGTCGCTCATGGCCGCAGTCGCCGGCAGCGATCCGGAAACCAAGGGCAGGCTTGCCGCGTTCCTCGATCTGAAGATGAACAAGGTGGAGCGCAGCAGCTAAGCTTTCTCGACAATTCGCGGCCCCATACAAAGCAGTTCCGATAAAAAATTAAGAGACATGTATGAGCACAACACCACGCTATCGCAGCGTACGATTCGGCATCAGCGGCGTTGACGTCGTCGATACCCAAGACGGTCAACGTATCGTCAAGACCCGGCAGGCATTGCAAGACTATCCGGCGCGCCTGAGCGACAAGCTGAAATACTGGGCTGCAAAAACTCCCGACGTCAGCTTCATGGCCAAACGCGACGCCAATGGCGTCTGGCAGCACATCACGTATGCGCAGGCACTGCAGACTGCGCGCCACATCGGCCAGGGCTTACTCAATCGCGGCCTGTCGGCGGAACGTCCCTTGCTGATTCTGTCGGAAAACGATCTCGAACACGCCATGCTCGCGCTGGCCTGCCACTATGTCGGCGTGCCGTATGCGCCGGTATCGTCGGCGTATTCACTGCTGTCCAAGGATTACGCCAAGCTGCGCCACGCAGTCAACTTGCTGACGCCCGGCATGATCTTCGCTGCGCATGGCGAGAAGTTCGCCGCCGCCGTCAATGCGGTCGCCACCAGCGATATCGAGTTCGTCGCCACCGAGGCGCCATCGTCCACACGCAGCACCACGCTCTACAGCGAGCTGGCCGTCACGCCGATTACCGACGCGGTCGAACGCGCGCATGACGCCACCACGCCGGACACCATCGCCAAGTTCCTGTTCACCTCGGGCTCGACCAAGTTGCCGAAGGCGGTAATCAATACCCAGCGCATGATTTGCAGCAATCTGCAGATGATCGTGCAGACTTTTCCTTTCCTCGGTGAAGAACCGCCGGTGCTGATTGACTGGCTGCCGTGGAACCATACCTTTGGCAGCAACCATAACGTCGGCATCGTGCTCTACAACGGCGGCACCATGTATATCGACGATGGCAAGCCGACGCCGCAAGGTCTCGCCACCACGCTGCAAAACCTGCGTGAAATCGCACCGACGATTTACTTCAACGTCCCGATTGGTTGGGAGGGCATCGCCCATGCACTGGAAAAAGATCCCGCCCTGCGCGAGAAGTTTTACAGCCGTCTGAAGATGCAGTTCTACGCCGGTGCCGCACTGGCGCAACCGGTGTGGGACAAGCTGCACGCCACCGCCGAAGCCGCCTGCGGCGAACGTATCGTGATGTCCTGCGGCCTGGGCATGACCGAGACTGCACCGTCGGCATTGTTTGTGGTGGAAGAACAGGTACGCTCCGGCCAGATCGGCATCCCGACGCCCGGTATGGAAATCAAGCTGGTGCCCAACGGCGACAAGATGGAAATCCGCTATCGTGGCCCCAACGTCACGCCGGGTTACTGGCGCGCACCGGAGCAGACCAAAGAGGCCTTCGATGAAGAAGGTTTCTTCTGCTCTGGCGATGCGGTCAAGTGGCTGGATCCGTCCAATCACGATCTCGGCTTCATGTTCGACGGCCGCGTAGCCGAAGATTTCAAGCTGTATACCGGTACCTGGGTCAGCGTCGGGCCGCTGCGCGCCGTCATCGCGCATGAAGGCGCACCGTATCTGCAAGACGCCGTCATCACCGGCCACGACCGCAATGAAGTCGGCATGCTGATCGTGCCCAACCTCGAACGCTGCCGTCAACTTGCAGGACTGCCTGCGGGCGTCTCGCGAGAAGAGATCGTCGCCGCGCAACCGGTGCGCGATTTCTTCAGCAACGTCTTGCAGCGCTTGCAGCAGCACGCTACCGGCAGCGCATCCCGCGTCGCCCGTGCACTGGTGTTGGTCGAACCGCCGTCGTTCGACAAGGGCGAAATCACCGACAAGGGCTCCATCAACCAACGCGCGGTGCTGACGCATCGTGCCGATCTGGTGGAGGCGCTGTATGCCGACATCAATCCGGCCATCCTCAAACCGCATCCGCTTGCTGGCGGCAACAACGCCGCCGCATCCGGCCATCAGGGAACCAAGGGAGCATAAGCAACATGGCAAAGAAAGCCTTCTATTCCAACTTCGACGACGTCTGGATGCTGGGCGGCGTGCGTACGCCAATGGTGGATTATTGCAGCACCTTCTCGCAGCTATCGCCGACCGACATGGGCATCAAGGTCGCACGCGAAATCCTCAAACGCACCGGTGTGCCGGCTGCCGACATTGGCTCCGTCATCGCCGGCAACATGGCACCGGGCGATTGTTTCCAATACATGCTGCCGCGTCACATCGGTTTGTACGCAGGTGTGCCGATCGACGTGCCGGCCATCATGGTGCAGCGCATCTGCGGCACCGGCTTTGAATTGATCCGTCAAGCCGGTGATCAGATCGAGCGCGGCTATACCGATACCGCACTGGTGGTCGGTTCGGAATCGATGACTCGCAATCCGATTGCCGCCTTTTCGCATCGCGGCGGCTTTCGTCTCGGCGCACCGGTGGAATTTCAGGATTACATGTGGGAGGCGCTGATCGATCCGGCGCCCGGCATCACCATGCCGCAGACCGCAGAAAATCTTGCGAAAAAATACGGCATCACACGTCGCGAAGTGGACGAATACGCCGCGCTCTCGTTTGACCGCGCCGTGCGTGCGCAGCAGGAAGGCTTCCACATTGACGAGATCGTACCGGTGGTCAACGAGACCTTCAAGCTCGACGGCTATAACGATCGCCATCTGAAGCTTCAGGGCAAAGTCACCGAAGCAGCAACCGACACCCATCCGCGCCCGTCGCCGGTGGAAGTACTGGCCAAGCTGCGCACGCTCTATCCCGACGGCGTACAAACCGGCGGCAACAGTTCTGCACTGGTGGATGCCGCTGCGGCAACCATCATCGCGTCGGGCAGCTACCTGCGCGGTCACAACTGCACACCGCTGGCGCGTGTGGTCGCTGCAGCCGTGGTCGGCGTCCCGCCGGAAATCATGGGCATCGGCCCGGCGCCTGCAATCCGCCTGCTGCTGGAACGCAACGGCCTGACGCTGGATGACATCGGCTGTTTCGAAATCAATGAAGCGCAAGGTGCGCAAGTCATCGCTGTCGAACGCGAACTCGGCCTCGACCGCAGCAAGCTCAATGTCAACGGCGGCGCGATTGCACTCGGCCATCCGCTGGCGGCAACCGGCGTGCGCCTTTCCATTACCGCAGCACGCGAAATGCATAAACGTGGCGCGCGCTACAGCATCGCATCGGCCTGCATCGGCGGCGGACAAGGCATCGCGCTGCTGCTGGAAAATCCAGCCGCTTCCAACCAATAATCTGCGAAAGAACGCGACATGAAATTACAAGGGCAAGCAGCACTGGTCACCGGCGGCGCTTCCGGACTCGGCGCCGAAGTGGTGCGTCAATTGGCGCAGGGCGGTGCGCGCGTGACCATCCTCGATGTGAACATTGAAGGCGCGCAGGCGCTGGCAAAAGAAGTCGGCGGCCACGCCGCAGCCTGCGACATCACCGACACCGCCAGCGTCGAAGCTGCGCTCGCTTCCGCACGTGCCGCACACGGCCCGGCGCGCATCCTGATCAACTGCGCCGGCATCGGTGGCGCCAAACGCCTGGTCGGAAAAGACGGTGTCGCCATGCCGCTGGAAGATTTCAGCCGCATCATCAACGTCAATCTGATCGGCACCTTCAACATGATCCGTCTCGCCGCCGCAGAGATGATCGCGCAAGAGCCATTGGAAGACGGCGAGCGCGGCGTGATCGTCGCGACTGCTTCGGTGGCAGCCTACGACGGCCAGATCGGGCAAGCTGCCTATGCAGCATCGAAAGGCGGCATCACCTCGCTGACCTTGCCGCTGGCGCGCGACCTCGCGCAGTTCGGCGTACGCGTGATGACGATTGCACCGGGCCTGTTCCTGACACCGCTGCTGTACAAGCTGCCGGAAGAAGTCCAGCAATCGCTGGCGGCATCGATCCCCTTCCCCAAGCGTCTCGGCAAGGCTGAGGAATTCGCACAACTGGCTGTGCACATCGTCGGCAATCTTTCGCTCAACGGTGAAGTGATTCGCCTCGACGGCGCATTACGCCTGCCGCCTCGCTAGTTCGTTCAACCCATTCAGGAGTCAGCATGTCAAAAGTTGTGGTGTATCCCGTCAATGTCGAGTTCGGCGATTGCGATCCGGCGGGCATCGTTTTCTTTCCCAATTTTTTCCGCTGGTACGACGCCTCGTCGCGTAATTTCTTCCGCACCTGCGGCGTACCGGCCTGGCGCGATACGGAGAAGAGCCATGGCATCATCGGCACGCCAGTGGTCGACATCGGGTCGCGCTTCATCCAGCCGGCAACCTATGGCGACAAGGTCGAAGTGCATACCTCGGTGGTCGAGTGGAACGCCAAGACTTTCGTCATGCTGCATCAATTGAAGCGCGACGGCGTGCTGCTGTCGGAAGGCCGCGACACCCGCGTGTTCGCCATCCGCCACCCGGAAGATCCGGCGCGTATCAAGGCAATACCCATACCGGAAGACATCAGAGAACTTTGCAGTTAGGTGCTTGGTAAGTAACAAAATCGATCCAGAGTATTTATAAAAAAGGAGACGGAGATGAAGAAAATATTGAAAGCAACGGTGCTCGCCTCGGCGATGGCATTTTCAGGTCTGATCGCACAACAGGCGCATGCGGAACTGACCATCGGCGTGATCATGTCGCTGACGGGGCCAGGCTCCGGCCTTGGCATTCCAGCCAAGAACGGCTTCGCCTTGTGGCCCGACACCATCGGCGGTGAAAAGGTCAAACTGATCATTCTCGACGATGCCACCGATCCGACCCAGGCCAGCAAGAACGCACGCCGCCTGATTGCCGAAGACAAGGTCGACATGATCATCGGCTCGGCCGCCGTACCGCCGACCCTGGCGATCGCCGACGTCGCCCTGGAGACACAGACCGTGCAACTGGCGATCTCGCCGATTGAGACACCAGAGGGCAAGGACGCCTGGACTTTCCGCCTGCCGCAGTCGACCGCCGTCATGGCCGGCGGCGTGGTTGATCACATGAAGAAGCATGGCGTGAAGACCTTCGCCTTCCTCGGCTACTCGGATTCTTACGGTGAAAACTGGCTCAAGGAAACCGCACGCCTGACCAAGCAAGCCGGTATCAACATGACGGTCGCAGAACGCTTCGGCCGTGCCGACACCAGCGTCACAGCGCAGGCATTGCGCGTGGTCAGTTCCAACCCTGACGCCGTGCTGGTGGTGGCATCCGGCAGTGGCGCGGCAATGCCGCACAAGGCACTGATCGAGCGCGGCTACAAGGGCAAGATTTACCAGACTCACAGCGCCGCCTCGCGCGACCTGATCCGCCTTGGCGGCAAGGATGTCGAAGGTTCGTTCGTGGTGTCCGGCCCAGCCGTGGTGCCGGAGGCGCTGCCCGACAGCAACCCGTCGAAGAAGTTGGCAACCGACTTCGTGACGCGCTATGAAAAACAATATGGCGCCGGCACGCGCAACCTGTTCGCTGCACACATCTACGACGCGCAACTGGTGTTGCAACGCGTGGTACCGGAAGCGCTGAAGAAGGCCAAGCCGGGCACACCTGCCTTCCGCGCTGCACTGAAGGACGCGCTGGAAAATTCCGGCAACATCCAGATCTCTCAAGGCACGATGCACTACACCGCCAAGGATCACTTCGGCCTGGGCGACGATGCACGCATCATGCTGACGATTCAGAACGGCAACTGGAAAGCGGCAGCACCTTAAGAAGCAATGCCGGAAGACGTAGGTACTCGGTGCGGACATCTTCCGGCGTTCTCTTCATTTCTTGCTTGCTCTCTCTTGTTTCACCGCGTGTGATTTACGCCTGACTTAACAGTTAACCGGAACCGTTTCTTTCATGGATTCTTCTATTGCCGCCATCCTGTTGCTCGATGGCCTGACCAACGGCATCGTCTACGGGCTCATTGCGATTGCCCTGGTGCTGGTGTTTGCGGTGACGCGCATCCTGTTCATTCCGCAGGGCGAATTTGTCGCCTTCGGCGCACTCACACTGGCGATGCTGCAACAGGGCGTGGTGCCGGGCCCGGTGTGGCTGTTGCTATTGCTGGCCGTCTGCGCCACCGGCATGCAGATAACCGCGTTATTACGTAGCGGACAACGTACCGGCATCGTACGCTGTATCGCCAAAAATCTACTCGCCCCCGTCCTGATCTCCGCGTTAGTGGCATGGGCAGCACCACAGCAATTTGCGTTGCCGGTGCAAGTGGCATTGACGCTGCTGCTGATCACGGCACTCGGCCCGCTGATGTATCAGGTGGTGTATGAATCGCTGGCCGATGCCAGCGTACTGGTGCTGCTGATCGTCTCGGTCGGTATCCATCTGGCGATGACGGGACTGGGCCTGGTGTTCTTCGGCGCAGAAGGTTTCCGCACACCGGCGTTCTGGGATAGCCGCTGGTCGTTCGGTGCGGTGACCTTGAGTGCACAAACGGTGGTCGTGATCCTCGCGGCGCTCGCGCTGCTGGTGGCCTTGTGGTTGTTCTCCGACCGCACGCTGTATGGCAAGGCCTTGCGCGCAACAGCTGTCAATCGCCTCGGTGCGCGTCTCATGGGTATCTCGACCACGCTGGCGGGCAAGATCAGCTTTGCCGTTGCGGCCTTCATCGGTGCATTGTCGGGCGTGCTGATCGGGCCGATGAGCACCATTTTTTACGACTCCGGGTTTTTGATCGGCCTGAAAGGTTTTGTCGCGGCCACCATCGGCGGGCTGGCCAGTTTTCCACTGGCGGCCTGCGGCGCGGTGTTCGTCGGCTTACTGGAATCCTTCAGCTCCTTCTGGGCCAGCGACTACAAGGAAGTGATCGTCTTCATGTCTCTGCTGCCGGTATTGTTGTGGCGTTCGTTCGTCGCGCCGGCGCATGACGAAGATGAGGAATAAGCCAGCGATGAACATCATGCAATCACAGAAAAAAATCCTTTCCCTCATCCTGCTGTTGGCAGTGGTGGTATTTCCTCTGCTGCCGACGCCGCAGT
Organism: Herbaspirillum rhizosphaerae; assembly: GCF_046025915.1. Classification (GTDB taxonomy): domain Bacteria; phylum Pseudomonadota; class Gammaproteobacteria; order Burkholderiales; family Burkholderiaceae_D; genus Herbaspirillum; species Herbaspirillum rhizosphaerae_A. The sequence continues at coordinate 189,075 of NZ_JAQQFR010000004.1, read as the reverse complement.
TCTGGATCATCCAGGCCAACTATATCGGTCTGTATGCGCTGGTCGCCATCGGCCTGGTGCTGTTGACCGGCATCGGCGGCATGACCTCGTTCGGCCAGGCGGCTTTCGTCGGTATCGGTGCTTACACCACCTCTTATCTGACGACCGCCTGCGCCGTGTCGCCCTGGCTGACGCTGCCGATCGGCTTGCTGATCACTGGCATGTCTGCTTATGTGCTGGGCCGCATCACGCTGCGCATGTCCGGCCACTACCTGCCGCTGGCGACCATTGCCTGGGGCATCAGTCTGTATTTCCTGTTCGGCAAGGTGGAATGGCTGGGTAAATACGACGGCATCGCCGGCATCCCGGCTCTGCAATTGTTCGGCTTCGATCTCGCGCAGGAACGTCATCTGTATTTCCTGATCTGGGCCATCGTGCTGGGTGCGACCTGGCTGGCGCTGAATCTGCTCGACTCGCGTGCAGGCCGTGCCATCCGCGCGCTCAAGGGCGGCCGCACCATGGCCGAAGCAATGGGCGTCGACACAGGCCGCTACAAGATCCTGATCTTCGTGCTGGCGGCCTTGCTGGCGTCGGTCTCGGGATGGCTGTTTGCGCATATGCAACGTACCGTCAATCCCTCGCCATTCAGTCTGGCGATGGGGATTGAATATCTGTTCATCGTAGTGGTCGGCGGCATCGCTCACGTGTGGGGTGCACTGCTCGGAGCAGGTGTGTTGAAACTGCTGGCCGATCAATTGCAGGTGTTGTTGCCGGCGCTGTTGGGTAGTGGCGGCAACTACGAGAGCATCGTGTTCGGCGTAATCCTGATCCTGTTGCTGAAATATGCACGCGGCGGCTTGTGGCCATGGATCTGCGCCCTCGCCGCGCGCCTCGTGCCGCCAGTGAAGAAACCCGTGCTGCAACCGGCCGCATCAACCATCGCTCGACGCGAGGTGCCGGCCAAGGGAAGTCCGCTCCTGCAGGTCGAACAGATCTCCAAACGTTTCGGCGGACTAGTGGCAGTCAACGATGTCTCCTTCGGCGTCAAGGCCGGAGAGATCGTCGGCTTGATCGGCCCCAACGGCGCTGGCAAGTCGACCACCTTTAACCTGGTGACCGGCTTGCTGCATGCTTCCGGCGGCAGCGTGACCTTCAATACAGAGAACATCACCGGCTTGCATTCACGCGCCATCGCCACACGCGGCATTGCACGCACCTTCCAGCACGTCAAATTGCTGCCGAGCATGTCGGCACTGGAAAACGTCGCCCTCGGCGCGCACCTGCGCAGCGAGCAAGGCTTCGTACGCAATACCGTCAATGCCATGCTGCATCTGGAGCGCAAGGAAGAACAGGAGCTGCTCAACGAAGCGGCACGCGCTCTCACCCGTGTCGGCCTGCAGCATCTGATGCACGAACAAGCCGGCAATCTCGCGCTCGGCCAGCAACGCATTCTGGAAATCGCCCGCGCGCTGTGCTGCGATCCGTTGCTGCTGTTGCTCGACGAACCAGCCGCCGGCCTGCGTCATCTGGAGAAGCAGGCACTCAGCAAAGTCTTGCAAGAACTGCGCGAAAGCGGCATGAGCATCCTGCTGGTGGAACACGACATGGAGTTCGTCATGCAGCTGACCGATCATATCGTGGTGATGGAATTCGGCGCCAAGATTGCGGAAGGCACGCCGGAACAAATCCAGCAGCATCCCGCTGTGATCGAAGCGTATCTGGGTGGAATCGAATGAACGACCAAGTGAACAATGCAGTGAACGACACATCAGGCAATCCTCTGCTTGAAGTAAAACAACTATGCGCCAGCTACGGCAAGGTGCAGGCGCTGTACGACATCGACCTCAAGCTGGAGCGCGGCAGCATCGCCACGGTGATCGGCCCCAACGGCGCCGGAAAATCGACGCTGCTCAACGCCATCATGGGCGTGCTGCCGTCGCAGGGCGGCATCCACTATCGTGGCAAGGCGGTCGAGCGCACAAGCTTGGAGCAACGTGTGATGGCAGGCATCGCGCTGGTGCCGGAACGGCGCGAACTGTTTTCCACCATGACGGTGGAAGACAACCTGCTGCTGGGCGGATTTCGCCGCGTGCGGCTAGGCCATGCACAACCGATGGATCAACTGGCAACCGTGTTCGAACTGTTCCCGCGCCTGAAGGAGAGGCGCACGCAGTTGTCCGGCACGCTGTCGGGCGGTGAGCGCCAGATGCTCGCTATCGGCCGCGCCATGATGGCCAAGCCGGATCTGCTGATGCTCGACGAACCAAGCCTGGGACTGGCGCCGCGTATCGTCAAAGAAATCCTGCAGATCGTCTCCGAACTACGCCAGACCGGGCTTGCCGTGCTGCTGATCGAACAGAATGCACGTGCCGCCCTGCAGGTGGCCGACTATGGCTATGTGCTGGAGCTGGGGCAGATTTCCATGCAGGGCGAATCAGAAAAACTGGCGAATGACAGCCAGGTGATTCAAGCGTATCTGGGTTTTGGAAAACACTAGAACGCTTCCATTCATCCATCCACGAGGAGACAAAAATGAAAAAAATCATTCTGCTGCTGCAATCCCTGCTACTGGCCGCCGGCCTGATGGCATCGCTGGCAAATCAGGCGGTCGCTGCCAGCGACGCCGACAGCAACACCATGAATCCGCCCAAACCCAACCTGACGTTCATGGCGCGCTTCTCGGTCGATCTGGTCGCGCCGATCTGGGAACTGGGCAAGACTTCCGACCTCGGCAAACGCCGCATCATCCCGATCACCGGTGGCAACTTCAAAGGCCCACTGATCAATGGTGAGATCCTCAACAACGGCGCTGACTGGCAGACGGTCACCGCCGATGGCCTGGCGATCATCGACACCCGCTATCTGTTGAAGATGGACGACGGCGAACTGGTCTATCTGCAAACCCGTGGCGTGCGTTACGGCCCGCCGGAAGTCATGGCCGAGGTCGCCAAAGGCAAGCCGGTCGACCCCAGCAAATATACTTTCCGCCTGTACATGAACTTTGAAACCGCCTCCAAGAAATACGACTGGCTCAATCGCGCCATGGGCGTCGGCTATGCGATGCGCCTGGGCAATGCGGTGGTATACGACGCCTATCTGCTGAACTGATTCTGCTGCCCCGATGAGCTATCACCCGCCTTTGCGCGACATGGCGTTCGTGCTTAACGATTTGCTGGGTGCGCCGGCGCAACTGTCAGCGCTTCAGGCGCATGCCGATGTCGACCTCGATCTGATGAAGCAGGTGCTGGAAGAAGCCGGACGCTTCGCCGCCGAAGTGGTCGCGCCGATCAATGCCGGTGGTGACCTGGAAGGTTGCCGCTTTACCGACGGTGAAGTGCAAACGCCGACCGGCTTCGCCAACGCTTACCGCCAGTTCTGCGAAGCCGGCTGGCCGGCACTGGCCTGTGCAAGCGAATACGGCGGACAAGGTCTGCCGCATTTGCTGAACTGTGCACTGTTCGAAATGCTGAGTGCCGCCAATCATGGCTGGACCATGTATCCCGGATTGCTGCACGGCGCCTATGCCTGTCTCAGCGCGCATGCGAGCGATGCGCTCAAGGCGCGCTATCTGGAAAAAATCGTCAGTGGCGAATGGCTGGCGACGATGTGCCTGACCGAAGCGCATGCAGGCAGCGATCTTGGCCTGCTGCGTACGCGGGCAGTCAAGCAAGGCGACGATAGCTACAGGCTTAGTGGCGACAAGATCTTCATCTCCGGCGGCGAACAGGACATGACGGACAACATCGTCCATCTCGTGCTGGCACGCCTGCCCGACGCGCCGGTCGGAAGCAAGGGACTATCGCTGTTTCTGGTTCCCAAGTTCTTACCGGATGGCACGCGCAATCAAGTGCACTGCACCGGCATCGAACACAAGATGGGTATCCGCGGCAGCGCCACTTGCAGCATGCATTTCGAGAATGCCACCGGCTGGCTGGTCGGTGTCGAAGGACGCGGACTGGCGGCGATGTTCGTGATGATGAATTCGGCGCGTCTGCACGTGGGTGCCCAAGGATTGGGTATTGCCGAAGCGGCGTATCAGCGCGCGCTAGCCTATGCACACGAGCGCACGCAATCACGCGCGCCGGTTCGCACCGCCACAACAACTGCCGCAGATGCCATCGTCATGCATCCGGCGGTGCAAAAGTTGCTGATGGCGCAGCGTTGCCGTATCGAAGGCGGCCGCATGCTGGCCTACTGGAGCGGTCTGCAGCTGGATCTGTCGGAACACGATGAGGACGCCGATCAACGGCACCGGCATCACGACAGACTGGAATTCATCACCCCGGTCATCAAGGCGATGCTGACGGACAACGGCTTTCAAAGCGCCAGCCAGGCCTTGCAGGTATTCGGCGGGCACGGCTATGTGACAGAGACCGGCATTGACCAGTATCTGCGCGATGCGCGCATCACCATGATTTATGAAGGCAGCAACGAGATTCAGGCTATCGATTTTCTGTTGCGAAAAGCACTGGCCGACGGTGGCCGCCGCATGATGGATTTCCTTGCAATGGTGGAGCAGGATGTCGGGCAGATTGGCGATGGCGAGTTTGCGGGACAAACACAACAGCTTCTGCAGCTGACCCGCTATCTGGCGAAAACTACTCACGCTATTGCTGCCGCAAACGTCACAACGCCACAGCTGCCGTATTTCATTGCCGAAGAAATGTTGCGTCTGACAGGACATGCAGCGATGGCGTGGCTATGGCTGAAAGCGGCGCGCACTGCGGTGCAGAAACACGCTGCGGATCCCTTGTTCTATGGCAGCAAGCGCGACAGCGCGTGCTATTATTTCGCCTTCCTGTTTCCGGAAACCCATCAGCTCTGCAGCGTCATCAACGCTTGTCTGGCTGCCGGCGTACCGGCGATACCATCCGATCTGACCCACCACGATGCTGCCTAAAAAGCCGGCCGAATTTGAGCTAGAAGATGCCGACACGGCAGACGCTGCACCACCGCTTGACCAGAGCGTCCTGCTGAGCCTGGTCGGTTATAACTGCCGGCGCGCCTACATCACGATCATGCCGCTGTTTGAAAAGCGCATGGCGAAGTTCGAGCTGCGTCCGGTCGATTTCACGGTGCTGAGCCTGCTCAAGGCCAATCCCAACATCAACCAGAAGCGCCTGTCGAAAGCCATCAACGTATCGCCGCCGAATCTGGCGACCTTGCTTGACCGCCTCGAACAGCGCGACCTCGTGATGCGCCAGCGCAATCCTCAGGATCGCCGCTCGCAAACGCTGGTGCTGACTACCGCCGGCATGCGCATGTGCGTCAAGGCAGAAAAGACCGCTGCCGAACTGGAAGAAAAAGCGACCGAGGCACTCAATGACGCCGAGCGTGCGCAATTGATCACACTACTGCAAAAGATTTTCATCTCCAGCCTCTGAACCAACAGCAGAAAAGCAGAAAACAAAGAGCCGGCATCATTGCCGGCTCTTTTTACTTTGCTTGCGCACTACACAACAACGCGACGACGCAACAGCGCAACAACAATTAACGCAGGAAAATCAGTTCAGCGTAGCTTGGGTTGGCGTGCGCCTGTTGATACTGCTTCAGTTCTTCAACCACTTGCGCGCGGGTCTTGGTCGACACCGGTGCGGAGGCGATTGCCTTGTCAGGATAAGTAGCGTCGTTGATCGGCAGTTCGCCGTTGGCGCGGGCTTGCTTCAACTCGTCGATGACTTCGGCACGTGTCTTGGTCGATGTCGATGCAGAAGCAATCGACTTATCGGGATAGGACACGTCGTTGATCGGCAATTCGCCATTGGCGCGGGCTTGTGCCAACTCGGCGATCACTTCAGCGCGTGTCTTGGTGGAAACGAATTTGGTATCTTCGGGATAAGGTGCTTCTGCCAGCGCAGCACCTGCAAGGCTCAACATAAGGACGGCAGCGGAAATTTTCTTGATGTTCATGATTGACTCCAACGGGTGTTGCACCAGCCGGACATTCACACGAATGTCCTGTTTCATAACTGCGTTCACCATGGAGAGCATCTTATTTGTTGCAACAGCAAAGAAAAACGGGGTAGGAAGCAATGCTCTATTTCGATTCGCGAAATAATGCTTGCAAAGAGACATCGTGAATACGATCAAACAAGGCATGGAGATTGCCCTGGAAGCCTTATAAAATAAGGGTTATAGCGAAATAGAAGAACGAGGTCGACATCATTGTTGCCGCCTGGCAGCAGATGCAGAAAAACAAAGAATGTGGTTCACCAAGCTCGGTTCATTGCAGATGGCACAACAATTCCGTGACGAACTGCAGTCATTTCGGCAATCACGGAAACGGCAATTTCCGCCGGAGTCTTGCTGCCGATGGGCAAACCCACAGGCCCATGCAAACGATCGATTTGTGCTGCGCTGAGATCGAACAGGGCCAATCGTTCGCGGCGCCGTGCGGTGTTGTTGCGTGAGCCGATGGCGCCGACGTAGAAGGCCGGCGAGCGCAACGCCTCCATCAGCGCGAGATCGTCCAGCTTGGGATCGTGCGTGAGCGCCACCACTGCGGTACAGGCGTCGGGGCACATCTCGATGACCAGGTCATCCGGCATCGCATGCACCACCGGCACACCCGGCACCTGCCACACGCTGCGAAACTCTTCGCGCGGATCGCACACACTCACCTGATAGTCCATGCCAACGGCAATCTGCGCCAGGAAAGCCGACAGCTGCCCGGCGCCGATCAACAGCAGACGCCAGCGCGGACCATGATGCGTGACGACATTGTTGCCGCGGATGCTGACCAGTTCCGCCGGCAAATCCTGCTTGCCGGATTGAAGTGTCAGCGTTACCTCACCGCTGTCGATGCGCAGTCGGCGTTCGATCAGTTGCCGGGATTCCAGAGCCTGCAACAACTCGGCGATGCGGCTGCGCGAAGACAAAGGCTCGCGCACCAGTTCGATGGTGCCGCCGCAAGGCAATCCGAAACGATGAGCCTCATCCGCGTTGATTCCATAACGCAGGATATCCGGCACGCGGCGCTGCATGCCTTCCCGGCGGATACAGGCGATCAGATCATCTTCGATGCAGCCGCCCGATACCGAGCCGACCACGCGGCCGTCTTCACACAGTGCCAGCATCGATCCCGGCGGACGCGGGCTGGAACCCCATGTTTTCGCCACAGTGACCAGCTCGCAGCGCAGGCCATGCTCCAGCCAGACGCGCGCTGCTTTCAATACTTCCAGATCCATGCTGTCCATGGGATGCCGCTCTTCCACCTTGATTAAAAAAAACCGGGCCGCCGTCGGGAAATCCGGCGGCCCGGCCTGCAACAAAAAGCGCGCCGGATCTATGCCTGATCCAACTTCAAAGGCATGGAACGCAGACGACGCTTGCTTGCCTTGAAGATCGCACTGGCCACTGCGGGGGCGACAGGGGCCAGTGCGACTTCGCCACAACCTTGCGGAGGACGGTCGCTGTTGACGATGACGACGTCAATATGCGGCATCTCTGCCAGCGTCAGCAACGGATAATCGTGGAAGTTGCTCTGCACCGCAGCGCCTTCAGCGAACGTGATCTCGCTCTTGAAGGTGTTGGTCAGCGCGAAGCCGATACCACCTTCGATGTTGGCCTTGATCAGCCCCGGATTGATGGCGGTGCCGGCGTCGACACCGCAGACCACGCGCTTAACCTTGATGCCGTTTTTGCCGGATTCGATCTCGACCGCCATGGCGACATAGGTCTCGAAGGCGCCACCGCGTCCGGTGTACAAGTTGAAGGCAAATCCACGATGACGGTTCTTCGGCAGCGGCTTGTCCCAGCCCGCAGCGACTGCCGTTTTGTCCAGCACCGCCAGCGCCAGCTTGTCGTGTGCCAGCAGTTTGCGGCGATAGCGATAGGCGTCGATGCCGGCCTGGTCGGCCAGCTCGTTGATGAAGCTCTCCAGAAAGAACACGCTCGACGTACTACCAACACTGCGCATGAAGCTCACCGGAATCGGCTGCTTGATATCGATGGCGTCGACGGTCAGATTAGGCACGCCGTAAGCAAGATCGTAGATGGCTTCGACCATGGTTTCATCCCAGCCGCCTGCAGCCGCCATCTTGTCCTGCTTGATCATGCCGTACAGCGACTGTCCGACCACGCGCGCATGCAGAGCCGTCGGGTAGCCGTCCTTGCCCAATACCGCACGCATGCGCGCGGATACGCCTGGGCGATAGAAGCCATGCTGAATGTCCCCCTCGCGTGAGCGGATCACCTTGACCGGACGTCCCACCGCCTTGGATGCCTGCGCGGCATGCAGTACAAAGTCGGGAACGTATTTGCGGCCAAAACTGCCGCCGAGGAAGTTAGTGTGCACGATGACTTTTTCCGGCGCCATCTTGTAGGCACGACCCAGTGTTTCGCGCACCATGTCCTGCCCCTGGATCGGGCCCCAGACTTCGATGTCGTTGTCGCGCACATGCACGGTTGCTACCACCGGCTCCATCGAGGCATGCACGATGTAAGGCGTGTGGTAGTGCGCCTCGATCATCTTGCCGGGATTGGCGTCGAAGATGGCCCTGGTGTTGCCGATGCGCGAGGCAACGATAGCCTTGTCGTCATCCATGGCAGCCATGCGTTGTTCGTGAATCTTTTTGCTGTCGACATGGATGCCCGGCCCCGGATCGATTTCCAGCTCGACGGCATCGACGGCCTGCTTCGCGATCCAGTAGCTGTCGGCAACGACGATGACCGTATTGGGCACCGGCTTGGGCCAGGTGGTGCCGATGACCACCGCGTGCACACCGGGACGCGCAAGGATCTGCGCTTGGTTGCGCACGCTGAGAATCTTGCCGGTGTAAGCAGGCGCCATGCGCGCAGCGCCAACCAGCATGCCCGGCACCTGGACGTCGATACCGAAGACGGCGCTGCCGTTGACTTTCATCGGTGTGTCGAGGCGCTTCATGTTCTGGCCGATGAAGGTGCGCTGGTTGTTGCTCTTGAGATGCGGGTTCGGATCCAGACGCAGGTGTGCGGCATCAGCGGCAACTTCGCCATAGGAAACAGATCGTCCGGTAGCGGAATGGATCACGCGGCCTTCGCTGGTATGGCACTGCGTGGCGCGTACGCCCAGACGCGCTGCACCGGCCTGCGTGAGCGCATCGCGTGCCTGCGCCCCGGCTGTGCGCAAGCGCTGGAACAGCATGGTCATGGACATTGACGCGCCAACAAACTGCTGGGGCGGTTCGTAGGCGGCCGACATGCGGTAGGCATCACGGCCGGTGACGAATTCCACGCTGACGTCGCTCCACTTTGCGTCCAGTTCATCGGCCAATACTTGGGGCAGGCCAGTGTAGACGCCCTGCCCAACTTCGCATTGCGACAGGCCGATGACGGTCTTGCCGCTGGCGTCGATGCGCACCCAGTCGGTGATTTCTACCAGGCCTGCCGGTGTGGTTGCCTCCGCGGCATAGGCCAGCGGCACGATCAGTCCGGCCGTGACGGCACCGGCCGCCTTGAGGAAGCCCCGGCGCGATAGCGACAACGACTGCGTCATCTTTGCCTCAGGAATTGGCTGCTGCATGGATGGCCTCCCGGATACGGTGATAGGTAGCGCAGCGGCACAGATTGCTCATGGCTTCATCGATCTGGGCGTCGCTTGGTTTGGGACATTTTTTCAACAAGGCAGTGGCCGCCATGATCATGCCGGACTGGCAGTAGCCGCATTGCGGAACGTCGAGTTTGATCCACGCCAGTTGTACCGGATGGCTGGTGTCGCTCGATAAACCTTCAATGGTGGTCACACTGCGCCCGGCCACACTGGAGACCGGCACGCTGCACGAGCGCATCTGTTCGCCGTCGACATGCACGGTGCACGCGCCGCACATGCCGATGCCGCAGCCGTATTTGGTGCCGGTCAATCCGGCCGATTCGCGGATCACCCACAACAGCGGCGTCTGCTCGTCGCCGTTGAAGGTGGTCGGCCGCCGGTTCAGTATGAATTCCATGGTGGTCTCCTGCCTTGTTGAAATAGGAACATCAGAACGCGTGACGAATGCCGGTCATGACACCGAGCTGGTTCATGCCGGTGCCGACGGTGCCGCCCGGATCAAGCGAAACAGCCGCCGTGCTTGAGTTGGTCATATAGCCGAGAGTGGTGTAAATCATGGTGCGCTTGGACAGGTTGTAGCCCAGCCGCACCACCGACAGCGTGGACACCTTGTCGGTATCCTTGACCTTGTAGCGGATGACCTGGCCGTCTACGATCCATTGCGTGGCGAACGGATAGCTGGCGCCGACAAAAAACATATTGGAAGTCTGATTCGCCGCGGCAGTGATCTTGCGATTTTCCAGACCGACGCCGATCTTGAGGTCGCCGAACAAGGCGTAGCCGTTGAGCGTCAATCGACGGTCTGAATAATCAGCGCTGGTCAGCGGTGCGGTCGCGCCGGTGCCGCCGTTCATTTTGTCGTAGGCGGCTGCAACGCCGAAAGTCTTGCTATGGCTGTCATACGCCAGCAAGCCGGTGATCTGACGACAGGCAGCGAGATTGCCGGCCACTTCGCCGGCGCAGTTGGTGGCGGCTGGGCCGCCCGCGCTGGAGGTGTCGCGACCAAAGCTGTAGGTGCCCCCGACCGTCATGCCGGAGAAGGTGCCGAGATAGCCGATAGCGTTGTCGCTGCGTGCATTCGGCAGATAAGAGTCGATGCTGCCGGTACCGTAGATGTTGGGGCCGAGAATATCGGCCTTGAGTCCGGCGACGTACGTCATGTTGACCTGGCGACCCAGCATCACGGTGCCGTATTCATTCTTCAGACCGACATAGGATTGGCGGCCGAACAGACGATTTCCTTGCCCCATGCCGCCTGTGTCGGGACTCAGCCCCGCTTCCAATACGAACAGCGCCTGCAAACCGCCGCCCAGATCTTCCGCACCTTTGAAACCGATGCGTGAAGGTACGGTGCCGGTCAGCGACGGCATTTTCACGACGCCGGCGCCGGCGGCATTGGTGTTGCTGACATACTCAACACCGGTGTCGACAATTCCATAAATTGTGACTTGCGCCATAGCGCCAGTGGAGAAGGTACTGGCGAATGCGCCGGCCGCGAGTGCGGTCGCCGTCATCCATGCATTGATTGGTTTCATCTTGTTTTGCCTCATCTGGGTATCTGGATCATGACGTCTCGGGTGATGCATTCCACTACCGTGTATCGTGAATACGGATCGTGAAACACGGATCGTGAAATGCACACCCATCCTGTTGCCTGACTGACGAAGCTTTCCCCCCTCCGACAGCGTGCGTGCCGCTCTCCATATGAGACGGCGCCGTGTTGGTGCTACCTTGCACCCTGCAGCCGTCACATATCGAGGCCCCATTCTTGCAAAGGCCAACACCCGTAACAACCACGCTGCAACCCAAAAAGGGAACCATTTAACCCAAGCTGAAAACACTCAGCAAAGCGCCATAAAACGGTGAACTGCGTGCCTGTGCGCGCACTGAATTGGCTCGTGCGTCGCGAGGCCGCGACGCAACGGCGATGCAGAGAAATGGCGAAAAGATAGAGGGAATAAAAAACAGAAAAGCCGGCGCGAACGCGCCGGCCGGTGAATCAATGTGGTGCAGTCACTTGCCGCATCTTGTCCTGCTGGCGCAGATAGGTCCGCGGCGGCACGCCGGCCCAGCGGCGGAAGGCGCGTGTAAAACTTTTCTCGGATGCATACCCGACCTTGTCGGCCACCTCGCCGATACGGCAATTGCCGGCGGCGAGATATTCACTGGCCAGATGCATGCGATGCGTGGTGAGGAAAGAGATCGGCGATTCACCGACCAGCTCGCGAAAGCGCGCATCGAAGCGTGAGCGCGACATGGCGACTTCCGAGGCCAGTGTCGACACGGTCCAGTCGCGCTGCGGCTGGCGATGCATGAGCATGAGCGAATCGCCGATCTTGGGATCACGCAGACCGCGCAGCCAGCCGAGATCGTTATCCTCACTGCGCTGCAGATAGATGCGCAGTACGTGCAGTAATAGCAAATCGGCCAGGCGCGCGGCGGCGAAGTTCCATCCGATCTGGCAGCTCATCGACTCTTCGACGAAGCATTTCAGCGTCGAGGTAAACCAGGACGAGACGTTAATTTCTTCCGCACGGATATGGATCAGATCAGGCAAGGCCGACAAGACGGCGTTGCGCCGTGCTTCGCGAAACAGCAGGATGCCGGTATACATGTCGGTGACCGCACCACCGCCACCCGCGCAGAAAGCCAGCGGCCGCGTGATGTCGGGAATGATGCCAAGCTCCATTACAATGCGGTCGAAGTGATGCAGGCGCACGTCGACACTGGACATCATTTTGTGTTCATCGCCATGCGGCAGCAGAATCAGATCGCCCGGCTGGATCAGCACCGGCGGCGCATCCCTGACGGAGATCCAGAACGGGTTATCGGTGGCGATACGAAAGTTGGCGCCGTTGACGGGATCTTTGACAAAACCCCATGGCGCGCTAAGAGTGAAGCGGCCCGTCACGATCCCATCGGATCGCATGCCATCAAGAATTTCGCTCAATACATCCATTGAGTGCTCCGTGGATTGGCGGCCTTCACCGAGCAGCAATCTCTGCTTCGCCTGTGGAACAAGGCGACATTTCTGCGGTGGCAGGCCGGATGATGTATTGACTCATCAATTCATGTGATGAAGCCCTTCCATGCCGACTGCTGCCGACTTTAACGCGAAAACGTTTTTTCGCCAAGCCTTCTTTGATTCCCGTCGGCTACTGTGTATCCCTTATCTGGCGTGGCTTTCCGGGTAGCAAGACCAGGCTTGCAAATTATTTACATCTCGCCAATTCCGTATTGCAGCTATGCCGGACTTCCTGTAAATCAGTTACCCACGCCGACGTGATACTGCTTGAACATGGTCCAGGCAGAACTCTTTACCTGGAAAGTGGAGAAGGTCAATTCACGCAAATCGCCATTGGCGTCGAAGGAGATGTTGCCGCTCAGGCCGCTGTATCTGATCGCGTGCAATGCGCCCGCGACCTTGCGTGGATTGGCGACGCCTGCGCGTATAACCGCTGCCGCCAGCACTTGCACCTGATCGTAGGCGACCGCGGAATATGGGCCGATGGCGGTGTTGTAGCGCTGCTGGTAATTCTTCTCGAAACTCTCCATCTGCTTGCTCTTGCGCTGATGCGAGCCAGGCATGATGGAGACCGTCCCTTCCGCGCCGGGACCGGCTGTCTGCAGGAACATCGGCCCGACCACCGACGCGGCGGTGATCAGCGTGAGGTCGCTGCCGAGGCGATACATGTTTTGCGCGAACATGGCGCTTTGCGATCCAAGGCCACCGAAGAAAATGGCATCGGCCTTGCCGGTGCGTATCGACTTGAGGATGTCGTTGAAGTCATAGGTGGTGGCGCTGACGGCATTGACGCTGACAATCTTGCCGCCCATCTTGGCGAAGGCGCTTTCGAATTTTTCCTTGTAGTCGCGACCGAAGACACTGTCGTCATGGACGATGGCGATGCGGGTCTTGTGCAACTCTTGCGCCGCATAGGCGGCAAGTACGTAGGCGCGCTGCTCGTCGTAGGCAGCAAAACGAAATGCCGTGTCATGACCCTGTTGCGTAAAACGCCGCGTGCCGGACACGGCAAAATGCGGAATGCCGGCTTTTTGATAAATCTCCGATGAGCTGACCGCTACCGCACTGTTGAAGATCCCCACCACACCAACCGCACCGGTCTTGACGAAATACTTGGCGGCGATTTCGGCAATGCGTGGATTGGATTTGTCATCCTGCACCACCAACTTGAAAGTGAGCTTTTCTCCGTTGAGACGCAGATCCGCAGCGTTGACGTCATCGACCGCCATCTTGGCGGCGTTCAGCATGCTGGTCCCGCTGGCGCTGCTCAGACCGCTGAGCGGCCCTGCAAATCCAATGGAGACAATCTTTTCGGCCATTGCCGTCTGCGACGCCGGGAGCAATACCAGCAGCGCTGCCACGGCCAGCAGCACGGCGCTGCACTTGCCTGTCTTCTCCATATATCCCTGTCCCTGTTCTTGTCAGCATCGCGCCAGGTTATTTATAGCTGCATTATTCGTGCGCGACCCGGATAGTTATATCACTCAGGCAAGGGAAGCCATATGGAGAAAATGAAGGATAAAAGTCGCGGATTTCAATGCCACATGCAACATGTTATCGAGGTATTGCTAAATCGACATCGCAACATTGCGCCATTAATCCACGTCGGGATACGAAGAAATAAGAAGAAATACGAAGAGATTCAACTCCCCAAAAAGGGCAGCACTTTTTCCAGCAATGCCTCCGGCGCTTCTTCGGGAATATAGTGACCGCAATCGAGCGCCCCGCCCTCGAGCTTGTCGGAGAATCGTGCCCATTCCTTGAGCGGCTCGAAACATTTTTCAATCACACCCTGTTTGCCCCACAAGGCCAGCATCTCGCAACGGATCTTGTTGCCGACATCGAGATCATGACGTTCGTGCTCCAGATCAATGCCGGCGCTGGCGCGGTAGTCCTCGCAGATGCCATGGATAGTCGCCGGATCGCGCAGGCAACGCAGGTACTCCGCATAGGCGTCCGGCGTGAAGGGTTTCAGGCCGGCGCTGCGGCCGCCGATGGTGTGCTTCAGATAATCCTCCGGGTGCGCGCTGAGCAGCGTCTCGGGAAACGGTGCCGGGCGGATGAGAAAGAACCAGTGGTAATACGCCGTGGCGAACTCCCTGCTGGTCTGTTCGTACATCGCCAGCGTCGGCGCAATGTCGAGCACCACCAGTTTGCGAATTGCATCGGGATGATCGAGCGCCATCCGGTAAGCGACACGGCCGCCGCGGTCGTGTCCCATCAACAGGAATTGCGAAAACCCGAGACTAGCCATCAGATCGATCTGATCCTGCCCCATGACGCGCTTGGCATAGTTGCTGTGATCGGGTAATCCTGCCGGCTTGCCGCTGTCGCCGTAGCCACGCAAATCGGCCGCGATGACGGTATAGCGTTCGGCCAGTTGCTGCGCCACCTTGTGCCAGATGACGTGGGTCTGTGGATGACCGTGCAACAACAGCAAGGCAGGGCCGGAACCACCGCGAATATAATTGATATGCGTGCCGTTGACGTCGGCGACGTGACGCGTGAATCCTTTAAACATGGCTGCTCCTTTGAGGTTTCCCGCTCGCCGCTTCTTTTGTACAGGGCTTTGGCATAAAGAATTGTACGTCCGCCAGCCCCGCGCATAATTCATCAGAATTAAGTCTATTATTTCTTTTAATTTAATAATCAATCACGATTAAATGTTCTCTTTGGTGACGTCTCAATTTTTTCCGACTCCGAGCAAGGGCTTCATCTGATTTTTTGCACTAATTAATGCCTGCCAACTTTTCTCTCTCGCCGGGCCTCATAGAATCCTTTTCCTCTCCATCACAAATAAGGACAGGAAATGAAAAAGTTTGTCATCCTAACCAGCGCGGTCTTGTTGACCGCGTGTGCAGAATTCTCTGACCGCGTGAGCGTGTTGCAGAATCCGGTATTTGCTGCAAGCTCGCGCGGGGGCGCCATGAAGAGTGACGTCATTGCCGCCGGCGGCCAGCCGCGTAGCACCATGTCGACGTTGAATGGACAAGGTAGCTGTTTCAACTATCTGATGAACATCAACGGAAACTCAAAACCCTTGTATGTCGGTTTCAATCGCAAGGATCAGGTCGTAGCATGGGGAAATCTGACTTGCGAGGAAGCGAAGCAAGACGGTTATCTGAACGCCACTGAACCACCAAAGCAAAAGTATTAAGCAGAGCCCTGCAGCCCCATCAATCAAGAGTTTGTCTATCTCGCCTAATTGTCGAGATATTCAAACTCCTCTTCCGGCAAGATACGCGAGGCCGGTTTCATCGCACCATCCTGTGAGCAAAGACGTGTGGTCACGGTCTTGCCATGCCGCGTGATGACACCGGCACTGAACTCGGGATTGTTGGGGCCGTTGCCGAAACCGGTGCGCACCGTGCGTTCGAACAGAAAATAGTCATAATCTCCGTTCTTGAAGCGAATACGCTCTTCGCCACCGCCGGAATAGCCGGTCTCGCTTTTGAAGAATTTGCCGTTCGCCGGTTGCGGCGTGTCGGGATAGCTCAGCTCGATTTTTTGCGGAGTACCGAAGCGGTATTGCAGCTTGCCTGCGTCATCCTTGCTGCCACCGGATGAGCACAAGGACACTTGCTTGCCCTTGATCGTGCATTGGAACAGCGGCGTCTCACCGACAGTACAGAGTGTCTTTTCCGGTGCGGCGGCAAATGCGGCATGCGGCATCAGCATGAAGCCGGCAAGCGCGAAAAGCGGAAGAAGCAGTTTTTTCATGGCATCGATGGATATGCAAACAATGGCATCGAGTATAGCGAACAATCGCGCAAATTCAGTTCAGGCCTGCCACACGCCGTAACCCGCCTCACGCAGGCCGATCGCCAGCTCGACTTCCATATCGCGTGCGCCGTCGTAAGGCATGGGGTTGTACATTTCGTAAAGCTTGGGCAGGAGGTGCAGGCCGTATTCGCGCACGAAGCGGTTGGACTGGATGCCGGCCTTGTGCTTGTCGAAACGCTGATCGACGTTCACCCCGGTCATGCCGACATAGACGCAGGGCTTGCCGGTGACGTAGTCGGGATTGGCTTTGCGAAAGCGCGCCTCGTAGAGCACGTCCGTCGACAGTTCGATGACATAGACGGAGTAGTGATAGCGGCGCGCCATGGTGAACTCAGTGTGCCGGGCCTGCAGCATCCACGCTGGATTTCCCCGGCACCGTCACCAGCAACATCCCGATCAATGCCACCGCGAAAGCGGCAAGCTGAATCATGGTCAGTGTCTCGCCAAGCGCCAGCACGCCGACCAGCGCAGTGCTGATTGGTAGCATCACGGTGAACACGCCGGCACGCGAAGCGGGGATGGATTTGAGACCGGTCATCCACAGCCAGACGCTCCAGACGCTTGCAGCCAATGCATAGAACAACAACAGCAACCAGATGCCTTGGTGCACGGCGCCGAAATCGAAATGCAGCGCTGCGTAAAAGCCCATCGGCGTCATCAGGATAAGTCCCCACAGGTTGATGATGGAGCTGATGCGCTTGGGGCTGAGGACGGCGGTGAGCTTTTTGCCGATGACGGCGTAGGAGGCTTCGCACAGCACAGCGGCGAAAATCAGTAGATTGCCGAGCCAGGCTTGATGCGCTTGCACATCACCTGCGCTGTCGAGTCCCGGTGCATGCGGGTTCTTCGCCAGAGACAGCAAGCCGATACCAAGCGCACCACAGGCGACCGCCAGCCAGACGCGCAAACCAATGCGTTCGCGCAGGAAGATCCAGCTCATCAAGGCGACCACCGCGGGGATCACCGACATGATGACGCCGGCCGAGACGGCGCTCGTCATGCTCACGCCGCTGATCATGCAGATCGTGAAGAGAAAATTGCCGAGGAAGGATTCCAAAAACACCAGCAGGCGCGTACGTGGCGTGAGCGGTGCTTCGGTGCCGGGTTTCTTCAGCCAGCGAATCATGGCGACGGCGCCGATGCCGAAACGCAGCCATGCCAGCAGAAACACCGGCAGTGCCGCCGCCAAGGGCTTGGTGAGCGCAACGTACGCGCCGACCATGGACATGCTCAGCGCCAGACAGACATAGGCCATCATGCGGCCGGGGGTGTAATTCATCGGATAGGGAGTGAGGTTGTGCTTTCCTGCGGGAAAGCCGGTCGTGCATTTTAATATGAAGGCTGCCGGCGGGCAGGCTAACCGGGAAAACTGCCGAAATCGCCAACTTGGTAAGAATTGTAAGCAAGTAATGCCAAGCCTTTCACGGCGGCCGAAATGCCCTATATTTGAATCGTGGCGACAAATCAGATGCGCCTCACCTGAAAGGACATCATCATGATCACCAAAAAAATTATTCCCGCCCTGCTGATCACCGCAGCACTGGCAGCGTCGGTATCGGCCCCTGCTTCCGCACATGACCGCGGCGGCAACAACGGTCTGGCCATCGCCGCCGGCATCATCGGCGCAGTCGCGATCGGTACTGTGATCGCCAACGCCAATTCCGGCCCAAGCTATGCGCCTCCGCAACAGGTGTACCAGCCTGCGCCGCAGCCTGTGTATTACCAGGCGCCGCAGCAAGTCTATTATCAGCCTGCTCCGGTCTATGTGCGTCCGGCCCCTGTGTATGTGGAAAGGGAATATCGCGAACGTCCTGTCTATCGTGAATATCGCCGCGAATACCGCGACGTGTATTACACCCGCTAAGCGCTGACCGTAATCATCACGGCCGGTGCGGCGAGCAGAGCAATCTGCCGCCGCCCGGCCGTTTCCTTTTTATCCTTTCTGTCACCCGGGTCTCGCGGTCAAGGGAAATCGAGAACGCTTTGCTGGCGTTGCCGGATTGGCATCATCGGATAACAACTTACTTATCCGATGGATAACGGAATATGCAATTACGTCGCCAAACAGCGTTGAAATGAGATTTTGTCCTACAGAAATCTTGTCGGCGGCGGACATAAAATAGATCACCTTCAACACGCGTCATCGTGCGCAATGGTGATCCGCTATGAGCAAGAAACTCGACTATCCCGTCGCCGACATCCGTCACTATCTGGAACCCGGACCGGTCGTGCTGGTGACATCGCGCTGGCAGGATGAAACCGATGTCATGACACTGGGCTGGCACACGGTGATGGAATTCACGCCGTCGCTGGTCGGCTGCATCATCGCCTCTAGCAATCACAGCTTCGAACTGATCCGCAGCAGCCGCGAATGCGTCATCAATATCCCCACGGTTGAGATGATCGACACCGTGGTTGATATCGGTAATTGCTCCGGCGCCGAAGTCGACAAGTTCAGCCGCTTCGGTCTGACGACCAGCGCAGCGAGCAAGGTTAGCGCGCCGTTGATTGACGATTGCTTTGTCAATCTCGAATGCAAACTCTACGACGACTGCCTGATCGATACCTATAACTATTTCATCTTTGAAGTCGTCAAGGCGCATGCTGCTGCGGGCCCGAAACATCCGCAGACGGTTCACTACACCGGCGATGGTGAATTCATGGCTGCCGGAAAACATCTCAGCCGGCGCGGACGTTTCGTCACTCAGAATCTGTAATCCGGCAAGTCAAACAAAAAGACCGCACGTGCAAGCATGCGGTCTTTTTTATTTATTGCGCGCTACTACCGCGCAAGTTCAGTCGTTCAACTTCAGCATCAACAACATCAAGCGTCAATCTCATGTTCGATGCGATGCAGTTCGGACGAACTCAGACGTGCTGTCGACGGCGTGATGTCGATAGCGCGCTTGGATGACAATGCCGCTGCGCTCGTTACGATGCGTGCAGCATCGAGCTTGAACACACTGACCACCTGCTCCAGCGTCTCGGCCTGATCTTGCAATGCCTGTGCGGCGGCGGCAGCTTCTTCCACCAGCGCGGCGTTTTGCTGCGTGACGTCGTCCATTTGCGAAACAGCCTGGTTGACCTGGCTGATGCCGCTGCTTTGCTCTTCGCTGGCGCTGGCGATTTCGCCGACGATGTCAGTGACTTTTTGCACGCTGTTGACGATGTCGCTCATGGTCGTACCGGCTTGCTGCACCAGCTTGCTGCCGGAACCGACCTTGTCGACGGAGTCGTCGATCAGGGTCTTGATTTCTTTGGCCGCTGCTGCCGAACGCTGCGCCAGGCTGCGCACTTCGGACGCCACCACCGCAAAGCCGCGGCCTTGTTCGCCGGCGCGTGCCGCTTCCACGGCAGCGTTCAGCGCCAGGATATTGGTCTGGAAGGCGATGCCGTCAATCACACTGATGATGTCGACGATCTTGCGCGACGAGTCATTGATGGAGTTCATGGTATCGACCACCTGACGCACCACGTCGCCGCCTTGCGAAGCGATGTTCGATGCCGACAGCGCGAGCTGATTGGCTTGCTTGGCGTTCTCGGTGTTTTGCTTGACGACGGATGTCAGCTGTTCAAGGCTCGATGCGGTTTCTTCCAGCGAAGCGGCTTGCTGTTCGGTGCGCGACGACAAGTCGGTGTTGCCGACGGCGATCTGCTTGGCGGCGACGCTGACCGAATCCGTCGAGGTGCGGACGGTGCCGATCACGTCGACGATGCGCACGCGCAATTTGTTGAAGGCGGTCGCGGCATGACCGATTTCATCCATGCGCTCGACGTGCATCGGCTTGGACAAATCCAGCGAGGCGCTGATTTCTTCAAAGGTGTTCTTGATGTTGCGCAGGCTGCCGCTGATATTGCGATACAAGGTCAGCGCCAGTGTGCCGGTGAACAGGATCGCCACGACGATGACGGCGACCATGCTCTTGAATGCGAACTCGTAAGCGGCAACGCTTTCCGCACGCACGTCATCGACCAGTTTACTGTTGTAGGCGATGTGGTCGTCGATGCCTTTCTTGACGCCTGCAGCCGAAACCGCCAATGGGGTGCCGGCCATCAGTGTAGCGCGCACGCCATCCATGTCGCCTGCATGCGCTGCCGCGAAGAATGGAATCAGCGCCTTGCGATAGGCTTCCATGTTGGCCTTGTCGGCTTCGAGCATCTTGCTGTCTGTCTCGTCGAAGATCTGCTCTTTCGCGTACTTGGCGACCACATCGTCAAACGCCTTGTTGGCGTCGGCCACGGCTTTGTCCAGCGCCGTCTTGTCGCTCAGGTTGGAGAACACCGACAAGCGGTAACCGGCCAGGCGGGTATCCGCGAGGAATCCTTTGGCGGCGTTCAGACCGCTGATGCTGGGGATGATGCGGTTCTGCACGGTGTCGAAACGCACCTGTGCACGCTGCAGCTGCACGAGGCCGTCGATACCGACGAAGAGGAGAGCCAGCAGGGCCACCGACAGGGTAAGAAGAAGGCGTTTGGTGATTGTCATGGTCGTGTCGTTTTTCTATAAAGTGGATGGGATCCGAAGCTACGTTGGCCCCGGGGCTGGCGTTGTTTCTTCCTGTACGTCTTTGCGTCAATCTTCCGGTACGAACATCGAAGTTGCAGGCTGGCGAATGTGTTGGCAGAAACTGCCGCGCCGCCGGCATCCTCCCCTCAACGAGAGGGACAAGCATGTTAGCGGCGCTGTGTGACGGCCTGATGAATCAGGTGTTCAGACGTGTGGTCATGCCGCGATGGGCGTGCCTTCGAAAGCATGTTGCAAGGACTCGCCATGCTCGCGACAGAATTTCTGTCCGGCACGGTAGCCGACATCGAACAGCAGCTGCATGTTGGATGACGACCAGTCCAATACTTCCGGCCAGTGTTCATCCGGAATGCCGCTCATCAGATCGACCTTCAGCAGACGACGCAAGGGCTCGCCGGTTTCCGGGTGCGTGTTGTGTTCCAACTCGAACAAGCGCATTTCGGATTTCGAGATCTTCACCAATGGCGTGATGATGGAGCGCACCCAGGCGTCGTACAGATTGCGTGGTTTGCGGATCAGGCGGTCTTCACCGAGGATGTCGAGAACGACCAGCGTGTCGACGTCGACATGCTTGCCGGAGGTGGACAACAGCGGATCGAAATTGAGCGTGTCGAGTGCTGCACCTTCGATGTAGTCGTCGCCGTCGATTTCGGTCGGCGGGTACAAGAAGGGGAACGACAAGGCAGCGCGTACGTGGATAGGCGCAATCTCCTTCTTGTCCCAGATCTGCATCTCGGCCTTGCTTATGTTGTAAGCGTTGATGTAGAAGTCCGGCGTCATGCGCGCGATGGCGTCGAAATCGATGGCTTGCTCTAGGAAGGGATGATGCGCGCACAAGCCCAGACTCTTGGATGACAGATCCGATGGCGACATGGCCGACAGCATGAGATGCATCCAGTCGTTCCACGCGCCGGAGGCTTCGGCGAAACGCTGCGTAAAGATATCGAGGAAAGGATAACCTGCCGCCATGGCGGACATGTTCGGCATGCCGGGCATCGATGCCATGCTGGGCATGGTCGGCATACCAGGCATGGAAGGCATCTGCGACGGCACGTTGTCGCGGAAGCTGCGTGCCTCCTGCCCCGGCTTCTTGAAGATCTTGTAGTTGACCGGGAACATCTTGTAGATGCTGTCGGCCACACCGGATTCAGCCCAGCGCGTCAGCGCTTCGCGCGGCGAACAATCCAGAGGAGCCTGATACAACAAGCCCATCAGCACGCCCGCCCCCGACGCCGAGATGACGTCGAATTCGATACCTTCATCCAGAAACGCCGTCAATGCGCCGGCAATCAATGTGGAGTTCGGCGCACCGCCACCGATCACCAATGCTTTTTTTCCCGCCCGATACTGATTGGTCATGTGAGCCTCTCAGATTTCCCGTTGTGTTTTAACTCGGTGTGCGTCTATGAAAATGACAAAAATGACGCACTGCAAAATTTTTTCTTTGTGAGGGAAATATAGCCGCAAAGAAATAGAAAGGAAGGACTTGCAGTGATTTAATTAACGCATATCAGGTATTCAACAAGCTGATATGGGGGCGCATGCTGCGTTTGCGCCCTGCGGGCTTTACATCATGCAGAATGAGCAATACCGATTCTCTTTACTGAATGACAGCAATTGCACGATCACACGCCTTCACGTCATCCGCTTGTAATCATCTGTAATGGATCGACGGCGCGCAGCGACTACTGAAGGTGCAGACAACAGAATACGAAATATGAAAACCCCAACCTATTTGCTCGCCGCTTTTCATGCTGTGACGGCGCTGGTCACCTCCTTTGCTACTTTTTCCGCGTATGCCGCGCAATGCGAGAAGCAGAGTCCTGCGCATCGTCTCGCGCTGGTAGAGCTGTACACCTCCGAAGGGTGCAACAGCTGCCCACCGGCTGATCGCTGGCTGCGCAAAATTGATACACGAAGCACCACCGATCGCGATATCGTGCCGCTTGCATTGCATGTAGATTATTGGGACAGCCTTGGCTGGCGCGATGTATTTTCGCAGCACACGTTCACCGAGCGGCAAGAACAACTGACGCGACTTGGCACGACCCGTTTTTCGTACACGCCTGAAATATTCGTGAATGGCCGCGAATTCCGCAACTGGCGCAGCGAAGAAGAATTCCGCTCAGCGATGAAGGCCATCAACGGCAAACCCGCTGCTGCCAATATCCATCTCACATGGACGCCTGCTGCGGATAGTCGCATCAAGATCGATGCAGAGTTCTCTGCCATCGGTGCGCACACAACAGGATCTGCCGCTCCGCAAGCCTACGTGGCCGTGTATGAAAATCGTCTGAGCAACAAGGTTTCGGCCGGCGAAAATAATGGCGCAACCTTGCAGCATGATTACGTCGTGCGCCAGTGGAAAGGTCCGATTTATCTGGACGGTAAAACCTCCGTCGCGGACATCTTCAAGCTACCGGTCGGGCGTGATGGCAAACGTGCAGACACGAGCAATCTCGGTGTTGCCGCCTTCGTCCAGGATTCAAAAACCGGAGAAGTTTTGCAGGCGCTGGCCTTGCCGGCTTGCTGAGACTATTTCGGCTCGCCGGCCCGAATCCAACTTGGAGAGTACAGCCGACACGATCTACATAATCGGCGACAATGAACGCACTTCATGATCTTCGACATGGTTGCGCGCATGCTCAATAAAGCTTATTCGCTGGTGTTTCCCGAGGGCCGCCTGACGCTCGGCCTGATGACGCCACTGACGCCGGCCGCCGGTGTGCTGGCAGACCCTGCGACGGAAAAGGCGCTGGCCCAGCATGCCGAGGCATGTGGCTTTTCTGCGCTCTGGACGCGTGACGTACCGCTGATGATTCCGCAGGCGGGTGAAGTCAGCGCGCTGGATGATCCTTTTCTCTGGTTGGGCATGCTCGCTGCCGCAACCAAGACGATCGCCATCGGCACGGCGGCGGCGGTACTGCCTTTACGCCATCCCCTGCTGCTGGCGAAAAGTGCGCTAACGCTTGATCGTCTGTCCGGAGGCCGCTTCTTGCTCGGCGTCGGATCGGGTGACCGCGAAGAAGAATTTTCCGCATTCGGCATGACGGCAGAACAAGGTGGCGAACGCTTTCGCGCGCATTGGGAAATCGTGCATGCGGCGCTCGACGATGCGCCGGATGACGCAGCGAAGCAGGTGTTGATGAACGCCACCGGCGGCTATGAAATCCTGCCGCAAGCCGACCGACGTATTGCCATGCTGGCCGTTGGCTCTGCTCGCCAGTCACTACAGTGGATCGCTGCGAATGCCGACGGCTGGGCATCCTACCATCGGGAAGAACAACGCCAGCAAGGCCGTATCAATTTGTGGCAACAGGCGCTGGCGCAACGCGCGGGTGGCGCCGCCAAACCCTTTATTCAGTCCTTGAATCTGGATTTACTGGATGATCCGGACGCACCATCCGAACCGATCACCCTGGGCATGCGCGGCGGCCGTCATGCCTTGCTCGATTATCTACGGAGATTGCACGGTTATGGCGTCGGCCACGTGCTGTTGAATCTGGCCCGCCAGGGCAGGCCGCGCAGAGATGTGATGGAGGAAATCGGCAGTGAGGTCATCCCACAATTGGGATGACCTGAGCTTACTTATTTAGCTGCTTAGTTAGCTGCTTAATTAGTGACTTACTTGCCCCAGCGCAGCACCAGCGGATCGAGACGACGTGCGATCTTGATCAGGCCTTCGCGCGTTGCCGGATGCATTGCCGGCAGAGGGTGACGCACCGCATCCGATTTGATGATGCCGCCTTCTTTCATCAACGCCTTGCACGATGCGAGACCGCCCTGGCGGTTTTCATAATTGATCAGCGGCAGCCATTCCTGATAATGCTGCGCCGCCAGTTCGGTATCACCGGCAAAGTAAGCATCGAGAATGCGGCGAATGCCATCCGGATAGCCACCACCCGTCATTGCACCGGTCGCACCGGCATCCAGATCGGCCATCAGCGTGATAGCTTCTTCACCGTCCCACGGACCGACAATCGCTTCGCCGCCAAGGGCGATGATTTCGCGCAGTTTGTTGGCAGCTTGCGGCACTTCGATCTTGAAGTAGGAAACATTGGCAATGTCCTTGGCCATACGCACCAACAGCGACGGCGACAACGTGGTGCCGCTGACCGGAGCATCCTGGATCATGATGGGAATGCTGATCGCATCGGACACGGTGCTGAAGAAATCATAAATGCCGGTCTCGCCGATGCGAATCGTCGCGCCGTGGTACGGCGGCATGATCATGACCATCGCCGCGCCGGCATCTTGCGCCATGCGGCTGCGCTGAGCGCAGATACGTGAGCTGAAATGCGTCGTCGTGACGATTACCGGCACACGTCCGGCGACGTGATCGAGCACCGTGCTGATAAGCGAATTGCGCTCGTCGTCGGTGAGGGCAAACTGTTCGGAGAAATTGGCCAGGATACAGATGCCGTCGGAGCCGGCATCAATCATGAAGTCGATACAGCGACGCTGCCCTTCAAGATCGATATCGCCATGATCGTCGAAAATGGTTGGCGCTACGGGAAAGACGCCGCGATAAACCGGCGTGGTCGCATTCTTGTTTTTGCTCATGATTGTGTGTCTCTCTTTGGGTGATGCGGACAGCCGCTTGATATTGTTGTCTTTGCGGCACCGATCCGGGATCACCTCAGAGCATCACAATGGATGGCTATGGATAGCGTTGGCCTCAGCGTCCTTTCAGCAGTTGATTGACTTGCTGAAACTCCATGGGCGGGTAGTAATAGAACCCCTGGAAGAACTGGCATCCGATGGCTTTGAGAAATTTCTCCTGCACCAGCGTCTCCACCCCTTCCGCAACCGTCGTGCAGGAGAGGATTTTTGCCAGCGACACCACCGCGCGGATAATCAGCTCGCTCTTCTCGCTAATCCCGATTTGCGCCACAAAAGACTGGTCTATCTTAATACTTTTCGTGGGAAAGCGACTTAGCTTCTGCAAAGAAGAGTAACCGGTCCCAAAATCATCGATGGTAATACCGTAACCTTTGGCGTTAAGCGCCTCCAGATGGCTGATGGCCAGATTCTCGTTTCCGACCAGACCCGTCTCGGTAATTTCGAACTCAAGATAGTCGGAACTGATGCGATGTTTCTGGCACGAGGAGTTGACCAGATCAAGCAGATCGGCACGCACAATATCGATGGCCGACAGGTTGATGGCAATCGGCAGACAGCGTTGACCTGCGTCCAGCGTCTGGCGGATGTAAGTGCAGACACTGTCGACTACGAAGGCGGTGATGAAGTGAATCGCCCCGCTGCTTTCTGCCACGGGAATGAATTCAGCGGGAGAGACATCGCCCAGCGTCGGCGAGCGCCAGCGTATCAGCGCTTCCAAGCCGACGATTTCACCATCCTGCGTTACCTTCGGTTGGTACACCAGGCGCATTTCGTTTTCGGGCAACGCCATGAGTATGGCTTGCTCGATATTGAGGCGACGGCGGATTTGTACAGCAGCTTCGTCGTCGAACACGGCGACGCTCTGGTTGCCGGAACGGCGCGCGGTATCCAATGCAATCTTGCCACGCTGAAGCAACTCGTCGCCGTCGGTCTCACCAGGACGCGAAAACGCGACCGCCATGGATATCTGCACCGGATGGCGCTCACCGTTGATGACCAGCTCTTCGGGCAAACTGCGCCGGATGTGCTCGATCTGAGGAATGGAATCGCGACTGCCGTAAGTACTTTCGATCGTAAACCCAAACACGACGCTGCGCAGGCGCCCACACAGACTGTCTTCCGGCAGCAAGCGTTTGAGCGTCCCGGCGAAGGCCACAATCAGGTCATCGCCGGCTGCACTGCCATGCGCGTCGTTGACATATTTGATGCTGTCGAGACGGATGATGATCAGTGCGAGCTGGCGACGCGGCGGCATGGCGCTCATGGCGGCAGATAGTTGCTGCAGCATGAAGTCTCGATTGGGCAATTGCGTCAGGTGATCATGGCTGCTGAGAAAAGACTCGCGCTCCTTGCTGCGATTGAGCGCCTCCTGAATACGGCGCATCTGCGAGATGTCGCGCAGCAAGACGATATAGTGCTTTTCCGAGGTCGGTGAGATGGTCTCTATCGAAATCAATCTACCGTCGCGGGTCTCAAATTCCTGTCCCGGCTTGAGCGACAAAATGTCGGCGGTTTTATCTTCCTTGTCTTTGCACTTGTGTGCCAGTAGCGCAAACATACTGGCGTTTTTTTTGTCCTGGCGCCCGATGATGGCGTCGGCCAGCGAGTTCGCCTTCAGAATGCGTGCCTGCGCGTCGCACAACAGGATCGCACCGCCGGCGTTCTCGAAGATCTCCTGATATTGCGCATGGCTGCTCTCCAGCTCCATGCTGGCGGTGCGGTGGCGTCTGATCGCCGCGTCCAGCGCATGCAGAAGACGAAACACCCCCAGCGGCACGCAGATGTTGAAGAACAAAAACAGCAGTGCCTGGATGTAGGCATGTGCATTAGCCAGAGACATCTCCAGTCCCGGATATCTGGGCAAGGGTTCGTTGCGGATCAACAGCATGAATGGAAACACGTTGACCGCCATCAGCACCAGCGCCAGGCGAGAACCGAAAAAGATCCGCGCAATCAGCGGCGCGGTGTAGACAAACATGATACCCAGCTTAGCGATTTCGGTATCTCTGATGAAATAGACGATGCAAAATGCCGCTGCATAAATGGTCGCAATCAGCATGGCGCTGCCGATCACCGGCCGCCGCAGAGAAGCGAACACTGCCATCGAGAGGGCGATAAAAAAACCGGTCACGATGACGACGATGTAGTAGGCGCCAACCTTGACGGCATCCATGGCGCTGAGCAAGCCGATACCAAACTCGAGCAGCAGGCCCGACACCAGAATGATGCGCAAAGCGCTCTCTTTCCAGACTGTGTTTTCCGCAGCGCTCAGCGCGTTTTCTTTAAGCAGTAGCCACTGGAACATTGTATTTTTCTTGGTGAGTTTGGGCGCAGGTCTTGCACTTCTGCGGACGGCCATTTACATCGATTGATGTCCCAGCTTCAGTCCCAGCTTCAGTCCTGGCTTGAGTTTCAGCTTATGTTTCAGCTTATGTTTCAGCTCGAGTTCCAACGCGCTTCCGGCAAACGGGAGGGGTGGCCCCGTCATGGCTTGCATGCCACCGCAGCGCGCTGCTTGCGCGCCGATTGATGCACCGGTGTTCGCTGGCTGTAACTCGGTTAGTTTCTAACAACTTCTAATTCAACTTCGCATAGTCTCACAAACAATTTCCTTTAAGCAATGATATTTAGCGGTGGAAACCCCTCATTTACATTTATAGACTCGCATACAGACCGGCATGTTTCCATATCTGCAAGCGCTTGCAGATTCTTTGTTGTCTGGCTGCTAATTGAAAGGCTTTAGCGAGGCATGTTGACAGCTTGTATTGCTCGCATTTTGACAAAGCGACAACGAGACGGTTCGATTCGCCATTCTTTGAGCTGCCCCCGTCTTGCTGCGATAACAAAAAACCCGCGGGCATCTCTGCATCGCGGGCTTTTCACAGGGAAATCCGATGATCAGATTTCCACTACAGACATTTTTTAAGATCGGGACAGTTTGAACACGCTGACGACCTGCGTCAGTTTGCTGGCTTGTTCTTGCAGGGATTGGGCCGCGGCAGCAGCCTCTTCCACCAAGGCCGCGTTTTGCTGCGTGGTCTCATCCATTTGCGTGATGGCGCGATTGACTTCTTCGATGCCGGTGCTTTGCTCTGTGCTGGCAGCGCTGATTTCGCCGACAATGTCGGTCACGCGACGTACGCTGGCGACGACTTCTTGCATGGTTTCACCAGCCTGCTGCACCAGCTTACTGCCGACATCGACCTTCGATACCGAGTCGTCAATGAGGGTTTTGATTTCTTTCGCTGCAGCGGAAGAGCGTTGCGCCAGGCTGCGCACTTCCGAGGCCACCACGGCAAAACCGCGTCCTTGTTCGCCGGCGCGTGCCGCTTCAACGGCTGCATTCAGCGCGAGAATATTGGTTTGAAAAGCGATGCCATCGATGACGCTGATGATGTCGACAATCTTGCGCGAGGAGTCGTTGATGGAGCCCATGGTGTCGACCACCTGCCCCACCACGGCACCACCTTGCTGCGCAACTTCCGACGCCGATACGGCGAGCTGATTGGCCTGACGTGCGTTGTCGGCATTCTGTTTCACGGTCGAGGTGAGCTCCTCCATCGCCGAGGCGGTTTCTTCGAGCGAGCCGGCTTGCTGTTCGGTACGAGAAGACAAGTCGAGGTTGCCGCTGGCGATCTGCGTCGATGCAGTGGCGATTGTGTCGGTGCCGATACGCACTTCGCCGACGATCGTCTGCAGGCTATCGTTCATGGCTTTGAGCGCCAGCATCAGGCGTCCGGTTTCATCGCTGCTTTCGGAGCGAATATCAGCACCGAGATCACCGCCCGCCACACGCTGTGCTACGTCGACAGCCTTGTTCAACGGTACGGAAACGATTCGTGCAACCCAGACTGCCAGAGACATGGCGATCACCACGATGGCGATCAACAGGCCGAGAATCCAGCCGCGTGCCATATTGAATATCTTGTCGGCATCATTGCTGGAACGCGTCGCGCCGTCATCGTTGATCTTGACGAGACCACCGAGCTGGTCGACGGCCTGGCGAAACAGTTTGTTCGATTCGCCCTTGTATTGCGCGCGTGCGTCTTCTTTCTGATTGGCGCGCGACAGTGCCATGATCTTTTTATTCTCGGCCAGATACTTCGTCATGGTCTGCTGAAATTGCGGATACAACACGCGCTCGTCCGGCTCGGAGATCAGATCTTCGTAACTCTTGAGATCCTTGTTGATGATTTCCAGACGCGTCTTCATTGCTTTTTCTGCGTCGTCGTAGTCTTTGTCATCCGTTGACACGATGTGCTGCAGTTCAGAAATACGGAAACGCGCCATCGATGTCTGCAGCTGCAAACCCAGCTTGATGCTTGGCATCCAGTTCGTGGCGATATCGGTAGATGCCTGATTGACCTTGACTAGTTCTACGATAGAAAAAATACCGAGCGACGCCGTCAGCACAACGACGGCAAGGAAAGAGAGAATCAGTTTTTTGGCGATGTTCAGGTTATAGAACCAGGTCATGATGATTGCCTTAGTGAAAATGGGAGTTTCTATTTATTTTTTGCATCGGATGAGCATCCCGACGCAATAATCCGGCGACATGGTATCCGCCAGCATCCCATGAATGGTACGCACATCGCCCCCTTCTTCATCATGGAAGAAGGAGGTTGTTTACTGCTCATTTAAGGTCACTGAGATGTCTTGGAAAGCCGGTTCGTCGCGGCTGCGCGCGAGGTCCAGCGATATGTTGGCATGGCAATGTGATGCCAATGTGACTTGCTGCACGGCTTCATCTGCCAACTGAATCGCTTGGAAATTTCTGACGAAATCCTGACGAAAATTTTATCTGTGTTGTAGAGATGTCATGAGATCTGCTCAGTTCTTTTCCGCCGCATAGATCCGATAGAACGCATCGAGTGCGCGCTCCACCGACTCTTTCACCTTTGCGGGCGGCAATGAAGTAATCACGTTGAGGATGCGCCCCTCCGCCCATTCCGCCTCGATCAGTACGCGAAACTGTATTCCAGCGAGCCAGGAATCGGCCTCCCGGAAAATGCCTTTTTCCATCGCGCGTTTCATGAAGTCGGCGATGGCCAGCCAGCCGCGCCGTGGACCGTTTTCATAATACAAACAGCCCAGCTCGGAACGCTCGGCGTTGTAGTACAGCAAGCGTCGAACGGCGATCACTTCAGGCGAGAGCACCAGATGTAAATACTTATTGGCAAATACTTTCAAGGTCGTACGTACTTGTTCCGGATCCTTACTATCCTCTGCGAGGATGGCGAACAGCGACTCAAACTGCATGCCGGCTTGCTGCTTCATGACAGCAAGAAAGATCTCTTCCTTCGACGAGAAATAGTTGTACAGCGTCGCCTTCGATCCGCCCAGACGGGCGGAAATCTCTGCCATCGACGCGCGATCGAATCCTATCTCGTTAAATAATTCCGCCGCGACATCGATGATCGCCTGGCGCCGTTCTTCACTTTTCTTACGCATGTAAATCTTTGTCTGTGTGGCTGAGCCGTGATCGCCATTATGGCCTCGACCACGCCCCGCCTGGTTTCCCCGGAGGCTGTTGCTTTTTTTGCGACTGCAACATTTGCGACCCGTATTTTCGCCTAGTTTTGCTTGACGCTCGTTAAAAGTCAATACTATACTGAACTGTACAGTTTAATTATGAGTGGATTTACATCATGGAAGTTCAATCTGTTTCCTTCAAGGAAAACCGTTCGCAGTCGCTGCGACCGTTGCTGACGCTGTCGACGCTGGCCCTGGCGGCGCTGACGCTGGCCGGTTGTGCGCAGTTCTCGGACCTCGGCCCGCGCGCCGAACCCAAGGCCACCGACGCCTATCAATCATCGCAATCGCTCACCGGCACCACTGTTGGTACTGTTGCCTGGCCCGACGACAACTGGTGGACAGTCTACGGCGACAAACAACTCAACACCCTGATTGGCGAAGCCTTGCATGGCGCCCCTTCGTTGGCGGTGGCGCGTGCGCGCCTGCTGAAAGCTGAAGGCGTGGCGCAACAACAAGGCGCAGCCTTGCTGCCGCAAGTCAGCGCAAACGCTTCGCTGGATCGCATGAAGCAGAGTTATAACAACGGCGTGCCGGCCGACTTTGTGCCGCGCGGCTACAACAATGAAACACGCGCCACGCTCGACTTCAGCTACGAGATCGATTTCTGGGGCAAGAACCGCGCAGCGCTCGCCGCCGCGACCTCCGATCTCGAAGCCGCGCGCGCCGATGCCGCACAAGCGCGCATCACGCTGTCGACGTCGATTGCTGCAGCCTATGCCGAACTGGAGCGCCTGTTCAGCCAACGCGACACATCAGAAGCCGCTTTGCAAGTGCGCGTGGAAACTGAAAATCTGTTCCAGCAACGCCGCATCAACGGTCTGGAAACCGAAGGCAGCGTCAAGCAAGTCACCGCTCGCCGCGCCATGGCCGAAGCCGATCTGCTGAGCCTGGATGAATCGATTTCACTCCAGCGTAACAAGCTGGCGGCGCTGGCCGGCGCCGGTCCGGATCGCGGCCTGCAATTGGCGCGCCCGGTGATCGACATGTCCAAGCCGTTCAATCTGCCGAAAGAATTGCCGGCTGAATTGCTGGGACGCCGTCCCGACATCGTTGCTGCGCGTCTGCGTGCAGAGTCGGCCGCCAAGCAGATCAAGGTAGCGCGCGCGCAGTTTTATCCGAACGTGAACCTGAGCACCTACTTCGGCTTTCAGTCGCTGGGAACCAATCTGCTGACGCAATCGGGATCGAGTATCGGCAGCTTCGGCCCGGCCATCTCGTTGCCGATCTTCGAAGGTGGACGTCTGCGCGGACAGTTCCGTTCGGCCAGCGCCAGCTACGACGAAGCCGTCGCCAATTACGACAGCGCCGTCACGCAAGCCTTGCAGGATGTCGCCGACGTCGCCGTCAGCGAGAAAGCACTCAGCGGCCGCCTGAACAAGACCGAGGAAGCCGCGCACGCCGCCGAAGAAGCCTATCGCATCGTACGCAATCGTTATGAAGGCGGCCTCACCAATTATCTCGATGTACTCAATGCACAGGATGCACTGCTGACCAATCTGCGCGAGCTGTCGACCTTGCGCTCACGCATGTTCGCGCTCGACGTCTCCATGGTGCGCGCACTGGGCGGCGGCTATCAGCACGCCAGCTAATCGAAAAACCGAATTCAACAAGCTACAAGGAACCGTCATGTCACACAGTGATTCTCAAGCAATCCAAACCATCGCCGCCAGCACGGATAAGGCACCCAGCAAGCGCAAGAAGCTGTTCTCCATTTTTGGCGGTGTGATCGCCGTCGCTGCCATCGGCTACGGCACCTACTGGTATTTCATCGGCTCGCGCTACGTCACGACCGACAACGCCTACACCGCCGTCGAAATATCGCAGGTAACACCGGCCATCAACGGTATCGTGTCGGAAGTCAAAGTCGTCGATACGCAATACGTCAAGCAAGGCGACGTGCTGGTGGTCATCGACAAGCGCGATGCGGCGCTCGCCCTGGCGCAAGCCGAAGCCGACCTGAGCCGCGCAGAACGCCGCGTGCAAGGCTACTTTGCCAACGACACCGGACTCGCAGCGCAGGTGCTGGCGCGCGAAGCGGAACAAAAACGTTCAGCCGCACAACTGCTGTCGGCACAAGCCGATCTGCAACGCGCCGAACTGGATCTGCGTCGCCGCGAAGCACTGGCAAAATCCGGCTCGGTATCGGGTGAAGAGCTGACCAACGCCCGCACCACACTGCTGACCATGCAAGCCAATCTGAAAGCTGCCGAAGCCGGCCGCATCCAGGCTGACGCCAACCGCGGCGCCACCATCGGCGCGCAAAAAGCCAGCACCGTATTGACTGCCAACACCACCGTCGACACCAATCCGGAAGTCACATTTGCGCGTACCAAGCGTGACCAGGCCAAGCTGGATCTGGAACGCACCGTGCTGCGCGCACCGGTGGACGGCGTCGTCGCCCGCCGCCAGGTGCAAGTTGGCCAACGCGTGCAAGCCGGTACGGCACTGCTGTCGGTAGTCCCGACTGGCCTGATGCACGTTGACGCCAACTTCAAGGAAGGCCAGTTGGCGCAGGTGCGTCTGGGTCAACCTGTCACCATGAAGGCCGACATCTACGGCAGCGCGGTGGAATATCACGGCACCGTGATCGGCGTGGCCGGCGGCACTGGCTCTGCCTTCGCCGTCATCCCGGCGCAAAACGCCACCGGCAACTGGATCAAGGTCGTGCAACGTCTGCCGGTGCGCATCTCTATCGATAGCAAGGAATTGGTGGCGCAGCCGCTGAGCGTCGGCTTATCGATGGATGTGTCGATCGACACACGTGGCAAGAGCGGTGCCGGGAATAACAGCAACGCCGCCAATGCGGCGATGACCTCCAACAGCGCGCTGACTGTCGGCAAGAATGACAGCAACAAACCAGTCAACGCATCGACTCTGTAATCAGGCGGCAATCATGTCATCCAATTTTTCCGACGCGGCCATGAAGCCGCTGGAAGGCGCGCAGCTGATCGGCGCCGGCTTGCTGCTGGCGGCCGCCAACTTCATTGCCGTGCTTGACACCACGATCGCCAACGTCTCGGTGTCGACGATCTCCGGCGCGCTGGGCGCGTCGTCTAGCCAGGGCACTTACGTCATTACTTCGTACGCCGTGGCGGAAGCGATCACCGTCCCGCTGACCGGCTGGCTCGCCAATCGGTTCGGCACGGTGCGCGTGTTCATCACGTCGATGATCCTGTTCGGCGTGTTCTCCGCGCTGTGCGGTCTGGCCAATTCGCTCGGCATGCTGATCGCCTTCCGCGTGTTGCAAGGACTGGCCGGCGGTCCGCTGATGCCTTTGTCGCAAACCCTGCTGCTGCGCATTTTCCCCAAGGAGAAAGCACCCGCCGCCGTCGGCTTGTGGGCCATGACCACGCTGATTGCACCCATCGCGGGGCCGATTCTCGGCGGCGTGCTGTGCGATCAGTACAGCTGGCCTTACATCTTCTTCATCAACGTGCCGGTGGCGCTGCTGTGCGGCTACATGGGCTGGAAGATGCTCAAGCGCTATGAATCGCCGTTGCTGAAACTGCCTATCGACAAGATCGGCCTGATCCTGATGGTGGTTTGGGTCGCTGCACTGCAACTGATGCTCGACGAAGGCAAAGAGAAGGACTGGTTCGCCTCCAATGAAATCATCATCCTGGCGCTGGTGGCCGTTGCAGGTTTCGTCGCCTTCATGATCTGGGAGCTGACCGAGCGCAATCCGATTGTCGATCTGCGGGTGTTCCGCCATCGCGGCTACTCGGCCAGCGTGACGACCATCTGCCTCGCCTTCGGTGCGTTCTTTGGCGCGACGGTGCTGACGCCGTTATGGCTACAAGGCTACATGGGCTACACGGCGACGCACTCGGGTGAGACCACGGCGATGAGCGGCATCCTCGCGGTCATGACGGCACCGTTTGTGGCAAAGATGTCGACCAAGGTCGATCCGCGCAAGCTGGTCTTTATCGGTGTGATGTGGCTGGGTGCGGTGACACTGTTCCGCAGCTTCAACACCTCCGACATGACCAACTTCCAGATCGGCTGGCCGCTGCTGTTGCAAGGTATTGGTCTGCCGTTGTTCTTCGTGCCGCTGACCGGCCTGGCGCTGGCCAGCGTGGACGAATCGGAGATGGCATCGGCGGCAGGTCTGATGAGTTTCTGCCGGACCATGTCGGGTGCGATTGCCACCTCGCTGGTCAACACCAGCTGGGAAAACAAATCGATCTACTATCACGCCGAATTGTCCGGTCTGGTCGATCAGTTCGGCGATGCCGTCAATTCGCTGACGCAAGCCGGCATGTCGCTGGATCAGGCGCGCGCCAGCATCGAACAAACCTTGCAGTCGCAGAGCATCATGCTGTCGACCAATCACATCTTCATGATGGCGGCGATCTCATTCGGGCTGGCAGCGGCGGCGGTGTGGTTTGCACCGAAGCCGACGCGGGTGGCGGATACTTCGGCGGCGCATTGAGGTAAGACGCGACTGGAAAGAAAAAAGGGATGCCAATCAACGGCATCCCTTTTTTTGTCATACCTCACCGCATCATCTACAGCTCGGCCCATTGGCGCAGCAGATTGTGATAATGCCCGGTCAGACCGAGGACTTCTTCGGTGTCGCCGAGCTTGCCGCGCAGGCTCGAAATGTTCTGGTCCAGTTCGAACAGAAGGCTACGCTGCCAATCGTCGCGCACCATGCTTTGCGTCCAGAAAAAAGAACACACCCGCGCCCCGCTGCTCACGGGCTCCACGCGGTGCAGGCTGGTCGACGGATAGAGAATCAAATCACCAGCCGGAAGTTTGACTTCATGCATGCCGTAAGTGTCGACAACGACCAGTTCACCGCCTTCGTACTCTTCAGGCGCCGACAGAAACAAGGTCGAGGACAAGTCTGTGCGAATGCTCAGTCCGGTACCGGGCACTGCACGCACCGAGCCGTCGACATGCAATCCGTAATGCTCCCCGCCTTCATAACTGTTAAACAAAGGCGGTATCGTCGTCTTCGGCAGGGCAGCGGCGAAA
Organism: Herbaspirillum rhizosphaerae; assembly: GCF_046025915.1. GTDB lineage: Bacteria > Pseudomonadota > Gammaproteobacteria > Burkholderiales > Burkholderiaceae_D > Herbaspirillum > Herbaspirillum rhizosphaerae_A. The sequence goes on along the minus strand of NZ_JAQQFR010000004.1, from coordinate 153,096 downwards.
AACAAGGGATTCTTCTTCAGCGCCGCCAGGATGATTTCGCCAAGCCTGATGGTCACAGGCGAAGACTCAGGCAGTTGGCGATTGCGCTTGACCTTGGCGCCCTGCTCGCCCACGGTCGCCTTGCCGTCGACCCAGTCCGCACCGGCCAGCTCCTGCCGGATGAAAGCGACCTCGGCTGCCGTCAATACTTCAGGAATGTGCAACATCATGATCGTTCTCCAATGAAAAGCCCCTCCATACAGGAGGGGCCTGATTTCGAGCATTTCACTTTACGGCCGGCCACTATGAACCATACGGGAGAGCCGAAGGTTTGCCCCGGCTCAACACCGCATCAGAACTTGAGGTTGGCGGTCAGCGTTACTGCACGCGGTGTGCCAGGCGTATAGCGATAACCGCTCTTGTTGATGGCGGCCACGTAATCCTTATTGAAGATATTGTACAAATTCAACTGCAGTTCCAGGTTTTTGTTGACCACATAACTGGTCATGCCATCGAACACCCAGTAGGAATTGGCATACTGTGGGGTACCACTATTGACGTCATCGGTGCCGCGCAGCAGCGAACTCACATAACGTGCACCACCGCCGATGGTGAAGCCCTGCGGCAGCTTGTAGGTCGCCCATGAAGTGAAGGCTTGTTTAGGTGTGTAGGCCAGGTTGTTTTCGCCATTGGCGGTGACGATCGCACCACTGTCGACCTTGGTGTCCATATAGGTATAGCCGGCCGTCAGCGACAGATTCGATGTCACTTCCCCGGTCACACCCAGTTCAATCCCCTGAACGGTCTTCTTGCCGGTCTGGAAGTACAGGCCGGAGGTGGCATCCTGTTCCACTTCGTTGTTGACCTGAGTGCGGTACAAGGCTGCAGTCACGGCCAGCTTTTTGTTCAGCAGATCCCACTTGGTGCCGATTTCTGCCGTCTTGGTCTTTTGCGGCGCAAAGTTCGGATTGTCCGCGCTGTTGGCGGAAGAACTCAACGCGAAGCTGTTGCCGCCAGGTGGTTGCTGCGACGTCGCATACAAGGCATAGAGACTGCTGTTTTCGGTCGGCTTGTAGATACCGGCCAGCTTCCAGTTGAACAGATTGCCGTTGGTGCTGAAGTTCTGGCGGAACAATGTCCCCGCGGCGACGCCCGTAGGACAAAGTGTTCCACGTCCCGATGTGACGCACTTGTAGCCGCTGCCGGCGTCCATATTGTAGTGATCAACACGAACCCCGCCGTTTACCGACCAGCGCTCGTTGAACTTGAGCGTATCGAACAGGTAAGCCGAGATGGTATTGGTTTTGCCGGAAGAATTCAGGCCGGAATTCGGCGTCATCGTCCACGTTCCCCGTCCAGCGTTGGGATTCGGGTTATAAAGATTGGCGGCGGGTAAGCTTCCGCTCGTATCGTAACCGACGTTGTCTTGCTTCTCCTGCGTTAACTCGAGACCACCCATCAGCGTGTGCTTGATGTCACCGGACTGAAGGTTGGCGGTGACATAGGTCTGGTTGGTAAGGATGGTATTGGTCTGATCCTTGATGGTCGGATTGGAACGGGCAACGGTCCATGTCGACAAATCAGCCGGGTTCGGCGTCACCAGGTTTGCCGCGCTCCCCATGAAGGAAGTCAGCAGATAATTCTGATGCGTTCTGCCATAACGCGTCGTGTTCTGCAGCTTCACATCCGGCGAGAAGTCATGTTCGACGCGCAGGGTCACCCGATCGGTGCTGACATCGTTGTAGTCGCTGGTGAGACCGTAGAAATTCGCCGAATTCACCCTGGGTGCACTGGTCACATACGCCCGTGGTGCAATGATCGGTGCAGCGACCGTCTGCGGACTTCTGTAACCCGGCAGTCCGATCGTGGGCACCCCGCCATCCGGTACGTCGTTCTGCTCCATGTGCAGGTAATCCAGGAAGATACGGGTAGTGGTACCCAACCCGTTCGCCAGCGATGCGGCTACGCCGCTGTGGTCGTTCTTGACTTCGTGGCGCCCGGGCACACCGCTGTCCTGTTTCATCAGGTTGAGGCGGAGGGCAGTGCCGGCTTCGGTGTTGAGCACCTTGTTCCAATCGGCAGTCGCGCGCTTCTGGTTCCAGCTGCCATACGTTGCTGTGGCGCTGAAGGCGTCGCTCATTTCCGCCTGCTTGGTGACCAGGTTGATGGAACCGGTCGGCGAGCCGCGGCCATTGTCTGTGCCTGCCGCCCCCTTCAGTACTTCTACCTGCTGGATGTTGAACATGTCGCGCGAGACCGAACCCAGATCGCGCACGCTGTCGACGAAAATGGCGCCGGATGCATCGAAGCCGCGCATGTAGATGGCATCACCCGTGTTGGTGGAGCCGTTCTCGCCGAGATAGAAAGTGCTCACGCCTGGGCTGTTACGCAGCGCTTCGGTCAACGTGGTCGCGTTTTGCTGATCGATCAGTTGCCTCTTGATGACTTGCAGCGTTTGCGGGGTGTCGACCAGCGGCTGCGTATACTTGGCAGACGAAGCGCGTTCTGCCTTGTAGCCGCCGTCCTGCGTTGTCGTCACTTCAACGCTGGGCAGTTGCGATTGCTGGGCATGGGCGACAGCCGGCAGCAGAAGTGCACCGGCGATTGCAGCTGTTATTTTCGGATTGAAACGCGGTTGTGCATGTTTGCGATTTTTTATGTAAGTCATGAACGGAACTCATAATGAAAGTTTCGGACTGGCTGGCTTACATCTGCAATACAAGCTGGCTGGCTAAACTAGGATTGTTTTAATTTGCGTACCGATGACGCGGCATATTGACGATATGGACGGCGTGGATGGCGTAGACAAAAAGACAAAACCACCGCATCCGACTGGACGTCCAAATAGAGCGGCATCGAGAGATGAGCGCCTCAATATTTTTACTGGATCTTATTCTAAGTGATAATCGTTACTATTTGAATAAATTATTACAAATTTTAGACAAATATTTACTTTGCGTCATATCTGTCTAACGCTTCAATGCCATCAATGTTTAAGAGGAGATGATATAAAAAATAATCTACGAGGATTTGAGGTCATATCTAAAAGATAGGCTCGAGGAGGGGCCTTTTCCATCGGACGGCTCAATGCTATGCATAAATATCGTTTTTGTTTGTATTCCAAGAACGACCAATCAGCTAATAGATCCAACTCCATATCGCCATTTTTCAAGTCGTTCTTGTAGCGACTGACGCTCATCTCTGTCGGAGTAGCATCAGCGACTGAATAGAGAGACTTGCCAAAAATGATAAAAGACATCCCAGATTTCGTTTTGGCATAACCAATTTTTTGGCCCCGAAATTGGCTATAACTTACCATCAAATCACCCTGATAATTATTCTCCTCGACAATCTCGTTCATTGGTATTTGCGTAGTTTTTACTCCTCTTGCAGAGTCGCTGACGCCACAAGAATTTCGAACAAGAGTTAGAGGGACCTGAGCATTGGCTGATATTGAAAATAGCAAAAATCCGATGACAATAATTTTTTTCATTTATACGGTTTTGCTTTGGTGGTATTCGTCCCAGAAAACCAGTCAATTGTGCCATCGACCTTAAATCTATAAAAATTATCAGGTTGAACAAAGCTAAGTTTTATCTGCGATTTAGTTCTCTCGAACATTCCATTCCTCAATGTATAAGAGACTAATCGCAAGCCATCTGCGTCGTATGCAGAGCGATAGTTGACAATCGTTGCTTCAAAAAATGTTGGGTTATTGTCTGCATTCCTACCGATACTTATGCATGAAGAAAACAGGCTTGGCAATTTATAAGTCTTTAGCGACTTTCCGTATATAAGATAGACTGCCCTATGCCGAACCGCTGTTCCACTAGCAGCGTTACTTTGCCCTTCAAGACAATAGCGTTCTGAGTCCTTAAACAAAAGAGGAGCGCGCCCTAAATCCCCATCGAATACGGATTCACCTGGAAACACCACTGCTGTAGCTAAAGCGATGGACTTCCCGTTAAGCCAAATGGTTTGATCATTTATACGAATTGTCTTGCCAGTCTCTTTGAACATGCGATTGGGCAGACTACTATAAAACGAAGAGTAGCCTTCATAAATGGTGTTTGCTTGGACGCTAAGCGCGATGAACAAGCCTGTCAAAAAAACTAATTCTTTCATCTGTATGGATCGTACGGCCCACCTCTGTGACACTCCTCTATATCCTCTTGCATACATATATAAAATTTTTTGCTCTTAGCGAGGAGATCAAGTTGATTTGAGGTGCAAGACCATGCATACATAAAACTTAAACTACCCTGCTCTGAAACAGGGACTCCAGTGTAGGTGGAGAAACAGACTTTCTCTGCTATTTTGGCAGCTTTTTTATAGTAAGAAATTAGCTCCGCTTTAGATTTTTTACTCAGCATAGTTGATGCTGAAATAGCTTTCGTCAGATCCTTAAATTCACTCAGCGATTTTTCATATTTTTTCTTGGCACAATTTTCCATATCAATTGGAGAAGTGGCCTCGTTACATTCTGTCGATGCATAAGCAAAACTTGATATGAGAGCAAAGATAAATGGTATATGTTTTCTTAAGATCATTATTTTTATCAATGTGTTGAATCGTAGTTACAAGCTAAAAACATCGCATGTTCTTGCCGCCGTCTTTTGACTAATCCTGGCATCCCATTATTTGTTATGTCCAAAATCTCCGCGGCACCTCCCGCGTAGTCGCCAGAATTTATTTTTCGACAAAGAGTCGGAGCAATTTTTTTGAGGCTGCCAACGTTGTAAGCGAGACTACAAAGTGCGTCAAATTCATTCTGATACAAGGGAACCAAAATTGCCGATCTAACCAATTCTTCATGCTTCGGGACATCTTGCGCAAACAGATCATGAGCATCTTCTATCGTAATAGAACCTGTTCGCCTTTGGTGAGCGCATGATGTAAGCCCACCAACCAAATGCCCCCAGCCAACCATGCAAAAACCTCGGTTATCATCGTAGTACTTCAAAGATAAAGACTCCCAAGATTTCACGAAGTCTTTCCCATTCTCAGATAATTCCAAGGACTGAACTCGAAATCTTGGATAGGTCAGGGTAACTAGTGAATTTGGCTCAGTATTTGTAACGGCCGATCCAACGATATTTGATCTGTCTTCCATACACAGCTCCATTCTTAATCTATGTATCCAATACGAATTTCTACTTTTTCACTCTTTTTCGTGACATGACGTTTTGTCCGTCCCTCATGATCCGTCAAGCCGCTTTCCATCTCTCCTGATGAATGTCTAATTGTGTAGGGAACATTATCAAGTGGCCACCCAGCGCCGTCTCTGAGCATAAATTGCTCATCAAACTGTAAATCTACATTTGTTTTTTCTCCTCGAATTACCCCAAAGCCCTGAACAGCGACTTCTTCCGCCGTCATCATCTGCCAATCATTGTCCTGATAAGCGATCAGTTTTGGCGCTGGTCTACAACCACAGACACATATATCGTCATTGAGGGCTGGACGTTTTCCCATCCAGTTGTCATTCAGACGCGCACCTTGTCCAACGACCGTGCCGATCTTCTTGCACGCTGGGCAGTAGATCTTATCGTTGAGCATGATGTACTTGCGACCATGCCAGGTAGAGTGGTCTTGCGACGCTATCGGCCTCCCACCAGATGAGGTCTTGTCACCTTCAAAAATGTAGAAGCGCTTCATGCCAGCGAGGCTTCCAAGGAGGGCGGTATGTATCCCTCCTGAAGAAAACCGGGGATGGGTGGCATGCCTGCGCGAATAACGATGCCGTAACCTTTCTGGTCACTAGTTTCGATTACGTCGCCATTGCTGACATGGCTACCCTCAACGGCAAGGCACTTTCCGCCATATATCGACGCAGCGCCCGCGCCTGAGGTGATGGTGGCAATTTCCCCATTCGGGTAGCGCACCTCATCGCCAACCAACGCCACCGAAATACCATTAATTGTGTGGTCTGAGGTGGCTGTAAGAACTACGCCGCCATTCTTGGTTTTTGAACCTAAAGTGATGAAGTCATGCTTACTAATGATAGGTAACGCTTTTATTCGCTGATTTTCTTCAATCCACCAAATCGCGTTCAGATCAGTTACTTCGATTCCGTCGTACAGCATGCTGTGCCTCTCACCCTTTGGTTGTCGGATTCACATGTTAGTCATGTAAAAGCTTCCAGCAAGCCCTAATGCTGATCGTTAAAACAAAAAAGCGCCGCTGCGAAATTATTCGGAGCGGCGCCTCTTTTTTTTACGACTATTTTTACTTCAAAAATCGAAGCTGGTGAATTTAACTGAACGGCATTAGCCTCGGCCCCGTTTTTTTATCCACCGACTATTTCTGCGCGAGCTTCGCATCCGGCCAGTCGCCGCCCAAGGCCTTGATCAGAAAGACCGAAGTCAGCATGCGCTGCCCCATCAGCTGCGCGGCCTGGCGTTCGCTGTTGAGCAGCGACTGCTGCGCGGTGATCACATCGAGGTAGGTCGCCACACCGCCTTCATAACGGCTGTTGGCGATGTCCAGCACACGGCGCGCCGAGACGATCGCAGCCTGGGCCTGCGCATAAGCGCGATCCAATGCGGACACACCGGTGATGCCGTCTTCCACTTCCTGCATTGCGGTCAGTACGATACGACGGTAGTTGGCGACAGAGGCTTCATAGCCGCCCTTGGCGAAATCAACGTTGGCGCTAATGCGACCGCCATCGAACAGGGTCTGCGTCAGGGATACCCCCAACGACCACACCACGCTCGGCGCATTGAACAAGGTCTCGATGTTGCGGCTGTCAACGCCATACGAGGGCGCCAGAATCACACTTGGAAAAAACGCTGCACGGGCCACGCCGATTTGCGCATTGGAAGCGGCCATGGCGCGCTCTGCAGAAGCGATATCAGGCCGGCGTTCCAACAGGTCGGATGGGATCCCGATCGGTACTGCCGGCGGCGTCATCGGCGCCAATGCAGGCGGCAAGGAGAAGTTCGGCGCAGGAGTACCAGTCAGCGTCGCGATAGCGTGTTCATATTGCGAGCGCGCCTTGCGCAGCACATCCACCTGCGTCAGCGTGGTGTCGAGCAAGGCTTGCTGCTGGGCGACGTCCAGACCGGAAGTCGCGCCGAGATCATGACGCGACGTCGCCAGTTCCAGCGCCTTGCGTTGCAGCTCGATAGAACGCGACAGCACGTCGAGTTCGACATCCAGCTCGCGCAGGTTGAAGTAATTGGTCGCCAGATCGGCGCTCAACAGCAGACGCGTGTTTTCCAGATCGGCGGCGGATTGCTCGGCCGAGGCACGGGCGCCTTCGACATTGCGCTGCACGCGGCCGAACAGATCAACTTCATAGCTGGCGTTCAGGCCCAACGCAAAATCATTCTGCACCGTGGCAAAGTTGGGCGAGTTGTAGTTGGTCAGCGGCCGGTTGCCGGCGATGCGCAAACGCGAGGCGCGAACGCCGGTGCTCACTTGCGGATACATGCCGGTCGAAACCGAATTGGCGGTAGCGCGTGCCTGCGTCAGCCGTGCAGCGGCAAACGCCAGCGTCTGGTTGCCGGAAAGCGCCTGCTCTTGCAAGGCGTTCAGTTTGGTGTCGCCGAAACGTTCCCACCACGCGCCCTTGGCTTGCGTGTCGCTAGGCGTACTTTGACGCCACGGCGCATCAAGCTGCCAGGTGACCGGCATGTCGACGTCAGGCTTGCGATAGTCGGGACCGACTGCGCAGCCCGCCAATACGATGGCGCTCAGCGCAATGGCAGAGGTAGCGACAGCAATCGGATGCAGGCGCAGCTTCATCACGACTTGCCTTGTTCTGTTGGTTTGCCTTCCGCCTTGGCAGCCGGTTTGGTTTCGGGAGCCAAGGCAACCTCGTCGCCTTCCGCCACAGAATCGGACGGATTGAGAATCAGACGTTCGGTACCGGTGATGCCGTCGAGAATTTCCACGGTCTGGCCATAGTTACGGCCGAGTTGCACACGTTTCAGATGCACGCGGTTCTTGTCGTCGACGACTGCTACAAGACTACCGTCACGACGGAACATCAGCGTATCGGTCGACACCACCAGCGCACCACTCGGCTTCAGCGGCAAAGCCACTTGAACAAACGCGCCCGGCAACAAGGCGCCATCGGCGTTCGGCAACGATACTTCCACCTGCATGGTACGCGTGCTGATATCGATCGAAGCCGCAGTGCGGACAACCTTGCCTTCGAAGCTCTTGCCGCGTAGTTCGGATTGCGTCACGACGACCTTCTGCCCCTGTTTGATCAGATTGGCATAAGACTGCGGCACGTTGATGTAGACGCGCAGCGGATCAGTCTGCGCCAGCGTGAACAGGGCACGTCCTGCACCGCCACCGGCACCCGGGTCGATCAGATCGCCGACATCGACATTGCGACGTGTGATCACGCCGGCGAACGGTGCGACGATGCGTTTGAAGCCTTCCACCTGACGCAGGCGCTCCACATTGGCGTCGGCAGCGGCGAGGTTGGAACGGGCTTGCGAATAACCACTGCGGCGCTCGTCGAGTTCCTGTTGCGAGACGGCGTCTTTCTTGCGCAGTGCTTCCCAGCGATCCACCGTGCTCTTGGCCAGTTCCAGACTGGATGCAGCTTGCTGGCGCGCGGCGATGGCTTGCGACAATTGCTGGTCGATTTCCGGCGTATCGAGTTCAGCCAGCAGCTCACCCTTTTCGACGCGGCTGCCGATATCCTTGTGCCAGCGTTTCAGATAGCCTGCTGCGCGCGCTGAAATCGGCGACTGTACAAAGCCTTGCAGCGTGCCCGGCAGGGATAGCGTCTGGCCGGCGTCGCTGCTTTTGGCGATGGCGGTCTTGACGTATTGCTTGGCACGCTCTGCCGTACCGGATTCCAGTTCGCGTGCATTGAAGACGCGGCTGATGACGGTGCGGGCAGCGCCCACGGCGAGCAGCACCAGCACCACGATCATGACGATCTTGGTGCGGCGTACGATCTGCTGACGTTTCAGCAGCTCTCCGGATGCATCCGGATCCACGGGATGGATGCCGAGTTGAGAATGACGTTCTTGCGACATTGCTTCCTATCTCCTGTTACGGCTGCTGAGGCTGAGGCGGCTGTGGTGGCGTACCACTATCGACCGGCCCATGCCCGTGATCCTGACGCGCTTCTTTGCGGCGCGCCAGTCGTTGGTGAACGCCCGCGAAAACGACGGGGACGAAAAATAAAGTCGATACGGTCGCGAAGATCAGACCGCCGATGACAGCACGGCCGAGCGGTGCATTTTGCTCCGCACCTTCGCCCAGGCCCAGCGCCATGGGGATCATGCCGATAATCATTGCCAGCGCCGTCATCAGCACCGGGCGAATACGCGTGGCGCCGGATTCCAGCGCTGCCGCCAGCGGCGTCGCGCCTTCATCCTTGCGCTGACGTGCGAACGACACGATCAGAATACTGTTGGCGGTCGCGACCCCCATGGTCATGATGGCCCCCGTCAATGCCGGCACCGAGAGCGTGGTGCCGGTGATGAAGAGCATCCACGCAATTCCTGCCAGCGCCGCAGGCAAGGCGGCAATGATGATCGCCGCATCAATCCACGACTGGAAGTTGACCACCACCAGCAGATAGACCAGCACGATCGCCATCGCCAGACCGACGCCCAGGCCGATGAAGGAAGACTGCATGGTCTGCACCTGACCGCGGATCACGATCTGGCTGCCGCGCGGCAGCTTGGGCTTCATCTCTTCAACCAGCTTACTGACTTTGCCCGCAACTGTGGCAAGGTCGGTGCCCTGCACGCTGACGAACACGTCGATTGCCGGCAGGATGTTGTAGCGCGACGCAATCGCCGGTTGACGTCCTTGCTTGACGTCCACCAGATTGCCCAGCAATTGTGTGTTGGTCGGCGCGCCCGTCGCAGTGCCGACACCACCTGCACCGACCGGGATGCTCAGCAGCGAATCGAGCGAGTCGACACGGTATTGCGGCGACTGCACAGCGACGTTGTAGACCACGCCGTTTTGTGGATTGAGCCAGAAAGCCGGCGTCGTCTGTGAGCTGCCCGACAAGGCGATCAGCACGTTCTGGCCGACGTTGGCGGCGGAAAGGCCGTACTGCTGCAGACGCGTGCGATCCATTTGCATATCCAGCGCCGGGCCATCCAGACGTTGATGCACGTGGGCGTCGACTGCACCGGGAATCTGACGGATCTGCTTGGTCAGCTCGGCGGCAAGCTGGGCGTTCTGTTGCAGATTGGGTCCGGTGAACTGGACGTCAATCGCTGCGGGTAAACCAAAGTTCAGGATCTGCGTGACGATATCGGCCGGTTGGAAGAAGAACTCGATGCCGGGGAAACGCTTCGGCAATTCGGCGCGCAGCATGCTGACCAGTTGCTCGGTCGGTCGATGTCCTTCATGCAGCGACATCAGGATTTCACCGTCGAGCGTACCGATGGTGCCGGCATTGCTGTACGACAGATTGATACCGCTGTTGGGTACGCCGATATTGTCGAGTACGGTTTCCAATTCGCTGGCGGGAATCATTTCGCGAATGACTGACTCCACCTGGTCGGCGATGCGCGCAGTCTCTTCGATGCGCGTACCGGTTGGTGCACGCATGTGCAGGCGAATCTGACCGCCATCAACGTTCGGGAAAAAGTCGCGGCCGAGGAAGGGATACAGCAGGCAAGACAGCACACAAAAACCGAGGAAGGCCAGCGCAAAGCGGCGCCGATGCGCCAGCAGCGAAGACAGCACCAGTGTATAGGCACGGCGCACGCGCTCAAAGCGTGCATCGAAGCCGCGATACAAACGCTGCAGCAAACTCGGCTTGCCACCGTCGTCGGCACCATGGGCGTTGTTCATCAATAGCATTACCAGCGTCGGCACCAGCGTTCGCGACAAGATATAAGACGCCGCCATCGCGAACACCACCGCTTCGGCCAGCGGCACGAACAGGAAGCGCGCCACACCCGACAGGAAGAACATCGGCACGAACACGATACAAATACAGACGGTCGAAACGAAGGCCGGCACACCAATTTCACCCGCGCCGACGATGATGGAATCATGCAGTGGCTTACCCATATGCATGTGCCGCTCGATATTCTCAATCGTCACAATCGCCTGGTCGACCAGGATACCGACCGAGAGCGCAAGGCCCCCCAGCGTCATCAGATTGAGCGTCTCGCCGAGCATGTAGAGCACCAGAATCGACGCCAGAATCGACAGCGGAATCGTGACAGCAATGATCACCGTGCTGCGCCAGTTGCCGAGGAACAGCAACACCATCGCGGCAGTCAGGCCGGCGGCGATCAACGCTTCGGCGACCACGCCCTTGACCGCAGCCTTCACGAACAGAGATTGGTCGAACAGCGGGGTGATCTTGACGTCAGCCGGCATGGTCTGCTGTGCCTGGGGCAGCAGCGCGCGCAGGTTGTTGACGATGTCCAGCGTGGAGGCGCCACCATTTTTCAGCACCGACAACAGGACGCCGCGCACGCCGTCCTGGCGCACCACGTTGGTTTGCGGCGAGAAGCCATCGCGTACGTAGGCGACGTCGCGCAGATAGGTGGTCGCACCGTTGGCTGTACGTACCGGCAAGTCATTCAGTCCATTCACCGCTTCCGGCGAGCCGTTCATCTTGATGGTGTATTCGGTGCCGCCAAACTTGGCGGTACCCGACGGCAGGATCAGGTTTTGGGTATTGACGGCGTTGACCACGTCAACCGGCGACAGGCCCCGCGCCTGCAGCGCCTGGGTATCCAGATCGACGGAAATCAGACGGGTCTTGCCGCCGTAAGGGAAAGGCACGGCAACGCCGGGAATCGTGATGAGCTGTGGACGCAGCGTGTTGATGGCGGCATCGAACAGCGATTGCTCAGGTAGCGTCGGGCTCGACAACGCCAGCTGCATGACGGGAATACTGGACGCGGAATACTTGATCACCAGCGGCGGCGTGATGCCTGGCGGCAGTTGGCGCAACTGCGATTGCACCGAAGCGACGGTCTGGGCGATGGCGTTCTGGATATTTGCGGTAGGCTGGAAGAACACCTTGATCACGGACACGCCGGCCAGGGATTGCGATTCGATGTGTTCGATATCGCTGACGACGGTGGTCAGGCCGCGCTCGTTCTGGGAAGCGATACGCTGCCCCATTTCCTGTGCGGACAGACCGTTGTAGTTCCAGATGATACTGATGACCGGAATATTGATTTCCGGGAAAATGTCCGTCGCCATTTTCATGAGGACAAGCGGCGTGGACAGCACGATCAGCATCGCCATCACAATAAAGGTGTACGGGCGACGCAGCGCCAACTCGACCATTGACATGAACTTTGGTTCCCTGAAATGAGACTTTTATTATACTCAGAATAATTTGCTATAAAGCCACTACTCTTGCGCCTTTTTCTTCTTCTCTTGCTCTTTTTTCGTTCGTTTTTGTTCTTTTCTTCCCTCTTTTGTCGTCTTTCTGCGCGCAATCGACAAAAGCCTTACCATCTCATTTCTCCGCTCCGCCGCCTCCGACCAAGCCATGGAATTACTACGCACCCGCATAGAAGCCAGCGTGATCAGCATCAGCCGCCCTCCCGGCAGCCCTGATTTTCGCTATCCCCTGGGCGACCCTGGCCTGTTCGGCCCGGACTCTGCCGCCTGGCTGGTGCACAGCGACTTTACTGCGATGCTGATCGGCGGCGTCAGCGCGCTCCTGATGCAGATGTTGCATCCGTTAGCGCTGGCCGGCGTGTGGGATCATTCCACATTTCAGCAAGACATGCTTGGCCGCCTGCGACGCACCGCGCAGTTTATCGCAGGAACGACCTACGGCAATCGTCAGGATGCAGAGAAACTGATCGCGCTGGTGCGTCGCATCCACAGCGGCGTGCGCGGTGTCGCACCGGATGGCCGCGCTTATTCGGCCGACGATCCTGATTTGCTGACCTGGGTGCATGTGGCGGAAGTATCGAATTTCCTGCGCGCGTATTTGCGCTATCGCAATCCGCAACTGGGCGTGGCACAACAGAACCAGTACCTCGATGAAATCGCCCTGATCGCGGAACAACTTGGAGCAAGAAATGTGCCGCGCACGCTGATGGACATGGACAGCTATATAGAAAAGATGCGGCCGCAATTGCATTGCGACGCACGCACGCTGAAGACCCTGGAGCTGGTAATGAACGCCCCCGCGCCGAATGCGCTGGCAGTGCCGTGGACACGGCTGATGATGCGCGCCGGCGTTGATATGCTGCCGGACTGGGCCAAGCTGCAACTCGGCGTAAAACCGCTGCGCCCGTTGCAGCAGGTGATGCTGCAACGGGCAGTCGCGGTCGCGGCGAAGCCGATACGCTGGGCGGTACGGCAGAGCTCTGCCCAGCTGGCCCGGCAGCGTATGGCGCCGGCAGAGCCGTTCTAGAACTTTAATGCGCGTCGGCTGATGGCGCTTTCGGCGGCGCCACCTTGTGCATGAACGGTATCAGCACAATCGCCACCAGAAAGCACACCATCACCGCGAGGAAGGCATCGGCAAAAGTCTGCGTCTGCGCTTCACGCATGGTCAGTTTCCACAACTGCTGCAAAGCGCCGGTCGGCGCACTGCCGCCATCGAGTCCCCATGCCAGCATATTGGCACCGGTGTTTTGCACCAGGTTGTTCATGGATTCGTTGGCACTGTTCAGATGTTCTGCCAGACGCAAAAAGTGCAGGTTGGTGCGATCGTTGAGAATCGTGCCGCACACCGCAATACCGATCGCACCGCCAAGATTACGCATGAGGTTGAACAAACCCGAAGCCTGTTTCAAGCGTTCCGGCTTGAGCGCACCAAGCGTCAACGTCACCACCGGCGCCACCGCAAACTGTTGCGCAAAACCGCGCAAGGCTTGCGGCAACATGAGCTCGCGCCAGCCCCAGTCATGCGTGATGGGCGTGAAGTTCCACATGCTCAGCGCAAAGCACGCCATGCCGAACATCATCAGCCAGCGCAGATCGACACGGCGTCCGAGATAGGTGTAAAACGGAATCGCGCAAATCTGAAACAAGCCGGTGGCGAAAATCGCCAGGCCAATATCCAATGCACTGAAGCCGCGCACATGCGCCAGGAATACCGGCGTCAGATATACCGTGGCAAAAATGCCGATCCCCGTCACGAACGAGAAGAAACAACCAAGCGCAAAGTTGCGATCCTTGAGCGCACGCAGGTCGACGACCGGATTGGCGTAGGTCAGGCTGCGCCAGATAAACCCGATACCGGAAATGACCGAGATCCAGACTGTCGTCCGGATGATGTCGTCGCCCATCCAGCCAAGCCGCGGACCTTCCTCCAGCGAATACTCCAGACAACCCAGACTGGCTGCCAGCAAGATCATGCCAAGATAGTCGGCGCCTTTGAGCAGCGATATGTTCGGCTTGTCGATACGTACCAGCATCGGCACGACCACCGCGACAAAAATCCCCGGCACGAGGTTGATGAAGAACAACCAGTGCCACGAATAATTGCTGGTGATCCAGCCTCCGACCGTGGGTCCAAGCGTCGGTGCCAGCGATGACAACGCACCGACGGTTGCCGCTGCAATCACACGCTGATGGCCGGAGAAATAGAAGAACGCCGAGGTGAATACCATCGGGATCATCGAACCACCGAGGAAACCTTGCAGCGCCCGGAAAAAGATCATGCTGTTGATGTCCCAAGCCATGCCGCACAACATGCTGGCGACGGTGAAGCCGACCGCTGAGGCGCTGAACAGCCAACGCGTCGACATCACGCGCGCCAACCAGCCGGACAAGGGAATAACAATAATTTCGGCGATCAGGTAGCTGGTCTGCACCCAAGCGGTTTCGTCCGCACCGGCTGACAAACCGCCGCCGATGTCTGCCAGCGAGGCAGACACAATCTGGATATCGATCAGGGCGATGAACATGCCGACGCACATGGTGGCGAAGGCGAGGATCTTGGCCTTTTGCGTCAGCTCGGCGGGCGACGCTTGCGGTGGCGCCATGGAGGCGCCGGAGGTGCTGGCGACGGCACTCATGCTCAGCTCCGCTTGGCTTTGCTGCCTTCAGAGACAGGCATGCGCTCATCGACTTCCGCCGTCACCGACAGGCCGGGACGCAGCTTACCAAGGCGAGCAGCTTCACCGTCGAGCAGAATCCGTACCGGCACGCGCTGGACGATCTTGGTGAAATTACCCGTGGCATTTTCCGCAGGAAGGATGCTGAATTGCGCGCCGGTTGCCGGTGCAATGCTGGCGACATGGCCTTCAAACGTTTCACCCGGCAAGACGTCCGCCTTGATCTTCACTGCCATCCCGGTCTGGAAATGGGCAATCTGATTTTCCTTGAAATTGGCGTCGATCCACAGACCTTGCGCCGGCACCACCGACAGCAATTGTGCGCCGGTAGCCGCATAGGCACCGAGGCGAGCACGACGATTGCCGACCACACCGTCAACCGGTGCGCGCAGTTCGGTGTAGGCCACATTCAGCTCCGCAAGATTGCGTTCAGCGATGGCTTGCTGCAATGCGGCCTGCGCTCTTTGCTTTTGTGTTGCCAATACGTCGATCTGACGTTGCGCCGCATTCAGACCGGCTTGCGCCTTCTGTCCATTGGCGACGGCCTGCTTGTAGTCGGCATCGGCTTTCTGAAAACTCTGCACCGACACTGCCGCCTTGGACGACAGACTTTGATAACGCGTCTGATCGTCATGGGCCCGTGATGTCTCGGCATTCGTGGCGACGACGCCTGCCTTGTTTTGCTCGATCACGGCTTCCTGCAAGCGGCGCTCGGCGTCGATATTGGCGAGTGTCGCTTCCTGCGCCTGCACGGCGGCTTTCAGTTTGTTCAATACGGCGACGTAGTCGCGGTCATCCAGTTTGATCAGCAAGTCACCGGCTTTGACGCGCTGGTTATCGGTCACCAGCACTTGTGCGATGTTGCCCGGCACCTTGGGGGCAATCACGGTGATGTCGCCGCCGACATAGGCATCGTCGGTGTGTTCCCAATAGCGTCCTTCCGCGAACCAGTAGATCAGATAGCCGATGATCGCCGCAATCACGACGACCGCCACGAAGATCTTCACGATCCTGCCTTTGCTTTTTTTCTGTGTGGTCGCGGACTGCCCGATGTCGTTCGCCGACGCAACACTTGTTGGATTGCTCATGTTGTACCCCAGTCTTTCTATCGTAAGCCCGCGCGGGGCTGGTTATGAAACACGCCGTTGTCCTGCATACGCTGATGCTCTGAAATCCTTTTCCAGCAAGCTGTTGCGGCCGGAGAAAATATTTCAGATTGCCAGTTGCTTTCATTTTGATAGTTAGATTAAACTAGACACTATCATTTTG
This sequence comes from Herbaspirillum rhizosphaerae, assembly GCF_046025915.1. Lineage (GTDB taxonomy): Bacteria > Pseudomonadota > Gammaproteobacteria > Burkholderiales > Burkholderiaceae_D > Herbaspirillum > Herbaspirillum rhizosphaerae_A. The sequence continues at coordinate 136,855 of NZ_JAQQFR010000004.1, read as the reverse complement.
CAAGTAACTTTTCGAAGCCAGTCAAAAATCGGATTTTTCAAAGGGAGTCGGCAATGGCAGCAACGGACGGCAACACACTGATGGGATCGGCAAGCCTGAGCGCGGTAGCGCTGGCGGTCGGCGTATTTCTGACGGGCTGCGCCAGCAGCCCCGATTACCAGGCACCGGCACTAACCGGTGGCGCGTTCCACAATGCCGGCCTGCTGGCGCAGAGGAATGCGACAGGTACGACTGGTTCAGCGCTTGCACCCATGCCGCAACTGGATGAATGGTGGAAAGGTTTCAACGATCCGGTGCTGAGCCGTGTGGTGCAACGCGCGATTGAGCAGAACCTTGATCTTGCCGCTTCCGTTGCACGTGTTGAGCAAGCCCGCGCCGCAGCGCAGGAAGCCGGCGCAAAGCGCCGCCCGCAGGTCGGCGTGGAAAGTCAGGCAGCGCGCGCCAGGCAATCGCTAAATAGTCCGCTCGGCAAAATAGCCAGCAGCTTCCCCGGTTATGAACGTACTCAGACGCTGTATGACGTGGGCATCGGCGCAAGCTGGGAACTGGATCTCGCAGGTTCGCTGAAGCGCGGCGCAGAAGCCGCCGATGCGGAACGCGACGCCGCCGAGGCTGATCATCTGGGCGTGCGCATTTCTATTGTTGCGGAAGCCGCCGATGCCTACTTCCGCATTCGCAGCGCGCAATCCCGTCTGCGCATTGCCGAAGATCAGGTGCAAACCAGCAGTAAACTGCTCGACCTGGTGCGCCTGCGTCTGCGCGATGGCATGTCGAACCAGCGTGAAAGCGCACTGGCCGAAGCTCAACTGTCTCAGGCGCGCTCCGGCATTCCACCGTTGCGTATTGAATTGGAGCGTCAGCTCAATCGCCTCGATGTTCTGATGGGTGCGGTGCCGGGAACCTATGCCAAGGAATTGGGCGACGACGCATCGACCACGTCGACCGTCGCGACAGTCCCTGCCATCACCGTTGCCGATGGCAGCGCCGCATTGTTGCGCCGCCGTCCCGATGTGCTGGCGGCAGAGCGCCGTCTGGCGGCCTCCAATGCGCGCATCGGCGTGGCGATGTCAGAGTATTACCCCAAGCTGTCCTTGTCAGCATTGTTGGGATTTGAAAGTCTCGGTGCGGGAGGCTTGTTCACCGCCAACAGCTTCCAGCCGCAAGCCGCGTTGGGCCTGCGTTGGCGCTTGTTCGATTTTGGCCGCATCGATGCCGAAGTCGCCCGCTCAAAGGGAGCCAATCAGGAAGCGCTGGCGCGTTATCGCCAATCGATATTGCGCGCCACCGAAGACGTGGAGAACGCCATCGTGACGCTGGTGCAACTGGAGAAACAAAGTACGGAACTGACCGATGAAGTCGCCGCGCGTCAACGCGCACGCACTGCAGCGCAAGATGCGTTTCAAGGTGGCGCATTGAGTCTGACGGAAGTACTGGAGGAGGATCGCTTGCTGCTGCATGCGCGCGATCAGTTGGCGCAAGTACGTGCCGATGATGCGCGTGCTGCGGTGACGACATTCCGCTCGCTGGGTGGCGGTTGGTAAGACGTAAGAGAATAAGTAAATCTATATCGCCGTCTTCCTGACGAAAGTAAGGATCCAGTGTCGCATCAGCGAGCTTTACGGCACTGGATCCCAGCGTTCGCTGGGACGACGGAGAAACTCAACGCGTCATCAGGCTTCGCGCCGACTACGCGCTTCGTAAGTTTTGAGATGGATATAGACGACTTGCAAGAGGTCGGTTTTGGTCTTGGCTTCGCGCCCACGGCGCAGCAGATCGCCGATGATGTGATCGGCTTCGATGCGCGCATTATTGCTGATGTCGCGGAACATGGAAGCGGTCAATGTCGAGCCGGCTTCAGTCAGCATCTTGCGCGTGCGGTCGTAAAAAGAACCACTCGGCGCATGGCCGTTGGCAGTCGCAATGGCGGCATTTTCTTCCAGCAAAGCGGTGATGAATTGTTCGCCGCCGGGCGCTTGCAGAATATCGCCGACAGTGGAGCGCATCAGGCTGGTGCTGCCCGCCAGCGATGCCAGCATGATCCATTTCTCCCACATCGATTGCAGGATGGACGGGCTGACGTTGACGTCAAAACCGGCACCTGTAATTTCTTTTTCGATCTGTGCGACGCGTGGCGAGGACGTGCCGTCACGTTCGCCGAAGGTCATGCCATGGAAAGTATTCAGATGTTTGATCGCGCCGTCGGCATCGATGGTGCTGGCGATGACGCATTGGCCGCCCAGGATTTTTTCCGCGCCAAAACGCTGCGACAGGATATCCAAGTGTTGCATGCCGTTGAGCAGCGGCAAGATCACCGTCTGCGGCCCCACCGCAGCGGCGAAAGATTCGATGGCATCGGCCAGGTCGTAGGCTTTGCAGCTGAGGACGATCAGGTCGTAATGCTGCGTCAGGTTTTCTTTGAGGACAGTCGGTGGATTGGCAAGTGTGAGATCGCCCGCCGGGCTCTTGATCTGCAAACCGTTTTTAGCCAACAGCGTTGCCCGTTTTTCACGCACCAGAAATGTCACGTTGCGTCCGGCAGCCAGCATGCGGCCACCAAAATATCCGCCGACTGCACCGGCGCCTACGACCAAAGTTTGCATCTTCATGTCTCCTCGTTGTTTTGCTGAATCTGTTGCTGCATCCGTTCCTGCAAATAGTCGTTCGCACTGCCTTGCCTGAGCTGCTGCACGGGATCACTGAAATTGCGCAAGCCCCAGTCGTACATCGCCGCAATCACAACACGAAAGTCGCGACCGCGTTCGGTCAGCAGGTATTCGTAGCGCGGCGGATGTTGCCGATATTGGCGGCGTTCAAGCAAGCCGGCGTCGACCAAAGTCTGCAGTCGACGCGCCAGCATGTTGGGGGATATTGCCAGATTTTTCTGAAACTGGTCGAAGCGGGTCAAACCGCGCAGGCAATCGCGCACGATCAGGATGCTCCACCACTCGCCCACCACTTGCATGGTGCAGGCTACGGGGCAATCCTGATCGTCGAGACATTTGCGTCGCATGCGGCGTGATGGCGTCTATTGAGGTGGGATGCAATTACTTGGTGTAGCGGTCAGCCGGGTTCTTGAGCGACAGATTCGGGCCCATCGCTTGACGTGCTGCAGTCAGCGCTTCCCATTGGCCGACGTCCGGCAGCGGTGGAATCGTGACTTGTTCACCCAAATCCAAGCCGGTCAGTGCGGCGTTGACCAGGTCGTCCACGCTCATCACCATGGCGTCGGGAAAAGCGTCGATATCGGAGCCGGAACGTTCCCAGATTTCGGTGCGGGTAGCACCCGGCAAGACGGCTTGAACGCGCACGCCATGTTTACCCAGTTCGTTTTGCAGCGATTGGGTAAGGTTCAGCACGAATGCCTTGGTGCCGCTGTACGCGCCGTTGAACATCTCCGGCGCCAACGCCAGCACCGATGCGAGGTTGATCAGCGTGCCGCCCTTACGTTGGATGAAGCCCGGGGCAACAGCTGCAGCCAGACGCATCACGGCGGTGATGTTGAGTTGGATCATCGCATCGTATTTGTCGATGTCGCCATCAGCCAGTTCGCCTGCGATGCTCATGCCGGCGTTGTTGACCAGCATGGTGATGGACGTGTCGGTACGCAGGCGTTGTTCGACTTTCAGCAGGTCGGCTTTGTTGACCAGATCGGCAGGCAGAATCTCGATCTTGACCGAAGTTTCTTTGCGCAGGCGCTCCGCCACTTGTTCCAGACGCTGTGCGTCACGTGCGACCAGCACCAGGTCGTAGCCACGACGGGCCAGACGGTCTGCATAGGTTGCGCCGATGCCGGTGGACGCACCGGTGATGAGTGCGGTGCCAAGGTTCTTGTCGTTGTTTGCTGCGTTGCTCATGGGATTCTCCGAAAAGGTAGCGTCCGACCATTCGGACAGTTACTTTCATAATAATAGTAACTAGATAAATGTCAAGCAAGCGCTTTGTTTTAATGAGAGCGATAGGAAAAAACTAAGGCGACTCGATTTGGAAACTGTTGAAGGACGGCAAGACGACGTGACCATGCTGCCCTCATGCATGACGGCGTGGCGGCGTGACGGCGTGACAATGAGGAATACCTTGCCTGGCAGAGGCAGGCGCAAGAGATGCTGAGAAGGAAAGGAAAAGAAAAAGAAAGGCCGGTCGCGAACGCCGGCGAACAGTGACCTTATTCGCCGAGCAAGACGCCCGGGAAGTTGCGCATGGTGCGCACGAAAGGCGCGGTCGTACCCAAGGCGCGCGATACAACCAGTGAACCGTGCATGGTGATCATGGCGTCTTCTGCGCGACGCGATGCTTCTTCGGCAGAGACGCCGGTCTCGGCCACAACGGCAGCGAGCGCCTTGATCAGGCCGCTCAAACGCTGCTTCAGATATTGCTGAAAGAACTCGCCCGCTTCGCCGATGGTGAACAAATCGGTCAGACAAGGCCGGGTGCCTTTGGCGTAAAACTCGCTAAGCGCCGCACTGAATTTCTTCAATCGTTTTTCGGCCGGTGCGTCTTCCGCCAGCGTTGGCATGACGTGCTCGCCGAACCACGCACCGACCGCCTCCAGCGCTGCCGTCCCCATGTCGGTTTTGCCGTTGGGGAAGTAGTGATAAAGGCTGGACTTGCCCAGGCCGGTGGCTTCCGACAGGCTCGCCAAGGTCGCGCCCTGATACCCCGAGCGGCGGAATTCGGCAAGGATGCGCTGGGCAACTTCATCGCGGGACAGGCTTGGAGCAGGCATAGGTAATTTCTTCGGTGAGTAGCAGCACAACGTGAAATACACGTCCGTCGTTCTCTACGTGACGGTTCGGTTGTTGTTTTCAAGATTATAAATTTATTTGACAGCTTGCTTTGGATTGTCTATTGTACCGAACGTTCGGTACAGTTTTTTACATGTTACGCCAAACCGTCCGAGAGAGTTTATTTTTGTACCTTCTTCGCAAACCTGCGCACCCACAGACCTTCATCAGGAGATTCATATGCAGCCCACGCAACCCATCCGCCTCCACGGTTTTCCCTTGTCCGGCCATAGCCACCGCGTCGAGTTGTTTTTGTCCCTGCTCGATCTTCCGTATGAATTTATCTACGTCGATCTGCCGAACAAGGCGCAAAAGGAACCCGGCTTTCTCGCCAAGAATCCACGCGGTCAGGTGCCGGTCATCGAGGATGGTGATGTGACCTTGTACGACTCAACAGCGATTCTGGTGTATCTGGCCAAGCGCTACGGCAACAGCGGCTGGCTGCCGGACGATGCAGCCAACGCCGCAAAGGTGCAACAATTCTTGTCGCTGGCGTCGGGTGAAGTACTGGAAGGTCCAGGTAAGGCGCGACTGGTGAAGGTATTCAACGCGCCGCACGACTATGAATTGGCCAAGCAAAAAGCCGCAGGCTTGTTGCAGCTGCTGGAGACACATCTCGGCGGCGGTCGCAACTTTTTGGTCGGCACGCATCCGACCATCGCTGATATTGCCTGCTACAGCTATGTCGCCCATGCGCCCGAAGGCGGCGTCAGCCTGACCCCGTATCCGCAGGTGCGCGCGTGGCTTGCAAGTGTGGAAAGCCTGCGCAATTTCGTGCCGATGCCGGCGTCGCCGCTTGCTGCGTAAGTTATCTTGTAAGGCTGCGGTCTCCAGACAGTAGCAGATGATCAGAACGGAGTTGCTCATGACTGAATCAACGCGAGCAGTATCGCAACACGACACCTTCCATCAGGGTGAGTTGATTGCCCAGCAACGAGTGGGTGTGCGTGAAAAAATGGAAGCTATCGGCCCACGCGTGATCCGCGATTACATGCCGGATCAGCACCGCGACTTCTTTGAGCAACTTCCGTTCTTGCTGGTCGGCAGCCGCGACGACACCGGTCAACCGTGGGCGTCCATCCTTGCAGGCGGAGTTGGCTTTGTGTCGTCGCCGACCGAACAGCAATTGCAAGTCCGTGCGCACGCCCATGCGTCCGATCCTTTGCATGTGAATTTGCATGAAGGCGCCGCGCTGGGTCTGCTCGGTATCGAACCTCACACGCGTCGGCGCAATCGCGCCAATGGGGTCGTGGAACAGATAAGCGATGCCGGATTCTCGGTTAGCATCACCGAATGTTTTGGCAATTGCCCAAAGTACATTCAGGCGCGCAGACCAGAGTTGGTCATTCCTGATTCACAGATATTCGTCAGTGAAGAAATCAGACCGGTACTGACGCCCGCCATGATCGCATTGATTGCCGGGGCAGATACCTTCTTCATCGCTACCGCTGCTGACGAAAACACGCACCATGTCGGAGGACGTCACGGCACCGACGTATCGCATCGTGGCGGCAAACCGGGCTTCGTCCGCGTGGATGGAAATCACACGTTGACGGTGCCGGATTTCATCGGCAATTTCTTCTTCAACACGATAGGAAATCTGGTCACGTTTCCACGCGCAGGCCTGCTGTTTGTCGACTTCAGCAACGGTGATCTGTTGTACGTCGCAGTCACCGGGAAGGTGATCTGGAATGGTCCTGAAGTGGCGTCGTTCATCGGTGCGCAGCGACTGATGCAGTTTTCAGTGACGCAGGCCAGACATGTTCGATCAGCACTGCCGCTGCGCTGGGGCAAGGCTGAAGCGTCGCCTTATCTGGAACCGCTTGGCAGCTGGAAATGACTGAGCGAATTCCGGCTGGGAACAACAGCAAACGGTGGGGGGAGTATTTGATTACTCAGAGCGGCGACGGCATAGCGTCACGGCTAAATGCATCAAGGCCGTCTTCCACGCTATCAAGAATTTTGTAAAAAGCCACAAAACCGCTGCTGTCGAACACTTCTCGTACCTCCGGTTGCAGACCAACAGCGACAAGATGCACACCGCGCGATTTTGCTTTCTTGCTCAACAGATAGAGCACTTGCAGTCCCGCAGAACCGAGCACGTCCAGCCGGGAAAAATCCAGGATCACATTTATCAGATCCGTATCGCAGTAATTTTGCAGCTGCCTGGCAAATTCCCGGGCGCCAGCTGTGTCGAGGCTGCCGTCCGCCTGGACGACCAAAACTTCCTTGCAGTGGATTGCTTCGACTTTCATGATTTTTCTTCGCATCAGGCAATTCGGTCGGCCATTATAAGACTCACCAGAGACATTTCAAAAAAGCAAATGGTTACAAAACGTTTCTTACAGCGGCCATTTCCTTTTATTTACCGACCATCTTCACCCATCTAAAAATAATTTCATTTTTGGCGCGAATAATTTCTATCTTTAGCAGTAAACGGACGCTGCGGTGAGAATTGTTATAGACAAATATAAATACATCACATTGTGATATATTTATCGAAGCATGTTGCCCCATGATCGCCAGCCCAATACGCTGCTGCACCATCACCTCATCTTTCAACTCCGTCCATTTCAGCCCAACGATTCCATGCGCCGCCATCAACGTGATTTCACCCTCGACCGACGAGTTCTTTTTCTGGCAGGTATCGCCGTTGCCATCGGCGGCATGAGCACAATTGCCGCATTTGTTCTGCTGAACCTGATCCATTTTTTCACCAATCTGTTTTTCTTCCAGACGCTGTCGTTTGCAGATCGCTCGCCCGCAACACACACCTTGGGAATCGCCGTGGTGATTGTGCCGATCATCGGCGGACTGATCGTTGGATTGATGGCCCGCTACGGTTCTGAAAAAATCCGCGGCCACGGCATTCCGGAAGCCATCGAAGCCATTCTGTTCGGCAAGAGCAAGATGTCCGGCAAGGTCGCCGTACTCAAGCCGCTGGCGTCCGGCATCGTGATCGGCAGCGGTGGGCCGTTTGGCGCAGAGGGCCCGATCATCATGACCGGCGGCGCCATCGGCTCGCTGATTGCGCAGCATTTCCACGTCAGCGCGGCGGAGCGAAAAACCCTGTTGGTTGCCGGCGCTACCGCAGGCATGACGGCGGTATTCGGTACACCGTCAGCAGCCGTCCTGCTGGCGGTGGAGCTGTTGCTGTTCGAGTGGCGTCCGCGCAGTCTGCTGCCGGTCATCCTGGCCTGCGCCGTCGCCGGTTTTGCAAGGCCGCTGTTGCTTGAGCCGGGACCGCTGTTTCCTCTGCATACTGCTCCGGTCGGACTGTCTGCGATGTTGATCTGCATCGTGGCAGGCTTGCTGAGCGGCGCCTTGTCGTCCGCAATGTCAGTGGCTTTGTATTGGGTCGAAGATCGCTTCCACGCATTGCCGATACATTGGATGTGGTGGCCTGCGCTCGGAGCGGTTGCTGTCGGTGTGGGTGGTTACTTTCAACCGCGGGCGCTGGGGGTTGGCTACGATGTCATTGCCGATCTGCTCAATCACCACCTCGCTATTTCCGCAGTGCTGGCTTTGCTCGCCGTGAAGGCAATCATCTGGATCATTGCGCTCGGTTCAGGCACGTCCGGCGGCGTGCTGGCGCCCTTATTGATGCTCGGTGCAGGACTGGGCACCGCCATCGCCTATGCCATCCCCGGCAGCGATGCCAGCTTGTGGCCGCTGGTGTGCATGGCCGCAGTGCTTGCCGGCGTACTGGGTGCGCCGCTGACGGCGGCTGTGTTTGCGCTTGGACTGACAGGTGACTTCAACGCCTTCCTGCCCTTGTTGCTGGCGACCGGCATCTCATACGGTTTTACCGTGCTGGTCATGCGTCGGTCGATCATGACTGAAAAGATCGCCCGGCGCGGCCTGCATATCTATCGCGAATACAGCGTCGATCCGCAGGAACGCATGTTTGTGGAAGAAGTGATGACGCGAGAAGTGATATGGATTGCGGCGAGCGCACGCTTGAAGGACATTGCCGCCGACTATTTCGATTCGACGCAGCGGCATCGCGCCTTCCCTGTTTGCGACGACAGCGGCAAGTTTCTTGGCATGTTGGACCGAGCGACTCTTTATGGCTATCTTGACGCGCACGCTGAAGCGGCGGACACGATGGCCATCGGTGATGTACTTGTGCCGTCGACGTCTTTGCTGGCCTTCGCCACGGAAACCTGCCAGTCGGTTGCGCGACGCATGGCGGCGCATCACGTCGAACGTCTTCCTGTCGTTACCGATGCAGCATCGTTGCAGTTGATCGGCCTCATCAGCCGCAGCGATCTGGTCAAACCTGCGCACTCCGTATTTCACGAAGAACACGTGCGCGAAAAACTGGCACGGTAGTCGATCAAAAATGAAGCGAGCATAAAAAACGGCACAGGCTTCGACCCCTGTACCGTCCGCTCTCCGAAGAGAACGCAGAACAAACTTTATGCTTGCTTCTTGACCTCAGACTGCGCTGACGTCCAGCTCCGCCTCTGTGTTGGCAACGACGTCTTCCTTGGTCACGCCGGTCGCCAGTTCAATCAGCTTCAAACCGGTCGGCGTTACATCGATCACACCGAGATCGGTAATGATGCGATTGACCACACCCACACCCGTCAGCGGCAGATTGCATTGCTTCAGGATCTTTTGCGAAATACTTCCATCACGGCCTTTGGCAACGTGCTCCATCAGCACCACCACGCGGCCCACACCGGCCACCAGATCCATCGCACCGCCCATGCCCTTGACCATCTTGCCCGGAATCATCCAGTTGGCCAGATCGCCTTGCTGCGACACTTGCATCGCGCCGAGGATGGCAATGTTGATCTTGCCGCCGCGGATCATGCCGAACGAGTCCGCCGAGCTGAAGAAGGACGAGCCTGGGATCGTCGTGACAGTCTGTTTTCCCGCGTTGATCAGGTCAGCGTCGACCTTGTCTTCGGTCGGGAAAGGGCCGATGCCGAGCAGGCCGTTTTCCGATTGCAGCCAGACTTCAATGTTGCTGGGAACGTGATTCGCCACCAGGGTCGGCAAGCCGATGCCGAGGTTGACGTAAAAACCGTCTTGCAATTCCTTGGCTGCGCGCGCAGCCATTTCGTCTCTGGTCCATGCCATGATTATTTCTCCTTATTTCGCCGCAGCAGAAACCGTACGTTGTTCGATGCGCTTTTCCGGCGTGGCGTTGACCACGATGCGGTGCACGAAGATACCGGCGGTATGGATCTGATCCGGGTCGAGCTGGCCGACTTCGACCAGTTCTTCGACTTCGACGATGGTGATCTTGCCGGCCATGGCGACGTTGGGGTTGAAGTTGCGTGCGGTCTTGTTGAAGACCAGGTTGCCGGCGCGGTCGGCCTTCTGTGCCTTGACCAGCGAGATGTCGGCCACCAGCGAGCGTTCCATGACGTAGTTGACGCCGTCGAAATCGCGGATTTCCTTGCCTTCGGCCACCAGCGTGCCGACACCGGTTTTGGTGAAGAAGGCCGGAATGCCTGCTCCGCCTGCACGCAGCTTTTCAGCCAGCGTGCCTTGCGGGGTGAATTCCAGTTCCAGTTCGCCGGCCAGGTATTGGCGTTCGAACTCTTTGTTTTCGCCAACGTAGGACGCGATCATCTTCTTGATCTGGCGTGTGGTCAGCAATTGGCCGAGGCCGAAACCGTCGACACCGGCGTTATTGGAGATGGCTGTCAGATTCTGTACGCCGGAGTCGCGCAAGGCGGCGATCAGCGCTTCAGGAATGCCGCACAGGCCGAAACCGCCGACAGCAATCGTCTGGCCGTCCTTGACGATGCCGGATAACGCGCTGGACGCGTCGGGATAGACTTTGTTCATTCTGTCAGGTCTCCTTTTGATTCTTATAGTTTGAAAATGTCAGCTGGCATCATAGGACGCAGGTATAGGTCATACAATACGGTAAAAATACTTGGGGCCTGTTACCCCTCAATTTGCGAGATGCGTTCCTGCCAGAAAGCGTGCTGGCAAGGCGCGTGGCACAGCAGGTGGAGGCCCCACCTGCAAGCCATGCAACGCCGCCAGCGCGCTTTCTGGCAGGAACCCTTCGGGAACGGCTGCAGGCGTCGCCTACCGGTGTTGCAGCTCCTTGCCGTAGCACCGCTACGACGCGTCGCTGCGCCTAGGTAGTCAACGCCTGCCGCGCGTTCGCACTCGCAAATTGAGGGATAACAGGCCCTAAAACCCTCGCCAGGCCTTATTATTGAGGATTCTTAGCAGTATTTTTACGATACAAAAATTAGCAACGGACAATGAGCAACTCGCATCTCGTCGACTTCGAACAAGTATTCATGCATGCTCCGATCGGCATGTGCGTATCGCATAACCGCGTCATCCAGCAAAGCAATCTGGCGCTGGCGAAGATGTTCGGCTATGCACCGGGCGAATTGTCGGGACTCTCATTCATGGTGCTGTATCCGACGCCCGATGAATTCGAACGCACCGGCGTGCGGCTCGTGCCGATTCTCAACGAAAAAGGCTTCTATTCCGACGAGCGCATCATGAAGCGCGCCAACGACGAAATGTTCTGGTGCCACGTCACCGGCGCGTCGCTGGTGCAAGGTGATCCGCATGCGGCGGGAATCTGGACCTTCGAAGACGTCAGCGCCAAGCGACCATTGGCGCCGGGCCTGACGCCGCGCGAGCGCGAGATTGCGGCGCTGCTGGTGGAAGGCAAGACGAGTAAATTAATCGCGCGCCAGGTCGAGCTCAGCCCGCGTACAGTGGAAATGCATCGCGCCCGCCTGATGCGCAAGTTCGGCGCGGCGACGTCGTCTGAACTCGTGCACAAGCTGCTCAGCATTACGCCATAACGACGGCTTAACCTTCACCCCATTCCGGTTCGCCGGTAAATCGCTCCGCCAAAAAATCCAGCATGGTGCGCAAGGTCGCCGGCATGTGCTTGCGCGAGGCATACACGCCATAAATATCGAGTTCGGTCGGTTCGTGCTGCGGCAGTAGCGCGACCAGTTTTCCGGACGCCACATACGGCGCGGCGGCATACGCGGGCAAATGCGCAATACCTGCGCCGGCCAGTGCAGCCGATAGCAACACCATCGCTTCGTTGGCGCTGATATTGCCGCTGACCGCGACCGAACTCTGCTTGCCCTTGTGATCGAACTCCCACAGGCTCTTTCCGACGTAGGAATGCGTCAGGCAGTTGTGCAGGGCCAGATCCGCCACTTTTTTCGGCGTACCGTGTTCGCGCAAATAATCGGGCGATGCGCAGATCGTTGAACGGCATATCGACAACTTACGTGCGATCAGACTGGGATCCAGGCGCGTGGTCATGCGGATTGCCAGATCGATACGTTCTTCCACCAGATTGACGGTGCGATCCAGCATCATGAGATCGACCGCCACACCCGGATGACGCTTGCAATATGCCGTGACGGCGCGTGCCAGTTGCGGACCGAATGAGGTCGTCGTGGTGATGCGCAGCAAGCCCCTGGGCGCCTGCTGCGGCTGGCTGACGGCGTTCTGCAGATCGCTTGCGGAGGACAGCATCTGGCGGCAGCGCTCAAGAATCTCATTGCCGGCGGGCGTCAGGCTCAGGCGCCGCGTGGTCCGATGCAGCAGACGCGCCCCCACCCACTCCTCCAGCTCCGCCAGATAGCGCGAAATCACCGGGCGCGATAACTCCAACTGCAAGGCCGCCGCCGATTGGCTGCCGCTGTCGACGACGCTCACAAACACCTGCATTGCGGTCAATCTGTCCATGCTGCACTTTCAACATTGATTTAATTTGCACGTTTTTAGAAACAAACTATGTTTCATTATGCTGTTTTTCCAAAACAAATAAATCATTAATCTTCGTCTGTCGCACTTTTCCCTTTGTTTAAACCGTTTTGGAGAGATGAACATGCATTCGAGCTTCCGTACAATTTCCCGTCCTTTGCTGGTGCTGGCTGCCGCCGTCGGCATCTTTGCCGCCGGCACCGCAGCGGCAGCATCTGACGCGCCCCTCAAGCTGGACGTCTACAACCCCGGCGACAGCGCATTGTTTCCAGTCAGCTCGGTGCTGGTAACCGGCAAGCAGGATGCGATTCTGGTGGACGCGCAGTTCGGCCGCGCGCAGGCTGAACAAGTCGTCGAGAAGATCCGCGCCAGCGGCAAGAAACTGGTCGCGGTGTATGTCAGCCACGGCGACCCGGACTACTACTTCGGCCTCGACACCATCAAGGCCGCTTATCCTGACGTGAAGATCCTGGCAACACCGCAAACGGTGGCGCATATCAAGGAAACCGTGGCACACAAGCTGGCCTTCTGGGGACCGAAGCTGGGCGCCGATGCGCCCAAGCAAACCATCGTGCCGGATGTCCTTGAGGGCAATACGCTGACGCTGGAGGGCAAGAAGCTGCAAGTGATCGGTCTCGACGGACCACAGCCTGAACGCAGCTTCGTCTGGATTCCATCAATCAAGGCGGTCATCGGCGGTGTAGTTGTCGACGGCAATGAACATGTCTGGATGGCTGATACCCAAGGCGCAAAATCGCACAAGGATTGGCTCGGCACACTCGCCCGCATCGAGAAGCTGAAACCAAAAACCGTGGTCCCCGGCCATTACGCCGCAGGCGCACCGATGACCATCGCCTCGGTTAAATATACCCGCGATTACATCAAAGCCTTCGACGCAGAAACTGCCAAAGCAGCCGACTCCACCGCACTGATCGCCGCCATGAAAGCGCGCTATCCCAACGCGACCAATCTTTCGGTACTGGAACTGTGTGCCAAGGTCGCCAAAGGCGAGATGAAGTGGTAATACGTTTCAACGTTAATTGACGCGGTCTTGTCTCGAATCGCCGGCGCACATGCACCGGCGATTTGTGTCAGGCTAGTAATCTGTTTTCAGGAAACCCCTCATGAGCACTCACAACACTGACAGCGCTGATAGCACTACCACGCTGCATTACATCTACGATCCGCTGTGCGGCTGGTGCTACGGCGCCGCGCCACTGGCGGCAGCGGCACGCGACGTCATGCCGGTGATCGGCCACGGCGGCGGCATGATGACCGGTGCCAACCGCAAACAAGTCAACCCGACCTTGCGCAATTACGTCATGCCGCATGACCATCGGATTGCCGGCCTGACCGGCCAGGCATTCGGCGACGCCTACTTCAATGGCTTGCTGCTGGATGAGACGGCCGTATTCGATTCGGCGCCGCCGATCAGGGCGATTCTGGCAGCGGAAGAAATCGCTGAAGACGGCGGCGGCCTCGACATGCTGTCGCGTCTGCAGGTAGCGCATTACGTCGAAGGCAAGCGCATTGCCGATGACGATGTGCTGCAGGCACTGGCGGTTGAACTGGGATTGGATGCCGATGAATTCGCGCAAGCATACGGGCGCATCGGCGAAGAAAAATTGCAGCAACATATCGCCGCCAGCCGCCGCTTGCTGGCCCAGGTCGGCGGCCATGGCTTTCCGACTTTTGTGCTGGAGCAGGACGGCCGTTTCGAGATGCTCGATGCCGGCCGCTGGTTGGGCGAACCCGACGCGTGGCGCGAACATCTCGCCGCCTACACGCGTCGTTAAGCCTGCTTGAAAAGATTAAACCGGTAACCCCAGCTCACGCAGTTGCTTCACCGTCTCGGCGCAATCGACATGATGAATTGCATGCCAGCCGAGACGGCGTGCCGCTTCCACGTTTTTGGCGGAGTCATCGATGAAGACCAGTTCTGAAGGCTTCAGATTGCTCAGATGCTTGCCGTAACGCGTCAGCGCGATCTGGTAAATCACGTCGTCCGGCTTGATGCACTGCTCGGTTCCCGACACTACGATGTCGCGGAAAATTTGCAGAAAATCATAGTTCGCCAGCGCATACGGAAACGTCTCGGACGACCAGTTGGTGAGGCCGAACAACGGCACTTCCTTCTCGTGCAAAGTGCGTAGCAATTCCACGCCGTCGTGCAACGGCCCGCGCAGCATTTCGGTCCAGCGATCGTAAAAGGCGCGGATCATCGGCTCGTGTTGCGGATGTTCCGCCACCAGCAATTCAGTGCCATCCTTGAGCGTGCGGCCGCCGTCCTGACGGATATTCCAGTCGGGCGAACAAACGTTGGTCAGGAAATGCTCGCGCTCTGCGGCATCAGGGATCAGTTGTTGATACAAGTGCAGCGGATTCCAGTCGAACAGCACGCCGCCGAAATCGAATACCACGGCGCGAATGCCCGCCGAACTTGCGTAGTCAGAGTTAAATTTTTGCATCAGACAGTCATCGAATGAGTGGTGGATGGAATGATCTAGACATCACAATGTGCGGAAAAATTCATACAGCTCAGGCGCATCCGCATACGCCACGTTGAAACGGAACCAGGGCTCGTCCGGCGGCGTGAGATGGAAAAATTCTCCCGGCGCCAGCCAGATCCCCTTCTGCCGAGCGCGATCGGCAATCTCGCGCGCACTCAGTTCGCAGCCATCCAGTTTGGCCCACGAGAACATGCCGCCGCGCGGCGTCGTAAACGGCGTCAGGCCGGTCTCGCTGAGCTTGCTGTTGACGCGTGATTGCGCATTGAGCAGCGATGCCGCCAGATTCTCGACGTGACGGCGATGATGGCCCTCGGTCAGCACGCTGTGCACCAGACGTTCGTTGATTTCGGAATTGGTCAGGCTCAGCACCATCTTGGTATGCACCAGCTGGCGCGCCAGATCGCGCTGGCAAGCGATGAAGCCGAGGCGCAGCGACGGCGCGATGGTCTTGGAATAGCTGCCGACATAAATCACGCGCTGCAAGCCATCAAGCGCCGCCAGCATCGGATCGGTCGGCTGGCCCAGCTCACGGAAAATATCATCTTCCACCACCCAGAAACCATGCCGCTCGGCGGCCTGCAACACGCGCATCGCACAGGCCGGCGTGTACGAAGTGCCGGTTGGGTTGTGCAACACACTGGTGGTGAAAAACAGCTTAGGCTTGTGGGTGCGCGCCAGCGTCTCCAGCATCTCGGTGTCGACGCCGGTGGGCGTGCGCGGAATACCGATGACGTTGAGGTCGGCCATCTTCAGCATGGCGATCAGATTGCAATAACCGGGATCGTCAACCAGCACCGTATCGCCGCGCTTGACCATGGTGCGGATGATCAGATCCAGTCCCTGCGTCGCGCCGTGCGAAGTCAGCACCTGATCGAGCGAGACCTCCAGCGACCAGTTCGCCAGGAACTGGCAGATGATCTGGCGCAGCGGCGCGTAGCCGTAGGGATGGCCGTAGCCGACCTGCTGCGCACCGGGCGAGCGGATGATGCGGCGCTCGGCCTGATGCAGGCCTTCGTCGTCGAGCCATTTGCCCGGCAGCCAGCCGCAACCGGCCTTGATCGGTACGCGCTCGTCGGCAAACATTTCCGACAAGAGCCAGGCAGAGTCGATGACCGGCTCCGGCGGCGTAAACGCCAGGCTGGGCGAAATGTTGGTCCCTTTGGGCGCGATGAAGAAACCCGCCCCTCGCCGCGCTACCAGCAGGCCGCGCGCCACCAGTTGCTCGTAAGCCTCGACAACGGTGGACGCGCCAATGGCGTGCGATTCTGCAAATTGCCTCACCGAGGGCAAGCGCTCGCCCGAGCGCAGGCTGCCCTGCTCGATCGATTGTGCCAATCCGCTCACCACCTGCTCGACCAACCGAACCACGCCGTTTCGTTCCAGCGTCAGATAAACCGCCTCGCGCTGCGCCTTTGCCATCTTGTCCTCGCTACACCGTGTTACCGGCACGTGCCCTTTGCTCGCTTGCCTTGCCGACAACTGTTATCAATACAGATTGTTGAATTAAACAATACAGTTTTCAAGTTAATTACAAAGTGTATCTAACAATACCGGCCGCGTCTCGCAATAATCGTCTCATTGATCATTTCATCGATCGCCCATCCATTCCTGTTTCGTTAACTCTTGTGTCGTCAACCCTTCAAGGTGCGCCTGAAATGAACAAACCACTGTCCTCTTCCGACCTCTCCGCTTACTGGATGCCCTATACGGCCAACCGCAACTTCAAGGCCAGCCCACGTATGCTGGTTTCGGCGGAAGGCATGTATTACCGCGACGACGCCGGCAACCCCATCCTCGACGGCACCGCCGGCCTGTGGTGCGTACCGCTGGGCCATGCCCAGCCGAAGATCGTCTCCGCCGTGCAAAAGGCCGTGGCGACACTGGATTACGCTCCGTCCTTCCAGCTCGGCCATCCGATGGCTTTTGAACTGGCCGAACGCCTGAAGCAATACACTGGCAACCGTTTTTCACAAGTGTTCTATACAGGTTCGGGCTCGGAAGCGGTCGACACCGCCCTGAAAATTGCCCTGGCGTATCACCGCATCCGCGGCGATGCGACTCGCACCCGCTTTATCGGCCGTGAGCGCGGCTACCACGGCGTCGGCTTCGGCGGCATGTCGGTCGGCGGCATCGGCACCAATCGCAAGACCTTCAACTCGGCGCTACTGCAAGGCGTGGATCACCTGCCGCACACGCACAACCTGGAAAAGAACGCCTTCACCAAGGGCGAGCCTGAATATGGCACCCACCTGGCCGATGAGCTGGAACGCCTGGTCGCGCTGCACGATGCATCCAACATCGCCGCCGTCATCGTCGAGCCGGTGGCTGGCTCCACCGGCGTACTGATTCCGCCGAAGGGCTACCTTAAGCGTCTGCGCGAGCTGTGCACCAAGCATGGCATCCTGCTGATTTTTGATGAAGTCATCACCGGCTTCGGCCGCCTAGGTACACCGTTTGCGTCGGACTACTTCGACGTCGAGCCGGATCTGTTCACCACCGCCAAGGGCCTGACCAACGGCGTGGTGCCGATGGGCGCCGTGTTCGTCAAACCGCATATCCATGATGCATTCATGCAAGGTCCCGACGGCATCGAACTGCTGCACGGCTACACCTATTCCGGTCACCCGCTGGCGTGCGCCGCCGGTCTGGCCTCGCTCGATATCTTCGAGCAGGACGGCATCCTCGAACACGCTCAGAGCGTCTCCGATTACTTCCAGGAAGCGGCGCATTCGCTGCGCGGCCTGCCGAACGTGATCGACATTCGCACCATCGGCATGATTGCCGGTATCGAGTTGTCGTCGATTCCGGGCAAGCCGGGCGCACGTGCCTACGACGCCTTCCGCCGCGCCTTCAACGACGGCATCCTGATCCGCGTGACCGGCGACATCATTGCCTTGTCGCCACCGCTGGTCATCGAGAAGAAACACATCGACGAACTGTTCGGCAAGCTCGCAGCGATTTTGAAAACCCTGGATTAATCTGAAAAGTACCTGCACAACATGGAAAAAATTACTCACTTCATCGGCGGACGCCGCGTCGACACCACCAGCGACCGCTACGCCGATGTGTTCAACCCGGCACTGGGCGTACCGGTAGCACGCGTCGCACTGGGCACGGCGGAAGAAGTTGACAGCGCCGTCACCAGCGCCGCCGCCGCTTTCCCTGCGTGGTCCAACACGCCGCCGCTGACGCGTGCGCGCGTGCTGTTCAAGTTCTTGCAACTGATCCAGCAACACGCCGACGACTTCGCCGCCATCCTCACCCGCGAACACGGCAAGACCTTCTCCGATGCGCAAGGCGAAGTGGCCCGCGGTATTGAAGTGGTCGAATACGCCGTCGGCATTCCGCAAATGCTCAAGGGCGAATACACCGACCAGATCGCACGCGGTATTGACGCCTGGTCAATGCGCCAGGCGCTGGGCGTGGTGGCCGGCATCACGCCGTTCAACTTCCCGGCGATGGTGCCGATGTGGATGTTTCCGATCGCGCTGGCTTGCGGCAACTGCTTCATCCTCAAACCGTCCGAACGCGACCCATCGGCCTCGCTGCTGATCGCTGAATTGTTGCAGCAAGCCGGTTTGCCGGACGGCGTGTTCAGCGTGATTCAGGGCGACAAAGTCACCGTCGACGCACTGCTCGATCATCCGAAAGTCAAAGCCATCAGCTTCGTCGGCTCGACGCCGATTGCCGAATACATCTATGCGCGCGGCAGTGCCAAGGGCAAACGCGTACAAGCATTGGGCGGCGCCAAGAATCACATGGTCGTCATGCCTGACGCGGACATGCAAGTCGCGGTCGACGCATTGATCGGTGCAGCCTACGGTTCGGCCGGCGAACGTTGCATGGCGATCTCGGTTGCCGTTGCAGTCGGCGACGCGGGCGACAAGCTGGTCGCAGCATTGGCCGAACGCACACGCAATTTGAAGATCAACGACGGTATGGAAAAAGATGCCGAAATGGGCCCGGTCGTCACCGCTGCAGCGAAAGCACGCATCGAAGGTCTGATCGGCAAGGGCGTCGAAGAGGGTGCAAAGCTGGTGGTCGACGGCCGCGGCTTCAAAGTGCCGGGACGTGAAAACGGCTTCTTCGTCGGCGGCACCTTGTTCGATCACGTCACGCCTGAGATGACCATCTACAAGGAAGAAATTTTCGGACCGGTGCTGTGCGTATTGCGCGCTCCCGATGTCGCCACCGCCGTCGAGTTGATCAACAACCACGAATACGGCAACGGCGTCGCCATCTTCACCCGCGACGGCGGCGCAGCGCGCGAGTTCGTGCGTCAGATCGAAGTCGGCATGGTCGGTGTCAACGTACCGCTGCCGGTGCCGATGGCGTTCAGCAGTTTCGGCGGATGGAAGCGCAGCCTGTTCGGCGACCATCATGTCTACGGCCCGGAAGGCGTGCGTTTTTACACACGCGCCAAAGCCGTGATGCAACGTTGGCCGAACACCGCCAGCGCCGGCGCCGAGTTCGCATTCCCGCAGATGAAGTAAGTCTGATTTCATTTGAAAGTGCTATGAAATCCGCAGCGAATAAGTAGAGAAAAACGGCATGAGCGAACCTCATGCCGTCGCTGTTTTCACTATTGATTTCAACATTGAATTTAGCCACGAGAAGTATTGGTGCAATAGAGAGATTTGATGGTGCAGACTGATGTTGAAAATGCACCGACATCTCCGAAATTGGAGAATTAAATTCATCAAAAGAAAAATCAACGCAGCAGCTAATTCACGTAGCATGCAGTAACGCGAAAAAACCAAAAGCAGGCATGCCAAAAGACATGCACATGCCAACATTCGCAGCAGTAAAAAAATTAAAAACGAAGTACAAAAACAAACAGAGACATTAAACCAGGAGGAGCAACATGATCCATCGCCATCATGATTTGCAGCGTTCGCACGTACGCATGCGCACAAGGTCGCAAAACCTTCATCATCACATTGTTTTTACTCAGGTAAACGCAGTGCATGTCCACATGTTCCGGCAGTAAATTTTCTATCGCTCTGACGATCGTTTTTTCGTCGTCACGGGCATAGAACTTGCGTCATACAATCTCGGATCAATAGCTTTTCAGCTGATCGATTTTTGCTCGATGTTGCTTACCAATACTTTCAATGCGCAGTCATTTTTGGAGATGTGAATATGATGAATCGTCGTGATTTTCTCAAGCTGTCCGCACTCGCCGCACCAGGTGCGTTGTCTTACACCGATGTGTTTGCACAAGCCGATGCCATCCAGTTCGGTTGCCCTGTTCCGATGTCCGGTCCGTTCGCGGCCAATGGCAAATACGCCGACATGGGCATGAAGCTGGCGCTGCAAAAATACGGCAAGGTGCTCGGGAAAAATCTGAGCTACACCACACTGGATACTGAAGGTAAACCGGCCACGGCTGTGCGCAAGATGCAAGAGACCATGGAAAAAGGCGCACGCTTTTTCGCGGGCGGTATTCTCTCCGGCGAAGCGCTGGCAATGGGCAAGGAAGCAGAAAAAGGCGGCAGCATTTTCATCACCACTGCAGGCGCCGATGAAATCACCGGTAGCGATTGCAATCGCGCGACTTTCCGCTGGTCGGTGCCGACCTTCGGTGCGATCGAACAAACCGTGCGTCCGCTGCTGGAAAAAATGCCGAATGCAAAACGCTGGTACACCATCACGCCGCAATATGTTTTCGGCGACGGCCTGCTAAGCGCAGCAAAGGCGATCTTCAAGGAAAAAGGCATCGAGCACGTCGGCAACAGCTATCACTCGCTGGCCGAAAAAGAGTTCAGCGGCTACCTCACCAACGCCATGGCTGCCAAACCGGACGTCCTGTTATTGTTGAATTTTGGTTCGCAATCGTCGGATACGTTGCGCCAGGCCGTGAGCTTCGGCATGAAGAACAACTGCACCATCCTGATGGCCTGGGCCTCCGGTCTGGAACAGTTCGAAACACTGGGCGCGGATATCTGCGACGGCGTCTACTTCGGCGCGCAATACTGGCACGCCATCGATTCGCCGTTCAACAAAGAGTTCGTGCAACTGGTCAACAGCAACCTGAAGATCGACCCGAACTACAGCCTGGCCGGCTCCTACATCTGTACCAAGATCATGCTCGACGCCATCATCAAGGCCAACAGCACCGATCCGAAAGCGGTCATCGCGGCCATGGAAGGCATGAAGTACGAAGGCCTGACCGGCACCGAAGAAATCCGCAAGGGCGATCATCAGGTCATCAAGAACTACTACCTGCTCAAGGGCAAGGCCAAGTCGAAGATGCGTAACAAGAACGACTATGCGGACATCATTTCGTCCGGCAAGTCCTTCCTGGCGCTCGACAAAACCATGTGCAAATTAGGCTGACCTGTCCCTGATCCTACTGCGAAGCCGTGATCCGGCAGCGTACGGTGCTCAGAATCCTCGTGTACCCAAGTACACTCCAAGGAAAATCTGATGCGCTCCGCTCCGGGCGCTACCGGCTGACGGCTTCTCGCTACGGATCAGGAATAGGTCGACGACTGTGATTGCTCATAGGAATTTCGGGTGAATCGCATCTAAAGTCGTCGCGAACGTTTCTCAACGTATTGAGGTTTCATGAATATCTATCTGCTGCAAATTGCCAACGGCGTCGGCATCGGCATGCTGTACTTCCTGCTGGCGGTGGGCTTATCCATCGTGTTCGGCCTGCTGCGTTTCGTCAATTTTTCGCATGGCGCGTTTTTCCTGCTGGGTGCGTATTTTTGCTTCCAGCTCGGCGAAATGGGCGTCAATTTTTGGTGGTCCTTGTTGATCGCTCCGATTGTTGTCGGTGTGTTCGCATTTCTGGTTGAGCGCTTTGTATTGCGCCACATTTATGCGCTGCCGCATCACTTCCATATTCTGTTCACCGTCGGTCTCGCGCTGGTATTGCAAGAGGCTGTAATTTCGTACTGGGGCCCGCTGGGCAACAATATTTCGCCGCCGGATCTGCTGCAGGGCGTGGTCATGGCCGGTGGTTTTGTGTACCCGAAATACCGTCTTTTCGTGATCGCTTTCACTGCGGTGATGGCGCTGCTGTTGTGGTGGATTCTTGAAGGCACGCGCCTCGGTTCCATCGTGCGCGCCGGTAGCGAATCGACGGAAATGGTATCGCTGCTGGGCTTGAATATTGATCGTATTTTCAGTCTGGTGTTTGCACTCGGCGCGTTCACTGCGGGTCTGGCGGGTGCGCTCGCGGCGCCGATTCGCGGCGTGGAACCATTCATGGGTGTGGAGGCATTGGGTATCGCTTTCGTGGTCGTGGTGATCGGTGGTCTCGGTAGTTTTTCCGGCGCATTGGTAGGCGGTATTTTGGTCGGTATCGTGCAAAGCGTGATGAGCACGGTGTGGTCGGAAGGCGCGCATCTGATGATTTATGTGGCGATGGCGGCGGTCATGCTGCTGCGTCCAAACGGCCTGCTTGGCCGCGCCAGCTGAGGAGATCGCCATGAAACATATCGCTCATTTCCGCTTTACGCTGCTGGCTATTGCCGTCGTGTTGCTACTACCGCTGTGTGTCGGTTCAGGCACCCTGGCAACTGAAGTATTGATCTATGCATTGGCTGCGCTGGGTTGCAATCTGCTGCTCGGCTATACCGGCCTGATGTCGTTCGGTCAGGGGATTTTCTTCGGCATCGGCAGCTATGCGACTGGCCTTGCTTTATTGCATCTGAAAGCGCCACTGCTAATCTCTCTGCTGATCGCCGCCGTCATCGGTGGTCTGATTGCGCTGCTGGTCGGCTGGTTTTCGATTCGCCAGAAGGGCACTTACTTCGTCATGCTGACGCTGGCGTTTGCGCAGATGTTCTACTTCCTCGCCTATACGATGAAGGACGTCACCGGCGGCGATAACGGCTTGCTCGACATCCCGCGTCCCAACCTGTCGGTGTTCGGCCATACGCTGTTGCCGACCACTTCGTCGTGGCAGTACTACAGCTTTGTGGCAATCCTGTTCGTGGTGGTGTTCTGGCTGTTGCAACGCGTGGTGGATTCAGTACTGGGCCGCACCTTGCTGGCGGTGCGCGACAACGAAGCGCGTGCTTCCGCAGTGGGCTACGACGTTACGCTATTGAAACTCGCCGCCTTTGTGATTTCAGGCGCGGTGACTGGGCTTGCGGGCGGCTTGCACGCAATGATGACCGGCGTCGCACCGTTGTCGAATATTGAGTACCACACCAGCGAATCGATCCTGATCATGACCGTGATCGGCGGTACCGGCAACCTGTTTGCCTCGGTGCTGGGCGCATCCTTTTACGTGCTGGTCGGCAACTGGCTGTCGACACTATGGCCGCGCTGGCTGATGCTGCTCGGCTTCCTGCTGATCGGCGTGAGCCTGTACATGCACAAGGGCTTGTACGGTCTTGCGCAATCACTGCTGCAACGTGTACGTCCCGGTACGAAAACTAGTGTGCGTACCGACATCGCCAAGGAGAGCCATTGATGAGTACGCCTATCCTCAAAGCGGTGAACGTGACCAAGCGCTACGGTAAGTTCACCGCCGTCAACAACATCACGCTGGATATTCTGCCGGGTACAGTGCATTCCGTCATCGGCCCCAATGGCGCCGGCAAGACCACGCTGTTCCACACGCTGACTGGCACCACGCCGATCACCGAGGGCAGTATCTTGGTCGAAGGTGAAGAAGTCTCGCACTTGCCCGGTTACAAGCGCGTGCGCAAGGGTCTGGCACGTTCGTTCCAGGTAACCAGCCTGTTTCCCAACCTGAGCGTGCGTGAGAACCTGCGACTGGCCGCACAAGGCACACGTCCAGCGCAAGCGCTCAATCCCTGGAAGCGTCCCGAATTGTTGCGCCAGGCCTGCGATATCGCCGAGCAGCTGGTGGCGCGCCTGAATCTGCAGAGCGTTGCTGATCGTCTCTCTTCCGAACTCTCGCACGGTCAGCAACGCCGTCTGGAAGTCGGCATGGCGATGGCGGGTCAACCGAAGGTGATCTTCCTCGATGAGCCGACTTCGGGCATGGGCATCGATGACATCGCCGACATGAAGAAGTTGATCCACAGCCTGCGCGACAACTACACCGTGGTACTGATCGAACACAACATGGACATCGTGATGGATATCTCCGACAGCATCACCGTGATGCAGCAGGGGCAGATTCTGGCGCAGGGCAAACCCAACGACATCCGCAACGATGAACGCGTGCGCCGCGCCTATCTCGGCAGCATGATTACCGGTGGCAAGAAAGCTGAAACTCAGGCTGAAACGCAAGCAGGAGAAACAACGTGATTCTCAACGTACAAGACATTCACAGTTACTACGGCAAGAGCCACATCCTGCAAGGCGTATCGCTGCAAGTCGCCGCCGGCGAAGTGATCACGCTGCTGGGCCGCAACGGCGCCGGCAAGAGCACGACCCTGAAGAGCATCGTCGGCGTGGTCGAGCCACGCCAGGGCAAGGTGATGTTTGAAGGCAATAACGTCGCCGGCCTTCCCGCTTACAAGATTGCCTCACGCGGCGTCTGTCTGGTGCCGGAACATCGCGGCATCTTCAAGCTGCTGACGGTGGAAGAAAACCTGACCATGGCGGCTCGCAAGGATTCGGCGTGGGGCCTGGAAGACGTGTATAAAATTTTTCCGCGTCTGAAAGAGCGTCGCAAGAACGGCGGCGGCCAGTTGTCGGGCGGTGAGCAGCAGATGCTGGCGATCGCGCGCGCGCTGATGACGCATCCCAAAGTGCTGATGCTGGACGAGCCGGTAGAAGGACTGGCGCCGGTGATCGTCGACGAGATCGTCGCGCAGATCAAACTGATCAAGGCGACCGGCATGTCAATCATTCTGGTCGAGCAGAATCTGGAGGTCTGCACGCAATTGGCGGATCGGCATTACATTGTGGAGCAGGGACGCATCGCCTATACCGCGACCAATGCAGAATTCCTCGCTGACGACAGCGCGAAGGATCGCTATCTTGGCGTGAATCTTGCTGCTTAATTTTGCGACTTAATCCGGCGATAGACTAATCACGGACAACGCGCACAAACGAATTTGACGGAGTCATTCATGGACATGAAAACCAGCATCACCAATTTACGCATCGACGGCAAACGCCTTTGGAACTCGCTGATGGATCTCGGCGCAATCGGCGCGACGCCGAAGGGCGGCGTCTGCCGTCTGGCACTGACCGACCTCGACAAGCAAGGCCGCGACCTCGTCAGCAGCTGGGCAAAACAGGAAGGCATGAGCGTCGTCGTCGATGAGATCGGCAACATCTTCATGCGCCGCGCGGGTCGCAACAATGCGTTGCCGCCGGTGGTCACCGGATCGCACATCGACACGCAGCCGACCGGCGGCAAGTTCGACGGCAACTACGGTGTGCTGGCCGGCATGGAAGTCATCCGCACGCTGAACCAGCACAACATCCAGACCGAAGCGCCGATCGAAGTCGCGGTGTGGACCAATGAAGAAGGTTCGCGCTTCGTACCGGTGATGATGGGCTCGGGCGTGTTCTGCGGCGCGTTCACGCTGGAGCATGCTTACAGCGCGACCGACGTCGACGGCAAGAATGTGAAAGACGAACTGACGCGTATCGGCTACATCGGTGAACAGAAGTGCGGCGACCATCCGATCGGCGCGTACTACGAAGCGCACATTGAGCAAGGCCCGGTATTGGAAAACGCCGACACCGTCATCGGCGTGGTACCGGCTGTGCTCGGCCTGTCGTGGTACGACTGCACGGTCACCGGTTTTGAATCGCATGCCGGCCCGACACCGATGGAAATCCGTAAGGATGCGCTGCAAGTCTCCACATACATCATGCAGGAAGTCGTCGCCATTGCGAATCGCTACCCACCTTACGGCCGCGGCACAGTCGGTCAGGTGCAGGTGATGCCGAACAGCCGCAACGTGATTCCGGGACAGGTGAAATTCTCCATCGATCTGCGCAACGTCAGCGATGAAACGCTCAATCAGATGCATGAAGACTTGCTGGCCTATCTGGAACAAACCCGTCAGAAGACCGGCCTGAAGATCGAGCTGGAGCGTGTGTCTTATTTCTCGCCCTGCCCTTTCCATCCTGACTGCGTGGGTGAAGTGCGCAATGCGTCGGCGATGCTCGGTTACGCGACCATGGATGTGGTCTCGGGCGCTGGTCACGATGCGATTTACGCAGCGCGCCTGGCACCGGCCGGGATGATCTTCGTACCGTGCAAGGACGGTGTCAGCCATAACGAAATCGAAGATGCCAAACCGGAACATCTGGAAGCGGGAGCGAACGTTCTGTTGCATGCCATGCTGGCCAGCGCAAAGGTCGTCGCCTGATTGAAGAAAATACTGAAGATACTGAAGAACACGCAAGGAATAGTCATGCCGTTGAAAATTGTCATCGCCCGTCTGAATCACGAGACCAATACCTTCTCACCCATCCCAACGCCGCTGGAAGCCTTCGCGCCGCAATGGGACAGCGCCGCTTATCAGGATCAAAAAGGCGCGCGCACTGCGATGGGCGCCTTCCTCGATATCGCTGACGGCATGTCGGCCTCCGTCGTGACGCCGCTGGCCGCCACAGCAAATCCAAGCGCAACCGTGGCCGCTGATGCCTATACGCTGATGACTGATGCAATTGTTCGCGCGATCGAAGGCGGTTGCGATGCCATCATGCTGGATCTGCACGGCGCCATGGTGGCCGAGAACGCCGATGACGGTGAAGGCACGCTGCTTGAACGCATTCGGAAAATTGCACCGCATGTGCCGATGTGCGTGGCGCTCGACTTGCATGGCAACGTCACGCAAAAGATGGTCGACAACGCCGACGTCATCGTCAGCTTCAAGACTTATCCACATATCGACATGTACGAAACCGGCGAACATGCCGGCCGCCTGCTGGTGGAATTGCTGCAGGAAAAATCGCGCCCGGTTACCGGCTGGCGGCAAGTGCCGCTGCTGTCGGCGACGCTGACCAGCAATACCTCGGCATCGGCCATGCAGCGCGCGGTGGAACAGGCCAAGCTCGCCGAAAAACAAGCCGGCGTGCTGGCGGTATCGGTGCTGGCGGGCTTTCCTTTATCCGACTTCCGCGATGCGGGCATGTCGGTGGTGGTGGTGACTGACAACGATGCAGCCCTCGCGCAGACCGTCGCCGATACGATCGCGAAACAGATCTGGGCAGAGCGTGATGATTTCGTCTACGACAGCCAACCGCTGCGCCAGTCGCTGGCGCATGCGCGCGAGATGGCGGCCGGTGCCGGCAAGGGGCCGGTGCTATTACTGGATCACAGTGACAACGTCATGTCTGGCGGTACGTGCAACACCATGGACGTATTGGAAGCGGCGTTGACCGAAGGCATGAGCGGCATCGCCGCCGGCCCGATCAGCGATCCGGAAGCGGTCGCGCAATTATTGAAGGCGGGTGTGGGCGGCACAGTCACGCTGGCGGTCGGCAACAAGGTGGCGCTGACACAACAGGGCATCACCAAGACGCCGCTGCAATTGACGGGCAAGGTACTGGCAATCACCGACGGTGTGTTCCGCGTGTCCGGCCCGATCTATACCGGCTCGACCATCAACATGGGTAACAGCGTGCTGTTCGATACCGGCGCGGCGAAAATCGTCATCACCGAAGAACGTGTCGAACCCTATGACCTGGGCGTCTTCACCAGCCTCGGTCTGGATCCGGCGACGATGGATTACGTGATCCTGAAGTCCCGTATGTATTGCCGTCCGGTGTTCGTGCCGATCAGCAAGGGACTGGAAGAATGCGACTCCGACAGCGGCGGCCCGACCAGCTCCAACTTCGACCTATTCCCGATTCGTAAAGTGCGCCGTCCGGTGTATCCGCTCGACGCATCGACACCGGCACCGGTCTGACAGCCAGACCAACTAAGCTGCTAATGCCACAGACAAGCATCCAGAGCCGCAAGGACACCGGCAGAGCCAAGCTCTTGCTGCTTGTCCTCGGCGTGGTCTGGGGGTTGAATTGGCCGGCCGTCAAAATATCACTGAGCGGCGTGTCACCGTGGACGCTGCGCACCATCGGGCTCGGTGCGGCAGCGTGTACGCTGTTCGTGCTGGCGCTGGTGCGCGGACGCGCGCTGCATATCGGCTCGCGTGACCGTGTGCATATCGTAATGACCGGCCTGCTCAATATCGCGCTGTTCAACATCCTGCTGACTTTTGCACAGCTCGGCGCGGCGACCTCGCGCGTGGCGATCATCACTTACTCGATGCCGCTGTGGGCGACACTGTTTGCGCGCATTGCACTGGGCGAGAAGCTGGATCGCGTACGCAGCATGGGACTGGCGCTGGGTGCGGGCGGTCTGGCGGTATTGATTTCTCCGCTGATTGGCGGCGGCTTGCCGCATGGAATTTTGTACGCGCTGGCGGCAGCAGTGACATGGGCGGCAGGAACGGTCTACATGAAATGGGCCAGGATCAATGCCGAACCGCTGGCGATCGCAGCATGGCAATTGCTGATCGGCGCGCTGGTGGCATTGACCGGCTTGTTGTATTTTGAGGGCTGGCCGCATCCGGGCGCGTTGCATCTGCCGGTGATCTGCGCGTTGGCGTACCACATCTTTTTCGGCATGGCTGCCGGTTACATCCTGTGGTTTGAAATCATCGCCAAGCTGCCCGCTGGCATCGCCGCGCTCGGCACGCTGCTGGTGCCGGTGGTCGGTGTTAGCGGCGCAGTACTGTTGCTGGGTGAACGGCCGAGCACGCCGGACATGCTGGGCTTTGTGCTGATCTTCAGTGCTGCGATTTGCGTACTGCTGCCGACCGGATCGCTACGATTCCTCCGCAGGATCTGATTACTCTTCCAGCGCCTGCAGCGAATTGACGTAGGCGGTTTCCAGCACGTGATGCGGGACGTAAAGCAGATCCGTAATCGTCTCCGCAGCCAGTGCGCGCGAGAAGAAAAATCCCTGCCCGAAATCGCAACCGAGATTGCGCAGATGATCAACCTGCATCTCCGTTTCCGTTCCTTCTGCCACTACTTCGATGCCGAGATTGCGCGCCAGCGTCATGATGGTTTCGACGATTTGCAGGCGCTCCTTGTCTTCCTTCATGCCCATGATGAAGGAACGATCGATCTTCAATACATCCAACGGAAAGCGATGCAGATAGCTCAATGACGAATAGCCGGTGCCGAAATCATCAATGCTGAAACGTACGCCCAAAGCGCGTAGCTGCGACAGGATCTTGATCGTACGTTCAACGTCGCCCATAGTGACGCTCTCGGTGATCTCGAGGCGCACCGTATTGGGATCGATGCCGGTTTCTTTGATGATCTGCTGAATCTGATCGACCAGATTGGGTTGCACGAACTGGCGCGGTGAAATATTCACGCTGATCGTCAGCGGCTTGGCGCGCGGAAATTGCTGATGCCATTCGTGCATCTGACGGCAGGCTTCACGCAGCACCCACATGCCAATGTGCAAAATAAGACCGGTGTCTTCCGCAACATCAATAAAGTCGCCCGGATAAACCAGCTCGTCCGCGCCGCGCCGCCAGCGCACCAATGCTTCGACGCCGACGATGGTGCCGGCCTGCAGTTCGATGATCGGTTGGTAATGCAGCACAAACTCATTGTTCTTCAGCGCGTGCCGCAGCGCCGTCTCTATCGTCAGGCGGCTGACCGCGCCTTTACGCATGCTGCGGTCGAACACTTCGTAGCGGCTCTTGCCGACGGCCTTGGCGCGATACAGCGCCAGATCGGCGTCGCGCAATACTTCGTCGGCCAGGGTATGGCCGACATCGCTGAAGACGATACCGATGCTGGCACTGGCGTAAATCTCCTGATCACGGATCAGGAAGGGCAAGGCCAGCGCCAGCTGAATACGCTCGGCAATCCGCTCTGCTTCACCAACATCGGGAATGTCGCGCAGGAGCACGGTGAATTCGTCACCACCCATGCGCGCGAGCGTGTATTTCGAATTGGCCGCGGAAGTCTCGGCACCGGCCATACCGACGATGACATCCGGACGAACCGCGTTTTTCAGACGCGCAGCAACCTGAATGATCATGCGATCGCCGGCCAGATGACCGAGACTGTCGTTGACGATCTTGAAGCGGTCAAGGTCGATGAACAGCACGGCGAAACCGGCGTTGTCGTCTTCCCACTGGCGTTGCAGCGCCAGATCGAGCTGCTGCAAAAAGAGTGTGCGATTGGGCAAGCCGGTCAGGGCGTCATGCGAGGCGTCGTGGACCAGCCGCAACGCGTTCTGGCGGCGCTCGGCGACACGGCCGATACGGCTGCCGATCTGGCGCATCAGACTCATCAGCCGCAGCAGATTGTCGTCCAGCGAAAGCACGCGATCGGAGAAAAATTCCAGCACGGCAACGACTTCGCCGCCGCTCAATACCGGGAAAGCGACACCGGCCTTGATACCGGCCGCACGCGCGACATCGGCGCGCGGCGCTTCACGATCGACGCCGATATTGACGGTCCATACCGGCGCGGCCTCCTTGAAGGCGCGTCCCGGCAAATCCTTTTGAACCTGAAATTGCGGATCACTGGTCTTGCACTTGAAGGCACTGAATTCGGGGCGTGTCACGCCGAACCAGATGTCTGCCGACACCAGGGCAGCCTGGCTACCAGTCTTGCGCACCTGATAGCAGTGTCCCAGCGGCCAGCCGGTATAGCGGCAGATTTCATCGACGGCAAACTGGAGAATCGTTTCGACGGAGTCGGTCTGATTGGCGGCAACTGCGACGGCTTCCAGCAGCTGCAATTGGCGCAGACGGGTTTCCTGGCGGGCGTCGGATTGCATGCGTGCATCGCGCTCGCGCACCAGGGACTGCGTCAGTTTTTCTATTTCCACGGCATGCGCGGCCGTGTCCGGTTTTATTGTCATTTGGGTGAAAGGTATGGCGGTGTTGATCTGCGCATTGCCGTGTTGCACTTTCCAAGCATTCGATTATAGCGGGCCGTTGTCACTGTTGCATTAAATCATCGTCAGCGGCAGTGTAAAGTTATCGGCACATGCTGCCGATGATCTTGATAAAGCATTAACAGGCACGGCAAAGGGTGACTATCCTGCGATTTGGTGCCTGTGCCCTGTGATACGCTGGATCATCCAATAAGAAGAAACATCGATGCCTGCGCCGCAAGGCGCAGAATATAAACCGCGACCGGCGCCATCAATAGCACCGGAGATACGGACAGGAGACCGGCATGAAAAACTTCAGAATTGGCGTACGTCTTGGTATCGGCTTCGTCGCCATGTTAATGCTGATGGCGGTGATGGTCGGCATCGGCGTCTGGCGGCTGCAAGGCATCGGTGACGCCACCGACGACATGGTCAAAAATGCCTTGCAAAAAGAACGCGACGCGTCGAAATGGCATGCGGCAATCAAGGAAAACGGTGTACGCACTTTCGCCGTGATGCGTAGTGATGATGCCGAATTCCAGAAATTCTTCCAGACCCAGATTGATGCCGAATCGAAGAAGGTCAGCGATATCCAGAAACGCGTAGAGACCGCGATCTCTTCTCCGGATGAAAAGCAATTGTTCGACGACGTCGGCAAGCTGCGTGCCGCGTACCGCAACACGCGCGAAGATATCTTCAAGATGAAGGCGGCCGGCAACGCCGAAGAAGCCAAGCAATTGACCAACACCAAACTGGTCAAGATGATGGACGACTATTCCGGCAGCGTACTGAAGTACGCCGACTACCAGACCCAGCTCATTGACCGCTCCGCCCAGCACATCAACGACAGCTATCAGTCGGGACGCAGCCTGTTGCTGACGCTGGGCGTGATCGAACTGGTACTGGGCGGTATTCTTGGCTGGCTGCTGACGCTGAGCATCACACGTCCTCTCAATGAAGCGGTAAGCATTGCCGAGACAGTGGCGTCGGGCGATCTGACCTCGCACATCGACGGCAGCGGCAAGGATGAAACCAGCAAATTGCTGCAGGCCCTGAAGACCATGAACGACAACCTGCTCAATATTGTCGGGCAGGTGCGCAGCGGCACTGACACGATCGCTACCGCTTCCAGTGAAATCGCCAGCGGCAATCTTGATTTGTCGGCCCGCACTGAGAGCCAGGCCGGTTCACTGGAAGAAACAGCATCCGCGATGGAGCAACTGACCTCCACCGTCAGGCAGAATGCCGACAACGCACGCCAAGCCAATCAACTGGCCGTATCTGCATCCGAGGTCGCGGTGCAAGGCGGCAGTGTCGTCGGTCAGGTGGTCGATACCATGGGCGCGATCAACGCTTCGTCGAGAAAGATCGTCGACATCATCAGCGTGATCGATGGTATCGCTTTTCAAACCAATATTCTGGCGCTCAACGCGGCAGTGGAAGCCGCCCGCGCCGGAGAACAAGGGCGCGGCTTCGCTGTAGTGGCATCCGAAGTACGCAGTCTGGCGCAACGCTCGGCTGCCGCCGCCAAGGAAATCAAAACGCTGATCGACGACTCGGTGGAAAAGGTCGACTCCGGCAGCAAGCTGGTGGAACAAGCCGGCGCCACCATGACGGAAGTCGTCGCCAGCGTGCGGCGTGTGACCGACATCGTGGCGGAGATCAGCTCGGCCAGCCAGGAGCAAAGCGACGGCATCGAGCAAGTCAATCAGGCTATCACGCAGATGGACGAGACCACGCAGCAAAACGCGGCACTGGTCGAAGAAGCCGCCGCCGCCGCGCAGTCACTGCAGGATCAGGCGACAACGCTCACGCAGGTGGTCAGCGTCTTCAAGCTGGACAATACCCGTCTGGCGCCGCAGCCGACGCTGCGTACAGTCGACATCACCCCTGCACGCAAGCCGGCTAAGGTTGCGGCTGCAACGCCTCCGAAACTGAAACAAACGCCTTCTTCAAAATCATCTGCGGAAGCGGATTGGGAACAGTTCTGACGGTAGCATCGATAAAACTGCAGGCATGAAAAAAGCGCCGGTATCGAACCGGCGCTTTTTTATTTGATGCAGGTGCATGCCGATGATCAGGCGGCCAGTGCCTTTTCCAGCAACTGATGCAATTCAGCGAATTGCGGCTCGCCGACATAGCGTTTCAGGATGCTCCCGTCTTTGCCGATGACGAAAGTCGTCGGTGTCAGCTTGACGTCACCGAAAGCTTTGGCTAGCGTGTCTTGCGGATCGAGCGCAACCTTGAACGGCAGCTTGCGCGTCTCGGTATAGTTGAGTACATAGTTCGGTGGATCGTAGCTCATCGCGACGGCGACGAAGTCCAGCCCTTGATCCTTGTACTTGTTGTAGGTCGAAATCATCTGCGGCATTTCACCCACGCAGGTGGTGCAGCTGGTCGCCCAGAAATTGACCATGACAACTTTGCCGCGCAAGTCCTTGAGGGCGACCTTTTGACCGTCGAGCTTGATGAAGGTCACGTCGGGCGCGGTGTTCTTCGCCGACAGCGAGGTGTAGCCGAACAATGCGATCGCGGCAACGACGGCGGCACCGCCAAGCTTGAGCGCGAGGCGGCTGCGCGGAGCTGCGGGAGTAACTGAGCTGGTGGCTTGTTGGGCTTCCATGTCTTTTCCGGTGTGGGTACTGCTGAATACTGCTTGTTGTCTTGTCCACCTGAATTGTCAATATGGCAATAATTCAGATATAGCTGTCGATCCATTATAGACGCGCTTTCTGCTTCGTGCCGGAGCCGGCTTTCCGGATAACAACGCCATAAAAAAACCGCCGGTGTCGGTGACATCGGCGGCTCTTGTCTTGCTTCGGTTGTTCCTGGGCGCCTGACCTGAATCAGACATGGCAGCGTCAGAGCAGTTCCTGCTTGCCCTGACTACTTGGCCGGATCCGGAGGAGGTTGCTTGATGTATTGCTTCAGCTCTTCTTCCGAAATGTATTCGTATAGGGTCACAACCTTTTGCACGCCGCTGACGCCAGCGGCGATGTCGGCGCCGCGTTTGCCTTCGCGTTCGGTCACGCGTCCCATCATGTAGACGATGCCGCGTTCGGTGGTGATCTTGAAGGCGCTGGCGTACAGATCCTTGGCATCCACAAGGCTGGCCAGCACTTTGCTGGTGATCAGCGCATCGCCTGAACGCGCCGAGAAGCCGGAAGAACCG
Source organism: Herbaspirillum rhizosphaerae (assembly GCF_046025915.1). GTDB lineage: Bacteria > Pseudomonadota > Gammaproteobacteria > Burkholderiales > Burkholderiaceae_D > Herbaspirillum > Herbaspirillum rhizosphaerae_A. The sequence goes on along the minus strand of NZ_JAQQFR010000004.1, from coordinate 102,853 downwards.
GAGACGACCAGTTCATTGAATACGCCGTTGACGTTAGGCAGGCCTTTGATCTCGCGCTCGGCAGCGGCCTTCGATGCTTCGTCAGGCACTTCACCGGAGAGCAAGACCTTGCGGTTGAAACTGGTCACGTTGACGTGAGAACCAGCGGCGACTACGTCAGGGATATTGGCTTCACCCTTGACGACAATCGACTTGTCTTCGGTCTGCGCACCCAGCGTGCGGCGATCCGTTGCCGCGAACGTACCTGCCAGCATGCCACCGGCGAGCACGCCGAAGCAGCCTTGCAGCCCGATCGCGAGCATGCCGCCGACAGCAACTGCCGCCAGCGGACGACGCCATTTCAACCAACCTGCCTTGACATCATTCATTCACATCACCTCCAAATAGCGCGACATCGATACCGTCGCAAATACAATGCAGAGTCACCAGATGTACTTCCTGAATGCGCGCGGTACGGTCATGCGGCACGCAGATATGCACATCGGCGTCGGTAAGTTTCTTGCCGATGGCGCCACCGCCTTTACCGGTCAACGCCACCACGCGCATGTCGCGTTCCTGAGCAATCTCGATTGCAGCCAGCACGTTGCCGGAGTTACCCGACGTCGAGAAGGCCAGCAAGACGTCACCGGCTTGGCCAAAGGCCTGCACCTGCTTCGAGAAAATTTCCAGATAGCTGTAATCGTTGCCGACTGCAGTCAGGATCGACGTGTCGGTAGTCAGCGCCAACGCCGGCAGCGGCAGACGTTCACGTTCAAAACGTCCCACCAGTTCAGCCGCAAAATGCTGGCAATCTGCAGCCGAGCCACCGTTGCCGCAGGCAAGAATCTTGTTGCCATTCGACAGCGCCGTGAACATAAGTTCAATCGCTTGCTCAATCGGCTGCGCCAGCACGGAACCGGCGTGGAGCTTGAGTTCGGCACTTTCCTGAAAGTGCGAGAGGATACGTTGATTAGTCATGGTACGAGAGTATTTAACAGTGCATGAAGAACGACAGTCCCTGGTTCGTCCCGGTCAGGTCGCCGGCATGGGAGAGGAAAAGATGCGCCTCAACCCTGTATGCAACGGCAACAGGCTCGCCAATTATAGTGTAGTTGGCCTGCTCCACCCCGGTGAGGGGGGTAAAGAAGCGTATCAAAATGCTTCAGATATTGCTTCTACGGCATTTTTCAGCCAAGTCATCTGCTCGCCGTCATAGCCGATGACGTCAAAACGGCAGTCCGGCGGCATGCGATAGCGCTGCAGATAGACTTGTGCGGCAATGATCAGGCGTCTTTGTTTGGTACGGGTGACACTGGCAAGCGCGCCACCGAAGTCGCTTTTGCTGCGTTTGCGCACTTCAACGAAGACGATGGTGTCACGCTCGCGCATGATGAGGTCGATTTCGCCGCCTTTGCAGCGGAAATTGCGCTCTACCTCGACCAGACCCTGTTTTATCAGGAATGCCAGTGCATCGTCTTCAGCCGCATCGCCACTGACTTGCTTGCTGGTGCGCTTGGTACTGTCGGAGCGGAAGCGGTCAAACAACGCCATGCCCGGCCGATCAACGCTGATTGGCGACCGGCACGGCGACACCATCCTGATAGACGGCCTGGGTTTCCTTGCGCTGGAAATAGGTCGCACCGGCTGCCATGTTGACCGTGATCTGACCGGTCACGCCGTCGATATCAAAGCCAGAACGCTGTTGAGCAATTTCATTGGCGACACGGAAAGCGTCAATACCGAGCGCGTAAAGTCGCTCCAGATCGGCGTTCTGCTTGACGTCGTTATTGGCAACGGAACGTGGATAAGCCATGACGGCGGCATTATCCGCCTGCAATTGCCACGGCATATCGACCAGATGCACACCGTCGAGCTCGGGCAAACGATTGTCGGGTGCGGGCGGAGTTCCGGTGGCGGCATTGGCAGCAGCATTATTTGCTGCTGCATTGATGGCAGCGGTGGCGGTGGTCAGGGTCAACGGATTGAGTTGTGAAGTGCCGTACAGCGCGATGTCGTTGCCGATGGCGCTACGCAGCTGGATGGTCTGCGCTGCATCAAGGGCAACAAACAGCAGAGCCGGCTTTTCCGCCTGGATGCGTTGGCCAAGTTGTGCCAGACCGGTTGCGCTCAGTGCATTGTTGGGCACGCTCAGTTCCAGGTTTTCCACGGCCATCCCTTGCTGACGCGCCTGCTGAGTAAATGCTTTCACTGCCCGGCGCTGCCAGGCGATGTTGGTCGACACGGCAAAGATCTTGCCGGGCGTCTTCTCATGCTCGACCCAGGCGGCAACCTGGCGCGCTTCTTCTTCAATCGACAATCCCATCATGATCATCTGGCGCGGCAGTCGTTGATCGGCCGTGTCGGGCAGATCGGGTTGGCCCAGCGCAATGGTCGGCTTGCGCACGGCGGCCGACTGTACCAGGGCTGTCACTGCGCTGCGCGACAGAGGACCAACGATGATGTCGTATTTGCCGGAGGCGTCGTTATAGGCGTTGAGGACTTCCTGGGCGGAATCACCGGTTTCGATGATGGTGATAACGATGTTGTCTTTTTTGCGCTCGGATGCAGTCAGAAAACCGGTACGCACCGCATCGGCGGCCGCGCCGAACACGCTGGAGCGTAATGGCAGTAACAACGCCATACGCACGGGCGGTTGGTTATTCTCAGGCAGTACGCCAAAATCTGTTGTAGGTGTCGATGCCGTTGTTGCGCTTCCTGACGCTGCAGCAGGCGGAACAGGCTGAGCAGCGGGCGGGGTAACAACTGCGGCGCCATCAGTAACGGTTGTAAATGCCTGCACGGAAGCGCACAATCCGCTCAGCAGCGCGGTCAGCAAGATGACTTTCGCCCATTTTCCCAACATGATCTTCTCCAATGAGTCACCCCAACTCGAACGCACACGCGGCATCCGTCGCATCCGTCACTTCTCTTGCTTCGTCCGTCCTGGCGGAAGCCGCGCAGCAGACCTATCCTGAGTCGGCATTATATGTGCTGGCTACGCCTATCGGAAATGTTTGCGACCTGACGTTGCGCGCTTTGCACGTCTTGTCGATTGTGAATGCCGTGGCCTGCGAAGACACTCGCAATACCAGCCACCTTCTGACGCGCTACGGCATCAGCCAGACGCTCATTGCGGCACATGAGCATAACGAGCGCGAAGCCGCCGACAAAATCATTGCGCGCTTGCAGCAAGGCGAGCGTATTGCACTGGTCTCCGATGCCGGTACGCCGGCGGTATCCGATCCCGGCGCACGCATCGTGGAAGCGGTACGCGCCGCCGGCCTGACTGTCGTCCCCTTGCCGGGCGCGTCGGCCGCGGTGACGGCCTTGTCGGCCAGTGGTCTGGTCAATGATCAATTCCATTTTGTCGGCTTCTTGCCAAACAAGAGCAAGCAGCGCGAAACTGCCTTGTTGAAATTGGCACAGGATCCGTCCACGCTAGTGTTTTACGAAGCGCCGCATCGCATCGTGGAAACCGTCGACGCCTTGTTGCAAGCCTTCGGTCCGCAACGCCAGATCGTGCTGGCGCGTGAATTGACCAAGCTGTTCGAGAGCATTCACCGTTGTGCTCTGGCCGATGCGCCGGCCTGGCTGGCAGCAGATGCCAATCGCCAGCGTGGCGAATTCGTCATTCTGGTGGAAGGTGCGACTGCTGGTGAAGATGCGGTCGCGGATGCTGATGCCGAGCGCATCCTGCAGATTCTGCTGGCGGAGCTGCCCGTCAAACAAGCGGCTGCCTTGACGGCGCAAATCACCGGCCAAAAGAAAAACGCGCTCTATGAGCGCGCTTTGCAGTTGCGGGACGCGGCCGAATAAATCAGGCGCATCTGATCTTTTACAAGACTCAGTGCGCCGTCGACTTCGAGAACAGGTTCAGCACCAGCACACCCGCCAGAATCAGCGCCATGCCGATGATGGCCGGGGTATCCAGCGTCTGTCCGTAGACGAAATATGCCACGATCGAGATCAGGACAATACCCAGGCCGGACCAGATCGCGTAAGCGATGCCGACTGGAATCGTCTTGAGCGTCATCGACAAGAACAAAAACGCCAACGCATAGCCGACCACCACCGCTACCGAGGGAATCAACTTGGTAAAGCCGTCGGAGGCGCGCAAGGCGGAAGTAGCAATGACTTCCGAAACAATGGCGATACCCAGCAACAAATAGGGATGCATGCACCCTCCTTCAAATAATCAATACGAATATGCCGGCGCGCGCATCAGCGCTCGACCACGAAGCCAGTGACGTTAGCGCGCTGACGAATCAGTTGTGCCGCATCCATCGCCGCAGGACGGCTGGAGTAAGGCCCTGCGTACAAACGATAAAGGCCGTTGACGACAACGGTTTCCAGCTTGTCGACCGCGCCGCTGAGGTTCTGCATCAGCTTGTCGCGCGCGCTGCGGGCGTTGGCTTCCTGAGCATACGCACCAAACTGCAGGTAAAAACCGCTGGCCAATTGCGCGCTGGAAGTACCTGCTGTTCCAGATTCGCCATTTGAGCCACCGCCGGCTGCCTGCGCCGCTGGCGGCAATGTCGTCATCGAAATCGGCATGATCTGCCCTTGCGGTGCGACGCTGCCTACCGTCACCGCTGATGTTGCAGGGGCAGTATTGGTAACATTCGCAACATTCGCGTTATTAGCAGCATTCACCGGCACGGGCGTCGTCGTGATGCCATTGCGCTTGTTCTCCGCGATGCGATTGATTTCATCCGGCAGCAGGCGCTCTACTTCGAGCTCGCTGCTACCCGACGACAGATAGCCCAGTTTCAGCGCGGCGGTGTATGACAAATCGATGATCCGGGTCGAATGGAATGGCCCGCGGTCGTTGATGCGCACAATGACTTGCGCGCCGGTCTTCAGATTGGTGACGCGCGCGTAGGACGGGATCGGCAAGGTCGGATGCGCGGCCGTCATCTTGTACATGTCGTAGAGTTCGCCCGACGAGGTTTTCTGACCGTGGAATTTCTTGCCGTACCAGCTGCCGATACCGCGCTGCTTGAACGGGCGGTCATCGGTAATCGGCGTGTAGGTTTTGCCGAATACGACGTAAGGACGGCTACCCGCCTTGGAAAAAGGTTCGACCTTGGGGTCGGCGTCGGGCGTATCGAGCAAGCCGTCAGGCGGCTGGTCGCCCGGGCCGTCATCCTTGTAATAACCACCACGCCCCGAACCAGCCGCCGGCAATGCAGGCAATGGCTTGCCGTTGGCGGTACGCGCCGCCGGCGTCGAGGCGGTCGGAGAAGGCGAAGCTGTGTTCATGGGCGGTGCGCTACTGCAAGCGGCTAGCGCCAGCGGTGTCAGAATGGCAACGTAACGCGCATAACGCACGTAAGGTAGCAGGCTCGATGGACGTACCAAGCGTATCAGGTGCGTCAGGCGTGCGGAGTGCGCGGTATGTGCCGCAGGGGCAAAGAAAACTCGCATTGCAATCTTCCCAGACTTGTTAGTTTTATCAGGCTTGCAAACATAGGCAAGCGCAACGATACCAGAGTATCGGAAGCATCTCTGAAATGTCTGTCAGGAGAAACTGACGTTACAAAGAGAAACTTCCCGGATGGATCGCGCTAAGTCTGCACCAGCTTGCGATGGCGCTGAATGCTCATCAGAATTCCCGCGCCCAGCCCGAGCGTGACCAGCGCAGTGCCGCCATAACTCATGAACGGCAACGGCACGCCAACCACCGGCAAGATGCCGCTGACCATGCCCATGTTCACGAAGGCGTAAGTGAAGAAGATCATCGTGATGGCGCCGCCCAACAGTCGCGTGAACAGCGTCGGCGCATTGGCGGTAATCATCAGGCCGCGACCGATCAGCAGCAGGTACAGCACCAGCAAGATCATGTTGCCGATCAGGCCGAACTCTTCCGAATAGACCGAAAAGATAAAGTCGGTGGTGCGTTCCGGAATGAATTCCAAGTGCGTCTGCGTACCCATCAGCCAGCCTTTGCCGGTGATACCGCCGGAACCGATAGCGATGGTCGATTGAATAATGTGGAAGCCTTTGCCCAGTGGATCGGACGTCGGATCAATCAGCATCATCACGCGCTGTCGTTGATAGTCATGCAGTACCGACCAGATCACCGGCAGACTGGCGGCACCCGCCACAACCAATCCTGTCAGCACCTTCCACGACAAGCCCGCAAAGAAGATGACATAGAAACCTGCCGCCAGCACCAGCACGCCGGTGCCGAGATCCGGCTGGCGGATGATCAGGCCGACCGGCACTGCCAGCAATAACCCCGCGATCAAAAACACTGGCCAGCGGATCATGCCTTCGCGTTTTTGGAAGTACCAGGCCAGCATCAGCGGCATGGCAATTTTCATGATTTCAGATGGCTGTACGACCATACCAATATTGAGCCAGCGCCGCGACCCTTTCTTGACAATACCGAACACCGCCACGGCAATCAGCAGCGCTACACCGATGGTGTAGATCGGCACGGCGAAGCGCAACAGGGTCTGCGGCGAGACATTTGCCGCAATCCACATGACGATGAAGGCAACCAGAATATTGCGCAGCTGATCTTCGACACGGCCGGGGAAGTTCATGCCCGCGGAATACAGCGTGACGATGCCGACCGACATGATCAGGAAAATGATCAGCGACAATGCGCCGTCAAACACCGCCAGATGCGGTTTGATGATTTGCCAGAGAGGCGGTCGGTGCAAACTCATAACAGGCTTTCCTAGTCCCTGAGATCGTTGCCGACCGCGTCTGTTGCAGGTGGGGTGGCGACTTCGCTATCCTTGGCGGCGGCCTTGGCCTTGTCGCCGGGACGCTTGCCGAGCAAATAGAAGTCAATCGCCTTGCGTGCCAGCGGCGCCGCGGCTTCCGCACCCCAACCGCCGTTTTCGACGATGACCGACAAGGCGATACGCGGCTTGTCGGCCGGTGCAAACGCCGTGAACAACGCATTATCCAACAGATGTGTTGCCAGGCGCTTGGCGTCGTACTTCTCGTTCTTCTTGATCGATACCACCTGTGCGGTGCCGCTCTTACCGGCCGACGTGTATTCGGCGCCGGCAAAGACGCGCGCGCCGGTACCTTCTTTATTCACCCCAACCATGGCTTGCTTGATGACGTCGATGTTTTCCTGCTTGAGCGGAATGCGATAGCTTTCCTTCGGCACGGTCACGGTGCGCTCATGCGTGACACCGTCTTCGATCATTTTGACCAGATGCGGCTTCATGACGATGCCGTTATTGGCCAGCGTCGCCGTGGCGTGGGCCATTTGGATCGGTGTGAACGCGTTGTAACCCTGGCCGATACCCAGTGAAATGGTTTCACCGGCGTACCACTTGCGCTGCTCCGGCTTGCGATAAGCGTTGCTCTTCCAGGTCGTCGACGGCAACAGGCCCTTGCGCTCGTGCTCCAAGTCGATGCCGGTAATCTGGCCGAAACCAAACGGCTTCATGAAATCATGGATGGCGTCGACGCCGAGATCGTTCGCCAGCATGTAGTAGTAGGTATCGCAAGACACCACGATCGAGCGGTACATGTCGACCACACCATGACCACCTTCCTTGTCGTCGCGGAACTTGTGGTTGCCGAGCCAGAAGAAGCCGGGATCGCGGATGGTGTCGGTCGGCTTGCGTTTGCCCAGTTCCAGCGCCGCCAGCGCCATGAAGGGCTTGTAGGTCGAGCCTGGCGGATAAGTGCCGGACAAAGGACGGTTGATCAGCGGACGATCGGGAGAGTTGTTCAACTCGTCCCAGGTTTGCTGATCGATACCTTCAACAAAGACATTGGGGTCAAACGATGGCTGCGAGACATAGGCCAGAATGTCGCCGGTGGACGGGTCGATCGCCACCAGAGCGCCCTTGCGGTCGCCAAAAGCCTCTTCGATCACTTTTTGCAGCTCGATATCGATCGACAGAATCAAGTTCTGACCAGGGCTGGCGGGCGTGCGCGACAGGGTACGCACGGCACGGCCGCCGGCGGAAATTTCGACCTCTTCGTAACCGGTAGTACCGTGGAGCTGAGTTTCGTAGCTCTTTTCCAGGCCTTCCTTGCCGATGTAGTCGGTGCCGTTGTAGTTGGCTTCGTCGTCGGAATCCGCAATGCGATCAGCGTCGCGCTGGCTGATGCGGCCGATGTAGCCGATCACGTGCGCGGCAGTTTTGCCGTAAGGATATTGGCGGAACAGGCGCGCCTGAATATCAACGCCGGGGAAACGATAGCGCTGCGCGGTGAACTTGGCGACTTCTTCGTCGGTCAGGCGCGTGCGGATCGGCAGGCTTTCAAAGTTTTTGGATTCTTCCTGCAGCTTGCGGAAGCGGCGCCGATCCTTGGGCTGGATATCGACCAGCGTGCTGAGTTCATCAACCAGCTCATCGAGACCTATAGTGATCTTCGAGGGCGTAATCTCCAGTGTGTAGGCGGAATAGTTGCGTGCCAGCACGACGCCGTTGCGATCCAGAATCAGGCCGCGGTTCGGCACGATCGGCACCACCGAGATACGATTTTCTTCCGCCTGCGCCGCATACGCATCGTGTCGGACGATCTGCAGCCAGATGAAGCGTGCGGTCAGAAAACCAAAACACACGAGCACCATCACTGCCACAGCGAATAGCCGTAGCCGGAAGAGCTTGAGTTCATGCTCGGTGTTTTTGAATTCAGTCATGCCGCTTCGCCGGTCAAATCGGACGGTTATCGTCGCGATTGATCGCGCGTCGTTGCGGCGCGAGCAGCAGCCATGTCACCAGCGGCCACAACAGCGCGCAGACAAAGCTCTCACTGAAGTAATACCAATGCGGGAATTTGCCGCTGACCATCAGGCGCACGAGCAGTTGCACAGCTTGCGTCAGCAACATCAGGGGCAGGATATGCAGTGCCTGCGTACCGACCGGGAACCACAGCACGCGGCGGTGGATCATGATCGAGAAATACGACAGCAGCGTATAAGCCAGCGCATTCTCGCCGAGCAATGTGGCTTCGTTGACGTCCATCAACAGGCCCATCATGAAGGCGATGCTGATACCGATCTTGCGCGGCTCATGAATGGCCCAGAACACCAGCACCAGCGCGACGAAATCAGGAACGCCGACCCATTGCCCCCAAGGCAGCAGATTCAGCAGAAAAGCCGCGATCAGACTCAGCGCGATGAAAAGCGGATTCGCCGGCAGCAGGATGTAATGGGGATCGTTCATCGGGTGCTCTTGGCTGGTTGTGCGGCGGCTGGAGTCGCAGATGTCGCAGCGGTGGCCGCTGGTTTGGCTGCAGCCGGCGCAGCTGGTTTCGCTGCTGATGCAGCCGCTGGTGCGGCAGGCGCTACCGTTGCTACTGCAGCCGGTGTAGCCGGAGCAGCGGTCGGGGCTTGTCCCTTGCGTTCTTCGCTCGGCGCATCCTTGGCAGGCACCGCTTCGCCCTCTTTCGCGCTATCGCGGAAACGGCGCTTGAGCAGCTTGTCCGCCTTCTCAGCACCTTCCGGATCCGGACGCGGCGCCACGGTTTGTTCGACCAGCAAGATCAGCAATTGCTTGTGACGGTCAACACCTGCAGCCGGCAAACAAACGATGTGGGCGAAAGCATCGGTCGACTTGGTTTCAACCTGCAGCACGCTGGCCACAGCCAACCCCGGGGGATACACACCATCGATACCAGATGTCACCAGCGCGTCGCCCTTCTGGATGTCGGCATTGGCAGCCATGAAACGCAGGTCAAGCACGCCGGACTGGCCGCGACCGTAGGCAACACTGCGCAAACCATTGCGCAAGACCTGAACCGGAATGGCCTGATCCTTGTCGGTCAGTAAGGTCACTTCAGACGTAAACGGAAACACACGCGTCACCTGGCCGACGATGCCGACATCGTCGATCACCGGCTGGCCGGGCGCTACGCCTTGCTGCGAGCCGCGATTGAGGATGATTTTGCGCGTAAAGGGATCGCGCGCGTCGTACAGGATTTCGCCAACGATGGATTTGCTGTGAATACGCTGCTGCATGCTCAGCAAATTGCGCAGTTGCGTGTTCTCTGCCGCCATCTGACGCTCTTGCTGTAGCAATTGCGCGTTCATCGCCTGTTGGCGGCGCAACGCGTCGTTTTCCTTCTGCAAGGCGTTGAGCGAATTGAAATAGTCGCCCACCTTGTAAGCGGCATCACGCGGGATCAGCGCCACGACCTGAAACGGATACAAACCGGTGCCGACCGCCTGCCGCACCATGGTCAGGGCATGCATGCGCGAATCGACCACCAGCATGATGATCGAGATCAGAGCGAAAAAGCCTGCGCGGGCGCGGGCCGAAGCGCCTTGTTTGAAGAGTGGTGGGATATCCATTGATGGTCAGGCCGAGACCGATGCCGGGGAAGCTGAAAACCGCAACAGCCCGCGCAGGGCGGGCTGGAGGAGAGACAGCAGACGGATACCGGGAAGGTTGCAGTCAATATCAGGAAGACAACGCCCCATCGCAGCCGAGATTTCGCCGCTGTGCGAACTGTTGGTTCGCAGCACCGACCAAATCTGCTTGTGCTCTGTCATAGGCGCGTTTCAGTTCCTCGAGGTTGACCAGGCTCCTGTAACGGAATTATTCGTTGGAGAAGATCGAACCCAGTTTGTCCATGCGGTCGAGCGCCATGCCGGAGCCGCGCACAACGCAAGTCAGCGGGTCTTCGGCGACGATCACCGGCAGACCGGTTTCTTCCATCAGCAAACGGTCCAGATCGCGCAGCAGCGCGCCGCCACCGGTCAGCATCATGCCCTTTTCGGCAATGTCGGCGCCCAGTTCCGGAGGAGTTTGCTCCAGAGCATTCTTTACTGCGGAAACGATGTTGTTCAGCGGATCAGTCAGCGCTTCCAGGATTTCGTTGCTGGAGATGGTGAAGGAGCGTGGAATGCCTTCGGACAGGTTGCGGCCCTTGACTTCCATTTCCTTGACTTCGGAACCCGGGAAGGCGGAACCGATTGCCTTCTTGATCGCTTCGGCGGTTTGCTCGCCGATCAGCATGCCGTAGTTGCGGCGGATGTAGTTGACGATGGCTTCGTCGAACTTGTCGCCGCCGACGCGGACCGAACCCTTGTACACCATGCCGCCCAGCGAGATGATGCCGACTTCAGTCGTACCGCCGCCGATATCGACGACCATCGAACCGGTTGCGTCCGACACCGGCAGGCCGGAGCCGATTGCCGCTGCCATTGGCTCTTCGATCAGGTAAACCTGCGAAGCACCTGCGCCCAGCGCCGATTCACGGATCGCGCGGCGTTCCACCTGGGTCGAACCGCAAGGGACGCAGATGATGATGCGTGGGGATGGGCGGAACAGCTTGGAGTCGTGCACCATGCGGATGAACTGCTTCAACATCTGCTCGGTGACGGTAAAGTCAGCAATCACGCCGTCTTTCATCGGGCGGATGGCTTCGATATTGCCAGGAACCTTGCCCAGCATCTGTTTTGCTTCCTTGCCGACTGCCTGAATGGTCTTTTTGCCGTTCGGGCCGCCTTGCTGGCGGATCGCCACAACCGACGGCTCGTCAAGGACGATACCTTGACCACGTACATAAATCAGAGTGTTTGCCGTTCCAAGGTCAATAGCGAGGTCGTTAGAGAAGTAACTACGTAAAAATCCAAACATGAATTGTCCTGATGCGCCAAAGTCGCGCGCTTTGCATTTTGTAAGTGGGATGTCTTTTTCAGAAGCTGTTGCAAAATGAAGCTGCCCGGAGGAGGCGCCATGACCGGTACAGGATGCATACAGGAGAGGAACAGGGGCGACGCAGCAACGTCAGCTTCATTTTGCAACAGCTTCTTTTATGACTGCGGCGACACAAATCGGCGCCAGCAAGGCATTAGTCCTACATTCTACCTTATAATTTGAGAGAAACCAGCAGGCAAAACTGTCAATAATCCTTGCCTGATGCCAGATACTTCTGCGTTTTTACCGGCATTTACCTGCGTAATTGCAAGCTCGTGCATGGCTGACGACGCGATTTTTCAACACACTAGCTCTTGCGCCCTGCGTGCACCTTCCTATCATGACTCTAGCCCTTTCCGATGTTAAGCGCATTGCCAATCTGTCCCGTCTGGAATTGACAGATGAACAAGCAAGTCAAACCCTGGACAAACTGAACGGCATTTTCTCCCTGGTCGAACAGATGAAAGCGGTCGACACCACCGGTATCGAGCCTCTGAGCCACCCGATTGCGGCGTTGACCACCGATTTATCGTTGCGCCTGCGCGAAGATGCCGTGACCGAAACCAATCACCGCGACGACTATCAGAAGCCTGCTCCGGCGACTCAGGACGGCCTGTATCTCGTCCCCAAGGTCATCGAATAATCTTCGCCAAGTTAACGCGCCGGCGGTCTCATTTGCACCGCGCGTCCGCAGCCTCACAGAACCTGAAAAACGAAACCCTTTTCCATGCATACCAAGACCATTAAAGAGCTTTCGACGCTACTGCATACCAAGAAAATCTCAGCGACCGAACTGGCCACTTTATTCCTCGACCGCATCGGCAGCAGCGACCTTAACGCCTTCCTGCACGTCGACCGCGAACTCACGCTCAAACAAGCCGCGCAAGCCGACCAACGCATCGCCGCCAACGACGTTACACCGCTGACCGGCATTCCGATCGCGCACAAGGACATCTTCGTCACGCGCGACTGGCGCACGACGGCCGGTTCGAAGATGCTGGAAAATTATGTAAGCCCGTTTGACGCAACCGTGGTGGAACAGTTCAACGCTGCCGGCACTGTTACATTGGGCAAGCTCAACTGCGACGAATTCGCCATGGGCTCGGGCAACGAAAATTCTTACTTCGGCGCCGTCAAAAATCCGTGGGACAAGACCGCTGTGCCAGGCGGTTCGTCCGGTGGTTCGGCCGCCGCAATCGCCGCGCGCCTGGCCCCGGCAGCCACCGCTACCGACACCGGCGGCTCGATTCGTCAGCCTGCTTCGCTGTGCGGCGTCACCGGCATCAAGCCGACCTACGGCAGCGTCTCGCGCTACGGCATGATCGCGTTTGCGTCCTCGCTCGACCAGGGCGGCCCGATTGCAAAAACCGCCGAAGACTGCGGCCTGCTGCTCAACGCCATGACCGGTTTCGACCAACGTGATTCGACCAGCCTTGAGCGCCCGAAAGAAGATTTCAATCGCTCGCTCAATGACAGTTTGAAGGGATTGCGCATCGGCGTACCGAAAGAATTCTTCGGCGCCGGTCTGGCCGCCGATGTCGAACAAGCCGTGCGCGCTGCACTCAGCGAATACGAAAAACTCGGCGCCACGCTGGTCGATATTTCGCTGCCAAAAACCGAGTTGTCGATCCCCGTCTATTATGTGATCGCACCAGCCGAAGCATCGTCTAATCTGTCGCGCTTTGACGGCGTGCGTTACGGCCATCGCGCCGCAGATTACAAAGACCTCGCCGACATGTACCAGAAGTCGCGCGCGGAAGGTTTCGGCGACGAAGTGAAGCGCCGCATCCTGGTCGGCGCCTACGTCTTGTCGCACGGTTATTACGACGCCTACTACCTGCAAGCGCAAAAAATCCGCCGCCTGATCGCGCAGGAATTCCAGAGCGCGCTGCTCGGCCCGAACCGTCAATGCGACGTCATCATGGGCCCTGTATCGCCAACCGTGGCATGGGATCTGGGCGACAAAACCGACGACCCGATCGCCAACTACCTCGCCGACATCTTCACGCTGTCGACCAGCCTGGCGGGCTTACCGGGCATGTCGATTCCCTGTGGTTTCGGTCAAGGCGAAAAGAACGGCAAGCGTCCGGTCGGCCTGCAAATCATCGGCAGCTACTACGATGAAGCGCGCCTGCTGAATGTCGCACATCAATATCAGCAAGTCACCGACTGGCATCTGCGCGCACCGGCTTGATCGCCCTTCAGAAACGCCGCGAAGCACCACGAAACAACAAAGAATCAGCGAGGAATATTATGCAGTGGGAAGTCGTCATCGGTCTGGAAACGCACACACAGCTTTCGACCGAATCCAAAATTTTCAGCGGCTCGTCGACACAGTTCGGCGCCGCCCCCAACACACAAGCCAGCCCGGTCGATCTGGCATTGCCAGGCGTCTTGCCGGTGCTGAACAAAGGCGCCGTCGAACGCGCCATTCAGTTCGGTCTGGCCATCGGTGCAACGATCGCGCCGCGCTCCGTCTTCGCGCGTAAAAACTACTTCTACCCTGACCTGCCCAAAGGCTATCAGATCAGCCAGTTTGAAATCCCGGTCGTCCAGGGCGGCAAGATTTCCTTCGTGATGGAAAAAGACGGCAAGGCAGAAATCAAGACCCTGCAACTGACCCGCGCCCACCTCGAAGAAGACGCCGGCAAATCGCTGCACGAAGACTACCAGGGCATGAGCGGCATCGACCTCAACCGCGCCGGCACACCGCTGCTGGAAATCGTCACCGAACCCGACATGCGCAGCGCCGCCGAAGCCGTCGCCTACGCCAAGGCCCTGCACTCGCTGGTCATGTGGCTCGGCATCTGCGACGGCAACATGCAAGAAGGCTCGTTCCGCTGCGACGCCAACGTCTCCGTGCGTCCGGTTGGCCAAAAGGAATACGGCACACGCTGCGAGATCAAGAACCTCAACTCCTTCCGCTTCATGGAAGACGCGATCAACTACGAAGTCCGCCGCCAGGTCGAACTCATCGAAGACGGCGGCACCGTCGTGCAAGAAACGCGCCTCTACGACCCGGACAAAAAAGAAACACGCTCCATGCGCAGCAAGGAAGACGCGCAAGACTACCGCTACTTCCCCGATCCCGATCTGCCGCCGCTGGTCATCGCGCAAGAATGGATCGACCGCGTCAAAGCCACCATGCCGGAACTGCCGGGCGCCATGCGCGACCGCTTCGTCAACGACTACGGCCTGACCGAATACGACGCCGCCGTGCTTACACAATCGAAGTCGATGGCATCCTACTTTGAAGCTGTCGCCACCGCCGCCGGCAAAGAGCAAGCCAAACCCGCCGCCAACTGGCTCATGGGCGACGTCGCCTCCACCCTCAACCGCGAAGACACCGACATCGCCGACGCCCCCGTCAGCGCCGTACAACTGTCGTTGCTATTGAAGCGCATCAGCGACGGCACGATCTCCAACAAGATCGCCAAAGAAGTCTTCGCCGGGATGTGGGAAGCCAAGTCCGACAAAGACACGCTCGCCGACGACATCATCGAAGCCAAGGGCCTGAAGCAAATCTCCGACAGCGGCGCACTCGAAGCCATCGTCGACCAGGTGCTGGCAGCCAATGAAAAATCGGTAGCAGAATTCCGCTCGGGTAAGGAACAAGCCATCAACGCACTGATCGGCCAGGCCATGAAGGCGACCAAGGGCAAGGCTAATCCGGCGCAGTTGACGGAATTGCTGCGCAAGAAATTGACGGCATAATCACGCTGCTGTTTTAAGTAGTAAATGATCGGGAACATCAACGGCATTCGCTTCTAGATGTTCCCGATTTTCATTCAGGTACGCAACGCAGCTGTCGTCACCGCCTTACACCTCCAATCCATCACCAACCATATCGCTCGCGTCATGTCGTATTTGTAGATCAATTCGACATTGAATAAATTCTAAGTTTGCGGATTGTTTGCAGCTTTGATGTTCGACCAGTGAATTGATTGCAGTGCGCTCTGTCATTTGAATACGTTTTCAATCGCCGGAGCAGATCTACATGAACTCGAAAGAGCAAACCCTCGTCGTACACGATCCTTACACCGCGTATATTCGACAAACTCTGTCGGATCAAGGAATACCTCGCCACAAACAAGCCAGAATCGTCGCGCGTGTCGTCGAATTGAAATTGGTCTCAGTCCAGCAAAAATTCGCTGGTATCCGAGGATGGACACGTAGCCAGCTTATTTTGCTGGAGCAGTATTTTGGCAAGCCAGGCACACCCGCATCCAAATCATTCGCGAGCGACAAGAGTGAGCATCAACACGGCGCTTCGCGATGGAATGCCATTCTTAAACTCAGCGACGCTCCGCAACGATGCATCCTTCAAAGAGGGCATGCTCTGGCGGTGCCGGAGGATGCCGCGTTAGCAGCCGTTGATGAATCCGGGGCTTGGGTTGTCATATCCGGCGCAAAGGTCTCCAAAGGAAAAGTCGCCTTTCAAGTCACCCATATGACGCCATTGCCAGCTCCACGTGTCGCGGTGCTGGACGACGAAAGTCGCATTGCCGACAAGATCGCAGCGCTGTTCTCGCGACAAGGGATTCAGGCATCGATCTTCAACGACGTTGAGTCTCTCCTGGAAGTGATTCGGGTACAGCCATTTGAAGCTTATATTCTGAGCTGGGATAACGAGGCAGCGACGACGCCAGAGACCGTCATCCAGCACATCCGTGAGACACAGAAATCAACTACGCACGTCACTGTCTTGAGCGGAGAATTACACAAACAACCAGCGGTTGTTCAGGACATATCTCGCATGGTGGAGTGCTATCACGTATCGGTTATGGAAAAGCCTCTCGTATTCGAAATTCTCGGCAAGACTTTCCACAACATACTATTCAGAAGTTTAGATTCTCATTCATGTTGATTTGCGCCTGAATTTGACTCAGGTTTGCAATGAGTGATGACCTTACCTGGTCATTCAAGATCTCTATCAGACTTGGTACTTCAAGCAAAATGATGGGGCAACGGATAATGTAAAACGAGGTCAGTCTGAGCTGTAAATCAACAGGGAATGGTTCCCTCGTGATTGCGTGCTGGCACCGATAAGCACCAGTTCCAGCGCAAGAAAAAACGGACGGTAGAGCAAGTGAGGGAGTTGATGTACATTTTCAACAAGAATGCCCAGGCCTGTCGCATGGATGCATCTTGCTACATCAATTGGCGTCAATCCCCGGCGCAAAAGACCTCTTTGATAGGGGACATTGAGCACGGCGGTGAGACTCTGTATGGAGAGCATTGCCATCCTTTCTAACCTGCCCAGCAAGTCTTTCGGCAAATCAGAAGCGCCTCCATGCCGGAGGACGAGTTCCATCATTCTTCGTTGTCCGATATCTTCGACACAGTTTCTCGTTTGCAGCCACAACACGTCCTGCAGTAGCTGCATCGGATTCTCCGACTGTCGATACACGTCAATATCAGTGCCGACATCGAAGGGCCAGACCAAGCCATTGAACACTTCCCGAACCAAAGCTGCCTTGTCGGGGAAATGCCAATAGACGGCACCGCGCGTGACATTCGCGCACGCAGCGACATCCTCAAGTGTCGCCGCCCGTATCCCTCGTCGGGCGAACTCTGCAAGCGCCGCGTCCAGCAGTGCAGCGCGTGTTCGCTCTGCCCTCGACATCACTGCTCCCGAACAGGTACGTCTGTGACTATCGACGCCACTGGAGTACCTGTTGTTTCAACCCATCCACCGCCCAGCGTCTTGTAAAACGTAACCAGGTTGGTGAAACGCGACAAGCGTGTTCCGATGAGGTTTTGCCGGGCGGTGTAGAGTGATCGCTGTGAATCAAGCACGCTCAGATAGCTGTCGATGCCATACTTGAAGCGGGCCTCTGACAAACGAAACGCCTCTGAGCTCGCATCGACTAATGCCTCTTGCGCCGCCAACTGGCGTCCCAGCGTACCCCGTTGCGCCAGCGCATCAGAGACTTCGCGGAAGGCTGTCTGAATCGCCTTTTCATACTGAGCGACATAGATATCCCGATTGGTGGTGGCAATCGTCAAATTGGCCCGATTGGCACCGGCGTCGAAAATGGGTAAGGATATTCCCGGAGAAAAACTCCATGCGCCGGAACCGCCCTTGAACAGCCCGGATAGACTTGCGCTGGAACTTCCTGCAGACGCAGTCAGACTGATACGAGGATAGAATGCCGCACGTGCGGCACCAATGCTGGCATTGGCGGACCGCAAGTCATGCTCTGCTTGCAGAATATCGGGACGGCGTTGCAACAGGTCTGAGGGCAAGCCCGGGGGGATAGTTGCCAGCGGATTGGCGGCAGCCGCTGCGATATCGGGCAAGCTCGTCGGCAGTAGCGCGTCGGGCAGCTCGATACCTGCCAAGAGCACCAGTGCATTGCGATCTTGCGCGACCTGAGCGGTGAAGCTCTCGACGTCGACGCGCGCACTCTCAACGCTGGTTTGTGCTTGCCTTAGCGTTAGGGCTGACGCGTTCCCGAGATCAAAACTTCGTTGATTCAAATGATAAGTCCGGCTTTGGCTATCCAAGGTATTTTGCGCCAGCTTCAATCTATCTTGATCCGCGGCTAACGTGAGATACGCCGTCGCCACTTCGGCAACCAAACTGATTTGGGTGCTGCGACGCGTTTCGGCGGTTGAAAAGAAAGACTCGATTGCCTGCGCACTCAGGCTGCGTACGCGGCCAAAAAGATCGAGTTCATAAGAACTGAAGCCGAGCGTTGCACTGTAACTGCGTCCCGTCGTAACGCTGCCGCTGGCGGAAAGATCGGCGGGCGTGCGACTGGCGGTCTCGCTGGCGCTTGCGTTCACCGTCGGGAACAGCGCAGCGCGCTGCACACCATATTGGGCCCGGGCTTTTTCGATGTTGAGCACGGCTACCCGCAGGTCGCGATTGTTCGCCAATGTGAGCTCGATGACACGCCGTAAAGCAGGATCGGTAAAGACCTCGCGCCAGCCAATATCCGCAACCGGCAAACTGCTGACCGAACTTGTGGCATCGCCAGAGAATCGCGGGGCCACCGGCGCCAGGGGGCGCTGATAGTCAGGCATCAGACTGCATCCGCCGACCAACATGGCCAGCACCAAGGGGAGCAGTCGCGCGCACGAAGTGCCCGGTAAATTAGTAACGCTGAATTGGTGCATGTCATTCCTCCGATAAGGCGGTCGCGGAGGCAAGAGGCGCTGCGTGAGATGCCGCCGGCTTGCGTCCGAACATTTTCATAATCAGTACAAAGAATAGCGGCACAAAGAAGATAGCCAGAATGGTTCCTGACAGCATCCCGCCGATCACGGCAGTACCCAGGGCATGCTGAGCGCCCGCGCCGGCGCCGCTTCCCAGTACCATTGGCAGCACACCCAAAATGAACGCCAGTGAAGTCATCAGAATCGGACGCAAACGCATACGCACAGCTTCCATGGTGGCATCCACCAGCCCCTTACCCTCTGCGTAAAGGTCCTTCGCAAATTCGACGATCAGAATGGCGTTCTTGCACGCCAGTCCGATGGTCGTCAGCAGACCCACCTGGAAGTACACGTCATTCATTTTCCACGTGAGGACGGCGCCGAGCAGTGCTCCAAAGACACCCAGCGGCACGACCAGGATCACCGAAAACGGCACTGCCCAGCTCTCGTATAACGCTGCTAATGCCAGGAATACGATCAGAATTGACACGGCATACAAGATACCGGTCTGTCCGCTCGATGCCTTTTCCTGTAGCGACAATCCAGTCCATTCGTAGCCGACGCCGGCAGGCAGCCTGGACACGGCCGCTTCAACAATCGCCATCGCTTCACCACTGGAGGCCACGCCCGGTAACGCCATGCCGAGAACCTCAATGGAAGGCACGCCGTTGTATCGCTCCAGTCGTGGCGACCCTGACGTCCAGCTGGCGGTGGCGAAGGAGGTGAACGGAACCATGGTTCCCGCGCTGTTGCGCACGTACCAGCGGTCGATGTCGCCAGGCAGCATGCGATATTGGGCTTCACCCTGGAGCATCACCTTCTTGACGCGTCCCTTGTCGATGAAGTCGTTGACATAGCTGCTACCCCAGGCGGTGGCAATGGTGTCATTGATATCGGACATGGTTACCCCCAGCGCGCCTGCTTTGTGCGGATCAACCAGCAGACGGAATTCCGGCGTGTCTTCCAGACCATTTGGCCGCACCGCCACAAGACGCTTGTCTTTGGCGAGTTCGCCGAGCAGTTGATTACGGGCTTGCATCATGGCGGCGTGGCCGAGGTTCGCCTCATCCTTCAACATCAGATCGAAGCCGGTCGCATTTCCCAGCTCGGATACTGCGGGCGGCGCGAAGGCGAAGACCTTGGCGTCACGGATAGTTGCGAAATAGGCGCCGGCCTTAGCGGCCACGTCCGTCACGCTCAAACCTGGCCCCTTACGCTCGTCCCACGGTTTGAGCTTGATGAAGGCGAAACCCATGTTCTGGCCGCTACCGGCAAAACTGAATCCCGAGACGGCGAACACACCTGCCACCGCTTCCTTCTGATCGATCAGGAAATGATGTTCGACCTGCTTGATCACCTCATCGGTACGCACTTTGGTTGCACCTGAAGGCAATTGCATGATGGCAAACAGCGTCCCCTGGTCTTCGTCTGGCAGGAACCCGACAGGGAGTTTCATGAAACCGAACACGACCAGTGCCAGCACGGCGGCATAGGCGATCATGTAACGCCATCCCTTGCCCACCATGTGTCGCACTACACCCTGATACCTGCGGTTGCCGCGATCAAAATTACGGTTGAACCACCCAAAGAAACCGGTAGTCGCCAATGTGTGGCCCTTTTCCACAGGCTTGAGCATCGTGGCGCACAAGGCAGGAGTGAGCACCAGCGCCACGAGTACCGACAATGTCATGGCAGACACAATAGTGATAGAGAACTGGCGATAGATCACGCCGGTGGAGCCGCTGAAGAAAGCCATCGGTACAAATACCGCCGCCAGCACCAAGGCAACGCCAACCAGTGCTCCAGTGATCTGCCCCATCGATTTGCGGGTTGCCTCCTTGGGCGAGAGACCTTCTTCTGTCATTACCCGCTCGACGTTTTCCACCACAACAATTGCATCGTCCACCAGCAGACCAATGGCGAGCACCATGGCAAACATGGTCAGCGTGTTGATAGTGAACCCAAAGGCCGCCAGAATGCCGAAGGTTCCCAGTAACACCACCGGCACCGCGATCGTCGGGATAAGCGTAGCGCGGAGATTTTGCATGAACAGGTACATCACCAGGAACACCAGCACAACCGCTTCGATCAGGGTACGCACTACCTCCTCAATGGAGATCCGCACGAAAGGTGTGGTGTCATACGGCTTCTGGACCTTCATGCCAGTGGGGAAGAACTTCTCCAATTGCGCCACGCGGGCGTCGATCGCCTTGACCGTGTTGAGCGCATTCGCTCCGGTCGCCAA
Organism: Herbaspirillum rhizosphaerae; assembly: GCF_046025915.1. GTDB lineage: Bacteria > Pseudomonadota > Gammaproteobacteria > Burkholderiales > Burkholderiaceae_D > Herbaspirillum > Herbaspirillum rhizosphaerae_A. The sequence goes on along the minus strand of NZ_JAQQFR010000004.1, from coordinate 81,835 downwards.
CTTAATCGCCAGTCCGGCTGCCGGCTTGCCGTTATAACGGCCTACCGTGTTATATGCCTCGCTACCCAACTCGATGCGAGCCACGTCGCGCAAGCGTACCTGGGAGCCATCAGTCAGGGTGCGCAGCACGATGTCGTCGAACTCCTCTGCGGTGCGCATGCGTGTCTGCGCAGTGATCGTCGTATTGATCTGTTGGTTGCTGGCCGCGGGCAGACCGCCGAGCTGGCCGGCCGACACCTGGGCGTTTTGCGCCTGAATGGCATTCTTGACGTCGAGCGGCGTAAGGTTGTAACTCGTCAGCTGGTCAGGATTGAGCCAGATGCGCATGGCGTATTGCGAGCCGAACAATGTGGTGTCGCCGACGCCCTCCACCCGACTGATCGCATCTTGTATGTTGGTAGCGACGTAATCAGAAAGATCTGAACCGTTCATGCTCCCGTCTTCTGATGTGAACGCAAGCACATTGAGGAAGTTGCTTGCTGACTTCGTCACCGTCACCCCCTGCTGCTGCACCTCTTGGGGCAACAACGGCGTAGCCAGCGCCAACTTGTTCTGCACCTGCACCTGGGCCGTGTCGGGATTGGTGCCATTTTCGAATGTCAGTGTGATGGTGACCGAGCCGGATGACTCGCTGGTGGAGGCCATATAACTTAACCGGTCCAGTCCTTTCATCTTTTGTTCGATGATTTGGGTGACGGTGTCCTCGAGCGTCTTCGCCGACGCCCCCGGATAGTTGGCGGTAATGGCGACAGCTGGTGGCGCAATGGCGGGATACTGCGCAATCGGCAGCGTAAAAATGGAAATAGCTCCCGCCAGCATCACGATGATGGCCAGAACCCATGCAAAGATGGGGCGATCAATAAAAAAGCGTGCCATGGTGATCTTTCGCTTATCAGTTAGTAGCAGCCGATTTCGCGACCATCACGGAAGCAGGCTTGGTGGCAGAAAGGTTCGATTGCGCATTCGCCGACCATGGCATGGTCTTGACGGTAACGCCTGGTGCGGCACGTTGTTGTCCGTCTACGACCAACCGATCACCTGCCTGCAGACCGCTGCGCACCAGCCACTGATCACCAATGGCGCGATCCGTCACCAGCGCCCTTTGCTCAAGCTTGTTGCTGGAACTGACAACATATGCCATCGGCTTGCCAGTGCTATCTCGGCTAACGGCTTGTTGTGGTACCAGTAACCCCTGCTCCTTTACGCCCTCTTGCAACACAGCGCGAACATACATGCCAGGTAACAAATCAGCCTTGGGATTTGGGAAAACGGCACGCAGTGTAATTGCGCCCGTATCCTGATTTACAGTCACGTCAGAGAATTCAAGCCGTCCCTCCAGAGGATACGTGCGACCATTTTCCAAGATCAGTTTTACCTTGGCAGCGTTGCTGCCAGACTTTTGCAGATCGCCATTAGCGAACGACTCCTTGAGGTTCAGCAAGGCTGCGCTCGATTGCGTCACGTCCACATAGATCGGGTCGAGCTGCTGGATGGTGGTCATAGCAGTCGTTTGGCTTGCTGTGACCAGGGCTCCGGGAGTCACCGTCGACTTTCCAATCCGTCCTGAAATCGGCGCTTCCACACTGGCATACGCCAGATTGATACGACTTGTTTCGACGTTGGCCTTGGCGGCTGCCACATCAGACTCGCCCTCGCCCAATGTGGCAGCAGCGTCGTCGTAGTCCTGTTTACTCACCGCGTTGATAGCGACAAGTTCCTTATAGCGCTCTGACTTCAGCCGAGCAGTCGTCAGGCTCGCCTGCGCCTTGGCCAATGCGGCAACGCTGCTATCGTAGGCGGCCTTATAAGTAGCAGGATTGATCTGATAGAGCACCTGGCCGGCCTTCACATCGCTGCCTTCGCGGAAATTTCTGGCCTTGATAATCCCATTGACCTGTGGTCGTACATCAGCGATCAGGTATGGCACCGTGCGCCCGGGCAACTCCGTGCTGAGCGCTACCGCCTGCATCTGGACCGTGATGACGCCGACGATCGGCGTACCCGCGGCAGGCGGCGCACCGCCCGGAGGTTTGCCGCATGCGCTTAGCACGCAGGAAATAGCCAAGGCGACGGCCGGCCATAGAAAAAAGACTTTGCGCATGAAGAAATCTCCGAGAAAGAAAGCAACCAAAAACACACATAACAAAACCATACTGTACGGTTATTATTAATTGGCATTTTCTCGAAGTCAAGCAATACTGTACACTTCGGTATTGAAAAGGAGTTGTCCACTATGAGAGTTAAAACCGAGGAGAAACGTGAAGCCATCCTCGCTGCCGCTTCGGATGTCTTTCTGGAAGCCGGTTTTGAAGGGGCTTCGATGGCAGAGATCGCAGCCCGAATCGGAGGATCGAAAGGAACGCTGTATGGTTACTTCAGCTCCAAGGAAGAGCTATTCGTAGCCGTTATGCACGAGGAAGCAAGGAAGCAATTTGAGCCCGTTTTTGCCTCCCTGAATAAAGCGGTGGAGGATCTGGAGAAGACTTTGCAGACTTTTGGCGAGAAGGTGCTGGAATTCCTCTGCTTGCCCTCCTCAATCCAGACGCGACGTGCCGTCCTGGCCGAATCTGGACGCAGCGACATCGGGAAGCGTTTTCATGAGCTAGGCCCCAAGGTGGGAATGCAACAACTCGCCGCGTTCCTTGAGAAGCAAATGGATCTGCAAAGGCTAAAAAAATCAGATCCTATGCTGGCGGCACATCAGCTAGCCGCGTTACTGGAGTGCGAGACGGTAGTGCCGTTAATGTTGGGGCTTGAAGAAACAATCTCAAAACCTCGCATTAAACTCGCAGTCAGATTGGCGTTGACCACATTTTTTGATGCTTATGCAATACCAACTGGATCTCAGAAGAAAAAGAAAGGCGAATAGTTTTCGCGACTCCATTGATCCACTCGACGAGTGTTATCTATTCGAAGCACGCTCCCATTTATTGAACGGCTGCTCCTGACTGGATGCTGTGATCAACTTGCATTCCAATGGCAACTATATATTCGGCAACGCTGAGTACCAACAGAACTGCTATGGCCGCTTTACGGGTGATGAATTCTCCACTCCACTCTGAGTAGATTTCATCCTCAACAATAAACATGGTCCAGGCTAGGCAACTTCTCGATGGCAAGTCTGGCATAACAGATATGTTGAAACCCAAAAACCGCATATTGATATACAAACTTATTCGTTGATGTCGCCCCCTCCATCGCGGTGTAATGCTTTTCTTAGCCTTACTCAAGGCGGAGCCGCCATCCCCACCATCCTATGACGTGTGCCGCCTTTTCATGGAGCCAGCACCGACATGTCCAGCGCAACCGCATTACTGCAACGCCCTGCAGAAACTGACGAACAGGATTTCAGCATCCGCTCTTTTGACGGCCCGCTTGGCGCCGAGATCAACGGGCTGGATCTGAATCTGCCTGTCTCGGCACAAGACGTCGCCACCATCCGCGCGGCGCTGGTCAAGCATGGCCTGGTGGTGTTTCGCAATCAGCGTATTACGCCGGAGCAGCATGTGGCTTTTAGCCGCCGCTTCGGGCCGTTGCAGGTGCATGTGCTGAATCGGTTTCATCTGAAACAGCATCCGGAAATTCTGATCGTGTCCAACGTGGTCGAGAACGGCCAGCCGATCGGTCTGGTGGATGCCGGTGCCGACTGGCACTCGGATCTGTCGTACATGCCCAGGCCCAGCCTTGGCTCGCTGTTGCATGCGCAGGAGCTGCCGCCGGAACAAGGCGATACGCTGTACGCCAACATGTTCAACGCGTATGACACCTTGCCGGCGGATGTGAAGCGGACGCTGGAGGGCCGCAAGGCGGTGCATTCTTATGTATATCGTTATCGCCGCTTGCAGGCGCTGACGCCATGGCGTCCTGACCTGACGCAGAAGCAGATCGATGACGTGCCCGAGGTCGAACATCCGATCATTCGCACGCATCCGGAAAACGGCCGCAAGGCCTTGTTTGTGAGTGAAGGCTTTACGTCGCATATCGTGGGGATACCGAAGGATGAGAGCGATGCGCTGCTGAAGTTTTTGCATGAGCACACCATTCGCGCGGAGAACGTCTATACGCACAAATGGCGCGCGCACGATATCGTGTTCTGGGATAACCGCAGTACCGTGCATTACGCAGCGATCACGCCGCAGCATTTGCGCCGCACGCTGTATCGCACGACGGTGGAAGGCGACGTGCCGTTTTAAGGTGTACCGTTGAATTGTTACTGTCTTGGCAATGAATATGCCGGGCAGTGTCGCTAAAAGCCCTCATTTGAGGGCTTTTTTATTGGCAATCTTGCATTGTTGCCATTGAATAAGGAACGCCGCTCACCGCATCATGTCCAAATTGCATCCGCCGCATTATTCAAACAACACTAGGAGAACGCAATGAAATTCCGGACAACTTTCATGATCGTCGTATTGGCGCTGGTTGGCATTTTTGCCGCTGTGAACTGGGGGGCTTTTTTGGCGCCTACGCAGTTGACGCTGGTGTTCACGGATTTTCAGGCGCCGCTGGGGCTGGTGATGCTGGGCGTGGTGGTCGTGCTGACGGCGGTCTTCCTGATGTATGTGATGGCGTTGCAGACCAGCGTGCTGTTTGAGACACGCCGCCTGACCAAGCAGCTTGATACGCAACGCGATCTGGCTGACCAGGCAGAGAAATCACGTTTCATCGAATTGCGCGGCTATCTGCAAAGTGAATTGCAGCAGCTGCAGCAGCGTCAGAACGCTCACCTGAGCGCGCTGACCAGCAAGCTGGAGTCCGTGCAGCAAGATATCCAGCAACGCGGGCAACTGACGGAAAACGCTGTCGCTGCGCAGATCGGTGAACTGGATGATCGTCTGCAACGACATGGTGTTGGCGTGAGTGCTGTCGGCATCAAGGCGATCTGAGACGCCCCACAGCTTTTTTCGCTATTCGCTCAAAAGGCACAATGCCCCATAAGTCATTTGGGGCATTGTTTTTTGCGGCTATGAAATCATCAAAGATGCACCCGCTGCGCCGAAGCGGTCTTAGACCGGCATCGGCCACATCGGATTTTAGACGCCGTAACGCGTGCGATATGCGGCCACAGCATCCTTGTATTGCGAGAGCTGCGCGTCGGCGCCGGCGTGAGCCAGGTATTCCAACAGGTCATTGAGGTTGCCGATGGAGATCACGGGCATGTCGTAGGCCTTGGCGACTTCTTGCACTGCCGAATGGGCTGACAGGGCGTCGTCCTTGCCGGAGCGTTCCATGCGGTCGAGTGCGATCAGGACGGCGCATGGCGTCGCGCCTGCTGCGCGGATCATGTCGACCGATTCGCGCACCGAGGTGCCTGCGGAGATGACGTCGTCGATGATGACCACGCGGCCTTGCAGCTTGGCGCCGACGATGGTGCCACCTTCGCCGTGGTCCTTGGCTTCTTTGCGGTTGTAGGCGAACGGCACGTTGCGGCCGTGGCCGGCCAGTGCGACGGCGGTGGCGGACGCCAGCGTGATGCCCTTGTAGGCGGGGCCGAAGAGCATGTCGTATTCCACGCCCGACTCTTGCAGCGTCTGCGCGTAGAACTGCGCAACCTTGGCCAGCGCGGCACCTTCGTTGAACAGGCCGGCGTTGAAGAAGTACGGCGAGGTGCGGCCGGCCTTGGTGATGAACTCGCCGAAGCGCAATACGCCTGCGGAGACGGCAAACTCAATGAATTCTTGTCGTAAGTTGCTCAAAATATATTCCCGAAAAATTGTCTGCGGAGAAACCTGCGCGCTGCCGCCCGACAGCGCTGGCTTGCAAAGACCCACATTTTAAATGAATCAGGTATGCTACGCGCCTGACTTTTACGTGAGTTTCCCCATGCCAAAAATCGTCTCCGCCAATCTCAACGGCATCCGCTCCGCCGCCAAAAAAGGTTTCTTCGAGTGGATGGCCAAGGAATCCGCCGACTTCATCTGCGTGCAAGAGCTCAAGGCGCAGGAGGCCGACATGACTGAAGATTTTCTGACGCCGAAGGGTTATGTCGGCCATTTTCACTATGCGGAGAAGAAGGGTTACTCCGGTGTCGGCGTGTACAGCAAGCGCAAACCGGATGCCGTGCGCATCGGTTTTGGCACCAAGGAGTTCGACGACGAAGGCCGCTATGTCGAGTGCGACTTCGGCGACATCACGGTAATCTCGCTGTATTGCCCGTCGGGTTCGTCGAGCGAAGAACGCCAGCAAGCGAAGTTCCGCTTCATGGAAGTGTTCTTGCCGCACTTGCAGGAGTTGAAGGACAGCGGTCGCGAGATCGTCATCTGCGGCGACTGGAACATCGCGCACAAGGAAATCGACCTCAAGAACTGGAAGAGCAACCAGAAGAACTCGGGTTTCCTGCCGGAAGAGCGCGCCTGGCTGACACGCGTATTTGATGAGCTGGGCCTGGTGGACGTGTATCGCACCATCCATCCGGAAACCACCGGCGAAGCCTACACCTGGTGGAGTAATCGCGGCCAGGCATGGGCCAACAACGTGGGTTGGCGCATCGACTATCACATCGCCACTGCCGGTATCGCGAAGAAGGCGAAGACGGCAGCGATCTACAAAGAAGCACGCTTCTCGGATCATGCACCACTGAGCATCGTCTACGGCTGATTCTCTTCATTGGCTTTGACGCAGTTCCAGAGAAAAGAGACGCCGTCTCTTTTCTCTGCCGCCCCCCTTCTTCCGCAAGACATTCTATTTCCCCATCGAAGAAATTCTCTTTATCCCTGTTCTTCAGGGATGTCTTTTCATTTCCGTAAGAAGCACTGTTATCAGACGACCAACTGGCGTGCCCGATGATGCATATCGTATAAACGATTGCAGCGGAACGTCAGGCATTGTCAGTGCGCGTCGAGAAAAATCCTCGATGCCCACATCCGACTTGATCGAACAATGCGGAGTGCATATGAAAAAGCAGCCCAAAGCCAATTCCCTTTTTTCTTCTCCTACCCGTGCTTGCACGTGGAACGGTGTCCTGATTACGGTTGGCTTCATTTCTTTGAGCATCGCTCCGAGTCATGCGGAAAATGCGGAAACAGGCCGAACACTCACACGCGACAATGGCGCCGCCGTCGGCGACAACCAGAACTCGCAAACCGCAGGCCCCAACGGCCCCGTCTTGCTGCAAGACGTGACCTTGATTCAAAAGCTGCAACGTTTTGACCGGGAGCGCATTCCGGAGCGGGTCGTCCATGCGCGCGGTGTGGGCGCCTATGGCGAGTTCGTTGCGACAGCCGATCTTGCGCAACTGACGCAAGCCGAGTTGTTCAGGCCGGGGGCCAGAACACCGGTGTTCGTCCGGTTTTCCACGGTGATTCATGGCAAGGATTCTCCGGAAGCCGAACGGGATCCCCGCGGTTTCGCGACGAAGTTTTATACGACCCAAGGCAACTGGGATCTGGTGGGAAACAACCTGCCGGTTTTCTTTATTCGCGATGCCATCAAATTTCCGGATATGGTGCACGCGCTGAAACCGTCGCCGGTAACAAATCGCCAGGAGGCGGGTAGAGTGTTTGATTTCTTCTCGCATGTCCCCGAGGCGACGCATATGCTCACGCGCGTCTATTCCGACTACGGCATGCCGCAAACCTATCGCTTCATGGACGGCAACAGCGTGCATGCGTACAAGTTCGTCAATGCGACGAGCGAGGTGCATTACGTCAAGTTTCATTGGAAGAGTTTGCAGGGCGAAAAGAACCTGACAGCGCGGCAAGCATCGGAAGTGAAAGCACAAGACAGTGGCCATGCCACACGCGACTTGTACGAGGCGATCGTGCGACGGGAGTTTCCTCAATGGGATCTTTACGTGCAAATACTGAAACCGGGCGATCTGGATCGGTTTGCGTTCAATCCACTCGATGCGACGAAGATCTGGACCGGCGTCAAGGAAACAAAAATCGGTCGCATGGTATTGAATCGCAATCCCGAGAATGTCTTTCAAGAGACGGAACAAAGCGCCCTCTCACCAGCCAATCTGATTCCCGGTATTGAGCCATCGGAAGATCGTTTGCTGCAAGGACGTTTGCTGTCTTATACCGATACACAATTCTATCGGCTGGGCGCCAACCATCAGCAGCTTCCTGTGAATCGCCCCAAAACAACGGTCGTCAACGGCAATCAGGACGGTCAGTCAAACGGCGACATCAGCAACGGCAATGTGAACTATCAACCAAGCAGGCTCACCCCAAACACCGAGAAGCGGGATGTGCGATACAGCCAATCCCCTCTGCTGGGAAAGACGCAGCAAGAGCGCATCCAGAAGACCTTGAATTTTCAGCAGGCCGGGGAATTCTATCGCTCGCTATCAAAGCAGGAACAGGCCAATCTGATCAGTAATTTGTCCGGCGATCTCAAGCAGGCCACCAATCAACAAACCCGTCGCATGATGTTGGCGTACTTCAATCGCGCAGACGCCGACTACGGCCGTTCACTCACAGCGATGGTGGGCGACGACTACGACGCGGTCAAGAAACTGTCGGCGGACTTGTCCGAATAAAAATAAGAATAAAAACAGGACGAGAGAGAAGAACCCGCTGGCCCTGTCTGCAGTGCGTTGACCTCCGTGCATCTCATCGATCAGTCGATCAAGACGAGACGCACGGATCCTATCCTTCGTCCGATCTTCCCATCTACTCTTTCACCTGAACAAAGGGCAACATGCATCCATCACTTTCACTGGCACAACGCCTCCAGCAACGAGGACAAGACATCGCCGTATTTGGCGTGCTGATCGTGTTTTTCTGGATCGGCGTCATGAAGTTTTTTGAATTTGAAGCACTGGCGTTGGTGCCTTTAATTACGGAGAGCCCCTTCATGTCCTGGGGCTACATCGTATTTTCCGTGCAGGGATTTTCCAACCTGATTGGTGTTGTAGAACTGGCGGCCGTTCTGCTGATCGTGTTGGGCTGGTACTGGCCCAAAGCAGGACTTGCAGGAAGTAGCATATTGATCGGCTCTCTACTCGTCACCTTGAGTTTCATGGTCAGCTCGGAAGTGGTTCGATTGGAATATGGCATTCCTGTTCTACAGAAGGGTGGAGGATTCTTGTTGAAGGATCTGACGCTGTTGGGAGTCTCGATATGCTTGTTCGGCCGCTTCCTTGAGAAGACGTGTGGATGCACTCCCAAGCCACACGCCTAGTCGTATCGATCTCCATCCTGGATAAGTGCCTGCACAGAGGCACCGCCATACTGCTGCTCTTACGATCCGTCGCAGCAATAAAAAAGCCCTCGTTGTTGTGACGAGGGCTTTTTGTGCGCGAAAGAAAACCGCTGGCGTAAGATTTCGATTACGCGGCAGCTTTTTTCGGTGCAGCCTTTTTAGCGGCGGGCTTCTTTGCTGCTGCAGGTTTCTTGGCGGCCGGCTTCTTCGCTGCTGCGGCTGGTTTGGCCTTGGCAGTCGTCGTGGTTTCGGCGTCGTCACCTTCCGCTGCGGCTGCTGCAGCCTTGCCCTTGGCAGGTGCCTTGGCTTTGCGCTCTTCAAACTCGAAGCTGATCTTGCCGTCCTTGCCACGCGCCAAAAATGCCTTGAACGGGCGACGTGTGCGTTGGGAGATGAAGCCCGGCAGCAAATCGGTCTTGCCTTCGTTGAGCAGCTTGGCCATTTGCTCCGGCAGAATCTCTTGCTGGAGGATGATACGGCCGCTGCGAAAATCGCAGGCCTTCGGCTTGGCGACCTGTTTTTCGCAAACGTAGGCCAGACCCATTTCGTAGACGCCGCTGCCGCATTTCGGGCAAGGGCCGAGTGGTGTCTGCTCGCTGAAGTCGACTGGTTCGCCACCTTCGCCTTCGCCGTCATTCTGGCCGAAGTCGAACTCGAGCTTGAAATTCTTGATTTCTTCGTCGCGCGAAATCTTCAGGATCGCCGCGAACGGACGGCCCATCTTGGAGCGGAAACCTTGCAGCGGGCCGATGGTGCGATTGGCCAGCAGTTCTTCCACTTCCGGGATTTCAAACTGACGACCGGCCGGTGTCTTGCTCATCGAGAATTCGCACTTGGTGCAGGCGAAACGACGATAGTTTTCTTTCACCACGCTGCCGCAATTCGGGCAAGGCGTCTTCAATGTTGCGTAGTCGCCGGGGATGGTGTCGTTGTCGTATTCCTTGGCGCGCTTGACGATGACTTGCGTCATCTGAGCGATCTCGCGCATGAACTCTTCACGGCTGATCTTGCCGCGTTCCATCTGCGCCAGCTTTTGTTCCCATTCGCCGGTCAGTTCAGGTTCGGTCAGTTCATCCACGCCGAGGCCGTGCAGCAGCGTCATGAGCTGGAACGCCTTGGCGGTCGGCATCATTTCGCGGCCTTCACGCAGCAGGTATTTTTCGTTCAGCAGACCTTCGATGATGGCGGCGCGCGTTGCCGGCGTGCCGAGGCCTTTGCCGGCCATCGCTTCGCGCAATTCGTCGGAGTCGATCAGCTTGCCGGCGCCTTCCATGGCGGACAGCAGCGTTGCTTCGGTATAGCGTGCAGGCGGCTTGGTGACCAGCGCGTTGGCGGTGACCTTGTCGGTCTTGACCTTTTCGTCCTTGGCGACGGCAACCAGCGTGCCGCTGTTTTCGTCTTTCTCGTCGACGATGTCCTTGCCGTAGATCGCCAGCCAGCCCGGATTGGTCATGACCTTGCCTTCAGTCTTGAACTGATGGCCGGAGACTTCGGTGAAGCGCGTGGTGACCTGAAACTCTGCCGCCGGGAAGAACACCGCCATGAAGCGGCGTGTCACCAGGTCGTAGAGCTTCTGTTCCGGCTCGGACAGGTTCTTCGGGACTTGCGTAGTCGGGATGATCGCAAAGTGATCACTGATCTTGGTGTTGTCGAAGATGCGCTTGTTCGGCTTGACCCAACCCTGCTTGAGGATCTGCTTGGAGAACTGATGATAGTTATTGTTCTCGGACAGCGACTCCATCGTTTCCTTGACGGTCTGCAGGTAGTCTTCCGGCAGATGGCGCGAGTCGGTACGCGGATAGGTCAGAACCTTGTGCTTTTCGTACAGGGCCTGCGCCAGACCGAGCGTGTTCTTGGCGGAGAAGCCGAAGCGCGAGTTGGCTTCGCGTTGCAGGCTGGTCAGGTCGAACAAGCCAGGCGCCATTTGCGTGGTCGGCTTGGATTCTTCGGTGACGGTGCCGATCTTGCCGCGGCAGGCGGCGACGATGGATTCGGCTGCGGCTTTGCTCCACAGACGCTCAGGACGCTTCTCAGGATCGTTCTCGTCCTTCTTGTGCATCTTGTCGAGCCAGCGGCCTTCATAAATGCCGGCGGCGCAGACGAACTCGCCACGTACTTCCCAATAATCGCGGGATACGAATTTCTTGATCTTCTCTTCGCGCTCGACCACGATCGACAGAGTCGGCGTTTGCACGCGACCGACAGTAGTCAGGTAGAAGCCGCCTTCTTTCGAATTGAAAGCGGTCATGGCGCGTGTGCCGTTGATGCCGATCAGCCAGTCTGCTTCGCTGCGGCAACGGGCGGCATCGGCCAGCGGCAACATGTCTTCGTCCTTGCGCAAGTTGGCGAAACCGTCGCGGATTGCTCCCGGCGTCATCGATTGCAGCCACAGGCGCTGCACCGGTTGCTTGGCTTTGGTGTATTGCGCGATCAGGCGGAAAATCAGTTCGCCTTCTCGCCCCGCGTCACATGCGTTGATCAGGCCGGTGACATCCTTGCGCTTGATGAGCTTGTTCAGCGCCTTGAGGCGCGACTCGGTCTTGGCGATGGGGTTGAGCGCAAAGTGCGGCGGAATCATCGGCAGATGCGTGAAGGTCCATTTGCCGCGTTTGACGTCGTATTCCTCGGGCACCGCGATTTCCAGCAGGTGACCGACGGCGGAGGACAGTACGTATTCGTCGGATTCGAAATACTCATCGTGCTTGGTAAAGCCGCCGAGCGTCTTCGCGATATCGTTCGCGACAGAGGGCTTCTCGGCAATGATGAGGGTCTTGCTCATAAATATGATCTCAAAAGAGGATACAAAGTGTGGTCGTCAGCTACTTGCCCGACGGCACCAAAATGAGGCGGCCTGGCAGAATTTATATTGCGTATTGGCAATATGCTTTTTATATAGTAGCTAATATTCGAGGATTGCGGGGGAATGATAAGCGCGATGCGGAAGAAACGGCAAGCACGGCGGGGCTTGCCTGTGGTTGCCGACAGACGCGCCGGACAAGGCAAAGTCAGGAAAATAACGACCTGATTTAGTGCAGCAGACGCGGTTCGTCGTCGTCTTCATCGAGGAACAGTTCATCGAACATCAACCCGTCCGGCTCCTTGCCCTGGCTCCACAAGACCATCAATACGATGACCTTGAGCTTTTCGAGCGAGACAGGCGTATCGCCGATTGCCAATGCACGTTCGATAACGATTTCTCGCTGGACGGCGTTGAGCATTTTGGCGGATTCGAGGAATTGGATGAAACCGACGGCTTCGGTACCCAATACGTCCATTTCTTGCGTGGCGTAAATACGGATACCGAAAGAGAAGACGGTTTGCTGAGGATACTGATCGGCGAATTCGTGATTGGCTTCTTCCAGATCGGTCAGCCAACCGAGGGCGCGCGTGATTTCCTCATCCTCAAAACCAATGGCGGTCAATTTCTTGACCAAGGCCGCTGGTTCAGGGCAGGCATCGGGGCGATAGTAGGTTTCGTACAGATAAACAAGGACGTCAAACATGGCTATACTCTATCGCGAAGGTTGACACAACACAAGTCTACGAATCCAGTATGGCAGGATTTTCAAATTTTCGCTGAATATCTTTTGATTGCCGTTAGTACATTGCTACTCTGTGTTGTCGTTTAATTTATACGACGATACAAGCCTCCCGGTAAACATTCGACAACACCTTCCATCTCCAACGTCAGCAAGTGCGCGTTCAATGCAGCGGCATCGAATCCGCTTCGCATGCTCAACATGTCACCCGCAATCGGATCGAAACCCATCGCCTTCAAGACAGCGTCGTCTTCGTGATTGTTCATGGCCGTCGAACTTGTTGATGTTGGTGATGCCGCCTCCAATGACGACGGTAATAGCGACGGCAAGGACAAGCGCGATGGCGACGATAGCGGCAACCTTCCCAGCTCTTCCAGAATATCTTCCGCCGACTCAACCAGCTTGGCGCCTTGCTTGATCAACAAGTGACAACCTTTAGACAATGGCGAATGAATTGAACCGGGAATTGCAAACACATCGCGCCCCTGCTCCGCTGCCATTCTCGCCGTAATCAGCGAGCCTGATTGCGCAGCGGCTTCCACCACCAGCACTGCACGTGACAATCCTGAAATGATCCGGTTGCGACGTGGAAAATTGCTGGCAATCGGTGGCATGCCGAGCGGGTATTCGCTGACGATACAACCCTCTTCGGCAAGACGATGCGCGAGCGTGCGATTGCGCGCTGGATAAACAATATCGAGTCCGGTGCCGATCACCGCAACGGTCGAACCTCTGCCGCGCAAACCGCCCAGATGTGCGGCGGCGTCAATGCCGAGCGCCAGGCCCGATACGATGGTCAGCCCGGCACGGCTGGCCGCATCGGAAAAATGCTCGCTGTTCTGAATACCTTGCGTGGAGGCATTGCGACTGCCGACGACGGCCAGTGATGATGCGGCGAGCAATTCCGCGCGACCTTTTATATAGAGCAGCACCGGCGGATCGGAAATATTGAGCAAGGCTTGCGGATAGCCGGCATCGGCCAATGTCACGATGCGATTACCCGCCTCTTCAATCCAGACAAGCGTACGCTCGATATGGTTCTGCATCATCGCCGATGGCGATTTCAGCAAAGCTCGCGCGATGCGCTCGGTCACCACGGTGCTCAATTCGGTGACATCTGCGGCGAAGATATCCGACGGCATGCCAAACGCTGTCAGCAGGCGGCGGGCGACTTCCACGCCGACACCTTCGGTTTGCGTAAGGCGGAGCCAGTCGGAGAGTTCTGTTGTGTCGTTCAGACAGGCGTTATTCAACATCCTTGATGCTCGTTCTTTCTTGCTGTGGCGCGTACGCCTTATCCCCCACCTGCACCGGTTCGCGGGCCTGCGTAATCAAGCCGTACGAAACACGATCGAATACACGCACAATCAGCAAGCGGCCACGCTCCTCTTGCGGGAGCTGTTGAATCAGTGATGCTTGCTGTGTATGTGGAATTGCTTTTGCTACGTCATCTGAAAACGGGACGACTGCTGCAGACAGACGCAATTGCCGGCCTTCGCCGATGCCATCCCGCGCACCCTTGTTGATCGCCACGATCTGGTGTTGCCCCGCGTGGGCGGTGCCGTCGGCAATAGAGACAATCAGCGCATCAACTGCCAATGACGACTGCTGCGAAGCAATGGCGCGCGGCGCTGCAAAATCACCCTGAGGCGGCACGGCAAGCAGACGATCACCAATCATGATTTCGCGCGCAGCATCCACGATCAAAAAGCGTTGCAATCCGTCTTCTGCCTGCTCTTGCAATACTGCAGTTCCCAGCAGCACAACCTCGTCGCCAAGAGACTCTTTGCTTACCGGATCCAACAAATACCGCCCCGGCCGGACAATGTGAAATTCAGACGCACCGTGCAATTCTCCCTGCACGTAAATCTTGTCATCCTTGCCCAAATATCCGCGTCCTTCTTGTGCGGCAACGATGCGTGGCGCGGCCACCAACAAAGTCTTGTCGAAGACCATGGGCAGGCTCCACCGCTGACTCAGCGCGTGGCCGGAAATCGTCGAAACCAACGCCGTCGGCAACGCAACACTCCTGCTGGCAGGTACAACATGCACCACCGGCAAGGAGGTCTCCTGCGCGTCCGGCGATGTTGCACAAACGTCGCCGGCAAGCCCAAACAAGAGGAGAGCCAGGCCGGCTATGATAAAATTTTGCACAAATTGCCCCTCAGTGCGGCAAATTACGGCGCACGCCAGAATCGGCCAAAAGTCTTTTTTGTTGCAACATTGACAATAAAAAGCAGATTCTGCCGACAAATCCTTGAACTAGCAAGAACAACCCTCAGCTATCACTCAGTGCTATCTTGATGGCTCAGTGAGTAAATACGTATGGCCTTATTGAATATCCTCCGTTACCCGGACCCCCGACTGCATAAAGTCGCCAAGCCCGTCACCGTGTTTGACGATCGCATCAAGAAGCTGGTCGCCGACATGGCCGAAACCATGTATGACGCGCCTGGCGTCGGCCTCGCTGCGACTCAGATCGACGTGCACGAGCAAGTCATCGTCATCGATGTCTCCGACACCAGCGACGAACTGCGCGTGTTCATCAATCCGGAAATCACCTGGGCCAGCGAAGAGAAGCAGGTCTACGATGAAGGTTGCCTCTCGGTGCCCGGCATCTACGACGGCGTCGAGCGTCCCGCACGCGTGAAGGCGCGCGCCCTGGATGCGGATGGCAAAGAATTTGAAGTGGAAGCCGACGGCCTGCTGGCCGTTTGCATCCAGCATGAAATGGATCACCTCAAGGGCAAGGTATTCGTTGAATATCTCTCGCCGCTCAAGCGTAATCGCATCAAGACCAAAATGCTGAAAGAAGAGCGCGAACTGAAGCGCGGCTAAACTGACGGTCTTGGATCAAAGATCTGACTTCGCCTCCAACGGCCTGCACACAGCAGGCCTTTTTTCATTGTGGTGCTTTCAAAAAAACTCGCTCGCGATGAAAATCGTAAAGAAAAAACCTGCAAGTTCGCGGTATCTTTTCACGTCCATATTTCTATTACTTTTCACACTTCTTCTATATTCAATCACAGTCATTCCACCCACCATGTAATCGCACAGTCAAGTTGACGTGCATTGTCGTCAAGCTTCTGAATTGACTTTACTTTATTGAAAAGGAAAAAATCATGCGTGAACTGACTGCTCAAGAAACCATGGATGTATCCGGTGCCGGCATCACCATTCCGACCTTTCCTACCGCGCCCGGACTGAGCGGTGGCCTGACCACCATCGTCGGCAGCATCGGCTATGCCGTCGCAGTCATCGGCGTCAATCTTGGCCTTGGCCTGGCAGAAATTCTTGGCTCCCCAGCGCCGGTTCCACAATAAGTAATACGTAGTAGGCAAGTAAGCCGGCGCGTCACATGCATCGACGCGCCGGTTCGAAAAAGCGATGTCATAACGCCTTTCTCACCATCGGCGAATTTGCTTTTCTCAACTTCTATTCTCCCACTCATGCCGCCCAAGCCCTCTCTATTCAGAGTACAAGCCTTGCGAGCGCAGGCACAACCCCAGTTCGGTGACATCGTTCTGATACGGCCGCTTTCTCTATCTCTGCTTGCCGGAATTGTCGCAGCATGCGTAATGATGCTTGCCGTGTTCTTTGTATGGGGTAGTTACACGCAACGCAGTACCGTTCAGGGACAACTGCAATTAACCCCCGGGGTAATTAAAATCTATGCTCCCCAGACCGGTGTCATTCAAGAAAAACATGTCGTTGAAGGACAGGCCGTCGAACGCGGCGACGTCCTCTATGTGATCTCCAGCGACCGCTACAGCAGCACGCAGGGAAACACGCAAGAGAGCATCAGTGAACAACTGAATCTCCGCCACTTATCCTTGCAGAATGAACTCGATAAATCCGATCAGTTGCATCCCAAAGAACAAGAGGCGATCATCCGCCGCTTGGACAACTTGCAAGCCGAACTAGGTAATCTGAGCGGCCAGATGAAAAGCCAAGCGTCGAGAGTCCGTCTGGCTACCGAAAATCTGACACGCTATCGAGACTTGTTTGCAAAAAACTATATATCGAGAGAAATGTTGCAGCAAAAGGAAGTGGACGTTCTTGATCAGCAGCATCAGCTACAGAGCCTGGAGCGTGAGCAAATCCGTTTGACGCGGGAGAAAAATGCACAGCACCACGAACTTGCCAGTTTGCCGCTGACACAACAGAACCGGCAGGCAGAGATTGAACGCAGACTGATACAACTGAAACAGGAACTGGCAGAGAGCGAGGCGAAACGCCATCTCACCATCGTCGCAGCAGATGCCGGTACCGCGACCGCTATCGTGGCAGAGCAGGGACAAACCGTTGATCCCTCGATACCTTTGCTGCAAATCATCCCACACGACGCGGTTTTGTACGCACAACTCTATGCACCTAGCAGAGCTATCGGTTTCATCAAGCGCGACGATGTCGTCTTACTGCGCTATCAAGCTTACCCGTATCAAAAATTCGGTCATGTTAAAGGCCGCGTCGACAGCATTTCCAAAACATCCATGTCACATACAGAACTCAAGTCGTTTGGCCCAACAGGGATGGTGAACAGCAACAACGAACTGATGTATCGCATTAACGTCGGGCTCGATCAACAAACCATCGACGTCTACGGAAAAGCACAGCGTCCTCAAGTCGGCATGGCGCTCGAGGCCGATATTTTGCTGGAGACAAGAAGTCTATATGAATGGTCGTTGGCTCCTTTTTTTGCCCTCTCCAGAAAGATGCCATCCTGATGTCTTCCGCGTCCATACTAGACCGCTTGCAGTTCCGCTTCGGCACCAAGTTACCACTGCTGCTGCAGTCGGAAGCCTCCGAATGCGGGCTGGCCTGTCTCGGCATGATTGCCGATTATCACGGCTACCACGCCGATATGCACAATCTCCGGCAACGCTTCCCCGTTTCTCTGAAAGGTGCAACGTTGGCGCAACTAGTCGCCATAGCCAGTGAGCTTCATCTGTCCTGCCGCCCACTGAAACTGGACATGGAGGATCTCCCGAATTTGCGCCTGCCCTGTATTTTGCATTGGAATCTCCAACACTTTGTCGTATTGAAAAGCGTCAATCATCACTGCGCCGTCATCCACGATCCGGGTTTCGGCATCCGCAAGCTGGCTTTGTCGGAACTGTCCAATTGCTTCACCGGGATCGCCTTAGAGCTATGGGCCGATACGCACTTCAAGAAAGACGAAACCAAGCAACATATAAGCTTGCGAAAAATGATGGGCAACGTAACCGGCCTTTATCGCTCCGGTCTACAAATTCTGCTGTTCGCGCTCGCACTGGAACTGTTTTCCCTGATCACACCGCTCTACCTGCAATGGATACTCGATCATGTTCTCGTCACCGCCGATGTCGATCTGCTCACGACCCTGGCAATCGGCTTTGCACTACTGGTTCTGCTACAGCAATCAGTCACCGCGATCCGCGCCTGGGCGCTGCTGCATATGGGAACCATGCTCAATGTGCAATGGCGCAGCAATGTGTTCCGGCATCTGTTGCGTCTCCCGGCAAGCTATTTTGAACGCCGCCATCTCGGCGATGTGGTGTCGCGCTTCGGGGCTGTTGACGCGATTCAGAAATCACTGACCACATCCCTTCTGGAAGCCGTTCTGGATGGGCTGATGAGCGTAGTCACGCTGACCATGCTGTTTCTCTATAGCCCAATATTGCCGTGGGTGTCGATTGGCGTCATGCTGCTCTACGCGTTGAGCAGATGGATCTGGTATGCGCCGTTGCGTAGTGCCACCGAAGCACAACTTGTGCATGCAGCAAAACAACAAAGCCATTTTCTCGAATCGATGCGCGGCGTCAAAGCAATCAAGTTGTTCGGCCGACAGGAAGAACGCCACGCATCCTGGATGAGCGCGCTGGTAAATCAGATCAATGCCGACTTGCGTTCTCAGAAAATGCTGCTGGCTTATCGTGTCATCAATGGACTGTTATTCGGACTTGAGAGGGTGCTAGTCATCTGGTTAGGCGCACGCCTGGTCATGCACGGAAGTTTCACGGCCGGCGTTCTGGTTGCTTTTTTGGCCTATCGGGAACAGTTCAATCAACGCGTAAGCGCACTCATCGACAAACTGGCAGAAATCAGAATGCTAGGACTGCAAGGAGAACGACTCGCAGATATCGTTCTGTCGGAACCGGAAACATCGCCTTCCTCACAAATGCAGCAGACTGTCTCAACATTTTCGCCGTCCATCGAACTGCGAGGGATCAGTTTTCGCTATGCCGAACAGGAGCCGTTCGTCCTGCGTGACATGAACCTGAATATTGCGACCGGCGAGTCCGTCGCCATCGTCGGCGCCTCAGGTTGCGGAAAATCCACTCTGATCAATCTCATGCTCGGCATGCTGATTCCAACCGAGGGGAAAATTCTGATCGGCGACTTGCCACTTGAGCAAGTTGGCCTGGATCGGCTGCGCCGGATGATAGGTACGGTGATGCAAGATGACGTCCTGTTTGCAGGCTCCATCGCCGACAACATCAGCTTCTTTGACATCCGGGCCGACGCGGAATGGATAGTCAGATGCGCCGAAATGGCAGCCATCGCAGACGATATCTCAGGTATGCCGATGCAGTACAACACCCTGGTAGGAGATATGGGCACCGTGCTATCAGGTGGTCAAAAGCAACGTGTGCTGTTGGCACGCGCCCTCTACAAAAAGCCGAGCATTCTCTTTCTGGACGAGGCAACCAGTCATCTTGATGTCGACCGTGAACAACAGGTCAACGCGGCTATAAAGGCGCTCAACATGACTCGTATCATCGTCGCTCACCGCCCGGAAACCATCGCGACGGCCGATCGTTTGATAGTCTTACACGGAGGAAAAGTCATTCAGGACGCCGTAATTCCACGTCAACCCTGAACCATTACGTCAGGGCTTATTTCTGCAGAAAGCGAAATATACCGTCGTCGCCGAGCTGTCTCTGCAACACGCCGTCGAACCACAACTTGTGCAGATGCGCCACCGCTTCGCCAAGCGCAAAACTCAGCTGATGCGTATCCAGCGGGCGCTTGAACATCACCGGCAAAATCTCCACCGCGGTCTTCGGCGTCGCGCACGCTTCCACCACTTCCGCCAGACGCGCGCGGTGGTGATCGTTGAGTTGCGTGATGCGCGTATGCACACCACGGAACGGCTTACCATGCGACGGCAACACCAAAGTATCGGCGGCAACAGCGGCGTATTTTTCCAGTGAATCCAGATATTGCTGCACCGGATTAGCTTCCGGTTCGATGGCAAACACCGAGACATTCGTAGAAATGCGCGGCAGTACCATGTCGCCGGAAATCAGCAGACGTGCGTCGTCGGCATACAGAGAAACATGTTCCGGCGAATGGCCGAAGCCGGTGATCACTTGCCAATCGCGACTGCCGATGCGGACCGTATGCTGATCCTGCATGCGGGTGTACGACAACGGCACGCTCGGCACCAGATTCTGGTAGTAGTTATTGCGTCCCGACAATTTCTCGATCAGCCCCTCGTCCGTCAGGCCATGCAAGCGAAAATGCGGCGCCGCTGCGGTGCCGTCTGCCCCCGGTAAGCCAGCCGACATCAGCCGTGCAAAGGCATATTCGCCGGCGCTCATCCACAACGGCACGTTCCAGCGCTTGCAAAGCCAATCGGCCAGGCCGACATGATCCGGATGGCAATGCGTGACCAGCACGCGAATGATCGGTAAGCCGCGCAGTTGCGTGGCAAAGATGCTTTCCCAGCTTTCTTTCGTGGCATCGGTGGCGATGCCGCAATCGACTGCCGTCCAGCCGCGCACGCGTCCGCTAGGCGTCTCGATCTCGTCTTCCAGCAGCCACAGATTGATGTGATCCAGCGCAAACGGCAGTCCCATGCGCAACCACAATATGCCGGGAGCAACTTCCATAGTGGTGCCCAAGGCGGGCAAGGTGTCGCCGAAGGCGTATTCAAGCTGGGATTCAAGAGCGTTCATGATTACCTGACTGCGGCCTGCTGTGACCGAAAACGGCGATGCGCCATCAACCGTGGCAAAACGTTATCAAACTTGCAAATCACGAAGATATATTTTCATTTTTTGCAGACAAGCCTACAATATACTTTACGTTAACGTAAAGTGCCACCGCCACCCCGAACCAGCAATCTTTCATCGCCCAAAGATCATGCCGACCTACACCATTACCGAGCTGGCAAAAGAATTCGACATCACGCCGCGCGCGATCCGGTTCTATGAAGATCAGGGCTTGCTGAGTCCGAAACGCGAAGGCAGCGGCGGCCGCAACCGCGTCTATGCCGCACGCGAACGCACCCGCCTCAAGCTCACCCTGCGCGGCAAGCGTCTTGGCCTCACTCTCTCGGAAATCAAGAACCTGGTTGACATGTACGAGTCGCCCAAGGATACCGAAGCACAGCTCAAACGCTTCCTCGGCGTGCTTACCCAGCATCGCGAAAAACTGGAACGCCAGCGCGAAGATCTCGAAGTGACACTGGAAGAAATCGCGGCGCACGAAGCCGAATGCCTGCGATTATTGAACACCGACTTACCGCAAAAAGCGCCGGCAAAACGCACTTCGCGCACCACCGCCGCCCGAAAATCAGCCTGACCCCATGAATACCTATTGCTCAACATTTAGGCACATTACGCATTTCAATTGACGTTAACGTAAAGCATATAAACCAATAGCCCATCAGAACCACTAACAAAACGCCGATGGCAAGGCGCGCCGACGCAGACAGTACGGATGTACGGCAAGGAGAAGCAACGCGGCCAGCGGTGTTTTGTTAGTGGTTCTTATCAAAACGAGGAGACATAAGATGATTCATCTGCCAGGTTTAACCTTCGATCACGGTGAAGACATTGCCGCCCTGCGCGAGAGCGTGGCCGCGTTCGCACAAGCTGAAATCGCCCCGCGTGCGGCGGAAATCGATCGCAGCGACCAGTTCCCGATGGACCTGTGGAAGAAAATGGGCGACCTTGGCGTGCTCGGCATCACCGCCGACGAAGAATACGGCGGCGCAGCCATGGGTTATCTCGCACACATCGTCGCGCTGGAAGAAATCTCACGCGCCTCGGCTTCGGTCGGTCTGTCCTACGGCGCGCACTCCAACTTGTGCGTGAACCAGATCAAGCGCAACGGCACCACCGAGCAAAAGAACAAGTACCTGCCCAAACTGATCTCGGGCGACTTTATCGGCGCACTCGCCATGTCTGAGCCTAACGCCGGATCCGACGTGGTCAGCATGAAGCTGCGGGCAGATCTCAAGGGTGACCGCTACGTGCTGAACGGCACCAAGATGTGGATCACCAACGGCCCCGACGCCGATGTACTGGTGGTCTACGCCAAAACCGATCTGGAAGCAGGCGCACGCGGCATGACTGCCTTTCTGGTGGAAAAGGGTTTCAAGGGATTTTCGGTCGCGCAAAAACTCGACAAGCTCGGCATGCGCGGTTCGCACACCGGCGAACTGGTATTTCAGGATTGCGAAGTGCCTGCAGAGAACGTGCTCGGTGGCGTCGGTCGCGGCGTCAACGTGCTGATGTCCGGCCTCGACTATGAGCGCACCGTGCTGTCCGGCGGGCCGTTGGGCATCATGCAAGCCTGTATGGATGTTGTTGTGCCTTATGTCCATGACCGCAAGCAGTTCGGCCAGTCGATTGGCGAATTCCAGCTGATGCAGGGCAAGATCGCGGACATGTATTCGACCATGATGGCGTGCAAGGCTTATGTCTACGCCGTCGGCCAGGCCTGTGACCGGGCGAAGACGCCAGACGCTGCGCGCGCCCTGCGCAAAGACGCCGCCGGCGCTATTCTCTACTCTGCAGAAAAAGCCACCTGGATGGCCGGAGAGACCATTCAGGCACTGGGTGGCAACGGCTATATCAACGAATATCCGGCCGGCCGCCTGTGGCGCGACGCCAAGCTGTATGAAATCGGTGCCGGCACCAGCGAAATCCGCCGCATGCTGATCGGCCGTGAGCTGTTTGCAGAAACGATGTAAATGAAGATGATGTGACGCATCTCTTGGTACCTCCTTAGATGCGCTTTATTTGAATCACCAGACCGCAGTATTTTTTGAGCAGGAGAAGAACATGCAAGACCGCATAGAAGATCCCATCGTTATCGTCGGCGCCGCGCGCACACCCATGGGCGCCTTTCAGGGCGAGTTGACGGCGTTAAATGCCAGCGACCTCGGCGCTGCCGCCATCAAGGCTGCGCTGGAGCGCGCCGGTGTCGCACCGGATCAGGTTCAGGATGTGTTATTCGGCAACTGCCTGATGGCAGGACAAGGCCAGGCGCCTGCGCGTCAGGCGGCGATCAAGGCCGGCATTCCTGTTTCTGCAGGCGCAGTGACTTTGTCAAAGATGTGCGGATCGGCCATGCAGGCCGCCATGTTCGGCTACGACTCCATCCTTGCAGGCACCAATGAAATCGTCGTCGCCGGCGGCATGGAGTCGATGACCAATGCGCCTTATCTGATTCCAAAAGCGCGCGGTGGCTATCGCATCGGTCATGGCATGATCTACGACCACATGATGCTCGACGGTCTGGAAGACGCTTACGACAAGGGTCGCGCCATGGGCACCTTCGGCGAAGACTGCGCGGCGAAATACCACTTCACGCGTGAAGATCAGGATGCCTTTGCAATTGCCTCGGTCAAGCGCGCGCAGCAAGCCACCGCGGACGGTTCGTTCCAATGGGAAATCGCACCGGTCACCGTCGCCACCCGCGCCGGCGATGTCGTCGTCGACACCGATGAAGGCCCGCGCAAGGCCAAGGTCGAAAAAATCCCGACGCTCAAAGCAGCCTTCAAGAAAGACGGCACCATCACCGCCGCCTCGTCGTCGTCCATCAACGACGGCGCTGCTGCGCTGGTCTTGATGCGTGAATCGACCGCAAAAAAACTCGGCTGTACGCCGATTGCCCGCATCGTCGGCCATGCGCGCCATTCGCAGGAACCGAACTGGTTCACCACTGCACCGATCGGCGCCATCAACAATCTGTACAAGAAAACCGGCTGGAGCACCGCCGACGTCGACCTGTTCGAAATCAACGAAGCCTTTGCCGCCGTGCCGATGGCTGCGATGAAGGAACTCGGCATCACGCACGACAAGGTCAACATCCATGGCGGCGCCTGTGCGCTGGGTCATCCTATCGGCGCCTCGGGTGCACGCATCATCGTGACGCTGATCGGTGCACTGAAGAAAACCGGCGGCAAGCGCGGCGTGGCTTCGCTGTGCATCGGTGGCGGCGAAGGTACGGCGATGGCGATCGAACTAATCTGAACCGGATAGAGAAAAACATGAGCGATCAAAAAACTTCCATCGATTTTTACTTCGACTTCAGCTCGCCGTATGGTTATTTCGGTTCGCTGCGTATTGAAAAGCTGGCAGTGCAATATGGCCGCACGGTCAACTGGCACGCCGTTCTGCTCGGCCCGGTGTTCAAGGTGATGGGCATCGCGCCCATTGCCAACGTCCCATTGAAAGGTGAGTACTCGCACCACGACATGGAGCGTACCGCACGCTTTAACAACATTCTGTTCAAGCGCCCGGATGTGATGCCGATCGCCTCGCAGCATGCGGCGCGCGCAGTGTTGTGGGCACAGAAAAACGATGCCGCCAAAGCCGTCAATCTGATCCACACGCTGTACAGCGCCTACTTCACCGAGAACATCGATATCAGCAAACTTGAAACGGTGCTGCGCATCGCCGGCGACGTCGGCATTGATGAGGACAAACTGACCACCGCGCTGAACGACGATGCCATCAAGGACGCGTTGAAGGCTGAAGTTGCCGCTTCCATCGAACGCGGTGTGTTCGGCTCGCCCTTCGTGATTGTCGACGGCGAATCGTTCTGGGGCTTTGATCGCTTCAACCAACTCGAGGTCTTTTTGAAGGATGGAAAGATCTGATGGCGGGCAAAGAAAATAAACAGGCTTGTCCCTGCGGCAAAGGCGTCTACGCCGTTTGCTGCGGGCGCTTCATCTCCGGCGCAGCAGTACCGGCGACGGCAGAGCAACTGATGCGCTCGCGCTATACCGCGTTCTCATTGCGTGAAGAAGAATACCTGCGCTCGACCTGGCATCCCGACACGCTGCCGGACGAGCCGATCACGGCGGAGAGCGACGTGAAATGGATAGGCCTCGACGTGATCAAACATAAACACGTCAAAGATACTGACGAAGCTACGGTGGAATTTGTCGCCCGATTCAAGGTCGGTGGCCGCGCGCATCGTCTGCACGAGGTCAGCAGTTTTGTACGCCAGCCGGATGCCGCAGGTGTGGCGCGCTGGTATTACGTCGACGGTGCTTTCCCGGACGACGAATAAAAAATACATTGAGACAAAGGATCACCATGCCGCAACTCGACAGCAAACTGAACACGCGCAGCGAAGAATTTCAGAGCAACACCACGGCGATGCAAACCATCGTCGACGATCTGAAAGCGAAGATCGCCGCCATTGCACAAGGCGGTGGCGAAACCGCTCGCAACAAACATCTGGCGCGCGGCAAGTTGCTACCGCGCGATCGCGTGCAGATGCTGCTCGATCCGGGCACGCCTTTCCTGGAGTTCTCGCAGCTGGCGGCCTACGGCATGTATCAGGAAAAAGAAGGCAAGGATGCGGCGCCGTCGGCCGGCATCATCACAGGCATCGGCCGTGTCGCCGGACAAGAGTGCGTGATCGTCTGCAACGACGCCACCGTGAAAGGCGGCACCTATTATCCGATGACCGCCAAGAAGCATCTGCGCGCGCAGGAGATCGCCGAATTCAATCATCTGCCCTGCATTTATCTGGTCGACAGCGGCGGCGCCAACTTGCCGAATCAGGATGAAGTGTTTCCCGACCGCGATCACTTCGGCCGCATCTTCTTCAACCAGGCCAACCTGTCGGCCAAGGGCATTCCGCAAATCGCGGTAGTGATGGGTTCATGCACCGCCGGCGGCGCCTATGTACCGGCGATGAGCGACGAGTCCATCATCGTCAAGGATCAAGGCACCATCTTCCTGGCCGGCCCGCCGCTGGTGAAGGCCGCCACCGGTGAAGTCGTCACTGCTGAAGAACTGGGCGGCGGCGATGTGCACACGCGTCTGTCCGGCGTAGTCGATCATCTGGCGCAGAACGATCTGCATGCGCTGTCGATTGCGCGCAGCATCGTCGGCAACCTCAATCGTACCAAGCCCCAACAACTCGCCGTACGTGAAGTGCAGGAACCGAAATATCCGGCACGCGAACTCTACGGCATCATCCCTACCGATACGCGCAAACCCTTTGATGTGCGCGAAGTGATCGCGCGCGTGGTCGATGGCAGCGAGTTCGATGAATTCAAGGCGCGCTACGGCACCACGCTGGTGTGTGGCTTCGCGCATCTGTACGGCATGCCGGTCGGCATCATCGCCAACAACGGCATCCTGTTTTCCGAATCTGCACTCAAGGGCGCGCACTTCATCGAACTGTGCTGTCAGCGCAAGATTCCGCTGATCTTTTTGCAGAACATCACCGGCTTCATGGTCGGCAAGAAATACGAAAACGAAGGCATCGCCCGTAACGGCGCCAAGATGGTGACGGCCGTGTCGACCGCCGCGGTGCCGAAGCTGACGATGATCATCGGCGGCAGTTTCGGCGCAGGCAACTACGGCATGTGTGGTCGCGCGTTTTCGCCACGCTTCCTGTGGATGTGGCCGAACGCGCGCATCTCGGTGATGGGTGGCGAACAAGCGGCGAGCGTGCTGGCGACCGTCAAGCGCGACGGCATCGAATCCAAGGGCGGCAACTGGTCGGCGGAAGAAGAAGCCGCCTTCAAGTCACCGATCCGCGAGCAATACGAGCATCAGGGCCATCCTTATTACGCCTCGGCGCGTCTGTGGGATGACGGCGTGATTGATCCCGCCGATACCCGCACCGTGCTCGGACTGGGACTGAGCGCGGCGTTGAATGCGCCGATTGAAGAAACGAAGTTCGGCGTATTTCGTATGTAGAATGAATGCTCCAAATCCAACAACAAAGGCAGGGGAAAATGAAAAATTACTGGGCTCTGATTTTGTCGTGCGTCGCATTGCTGTCCGGCTGCGCCGGCACGATACAGAGAGAAAACGGCTCCATGAAATCCACTTTCGCTACGACCTCCATCAATTCCGTGGAACTGAAATTGTCGGAAGAGGCAAGGTTGTTGCAAGCCGAAAATCCTATTTTCAGCCAGAAGGAGTTGCTGGATTTCGTCGAACGCAAACTCGGCAGCTTGGATTTGGTGAAAGCTGACTCGCCTTATCACGCAGAAATCACCATTACCCGTTTCCGGATCCGCTCTGCGTTCAACGCAATTATGTGGGGCATCATGGCAGGGACGGATTCGATCGACGGCAAAGTCCGCATCTTCGACAGCGGCAATAGACAAGTCCATGCCTTCGACGTTACGGCCTCGTATGGACTGGGCGGTATAGCTGGAGGAGACAGTACACGCGTCAACTGGCTCTACAACAAGTTCACGGAACTGGCCGTTGCCGAGATGATGGGGAAGACCGACTTCACGGATATCCGCCAGGCGAACAAGCAAAAGATTCAGGCCAGCCGCAATGCAGCGAAACAGCCGCTTCAAAGCGAATTTGCACTTCCTCCCGATACCGGTTTTGCTGAATTGGCCAACGCCGAGGCCATCCCCTATGTCGGTCAATTTGCCAAAGACAGCTACGCCCTTTATCTGACACGTCCTCTGCCGCGCAGCTTCGTCATTTC
Organism: Herbaspirillum rhizosphaerae; assembly: GCF_046025915.1. Taxonomy (GTDB): domain Bacteria; phylum Pseudomonadota; class Gammaproteobacteria; order Burkholderiales; family Burkholderiaceae_D; genus Herbaspirillum; species Herbaspirillum rhizosphaerae_A. The sequence goes on along the minus strand of NZ_JAQQFR010000004.1, from coordinate 54,452 downwards.
CGAGAATGGACATTGGGCGTATCGCACGGGAAAAGACGCGCTCGCTTCTGCACTGATCACTTGCCAGAATGCGGCGAAATCAAATTGCTATCCCTACGCAATCGATGATCACATCGTCTGGAAAACAGATGTCGCCGAACGGGAGCTGATGCGTCGGCAATTATTGGCGGAAATTGCGTCTCATCGAAATACGAAGACGGCGGCGGTACAAAAAATAATGCCCCCGACTGAACCGGGAAAATAATTCTTCTATTCAGAAGATGCAAAAAGGAGACAAGATGTTCAGCAAAATACTGATCGCCAATCGCGGCGAAATCGCTTGCCGGGTTGCCGAAACCGCGCGCAAGCTCGGCATCAAGACCGTTGCCGTGTATTCGGAAGCCGACGCACAGGCCAAACACGTGACCGTCTGCGATGAAGCGGTGTTGATCGGCCCCGCCCCGGCCAAGGAAAGCTATCTGCTGGGCGACAAGATCATCGCCGTGGCGTTGGCGACCGGCGCACAGGCGATCCATCCCGGCTACGGTTTTCTGTCGGAGAACGCCGGTTTTGCGGAGGCCTGCGCGAAAGCTGGATTAGTCTTTATCGGCCCGCCTGCATCGGCGATCCATGCAATGGGATCGAAGTCGGCCGCCAAGGCCTTGATGGAAAAAGCCAAGGTGCCGCTGGTTCCCGGTTATCACGGCGACAATCAGGATGCAGACTTCCTGCAAAAGGAAGCCGATGGCATCAGCTATCCGGTGCTGCTCAAGGCAAGCGCAGGCGGCGGCGGCAAGGGCATGCGTATTGTCGACAAACCGGAAGACTTCAAAGCCGCGCTGGCATCGTGTAAACGTGAAGCGATCAATAGCTTCGGCGACGACAAGGTGCTGGTGGAGCGTTACCTGACACGCCCGCGCCATATCGAGATTCAGGTGTTCGCCGACAGCCATGGCGAATGCGTCTATCTGTTTGAACGCGATTGCTCGGTGCAGCGCCGCCATCAGAAGGTATTGGAAGAAGCGCCTGCTCCCGGTATGAGCGAAGAACGCCGTCGCGCCATGGGTGAAGCAGCCGTCGCCGCTGCCAAGGCGGTCGGCTATGTCGGCGCGGGCACGGTGGAATTCATTGCCAATCAAGACGGCTCGTTCTACTTCATGGAAATGAACACGCGCCTGCAGGTCGAACATCCGGTGACCGAAATGATCACCGGCCTCGATCTGGTGGAATGGCAATTGCGCGTGGCATTCGGTGAACATCTGCCGCTGCGTCAGGAGCAATTGCAGCTCAACGGCCATGCCATCGAAGCGCGCATTTATGCGGAGAATCCGGAGAAGGGTTTCTTGCCATCGATCGGGACGCTGCGCTATCTGCATACCCCCCCGGCGGTACATTTCCGCGTCGACAGCCATACCCAGACACCGGCGGCGGTGCGTATCGATTCGGGTGTACGTGAAGGCGATGCGATTTCGCCGTTCTATGATCCGATGATCGCCAAGCTGATCGTCTGGGGCAAGAACCGCAATGCCGCACTGGCCAATATGGCCGCGGCGCTGGCGCAGTACCGCATCGTCGGACTTGCCACTAACATCGGCTTCCTGCAACGCTTGATCGCCGGACAGGCGTTCTCCACGGCGGATCTCGATACCGGGTTGATCGAACGCCATCACGATGCGCTGTTCCCTGCGCTGCAGCCGGCATCGACAGCCACGCTGGCAATGGCGGCCTCACTGCTGCTTTCGCAAGAAGCGGAACGTGTCGGCGACAGCAATAACCCATGGGCGCACACCAGCGGCTGGCGCATGAACAGCAGCTTGCTGCGCGCATTGCAGTTTGCCGACGAGGCTGGCGCTTATCAGATTCATGTCGAATATCGCAGCGACCGGCAATGGACGTTGCACCGTGACGGCGTTCAGCACACGCTGCGCTTTGACAAGCAAGGCGCTGCGGATCTTCGCATCACGCTGGACGATTCCACACTCGCCGGCAATGTGGTGCGCGATGCCGACACCTTCCACGTCTTCCATCAAGGCCGTCATGCCGTGCTGACATGGGACGATCCGCTGGCGCATGCCGGCCACAGCGAAAGCGAGGGCGGCCGCCTGACGGCGCCGATGCCGGGCAAGATCGTCGCCGTGCTGGTCGAGAAAGGCCACAGCGTCACCAAGGGCGCACCGCTGCTGATCATGGAAGCGATGAAGATGGAACATACGATCGCGGCACCCGCCGATGGCGTCATCGACGAGTTGCTGTATGTAGTCGGCGATCAGGTGACGGAAGGCGCACAGTTGCTGGCGTTCACGCCGGGCTGATCGTCGTCCATGCGCGCCCATCCCTACGGCCTGCCGTCCAGCGTATATGTACTTGAGCGCGGCTGGCTGTCGTCCAACAACGTTCTGTTTCTCGGTGCGGAAGAGACGGCGCTGGTCGATACCGGTTATGTCACGCATGCTGCGCAAACCCTGGCGCTGATCGAACATGTACTGAACGAACGAGGCCGTGCGCCGCAACTTGATCGCGTGATCAATACCCATCTGCATTCCGACCATTGCGGCGGCAACGCTGCCTTGCAGGCGCGTTACCGTTGCCGCACAACGATCCCGCATGCCGAGGCCGACAAGGTGGCGCGCTGGGATGAGAACGCGCTGAGCTACAGAGAAACCGGCCAGCAATGTCCACGCTTCAGTTTCGACGACACCTTGCAGGATGGCGACACCTTGCAACTTGGTAATCTGGCATGGACCGCACTCGCCGCACCCGGCCACGATCCGCATTCCTTGATTCTCTATTGTGCACAGGAAGGCATCCTGATCTCGGCCGATGCTTTGTGGCAGAACGGCTTTGGCGTGATTTTTCCCGAGCTGGACGGTGAATCGGGTTTTGCCGAAGCACGCGCAACGCTGAACCTGATTGCGGGACTTGATGTGCGGGTGGTGATTCCGGGTCATGGTGCACCGTTCACGGAGGTGAAGCAAGCGCTGGCGACAGCTTATTCGCGCCTCGATTATTTGGAGGCCGATCCGCTGCGTAATGCGCAGAACAGCGTCAAGGTCATGCTCAAGTTTTTGCTGCTGGAAAGACAGGCGATTCCCTTGCTCGATGTGGCTTCGATGATGGCGGATATTCCCTTGCTGGCCCGATGCAATCGCCGCTACTTCCAACTCAGCGACGAAGCGCTGGCCGATTGGGCGAGCGCTCAGCTGATCAAGGCAGGCGCAGCGAGCAGCGACGGCGTCATGCTGCACAATGCAGGTTGATGACAAATGGAAGATCCACCGGCGGCAGCGATGATGCGTTGCAGGTAAAATCAGCGGCTTACTCCACTCTCATCTCTCCTGACGCGATGCGCATCCTTTTTCAAACCGCCGACACCGTCAACCAGGATGCCTGGTTGCGTGATTTACGTTCTGCCATGCCGCATGCCGAGATTCGCGTCTGGCAATCCGGCGACACTGCACCGGCTGATTACGCCATCGTGTGGAAGCCGCCGGTCGAGATGCTGCAAGGGCATCCCGAATTGAAGGCCGTCTTCAATCTTGGTGCGGGTGTCGATGCGATCCTGCAACTGAACGTAGTGCCGGACAATCTGCCGTTGATCCGCATCGACGACGGCGGCATGGCGGAGCAGATGGCCGAATTCGCCACGCATGCCGTGCTGCGCTACTACCGTCGCCTGGATGAGTATGAACAGCTGTCGCGCCGCGGCGAATGGAAGCCGCTGCCGCCTTTCGAGCGCAGCGACTTCGGTATCGGCGTGCTGGGACTGGGCGTGTTGGGACAACGTATCACCGAGAGCCTGCAACATTTCGGCTTTCAGGTCAGCGGCTGGAGCCGCAGCCCGAAGACGCTACCCGGTGTCAAAGCTTATGCCGGTACGGAGCAACTGAACCAATTCCTGCAAGGCGCACGCGTGCTGATCTGCATGCTGCCGCTGACACCCGACACGGCAGGCATCCTCAATCGCGAGACCTTGTCGCAGCTGCCACGCGGTGCCTATCTGGTCAATCTGGCGCGCGGCGGTCATCTGGTCGAGGCCGATCTGCCGCCGCTACTGGAAAGCGGCCAGATTGCCGGTGCCACGCTGGATGTATTTCAGGAAGAGCCGTTGCCGCCGCAACATCCGTTCTGGCAAGACCCGCGCATCGCCATCACGCCGCATATTTCTGCGCTGACCGTACGCAGCGAGGCTGCCCGCCAGATCGCAGAGAAGATCGTTGCGTTGGATCGTGGCGAACGCGTGGTCGGACTCGTCGATCGCAACAAAGGATATTAAGCATGGAACAACATCAGCACGCCGATGCACTGCCCGACTCCGCACAGCGCGTCGCCAATTTATTAAGCGAGCTGAAGCACGACAAACCAGTGGTCATGCTGTCCAGCGCCGGACGCACCTCGGCCGAAGCGGCTGCCGGTCTCGGTTGCAGCGTGGCGGAGATTGCCAAGTCGATCATCTTCCGTCGCTTGTCCGACGATGCGCCGGTGTTGGTGATTGCCAGCGGCAGCAATCGCGTCGATGAGGCCAAGGTGGCGGCGCAAGTCGGACCGTTGGGTAAAGCCGACGCGAAGTTCGTGCGTGAGAAAACCGGTTATGTCATCGGCGGCGTCTGTCCAATCGGCCATGCCGTCAAACCGGTCATGCTGCTGGATCAGGATCTGTTTCGTTACGACAGCGTGTGGGCGGCGGCGGGACATCCGCATGCCGTCTTCAATCTGACGGCGCAGCAATTGCAGGCGATGACCGGTGCGCCGGTGGCTGATGTCGCCTTGGTGCCCGTCGCTCCGGTTGAAAGCATCCCGCAGGCAAACTGATATCATCAAAATCATATTCAAATGCATAGCCGACTAGGCAGAGGAGACACCCCATGAGCTTGCCCAAGAAAGTAAAAATCGTTGAAGTCGGCCCACGCGACGGCTTGCAGAACGAGAAGGAAACCATCTCCGCCGAAGTCAAGATCGAGCTGGTGAACCGGCTGACTTCCGCCGGTTTCGTCAATGTCGAAGCCGCCTCTTTCGTCTCGCCGAAATGGGTGCCGCAGATGGCGACCTCAAGCGAAGTCATGCAAGGCATCACGCGCAAACCCGGCGTGATCTATTCGGCGCTGACGCCCAACATGAAGGGCTTTGAGGCAGCGTTGGCGGCCGGTGCCGATGAGGTCGTGATTTTTGGCGCAGCGTCGGAGGCCTTCTCGCAAAAGAACATCAACTGCTCGATTGCCGAATCGATCGAGCGTTTCCGTGAGGTCGCGCAAGCGGCCAAGGAGCACAAGATCCGTCTGCGCGCTGCGGTCAGCTGCGCCTTCGGTTGCCCGTATCAGGGCGAGGTGCCGCTGTCATCGGTCTCGGATGTGGTCGGCCGTTTTCGCGATCTGGGCTGTGATGAAATCGACATCGCCGACACCATCGGCGTGGCGACTCCGAACAAGGTCGCGCCGGTGATGCAAGCGGCAATTCGCGAATTCAACATCGATGGTTTGTCCGGTCACTTTCATGACACCTACGGTCAGGCACTGGCCAACATCTACGCCAGCCTGGAAGTGGGTATCACGATTTATCACTCGTCAGTCGCCGGGCTGGGCGGCTGTCCTTACGCCAAGGGCGCCACCGGCAACGTTGCCTCGGAAGACGTGCTGTACATGATGCAAGGCCTGGGTATCGAAACCGGTATCGATCTGGACATCGTCGTCGATGCCGGACAATTCATATCTGAGCATCTGGGACGCAAGGCGGTCAGTCGCGCCGGCAACGCCATTGCGGCAAAGCGCAAAGGCTGAACCCTCATTCAAGTAGTCCGGGCGATTTGAGTTGCCTGAAATAAAAAGCGGCGTGACCATCTCCGGTCACGCCGCTTTTTTGTTTGTTCATTTTTGTTTGTTCGTACCGGGGCTTAAAACTCTTCCCAAGAGTTTTCGTCCGTAGTTGTTGATTTGACCTTGCTGCCCGCGGACGCGGACCCAGACGATGCAGCCGGAAGCGCAGGTTTGCTCACTGATTTGGGCGAGCTGGATGGCTTGGAAGGTTCAGCCCACGACTTCGGTGTCGGCGCAGCCTTGTATGTGGGCTTTGGTGATTTTGGTAGTGCACCGGATGCCACAGCACGCACATCGGAATGATGCGCGCCCGACAGCTTGAACACGCTGACCGCCTGCGTGAGCAAGCCAGCCTGCTCTTGCAGACTCTCCGCGGCTGCCGCAGCCTGTTCCACCAATGCCGCGTTCTGCTGCGTAATTTCATCCATCTGCGTGATGGCGCGGTTGACGCTTTCGATGCCGACACTTTGCTCCTGGCTCGCCGCCGTAATTTCGCCCATGATGTCGGCCACATGTTTGACCGAGGTGACGATTTCTCCCATCGTCGCGCGAGCGTCGTCGACCAGTTTGCCGCCCGCGTCGACCTTGCCGACTGAGTCGCCGATGAGTTCCTTGATTTCCTTGGCGGCTGATGCCGAACGCTGTGCCAGACTGCGCACTTCAGAAGCCACCACTGCAAACCCGCGGCCTTGCTCTCCGGCCCGCGCCGCTTCCACGGCAGCGTTCAATGCGAGGATGTTGGTCTGAAACGCAATACCGTCGATCACGCTGATGATGTCGACGATCTTGCTGGAGCTTTCCTTGATTGATCCCATGGTCTGCACGACATTGCCCACCACTTCACCGCCTTTGATTGCCAGTTCGGATGCGGACGTCACCAGTGAGTTTGCCTGACGCGCGTTGTCGGCGTTCTGGCGCACGGTAGAGGTCAGTTCTTCCATCGAGCTGGCGGTTTCTTCCAATCCTGACGCCTGTGACTCGGTGCGGCTGGAGAGATCGGCGTTGCCGATGGCAATTTCTTTCGACGCGACATTGATGGTTTCGGTGCCGCTGCGCACATTGCCGACGACGCTCGCAAGACCTTCCCCGATGCCGTTGATGGCCGCCATGAGCCGGCCGATTTCATCGTCGCGCTCAATAGCAAGCTTGACGGTGAGGTCTCCGGTAGCCAATCTTTCTGCTGCGTCAAGACTCTGGTCGATCTGCTTCTTGATCAGCACGTACAGCGCATACAGCACCGCTACCGAGATGATGACCATCAACGCCAGCATCGCAAGCGCCAACATATAAGCTTTTCTGCCGTCGGCGCGCGCCTTGTCCAGCTCACGGGAAGTGCGCTGATCGAGCAGTTGCTGGAATTCGTTGATCGGCTTCATGATCGCGGCGCTCTTCTTTTCATAAGCGTCGTCGTGCACCAGTTTGCGCGCCGTTTCCAGGTTGGGCTCGTCCTTTTTGGTGAACTTGCCGGCACCGTCGTCGTATTCGCCCTTGACGGCATGCATGGCGATTTCTTCGGTTTTTATCAGGCCGATGGAGAGCGATTGCGCTTCGTTGAGTTTGGCGAATTCCTGCTCGGTAAAGCCGGCTTGCTTCATCAGATCAACAAGGGGAATGGTGCGACCGTCCGGGCGCGGTTTCTTGCCGTCGACGACGGCAACGATATCCCAGTAGAGTGTTTCGTATCTGGCGTCGCCTGTGACCACGTAGCTGCGAACTGCCGCCGTCAGGCGTTCAGAAGTATTACGAACTTCGACAGCGAGCTTATACGAATTGTAGCGGGCGTCGCCGGATCTCTCGATCTCATTCTGCGCACGCAGGATCAATTGCAATGCACATGCCATCAAGATCGACAACACGGCGAGCACTGCAAAAAACAGCAGAAAACTTCGCTTCAACGTAAACAGCTTACCCATGGGCTACCCTCCTTGATTTCTACAAAGAAATGCTTGATCGGCGCCTGGTATGCACAGCGACTGAAGACGACTGGGCATCACCCACGGGCGATGCCTGAGTAATCTTTACTGCTTTGTTCTCGTGCTGTTGTTGCGGTATGCGTCAGTGCGTGTAGCGACTACGAGTGCGTATGTGTTTCAGACGCGCCTGCAAATAGCGGCTGTGAAGAGCTGCAGCACCGATAAGTCCGCCGGCAATGGCGGCCACGATCAGAAAGGTATTCATATATCCCCCTCGGAAAGATTACCTTGAATTCAGCCGGGATTGGCCTGTCTACACGGATGCAAGTCATGTGCCATGCAACGGGTCGAAGTATTTATAGGCTGATTTGTAGAAAAAATAACATGTTTACAAAATGAAAAGTTCGATCAAAAGCAAAAATCATTTGATGCAACAACACAAAAAAGCACGATCGTAATATTTTTATCCTATAATCTTTGGATTACCTACAACGATGAGACGCCGCCATGCCCAATCGCACCATCCCCGACATTCTGCAAAACCTTCGTTTGCCCGTGATTGCTTCGCCGATGTTCATTGCCAGCAGTCCTGCGCTGGTGGCGGCCCAGTGCAAGGCGGGGATCGTCGGCTCCTTCCCTGCGCTCAACGCGCGTCCGGCTGAACAGCTCGACGTCTGGCTGACGCAGTTGCAGACGGAACTGGCAGAATACAAAGCGGCTCATCCCGATGCCATCATTGGCCCGATCGCGGTAAACCAGATCGTGCATCAGTCCAATGACCGCCTTGCCCACGATGTGGAAGTCTGCGTGAAGCATCGCGTACCGATCATCATCTCCAGCCTGCGCGCGCCACCAAAGGAAATGCTGGACGCCATCCATAGCTACGGCGGCATTGTGCTGCATGACGTGATTTCGATCCGCCATGCACAGAAGGCATTGGAAGCCGGCGTCGATGGACTGATTCTGGTGGCGGCCGGTGCCGGCGGCCATGCCGGTGCGCTGTCGCCGTTCGCACTGGTGGGCGAAGTACGCAAGTTCTTCAAAGGCCCGCTGATCCTGTCGGGTGCGATCGCCACGGGCGACGCCATCCTGTCGGCGCAAGCCATGGGTGCGGATCTGGCTTATATCGGTTCCCGCTGGCTGGCAACAAAAGAGGCCAACGTCACCGACGAATATCGCCAGGCCATCGTCGACTCGACCGCTGCCGATGTGGTCTATACCAACCTCTTCACCGGCGTGCACGGCAACTACCTGAAGAAGTCCATCGTCAATGCCGGACTCGATCCAGACAATCTGCCGGAAGCGGACAAGACCAAGATGAATTTCGGTTCCGGCGGCGACACCAAGGCCAAAGCATGGCGCGATATCTGGGGCGCAGGCCAGGCCGTGGGCCTGATGGATGACGTACCGACGGTGGCTGAAATGGTGGATCGTCTGGAAAAAGAATACGCTGCGGCGCGTCAACGCCTCGCTATTTAAGCGGCCGCCGACGATGTCGCGCATCGTCGGAAAAGCAAGAACCGGCGTGGCTTTGCGAGCGATACCGACATCCTGCCGACATGACTCCGACAGACGGGTTCTGTCGGACAAGCTTATTGATTGCAAATGAGTTTGTAACTAACGTCACTTCTTCGGCACTTCTTTCTCACTTGTATGTCGTACTGGTTCAGACACCATACACGTGAGGATTTTATGACCAGCTTTCTCCGCACCAGAAAAGACCGCCATCCAAAACCGGAAAACAAAGCCCGTCTCCCCCATGAGCATGATCAGTCCGGCGATAGCCAGCGCAGCGACGTGGATCAGAAGGAGATGCGCCGCGCCTATCAGGACATCCGGGAAGGCCAGGTAGATACCGACCTGCGCGGCAGCGGCGGACTGGATGAGATGAATAAGGGCAGCGGCAAACGCGCCAGCGAAGCCCCGCGCAAGGATGATCCTTACGACAAATCACACTGAGCTCGATATCAGCCGAAGCAGCGCGGGAACAGCGCGGGAACAGCGCGCATTAACAGAAGATCAAGAGACCAGGCAATGACACTCGCATCACTGACATGAGGACGTAGACCGCAAAACCAGTCTTACCGGTTTTACTTTACTCATGCGATGCCACAATACGCCGCTTACGAGCGGCGTATTGCATTTGTGCTTTAAAACCTTGCCTTACGTGCCTTACAGCCGCGAGGATGCGATCCAATCGCGGATGATGCGAAATAGCTCCTCCGGCTTTTCCATCGGCGTCATATGACCGCAATCACGTACGATCTCAAAGCGCGCAGCGGGAATACGCTGGGCCATTTCTTCCGACTCTTCCACCGTCCGCAGACGATCGGCATCGCTCGCCACGATCAGCGTGGGGCAGGTGATGCGATGCAAGTCGGCATAACTGCCGTCGCGCAGCGTCGATAGCTGACGCAGAAAAACCTCCTTGCCGTTAGCCAGCGCCATGGCTTGCAAACGTTGCAACAAACCCTGATCCGTTGAACGATCCGGATGCAGCGACGACGCCAGGGCGCGCGAGGTCAATCCCTTGAACGGCGTCTTTTCCGCGAGTGCGATCTGCGCCAGCGTGCCGGCCGATTCCTTCTCGCTCTGCGGGCGCGAAGAGGTATTCAACAAGCCCAGTCCAAGCACACGTTCCGGCGCTTTCAGGGTAATCGCCTGCGCCACAAAACCGCCCATCGAAAAGCCGAACAGCACGAACTTTTCCGGCGCTGTCGACAGCACGCGATCAGCCATCGCGGCAATGGAAGCATCCTGCCCCAGATCTCCGAAATGCAGATTGCCCACGGTGGCAAGATCGCCATGCATGTCATCCCAGAGGGAAGCGTTCAACATGAAGCCGGGCAAAAAAACCAGGTCGCGCATTTTTTTCTCTTTCTTTGTTCGATTTCAGACTTGTACCGGTATTACTTGCCGCTGGCACCGGAGGACGGCGCTGCCTCTTTCTTGCGGGCCTGCAGCATCATGACTTCGCCATCGACGGCAAACAATTTCAGGCTGTCGCCCTCAATCTTGTAGCGATCCAGCGCCTGCAGCTTGTCGAGAAAAGCCGACTCAAACTCCATCGCCTTGCTCATGCACGCCATGCGTGTCGCAGCAGCGTGCCCTATCGTTAAACGGCGACCTTCGCGCAACACATACGGTGCTGTAAATCGATTGCACCATGCGCGGCCGCTGACGCTGGCTTCCTTGCCGTTGTCCTGAAAATTCAGGATTACCGGCTCGCCATTATCGCCATGTGGAATTTCATGGCCCGACCAGTTGGTCAGCTCCCACAGCGAGCTGGTCAGACCGGCTGTTGTATCGGCCGCCGGCTGAGCTGCACAGGCGGCCAGTCCCAATACAACCATCATCACTGCCAAATATTGTTTCATGTGCAGGCACTCCTTCTACCGGTAAAAATCAATTCATCAATTCATCAATTCGGCTTATTTCAGGCTTACTCCAGCCACACTGCGCGGCTGGCAGCCGCCGCCACCGCAATACACAGCACGCCGATGAACGCCAATCCCGCTTGCAGGCCGAATCCGTGTGCCAGAAAGCCGACTATCGGCGGCCCGATCAAACTGCCGCTGTAACTCAGTGTCGCCACCCCGGCCAGCGCAATCGAGCCATGCCGCCCGGCCGCGCTGAAGATAAACGGAAACACCATCGCCACACCGCTGCCGGCCACTGCAAAACCAATGATCGCCATCGGCATATTGACTGCCGCCACCGCGACGAACACACCAGCTGCCGCCAGCAATGAGCCAAAGCCGACAACCTTGCGGGCGCCCCAGCGTTCTTTCAGACGATCGCCAATCAAGCGCGCCAGCAGCATCATGCCGGCGAACGCCGCATAGGCCAGCGGCGCACCGCCGTCGCCTGCGCGCATGTGATCCTTCATGTACAGACCGCTCCAATCGGCAATCGATCCCTCAACAATCGCACCGCAGAAACCGATCAGGCCCAGCGCCACCAGATGGCCGTGCGGGATCGCAAAAATCTTTTTGTCGGCGCTCGGCTCCGGCCGGTCATTGGGCATGGCCTTATAACCAAGACGCAATGGCACAAGAAACAGCAGAGCCAATGCAAGGAAGTGCCAGAACGGCGCTACCTCGAATGAAGCCACAGCGCTGCCCAGCAAAGCACCGCTGAAGGTACCGACGCAGAACCAGGCATGCAGGAGCGACATGATGGAACGTCCGGCCTGTTTTTCCGCGACGGCACCGAGGGCGTTGATAGCTACATCAAAGCAGCTCGACGCGGCACCATACATCGCGCTGAACAGCATCAGCAGTACCAGATTGGGAGCAATCCCGAGCAGCGGCAAGGTCAGCAGCAAGACCAGTCCCGCATACCACGTCGTACGGCGCGGTCCGACATGTGCGTTAAGCCATGCCGCCAGCGGAAACGAGCCGACCGCGCCGATACCGCCGCACAGCAAGACCATACTCAGTGTGGCCGGGTCCAGCTGCAGGTTGTCGCGAATCGATGGAATGCGAGCAGCCCAGCTGGCGTACAACAATCCCAACAAGAAAAAGAAAAATGGAATAGCGACTTGTCGCCATCGCACAGGCAACGCCGATGTCCCGAGGCTGGCATTGTTGGAAGTGGAATTGGTCAGGTCGGTTGTCATGCAATCAGGAGAGGATTAAACTTCGGGCAGCCGCCATTATCTCGCATCCCTCCGAATTGCTCCCATACCGCTGCTGAATCACTGTCACTTTGCTGTCAAATACAGACAGCAGTAGCAAACAGCAAAAGGGCCGGCTGTTTCATCCGGATGCGAAGATTGTTTTCCGCCCACACTGTTTTTGTGCGGCACCGTTTTAGTTTTTTGAATGTCTGATCTGACCGACCATCCTGCGCCGACGCCGTCCTCATTGACGCCTACGCCAACTACCTCAATCACCATCCTTCAGCGCGAGGCAATCAATGCCCTGCTCTCGCTGCAAAACCTGATCGACGACTACACGCCGCAACACGAAAGCCGTGTCGCCACACTGGCCTTGCGCATCGGCCGTCATCTGGCGCTTGACGCGTCGCGGCTTGAAGCATTGCATCTGGCGGCACTGGTACACGATATCGGCAAGGTCAATATTCCGCTGGAGATACTCAACAAACCCGGCAGGCTCACCGATGCGGAATTCACGCTGATCAAGACGCATGTGCAGACCAGTTACGACGTACTGAGCCACATCTCGTTCACGCACCCGGTTGCCGACATTGTCTACGCCCACCACGAATATCTCGACGGCTCCGGCTATCCACGCGGCTTGCGCGGCGACCAGATCATGCTGGAGTCACGCATCCTGACCGTCGCCGACATCGTCGAATCGATGTCCGAAGACCGTCCCTATCGCAAGAGCCTCGGCATGGACGCCGCCTTGACGGAAATCCAGCGCTTGCGCGGCACACGCCTGGCCCCGCTCGTGGTTGATGCCTGCCTGCGCGTATGCGGTGACGGCACAACCTCCCCTGAACAAGCACATGCCTGACAACAAGAGTCGGCACAATCCGCTACACTCTGAGCAGCGCCGCAGTCTGCATTGTCACTTTGCCACCGTGCGACAGCGATCCTTCGGCGCACCATAAAAACCAGACGGCAATCAGCCGTCGATGCTCAAGAGACAAGCCATGCACGATCCGACTGCGGCCGCCGAACAGGCGCGCACTATGTCCCCTGCTCACCACGATTTCATCATGCGCCATCCGCTGCTGACCGCACTGGCGCTGTCGCTGGGCACGGCAATCGCGCTCGGCGTGGCGCGCTTCTCGTATGCGCTATTGCTGTCTCCAATGCGTACCGACCTCGGCTGGCCCTACCTCATCGCCGGCGGCATGAACACCGGCAATGCGCTCGGCTACCTGCTCGGCGCACTCGCCACGCCACCGTTGGCACGACGCTTCGGCACGCACAAGATGCTGATCGGCGGCGCGCTGGCGACAGCGTTTTTCATCACCCTGTCCGGCTTGTTCATCGATACGGCAAGCTTGCTGTTTTTGCGTGTCGTCACCGGTGCTGTCAGCGCATTCATTTTTATTACCGGTGGCATCCTGGTGACGCGACTGGCAGCGCTGCATCCGCGACGCGCCGGATTCTTGCTGGGCGTGTTCTACGGCGGCAGCGGTATCGGCATCGTGATTTCCGCATGGCTGGTGCCGTTGACGATTGCCGCTGCGAATGCCAACGGCGTGGCGCACAGCTGGCAATGGGCGTGGCTGGCGATGGGCATCCTCAGCCTGATCGCGACGGCGTTCATGGCACCTCCCGCGCTGCGCATTCCTGATCTGCCGTCGCAGGCGCGCGGTGCAGAACATGTCCGCTATCGCAGTCTGGCGTTCGGCCTGACGGGGTATTTCATGTTCGGACTTGGCTATATCGGGTACATGACTTTTGTCATTGCCTTGCTGAAGGAACAAGGCATGTCGGCCGGCATGATCACACTGTTTTATACGCTGCTGGGTGTCGCCGTGGTGGCGTCGTCGCGGTTATGGGCCGGCATGCTGGACAAATTCAAAGGCGGCGAATCGCTGGCCATCCTCAATGCCTTGCTGAGCATCGCGACGCTATTACCGGCGGTAACTGCAGCGCCGGTGGCGGTGTTCATTTCCGGCCTGATGTTCGGCGGTGTGTTTCTCTCTGCAGTCGCGTCGACGACCGCATTGGTGCGTCACAATCTGCCGCCGGCCAGCTGGTCGGTCGGCATCAGTGCGTTCACGATTGTGTTTGCAGCCGGACAGATCGTCGGCCCGAGTATCGTTGGCTGGATTGCCGATCGCAGCGGTGGGTTGCAGCAAGGGCTGATGTTTTCTGCGGCGGCCTTGCTGATCGGTGCGCTGCTGGCATGGCGTCAACGACCGCTGACTCTGCTGAAAAATTAAGTATCCCAAGTTTCACGGTACCGTGAGGACACAGGAAATACTCATGATCTCGGGCATAATCCGAATACCCTGAAATCATAATTAGCCATTACAAAACCGGGAATAATATGGATCGACTTGAGTCGATGGCGATTTTTCTTGCCGTGGTTGATGAAGGTGGATTTGCCGCTGCTGCAAGAAAAATGAAAATCTCGCCGCCCGTCGTCACGCGCGCTATCAGCGATCTGGAAACAGCCATCGGCGTGCGCCTGCTGACACGCACCACGCGTATCGTCCGTGTCACCGACGTCGGCGCACGCTATGCCGAAGACTGTCGCCGTGTGCTGGCCGATATCACGGAAATGGAAGACCTTGCCGCCGGCGCCCATGGCGCGGTGCGCGGTCGCCTGGTGGTGACGGCGCCGGCGCTGTTCGGCCGCATGTATGTCACGCCCATCGTGATGGAGTATTTGCGACGCTATCCCGAGGCCGAAGTCGAATGCCGTTTTGCCGATCGCATCATCAACATGATGGACGAAGGTATCGATGTGGCGGTTCGTATTGGTCACCTGCCCGATTCCAGCTATCAGGCGATCCCGGTCGGCACAGTGCGACGAGTGGTGTGCGCCTCGCCGGATTATCTGAGCAAGCATGGCACGCCGCAGGTGCCGGATGACCTCAGGCAACACGTGACCGTGTCGTCAAACAGCATCTCCACGTCGCCGGACTGGCGCTTCACCAAGGGCGATGCAAGCACCCTCGTGCGCGTGCAGCCGCGCATGACCGTTCTCTCGAACGATGAAGCCATCATCGCTGCGCTCGACGGCTTCGGCATCACGCGCGTGCTGTCCTACATGGTGGCGCCGCATCTGTCGGATGGACGACTGGTGGAAGTATTGCGTGAGCATGAAACACCGACGCTGCCCGTGCATGTGGTGCAACATGAAGGCCGCCACGCCGCGCGCAAGGTGCGCGCCTTTCTTGACCTCGCGGTCGGCGAGCTGCGCGGGGAGCGGCCTGCTAAAGAGTAATGGAGGCCGAAATGACGGGATTATTCTCAAACCGGGAATAGTTCATTGTCCCGGGCGGCGATTCTCTTCATCTGCGTTATCGGCAAAACTGGCGACTCCTACAACCCACCTGGAGCTGCCATGAAACTCTACCACCACCCTCTGTCCGGCCATTCGCACCGTGCCCACCTGTTTCTCTCGTTGCTGGGCGCGCACCATGAACTGGTTCTGGTCGACCTGAAAAAGGGCGAACAAAAATCCCCGGAACTGCTGAAGCTCAACCGCTTCGGTCAGGTTCCCGTGCTGCAAGACGGCGACATCGTCGTCAGCGATTCCAACGCGATCCTGATCTATCTGGCCAAGTCGCTTGGACGCACCGACTGGCTGCCGGAAAACCCGGCAACAGCAGCGGCAATACAACGCTGGTTGTCCGTCGCTGCGGGCGAGATCGCACGCGGCCCGGCTGCTGCCCGCCTGGTTACAGTATTCGGCGCACCGATTGACGCCGACGACGCGATTCGCCGTGCCCACGCCATCCTGACGCTGGTGGAGCAAGAACTGTCGACACGTCCATGGCTGGCGGCTGAACACGCCACCATCGCCGACATTGCCCTCTACTCGTATATTTCCAGCGCACCCGAAGGCAATGTCGACCTGAGCGACTATCCGCAGATCCGCCAATGGCTGGCGCGGATCGAAGCGCTGCCTGGTTTTGTCGCATTCCAGAAGACGCCTGTCGGTCTGGCAGCTTAAAAGGAGCACCATCATGACTTCGACACAGCCGACACCAACAGACATCGCGACACACGCGACGCTGCCAACTTCAGTCGCACCTTCCGGCTCTCCATGGCATGAAGGCGAGCTGACTTTGCAGCGCAGTGTCGGTGCCGTCGAACGCATGGTCAACACTGGCCGTAACCAGATGGCCCGGGACTGGATGCCTGATCAGCATCGCGAGTTTTACGCCCAGTTACCGTTTGTCATACTGGGTGCGGTTGATGCCGAAGGCGAGGTGTGGGCGACCTTGCGCGCGGGTCGACCCGGCTTCATGCATGCCGACGTCGCAGAAAAACTCACGCTCGAACTGGCGCGCGAGCCTCTCGATCCCGCCGACGCCGGCATGGAAGACGGCGACGGTATCGGCATGCTGGGGATCGAACTGCATACCCGCCGCCGCAATCGCATGAATGGTCTGGTGAGCCGGCAGTCGGAGGATCGCTTCCATATTGACGTCACTCAGGCCTATGGCAATTGCCCGCAATACATCCAGCTGCGCCAGTACGAATTCACCGATGCGCCGGCCGGTCCGGTGAGTACCCTGTCGGCGCTTGATGCCGAGGCTGCCGCCATGATCCGTGCAGCGGATTCGTTTTACGTCGCGTCCTATGTGGTGCGCGACGGCAAAAAACAGGTTGATGCTTCTCATCGCGGCGGCAAGCCGGGATTCGTGCGCATAGACGACGATGGTGCGCTGACCATTCCGGATTTCTCCGGCAATTTGTTCTTCAATACGCTGGGAAATTTTTTGCTGAACCCGCGTGCAGGTCTGGTCTTTGTGGACTTCCGCAATGGCGATTTGCTGCAGCTGAGCGGGCGCGCCGAGGTCATCCTCAATACCCCGGAAGTCGCGGCCTTCATGGGCGCCGAACGCATGTGGCGCTTTACCCCGCAACAAGTCGTACGCCGGCCCGCTGCCCTGCCGTTGCGCTGGATTGATGTCGACGCCGGCGCATCACCCAATTCTCTGATCACCGGAAGCTGGGAAGACACAGCCTCCCGTCTCAAGGCTGCCGAACTGGCCACGCAATGGCGGCCGTTTCGTGTCAGCAAGATCGTCGACGAGAGCGCCGCGATCCGATCGTTTTACCTGTTGCCGGCCGACGGCGCCGGCATGCCGGGTGCGGCGGCGGGACAACATGTCTCGGTACGGATGAACGTTCCGGGAGCAGGCGTGCAGATCCGTCAGTACACCTTGTCGAGCGCTCCCTCGGATGCATTCCTGCGCATCAGTGTGAAACGTCAGGGATTGTTTTCCGAACATCTGCACGGCGCGATCAAGGTGGATGACGTGATCGAAGCGCGCGCACCCGCCGGCAATTTCACCATCGATGCTGCCGTGCGTCGTCCTGCCGTATTGCTGGCGGCGGGTGTCGGCGTCACGCCCATGCTGTCGATGTTGCGGCACCTGATACACGAGGGCATGCGCAAGCGCTACCAGCGGCCGGTATGGCTGTTTCAGTCGGCGCGCAGCAAAGCCGAGCTGGCTTTTGGTGAAGAGATCGCTGCACTGGTCAACGCCGGTAAAGGCGGTGCGCGTCACGTGCGCGTGCTGAGTCAGCTGGAAAAAAATGCCGGAGAGACCGATATGGCGGGACGCATCGATATCGCCTTGCTGAAGAAAACTTTGCCCTTCGACGATTACGACTTTTATCTCTGCGGCCCGGCCGGATTCATGCAGCAGATGTACGACGCCTTGCGCGCCATGAATGTCATCGATGCGCGCATCCATGCGGAAGCATTCGGCCCTTCCGGCCTGCAACGCCAGGTCGATGAACAGGCTCCACAAATCCCGCTCAAACCGGCGGCAACAAACGCCGTGCCTGTGGTGTTCATGCGCTCCGCCAAGGAGGCGCGCTGGACGTCAGACAGTGGTTCGCTGTTGGAGCTGGCAGAACAGCGCGGCCTGAACCCGGAATCCAGCTGCCGCGACGGCCGCTGTGGCACTTGCCGTACGCGGGTGCTGCAAGGTGAAGTGACTTATGCGAAAACGCCCGGCTTCGCGGTGGAAGCGGATGAAGCTTTGATCTGCTGCGCGCTGCCGGCGGAGGGTTGCACGACGCTGCATCTGGAGCTGTAATCAGCCCATCAGCCCGCATGCAGCGTCGGTGTATCCGTTCAGGCCAGATGCTTGCGCAATGAAGTGATCAGCGTCTGGCATGCGTCATCGGTACCAACCGTGATGCGCAGGAACTGATTGATGCGTGCGCTGGTGAAGTGACGCACGATGATGCCGTCACTGCGCAAGGACGCCGCCAATCCCGCCGCGTCATGTTGCGGATGACGTGCGAACACGAAGTTGGCCGCAGACGGCAATACGTCAAAACCCAATGCCGTCAGATCCGCCACCATCTTGCCGCGGCTGGCGATGACCGCCTTGCGGGTGGTGTCGAAGTGCTCGTCGTCTTCCATCGCTGCGGTTGCGCCGGCAATCGCGATGCGATCCAGCGGGTAGGAATTGAAACTATTCTTGACCCGTTCCAGCGCGCTGATGAGATCGGCATGGCCGACCGCAAAGCCGACGCGCAAGCCGGCCAGCGAGCGCGACTTCGACAGCGTCTGCACGACGAGCAGGTTCGGATGGCGCGCGACCAGATCGATGGCGCTGTCGCCGCCGAAATCGATATACGCCTCATCGACAATCACCACGCGGTCTGGGTTGCCTGCGAGCATGCGTTCGATCGCGTCGAGTGCGAGCAGACAACCGGTCGGCGCATTCGGATTCGGGAAGATGATTCCGCCGATGGCATCGCCATGGCCGAGGTAATCATCGACGCGAATCGAGAAGTCATCCGCCAGCGGTACGGTGCGATATGCCACTTCATACAAACCCGCATAAGTCGGGTAGAAGCTATAGGTGATGTCTGGAAACAAAATCGGCGCGCCATGCTTGAGCAGCGCCTGGAAAGCATGCGCCAGTACCTCATCGGAACCGTTGCCCACAAACACTTGTGCAGGCGACAAGCCGTGGCGTTTGGCAATCGCCAGCTTCAGCGGCTCGGCATCGGGGTTCGGGTACAGGCGCAGGTTGTCGCCAACCTCCTGCGCCATCGCGGCAACCGCCTTAGGCGAAGGGCCGTAAGGGTTTTCATTGGTGTTGAGCTTGACCAGATTGCTGATCTTGGGCTGTTCACCAGGGGTGTAAGGCGTCAGGCGGCTGACGATGGGGCTCCAGAATTTGCTCATGGGAATGGTTTTCGGCAGGTTCAACGAAGGTTTTGCGGGAAAACGTCTATGGTAACAAACCCCAGCCCGCCGCGAGGGAGAGATGACGCAGCAGATAAAGCCGGCAACAACGGCAACTGCGGTCAACTAAGCCCATCCCTTGCGCATTAATGGCATGCGCAAGGAGGGTTGCGCAGGTTCCCGGCGGCAACGCCGGCCAACTCCATCATGATAAATCTATAAAGAGCACTCGCATGGCTGAAGAATTCGAAGTCCCAAGTCCGCACGAACATCATCTGGAACATGTCACCGAACACGCGCACGGCAGCGGCGACAACTTTGCCGGCAAGATCGCCGTCATGACCGCGATCATGGCGACCATCGGCGCGCTGTTCAGCTACCAGGCCGGCTCCACCGAAAGCGCCGCCGCGATGAACAAGAACAACGCCGCCATCAAGAAGACCGAAGCGGCGAACCAGTGGAATTATTACCAGGCCAAATCCAGCCGCCAGAACCTGGCCGAACTGGCCGCGACCATTCCCGGCGTCGATGCGGCGAAATACACAGCGGCGGCGGAACGCTACAAGTCGGAAAAAGAAGACATCCGCAAAGCTGCGGAGAAGCTGGAAGAACAATCCAAGGAATGGGACGAACTGTCCGAAGTCAAACTGCACCAGCATCACCGCTGGGCGCAAGCCATGACGGCGATCCAGATCGCCATCTCGCTGGCGGCCATCACGCTGCTGACGCGCAAGGACTGGCTCAAGAAGATTTCCTATACCGCAGCAGGCGCCAGCGTCATCCTGGGCACGCTGGCGGCGATGCATATCTGAGTCAAGTAGAAGACAAACCTGTTTGCCTCCCGTAGCGAGAAGCCGTCAGCCGTTGCCGACCGGAGCGCAGGACACCGGAGTGTACTTCAAGTACACGAGGATCCCGAGCACCGTACGGCAGCGGATCACGGCTTCGCAGTAGGGAGGCGAACAGGTTTAAGTCTTAGCCTCGATGTGATACGTGCCCCACGGGCACAAGGCGAAGCGCGCGCTGATCGGTTTCTCCATGATCTCCGGAAAACGGTCTGCGTCATACACTGCCCACAACGGCCCCAAACCACCCAGCGGAATCGCCTTGCCGTCCAGATGCGTGGCGACGATGAAGCGGTACTTGCGGATATCGGCCATCGACACCTGCACTGCATAACCGTCGACGGCACGCAACAGCACGTCGCCGGCCGCTGCCGCACCGGCAGCGCTCAACACATCGCTTAACAAGGGACCGCTCAGTACGTGCTGCTTGCTGTCGTATTCCAGCGTCGGCTTGATGGTGGTTTGCGGCAAGGCGCTCAGGGATGCAAAGTCGAACGTATGGGCGCGGTTGAATTGCAGCTTTTGCTTGGCCATCATCTGATCCAGCGCCGGATCGAGTGCGCCGCGATTGCCCGCGCCAATGGCGCCGGTGATGGTCAGCAGCACCGGACCGCTGTCCTTGTTGCCGGCACAGGAAGCTTGCTTCTTCTTGTTTGCCGCGATGGCGACGCTGCTCATGCCCAGCAGACCGGCGGCGAGGAATTGTCGTTTTTTCATGATTTGATTTCCCTTTTTCTGCACAAACGATGCATCGCATGATGCCTGATAAATGCCCATGCCGCATCGTGCATTGGGCATAAAAAAAGCGGACCGCAGTCCGCTTTTTCCTTCCGGCCAAAGACCGGCTTATGCCTGATCCTTCGGCGGACGACCACGCCAGTAACCGGCCAGCATCGAACCCGACAGGTTGTGCCAGACCGAGAACAGCGCGCCCGGCAATGCCGCCAGCGGCGTGAAATACAGCTTGCCCAGTGCTGCAGCCAGACCGGAGTTCTGCATGCCGACTTCGATCGCCAGCGTACGGCAAATGGCTTCATCGAAACCAAGCAAACGACCACCCCAGTAGCCGCCCAGCAGACCCAAGGCGTTGTGCAGCATAACGCCGATCAGCACGACCAGGCCGACCGAGGCGATGCTGGCCTGGCTGCCGCCGACCACTGCAGCGATGATCAGCAAAATCGCAACCATCGATACCAACGACAGATAAGGCTCGATGCGACGGATCAGCTTGCCCGCGAACAGATTCAGCACCACGCCGACGACGATAGGCACCACCACGATTTGCACGATGCTCATCAGCATCGCGTGTGCGTCGAAATGGATCGATGCATCGACATACAGCTCGGTCAGCAGTGGCGTCGCGAATACACTCACTAGCGCCGACAAGGTCGAGATCGTCACCGACAAGGCGACGTCGCCGCGCGACAGATAGATCATGACGTTGGACGCAGTGCCGCTGGCAACGCTGCCGACCAGCACCATGCCGGCGGTCAGGTCAGGCGGCATGCGCAACAGCTTGGCGATGACCCAGGCAGCCAGCGGCATGACCAGGTAATGCAGCACAATGCCGGCAGCAACCGGCGCCGGGCGTTTAACGATACGTTTGAAATCATCCAGCGTCAGCGTGACGCCCATGGTCAACATGATCAGGGTCAGTAAACCCGTGACGTGAGGGCCAATCGGAGTGAAGGTGGATGGTGAAAAATAAGCGGCGGCGGACAGCAATAGCGCCCACAGCGGAAACAGGCGGGTAAGACTAGCAAGCATGATAGAACAATCGTTTAGAGGCTCGGACAGAAGCGCAGAGTAAAAGAGAAAAAGAGAAAAAGAAAGAGCGAGAAATTTTTTTTGTTTTTCGATATCTCCGCGGGTCGCGCGCAGCAGGGAACTCAATACTGATTTCAAACTACGAATTCAGTCATCCGGAACGGAAGAGATCATCAGGAAACAAACAGGAGGCGGCGGCTGCAGCGGGTAGGATGCGGTCATTCCGGTCCGGCGATACATCTTGTGGATACATCGGGAGCGCTATTTTAACCGCGCCCGCAAATCCTTGCTGGCAGGCGCTGTTGGCGGCTCAGGGATGGCTTATGAAAGACTTATGGACGATCTGAAAATCGCATTGCCTCCGCTGTCTTGTCTCGCTTCAGCCAACGCATTTAAACATCACCACACTCTTGGATGGCCATACGCCGAATACCCCATCTGAAGTTTCAGAACTGGTCAGTTGCATGCGTTTGCCGCGTTCCTTGCAATAAGCGTCTGCACTGAGCGCGGCACTGGCAGCGGCACCGTTGTTGCCGTTCAGCCGCGACTGTCCGGTGACCATGTAAGTGTCCTTGTCCAGCTGCTGAACTGCACCACCGGATGCGCAGGCCGCCAAGGCAAACAACGGCAATAGCGGTAACAACGGCAACCGCCGCAGAACGAAAAATCCCGGATACAAGCGCTGCAGCTTCACGTTTCCCCCGACATGCAATGTAATGAAAGCCAAAGGCTAGCCTACAAGTTGCCGCCATGCGCGGATGTAAAGAGCGCCGTTACACTGCCTTTACAAGCTGTGGGCATCGTGAGGAAATCGACCTGTCGTCAGCGCCCGACCTGGCTCTTGACCGCAACCCACCGTTGGTTCTGTGCTTCATAGATGGTGAATGAAGGATTGCGCAAATTGCCCGACGCATCGAAAGAAATCGTTCCGCTCAAACCGCGATAGCTGATTTCGTGCAAGGCATCCACAACTCTCCTGACGTCGAGCGAATTGGCTTGCCGTATTGCTGCAATCAGCACCTGAGCGGCATCATAGGAAAACGGTGTCATGCCGTAGACGTTGAAATCGAAGCGCTGTGTATATTCCGCCTCAAATTTTTTCCAGCCCGCCATCTTGTTGAAGGGAACGCCGCTCTCCAGCGACAGCGATCCGTTGGCGGCAGCTCCCGTGGAAATGAAAAAAGATGCTCCTACAATCCCGATCATGGCGGTCACCAGCCGAGACTTCACTTCCATGCGTTGCATGCCCTGCGCAAACATGCTGGTCTGCGCCGAATAACCGCCGAAATAAATCGTATCCACGTCATGTGCCTTAATACGTCGAAGCAGCGCGTCGAAGTCTGAACTCACCGCACTGATGCTCTCCCGGATGACAATGCTGGCGCCATTGTCCTTGGCAATATCGGCAAAGCGCGTGGTCGCGCCCACGCTGAATAGCGTACCGTTGTCGATGATGGCAATGCGGCCGGCATGCAAATCCCTGACAACAAAGTCGGCCAGATAAGGCACCGCATCGTCATCCGAACCGACGGTGCGAAACGTCGTGCGATAACCCAGCTCCGTGAACTTGCGCGCCGTCGCTGCAGGCGAGATCTGTGGAATGCCGGCGGTCGCATAAATCTTTGCGCCAGCGATGCTGGTTGCACTGTTTGCTCCACCGATGACACCGATCACACCGGACTGCACCAATGCATTGGCAACATGTTGCGCGCGCACGGGATCACCTCGGTCGTCCATGCGAACAAGCCGAAAAAAGATCCGCTTGCCGTCGATCTTGTAAGGATTGCGATTGGCTTCTGCGATAGCCAGCTCTGCGGCGTTTGCCATGCTTTTACCAAAGTGTTCCGAGATGCCGCTTAATGATCCGGAAAAGCCGATCAGTACGGTCTGAGTATCGTCTGCACCCGCCTGCGAGGAAACGGAAAACAATACAACCAGTATCCCTGCCCTGTAAAAGCGGCTTAAAAGATGCATCTCGCCTCCGTATGATTTTTTCGTGATCAAAATGACATCTCTTATACCTCACGAGCATCTTGTCCACGATCAAAAAAATACGAAATCAGGGCACCATTACACACTGATACAGAATCGATTCCCAAAAGTAACAACGCCCCGAAAACGGGGCGTTGTGATCTTTCAGTGCGACTGACTGCTGCTTGCCATGCTTCTTGCAGCTTGTGATTGCCGTCGGTTATTACAACCAGTCAAGCAACTTAGCGAGTGACCGGCTTATAGCGGATACGCTTCGGCTTGGCGCCTTCTTCGCCGAGACGCTTCTTCTTGTCGGCTTCATATTCCTGATAGTTACCGTCAAAGAAGGAGACTTGCGAATCGCCCTCGAAGGAGATGATGTGTGTAGCGATGCGGTCAAGGAACCAGCGATCATGGCTGATCACCAGCACCGTGCCGGCGAATTCCAGCAAGGCATCTTCCAGTGCGCGCAGGGTTTCCACGTCGAGATCGTTGGACGGTTCATCCAGCAGCAGGACGTTGCCGCCTTGCAGCAGCGTCTTGGCCAGATGCAAACGGCCGCGTTCACCGCCAGACAAGTTGCCGACGATCTTTTGCTGGTCACCGCCCTTGAAGTTGAAGCGCCCCAGATAAGCACGCGACGGCATTTCAAAACGGCCGACGGTCAGAATATCGGCGCCGCCGGCAACGTCTTCAAACACGGTCTTCTTGTTTTCCAGATCTTCACGCGACTGATCGACCAGCGAAATCTTCACGGTAGGGCCGAGCACCAGTTCGCCGCTGTCCGGCTGTTCGCGGCCCGCCAGCATGCGGAACAAGGTCGACTTACCGGCGCCGTTGGGGCCGATGATGCCGACGATGGCGCCCGCAGGGATCTTGAAGTTGAGATTATCGATCAGCAGACGGTCGCCGTAACCCTTGCTCACGCCTTTGAACTCGATGACTTCGTTACCCAGACGCTCGGCCACGGGAATGAAAATTTCCGAAGTCTCGTTGCGCTTCTGGTATTCGTGTTCGCTCAACTCATTGAAGCGTGACAGACGCGCCTTGCTCTTGGCTTGGCGGCCCTTGGGGTTCTGGCGCACCCATTCCAGTTCCTTGGCGATGGTCTTCTGACGTGCCGACTCGGTCGCTTCTTCCTGCTTCAGGCGAGCTTCTTTCTGTTCCAGCCAGGACGAGTAATTTCCCTTCCATGGAATACCGTGGCCGCGATCCAGTTCCAGAATCCATTCCGCCGCGTTGTCGAGGAAGTAGCGATCATGGGTGATCGCCACGACGGTGCCCGGGAAGCGCAGGAGAAACTGTTCCAGCCAGTCCACCGATTCGGCGTCCAAGTGGTTGGTCGGTTCGTCGAGCAGCAGCATGTCGGGCTTGGACAGCAGCAGTTTACACAGCGCGACGCGGCGCTTTTCACCACCGGACAACACGCTGATCTTGGCGTCCCAAGGCGGCAGGCGCAGCGCATCGGCGGCCATTTCCAGTTGTTGGTTCAGGCTGTTACCGTCAGAGGCGGAGATGATCGCTTCCAGACGCGCTTGCTCGGTGGCGAGCGCATCGAAGTCGGCATCTTCTTCAGCGTAAGCGGCGTACACGGCGTCGAGCTTGCCTTGCGCTTCGAACACTTCGCCCAATGCGCTTTCGACTTCCTGGCGCACATTTTTTTCCGGATCGAGCTGCGGTTCCTGCGGCAGATAGCCGATGTTGAGGTTCGGCGCGGGCGTTGCTTCGCCTTCGATTTCCTTGTCGATGCCGGCCATGATTTTCAGCAGCGTCGATTTGCCGGAGCCGTTCAGGCCGAGCACGCCGATCTTGGCGCCGGGGAAGAAGGACAGCGAAATGTCCTTCAGGATCTGACGCTTCGGCGGCACGATCTTGCCGACGCGGTTCATAGTGAATACGTATTGAGCCATGTTTGGATGCCAGGTAATGAGATAAGAGAATACTTGCAAAAATACTGGTGATGCGGCGGCGTTTTCCGTGCGGCTTGACCAACTAAGCGCCGGCCGGACGGGCCTTGGCTGACCACAGCCGCCACAGTCCTTCCAGAGAGTATACAGCCAGCGCGGCCCAAATCACCATGAATCCGCTCGCGCGCGATCCGGCAAACGGCTCGTCATAGATGAAAACCCCGGTCAACAACTGCATCGTAGGCGAGATGTACTGCAGCAAACCCAGCAGTGACAAAGGAATCCGGCGAGCCGCACGGGCGAACAACAGCAAAGGAATCGCCGTCACCGGCCCCGACAATGCCAGCAGAATCTGCGACGACAGCGATGCCTGCAGGAAGCCGTTACTGCCGTGCAGCGCCGACACCGCGAGAATCACCAGCACCAGCGGCGAGAGCAGGATGGTTTCCAGCGCCAGACCTTCCAGCGCGCCAAGATGGGCGATCTTGCGCAACAGGCCGTAGATGCCGAAGGTGGCGGCGATGGTCAGGCCGATCCACGGCAAGGCGCCGTTGGTCCAGGTCAGCCACAACACCGCACCGAGTGCCATGAACACCGCCAGCCATTGCAAAGGGCGCAACTTTTCCTTGAGGATGACATAGCCCAGCAATACGCTGACCAAGGGGCTCATGAAGTAACCGAGACTGGCGTCGACGATGCGGTCGGCATTAACCGCCCACACGTACAGCACCCAGTTGCCCGACAACAGCAAAGCGCTGATCAAAAATCCGAGCAGCACACGCGGCTTGCGCGCGACTTCGCCGAGCCATGCCCACTGGCGCTTCCAGGTCAGGACGACGATGAGAAACAGCAGCGACCAGAAAATGCGCTGAAGCACGATGTCGAAGGAACCGACATCCTGCAGCAATTTGAAATAAAGCGGGAACAGCCCCCACAGGAGGAAACAGCTTATCGCGTAAAACATGGCGACCTAAAAATGGGATAAAAGTGGAAAAAGAGGAATGACAAAAATGAAAGCGCCGCGAAAACTCTGGAAAGTTTCGCGGCAGCAACGCCATTATCTCAGGATTCCTCTTTTCCGGCTGGCAGGGCCGGAGTATTCAGGCACGATGTGAACGTGTTGCATCAAAGTGTCGCTACAAAACTCCCCTTGATCCGCTGAATCTCGCAATCCACTTTCGCGGCACGGCGTTCGATCACGAACACGTCCGCACCGCCGATGGTGATCATCGGGTGATGCCAGACACCACGCCTGAGTGTGACGCCCTGGCCGGGCTCAACAACGAAAGCCTGAATCGCATCTTCGTCAGGCACATCACCACCCTGCGTCACCACCACCAGCACACGTCCCTGCGCCATCGGCACAAAGCTCTGGCTACCTAGCAGATGACGCTCGAACATGGTCAGGGCATAAGGCGCAACATGCGTGCCGTTCTGCGTGCGAAAAATCGCCACACAGGCCTCGCCGCCCTGCTCGCTCACATCAAGTTGCGTCAGGTCGTCAAAACGTTGAGCGGTACCTTGATTGATTGGCGTGCTGTTGGATTGAACCTCGGTTTGCATCTCTTCTGGTGCAATGACATCACCGAACGGCGCGAACGCCGCCGGTGTCAGCACCTGCGCAACGATGACTTTGCTCGCGGTTGCTGAGCTTGAATCAGGCAAGTTCATCGATGAGCTTTCTCGACAAGCGGATTAAGGCCTGATCGCTGCCCTGCGGGCCGATGATGGAGAAGCCGAACGGCGCGCCGTCGAGCGTCATCAGCGGCAGAGAAATTTGCGGGCAACCCGACAAGCCGGCGAGGCACAGCATGCGCACGGCCTGGTTGCGATAGTTCTCCAGCACCTGTTCCGATTCGCTCAGCAGCGGCGCGATGTCAGGCATGCTCGGCAAGACGATCACGCGATCGCTGCCGAGCAGGCGCAGGAAGTCTTCACGGAATCGCTCACGCACATTGCTGTGCTCTTCCATCTGTTGCGGCGTGATCTGGCTCGACCACGCAAAGCGCTCGGCGACACCGGGGCCGAGTTGCAGGTCATGACGGATGATGGTTTCACCATGACTTTGCCAGGCTTCATAGCCTTGAATATAACGGAACGACCAGTACAAGGCTTCGAACGAGGGCGTCGCCGTCTTGACCGGCAGCGGTGTGCCGATCACGCCGGCCAAGCGTTCCAGCGTCTGCATGAATACTGCCTGCACGCGGGGTTCCAGCAGCGCCAGTACATCCGCCGCCACCAGCACCTGCGGCATCGACGGCGCACCGTCAGGCAGCAGACAGGTATCTTCACGCAGCAGGACTTCACCCACGCGCGAGAAGGTATCGATGTCGCGCGCGAACCAGCCGCAAGTATCGAATGAGGGCGCCAGATCCATGCAGCCCTTGAGGCTCACGCGCGCATGCGTCGGCCGCAGGCCGATCAGCCCGCAGTGGCTGGCGGGAGCACGTACGGAACCGCCGGTATCGGTACCGAGTGCAACGTCCGCCAGCCCGTTGGACACCGCAGAGGCCGACCCCGAACTGGAGCCGCCAGGAATCCGGTCAGGCGCGCCGCCGTTGCGCGGCGTGCCGAAATGGGCATTCTTTCCGTTCATCGAAAATGCCAGCTCGTCCGTATAAGTCTTGCCGACAAATTTCGCACCTGCCTGCGCCAGCGCTACGACAGCCGGTGCCGATGCCGTCTTGACGCCCGACATGGCCAGCATGTGCGGATTGCCGCAGCCGGTCGGGAAACCGGCGACATCAAAAATGTCTTTTACCGCAAAGCGGATACCGGACAGTGGGCCTGCCGAGATCGCAGTTGAAGCAGGGGCTGGATAAGGAACGAAACAACGTGCGGCTTGTGCGTCGGCGGACATGAATGATTCTTTCGGACGTAGAAGGATGATGAATGGATCTGATTGCTGACGACAGGTTCAACTTGTCGCAGTACTGACCGCAGCATTTTGGATCTGATGCACACGCAGACAGTTCACGACATGACCGGGCGACAGCGTCTCTTCGCGCGGCTGTACACTGCTGCATTCGGCGACGGCGTATTTGCAACGCTCGGCAAAGGCACAACCCGCAGGCAGGTTGCTCAGATCCGGAGGCGCACCGCCGATGGTCTCCAGACGCAGGCCTTTTTGCATGGCGCCGTGGCTGCGGCTCTTGAGCAGCGACAAGGTGTAGGGATGGCGCGGCCGTGTCAGCAATTCTGCCGCCGGACCTTGTTCGATGATCTTGCCTGCATACATGACGGCGATGCGATCGGCCACTTCCGCTGCGGCGCCGATATCATGCGTGACGAAGACGATGGACAGGCCGAGTTCTTTTTGCAGATCGCGCAGCAACAACAGGATCTGGATCTGCACCGTCGCGTCGAGCGCCGTGGTCGGTTCGTCGGCCAGCAATACCTTGGGCGAGCACGACAAGGCCAGCGCAATCATTGCGCGTTGGCGCATGCCGCCGGACATCTCATGCGGATAGGCATCGAGACGGCGCTCAGGACTTGGAATGCGGACTTTTTCGAACAGGCTCAGTGCCTGTTTGTGGGCTTCGGCCTTGGATACTTTTTTGTGGCGGCGAATCGCTTCGATGATTTGTGCGCCGACGGTGTAGACCGGATCGAGCGCCAGCAAAGGCTCCTGAAAAATCATCGCTACCGTGTCGCCGCGCAAGGCTGCCAGTTCGCGCTGCGACATCTTCAGCACGTCCTTGCCGTCGACTTCCAGACCGCCGCTGATGCGCGTCGACCGTTCCGAATGCAGACGCATGATGGAGCGCAGCGTGACGCTCTTACCCGATCCGGATTCGCCGATCAGGGCCACAACTTCGCCCTGGCCGACAGTGAGATTGACGCCGTTGACGGCGCGGATCAGTTTCTTCGGCGCGAAGAACTGTACGTTCAGGTCGCGCAGGGAAATCATGTCATGCATAGTTCACCTCGCCGGCAGCGGAAAACAGGGATGCGGTATCAGCTTCATAACGCAGGCAGGAAACGCCATGGCCTGTGTCATCGTTGGCGAATACCGGCGCACGCTGGCTGCATACCGGCTGGGCGTAGGCGCAGCGCGTGTGGAAGCGGCAACCACTCGGCGGATTGATGGGGTTCGGCGGATCGCCTGCCAGCGGCGCTTCCATCGTGCGTTGCAACGGATCCATGCTGGGCATCGATTTCAGCAATGCGCGCGTGTAGGGATGCTTGGGTTGATCGAATACCTGATCGGACGCCCCGATCTCCACCACCTGGCCCAGATACATCACCAGCACGCGGTCGGAGATAAAGCGCACGACGTTGAGGTCGTGGCTGATGAAGAGATACGTCAAGCCAAACTCTTGCTTGAGGTCGAGCAGCAAGTTGAGCACCTGTGCTTCGACCGATTTGTCGAGCGCCGATACGGCTTCGTCGAGGATCACCAGGCGCGGTTCCAGCGCCAGAGCGCGCGCGATGTTGACGCGCTGGCGCTGGCCGCCGGACAGCTCATGCGGATAGCGGCCGGCAAAACGCTCAGGCTGCAAGCCGACGCGCGCCAGCAGATCGCGGGCACGGGTAATCGCTTCGCGTGACGGTACGCCGTGCACGGTCGGTGCAAAGGCGATCGAGTCTTCGATGGTCATGCGCGGATTGAGCGAGGAGTAACTATCCTGAAACACCATCTGCGTCTGCCGGCGGAACTGACGCAGCGGCAAGGCGCGCGAGCCGACCGTTTCGCCGTCGAACACCAGCTCGCCGCTGTCCTGATTGATCAGTTGCATCAGCACACGTGCCGTGGTCGACTTGCCGCAGCCGGACTCACCGACCACGCCCAGCGTCTCACCCTTGAGGATGTCAAAATTGACGCCATCCACTGCGCGTACGGCGCTGCGTGGTGAAGCAAAGGGCAAGCCCTTGCCCTTCAGCGGAAAATGTTTGAGCAGATTGCGGACCTGCAGCAAAGGCTGACGCGGTCCGCCGATATCGCGTTCGTCTGTCATTGCTTGACCTCCATCGCCGAACGCAAACCGTCGGACAACATGTTGAACGAAATCGATGTGATGAAAATAAAGGCGCCCGGCAATGCCGCCACCCAGGGTTGCGTGTAGATCGCCGTGCGCAGCGTGTTGAGCATCAGACCCCACTCCGGTTCAGGCGGTTTGACGCCGAGGCCGAGGAAGGACAAACCCGATGCCAGGATCATCGACACCGAAATTAGACTGGTCGAATACACGAAGATCGGCCCGAGCACGTTGCCCAGCACATGCGCTCGCACGATGGTGAAAGCGCTCGCCCCTGAGGCCCGCGCCGCATCCACGTAGTCGCTGCGGCGCACCTGCGTGGTGACGCTCTCGGCAATACGCGCAATCTGTGGAATGAAGACGATGGTCAGCGAAGTCAGCGCATTGACGATACCCGCGCCGAGTGCGCCCGACAGAGCAATCGCCAGCAGCACCGAAGGGAAGGCGTACAGCACGTCGATGGTACGCATGATCGCGGTGTTGATGAAGCCGCCTGCATAGCCGGCGAGGATGCCGATGCCGCTGCCGATGACGAAGGCCATCAGCACCGGCGTGATGCCCATGAACAGCGACAGGCGACCGCCCAGCATCAGGCGCGACAGCAAATCCCGACCCAGCTCATCCGTGCCGAAGAAGTGATCCGGCGTGCCGATCGGTTTGAGACGTGTGAACATCGAAGTGGCGAAGGGATCTGCCGGCATGATCCAGGGTGCGAACACGGCGATGCCGATCAGCGCCAGCAGGATCACGGCGGCGATCATCGCCAGCGGATTGCGTACGATGCGCGCGGCGACATTGGCCCAGTGGCCGCGTGAGCGCTTATAAGGCGCTAATGCGACTGGAGAAGAAACAGCGGCAGTCGCCGGTATGGATTGCATAGTCATGATCAGGCCCTTTCTATGCGTGGATCTAACACGGTTTGCAGGATGTCGACCAGCAGGTTCAGCGATACGAAGAACAGCGCCAGCACCAAAATCGTGCCCTGCAGCAGCGGCAGGTCACGCTGGAAGATCGCCTGATTCAGCAGGAAGCCGGTGCCGGGCCAGGAGAATACGGTCTCGATCAGAATCGAACCGCCCAACAGGTAGCCGAGCTGCAAGCCCATGACGGCCATGGAGGTCGGTGCGCAGTTTTTAACCACATGACGGAACACGCCGAACTCGCCGAGGCCGCGCGCTTTCAGGCCGATCACGAATTCCTGCGACAGGATGTCAGCCACCAGTGCGCGCACCGTGCGTGCGATGATGCCCATGGGGATGAAAGACATCGTCACCGCCGGCATGATCAGATATTTGACATGCTCGAAATCCCATACCCAGGCGGCCGAACCGTCAGGTCCCGCACCGGTGGCGGGCAGCCACATCAGTTGCGACGAGAAGATGATGACCAGCACCATGCCGAGCCAGTAATGCGGCACGCTGACGCCAATCACGGAGATGAACGAAGCGATCTTGTCGACCCAGGAATTGCGGAAATAGCCGGCGACAAAGCCGAACAGCGAGCCGAAGAAGAAACCGATCAGCGTCGCCAGTGCGGCGAGCATGAAGGTGTTGCCGACTGCCTTGAAGACTTCTTGTGCGACCGGTCTTCCGGTGGCGATGGAACTGCCGAGGTCGCCGTGCATAGCACGCCAGACCCAGCTGAAAAATTGTTCGGGGTAACTGCGATTGAAACCATAGAGTTCCATCAGCTGCTTCTGCAAATCGACGGAAGCGTCCGGCGGCAGAATCGACACCAGCGGATCGCCCGGTGCGATATGAACCAGCATGAAGCACAGGAATGCTACACCCAACATGATGGGCAAGGCATACAGTACGCGGCGGATCAGATAGGAAATCATGGGAGTCTTCAGTAAGTCATTCTTGCTGCCGGCATTACCCTCGCAATGCCGGCAGCAATGTTTACAACGTCAGTTCAAACCTGCACTTAATCCATCGACATTGTGGCGATATCGATGAACCAGCTTTGCGGCTGCACGACACCCTTGACCTTGGCCGAGATGGCGCGCGGACCAGTGTCATGCGCCACCCAGACGAATGGCGCTTCATCGACGATCTTGGCGTGCAACTGGGCCAGCAAGGCATCGCGCTGTTTGGCGTCAAACGTGGTGCGTGCCTTGGCGATGATGGCGTCGACTTCCGGGTTGCTGTAGAAGCCCCAGTTGTTCGATACCGGTGGCGCTGCCTTGGAGCTGACGAAGCGCACCATCGCAAAGAATGGATCCATCGATGCGAAACTGATGTTCACCGCGTCCGAACCGTGTGCGCTCGGATCCTTGGCGCCGATGCGCCAGTTGGTGTACAGCGTGTTCCATTCGATGACGTCGAACTGCACGTCGAAGAAACAGGCCTTCAGGTTTTGCTGCATGAACTCATTCATCGGCAACGGCTGCATCTGGCCGGAACCGGATGCCGAAATCTGCACCTTGACCTTGAGCGGCTTGGCAGCGGAGTAACCGGCTTCCGCCATCAGCTTGCGCGCGCCGTCCGGGTCATACTTGATATGGAAGCTCGGGTTGCCGCGCCATGGATGGCCTGGCTCAACGGTACCTGTCGCCTCGCCCATCAGACCACCCAGCAATTGCTTCATCGCAGGACGATTCACGCACAGGTTGGCGGCGTAGCGGACACGCTTGTCCAGCCACGGCGAACCTGGCACGAAGGACAACTGCCACGGCCACACGTGCGGTTGCGGATTGGAATAGACCTTGAAACCACGCGCCTTGATGGTGTCGAGCGCATCCGGCGCCGGCGCTTCGATCCAGTCAACCTGACCGGACAGCAGCGCGGCGGTGCGCGAGTTGGCTTCCGGCAGCGGCAGCATCACGACCTTGTCGATTTGCGGACGGCGTTTGGCATCCCAGTATTCCGGATTCTTCGCCAGTTCCAGACGCTCGCGCGGCACGAACTTGGTCATCTTGAACGGGCCGGTTCCGGAAGCATCGGCAGCGAAAGCGGCCCAGGCTTGCTTGGCACGTTCGGCCTTGTCGCTCACCGAACCCGGCACGGCGGCCAGCTTCTTGGCCCATTGCAGCGGCGACGCCATGAACAGATTGGTCAGATTGATCGGCAGGAAAGAATCCGGCTCGGACGTAGTCAGCTCGACGGTGAGGTCGTCGATCTTTTTGGCGGAACGCAGCGTCGGCATGCGTGACGCGGTTACACCGACCTGGCTCGGGTCGAAGTTGGGCGCATCCTTGTCGAGCACCTTGTTGACGTTCCACACCACGGCATCGGCGTTGAAGGCGGAGCCGTCATGGAACTTGACGCCCGGGCGCAGCTTGAAGACCCACTTGGTCTTGTCCTTGGCGTCGACCGCCCACGACACGGCCAGATCGGGAATCACTTCGCTGGGCTTGTCGGCTTTGGACAGATCCCATTGCGTCAGACTGTCGTACATCGGAATACCGGTGAAGCGATTGCCTTCAAAACCTTGATCGGGCTGGCCCAGCGTGCGCGGAATGTCGCCCGCGGTCATGGCGATGCGCAAGACTTTTTCTGCATGCGCACCGGCGCTAAAAAGCAAGCCGAAGGCCAATGTACAGGCCAGGGTAAGTGCGCTTGGTTTGGTCAGTTTCATGTTGATGCTTCCTTTACGATAACGACGTGATGGAGGACTTGGTTTTTTTACGGTGAATCAGGGTTGAAGCAAAGCTAAGTAAACGTTGAATCAAAGGTGAAGCAAAACGGTCATGGCTGTAAAAAGGAAATGCCGGCGCGCGCTGCCGTATGCAGCAAATGCACCTGCATTGCCGCGCGTGCGCCATCGGCGTCGCCCGCGGAAATTGCCGCGGCAATGGCGCGATGCTCTTCTGCCGGTTCCCAGATGCGCGAATGATCGGCGAACGGCAGGCGCAGGCTGTGGCTGATACGGGTTTCGAAATCACGGGAAATTTGCAGCAGGCCGGAGTTGCCGGAGAGTTCTGCGATCAATTGATGAAAGGCCAGATCGGCCTGCGATGCACTGACCAGATCGACGGTCTTGAGGGCATCTTCAAAGCGCGCCTGGACGGCCCACAGACGCGGCGTGGTATGCATGTTGATGACGCGTGCGGCCAGTGCGGCGGCATCAGGCTCGAAGATATAGCGCAGTTGAAAAGTGGATTGCAGCTCTGCCGAGGAAGGCGCAGCCGACGTCGCCTTAGCCTTGGCGGCAGGATTGCTGCGGCCGGAGGTCACCAACGTGCCCTTGCCCGGCATGGAGCGGATGAAACCCAGCGCTTCCAGCATCGACAAGGCTTCGCGCAAGGAGGCGCGGCTGATGCCCAGCGACTCGGCCAGATCGCGCTGACCGGGCAGCATCTGTCCGGTCTTGTACGTCCCGGACAGGATCTGGCGTTGCAATGTTTGCGCGGCAATATTGGGCATGCTCATCGGTTTTCCCTTTTTTGGTCTGACTGGTCAGACCGCAAGAACCGATATAGCAATTGATATGCCACCTACCCCGAAAAATGGCGATTACATAGACGGGATGAGGTTTGCGGCGTTGAAGAACGCAAGCGCAATTCGTTGACATGAGCGCCGAAAAAACGCGCCGAGAAAATCCGCCGCACGAATTTCATGCAAGCACGTGCGCGAAAGCGTGCACGGAAAAATGGCGATGAAACAGCGGAGAGACGAGCTGCAGGTGGGCGAGAATTTTTCCGCCCAGTGCATGCTCAGCATATACCGTCGTCCTGACGAAAGTCAGGACCCAGTGTCGTATCGGAGGTCTTCACGACACTAGGTCCCAGCGTTCGCTGGGACGACAGCAAAAGACAAGAAGTGATCTGGGAAACACTTATTGAGCCATGCTGATGCAATCAGGCCTGAGGCGCAACCGTCTGCGTGGTGTGACGCGCGACGTAGCGATACAGCAGCAGCGCGGCAACGCCGCACACCGCCATCACGGTCACCAGCGGCAAGGCCGTGCCGTCGTGCCACAAGCCCATCACGACGCCCGACAACATGCCGATGCCGAATTGCAGTGTGCCCATCAAAGCCGCCGCCGTGCCGGCCTGCTTGCCTTGCTGCGCCAGCGCGATGGCCGAAGCATTGGGGCCGACGAAACCGTGACAGGACAAGAAGCCGAAGAAGCCGATCAGCAGCAGCGGCAGACTCTCGTAACCACAGGCAACCAGTATGGCCACCGTGGTGGTCAGGATGGCCGGAATCCAGATGATCTTGCCCAGTACACGATCGGCGCTGCGTTTGATCACCAGACGCGCATTGATCTGCGAACAGGCGATCAGGCCGATGGCGTTGGCGCCGAAAACGAAACCGAAGTTCTGCGGCTTGATGCCGTGCAGTTCGATGATCACAAACGGGCCGCCGGAAATATAAGCAAACAAGCCCGCCTGGATCAGACCGCCGCACAGGACGTAGGCCATGAACTGGCGATGTCTCAGCAGATCGACATACTGGCGCAGCACGCGGCCAAGATGCAGCGGCACCACGTGGGCCTGGTCACGGGTCTCTTCCATCACGCGGTGGGTGCAGATCAGGCAGATAGCGCCGAACACGGTCAGCGTCGCGAAAATTGCGCGCCAGGTTGAGAAAGTCAGCAGCAGGCCACCGATGAACGGCGCGAGGATAGGCGCCAGGCCGAACACCAGCATCAGCATCGAGAACGCGCGGGCGGCACCTTCGGCGCCCATCTTGTCGCGCACCACGGCGCGCGGGATCACCATGCCGGCGCTACCACCCAGACCCTGGAAGAAACGCAGCACCAGCAGCGTTTCGATATTCGGCGCCAGTGCACAGCCGAGGGCGGAGATGACGTACAGACAGATGCCGAAATACAACGGCGGCTTGCGACCGAAGCGGTCACTGATCGGGCCGTAGAACATTTGCCCGAACGCCAGGCCAACCAGGAAGGTCGACAATGTGAGTTGAATCGTGTTGCTGCCCACGCCGAGATCTTTGGCGATGAAGGAAAAGCTGGGCAGGTACATGTCGATCGCCAGGGCGCCCATGGCCGTCAACGCGGCCATCAAGATCAGCCAGCCGGGAAGGCGTTTGCCCTGAAAAGGCGAAGAGTCTGTTTGCATGAAAAAATGACAAATACCGTCTGATGCTAAAGACGGTTGAACCAGAAGGGAGGGAATGCTTTGCGCAAATTGAGTACCGCGGAACATCATGCGGCGACCGACATTATACCGTCTGAGAGGGAAAGCTTCCGGCAAGCGCTATGACAAGACAAATCCGTCCGAACCGAACGTGGTAAAGGATGGCCCGATGACAACGAAGACGTAAATTTTTCGGCAGAACTCTCAACATTCGCCTGCAAAATCATCAAAAGATGGCACACTGAATGTCAAATAAGTATCCAAAAAAAAGTTGGCGAAGACTTCTCCGTACTACGCAGAATGTTTTACCGGCAGTCAGATCGGGGAAGGTTTCAGGAAAGATTCATGGGTCACGCAGCAATAAAAAGAACCTCGGGTATTTTCACCGCATACAGAGTCACTGCCGCACTTGCCATGGTTGCCGTTCTGGGTTGTTGCAGTCTGTTGTCGGGTTGCGATCAGACCGCCGACAACGCATCCTCCGCACCTGTGGAGCGCACGCGTATCACCGCGCTGGTATGGGCTCCCGACTGGCCGGATGAAATGCACAAGATCGCCGATGCCTTTCATCGCGAGAACCCCGACATCATGGTCGACGTGCAATTCATGATCGGCAACTCGGTGGAAGAAAATCTCAAACCCAAAGTCGCCACCCACAATCTGCCGGATCTGGTCTCGGTCAATCCGAACGCCTACTCCGCTGAACTGGCGAATCAGGGAATTCTGGCCGACGTCGGCGACAGCGCCGCTTGGGACAACATGCTTGATTCGCTGAAACCCGACTGGACCAATCGCTACGGCAAGCGCTTCGGCATCTCCGGCGGTGTCGCCGCCACGCTGATCTATTACAACAAGGACATGTTCCGCAAAGCCGGCATCAAAACGCTGCCGACCAACTTTGAAGAATTTCTCGCGGCCTGCGCGGCATTACGCAAGGCGGGTTTTACGCCCATCGTCTGGACCGGCGCGTTTCCCAACATGCTGGCGAACGGGCCGTTCAGCTTCGGCTTTGCCAACAATGTCGTCGCCCATCATCCGAATGACTGGAAACAGCGCATCGCCGACGGCAGCCTCGACCTGAACAATGACGCCGCGGTTGACATTTTCGCCAAGATCAAACTGATCGCCGACAAGGGTTATGTCCAACGCGGCTACATGAACACCAGCTACGACGAGGGTAATCGCCTGTTTGCCGAAGGCAAGGCGGCCATGGCATTTCAAGGCACGTGGTCATCGGGCGAGTTGATGCATGGCAATCATTTTGAAACAGGAACGTTTGTCCCTCCGTGGAATGCTCCTGGGAAAGCTGTAGTGCCGGTAGTTGGCAGCGAGACCGGTTTTGCCGTCTGCGAAACGCGCAACAAAAAGGCGGCGATGAAATTTCTCGAATTCATCTACGACCGGGGCTATCCCATCCTGCAGAACAAGCGGCAAAATGTCTCGCCGCTGAAATATGTCGGGGGCAAGACCGTCACCGATCAGCAAATCGTTGATTACGTGCAACATGCAACGCAAGCGCCGCTGACGGCCGGGCCGTATTATTCTTACCTGCCGACCAACACCATCGATATGCTGCATCCTCTGCTGCAGGATGTGTTGCTCGGTAAAAAGACGCCGCGCCAGGCTGCCCAGGCGCTGGAAAAATCGATCCGGCATGAAGCCCGAACGGAGAACAAATAAGCGATGCTCTTCCTGACTGCAAGAACAATATCGGCAACATCCGGCGTTGCGTCCGGAAAGCGACCGTCATGAAGAAGACACTGGATTTTCTGTCGCTGAAGTTGCTGCGCAAGATTGAGATCCGCTATCGCCTGATCAATTCTTTTGTGCTGGTGTCGCTGGTGCCGCTGCTGATCGCCGGTATCGTTGCTTACCGCGAATCAAGCAGCGCCTCGCAGGAAAAAATCCGTATCTTCGCCGGTGAAGTGGTCAAGCAAGTTGCGCAGAACATGCTGCAACAAATCGAGAAAATTGAATCCTCCAGTGAGGAGCTGGTGGTTTCCGAACGCATGCAAGGCGCTCTGTCGGCCTATTACAGCGGCAGCGAATCGGACCGCGCCGCCGCACGCGCAGGCATGACCCGGCTGATGCTGGAGAACTACGGCTCCTTCGAATACATCAACCAGAAATACGTGCTGGATCGCAAGCACAGGATCATCGATTCGCAAGTGTTTGCACAACTCGGTAATGGTGTCGCGCATTTCGCCGACGACGCACCCGATATGAAGGGCCGGCCATACTGGGGTGTCTACAGCACCGCTGCCGGCCAGAAGAGCGTGGTGATGCTGCGCGACATTCTCTTCAAGGGCAACAACCGGCTGGCGGGCACCTTGTTCATCGGACTCAAGCCGACGCATTTTTCACGTATCTTCGATTCAGTCGATCTGGGCTATGGCTCACGGCTGTTCGTGGTCGACAGCCGTGATGGCCGTATTGTCGTCAGCGGCGGCCAGGACAACAGCGATGCAGTCGAATCAGGCCTGGTCGCAGCCATCGCCCAGACGGTCGCCAATGGCGGCAAGGATTTCACCTCTTATCAGGACGGCAACAAGAAGAAACACCTGGCCGCCTTTGCCCCGATTCCGCATACCGACTGGATGGTGGTCAGCACCACGCCGCTCAATGCGCTCAATGCCGAAGTACGATCGATCCGCAATAAGATCATCCTGATCGGTGTGCTGTGCTTCATCGTGTCGTTCGCGCTGTCCTTCATCATTGCACGCAGCATCTCGTTGCCGCTCAAACAGCTGGTCGGCGTCATGAAAGAGACCAAGACCGGCAACTACCTGATCCGCATGGACTACGAGGGCAAGGACGAGATCACCGTGCTGTCGCAGCGCTTCAATGAAATGGCCAGCAAGGTGTATCAGCACAACGAACATCTGGAAGAACAGGTTGCCGCGCGCACGCGTGAGCTGGAACTGGCCAATCAAAAGCTTGAAGCCCTCAGCGCCACCGACAGCCTGACCGGCATTGCCAACCGCCGCCGTTTCGACGAAGCGCTGACCAGCGAACTGCGGCGTGCCGTACGATCGCAAAAACCGCTGGCGCTGTTGATGCTGGATGTGGACTTTTTCAAGAATTACAACGACCGCTACGGCCATCTGGCAGGCGACGCCTGCCTGCGCACCGTGGCGCAGATCCTGCGCACCAGCTCGCGCCGCGCCACAGACCTGGCGGCGCGTTACGGCGGCGAAGAGTTCTCCATCATCGTGGCCGAAAGCGACAGCGAACGCGCCATACAACTGGCCGAAAATATCCGGGCCGCCATCGAGAACCTGCATATCCCGCATGAAGATTCGCCCTTCGGCTTCGTCACCTGCAGCATCGGTGTCATCGCCGTACAGGTCGACGACAGCATGAGCACGGACACCTTATTGCGCTTGGCCGATGCCGCGATGTATCTCGCCAAATCGCAGGGACGTAATCGCGTCGTGCTCAATGACGGCAACGACATCACCGGCGGATCGGCAGTCTGACGTCACGTTGATTGATCTTTCAACAACAAACGTAAACATTGTTGTCATGTAGTCAGTTACAGAGGCCATAAAGCGCCGCTTTACCGGCTTTTTCGCTCAATTGCGACGCTTCGTGCTGAACTAATATGCATCTTGCCCCGTGCATCCCCGGTACGGGAACAACAATATCTGGACGAGACAAACATGAAAAATATCCGTATTGGTTCGCGACTGGGCCTCGGCTTTGCGCTGGTGTTATCCCTGCTGGTGTTGATGACGGTGATCGGCGTCTGGCGCCTGCAGGACATCGGCAGCCGCACCGCGAGCATGATAAGCCAGGATCTCCAGAAAGAACGCCTGGCCTCCGAATGGGCCGCCAATATCGACGCCAATGGTGTGCGTACCGTGGCATTCATCAAGAGCAATAACGCCGATCATCAAAAGTTCTTCAAGGATCAGGTTGCCGGGACTGTCGATCGCACCAGCGCAGTTCAGAAGCAGCTCGATGAGATGGTCAAGTCCGACGAAGGGCGAAAATTGTTTAACGCGCTGCTGGATCAGCGCAAGGTATACAACGATTTACGCAACAAGGTTTTCAAAATGAAAGAGGCTGGCGATGAAGCCGGCGCCTTGGCCGAACTCGATAGCAAGCTGATTCCAGCCATGAAGGAATACTCGGCACGTGTCAACGCTGTGGCCCTTCACCAAAAGGATGTGATCAATCGCAATGCCAGTATCGTCGACGATCAATACCGTTCCGGCCGCGCCATCCTGATCGCGGTCGGTGTCATCGCGCTGCTGCTGGGTATCGTGATTTCATGGCGTCTGGCCGAAGGTATCACGCGTCCACTGCACCGTGCCGTACAAGCTACCGCAGCCGTTGCTGCAGGCGATCTCAGCACGCATGTCGTGGTGGATCGCAAGGATGAAATAGGCCAGTTGCTGCAAGGTCTGCACGACATGACACAGAACTTGCTCAAGACCGTACGCGAAGTGCGCTCGGGTGCCGACACCATCGCCACCGCCTCATCCGAAATCGCTACCGGCAATCTCGATCTGTCTTCGCGCACCGAACAGCAGGCCGGCTCGCTGGAAGAGACCGCCTCTGCCGTCGAGCAGTTGACCTCCACCGTGAAACAGAATGCCGACAACGCGCGCGAAGCCAATGAGCTGGCTTTGTCGGCGTCCAAGGTCGCCATCGAAGGCGGCAACGTGGTTGGGCAGGTAGTTGATACCATGGGCGCCATCAATGAATCCTCGCGCCGCATCGTCGACATCATCAGCGTGATTGACGGCATTGCCTTCCAGACCAACATCCTCGCCTTGAACGCTGCCGTGGAAGCTGCTCGCGCCGGCGAACAGGGCCGCGGCTTTGCGGTGGTCGCATCGGAAGTGCGCAGCCTGGCGCAACGGTCGGCATCGGCGGCCAAGGAAATCAAATCGCTGATCGACGATTCGGTCGACAAGGTCGGCTCCGGCACGCGTCTGGTGGAACAAGCCGGCAAGACCATGTCCGACGTCGTCGGCAGCGTCAAACGTGTCAGCGATATCGTGGCGGAAATCAGCGCTGCGACGCAGGAACAAAGCACCGGCATCGGCGAGGTCAATCGCGCCATTACGCAGATGGATCAGGTCACACAGCAAAATGCCGCACTGGTCGAACAAGCTGCTGCGGCAGCAGGGTCGCTGCAGGATCAGGCCGCACGTCTGGCGCAAGTTGTCAGTGTGTTCAAGCTGGATGCCAACGGCGTTAGCGTTACACCATCCTATACAGCACCACGTGCAGCAGCAGTTGCCACAACACGTACACCGCTAAAAAATGTTTCGCCACAACGCCCTGCTGCAATCACGCGGGCTTCGAAAGACCCTGCTACACGGTTGATCGCGCCACCGCAACCCGGGAGAAAACCGGTCAACGACAACTCGGAAGATTGGGAAACGTTCTGACGTTAAATAGCCATCACTTGTGATGACAAAAATAAAACGGGCGCCTGTAAAAAGGCGCCCGTTTTACGTTGAACGCGGCAATCAATCAGACGCGACTCAGTTT
This sequence comes from Herbaspirillum rhizosphaerae, assembly GCF_046025915.1. Taxonomy (GTDB): domain Bacteria; phylum Pseudomonadota; class Gammaproteobacteria; order Burkholderiales; family Burkholderiaceae_D; genus Herbaspirillum; species Herbaspirillum rhizosphaerae_A. The sequence continues at coordinate 11,908 of NZ_JAQQFR010000004.1, read as the reverse complement.
GAATTGCCGTCCGGCCTCGGCCAGCTTGCCGGCCTGCGCTTGCAAGAGTTCCGAGGTAGCGGTTGCTTGCTCCACCAGCGCAGCGTTTTGCTGCGTAGTGTTGTCCATCTCGGTCACGGCCTGGTTGATCTGCTCAATGCCAGCGCTTTGTTCGTGGCTGGCGGTGGCGATCTCGCCCATGATCAAGGTGACGCGTTTGACGCTTTCCACCATCTCGCTCATGGTCGCACCGGCTTGCTCCACCAGCTTGCTGCCGGAACCGACCTTTTCCACCGAGTCGCCGATCAGCGTCTTGATTTCCTTGGCGGCGGCCGCGCTGCGCTGCGCCAGACTGCGCACTTCCGAGGCGACCACCGCAAAGCCGCGGCCCTGTTCGCCGGCGCGTGCTGCTTCCACGGCAGCGTTCAAGGCGAGGATATTGGTTTGGAAGGCAATACCATCGATGACACTGATGATGTCGACAATCTTATTCGAGGATTCGTTGATGGCACCCATGGTATCGACCACTTGCGACACGACTCCGCTGCCTTTGACGGCGACGTCGGATGCGCTCAGTGCAAGCTCGTTGGCCTGACGTGCGTTCTCGGCGTTTTGCTTGACGGTGGAGGTCAGTTGTTCGATCGAAGCAGCAGTTTCTTCCAGCGAACCGGCCTGCTGTTCGGTACGTGAAGAGAGGTCGAAATTGCCGGAGGCGATCTCGTTGGCGGCGGTCGAAATCGATTCGGTCCCCAGTTGTACTTCCGACACGATCTTGCGCAGCGCTTCATTCATTTCATCGAGCGCCTGCATCAGTTCGGCAATTTCATCCTTGCCCTGCTTCTCGATATTGGCGGTGAGGTCACCTGCCGCCACCATCTTGGCGACTTGCAATGCGCGCTTCAACGGCGTCGTGATGCTGCGCGAAATAATCAGCACCGCGACGACGCTGATGACGACCAGCAACACTCCCAGCATCATCATCAGCTGCATGCCGTGGGTATTGGTGCGGTCGATGTCGAGCGCCATCTGGTCGATCGCCTTGCGTTGCATTGCTAGCAGTGCATTGACCTTGTCGGCATAGGCCTTGGAGGCGGGCTCGAAGATTTCTTTGTAAGTTTTCTCGGCAGCGGCGGCGTCACCGGTCTTGCGCGTGTTCATCACCGCTTCCTTGGCGCTCTGGTACTTGGCGCGCGCGGCGACGATTTCCTTGAACAGGGCTTTTTCGTCTTCCGAACTCAGGCGTGGCTCGATTTGTTTAATGATGGCGCTGCCGGAGACGACACTGGCAGCGATGGCTTCCTTGAAGGTTTCCGACAGATTGGCGTCGGAGCTGCGGGCAATCATCGATGTACGCACGATCGCTGAATAAGTGAGTACGAACCAGTCCGCCACCAGCCGCTCTTTGGCCAGCGGCTGTTCCATCATGGCGCGGGTGGATTCTGCATTGCGCCGGGCGTTGATCAATCCCATCGACGTGGAGATGATTGCCAGGATAAGAACGATGGCAAAACCGAAGATCAGGCGGCTGGAAATCCGCATGTTGGAAAGTTGTTTCATGATGATGATCGTCCCCCGCTTACTGTCGTTTTAATGTATCCCCTCGCCCATGGCGCCGGGCTTAAATGCAGATTACCGCGTTTTAAACCCAGCGAAAATATATATTGTCCGGAAAGCTACATTATTGCTGCGCAGCACCGCGCAGTGCGGATTTGCGGACGGTTCTGGTGTCTCAATTGCGCTGCAAACGCAGCTCAGTTTCGCGTTCGACATAAGCCCATTCCGGCGTGCTGCGCAGAGCGCCGAGCAAATCGTCGAAGGCCGTGGCGTGCTCGGGCGCAAATTCAAACCAGGTCAGAAAATCGTAGGGCTGGGCCGTGGCAAGATCGCGACAGTGATGCAAACGGCGAGCAATTGGCGGCAGATAGCGCAGGCCGATTTCGATGTGGCGTGATTTGGCTTCGAGGATGTCGCGGCGCTCATCCTGGGTGAATGCCCACCACGCGGCATTCTTGCGAATCGGGATCAGCGCTGCTTGCGTGGATGATGCGCGTCCCAGACCTTGCTGAACAGCAACGAGTTTTTGCTTTTCATCTTGCTGCACATAGCGTTCGTTGCTGGTGACGCCTTGCAGGCTCCACACAAACGGCCTGATTGGCGCGCCGTTGATGATATCGAGCTGGGATGCCATGGCTAGTGATGCACCGGTGATGGCGGTCACGCTGGTGACGCGCCATTGCCCGTGATCACCGCCGGAAAAACTCCAAAGCCGTTCGTTCATTGCCGCCCTCGCTGATGATGTTTTTGTAATGAGGCTTAGTCGTGCAGTGACCTCAGTTCTTACATCAACGGGACAAGCAAGGACGATGCCGTAACAATCGTCCCTGTTTGTTATTGGGTGGCGGCAGCTGGGGAAAATGGCAAACGCCGTCCCTCGGTATCACTGCGGATGGCGAGGTCGATGATGGTCATCACGTCGACCGCATCTTGCGCTGCGATCGGGAAAGGCTTGCCGTCGAGTACCGTCGCTGCCAGTGCGCGATAGAAGCCGACGTAGTCACCATCCTGTGTGGCGCAAGCCGACTGTGTGTCGCGATCACTGTCGGCTTCGCGCAAGAGACCGGCGACATTCTTTCCGAACTCCGCATCGCCGGGACGCAGACCGGCCTTGAGCTGGTCTTCCTGCACGTCGAGGCCGCTGATGACGTAACTACCGCGCGTGCCATGCACAGTAAAACGCGGCGGCGGCAAGGCCGTCAACGCACTGGCGTGCAGGATCACTTCCTTGTCGGCATAGTGCAATTGCAGATGGACGTAGTCCGGTACCTGCGCATTGTCGCGCTGCTGTCTTACGGTCGCCGAGATGGATTGCGGCGCGCCAAACAAGGCCAGCGCCTGGTCGATCAGATGCGGCCCGAGGTCAAACAGCAAGCCACCGCCGTGTGCGGCTTCTTCGCGCCAGCGTTTCGGAATCGCCGGCCGAAAACGATCGAAGTGCGATTCGTAATGCGTCACGCGTCCCAGCTTGCCGTCAGCAATCAACGCCCGCAAGGTCATGAAGTCGCCGTCCCAGCGCCGATTGTGAAATGGCGCAAACAACAAGCCGTGCCGCGCCGCCAAAGCTGCGAGCGTTTGCGCATCGGCACCGGACAAGGTCACGGGCTTGTCGACGACAACATGCTTGCCGGCGTTCAACGCGCGGCGGGCAAGGTCGAAATGGGTGTCGTTGGGTGTGGCAATGACGATGCAACTGATGTCTTCACGAGCCAGCAAAGTATCGAAGTCAGGCACGATGTCGGCATCAGGATAGTCGGCGCGGGCGCGTTCGGTCTGCGAGGTCGCGATCACGGCAACCGCCGTGCGGCCGCTATGCGCGATCACCGGTGCGTGAAAAGTCGAGCCGGCAAAGCCGTAGCCCATCAAACCCAGCTTCAATACCTCGGACATTGGAGTGTCTCCTCGTTGATGTTCTTCAGACTTTTTTAACGAACTCGGTCTTCAGGCCCATCTGGCCGAAGCCGTCGATCTTGCAATCGATGTCATGGTCACCGTCGACCAGACGGATGTTCTTGACCTTGGTGCCGATCTTGACGACACCGCCGCCGCCCTTGAGTTTGAGATCCTTGATCACGGTAACGGTGTCGCCGTCCTGCAGAATATTGCCGGCGGCGTCGCGCCACACTTTGGTGGTTTCTTCCGCAGTCTCTGCCGCTTGCGCCGACCATTCATGCGCACATTCGGGACAGATATAGAGCCCACCGTCTTCGTAAGTGAATTCGGATTGGCATTGCGGACAGGCTGGCAGGGTACTCATGATGACTTTCGTGGCGGTGAGGCGAATACGCTCCGGTTGGGTGCAAAATGCAGAGCGCCGGGAGCGGGTTGCGAAGTCCGCAGTATACAACCCGCTATACTATGGAACGGCAATATGGAAGTGAAAATCGGTTCTTGGTTAAAAGTCGAAATTCAGGAGTTGGCATGTTGCAGTCGATTTCCGGTATCCCCATCCGCAAGGAGTGCCCACCCGGCGCTTGCGTCTGCGATCGCGAAGCGCTGCTTAGCCAAGCCGAAACAGATGCCGATACCGATGTGCGCATTCTCTCGCTAACCCAAGAACAAGAGCGCAGGCTGATAGAACGCATTGATCGCATCAACAGCTACGAAGACCTTCAGCACGTCAGCAACTTGCTGTACAAGCAGCTCGGCGTTGTCCTGCACATCACACCCAGTCCGCGCGAAGTGCGCACGGTGCGCGGCTTCATGATCCTGCTGGAAGATCGTCCCGGTCTATGCAAGAAGACGCGCCAGGCAGTGCCGGCGGCGATTCGCAGATGCCTGGAAAACAATCCCGAGATCGCCTTCACCATCCTCAACGCACACGATTTGCTGGGCGATGCCTGATCGGTCGTGAATGAACTTCTGATCAATATTTGCATGTCATCACGCCGAAGATATGCAGAAATCACCTAAGCATCATCGAAAGCATTCGTTCTGATTCCACACCGATTTGTTTAGTCTTGACGCCCACACAATTCTACGGGGCAGGACATGACAACATCGAACAAACGCCGCCTGCTTTTACAAGCGACAGCAGCGGCAACATTGGCGGGAACTGCAGCATGGAGCAGCGCCGCCGAAGAGCGCACGCTGCGCATCGGCTATCAAAAGTTCAACACACTCAACATTCTCAAGGGCACCGGCAACCTGGAAAAGGCGCTGGCACCACTGGGCTGGAAAGTGAAATGGTTTGAATTCGCTGCCGGGCCGCAGCTGACTGAAGCCTTGAATGCCGACGCCATCGATTTCGGCCATGCCGCCGACACGCCGTCGGTCTTTGCCAATGCTTCCGGCGTGAATGCCGTCTATCTGGCCGCCGAGCAGCCGTATCCGAAAGGCATCGGTATCTTTGTCGCACAGGATTCACCGATCCGTTCGATCAAGGAATTGAAGGGCAAGAAAGTCGCGCTGGGCCGTGGCTGGAATGTGCAATACCTGCTGGTGCGCGCGCTGGAAGAAACCGGTCTGAGCTACAACGATATCGTGCCCGTGTATGTCTCCAACGCCGCCGACGTGCGTGCGACTTTTCAATCGGGCAATGTCGATGCGGCTGGCTTGTGGGATCCCTTCCTCGCGGGTCAGGAACTGGCGACGCGTCCTCGCATCCTGCGTGACGGCACCGGCCTGTCGAACAATCGTACCTTCCATCTGGCCACACCGAAGTTCGTTGACCAGAACAAGAACATCATCCGCATCCTGTTTGCAGAATTGAAAAAGACCAACAACTGGACGCAGGCACATCCGCAGGAAACTGCCGATCTGCTGGCGCCGCAGTTGGGTGTCGATCCCAAGGTATTGCGCTTGGCAACCGAACGCCGCAACTACACCACGGTGCCGATCGATGCCGGCATCATTCAGGAACAACAGCAAATCGTCGAAGCCTTCTACAAGTTGAATCTGATCAAGAATCCGGTGCAGGTCAAAGACAAGGTCTACGGCGAAGCGCTGCTGTAGCCATGACTATTCATCTCGCTGCCTTTCTCATCGCCGGCAATGCCGCCCACAGCCAGGTGTTGTGGCGGCATCCGCAAAGCCAGCCCGGCGGTTTCCTGACGCTGGACTATTACAAACGCATTGCCCAGACGCTGGAACGCGGCAAGTTCGACTTGCTGTTTTTTGCGGATCGGCTGGCGGTATCGACACGTTTCGGCGGCGATCATCGCTATGGCCTTGCCTACGGCGATCAAGATGCGACGCGTATGGATCCGCTGCCGGTGCTGGGTGCGATTGCGGCGGTGACGTCGCGCATCGGTCTCGGCGCCACGCGCTCGACGACGTATTCGCAGCCATATAGTCTGGCGCGAGAATTTTCCACACTCGACCATCTGTCGGCGGGACGCGCGGCATGGAATGTCGTGACCTCGGTCAATCAGGGCGAGGCCGATAACTTCGGCCTGCGCGAGACGCTGGGACATGACGAGCGCTATGACCGTGCCGACGAATTTCTCGATGTCACTCACAAGCTGTGGCGCAGCTGGCAACCGGAAGCGCTCCTACTGGATGCAGACGGTGGGCACTATGCCGATCCGGACAAGGTCAATCCGATTGACCATCGCGGCACACACTTCAACGTGCGTGGTCCGCTGAATATTCCCGCATCACCACAAGGTGGGCCGGTGATCATTCAGGCCGGCTCTTCGCATCGTGGGCAGGATTTTGCAGCGCGCTGGGCCGAGGTGGTATTTGGTATCCAGCCGGATCTGGCGCGCATGCACCGCTTCTATCAGGATCTGAAAAGCCGCGCGGAGAAATTTGGCCGGCGACCACAGGACATCAAGGTATTGACCGCCGTCATGCCGTTTGTCGCTGCCAGCAAGGAACAGGCGGAAGAACAGCGCGCTCGCCATAACGCCATGGTCGATCCGGCTGTTGGCCTGTCGACGCTGTCGAGCCACATGAACGTGGACTTTTCAAAGTACGCACTGGATGCTCCGATTGACGACATCCAGGTCGAAGGTATGCAAGGCCTGTTCAAGCTGGTGAAGGAGTTATCGCGCGAAGGCAGCCTGACGCTGGCCGATATCGGTCGTCTGTATGCGAGCGGCGTGCTGGTGCCGCAAGTTGCGGGCACGGCGGCGCATATCGCGGACTGGATGGAGCATATTGTGGCGCAACAAGGTGCTGACGGTTTTGTGATCACCCCGGCGCATTTGCCGGAAGGCTTCGATGATTTTGTCGAGCTTGCCGTGCCGGAGTTGCAGCGGCGCGGGCAGTTCCGTTGGGATTACGAAGGGGATACCTTGCGTAGTCATTTGCGCTGAAGGCGACTTCCTTCTTGTCATTCCACGGCAAGCGCTGATTGAATGGCGGTATCAATAAAAAACGGCGCGAAGTCATTCGCGCCGTTTTTTTATTTCACCATACTGATTACTTCAATTACTCAGGCTTGCCACCCTTGCGATGCGGCTTGGCCTGGCCGGATACACGCGTATCAGGGCGCGCATCGCGCTTATCTGAACGCTTGTCGCCAGGACGGCCTGCGCGGGCGCTGCTGTTGACCTTCGGTGGCGTGGCGTTCTTCGCCGGTGTTTTGTCGTGGTGCTCGGTGCCGGTGCCAATGATGCTAATGTTCATCTTGCGACCGTCGATCTCCACTGCCTTCAACTGATGCAGCAGCGGCTTCGGCATACCGGCAGGCAGGTCAAGAGTGCTGTGATCGTCATGGATGTCGATGCGACCGATGTGCTTGGCTTCGAGCCCGGCTTCGGTGGCGATGGCGTTGACAATACCGGCAGGCGTCGCGGCATGCGCGCGGCCGATCTCGATGCGGAAGGTCTGCATCTGGAATTCCGGCTTGCCCTTTTCCTTGCCCTTGCCTTTGCGTGGTTCCTCGACAGGCCCCTGGTTGGGACGTTCGGAACGCTCAGCATGCTCGGTGCGGTCGGTACGCTCTGCACGATCTGCGCGCACAGGGCGATCATCATTACGTTCAGGACGGCTATCGCGCTGATCGCGATCACCACGCGGGCCACGTTCGGCACGCAACATCGGTGGACGCTCTTCGGTTACGCTGATCTTGAGTTGCTGACCGGCGACCCAGACTTTCTTGAGATGCTGCACCAGATCATCCGGCATGTCGCCCGGCAGATCCAATACGCTATGGTCGTCAAAAATTTCGATACGGCCGATATGCTTGGCATCCATGCCGGCTTCGTTGGCGATGGCGCCGACGATGTTGCCTGGTTTGACGCCATGGTCATGACCGACTTCGATACGATAAGTCTGTGTTGTGTGCGCCGCGAAATCAGCCTTGGTCGGACGCGGACGCTCAGTGCGTTCTGTGCGTTCTGCACGTTCACCGCGCTCGGGACGGTCATTGCGTTCAGTGCGCTCAGCACGTTCGGGACGCTCCGTGCGCTCGCTCCGTGCGGCGCGTGGTGCAGCTGCGGCGCTGCCATCGTCACGGCTGATCTGCAATTGCTGGCCGGCGACACGCACCGATTTCAGATGGTCGATCAGATCGGGCGGCATGTCGTCCGGCAGGTCGAGGACGCTGTAGTCATCATAAATTTCAATGCGACCGATATGCTTGGAATCCATGCCGGCTTCGTTGGCAATCGCACCGACGATGTTGCCCGGCTTGACGCCGTGCTGATGGCCGACTTCGATGCGGAAGGTCTGCATGCCGGGATCGGCGGCGCGGACGATGCGCTCCTTGGTGCCGTAGCTTGGACGCTCGGTACGTTCATGGCGATCAGGACGGTCGCCACGCTCTCCACGTTCGGCACGCGGCGAACGATCCGGACGTTCACGCGGGGCGCGGTCGTCGTTGCGGACGAACTCAGGCTCGCGCTGGTTCTTGTCGAGCAACAGCGGCACGTCGCCGCGCGCCATCTTGGCCAGCGCTGCAGCGATATCGACCGCCGTGACATTTTGTTCGCGCTCGTAGTCTTCGATCAGCGAGCGGAAGATGTCGAGACCGCCGTCGGCCAGCGTTTCACCGATCTGTTCCTTGAAGCGCGCCACACGCACATCATTGACGGCCTGCACACTCGGCAAGGTCATTTGCGTGATCGGCTGGCGCGTCGAGCGCTCGATGCTCTTGAGCAGATTCTTCTCACGCGGGGTGATGAAGAGGATGGCTTCGCCACTGCGACCGGCACGGCCGGTGCGGCCGATACGGTGGGTGTAGCTTTCCGGATCGTAAGGCACGTCGTAGTTGATGACGTGGCTGATGCGTTCAACATCGAGGCCGCGCGCGGCAACGTCGGTGGCGATCAGGATATCGATCTGGCCGTCCTTCAGTTGCTGGATGGTGCGTTCGCGTTGCTGTTGCTGGACATCGCCGTTGATGGCGGCGGCGGCAAACCCCCTCGCCTGCAATTTGCCGGCGAGCTCTTCGGTGCCGAGCTTGGTGCGAGAAAAAATTATGAGACCGTCAAAGGGTTCGACTTCCAGAATACGCGTCAATGCGTCGAGCTTGTGCATACCGCTGACCAGCCAGTAGCGCTGGCGGATGTTTTCTGCAGTACCGGTCTTGGCGGCGACGGTGATTTCAGCCGGATCGCGCAGATAGGTCTTGGCGATGCGCTTGATGACGGCTGGCATGGTCGCCGAGAACAGCGTGGTCTGGCGCGAGGCCGGAGTCTTTTGCAGAATCGATTCGACATCGTCGATGAAACCCATACGCAGCATTTCATCGGCTTCGTCGAGCACCATGGTCTTCAGTTGCGACAGATCGAGCGAACCCTTGTCCAGATGGTCGATCACGCGGCCGGGAGTGCCGACCACAACGTGCACGCCGCGGCGTAGTGCGCTCAGTTGTGGGCCGTAGCTCTGACCGCCGTAGATCGGCAGGACGTGAAAGCCGGGAATATGCGTGGCATAACGCTGGAACGCTTCAGCGACCTGGATCGCCAGTTCGCGTGTCGGCGCCAGCACCAGCGCTTGCGGCGCAGTCTGGCGGATATCGATGCGCGACAGAATCGGCAACGCGAACGCCGCGGTTTTGCCGGTGCCGGTCTGCGCCTGGCCCAGCACGTCGCGATTACTCAGCAAGGTGGGGATGGTGGCAGCCTGGATCGGCGAGGGTGTTTCGTAACCGAGTTCTTTCAGGACGCGCAACAGCGGTTCACTGAGATTGAGATCGGAAAATTGAGGGAGAGGTGCTTCAGACATGGTGAGACTCACAGGTTCTTTTAGGCCGCAGGGGCGCGGCCGGATGGTGACGCAGTTTACTCGCTTGTGACGGAATCAGCGAAGTTAAGTTGCAACACCCGCGGGAATCTGCTGCTACCGGAAGACCGCCAAGGGGTCACCGGCAATGCTCATACAAAATAAAAAGCGAGAAAAAACGAGAAAAATACGGTTGTAAAAGACCAGGGCGGCAACACTGGCGCTAATAGTGCCGACAGGCAACCCATTCGAAGCAATTCCCCGAACGATGTCGCTGCGACTGCTGCGAAGTGTTGCTACTATTGAAAGGTATTGGGTGTCAGTTGCAGCGGTGTGCCCTGCACGCCTGCACGCACCATGCGGCGCGCGACGCCGGTGATGTTGGGTTCGAGCTCACGGAAAGTCTTCATCGGGCCGATGGCGGTGAACATCTGGGAGGCCAGCTTGATCAGCGCTTCGTTGGAGATGAAGCACTCGCGGTTGACGAACTCGACGCAGACGGAAAAACCAACACCTGCTTTAGTCACTTTTACTTCGGTTGACGCTTGAGACATGAGAGCTCACTTTCAATCGTAGAATCCAGTTATAGTGCGCGCAAGCGTCGCCAATAGCAATTAAAATCGCCAAACTACGGGCTTTCCTGGCCGTTTATACCTTCCCGCAGCAGGCTAATCTGACCCTACCGCCGGCAACAAGGTATAATAGCGGTTAGTTGGGCGATACGCCCTTTTCCGGACTGGCCCGCTGCATTGCCCGTCTCCACTCTTTTCGGTCGTGCTTCTGTCGTTCTCGAGCAGTCGGCCCGTCCCGTAGTAAACCGTCCTGCTGCCGGCAACGTTGTACCTCTGGCGCAAAAGTCTTTTTGTGTATCCTTGTTTGGATACCTGAACGAAAAGCAAAATCGCACTGGTCCGCTCGCGCGGCAACCGGTCTCTTTTTTCTGCGTTCTCTGGCGAATGCCGTGCAGCTCGATTGCTGCGTGCCCGTTTCGCCCGTCGAGCGCCTTACCTGGAAACTACCATGGCTAAAGAAGAATTACTCGAAATGAACGGCCTCGTCGAAGAAGTCCTGCCGGACTCGCGCTTTCGCGTCAATCTGGAAAATGGTCATCGACTGATCGCCTATACCTCCGGCAAGATGCGTCAGAACCATATTCGCATCCTGGCCGGCGACAAAGTCACGCTGGAACTGTCGCCTTACGACCTGAGCAAGGGCCGCATCACTTTCCGTCATCTGGAAAAACGCGGACCGGTCGGTGGTGGTCAGCAACGTCGTCGCTATTAAGCAGCATATACAGCACCGCCCACTCACTGACGTTCGCACCGGAATCGCACCATGACCGACACCATCATCGAACGTTCCGCCGGCGCTGCTGCGATTTCTGCCAAAGCGATGGCTATTGCGCTTGGACAGGAAGTACAGATCGTCGACTGCGTGTGGGACATCGGCGCCGATCTGACGCATGAACATGCGCACCGGCTTGAACTGGTGACGGCGGAAAAATCAGTGCGCGTCTATTTTCGCGAACTGGAACTGACGACGGCGGACAATGCGTCGCGCGGCAAACGCATCGATGAGCGCCTGCAACGCGCCATCGCGCAGCTGCTGCAGCGCGCACCGGCGCCGACTTACGGCTATAACTGAACTGAAATTGAGACCGTGCGCCAAGCCGGTCTCAGAAAATAAATCTTTAATTATCACGATATGCTTAGGTAAGTCTCTGATTTACCTGTATATTGAATTTTGCACTTACATCAAGTCGTCGTTATTGTTGGTCTCTCTCCCTTGCGCTTGTTCACAAGCCATATCTGTTTGACTCTCTTCGGTTACATCTTGCTTGATCTCGGGTGCGCTTCGGGCGTAGTCCCTCATTTTTTCAAGGAAGTAAAACATGTCTACATCACAAACCGGCACAGTCAAATGGTTCAACGATTCCAAGGGCTTCGGCTTCATCACGCCTGATCAAGGCGGCGACGATCTGTTCGCGCATTTCCAGGACATCCAATCGACCGGCTTCAAGAGCCTGGCTGAAAACCAACGCGTGTCGTTTGAGCGTGGCACTGGTCCTAAGGGCGAAAAAGCTACCAACATTCGTCCTATCTAATCGACACGATCGAATGTTCTGACGCGAAGACTCCGGTCTTCGCGCATTCAAGTCCGGATTCGACATGTCGCCGATGACACCACGCAGATAGCATGGGTCATTACCGATCGAAACCGGCACCCTGTGGGAGACCGCAGATAAAAAAAGCTCGCTACG